>NZ_JACIEU010000008.1 GCF_014197035.1 Sphingobium scionense | reverse complement strand
TCGGCAGGGCTCCGGCAATCATCAAACTGCGCGAAAGGATCAAGCGACAGACCATCGAACATCGGCGCTTGCAGCACCGCAAGTTCGCCGCCTAACATCAACCCCCTGACGAGGTCCGCACTCCGCTAATCTACGCCGCGAGTTGTGCCGAATGTTCTGACGACGGACAGGATATATTCGATATACTCGTTATTTTCGTCACTCGGTAATGTAACAACTATATTAAAATCAAGATCGGAAAGAGCTAACAAAACATCGATCAAACTGCGCTCACTTCCGAACAATTCCGTTCCAGAGCTATGTGCGCACAGGAGTATGGTCAACTTATCCGGATCCGCACTACGCCCCCCTTTATAGCGGTATGGTCCCGACATCTCATTATCACTGAAAGAAAGCGGATCTCCCAGATATGCAAGGGCACTTCTGGTTGCGGCACGGCCCTCCGCTTGACCAAAGCGAATATAATGAAGGAGAGGATCTATATCGGCCTCGCCGATATCGCCATTTTCTTCCAGATAAAACCGCGTGTCGAAAGCAGGGCCAGGATCCCGCCTCAACATCAATCCGAAACGAACAAAATGCTCAAGCGGAGACAATCCGACGAGAGCGCTGTCGCCATATACGCTGACATACCACGCTTCGTCGAACAGGCCCGACTCCGCGATTTCCTCGGCAAGCCGTTCCTGGTCCCCCGACATTTCACCCTCTGAAAATTCGACAAGGCAATGATCCGCCGGAAGAAAAGTTCCCCAAAAAAATCAAATTCTTGCTCGACGCCCTTCGGCTTTACCATGTCGAATATAATGAATTACCGGGTCGGCACCCGCAGCGGCCACATCAGCATTATTCTCAAGATAATATTGCGTATCAAAATCAGGACCGGGATCCCTCTTCAACATCAATCCGAATTGAACAAAATGATAAAGAGGCGGCAACCCGACAATTGCGACATCCTGATATGTGCTCGTGTACCAAGCCTCATCAAATATTCCAGAATCGTTTACTTCTCTTGCAACCTCTTCCAAATTCAACATTGCGACCCCCAGATTACTCGCTCTACTGGCTGAGCATATTTATTTCGTACAATTAAACCGCCCCCTCGACGGCCCAACCAATTCGACTGCGTCGCAGATCGTCAATCTGCTGATTCGGTGAACGCCCCTCCCGCAATCCATATTCCAGGAAATGAGTCTGCGGGTCCAACCCACTTTCCAACACATCCATGTTGCTGCTGAGATACCAGTCGCGATCAAAAAGCCCGATCTGCCCTAGCAACATGGCCTGACGCCGCAAACGCAACGATCGTGGCAAGAAGGCAGGAACACCTCTGCCGAGGAGCAATTCGACAAGCCGCGAAAACTCGTCATACACCCCTTCTATCCTGCCGGCGAGCTCCTCTCGGCTCGCCCGAAGGCGATCGACATTGCCTCGCGCTCCGACCAATGTTTCCTCAAGGAGCGCAATCTTGTCGACATGCGCATTCAATGCGAACTCATTATCCCGCTCACGCTGGATTAGTTCATCCCGATCCGCCAACACCCGACGAAGCGCCTCGGCCGTTTCCTCGGTTTCAAGTTGCCGCTGAGCGAGGGCGCTCTGCGTTTGCCCCAATTGCCCCTTGATCACCGTGAGTTCAGCGTTGCGTGCTGCGACCTCAGCCTGGGCCTCCTGTTCGCCGGCCTCAGCATCCCGCAGCGCCCGCTCACCATCCGCAATCAACTGCTGCATTTGAAGGATGTTCAGTTGCAACTGGCCCAACTCGGCATTCTGCCTGGTGACCTGGCCACCCAAAAGCACCTGACGCGCCTCCAATCGGTCGCTATCCTCTTTCATCTGCCGCCGCATCAGGGACACTTCCAGGTGGGCTGCCGTCAATTCCTCTTCGCGCTTGGCCAGTTCGTCTGCCTTCGACTGTGCGAATTCCCCAAAATGACGGACCTCATCGTCTCGCTCATTGAGACGGTCCCGAATGCCCGACAGTTCCTTACGGACATTCTCCAATTCCTCCTGCAGGACGTCCCGCTCCTGCCCCAACAGCGCCTGCTTCGCCTTGGCGGCGACCAGACGCACATTTTGTGACGCAAACTGCTCCGCCTTCGCATCAATATCCTGGGTCAGCAGCGCTATCCGCGCTTCTCGCTCCGCGACCGAGACATGCGCCTCCCGCAAGCGCCCTTCCAAAACAAGCTTCGCCTGCAGGATCGCGTCCGCCAAGCCCTGCCCACGCGCAGGCAAATCACCTTGGACATCCCCAACATGGTATAGTCGATCAACAACCTCCCACGATTTCGAAGCCTCATCGCGCAAATGGGTCAGTTCGACCGTCAACACATCGACATTGGCGTCAGCCTCCCGCTTGGCTGCCGCCAGAGCCTGTCGCTCCGCTTCCAGCTGATCAAGCCCAGCTTCCCGGGCTGCCAAATCACGCCTCAGACCGTCTTTTTCTCCACCAATCCACGCGATGTCGTTAGCGGCCTTCTCCAACTCCTGGCGCGCGCCGCGCAATTCCCTTTCAACTCCATCCTTCGCTTCGTCCAAGGCATGGCGATTCTGCAGCAGCATCTCCTGGCTTGCGGTCAACATGCGCACCTGCTCAGCATGCTGCCCGAGCCTGCGGTCCGATGCGGCCTGCACGTCCTGCGCAATGGCAAGACGTGCATCGCGGTCCGCAAGACTGCGTTCATATTGCTGCACCTGCACCTGAAGGCGCGCAATCTCCGCCTCCTTTACCGAAAGCATATTGCGGACGTCAGCCACTTCCTGCTCAAGCGCCAAAAATCGTCCTTGGTCACCATTCAGACCAGCACCCCGATCGTAAAGCCGCGCTCCATCAGGCGCATGGCGATAAATGGAAGCATCGACACGCGCCAGGAGGGGCGCCTTGCTCGCGATGACTAGCTTGTCCGAACCATTTGACACGAGATCACCCCTGTTGCGTCAGCCTGCACCAATGGAGTTTATTCAATTTTCACCAGTAATTGCAAAGCCTGATTAGGTATTTATACCGAAAGATATATTTTTTGCGCGAACCTTCCGCCCTCCTTCCGTCAATAGGCAAGATAGTCAAACCCCAGGGAATTGCGGTACAAAATTCACTCAAACCACCCATCCCATCATCACCGATCAATCCGACCATCGCAGCTTCCTGCCAGGCACGATCGCATGCCCAAAGTTTTACATTCGCTTAATATGGCAAATCTGTTTTTCAGGCGTGTTTCTTGAATATTGCGATGCATGTGCGGCAAGATGACCGATAATATTTCCAATATAAGACATGAAGTCTTATTCGGACATATCCATAACCCTATATGAGCGCGCCTTTAAGAGAAAATCTGTCATTAACCAGCATGTCGGCCTGCCAATCGCCTGTCGAGCACAGATCCGAGCGCGGCCATCCCAATATGGGATTATCGATGGGGTCGAAAGCCAGCATTGATCGGGAACGAGCAGGGAACGATCCTGGTGGGACGATGTTATGGAGCTTCAAGGATATTACGCTCGACGCACGGGCGCTCAAGATCGGGCAATCAAATATGAAAGTCGATTATCTTCCAATATTGAACAAACTGCCGAGGCGCGTTTACATACAAGCGACCCTCGCCATTGCGAGCGGAGTGCTGCTGCCGCAAAACGCGCTCGCCCGGCAGGCTTGCCCGGTCACCCCGCCTGCACAAACATCGCTTCAGGGCATCCATGCACGCTATGTCGCCGCCCGATGGCCCGAACAGGTCATCGACACCGCTGCAGTGAAGCAGAATGACGAAACGCTCAAGAACTTGCGCCTTTTTAGTGATCAGGCAACCAGGCTGAGTGATCAAGCCCTGACCGGGGACAAGACTGCGGCGTCCTGCCTCAAGAGCGCACTGGCCGCATGGGCAGCTCAAGGCGCGCTACTTGGCCCTGCGACGTCTGACCAAGGGCGATTTGAACGCCTTTGGGCGCTTGCCGGCCTTTCCGTGATCAGCTTCAAACTCGAACATAGCGGCACCCCATTGCCGAACGACACCCGCACTTGGCTGCACCGGGTCGCTCTTATCGTAAAGGATGAGCAGCGCTTTGCTCGAAAAACCGATGCGACTAACATGACCCTCTGGGCTGCCTTGGGAACAGGTACGGTAGCCGCGATAACGAAAGACACACCCCTCTGGAACTGGTCACTGAGCCGGGTTAACAATTTCCTGAGCAACATCCAGCCGAGCGGGATTGCCCCCACCGAATTGGCCCGAAGAGAGCGGGCCACCAACTATCATTTTTTCGCAGCGCAGCCACTGATGGCCTTCGACCGGATTGCCCGCTGCTACAACCGCCCCTTCAACGCCTCCCGAAGGCAATCTATGGATCGTTTTCTGGCGCTTCTACGTGATCTACGGGCCGGCAAGACATCCCTGACCCAGCAGGCCAAGGTCAAGCAGCTCCCCTATCAACATCAAGGTTGGTTCGACCTACTCGACAAGCAAACCTTGCCCCCCAACAGCCGGGATGTTGAGATCGATCGACTGGGCGGTAGCGTCATAGCGTTTCGCAAGGCCACGAATTGCTGAACCACTTGCCTGACACGGCTTGCCGACACATCCTGCGGATCGGGGATCAAGCGAATGTAAAGCTTAATCATTTTGTCCGTCGCGAGCGGAAATCATCTTCACGTCCCTGCAACGACCTCTTATGGTCGAAAAAACGAGAAACGGGTTCCATCTTCGACGGCCATCGCACATGACGAGTTCTTCTCAACCACATATGCCAGAAGCCGCACTGGCTCGACTGATCCAAGCCTATGAGCAGGCCGAGATCATTCTTGAATATGGCTCCGGAGGGTCAACGGAACTTGCCGCGGCCATGCCGGGCAAATTTATCATGAGTGTCGAAAGCGACGCTGAGTGGGCCCGCGCCTTGCGGCAGAAACTGGGGCAAGCACACCCGCCTTCGCGTACCATCATACATCATGTCGATATCGGCCCAACGGGAGACTGGGGGCGTCCCATTGATACCACACTTTGGCGCGACTATCATCGCTATCCCAACGACATCTGGGAACGTCCTTTTTTCCGACATCCCGATGTCATTCTGATCGATGGACGCTTTCGCACCGCCTGCCTTGCCACGGCCATGCTGCGGACTCGGCGCCCGCTGGTCATTCTCTTCGACGATTATGTAAATCGTCCCAAATATCATCTTGTGGAACAGGCAATCAAACCGGTCGCCTTTCATGATCGCATGGCCGAATTTCACGTTCAGCCAGACCAGGTACGAACCCAGGACATGGGCCTTCTCATCCAGCAGTTTTTTCAGGTCTCGCTCCATGGCGTCAATGCGCAAGCCTATCGATTGCCTGACAACTGACCATCTTCCTTATGTCGCGACGATGACCCGGCATGACGAACACGGCAAGGCCGCGAGAGTTCACGCCACTGCACATGAGGTCGAAGAGCAGCACCTTGTTTGCAGCGTCCTCAGCAACCGCCAGAGCGACGATGCCACCAAATCGTCACCGCCACACCCCGGCCGCCACATGCGCGCCACGGTCATTTACCGTGGAGGAACATCGACATTACTCTCCACATCATTTTGACAGTTCCCCCAATCTCTGACAAAATCATGCACTGCAACATGAATTTCAGGGCACGGCATTTGTCGTGACTATGCTGGGGAACAATCAGGGGCTATCCCCATGCAGAATATCGAACCGGGCTGCCATCGTTATCGGATCGCGCGCAAGCCACGCCTGCGCTTCCGATCAAATTGGTTCGACCAAGTATAGTGACTGGTCATTTATACATTATAGAGATTTCGAGGAACTATGATGCAGGCGGATACGATAGACGGTGTTGATACTTCCTCTCCCTCGGCTGTCGAGCCAATGCATAATTATCGGGGCGACGTAAATTACATCAGAAAAGGCAAGATTTTTGGATGGGCATGGAATCCGTCCGCTCCGGATGACCATCTCCATATTTTGCTCACGCAGGGCGACACTCTGCTTGTGAAGGTAGCCGCGTCCCTTTTCCGCAAAGACCTCAGAGCTGCCGGAATCGGCGATGGTAAGCACGCTTTCGCCATTCCCATCCCCCAGAAGTTTCGTCGTGGCGGCCTGCATCGCATGGAAGTACGGTTCGAGAATGGCGCACTGGTAAAGCGCGGAGAGGTGGAGATCGGAGCCGCGCCAGGACTGGAAGTCGAGATGGTGGAAATAGAGGCGGAAGACACCCAACTGCCGCAGGTCGCAGAAACCAAAGCGAAAAAGAGGGGAACCGCCAAGGGCGTAAAAAGCGCGCCCAAGGAACTGGAGCGACAGGCAAAGCTTATCCGAGCCTCCAAGAACGTCCACAGCAAATGGTATCTCGACACTTATGAAGATGCTGCGCGGGCAGGGATTGACCCCAGCCTGCACTATCTCCTGTACGGCGCGGCCATGGGCCGTAATCCCGGCAAGAGCTTCGATACGCAATTCTATCTGGATCAGTACCCCGAGGTCCGGGCAAGCGGCCTCAACCCTCTGCTACACTATGTCGAGCATGGCCAGAAACATGGCTACAAGACCAAGGCGCCCAAGGATTTCGCCTTGCGTGACATGAAGCGAACCAAGGACAAGCTTCTCTCCCTTGGCTTCACCGACAAGGCCCTGGATGATCTGCAGAAGATTCTCGCCAATAGCCCTGACGAAGAAGTTCGCACCCTCGCAGCCCGCGAATTGGTCCTTTGGCATATGCGATCAAAAACCTCTGAGGGCTATGCCACCGCTCTGCATTACGCACAGCAATCCCACGCCAGTACGACTTCTCTCGACCATCGCCGCCGAATGGTGACGGCCATCTTGTTGTGCCAATATTTTCTGGGCCTTCGGGAAGAGGCCAGCACGACATATGAAGAGGCAGCGTTAGTCGGGGAATTGTCCCCTGACGCCATGCTGGCCTGGATCAATTTTCAGGAGACGCCGGAAGCGCGCATCACATGGATCAACCATGTACTTCAGTCGTTCGCCATACCGCCCATTGGCTTGCTGCCCGATGAGGGGCAGCCGCTCTACGACCGGCTTACGGCCGCAGAGCCGGCCCAAAAAATCACTGATGGTCCGAAGGTGACGGTACTGGTCGCGGCTTATGAAGCCGCAGACGTGCTGCCGACCGCGTTGCGTTCTCTCCAAGAACAATCCTGGCAGAATCTCGAAATACTTGTGCTTGACGATTGCTCTCCCAGTTCGGGCACGTGCGACGTAACCGAAAAATTCGCGGCAACGGACCCCCGCATTCGCCTGATCCGCATGGAACAAAATGGCGGCGCCTATGTCGCACGGAACCGCGGCCTGGATGAAGCGACCGGAACCTACGTCACGCTGCACGATGCCGATGACTGGTCCCATCCGCTCAAGATCGAAACCCAGGTCCGCTTCATGGAGGACAATCCAGACGTCATGGGTTGCACCACCCAGCAATCACGCGCGACCGAGGACCTTGTCTTCTGGCGCATGAACGCAGACGGCAAACTCCTCAACCTCAACACATCATCCTTCATGTTCCGTCGCGAAGAGGTGCAGGCCGCATGCGGCTATTGGGACGACGTCCGATTTGGCGCTGATACGGAATTAATCAAGCGAATGACCTCGGCCTTCGGCAAGAATTGCGTGAAACGCCTCTTCAACGGCCCATTCTCGTTCCAGCGCATTTCCGATTCGAGCATCGTCGGCAGCCCCTATTTCGGCATTGAAGGTTTTCATTTCGGCGTGCGCTTCCTTTATCATGAAGCCTATCGCCACTATCATTTTGATGAGAGCCGACCCAATTATCACAATAATCAGAAAAAGCTCTTCGCCACCCCAAATGTGATGCGTAAGGACCGGCTGCGTGTCGGCACTGAACGCCATTTCGACGTAATCATTGCCAGTGATTTCCGGATGGCGGGCGGAAGCACCCGGTCCAGCATTGAAGAAATGCTGTGCCACGAAAAATTCGGCATATCCCACGCCCATTTTCACATGTTCCGCTACGATTTCGAAACGGAAAGATCCGTATTTTCGGTTCTGGGCGACAACTTCGATTCAGAACATATGAATGTTCTGGGATATGGAGAAAATGCTTCCTGCGACCTATTGATCCTGCGCTATCCACCAATTCTCCAGCACCGGCAGCGGTATCTGCCAAAAATCAACGCGAAGCATATCAAGGTCATCGTCAACCAGCCGCCGATGAGCGACTATTCGGAATTGGGCGAGGTTCGTTACGATCTGGCTTCCTGCGCTGAAAATGTCCGTCATTATTTCGGCAAGGATGCCCAATGGCATCCCATCGGACCATTGGTCCGTGAGGCTTTACACACGCATCACGCCCATGAATTGCCGCATATCACCCTGTCCGAACAGGATTGGCTTAACGTGATCGACATCGAGGGCTGGTCTCGCGGACCGCGCCAGCGCAGTCCGCAGGACAAGTTGCGCATCGGTCGCCACTCCCGCGATCATGAGCATAAATGGCCACATCGCCGTGAGGATATTCTGGCAGCCTATCCTGCCTCAGACGATGTAGAGGTGCATGTCTTGGGCGGTGCCAGCGCGCCAGCCACGGTAATCGGTGACATTCCACAAAATTGGACCGTTCACCCCTTTGGATCTCTTCATCCAAGGGAGTTTCTGGCGGACATCGATGTCTACATCTATTTCGCCCATCCCGATTGGGTGGAAAGCTTCGGACGCGTCATCATTGAAGCCATGGCGGTCGGGGTACCGGTGATCCTCCCGGAAATCTACCGCCCCCTATTCCAGGATTCCGTCCTTTACGCGACGCCAGCGACGGCGATGGACCTCGCCCGGACACTCCACGGCGACCCCGCATTTTACGATGCCCAAGTGCGGAAAGCGCAGCAATATGTGCAGGACAATTTCAGCTATGAGACCCATGTAGAACGCCTGAAGCGCCTGCAATCCACATGATGATGCCTGGCGGGCAACACCTCGCTTTGCCCGCCACCAAAGCGCCCCCCCCCTCTCAAACGCCCCCATCCAACCTGCTTGACGCATCTAGCCCCCTTGATATCTAGAACGGCTGATCCTTTGGAAACGCTTGAAATTTGGAACAATCACGAATTTCAAATCGCACCAGTTCATAATAAAATGCCGATACCGCGAGGAAACTAATAATGTCGAAAATGCAAGCCGGCTATGGTAAGCTTTCTCTTGGCGACATTCATGATCTATCAAGTCAGGAATATGTATTCGGTAGAGACACTCCAGACAAATCTACTTATTTCTGGATGAATACTCCACTCAAAACGGAAGCACTCTTCACGCCAAAAAATAACGCAGATCGACTATTCGTCCTTTTTTGCGGGGACGCGGAACGCCAGCGCTATACTCCACCCGTCTTTCAACGCTGGAAGTGGGCGGAACGCTTCCCTGGCCATTGCCTGTTCGTTTCCGATCCCACCCTGTATCTCAACGACGATCTTGGCTTAGCCTGGTATTGTGGAACCCCCGACTTTGATCCGCTGCAGGGCATTGCGGAAATGGCGCGCGATATAGCGACATGCTCTGGTATCCCGGAGTCGAAAATTATCTTGTATGGATCAAGCGGCGGCGGCTTTGCCGCGTTGCGGCTGACGTCGATCCTGACGCAAGCGACAGCGGTGGTCATCAACCCTCAGATCAACATCCTCAACTTCTCCAGCCAGTCGAAAGTCGATTTCTGCATGGAATCCTGCTTTCCGGGCTTGAGCCGGGAGGAAATCGAACGCGACCATGGCGACAGAATAAATCTGATGCACGATAAATTCGACTTCCAGAATAAGAAGTTGATTTACGCTCAAAACAAGTTGGATAAGAGCCATTATTTTCGGCATTACATGCCATTCTTGGAAAAGCTTGGAATTAATGGACGTCAGGAATTCAAATCTGATCGCCTGACGACGATCTTATTCGAAAATGTCGATGGCCATCCCAAGGCCGAAGCCGGCAATCCGGAAGTATTCGACCGAATGATCGACCTGATCACAACCGGCTGAGCAGAGGCTGGAGCATGCGATCATTCCCCCCTTCGTCCGCATAATCGCAACCGGAAGATATCATGCTTAAACGGCCCGCCCGGATTCCGACAGGGGACATCGCGGGCCGTAAATCCATATTCCGGACATCAATAGTGGCACTGCGCCTCCTGGCATCCGCCTTGAGGCCAGACTGCCGCCCTGCCCCGCTGTCGATGATGAGCGATCCTAGCCTTTCGCTTTCTGGCGCCAGTCCTCGCTAATCTGCGTCAAAGCCACAAGATCGGCCAACTTCTGCACCCCGTCGGCTTCCAGTTCGACACCTCGCCGCTCAGCGGCTTCGAGTTTCTGCGCCATCGTGCACAACGCCCGTTCCCGCACTATGCATTTCGCCTCTGCCGTGGCCGATGCCGTGCTTAGTGCAGCCATTTCGATGGCCTTGCTCGACAACTCCGCTCGCAAGGCGATACGCTCTTCAGCCATGAGATCAAATTGCTTCTGCAGTTCATCGCGTTGCTGCGCATGCGCAACTCCGGCCTGCCTCGCCTGCTCCAGAAGCTGTTCGGCATATGCAGCATCCAGACGGCTGACCTCTGCAGCCAACAGCACTTGTCGCTCCGCTTCCATGCGCACCATTTCCTGCGCCATACGCTGTGCATATTCATCTTCGATCCGGACGACTTCCCGGGCCACCACATCCTCTGCCAGGGCCTGCTCCTGGCGCAGACCATCATACTCTTCGCGCGCAAGTTGCAGGGCCTGATCCCTTTCTTGCAGGGCCTTATCTTGCGTGCTCCTTTCGCGCGCCAATTCATCAAGCTTCGCCTGCAGCATCGCCGCATGGCCTGCGGCAGCTTCAGCATCCGCCTTCAAGGTGGCAGCATCCCTGTGAAGGGCATGCCGCTCGTCCACAGCAGCCTGTCGTTCAGCCGACAATAGCCCCAGGCGCTCATCGCGCTCCGCGACTTGCGCTTTCGCCCAGATATATTGCGCTTCCAGCGCGATGAGAGAATTTTGCGTCGCGGCCATCGCCTGCGTCAGATGCTCACATTCATCCGTCAAGGCGGCGAGCTTTGCAGACTGCTCCACCGACATGGTATCCCATTTGGCTGCAGAGATCGACAATTCCTGATGCCTGTCCACCAGAGCCGCAGACTGCTCTCTCTCAGCCTTCAACTGCTCTTCCAACGCTTGGCGCCCTCGCCCCTCTGCCTCGCGCTCATCCGCCTCACGCGTGAGAAGCGTGCGCAAACCATCGACTTCAACCTGATAAGCGGATTGGGCCAATTGCCGAACCAGCGCATTACCCAAGCAGCGAAATTGCTGCTCGAGTACCGGGCCATTCTGCGGCTCGGCTAGGGATCTCGCCAATTTCTGCACTAGCGCTGGCGGCTGCGATCCCGCCATCAACGCGACAAATCCACCACCATGCGCAAATTCGATATAGGGCCGCTCATCCTTGAGACTTTGCAACACATCACAAGCCTCAGGATCCGTCACCCGATCGGTGCCAGCCAGAAAAATCACGCCGTGCGCCGACATTTGCGAAAGCCAGGCCGAACGGATCGCTTCTAGCACGACAGTCGACAAAGGCTGTTCGACCAGCATGATATCGACGCCGCCCAGATCGAAAAAATCAGCGGCCTTGGCAGGATCAGAACAGATGAGGCGCGAAAACTCTCCATAATGAGCGGCGTTATGATCTTGGATCGCTTGGGGGACACGCGGGAAGGCGGCCCCGTCCTCCGCCGGCCATTGATCGATGCCGTAAAATTCGCTTCCCTCGCTCGACCGGAGCGCCTGACACATCGCAAAATAGGCGGTCCCGCGCCCAACCCCTAGACCAACGACCAATCGGGGATCGGTGACATGGGCGAACCAGGCAAGAAATGGCACGTGCCCCAGGCAAGGCGACCGGTCGAGCCAGCGCGGCTCCCAGCACAAACCATAGGCTATGGGCTCCTGAAGCGCACTACTTTCCGCCACGACATGATCGATCATTGTAGAACGCAATTCTGTCGAAGAAGTGGGCTGCATATCGCACAAATCCAAAATCATCTGGCTTCAGCAAATTTGCTTCAGCTTCCAAAACGGGAAATAAAACCGGCAATCCGGCCTTTTTCATTACGGATCAAACATATTTCATGATCACGCAGATGATACATCATCGCCATTAGATGAAAATTCCGCCTGATACGTCTTTTTTTGAAGCACATCATACGCGGCATTCAGCGTTTCAAAATCCTGCCAGATCGCCAAACGCTTGGCCTGGGATTGCCGGACTTGCGCTTCAAGCTTGCCGATTTGCTCCTTCAAGCCGCCATTTTCCTGGCGCGCGATATCCAGAGCATGGAGCGCCTCATCCCGCTTGCGATGGGCATCTTTTCGGCGACTGGCCTGCTCGTCTGCCTGGACTACAAGGGCTTTCAGCTTAGCGGACAATTCCGCATTGCCCTTTTCCAGCGCCTGAATCTGCGCGCCCTGTGCGTCGCGCTGCGATGAAAACGCATCCATTTTCTGCTGGGCCGATTCCAACTTCCGGGCCAAATCGTCTCGCTTGCGATAAGCCTCCTTGCGACGCTCATCCTGTTCCTCGGCCTGGACCAGCAACGCGTCTTCAGCCTTCTTCTGATCGGCGCGCGCACTGTCCCGTTCGGCGACGAGCGCAGCCTTTTCTTCCTCCGCCACCTTCAGCAGCTTTTCCAGCTTTTCGCGCTTCTGCGCATTCGCAAGCCTTGCTGCTCTCGCCGCCTCCAACTCGGCGCCTTGCGCTCGTGTCAGGGCCTGCGCCTCAGCAAGCTCCTCACGCAACGTTTCACCAGCGGCCTCCCCCTCACACGCGCTCACATGTTCGTCGTCGCGCGCCTTTTTCTCCAGATCGAACAGAGCCGCTTGCAGTTCGGCGACCAACGCGACCTGTTCCTGTTCCGCCGCGCGCGCTGCAGCTTTATCCTTTGCCTCGCGCGCCAGTGCCACTTCGAGTTCGGCCAGTTTCTGCTGAACAGCGTCAGCGGCCTTCTTCGCGCGCTTGACGGAATCATCGGCCCGGCGAGCCGTCTGGGCATTTTCCAGCCCCTGCCCCAGGCGGGAGAAAACCTGACGCGCCAACAGATAGCCTGGCATACCGAGTTTGAGATTCGCCAACTTTAACAGACGTTCGGACTGGCTACGCCCATGCAAGATTATCTGCAGGCCAGGACCGCTCTGAGAAAAGGCAATCGAGGGTCGATCCTGAACGAGACCATCGAAATATTGCCGCGCTTCCACACCTGCAGAATTGTTCTCGGGATCATGAATCACGATGATCGCACGGTCCGACAAAAGCGGCGCCCAGTGCGTCCGCACCGCCGCCATCAATTCATCGGTCAGCGACATATCGACCACGAGCAAATCGACTTGCTGCTCATGAGCATGCCGCGTTGCGCGCGCGACATCCTCGGTGGTGACGAACGAAAAATCGCCGTATAGCGTCGCCTGCTGTTCAGCCGGCTTGCCCGCCCAACTCTGCCCCTCTCCAACGATGCCCATACAAAGCGCTTCAAGGCCGAGCTTGTCGACAGCCTGGCAAAGCGACAGAAACCGAACGGGCTCGGCAAGGCCGATTTGAACGATCCGCACCGGCCGACTATCCTCGATCAGCCAGAAGAGGAACGGCAGATGGAGCATGCTGCCCTCTCCACCATCGTGGCGCGGCTGCCAGAATATAGCGCGGCTGGTCAGAGGAACGGGTAGTTCCGCCTGCAGCATGGGCGGCGCACTCCCCTCGTGCAGGAAGATATCGTTACCAGGCTCATAATGGGAATGTTCAGCCGTGTGATGAAGCCGGGCGGCAGTGTGGCGCTGTTGCTTAGCGGTCATAGGTCCTTCCATCCGTCTTCCCAGAAAAGGAAAAGAAACAAGAGAGTATCGGCGGCTCAGCTATACGGTCATTGGCATCCGACGTGAAGCGCCCAATTCCCGAAATAAATGAGGAGATTTCCTGATGATGGTGGTAGTTTCCCCACTTGGCAATGGTTACGACTTCCTCCGCTTCAGCGCCCAATCGCCGCCCCCCGCTACCGCATACCGTAGCGGCGCATCATAACATGATCGCTATTGCACTGCGCCGCAACATTCAGCAGAAAGCGAAGGCGCCTCTTCAGGCGAATGTAGTTTCGCGATATCGCGCATGACGGACACACCCGAGCAACAACATGCTTGATGCCGTTGCACAAGCGAACAAATGATTTGAAAACGGCAGAAAATATGACTGAAACATTGCGCGGCAGCTTTGATGGGGTTCAGCAGAATAATCTCGTAGGATGGGCGCAGGACAGTGGGGTTTATCCTGTCGAAATCATGGCGCTGATCGATGGCGAATGCATTGGATTTTCGCTGGCGCAGGAACATCGGCGCGATCTGGAGGAGGCCGGCATCGGCGATGGCCGTTTTGGCTTCACCATCCCGATCCCCAATCAGTTTCTCACGGGCACCCCCCATCAGGTCGAATTCTGGATCAATGAAGGCGATGCCCGTTTCCTGACTCCTTTTCAGTTCCAGGCCGATATCCAGGCAGCACATATCGGGAGAGCCGGGCAGTCATCCCAGTCGATACCCGCATCAACCCGCAGCAATGGCGAGTTGGACAGGAAGCAATCGCTCATTCCCCAGATCGACGCAAAAGCAGCGCTGTTCCCTCGCCTGCCGCGATCGCCGGAAGAAAATTCGCTGTTCAATGCGACAATGGCGGAACTGGACAAATTTTGCGGCCTATATCCCGCCACACCTTATTATGAGCGGCTTCGGCTGGGCGCACGCGGAACAACCCGGCTCGATTGCTTCATCGAGATACTCAACACTCTGCGGCGCGTGGATCGCGAACGGCAGGGCCAGAGGCCCAAGAGCGGCCCGCTCGTCTCCATCGTCATGCCTGCCCATAATCGACAGCATCTGATTGTCGACGCCATTCGGTCGGTCCTCGCCCAGAGCTATCGAAATTGGCAACTGATCATCTGCGATGATGCCAGCGCGGATGGCACTGTAGCGGCAGCACAACGGTTCGAAGATCCGCGGATCGAGATTGTGCGCCATTCGGAACGATCAGGCGCAGCGGCAGCACGAAATGCCTGCCTACGGCTCGCGCGCGGCGAAATCATTGCCTATCTCGATTCCGACAATGTGTGGCACCCTCGCTATCTGGAACTGATGCTGGAGACGTTCGCCCACTGGCCGGGCCACCAGTCCGCCTATGCCTCCTATTTCGATCTGGATATCAAGGCGAATTCAATCCGCATTCGAAAATCGGACATTTCCCGCTTTCATCTGGAAGACCAGGTGGCGATGCCCTTTGTCGACCTCAATTCCTTCATGCACAGGCGAACCCTCTATGATGTTCTGGGCGGGTTCGACGAGCGTTTGAAGCGCCGGCAAGATTATGATCTGATTGCGCGCTATTGCTGGCTACGCGAACCGCGGCTGATTCCATACAGCCTCAACCTGTACCAGCGGATTGCCAAGGCCGAGCAGATCACCCGGACTCAGAAGGACGATGTCGCCTCTCCCAGGATTGTGGCCGACAAAATCGCCTCCTATTACACAGATGGGCTGCCCGCGACCCTTCCATCCTGGATCAGGAAAGTCTCCATTCTTTCCTGGGACATGAGCCGCAACCATTTTGCCAAGGCCTATTGCGTAGCGGAAGCGCTCAGCAAACATGTTGAGGTCGAGCTGATCTCCTACCGCTTTTTCGAAAAGGCGTTCCAGCCACTGGCCGACCGAGAGCCCAGCTTTGAATGCAAATATTTCGAAGGCGACACATTTCCTGATTTTTTCAACAATTTCGCCCAAGGAATCGAGGCGATCACCGGCGATGTCATCTATGCAGTCAAGCCGCGCCTTACCTCGTTCGGCCTGGGCCTGCTCGCCAATTATCATACCGGCAAGCCCCTCATGCTGGAATGCAACGATCTCGAAACCGTCGTATCCCAGGCCAAAGCCAGCGACACTCATGTTACCCGGCAGTTGACCGATATCCTGACCGACCTAGGCAAGGCCAAGATCCCTCATGAACAGATTTGGTCGGAGATACTGGACCCCCTAGTTGCCGGCATTCCGACCGTCTTTACCCATAATATCAACCTCAACCTCCACTATGACCGACGCTGCCTGTATATGCGTAACGTCAAGGATCCCGCGCTGTACGCTCCCGGCATGTTCGACCGCGACATCACACGCCAAGAACTGGGCTTCACGGCCGAGGATCGGGTGATCCTGTTCGGCGGCCTTGTCCGTCGACACAAGGGCATCTTTGAACTGGTCAATCTGCTGACCGCTCTTGCCGATCCCCGTTACAAACTGCTGGTCGTGGGAAGTCGCGAAACGCCCGATTTGGCGACCCTGAGCAAGGAGATGAAGGATAACATCGTCCTCCTCCCCCCCCAGCCTCCAGAACGCATGGCTGCGATCAATCACGCATCCGACCTCGTGATCCTGTGGCAGGATCCTGATGTTCCCGCCGGCCATTATCAAAGTCCTTATAAGATGTCGGACGCCTTCGCGATGGGGCCGGCTATCATTGCATCACCGACCAGCGACATGGCAGACTTTGCCGACCGTGGCCTGTTGCTGACGGTCCCCTATGGTGATCAGAAGCGGCTGATCAGCACCATAAGACGGGTCTTTGACCAGCCTGAACAGACCGCCGCTCGTCGCCAGCGTGCGCGCAAATTCTTCGAACGCGAATTTTCCTATGCCTCCGTCTTTCCCGCCTTCGCGCTAGGCGCGGCGACCCTAGAGCCGGATCGCGTCTATCCGGTCGCCGAACATTTTGCGCAGATCTTCAGCGAATTTCGGAAACGGCTGCTCTCTGAGCAGCGCACATGAAGATTGCGATCAAAAATCCTGCACCTTTGGGGCCGGACCTTCAAAAATGGGGGGATTATCATTTCGGCGTTGCCCTGGCCAATGCGCTTGAGAAGCTCGGCGCCAAGGTCGTGCAGCATTTCTGGCCTGAATGGGAAACGGACGATGATGAGGATCTCGTCATCGTTCTTCGTGGCAAGCGAAGCCATGAGCCATCGCCCAACAGACTGTCTCTCATATGGATCATCAGCCACCCCGGCACGATCAAATTCAGCGAAATTTCCAAATTCGACATGGTATATGTCGCATCAGAAACTCATTATAAGTCGATAACCAACGTCGGCGGATTGACGGTCGACATAGCGCGTCAATGCACCGATACGAGCATATTCTTTACCGATGGGTCCGACCATTTGCGACGCGACATTTCCTTCGTCGCGAACAGTCGCGGCATCAGGAGAGACATTCTGAACTGGGCGATCGGCGCGGGAACGCCTGTCCAACTGATCGGGCGACATTGGCATGCGCTTGGCCTCGAACATCTGGTACAGGCCCAATATGTCGAAAATGAGCAGCTACCCGACTTTTACCGGCGAACCCGCCTGACGCTCAACGACCATTGGAGCGATATGGCCCATTTCGGCTATATCAATAATCGCATCTTCGATTGCCTGGCATGTGGCACGCCCGTTCTGACCGATGAGTTCCCAGAACTGCGACAGATATGTGGCGATGGACTGCTCTACGCCTCTGACGTCGCCAGTTTTCAAAGCGCCATGCAGGACTATGTGCTCGGCTATCCTGAACTGCTCGGCCGCGCCCAGGCCCTGTGGGAAAATATAGGCCCCAATTACAGCTTCGATGCGCGGGCCGCGCAGATCTGGGACTGGGCCAACAGCATCGTCTCGATCCGGAAATCGCTCTGCCATGAGCCCGACATTCAGCAGTATGAGGCGCCCTCCCCTCTGGCCGAAGCGGTCCATCGCGGGGTTGCGCATTTGCGTGATGTCGGCGTCACCCGCAGCCTGACGGCGCTTCACATCTGCCCGACACCGCAAGGCGCGTCGGAAATCTTCGCCAACAAGGACATCGCCTATCTGTCCGCGGGCTTCGGGCGTGGTCCCTGGCATGTCTTGATCGATGAAGGCATGACGATGGTCGCGGACCGGCATTTCGACCTCATCATAATCGAGCCATCAGCCAATTTTGTTGCGCTCGATACGGCAGCCAGAACGCTGCTGTTGCAGCATCTGGCGGTAAAGCTCAGCAAAAATGGCATTGTAATTGCTCTGGAATCCAGTTTCACGGAGACCATGGCATCATGGATACCACGCGCAATCGACGGTGCGGGAAGCAGCTATGCCATTTTGGTCCAAGCCCCCACCGAGGACCATTGCCTTTCCCCCGCCAACGACCTACCCCCCACAGATCGGCTATAGGGGAATCGCGTGCGTAAAGGGATAATATTGGCAGGGGGCTCCGGAACACGCCTATACCCCTTGACGAAGGGCGTCTCCAAACAATTGATGCCGGTCTATGACAAGCCGATGATATACTATCCATTGTCTACCCTGATGCTATCGGGTATCCGGGATATACTTATTATCACCACCCCCAATGACGCATCCGCATTCCAGACCTTGCTGGGCGATGGCCGGGACTTGGGCATATCCCTCTCCTACGCGGTTCAGCCCGAGCCCGCAGGGCTGGCCCAGGCCTATCATATCGGCGCCGATTTCGTCGGCAGCAATCCCTCCACGCTCGTCCTTGGCGACAATATCTTCTACGGCCATGGCCTGGTCGATCTGTTGTCCAGCGCCGGTACCCGCGACCATGGCGCGACGGTGTTCGGTTATTATGTCAGCGATCCAACCGCCTATGGCGTAGTGTCGTTTGATGCCGATGGTCGCGCCGACAGCATTGAAGAAAAGCCGGCAGATCCCAAGTCGAACTATGCCGTCACGGGCCTCTATTTCTATGACGGCCGGGCGGTCGACTTTGCCCGCGCCCTTCGGCCATCACCCCGGGGCGAGCTGGAAATCACAGATCTCAATCGCCTCTATCTTGAGGAAGGCTCGCTGTCGGTCGAGATCATGGGCCGCGGCTATGCCTGGCTCGATACCGGCACCCACGGCTCTCTGCTGGACGCTGCGCTATATGTACGTGTGACCGAGGAGCGGCAGGGCCTGAAAATCTGCTGTCCGGAAGAAATTGCCTGGCGCCAAGGCTTCATCGACGATGCCACCTTGGAACAGCTCGCCACACCCCTGCGAAAGAGCGGTTATGGCAATTATCTCATGGGTCTGCTGCAAGGCAAGGGAGCCATCAAGTGAACATCATCGAGACCGCGATACCCGGCCTCCTCATTATCGAACCGCGCGTCTTTGGTGATGATCGCGGCTTTTTCATGGAAAGCTGGAATGCTGACGGCTTTGCCGCAGCGGGCCTTGACCTGAAATTCGTGCAAGACAATCACAGCCGCTCTGCGCGTGGCGTATTGCGCGGCCTCCATTTTCAAAATCCCAATCCCCAGGGCAAGCTTGTCCGCGTCGTGCGCGGCAGCGTGTGGGACGTCGCCGTCGATATTCGCCGATCGAGTCCAACCTTTGGCAAATGGGTTGGCGTCGAATTATCGGCCACGAACAAGCGCATGTTCTGGGTTCCTCCAGGCTTTGCTCACGGATTTGTCAGCCTGGAAGACGATACCGACTTCCTGTATAAATGCACCGGCCGCTATGATCCGAGCGCGGAGCATTCGCTACTCTGGAATGACCCTGCCATCGGCATTGAATGGCCATTGAACGGCTTAACCCCGCAACTGTCCGGCAAAGACCAGCAGGGACAGCCCTTGGCCCAGATCGAGGCTTTCGCATGAAGGCCCTCATTGTTGGCAGCAACGGCCAACTCGGCCACGCCCTGCAAGCACAGGCTCCTCAAGGCGTCGAACTTGTGTGTGCCGATGTTGACCAACTCGACATTACCCAGCCCCAAGCAGTTACGGACTGGGTCGAGCGCGTTCGGCCGAATATATTGTTCAATGCGGCGGCCTACACGGCCGTGGACAGAGCAGAGCAGGACGAAGTCACAGCCTTGGCGATCAACGGCACAGCCGTCGGAACACTTGCGCAAGCCGCTCATCAGGTCGGCGCGCAATTCGTGCATGTTTCCACCGATTTCGTATTCGATGGGGCATCGGGAACGCCCTACCGCCCCGATGCTCCGACCAATCCGCTCAGTGCCTATGGCCGCACGAAGCTGGTCGGCGAGCAATTAGCCGGCGATGAAGCGATCATCGTTCGAACCGCCTGGGTCTACGCGCCGGTTGGGGGCAATTTTGTCCGTACCATGCTCCGCCTGATGGCAGAGCGCCCTGAAGTCCGCGTCGTTGCCGACCAAATCGGCACTCCCACTTATGCGCCAGCGTTGGCCGATGCGCTCTGGCGGCTCGCTGCCGCCAACGTCCAGGGGATCCATCACTATACCGACAGTGGCGCGGCGAGCTGGTACGACTTCGCTGTCGCGATTCAGGAGGAAGCGCTTGCCGCTGGGCTGCTGGATCAGCAAGCCAAGATCGTGCCGATCGCCACTGCCGACTTCCCGACACCGGCACATCGCCCATCCTATTCGGTGCTCGACAAGACCAGCACCTTCTCAGCGATCGGTGGTCCCGCCCTCCATTGGCGAGAACATCTACGTCAAATGATCGCACGAATCAAAACCAACGGATGAGATACACTCCCGGAGCAGCGACTATTGTCGGCCGTCAAGCTCCGGGAGTTTCATTCGATGCTGCCGTCTTCACCTTGATCGCCAGTGCGTGCAGAATGACGGAAAGGCTAACCGTCCAGTCCTCTGACATGCTTGCCGGCACAGGTGGAGGCTGCTGCAAGGCAGCGCTCATGGCCTGGACCAGC
The DNA here is from genome assembly GCF_014197035.1 of Sphingobium scionense. Taxonomy (GTDB): domain Bacteria; phylum Pseudomonadota; class Alphaproteobacteria; order Sphingomonadales; family Sphingomonadaceae; genus Sphingobium; species Sphingobium scionense. The sequence goes on along the minus strand of NZ_JACIEU010000008.1, from coordinate 229,296 downwards.
GCCACTGGCGCATCGGATTCAAAATAGCTGAGACCTTCACGATCAAGTTCGCGGAACACCGGCAGATCACGGGCAAGCACCCTGCATCCGAAACCCAGCGCTTCCACGACAGGAAGGCCAAAGCCTTCACCATATGATGGCACGACGACAAGTGCAGCCCGCACATAGAGCGCCGCCAACAATTCATCGGATGCATCATCCAGCCAGACAAACCTGTCGCCGCGAGCGGGATGCTCCAGCATGCGCTGCTGCAATGCTTCCGTGCGCCATCCCCGGCGCCCCACGATCACCAGATCGGGAGCCTCATCTCCGGCCGTATCGCGCCAATGATCATAGGCCATCAGCAAGACGGTATGTGCTTTGCGTGGCTCGATCGTTCCCACCATCAGGATGGTCGGGCGCTGCTCCATTTTCGCGATGATCGCCCGCCCGGCATCGTCAATCCCACCGCTCGGCCTGCTACCCGAAATATCGCCGGAAAGCGGAAGATGCACCAACTGCGGGAGCCGGCGATACCCAGTACCCTGCACCTCCATCAAGCTACGCATGTCCGCAACGACCTGCTGTGATATACACAGGGCCAAATCGGCATAGCGCATCACGATCCTTATCCAACGGCCGAAATTACGCGCCGTGCTGGACGGAAACCAGTCCGGTTCCCGAAGCGGCAGCAAATCGTAGACCGTGATCGCGACAGTCGCCCCGCGCCGCTTCCATCGCGCCATCTGGCGTCGATGCCGCCATAGCCGATGTGCGGCAAGATCGAGGCCCAGAAATATATCGCCAGCGCCAATCTCGACCAGCGGCGCATCAGGCGCCGGCATCCTCACCTCTCCATCGCTGATCGGCGCCACACAATAGCCGCGCTTGGCCGTCGCGACGACCGGCACGACCGAGTAGCCCTCCAGCGGCGTGTCATGCAACAACCACCACAGCGCGCGCACGACGCGCTGGATACCGGTTCGTGCATCATTCTGCGCGATCGTGGATAGATCCACGATCAAACGACCGCCTGTCGTATCGACCGACGCTCTCAGATATGCGCCGATTGTAGCGACAAGACGGTCACGGAACCGCCGGATGTCCTGCATCAGGCCGTCCGGTGATAATAGTCGTACGCTTCTTCCAGATCCTCGAAATTCAGCAGTTCACCATCCTTGAGCACCGCCGCCTTGTGGCAATGCTGACGGACATAGTCGGCGTTATGCGATACCAGGAAGATGGATCGATTGGCGCGCTTGACGAACAATTCCTCATGACAGCGTTCACGGAAACGATCATCGCCCACGGCAACGATCTCGTCGATCAGATAGCAATCGAAATCGACGACCAGCGATATCCCGAAACCAAGCCGCGCCCGCATACCAGCCGAATAGGTGCTGAGCGGCTCGAACAGATATTTGCCCAGTTCGGCAAAATCCTCGACCTTGGGCAAAACCTCTTCAGGATCGACCTCATACACCCGGCAAATGAAGCGAAGATTGTCAAATCCCGTCAGCGAGTGCTGGAAAGCCCCCGAAAATGCCAACGGCCACGACACCGTCATATCCCGAACGACCCGCCCGCTCGACGGATCCTCGACGCCGCCCAGCAACCGGATCAATGTCGACTTTCCCGCGCCATTGCGGCCAAGAATGCCGATCCGCTCGCCCTTTTCGACCGTCAGATTGACGTCGCGCAGAATATGCGCCCGTCCGCGACGCGTCTTGTAATATTTGTTGACGTTTTCGAGCCTGATCATTGCGGGACGATAAACTTCCTAGCATTGCGCAATTCGACCAAGCCGAAGAACGTCAATACCATGTTCCAGCCGAGCAGATACATGGGCTCATAGATCGGCGTAAAATGCGAACCGAAGAAACCATCGCGCACCCATTCGACGCCATGGATCATGGGCACATACATGACATATTGCCGCACGGGGGGAGGTGCAGATTCCGCCAGCCACGCTGCCCCCGAAAAGGGGAACATGAGATAGGTCAGCGGATGGAAGAATTTGTCGACCAGGTCAGATCGCATCGAGAAGGCGCCCAGAAACAGCCCCAACCCCATACCAAACCACGCCAGCATCAGCCAGCCTTCCACCACGAGATGGGGGTTTTCGGGCAATGAAATCCAACCGATCGCGGCAAAGAAGACCGACAGGACAAAAAAGGAAACGCCTACGCCCATACATTCCAGCAAGATGCGTGAAATGAAGACGTCAAAAACCTTCACGTTGCGGTGGTACATCAAGGACAGGTTCGGCTCGAGCGCGCCAACGGCGCGTGCCGGGATATTACGCCAGACAAGCACGCTGGAATAACCCGTCACGGCAAAGGCCGCGATCGGCAAGTCGGATGCGTGGATGTTGCGGAAGGCAGTCCAGACGAGCGTCACACCCACAGTGAAGATCATCGGTTCGACGAACAACCACAGGAAGCCGATATTATGCCGCCCATACCGGGTGAGCATTTCACGAAGGATCAGCGCCCATACGATCCGCCGTTGAATGGCCCAGGACCGCAGCAACGATGTCTCTGGGGGCTTCTCGTCCGCCATCAGTCCGAATGCTCCCGCACGCCGGCGAGCACCATGGACAGGACGCCCCAGAACAGCAATCCGACCACAAACACATTGAGGATACCGCGCACCCTCTTCGGGTCGGAATGACTGTCTGGCAGATTAGGCTCGACGATACGCTCCACATAGGCCCGCTTGCGCCGAGCTTCGTTACGCGCTTCCTGCAAAGACGAAATGGCGGCCGCCAGTTCCCTGTCTGCCAACGTGCTTTCAAGTTGAAGCCGCTGGAACTGTACGGTTGAAGCCGCCAGGGATCGCTGATCGCCCGCGATTTGCCCCAGCTGGATTTGGATTTCCTTGCCCAATTCGCCAACGCGGGTTTGCAGAACCGGAATTTGCGGGTTCTGCGGCGTCAGGCTGCGCAACTGCACAAGCTGCGTTTTGGTCGAGATCAATTCATCCTGCAGCTTGGAAATCATCTGCAACTGGACAGCCGCCTGCTTCTCGGGATCTACGATGCCTTCGCGGTTGCGGAATGTGGAGAGCGAGACTGCGGCTTTCCTGGCCTGGTCCTTGGCCTCGACAAGCTCTGCATTGGCATAGCTCACAAGGTCCTCACGACCCCTTTCGTTCATCCGGTTGACCAGCGCTTCCGCCTGATCCAGCAGACGCTGGTTGAGCTTTTTTGCATCGGCCGGATTGAAGGCCTTAACTTCCAACGTCGTGATACCGGACGCCGTATCATATTTTACGCTGACCATGTCCTCGTAATATTTGAACAGCTTATCCTTCCCGTCGTTCCAACCGAACGCATTGAAGCGATCAAGCATGAACACGTCCGGGCGCGTGTAAGCGCGGCTTACCGCACCATCGCGATCCAGTGTCCGAAGCGCATCGCGCGAAGTGATATAGTCATTTGCAGCAAAGGCCTCCTCGGAAGCGGCTGAAAAACCGCTGGCCTTGAACAGGGCACCGATGCCTGTACTTTGCTGCTTCTGAGAACTTTGAACGACGAAGCGGGCTTCGGACGTATACATGTCCGATCGAAGGGAGAGATATATCGCTGAAACGGCTGTCGGGATGAGCACCGTAGCGACAAAAAGCACCGGGAGCCCGCCAACCTTTTTAGGAACTTGGATCATCAACTATCTTAATCTCTCAGTTTGTTGGGTTGGTAAGCTGTGCCCCGTTCAATGTCCAGCGCTTTGCGATGCTGCTGCACCGCAGCGAAATTTTGCCTGATAAGGCTTGTCAAAATCTTGTGTTGACTTGTATTCACGCTCTCAACGGAAATCCAAACTGCTTAACATTGGGGCTATCAGCACATGAAGATTACGATGATCGGCACAGGTTATGTCGGCTTGGTTTCTGGCGCCTGCTTTGCTGACTTTGGCCATGACATTGTCTGCGTAGACAAGGATATCGCCAAGATCGCCGCGATCGAAGCCGGACGCATGCCGATTTACGAGCCGGGCCTCGATCAACTGGTCGGCACCAATGCTGCGGCCGGCCGGCTGTCCTTCACCACGGATCTCGCCGCAGGCGTCAAGGGCGCCGATGCCATCTTCATCGCGGTCGGCACCCCCTCGCGCCGCGGTGACGGCCATGCAGATCTCTCCTATGTCTATGCTGCAGCCCGCGAAATCGTCGAAGCGTTGGATGGACCCGCGGTAATCGTCACCAAGTCGACCGTCCCTGTCGGAACCGGCGACGAGGTCGAGCGGATTGCGCGTGAGTTGCGTCCGGACCTCGACATTCAGGTCGTTTCCAATCCCGAATTTTTGCGCGAAGGCGCCGCGATCGGCGACTTCAAGCGTCCGGACCGCGTCGTCGTGGGAACGACCGGCAGTGAACGCGCTATCGCCATCATGAGCCAGATCTATCGTCCGCTGAACCTCAATCAGGCCCCCCTGATGTTCACTGGTCGCCGGACGGCTGAACTCATCAAATATGCCGCCAACGCATTCCTGGCGACCAAGATCACCTTCATCAACGAAATGGCGGATCTTTGCGAGGCCGTTGGCGCCGAAGTGCAGGACGTCTCGCGCGGCATCGGTCTCGACAACCGCATCGGCTCGAAATTCCTCCATGCCGGCCCTGGCTATGGCGGCTCCTGCTTCCCGAAAGACACGCTGGCCCTGGTCAAGACCGGTCAGGATTTCGATGCACCGGTCCGCATCGTGGAGACGGTGGTCCAGGTCAACGACCTGCGCAAGCGGGCCATGGGACGCAAGATCGTCAAGGCTCTGGGCGGTGATGCACGGGGCAAGACGGTGGCATTGCTGGGCCTGACTTTCAAACCCAATACCGACGACATGCGCGACGCCCCCAGTCTCGCGATCGTCCAGGCGCTTGAAGATGCCGGCGCGAAGGTCGTCGCCTATGATCCGGAAGGCATGGAAATTGCCGCCCCGATGATGAGCAATGTGACCATGGTGAACTCCGCTTATGAGGCCGCCGCCGGTGCCGATGCGCTGGTGCTGGTCACCGAATGGGATGCATTCCGTGCGCTGGACTTGAAGCGCCTTGCCACTTCCATGAATGCGCCAACCCTGGTGGATCTGCGGAACATTTATCCGGTAGCAGAAACCCAGGCAGCCGGTTTCACTCTTTCGCGTGTCGGCAGCCTGGCCTAAAGCACGGGGCCAAATATCATAGAATGTCAATCATGCCCCACGCGATCATTACCGGTATCACAGGCCAGGACGGTGCATATCTGGCCGAGTTGCTTCTCGAAAAAGGCTATGTGGTCTATGGCTGCTTTCGTCGAACCAGTTCGGCCAATTTCTGGCGTATAGAAGAACTGGGCCTGGCAGGTCATGAGCGGCTGCATTTGGTCGAACATGATGTGACCGACTTGTCGGCCTCAATTCGCCTCTTGCAGAAGACCGGGGCAACCGAAGTCTATAATCTTGCTGCACAGAGCTTTGTGGGGGTTTCATTCGAGCAGCCCATCGCCACGGCCAACATTACCGGCCTTGGCGCTCTCAATCTGCTGGAGGCCATCCGGATCGTTAATCCGGCGATCCGCTTCTATCAGGCGAGCACCTCGGAAATGTTCGGGAAGGTTCAGGCCACTCCCCAAACAGAAACCACCCCGTTCTACCCGCGCAGTCCCTACGGGGTAGCCAAGCTGTTTGGGCACTGGACGACCATCAATTATCGGGAAAGCTATGGCATCTTCGGATGCAGCGGCATTCTGTTCAATCATGAAAGCCCGTTGCGCGGCAAGGAATTCGTCACCCGCAAGATCAGCGATGCGGTGGCCAGGATCGCGCTTGGTCAATTGGATTGCGTCCATGTCGGCAATCTCGACGCGGAACGCGACTGGGGCTTCGCCAGGGAATATGTCGCCGGCATGTGGCAAATGCTGCAGGTCGACGAACCCGATAGCTATGTACTGGCCACCGGTCGGACAGTCTCGGTGCGCAACTTTGCCCAACTCGCCTTCGCGGCGGCGGGCATCAACGTTGCGTTCCAAGGCCATGGCGAGGAAGAGATTGCCGTCGACATCCGCACGGGCAAGACCCTCCTCAAGGTCGACCCGCGCTTCTATCGCCCGGCCGAAGTCGATCACCTGATCGGTGATCCGGCCTTGGCGCGCGAGAAACTCGGCTGGAAACCGGAGACCTCGCTTGAAACATTATGCACCATGATGGTCGAAGCCGATCTCCGGCGCAACAAAACCGGTTACAGCTTCTAGGGGTCTGACATGCGCCGCGCTCTCATAACCGGTGCTAGCGGCTTTACCGGCCACTATATGGTGAAGGCGCTCGCCGCAGCAGGACATGAAGTCCATGCGCTGGTGCAGGCTGCCGATGGCCAGGGCACAAACGGCGCGCATTTTGTTCATGCCTGCGACCTCACGGATGCCGATGCCTGCCATCGGGTCGTCGATAGCGTCCGACCGGAATGGGTTGTGCATCTCGCTGCGGTTGCTTTTGTCGCCCATAGCGATCCATCCGAAATGTATCGGACCAATATCCTCGGCACCCGCAATCTCCTTGCCGCCTTGGCCGCAGCATCGTCGCGCCCCGAGGCTGTACTCGTCGCCAGCAGTGCCAATATCTACGGCAATCGCTCGGAAGGTATTCTGGACGAAACATCACCGGTCCAGCCCGCCAATGACTATGGCGTGAGCAAGGCTGCGGTGGAGATGATATGCCGTATCTACGCCGATACGCTGCCCATGATTGTCACCCGACCGTTCAACTATACCGGGGCAGGTCAGTCGCCGCGCTTTCTTGTTCCTAAGATCATCGATCATGCACGGCGCGGACAATGGGATATTCAACTCGGCAATATCGCGATTGCACGCGATTTCTCGGATGTTCGAACGGTGGTTGATGCCTATTGCCGACTGCTGCAACACCCCCGCGCTGCTGGCGGGACATTCCAGATTTGCTCGGGCCGGGCGGTCGCGCTGGAAGAAATATTGGCGATGATCGAAACGTTTGCCGGAGGTCGCTTCGCGGTCCGTATCGACCCGGATCTTGTTCGCCCGAACGAAGTCATCTCGCTTTGTGGCACTCCCGCCCTCCTTGAGTCCGTCATCGGTCCACTGACGCCCGTTCCGCTGGCCGACTCGTTGAAATGGATGCTTCAACACAATGGCTAAGCAGACCCCACATTGGGCTCCCCAATATTGGGCTTGCAACTATATCCGGCCTGTTGTTGATGAGCAGCTAGAAGCCAAAGCAAGAATGCCTAACCCATTGAAAATTGGAAATTTCATGAAAATTCTGTCCTGTCGCGCAGTGACGAAGGAGCGGTTTGGCGCGGCGGCGCTCTCCCTTTTGCTGCTTTCGACCTCGGCTTGCACCTCGGTGGGCCCGCGTACCGGTCATGTACTCGATGCGGCAGAAAATAGCTCGCTTCAGGGCATTCAGATCGTAACGCTCGATCCCCTGACGGCAAATCACTATGTTGTTCCAGCGGAACCCGGTTTCGCGGCGACATTGGGTACCGGGCGTGCGGTGGGGCAATTTGTCGGCGTTGGCGACGTTGTTCAGGTCAGCATCTGGGAAGCGCCTCCCGCCGTGCTCTTTCCTAACCCCTCCACAGCGGTGAGCGCTTATGCCTCTGCTGCCGGCCCCGATACCAGCCGCGGCACCAGTCTGCCGGATTATCTGGTCGGATCATCCGGCAGTATCTCGGTCCCGTTCGCCGGCGTCGTGCCGGTCGCCGGGCGAACCCCGGAAGATATTGAGCGCGACATTACCGCGCGCCTTGTCAAGAAAGCGCATATCCCACAGGTCAATGTCCGCATATCCCGCAATGCCTCGGCCAATGCCTCGGTCGTTGGTGAAGTCGAACAAAGCGTCCGCATGCCGCTCACGCCAAAGGGCGAGACCATCCTGGATGCGCTCGCCGCCGCCGGAGGAACACGCCAGCCCGTCAACAAGATGACCATTCAGCTTACGCGCGATGGCAAGGTCCACAGCATGCCGCTGGAAAGCGTCATTCGCGATCCCAAGCAGAATATCGTGCTGGCGTCGGGCGACGTTGTGACGGCTTTCTACCAGCCTTACAGCTTCACGGCCCTGGGTGCAGCGGGCAAGAATGAGGAAGTCAATTTCGAAGCCACTGGGCTGACCCTTGCCCAGGCACTCGGCAGGCTGGGTGGCCTTCAGGATGCCCGCGCCGATCCGAAGGGCGTCTTCATCTTCCGATGGGAGGATCCTGCATTCATCGCCAATCGCACCGCCGATGCGGGCGTCGGACCGGATGGCCGCATCCCGGTCATCTACCGTGTCAACATGAAGGATCCCGGCACCTATTTCGCCATGCAGAACTTCCCTATCCGCAACCGGGATGTGGTCTACATCGCCAATAGTACGACGGCCGAGTTCCAGCGCTTCGTCGGTATCATCGCGTCGACTGTGCTGCCCCTGATGTCGGTCAACAACGCGATCCAGGGCAACTAAAAACTCCTCGTCATCGGGGGACGCGCGTCATGCTTCGCGCTTCCCCCGATGACGTGTGTCAGGTTATGATCGAATATCCCTATCCGAAGACTGGTCGCTTCTCGATTGGCCAGCCCACGCGGGCGATCAGACACTCTTCACGCCCGCCGCCGCCTTGTCGAATATATCGACCAGCGCTTTCACATCTTGCGATCGATCGCGTGGCAGCACCATCACGACATCCGACGTGGAAATCACGATCGAGTCCGTCACCCCGAGCACGGCGATCGGCGGACCTCCCGCAGCCAGTAGCAAATTACCCGAGCTGTCCAGCGTGACGGCGGTTCCCTGAATGCTGTTTTCATTTTCATCCCGGGCGCGCACTGCCCACAGTGCATCCCAGGTGCCAACGTCCGACCAGCCGACATCAATGGCAACGACAGCGGCCCGATCGGTCTTCTCCAGCACGGCATAATCGATCGAGTCATTGGCACAGGCAAGGAAATGCTCCGCCTCGGGCCGCACTATGCCTGCCTCCTGGATCGGATTCGCCATCGCACGGGCAACCGGCTCCGCCACGCTCGGCGCATGCTGCGCGAGTTCCTTCAGGAAAGATTGAGCCGTGAACAGGAAAATACCGGCATTCCAGTCATAACGTCCATCTGCAAGATATTGCTCGGCAACCGCCAGTGGCGGCTTTTCGACGAACTTGCTGACATGAAAAACGGAATGGCCTTCGTTGATCGGCTGCCCCTTCTCGATATAGCCATAACCTGTCGCAGGATGATCTGGCTTGATCCCGAAAGTCACCAAATGCCCCGCCTCCGCTACCGGCCGGGCATGATCCAGATGGCGGTGGAAGGTTTCGACGTCGGTGATGACATGATCGGACGGCATGACCAGCATCAGGCCATCGCCCTGCGTCTGGACGATCCAGTGCGCCGCCATGGCGATTGCCGGCGCAGTATTGCGTCCCTCCGGCTCTATCAATAGCGTGGTCTGTTCGTCACCGCTCTGTGACAGCAGATCCTGCACGACGGACAGATGCTGCTGCCCCGAAACCAGGACCGGTGCCGCAAATCCTTCTCGATCGGCGACGCGCTGAATCGTTTCGTCCAGCATTGAGCGATCGCTGACCAGCGGCAAGAATTGTTTGGGACGCGCCGGTCTGGAAAGAGGCCAGAGCCGTGTTCCGGAACCGCCGATCAGGATTACGGGATGGATTTGCATGCTTGATCCTAAAGAGTGACGTTTCGGTTCGACCCGCCTTTGCGAACCGATGAACTGAAATCGGAGATTCGTGCATTACACAGGATTGTTATCGCGATGCGTATCCCGGCGATGGCGATGATCTCACGGGATGGGCGATCACCTTTGCCACCGGCAGGCGCCCCCGATCGCGCAGCAACCGTTCGACCGCATTGTCGACCAGCATCTGCAGCCCTTCCTCGCTCAGCAGTCCACCCCGGATCAGGCACCGATCGATCAATACCCGGCGGAAGGCGGAATAAAGCTTCATGTCGGGTTGACGCGGGGCCTGCCAGAAATCGTCCAAGCTGGCACGATAGACCACCCCGGGCACCTTGTAGACCGCATGCCCCAATACCACGACCGGCTTGCCACTGTTCAGTGCCAGCGTTCCGACGGTGCTGTTGATCGTGACCACGCCAAGCGATTTCCGCACGACCTCGGCGATGTCCCAGTCGGCGAGGTAGACCACTCGGTCCTGGACCCCATAATGCGCCGCCAGCCGACGGGTCAGCCGGTGCCATGGCACCAGTCCGGGATCGAGCGGATGCCGCTTGATCACCAGCGAGACATGGGCGGGCGCGTGCTGGGCAAAACTCTTGATAACAAAGCGCAGCGCGGCGCGCATATTGCCGAACGGCGAATGAACCCGAATCTGGTAATCTGAATTTAACTGCAACGGCAGGGTGAAATAGGGCCTGTCCTTGACGCTTTCCCATGCGGCCAGCGAGCGGTGGGCATCGCCGTTGCGCATCACCAATTTACGGCACCAGGCAACCGATTCCATCAGAAAACTGTGCGGGCGATGGGTCCGGTAAAAGGGGAAATAGGGGCGCATGAAGGCAGAGGCCAGGCCATTGCGCATCGTGTTGCGCGCCCGTGCGCGGAAAGTCGAAGGCACCTGCGGCAGCGCGGCGTCATAATCGGGCAAGCTGCGCGCCTGATCCAGATACCATTGCGGGTCGAGCGGCAGCGTCGAATTGCCGTTCACGCCATCATCCTGCAAAGTCAGGAAATCGGGCCGAATATAACCTTCCTCGACCACATGGACGCGCAGGTTGCGCAGTCGGGCCATGCCATGCGCAGAGGTATGGTAGGGGCGGCAATCACCATAGAGGACAAGATCCGTCACGCCATGGTTGACGACAAAATCGTCAAAGAAGAGCGGCCAGTTGCGAAATGTCCCGCGATAATCGGTCGCCTCGCCTGGCCAGTCCACCTTGTCGCCGCCATTGATATTGATCCGCAGCGCAGCCTGCCCGCGCGCACGAAGCGCGTTGGCCAGCATCGAGAAATAGGGACCATGCGGCCCCTGCAGGAACAAAAATGTTTTGGACGAAGGTTCAGCCATGAAGGAACTCAGCGGACAATGTCATAAATCTTCGTAGCTTCCCCTGTAGCGCCCGCAACCGAATGAGCCATGTCATCGGCGGCGTCGATCCACTCGCCAGGCGGTCCACCATCAGTTCGGGGCCACAAGGCAAGCGCGTCACGGGATCAATATAGCGAGGATAGAGAATGAGTGCAGCCGCGACAAGTCGATCCACGTCGAGTTGACGCCCCCTTCGCGGAGAGGATTTGGCGAGATCCCGTGTCAGCCCCCACCCCGCGTAGAAAGGCATGCCATGAACCGTAACGGAGCAGCCTCGCATCAACGCCTCGAAGCCTGTCAGCGATGACAGGACATGCACATCGTCCACCGCCTGCACCAATTCCATCAACGGCGCGCCGCTGTCGATCGCGTCGGCATGTTCCAACACGACGGCGTCGCTCAAATGCCCCTTGCGATGCCCGGCCTGCACATCGGGATGGGGGCGATAGATGATCCAGGCGTTCGGTTCTGCGCGGCGCACCCGCGCCAGAAAGTCGAGATTGCCATCGACCCCGGCTCCGCCCAGTTGCACCGACATGTCGTCATCGACCTGCCCCACCGCCAGCACCGTGCGCCGGCCCGGCGGCAAGTCGATCATCCGCCCCGCCTCGGCGCCATATTTGGTAACGCCGGCATCGCAGACGCGCGCGCGCAACAGCCGCGCACGTTCGACCAGATCCGGCGAAAAGTCATGCGTGGCGAGCAAGCGTTCCAGATCGCTTGCCGCGCGCGCATTATAATAGATACCGCATCGATCGATCACCACCGATCCGGGCGGATGCAGCGCCGCGCCCAACCCCCGTGAACGCAGAAACCCGTCCTCGACCCGTGCCAGGGCGACGCCGACGGCAGCCGCATCCGCTGTAATGGTGACGGGCACCCGCGATGGCCAGATCGCCAGCGCCCCCGCTTCCCGCCGTGCCCGCGCCAGACCGCGTGCCGGGGGCAGGAACGGCGGTGCGCGCACTCCATCCCACAGGAAATGACGCATGGCTTCCCGCTTCCAGAACGCCATGCCGCTTGCAGCCGCAATCCCTCTGTTGCCGTCCACATGCCGTCGCCAATCGGCCAGTTGCGCAACCGCATGTGCGGCATCGACCATCTCGCCACTGAAGCAATCGCGATAGCGCGCTTGTGCCAGTCGATTACGCGCGGCGTCCTTCAACCGCTCTGCGGTCAATGCCGCGCCATCCGGCCCAAAGACCGCTATACCCAACAAGCCTGCGACGATGGCCAGGTCATCGTCCGCTTCGGCATGGACGGCGCGCGCATCGGCCAGCAAGGCCCAGGGATCGCAGACCGAAGGCAGCCAATGCCCGATTGCTGGCGTTGCGGCCCGCTTTGCGCTGGCATCAGCGGGCAGAATCCCGATCTGCCCGAAAACAAGGCCGGCGCAGACGGACGGGTCGATGCGCACACCTTCGCGCGCGACCAGCAGCAAACCTTTTGGCCGATGCCCCCAGAAATCACCGCCCACCCGTGCAAGCCGCAACGCATCCAGTAACGCGTCGGATATGGGCGCTGAGAAACCGTCCTGTTCAGCATGACTGATGGCCGCAACGGCCGGATCGATGCCGGGGAAAGGCGGCGACCGCAGGAACGGAACGCGGTCTGCACGACGGCAGGTTCCGACTCCCGCGTCGGCCATTTCCGCCATGTCCACCTACCCCCGACCACATCCCCCAAGCCGACCAGCGCCAAGGAGGGGAATTGCATTCAACCCATTCCATGATCGCCTGAAAATTCCAGGTCAAGGAACAGAAGCTGTCACTTGTTCCAATAGCTGCGCCACTATGTCGAAATAGTCACGCCAGGTCGGCGCATGCCATCCGCCGATCCGCGCGAGCTGCGCCGCGCGCTGCGGCGAATCCGCTGCGGCATAGGCATGGATCATCCGCATCCAGCCCATGCCATCGAGTGGATCGATATAGTCGGGCGCATCGCCGCCTACCTCGCGATGGGCCGAAATGTCGCTGCAGATCACCGGGACGCCGGCGCACAGCGCCTCGACCACCGGCATGCCAAAGCCTTCGGCAAAGGACGGCATCAGCATCGCCCGCGCGCCCGCGACCAGATCCTGCATCTGGTTGTCGGGCAGCTCGCCCGCCTCGACCACATGGCCGCGCAGCGCCTCGCCCCGCTCCAGCATGTCGATGACATTCTCATTTTCCCAGCCGCGCCGGCCGATCAGCACCAGCATCGGCGCCGCATCGCCCAGTTCGTCCACCATCCGCCGCCAGATATTGAGCAGCAGCAGATGATTCTTCCGCGGCTCGATCGTCGACAGATAGACGAAATAAGGCCGCTGCGGGATCGTCGTGCCGGACCCGCCAAACACATCGGGCGGATCGGCGCCGAAATGGGCGACGCATGTCTGGCGATCGACCAGGCCGTTCGACAGATGCGGTTCCAGCGCGTCCAGCGTCGCCTGGCTGTTGCCGATGATGCCGGTTGCATAAAGGTCGATGCTGCGCAGCCGGCGGCGATGCTCGTCCGCCCCTTGCGGGCGGGCGAATTCGGGATGGCTCAGCGGAATGACATCATGCACCAGCGTGACGAACTTCGCGCCCTCTGCCCGCAGGATCGCCCCCACCTGCGCCGCATCGTCCAGATGATGGGGCGATGCCTGCAGATAGATGCGCGGCCCCTTGGCCTTGGGCACCGGGCGCGGACGCGTCGCGAACATATGGCGGATTACCGCCGCCCGCTCCTTGCGCTCGCCGGGCGAATCCACATTACGCCATTTCGCTGCGGTGAAGGCCAGGAACTGGCGCACTGCGGCATGGTTCAGGCGCCCATAATAGCCGCCGGCGGGATGGACGGCGGCAAAGGCCAGCCGGTCGGGCATCCGCTCCAGCAATTCGCGGGCATAGACATATTCGACCCGATCGATGCCGGTCGGTGTCGGGTGAAAAGCCCTGGAAAGCAACCGAGACACGTCGAGGATCACCTCGGCCCCGCCCCGGTCGCCGGTCTGATAACTGTTGGCCGACTTGGACCGCAGCGCCAGCCGCGCGCCCGGCGCCTTGAAGGGTTTGAGCGCCACGTCAGAACTGCGCGCGAATCTCTTCGGCCAGCGCCGCCAGCGCATCCTTGTCCGCCTGCGCGCCGGCGCCATGGGCGGCGAAGCCCTTGGGGTCGCCCTCCCAGCGCGGCAGGATATGGACGTGCAGGTGGAAGATCGTCTGCCCCGCCGGCGCGCCGTTGAACTGGGCGATCTGGATGCCGTCGGGGTTCAGCGCCTTGCGGATGGCGGTGGCGACCTTCTTGGTGGTCGCCATCACCTGTGCCAGCGCCTCATCCTCCATCTCCAGCAGGTTGCGCGCCTTCGACCATTTGGAAATCACCAGCGCATGGCCCCGCGTCTGCGGCATGATGTCGAGGAAGGCGAACGTATTCTCGTCCTCGTACAGCTTGGTCGACGGGATCTTGCCCTGCAGGATCAGGGCAAAGATATTGGCTTCGTCATAGGTGCCGTCGAGGCTCATGAAACGCCCTTAGCTGAGATAATGGGCGGTCGTCTTAGCAGCGACTTCCTCGGCGGTCACGCCCGGCGCCAGCTCAACGAGCTTGAACGGGCTGTCATGGTCGGGGCGCTGGAAGACGCAGAGGTCGGTGACGATCATGTCGACCACATTCTTGCCGGTCAGCGGCAGGGTGCAGGCGGGAATGAACTTGGGATCGCCATTCTTGGACGTATGCTCCATCACCACGATGATCTTCTTGACGCCGGCGACCAGGTCCATCGCGCCGCCCATGCCCTTGATCATCTTGCCGGGGATCATCCAGTTGGCGATGTCGCCATTCTCGGCCACTTCCATCGCACCAAGGACGGTCAGGTCGATATGCCCGCCGCGGATCATCGCGAAACTGTCGGACGAACTGAAATAGGCCGATTGCGGCAGCTCGCTGATCGTCTGCTTGCCGGCGTTGATCAGGTCCGCATCTTCCTCGCCCTCATAGGGGAAGGGACCGATGCCCAGCATGCCATTCTCGCTTTGAAGCGTCACTTCGACGCCATCGGGAATATGGTTCGCCACCAGCGTCGGAATGCCGATGCCCAGATTCACATAGAAGCCGTCCTCCAGCTCCTTCGCCGCACGCGCGGCCATCTCGTCACGGGTCCAGGGCATTATCACTTCTCCCCTTGGGCGGGCGGCGCCCACCTCTTGTCGGCAGGAAAAACATCGTCGAAGCCGCCCTTGAGGCCGCTGCCATAAACCGGGTTCGGCAGGACGAACCAGCCCGCGCCCCAGAGTTTCGCGATCGCAGCCCCTTCGGTCGCGGCGCGGCGCACCGGCACGCTCTGCCCGGCATTGAACAGATCGGTGAAATCGCCGAGCTGGTCGCCACCCAGCGCGATCACGCAATAGCTGCGCGAGATCGTCCAGCGCCGGCCGTCCTTGCGCGACCCCATCGCGTCGTCGCCGGCCAGATACAGCGTCTGGCCATGCACCGCCTCGCCCAGCCCCGCCGCCTTGATCGCACGCGCCGTCGCGTCGGCATTGGCGGCCGAACGGTTGGTGTTGAAGATCACGGTCACGCCCATCGCCCGCAGCGCGTTGAGGCCGCTATCCGCACCCGGCACCGGGCCGACTGCGCCTTCGCCGGTTTTTTCCCACGCGTCCCAGTCAGCCGCATCATAACCCTTGCCGGTCTTCGCATCATGATATTCGAAGCCGGTGTTCAGCATTACCGTCTCGTCAACGTCGAACACCGCGGCGAACGGCCGGTTGCCACACGGCACGAACTTGGGCGCATCCAGGCTCGCGCCTTCGGCCAGCACGACAGAATCGGCCGGCCGCGCCTTCACGACAGCGGCGGCATGGGCGACCAAAGCGGTCCAGGCCTGGCGCGACAAAGCCGCCGCCTCGCCCGATCCATAGAGATATTGCATGCCGGCCGGCGGCACCGCCGGTCCGGTCGGAAGCACCGGCGCCGGGTCAGTCGCACTTGTCGTCGCGGTGGTCGTCGCGCAGGCCGCCAGCGGCGCCAGCAACAGCGCCGACGCAAGCCGCATCATCGTCGCCATCAGGCGGCGTCCCTCTGGCGCACGGTGCGAAACTCGATCTTCTTGTCATAGGGCGCGCCGACGATCATCCGCTTGACGTAGATGCCGGGCAGATGGATCGCATCGGGGTCCAGGCTGCCGACCGGCACCACTTCCTCCACCTCGGCGATACAGATCTTCGCCGCCGTCGCCATCGGCGCGTTGAAATTGCGCGCGGTCTTGCGGAAAATCAGGTTGCCGCTCTCGTCCGCCTTCCAGCCCTTGATGATCGCGACATCGGCAAAGATGCCGCGCTCCAATATATAGTCCTGGCCGTCGAAATTCTTGACTTCCTTGCCCTCGGCGACCGCAGTGCCGACGCCGGTCTTGGTGTAGAAGCCGGGAATGCCCGCCCCGCCCGCGCGGCAACGCTCGGCCAGCGTCCCCTGCGGACAGAATTCCACCTCCAGCTCGCCGGCCAGATATTGCCGCTCGAACTCCTTGTTCTCGCCGACATAGGAGGAGATCATCTTCTTGACCTGGCGCGTGCGCAGCAGCTTGCCCAGCCCCTCGCCGTCGATGCCGGCATTGTTGCTGGCGATGGTCAGATCTTTGACCCCCGAATCGCGGATCGCGTCGATCAGCCGCTCGGGAATGCCGCACAGGCCAAAGCCGCCCGCGCACAGATGCATGCCGTCGAACAGCAGCCCCTCCAGCGCGGCGGCGGCATCGGGGTAGAGCTTCTTGGCCATCGGCATCCATCCTTTGTCAGATTTGCGCGCAGACTAGGCAGGCCGACCGATCAATACCAATGATTTGTTTTTTCGGTTAAACCCAAACAATGTCTATCAATCGCATCGCCTTCTACCATCTCGAAACCCTGCTCTGGATCGCGCGGCTGAGCACCTTCGCGGCGGCGGCGGCGCGCCTCAACACCACCCAGCCGGCCATTTCCGCGCGGGTGCGCGAACTGGAAAGCCATCTGGGCACTGCCCTCTTCCGCCGTGAAGGACGGACGATGGCGCTTACCCCCGCCGGGCGCGAGCTGGTGCGCGAGAGCGAACCGCTCTGGGCACGATTCCAGGGCGTGCTGATGGGCTGCAGCGACATATCCGGCGCGACCGGCATCATCCGCATCGGCGCGGGCGAGATCGCGGCGGCCAGTTGCCTGCCCGGCTTCGTGGCCCAGCTTGGCCGCGACCTGCCGCATGTCAGCCTGGAGGTCAACATCGCGCTCACCGCCGACCTGATCCAGCAGCTCGCCTCGGGCCATGCCGACCTCGCCTTCGCCGCCGGGCGGATCGCCCATCCGATGCTGCGCACCGCGCCGATCGGCAGCGTCGACCTGCTCTGGCTCGCCAACCCCGCGACCGTCGCAACGATGGCGGATGTTCGCCCACCGATCTGGTCGCTCACCAACCTCTCGCCGCTCTATCGCATCATGAAGGACGCGATCGCCGCCTCGGGCCTGGCCGACTGCCCGCTCAACCTGTGCAACAATGTCCGCACCATGATCGACATCGTGCTGGAAGGCGGCGGCATCGGCATCTTCCCCCGGCCGATGGCCCGCCAGCAACTGGCCGACGGTCGATTGGTCCCGGTGCCCGGCGCCCCGCTCATGCCGCCGGTCGACTTCCACGTCGCCGTCCGCGCCGCCGAAGCCGACCCGCTGGTACTCACCATCTTCGACCGGGCCAGCCGGCTGGAGTTGCGGGGTGAAGAGTGAAGAACGAGGGATAGGATCGCGGTCAACCTGATCGGTTAAATAATGGGCTTCCGGCCCTCCCTCACAACGTCATGCTGAACTTGTTTCAGCATCCATCCGGCCCAATAGCCCATTGGTCTGCTGGGACAAATGGCCCCTGAAACAAGTTCAGGGTGACGATGCTGTTAGCGACAGCTTCTGCCCCCCCCAACCGTGCTGTCCTACACGCCCCCATTCTGATTTACTTTGGGGATGGGACATCCGCCCCCAAGCAATCGGTCATGCACCGCCCAGGCGTCGCTTCACTGTCGCCCCAGTGTCGCCTCCGTGTCGCGTCGAACGCGCGCGATCATGACCCGATTGTCGCGCGACTGTCGCTTCGCTGTCGCGTCGCGGGCGCGTTCCCGGCGCATTGGCCCGGAATCACCCCCACGACACTGTGAACTTCGACTGTCGCGTCGAATCTCGCGCCGCGACGCCCTGGAATCAGATCAGGCCGGCCAGCGGGCTCGACGGGTCGGCATACATGCGCTTGCCCATGCGGCCGGCGCGATAGGCCATGCGGCCGGCCTCGACGCCCGCCTTCATCGCCGCCGCCATCAGCACCGGATCCTTCGCCTCGGCAATGGCGGTGTTCATCAGCACGCCGGTGCAGCCCAGCTCCATCGCCTGCGCCGCTTCCGACGCCGTGCCCACGCCCGCATCGACCAGCACAGGCAGCTTGGTACCTTCCACGATCAGGCGGATCGTCACCTTGTTCTGGATGCCCAGGCCCGAACCGATCGGCGCGCCCAGCGGCATGATCGCGACCGCGCCGGCATCCTCCAGCCGCTTGGCCGCGATCGGATCATCGACGCAATAGACCATCGGCTTGAAGCCTTCCTTGGCCAGCACCTCGGTCGCGCGCAGCGTTTCCACCATGTCCGGGTAGAGCGTCCGCGCCTCGCCCAGCACTTCCAGCTTCACCAGTTCCCAGCCGCCCGCCTCGCGCGCCAGGCGCAGGGTGCGGATCGCCTCCTCGCCGGTGAAGCAGCCGGCGGTGTTGGGCAGATAGGTGACCTTCTTCGGGTCGATATAGTCGGTCAGCATCGGCGCGTTGGGATCAGACACATTGACGCGGCGCACCGCCACGGTGACGATCTCCGCGCCCGACGCGACCAGCGCGGCGGCATTCTGCTCGAAATTCTTGTACTTGCCGGTGCCCACGATCAGGCGCGAGCGAAAGGTCTTGCCGGCCACCGTCCAGCTATCGTCATCCACCGGGGACACATCGCCGCCGCCGCCCGCGACCGGATGGTCGCCACCGCCAACGAAATGCACGATCTCCAGCTCGTCACCATCTTCGACCTTCACATCGGCCAGGGTCGAACGCGGCACCACTTCCAGATTGCGCTCCACCGCCACCTTCTCCGGCGCGAAGCCCAGCTCGCTCGCCAGCTCAGCCAGGGTCAGGCCGTCGCGGATGCGGCGATGCTCGCCATTGATATGGATGGAGATGGTGCCGTCGATGCTCACTACATTATCCCGTTCGTGGCTGGAAACGTGTCTCGACTTGGCGCGACACGAAGGGCTAAAGATCAGCGCGCATATAGGGGCGGCGACGCCGCGCCCGCAACAGACAAGTCTCGACCGAATGGGGGATCGCCATGGCGGACACACGCAAAATCTATGTTCTCAACGGCCCGAACCTCAACATGCTCGGCACCCGCGAACCGGAAATCTACGGCTATGACACGCTGGACGACATTGCCGAGCGGATGGAGGACGCCGCCCACCGCGCCCATGTCGAGATCGATTTCCGCCAGTCCAATCATGAAGGCCATCTGGTCGACTGGGTGCAGGAGGCGCATCGCGAGGGCGCCCATGCCATCATCATGAATCCCGGCGCCTATACCCACACCTCCATCGCGCTGCATGATGCGATCAAGAGCATCACCGTACCGGTGATCGAGATCCACCTGTCCAATCCGCACACGCGCGAGGCCTTCCGCCACAAATCCTATGTCGGCATGGCCGCCAAGGGCACGATCGCGGGCTTTGGCGCCATGTCCTACATGCTGGCGCTCGAAGCAGCCCTGGAACTGTAGAACGCACAAAAGTTGCGCTTTGGCGCAAATGAGCATAGGCGCTGGCCGCCAGAACGCATTTTGAAAGACGACAAGGGTCAAGCATGAACGACAAGCATGACAAGGGCGCGATGCAGGTGGACGTCACCCTGGTACGCGAACTGGCAGCTTTGCTGGACGACACCAACCTGACCGAGATCGAGGTTGAAGACGGCGACCGCAAGATTCGCGTGGCGCGCAAGATCGGTGGCGGTGCCCCAATCTTCGCAGCGCCCGCTGCCGTAGCGGCACCCGTTGCTGCCCCGGCTGCGGCACCGGCCGCTACCCCCGCCGCCGAACCAGCCCTGCCCGCCGGCAATGTGGTGAAGTCGCCGATCGTCGGCACCGCCTATCTGTCGGCCGAGCCGGGCGCCGCGCCCTTCGCGCGCGTCGGTTCGCAGGTGAAGGCCGGTGAAACCGTGCTGATCGTCGAAGCCATGAAGGTGATGAACGCGATCACCGCGCCCGTCGCCGGTACGGTCAAGGCCGTGCTGGTCGATAACGGCCAGCCGGTTGAATATGACCAGCCGCTGATCGTCATCGAATAAGGCCGCGATTCCATGGCCATCGAAAAACTGCTGATCGCCAATCGCGGCGAGATCGCGCTCCGCATCCACCGCGCCTGCCATGAAATGGGCATCAAGACGGTGGCGGTCCATTCGACCGCCGACGCCGATGCCATGCATGTGCGCCTCGCCGACGAGGCGATCTGCATCGGGCCGCCAGCTGCCAGGGACAGCTATCTCAACATCGCCGCGATCATCTCGGCGGCGGAGATCAGCGGCGCCGACGCGATCCATCCGGGCTATGGCTTCCTGAGCGAAAACGCCAAGTTCGCCGAAATCGTCGAGGCCCATGGCCTGGCCTTTGTCGGCCCCAAGCCCGAACATATCCGCACCATGGGTGACAAGATCGAGGCGAAGCGCACCGCTGGCGCGCTCGGCCTGCCGCTGGTTCCGGGTTCGGACGGCGCGGTCAGCGATGTCGAGGAAGCCAAGATCATCGCCGAAGCCGCCGGCTATCCGGTGATCATCAAGGCGGCATCGGGTGGCGGCGGTCGCGGCATGAAGGTCTGCACCTCGCCTGACGATCTGGAAACGCTGATGCAGCAGGCCGGGTCGGAAGCGAAGGCCGCGTTCGGCGACGCCACCGTCTATATCGAAAAATATCTCGGTAATCCGCGCCACATCGAGATCCAGGTGTTCGGCGACGGCAATGGCAACGCCATCCACCTTGGCGAACGCGACTGCTCGCTGCAGCGCCGTCACCAGAAGGTGCTGGAAGAGGCCCCCTCGCCCGTCCTGAGCCAAGCCGAGCGCGAACGGATCGGCGGCATCTGTGCCAAGGCGATGGCCGACATGGGTTATCGCGGCGCGGGCACGATCGAGTTTTTGTGGGAAAATGGTGAATTCTACTTCATCGAGATGAACACCCGCCTGCAGGTGGAGCATCCGGTGACCGAGATGATCACCGGCCTCGACCTGGTGCGCGAACAGATCCGCGTTGCCGAAGGCAAGCCGCTGTCGGTAAACCAGGAAGATATCCGCTTCACCGGCCATGCGATCGAATGCCGCATCAACGCGGAAGACCCCAAGACCTTCGCCCCGTCGCCGGGCACCGTCACCAGCTATCATGTTCCGGGCGGCATGCACGTCCGCGTCGATAGTGGCCTGTATCAAGGCTATAAGGTGCCGCCTTACTACGACTCCATGATCGGCAAGCTGATCGTCTATGGCCGCACCCGCGAGGGCGCGATCATGCGTCTGCGCCGCGCGCTGGAGGAATATGTGATCGAGGGGATGAAGACCACCATCCCGCTGCACCAGGCGCTGCTGAAGGATCCCGAATTCCTCAACGGCGACTATACGATCAAGTGGCTCGAAGAGTGGCTGGCGCGGGAAGACGCCCAGTGAAGGCGGTGATCTGGCACAATCCGCGCTGTTCCAAGTCGCGGGCTGCGCTGGACATCCTGGAAGAGACGCCCGGCCTGGAGATCGCGGTTCTTGAATATCTCAAGACCCCGCCCAGCCGAGCCGACATCGCGGCAGTGCTGGACAAGGCCGGCGTCGTCCCTTCGCAGGCCGTCCGCAAGGGCGAGGCCGTGGTGAAGGAAATCGGCCTCAACACTAGCGACGATGCCGCCGTGCTGGACGCCATGGCGGCGCATCCGATCCTGATCGAACGCCCGATCGTCATCACCGACAAGGGCGCCGTCGTCGCCCGCCCGCCCGAAAAGGCACGCGAAATCCTCTGAATATCAGCCGCTTGTCACGCACATGTAACAAGCGGCTGATTTGAGCCCTTGCTTTGACGGGGGGAAGCCGTAGCTTCCTCTCCCATGGCAAAGGAACCGGCATTGGCGACCATCGCCGTCTACAGCCTCAAGGGGGGCGTTGGCAAAACCACCTTTTCGGTCAACCTCGCCTGGGCGTCGGCGAGCATATCGAAGCGGCGGACCCTGCTCTGGGATCTCGACCCGCAGGCCGCGTCGAGCTGGCTCCTCTCCACCGATCTTGAAAGCCGCGATGCTGCGCACGCGATCTTCAGCAAGGATGTCGAGGTCCGCAAGCTGATCCAGCCCACGACCGTGCCGGGCCTGGACCTGATCGCCGCCGATACCTCGCTGCGCAGCCTCGACCATCTGTTCCGTGAGATGGACAAGAAGAAGCGGCTCGCCAAGCTGATCGACAGCCTGGGCAAGGATTATGACCGCATCATCCTCGATTGCCCGCCGGGCCTCACCGAAACCAGCGAGCAGGTGCTGCGCGCCGCGGACCTGATCGTCATTCCCGTCATCCCCTCCCCCCTGTCGCAGCGTGCGATGGGCGAGGTGGCCCGTTATCTGGTGCAGCGCGGCGGCAATCATGCGCCGATCCTGCCGGTCTATTCGATGGTCGACCGCCGCCGCAGCCTGCATCGCAAGGCGCTGGACGAACAGCCGGGTTGGGGCGCGATCCCGATGGCCAGCACGATCGAGCAGATGACGGTACGGCGCAAGCCGCTCGGCGCCTTCGCCCCTGCCTCGCCCCCGGCTCAGGCCTTCGGCGCGCTATGGACGATGGTCGAAAGACAGATTCAGGCCTGATCGTCTAGCCGTTGCCACAGGCCTGTGCCGGCGGTTCCGGGAACAGCCGCATCGCATCCTGTGGCAGCATCGGCCGGCCATAATAATAGCCCTGCACCTTCTTGCAGCCCAGTCGGCGTACCATGTCCAGCTCGGCGGCGGTTTCCACGCCTTCGGCCGTGGTCGACATGCCCAGGCTTTCCGCCAGCGTCACCACCGCCCGGATGATCGCCAGATTTTCCGGCGTGTTGTGCGCCGCGCCGACGACGAAGCTGCGATCGATCTTGATCGTGTTGAAACGGGTGCGGCTGAGGTAGCCGAGCGAACTATAGCCGGTGCCGAAATCGTCGAGCGACAATTGCACGCCCAGTCCCTGCAACTGATCCAGCACGCGCAGCGCGCTGTCATCCTCGTGCAGGAAGACGCTTTCGGTCACTTCCAGCTCCAGCCGACGGGCGTCCAGCCCGCTCTGGGCCAGTGCATTCACCACCGCCGACACGAAATTTGACTGGTGCAACTGCTCGGCGGAGACATTGACGGCCACGCGGATATGCGCGGGCCACCGCATCGCCTCACGGCACGCCGTGCGCAGCACCCATTCGCCAATCGGTCCGATCAGCCGGGCCTCTTCTGCCACAGGCACGAATTTCGACGGTGGAATCGGCCCCAGGTCCGGATGAGTCCAGCGCGCAAGAGTCTCGAATCCCGTTATGACACCCGATGTCGCATCGACGACAGGCTGATAGACAAGATGCAGCTGATCCTTCTCCAGTGCATCGCGCAGAGCCTGTTCCAGCCGCTGCCGCTCCTCTGCCTTGGCATGCAAGTGCGGTTCATAGGGACAATGGACGCCTCCCCCCTCATCCTTGGCGCGATAAAGCGCCAGGTCGGCACTACGGATAATCGCTTCGGACTGATGCCCATCGATCGGCGAAACAGCCGAACCGACCGAAGCGCCGACATGGAGGACATGCTGGTCGATCTGATAGGGCGCAGACAGTGCGTCGATGATCGCGATCGACAGGCGGGCAACCGCCCGATCATCATCGATCCGCGCGATCACCACGCCAAATTCGTCACCGCCGATACGGCCGCAAAAGCCAATCCCACCACAGACATGGCGCAGGCGCTGTGCGACCTGGCTGAGCAACTGGTCGCCAACCTGATGGCCCAGGCTGTCATTGATCGCCTTGAAGCGATCTAGATCAAGCATAAGGAAAGCGCAGCCGGGCCGTCGATTGCCTGTCTCCGCCATGGCATGATCCAGCGCATCGCGCAGATGTGCTCGGTTGGGTAGGCCCGTCAACGTGTCGAAACGCGCCAGTTGGGCGATCTTGTCGGCCGATTCGCGCTGAACGGTGATGTCGGATCCGACGCCACGAAAGCCCTGGAAATTACCATTATCGTCATAGCGGGGCGATGCCGAAAGTTCTAGCCATCGGGTCTTGCCCTGGACTTCGACCGGCAGCGCCAGATTGCTGAAGCTTTCGCGCCGCTTGAGATGATCGGCCAGGCTGTGCAGGCTCGATGCAAATCGCCCGCTTTCCCAGCCAGCACCGGCCAGGATCTGGACCAGCGGCGCGCCCTCCAGCGCCTGCGGCGTCCTTCCCACGCTTTCGGCGAAACGCTGGGACACGCCGCTGATGCGGCGCAGCGCATCGGTTTGCCACAACCAGTCGGATGCCCCCTGTTCATATTCACGCAGCAGCAGACTGACGACTTCGGTCTGCTCGGCTAGCTGGACCGTAGTGCTGTGCTGGCGCGCGAATGTGCGGGCATAGATGAGGCAGCCGACCAGTAGCGACAGCGCATAGCTGGTAGCGAGTGCCCGCAGCGGCAACAGGGTGCCGCCGTCGAACATCGCCGACAGGCCAGCGATGCAAGGCATGAGAAAGGCGATGGCGGCCAACGGCGTCGCCGCATAGCTGATTGCGCCACACACCATGATGCAGCTGATGAGGGTCCATAGCGCCACCAGATGCTCGGCCCCCTCTCCCCTCGAAAAAAGAGTCATGCAGGCAGCCCAGACCAGGCCGTGCAGCAGCCCTGTCAGCGCATGACGGCGCAGGTCGCGGGCCTGCGGAGCACCGCTGATGCCGATCTTGCGGCGATGGATCAATAAGGCGCTGATGGTAACGGCGCCGATCAAGGCGATGCTCCAGCCGATCATGACCGTCGCCGAAACATGACTGCCGAAAACGCGCCAGAGGAACAGCAGACCGAACACGTTCATCGCCAGGCGCAGCAGCGCGACGCTGTCTGCCGACTGCAACTGGGCAGTCAGGACGCGCATGTCAGCTTCATCGACGAGGCGTGCGAGCCCCATCATCGCCCTTAGCGAGCCCCGTCCCTGTCGGTCGGTTTCGGATTGCCCTTGCTCGATACCCACATGCCCGGTCTAGCAGGCAATGGTTATCAATCGGTATGCGCCGCCCGATCAGGCGGCGATATCGTAAGGACGAATCTCGCCGGTCAGATAGAGGTTGCGCGCCTTGGACCGGCTGAGCTTGCCGGAGCTGGTACGCGGCAGGGTGCGCGGCGGCACTAGTTCGACGACGCAGTTCATGCCAGTGATGGCGCGAACCCGCTCACGAATCTGGTCGCGCAGGCGCGAACGCTCCTCATTGTCGGAGGTGCGGCAATGGACCAGCACCGCCGGCGCTTCCTCGCCACCCGGCGTGGTGATCGCGAAGGCGGCAATGTCGCCCTGCTTGAAGCCCGGCAGCTGCTCCACGGCCCATTCAATATCCTGGGGCCAGTGATTCTTGCCGTTGATGATGATCATGTCCTTGGCGCGGCCGACAATGTAGAGATAGCCGTCGGACAGATAACCCATGTCGCCCGTATCCAGCCAGCCATCAGCCATGCAGGCCTCGGTCGCTTCGGGATCGCGGAAATAGCCGACCATCAGCGAGGGGCCGGTGGTCCACACCTTGCCGATCTGACGCTCGTTCATCAGGCCGCCATCCTCGTCCCTGATCTCGACGATCATGTCCTTGGCCGGCTTGCCGCAATTGACGATCGAGCGGAAACGCTGCGGGCGGCCTTCCGGCGCGGTGCCGCCCGACAGGTCGGTTTCCTCGACCAGTTCGACGATGATGCCCTCGCCCGGCGGCATGATGGTGACGGCCAGGGTCGCTTCGGCCAGGCCATAGCTCGGCAGGAAGGCCTTGGGGCTGAAGCCCGCATCACCGAAAGCGTCAACGAAGCTCTGCATCACGTCGGGACGGATCATGTCGGCGCCGTTGCCGGCAAGGCGCCAGCGTGACAGGTCGAAACGGTCGGCCGCCTTGGTCTGGCTCGACATGCGGCGCGCGCAAATGTCGTAGCCGAAGGTCGGCGAATAGCTGATCGAGGTGCCCTCGTTGCGGCTGATGAGGTCCAGCCAGGCCAGCGGCCGGCGGGCGAAATCCTCGGTCTTCATGTAATCGGTCGACACCTGGTTGGCGACGACCGACAGGAAGCAGCCGACCAAACCCATGTCATGATACCAGGGCAGCCAACTGATGCAGCGATCGCTTTCCTGCACTTCCATGCCATGGCTGTGCGCCGACAGGTTGGACAGCAGCGCATGATGCGTCACCGCGACGCCATGGGGGAAACGGGTCGAGCCGCTCGAATATTGCAGATAGGCGATTTCCTCGCCCTGCGCCTGCGGCAGAGCGCAGGGGACCGCCTCGCGAGCGATGAAATCCTCAAAGGCGATGCTCTCGACCGACTTCTGGCGACCGGACTCACCCGCCATATCCTCCAGTTCCTTGGGGAAGAGGAACAGCATCGGGTCGCAGCTGGAGAGCTGGACGTTGAGTTGGTCGATATAGCTTTCCTTGCCGCCAAAGCTGGTCGGCAGCGGCAGCGGCACAGGCCAGGCGCCGGCATAAACGATGCCGAAGAACAGCATGGCGAAGTCGGCGCCGGTTTCAGCGACCAGAGCGACGCGGTCCTCGGGCTTCACGCCATGGGCGATCAGGCGATGGGCACAGGCAATCGCGTCCTCGCGCAGTTCGCTGAACGGATAGGGCCGCGCCAGATTGCCGCGCGCATCATGGAAATTGAGGCCGCGCTTGCCCTGCGCCGCATAGTCCAACGCTTCGCCCAACGTCTCGAAATCGGAGAAGCGGCGCGGAAGAACATCGTTGGTCGGCGTAGGTGCCATCATAATCTGCGAACCCGTCATATTGGTGTCACCCAATGTCATATCTGTCATATTCCGGCGGCCGCTATCAGTTTTGACGTCGACTTGCACCGGATAGTTTCAATCCAGCTTGTGCTTGTAGACCACAAGGCGCGGTAAAATTCCGGCCCGACTGTGGCATAAAGATGGCGCTTAGCGCATGATAGCGTGCAATGCACGACCGGTCATGACCAGCAAACGCCCGCCCCCACCCCTGGACGAAGACCTATTGCGCGAATTGGCGCTGCGCTATGTCGGTCGGTTCGCGACCAGTCGCGGCAAGCTGCTCGCCTATCTCGCGCGCAAATTGCGTGAACGCGGCTGGAGCGGGGAAGCGCCGGCCGATCCCGAAGCGCTGGTCGCCCGCTTCGCGGAGCTTGGTTATGTCGACGACAGCGGCTTTGCCCTGATGAAGAGCGCGGCGCTCGGCCGACGCGGCTATGGCGCCCGCCGTATCACCGAAACATTGCGCGCCGCCGGCATAGAGGAGGCCGATCGTGGCGCCGCCGATGCCCAGGCACAGGCCGATCGCTGGGCGGCGGCCGACCGATTCGCCCGACGCAAGCGGATCGGCCCCTATGCGATGCAGGCGCCCGATCCCAAGGGCCGGGAAAAGGCGATCGCCGCCTTCCTGCGCGCCGGCCATGATTATGCCCTGGCGCGGCGCTGGGTCGATGCAGCACCCGGTGACGTCCCCGAAGCGGAGGATTGAGGGTTAACCCTCTCCCGCACCTCCCCGAAACCCGCTAGGCAGGATCGCATGATCCTTACCCGACTGCTTCTCGCCGCCGCCCTGCCCACGCTGCTTCTCGCCTGCTCCGCCAAGCCCGACGCCGGCAATGAAGGCAGCAATGTCCAGGCAGCCGCGCCGCAGGGCGCACTGCTCCCCCTCGTCATCCGCACCGCGAAGGGCGAACATCGCTTCGATGTGGAAGTCGCCCGCACCGAGGCGGAGCAGGAACAGGGGCTGATGTTCCGCAAGGCACTGGATGCCGACAAGGGCATGCTGTTCCCGATGGAGCCGCCGCGCACAGCCAGCTTCTGGATGAAGAACACGATCATCCCGCTCGACATGCTGTTCATCCATACCGACGGCACGATCGCCTTCATCGGCGCCAATGTCGCTCCCTATTCGCGCGAGCCGGTGTCCGCCGGCGTGCCGGTGGTGGCGGTGCTGGAACTGCGCAGCGGCCGCGCCGCGGAACTGGGCATCAAGGAAGGCGACCGCGTAGCCTGGGGCAAATGCGCAACAACCGACGGCAAGAGCGCGATCGACCTCGATTTCTGCCCGACAGCCGCTCGTTAGCGCCATATCGTCCTTGCCCACGTCAATCCCAGCGGCTAAGCGCATCGGCCATGGGTATCCTGGCAAACATCTTCACCTGGTGGAATGGCGCCACCTTTGGCACCTGGCTCTTCACGGCCCGCAAGGGCACGAAAGTGGGCGAGGACCATCAGGGCAATGTCTATTATGAAGGCGGCGTCGATCCGAACGGCCTGACGCGCCGCTGGGTGATGTATAACGGCGCCAATGATTCGAGTCGCGTTCCGGCCGAATGGCATGGCTGGCTGCATCACTCGATCGAGGGCACGCCCGAAAGCTTCCTGCCGCCGCCGCGCATCTGGGAAAAGGAATTCACCCCCAACGCGACCGGCACCGCAAACGCCTATCGTCCGTCGGGCGCGCTCGAAAAGGGCGGCCAGCGCCAGAAGGCGACCGGCGATTACGAGGCATGGAGCCCCGACGCGGCATGATTCGGCGTCCGGCGGGGGGATTCCCGCCGATCCTGCTTGGCGCGCCGCTTCTGGGGTGCGCGCTGCTGGCGGCCTGCGGTCGCAATGATGCGCCGGAGGCGAATCAGAGCGGCCCGGTGAAGATCGAGGGCCAACCGATCCGCAACGCGGACGAAGCCAGCCTGTCGGGCACGCCGATGGCCGAGCGCACCGCCGTCATCGGCCTGCTCAACAAGCGCAACGGCCTGACCCGCGACCTCAGCATGAAGCCCGGCGAGGCGCTGCGCGTCGGCGACGCCATCGTCCGCCTGCAGGCATGCGAGACCACCGCCCCCTGGGAAAATGTGCAGGAAACCGGCGCCTTCGTGCAGTTGGACGTGCGCAGCAGTTCCGACGGCAAGTGGCGCCGCAATTTTTCCGGCTGGCTGTTTCGCGAACGGCCCGACCGCAATGTCGTCCAGCACCCGGTCTATGACGTCTGGGTCAAGAGCTGTACGATGGAATGGCCCGAAAGCGGCCCTGCCACGGTCAAGCTGGGCGACAAGGGCAAGGTGCCTGCCACAGCATCGCCGGCCAGCGGCGCAAACGCCAGTTCGGCCGCCGCGCCCGAACCGGCCGATAGCACCGCGTCACCCGCTCCCAGCGGCACGTCGCCGACGGCAACGCCCAACAACTGAAGATAGTCGCGCTGGCTGATTTCCTGCGCGCCCATGCTGCGCAGATGATCGGTCATGAACTGGCAGTCGAGCAGGCTGAAGCCGCCAAAGCGCATCCGCGCCACCAGCCAGGCCAGCGCCACCTTTGACGCATCGGTGCGGCGCGACACCATGGATTCGCCGAAAAAGGCGCCACCCAGTGCCACGCCATAGAGGCCGCCGACCAGTTCATCCCCGTCCCAGCATTCGATCGAATGGGCAAAGCCCAGTTCGTGCAGATGGCGATAAGCCCGCTCGATCGGGCCGTTGATCCAGGTCGACGGACGATCAGGCGCCGCTTCCGCACATAGGGCAACGATGCCGGCGAACACCTGATTGGCGGTGACGCGGAACCTGTTCTGCCGAATCGTCTTTGACAGCGAACGTGACAGGTGAAGGCCATGGAGCGGCAGGATCGCACGCCTTTTGGGCTCGACCCAATAGACATCGTCTGCCTGCCGGTCATCGGACATCGGGAACACGCCGATGGCATAGGCCTGCAGCAGCAAAAGCGGATCGATCATGCTCTCCGGTATATCCTTAGGATGACCAGCCTCCTTGCCAGCCCGCGCACCCATTCCCGAGCACTCCGTTCAGGTTCCGAACAACATCAATCCAAGCCCCAACATCGCAATCATCAACGCGAACGCGAGAAAGCTAAAATCCGGCTTGTCCGGATTGCTCATGATCGATTGCCTCCTGCCACTTTCGACCGATGGACACCATCCTATTGGAACACAAAGAAAAAGAAAGGGCAACACATGCCGAACCCTACCGAAACGAAAGCCGCAGCATGGACGCCATCTCGCTCCCCCGCTAAATCCCAAGATCAATGATGATAAGAGGTAGGACTGTGGATTGTAGGATATTGCGCCTGATCACACTGAAGAGCAATGGGCACATCGTTTGCGACGACAGCAGCGGCTATGGCATCATTCTGGGCGAAGTCAGTTCCGCACCAAACTGGAATATCAGGCAAGTCATCGACGGCCCAGTTTATCGGCATGTCCGCCGTTCCTTCCAAGAAGAGCGTCCCCCTTGGCCGGGCATTTGCGAAACTTGCCATACCTTCTCGCCCGGTGGCATCGCAAACGACACGCTGGACAGCCGTATTCGCGTAATGGTCGAACCGACCCTCGCCTGCAACCTCCGTTGCCCATCCTGCATGCGCGTGCGCGAAGGTAAAACACGTTCGGGTGACTGGGATCTCGATCCCAAGATTTTTGAAACCTTCCTGCGCAGTTGCGCGAAGAACGACATCGCGATTGAAGAAATCCAGTATTTGGGATGGGGCGAACCGCTGCTTTATAGCGAAATAGGCACTCTCACCCGACTGGCGCGCAAATGGCATCCTGATTGCCTGCAAGAAATAACCACAAGCGGCAGCATTCCCGACCCTACCGTGATGGACCGGGTCGATATCGACAAACTGACCATCTCCTGCGATGGCGCCCGCCCGGAATCCTACGTCAAATACAGACGCTCCGGCGCACTTGACCAAGTCTTCGCCCTTTTTGAACATCTTTCCACGTTGAGAGATCGGCCTGTAGTGGAATGGAAATACATTCTATTCGAACACAACGACAGTGAAGACGAAATTCGCCTTTCACAGGAATTGGCCGAAAAATTTAATGTAGACTCTCTACTATATATCGTAACAAATTCAAAAAAAGCTTCACGGCGCTTCACTATCGACAAGATAAAGGATTTTCCATTCCGATATGATCGTGCCCACATCTCCCCGGCAGCGAGCCTTTTGACAATCAAACAGACTGGAATTGTCGCGCCGGAATACTCATCATTGGGTGACGGGGAGAAATTTTCCTTCTTTCTGGATCAGGCCCATATTACCACCAGCAATCTGCTGGAATTGCGTGGCTGGTGCCTGCAGAACGATGGCCGATATGTCGATAGGATCGAATGCTATCATGGCCCGACCCTGCTGGGATCCGCACGCATGCGGGAACGGCGGCGGGATGTGGAGCGCAATCGCCCACATGCTCAGGGACCGGATTCGGGCTTCATCTTCAAATTGCCGCTCGAAGAGAATTTCATTCCCCGCTCATTGCACTTCGCCATCGCAGCCGGGGAACAAAAAGACATTTTCTCAGCCACCCTCAACTTCTCGGCACAGCATTAGAAGTCGGCAAACAACCTGCCACCGCCAATCCGTTCACACCGCCCGCTTTCGCCAGCACCGGTCATGCCGCCGCGCGCCCCGGTTCGTCGGGGAACGGGTGAAAAGCCCGGACGAGCGCGCTTGCTTTTCAGCATTCGCACCGATAATCTCCGAAAGCGTTCCATATTAAATCATCCAAATAGATATATAGAATATATCGCACAATTCGAGGTATTTCTAAAATGATTGAGATCGGCAAATTTCTATTTCCGGATGATTTAGAAGTAAATCCTGTCGATATAAAAAACGCCTTGTTCATCGGATCGTGCATGACGGAATCTTACGTCAAGAAATTCCGTGAGAATAAGCCCGACACGAACATCGATTATGTGATTTTCAACAATGTAGCCGACATGCCGAATTCACCACCTCGGCCAATATCCGAATATGATTTTCAGTTCGTCCAGGTTCCGTTGCGCCACATCATCGGCGACATCGTTGTCGACTTTTCCAAGTTCTCGAACCCGGAAACGAACAAGGACATCATCGAAAATGGGCGTAATGCCCTGAGATTGATGCTTGAAAGCGCACTGAAATATAATCGGGAGCATAGCCTCCTGACCTTCGTCCAGAATTTTATCGTGCCCCAGACACCAGTAGTTGCGGGACTTGCCGCGCGTGGCAGCAATTTCGACCTGCGCGCTATCACCCAATCCCTGAATGAGATGATCAACGAGATCGTCAGCGAATATAGCAATGCCTATGTCGTTGATGCAGAGATGATCGCATCGTCCATGGGGAAACGATATTTCTTTGACGACACCTACACATTTTTTTACCCATGGCGGATTTTTCTTCGACGACTGGCACATTTTTGAAGGCGGCCGAATTGAAACCGTTCCGCCAATCGAAACAATTTCACCCAATCACCTGAACCAGTTCTTCGATGCCATCTGGCGTGCCATCGAATATAATTACCGCGTCATCAATCAGATCGACAGCATCAAACTTGTCATATTCGATTTGGATGACACGCTGTGGCGCGGCATTATTGGCGAACATTATGGCGACGACGGGCAGCACCCGCTGACGATTGGGTGGCCGATGGGCGTGCATGAAGCGATCCATCATCTGAAGGCGCGCGGCATCCTCGTGGCGATCTGTTCCAAGAATAGCCCGGAACTGGTGAAAGCGCGCTGGAATCGCGCAATTCCCAGCGAATGGATTTCGCTCGACGATTTCGTCTGCGCTGAAATCAGCTGGGGTCCCAAGGCCGAAGCGGTTGGCCGTATTCTATCTGATGTCAGCTTGACCCCCCGCAATGTCGTGTTCGTCGATGACAATCCGGTGGAGCGAGAAGCGGTGCTTACAGCCTATCCCGGCATTCGCGTCATGGGGAAAAACCCTCTGCTGACACGCAACATCCTGCTGCAATCGGCCGAAACGCAGACCCGGATCGTGACCAGCGAATCCGCGATGCGCGATGCGATGATCCGACGCCAGAAGGTGCGGGAAAATGAACGCCAGTCCATGTCTCGCGAGCAGTTCCTGCAGAATCTGAACTGCCGCCTGAAGATGCTCCTCATCGAAAGCCCCAGCCATGAGAAATTCTCGCGGGTTTTCGAACTTCTCAACAAAACCAACCAATTCAACACCAACGGCGTTCGCTGGACACCGGCAGATGTGAATAATCACTTCAATGACGGGGGCACGATTATAGCCTTCGAAGTGCAGGATAAATATACGTCCTACGGCCTGGTAGGTGTCATCCTGATACGCGGCAACCAAATCGTCCAGTTTGTCATGAGTTGTCGGGTGCTCGGACTGGAAATCGAAACCAGTGCGCTGAAGGTGCTGGTCGAAAGACTGCGGGCATGGGGAACAGCCGGGCCGATTACCGCCTCGATCATCGAAACCGACGCCAACATCGTGTCGCGTGACGTCTATGACAAGGCGGGTTTCACCAACGAAGGCAATGGCCATTACATGCTGGGTAATGAAGCCCTCGGCACGCCCGGGCAGCATCTCACCATCTATTGGGATGGCGAAGCCGAACCGCAGGCCAGCGCGAATGAGGTCGGACACGCGACGGAAGATGCCCAGGATCTCCCGCCGAAAGGCCTTGGCACGCAAGGTGATGCCCTGCTTGAAGACCGCCCCAAGGGTCTGCTGTCTCGCCTGACGGGTCGCGCCAACTAAGCATGAATTGATTTCAAGCAGGAGCGCCTTCCCCTTTCCTCCGACGAAGGGGAAGGCGCTCGGCGACATTTGGACCAGCCCCTTGGGAACGGGTAGAGAAGCGCCAGGAAGAAAAGGGTTTTTGACGCCGTCAATGACTCGCCGATGATCCGATTGACTCGTCTCGTCGTCGCCCTAGTCTCCCGCGCCATGACATCCCTGCGCCTCGCGGCCCTGCCGCTACTCCTCGCCGCCACCGCCCTCCCTTTCGCCGCTTCGGCCGCGCCCGCATCCGACCCCTATGCGGCACGAATCGCCAAGGTGCTGAAGGCCACCCCGCTGATCGACGGCCATAATGACTGGCCCGAAGCGATGGCCGGCAAGGCCGGCAACGCCCGCTGGACCATGCCGCTCGATCGGCTCGATCCCAGCCAATATCATACCGACATCGCTCGCCTGCGCGCCGGGCAGATGGGCGGCCAATTCTGGTCCGTCTGGGTCTCCGCCGACCTGCCCGAACTGCAGCAGGTGAAGGACACGGTCGAGCAGATCGAACTGGTCCACAGCCTCGCCCGCCGCTATCCGCAGGACTTCACCCTCGCCACCACCGCTGCTCAGGTCCGCGCCGCGCACAAGGCCGGGCGGATCGCGTCGATGATCGGGGTCGAGGGCGGCGGCCAGATCGACGGCAGCCTGGCCGTGCTGCGCGCCTATCACGACCTTGGCGCCGGCTATCTGACACTGACCCACAGCCGGACCATCGCCTGGGCCGACAGCGCCACCGACGATCCCCAGCATGACGGCCTCACCCCATTCGGCGGGGCGGTAGTGCATGAACTCAACCGCCTGGGCATGCTGGTCGACCTCGCCCATGTCAGCGAAGGCGTGATGCTGGACGCACTCAAGATCAGCAAGGCGCCGGTCATCTTCTCCCATTCCAGCGCACGCGCGCTATGCGACACGCCGCGCAATGTGTCCGACATCATATTGAAGCAGGTCGCGGCCAATGGCGGCGTCGTCATGGTCAATTTCGCGCCGCAATATGTGTCGGAGGCCCGCCGGGTCTGGAGCGCGGCGCGCAGCGCGGAAATGTCCCGCTATAACGCCCCGCCCTTTGGCGGCCTCTATATCGGCGATCCCGAAGGCGCGAAGAAGGCGCTGGCGGAATGGGAAAAGGCCAATCCCGAACCGGTCGTCACCCTGTCGATGGTCGCCGACCATATCGACCATATCGCCAAGGTCGCCGGCGTCGACCATGTCGGCATCGGCAGCGATTTCGACGGCGTGGGATCGCTGCCCCAGGGGCTGGGCAGCGTCGCCACCTATCCCGCGCTGCTGGCCGAACTGATGCGCCGCGGCTGGAGCGATGCCGATATCGCCAAGCTGGCCGGCGAGAATGTGCTGCGCGTCATGGCCGTCGCGGAAAAGGTAGCCGATGGCATGAAGGCGGAGCCGATCGGCAATGGAACCGTCGCATCGCTGGACGGTGCCAAGCCGGCGGCAAAAGAATAGAGCCTGATTCACGCCATCGCTGGAAGCGCGGAGCGCTTCCACCTCAAACGATCAGGCTCTAACTGACGGCCGGCTCCAGCAATCGGATCGTGCCCGCGTCCGCGTCGATTTCGGCGCGGGCGCCGACCGGCAGGCTGAACTGGTTGGCGATATGGCCGAACAGCGCGCCCTGGAAAGCGGGGATGCCGAGTGGCGCCAGATGCTGCTGCAGCACTTCCGACAGGGTAAAGCCGCCATAGGACACGCCAGTGGCCGTGCAACTGGTGCATTGGCCGAAGACGAAGCCGGCGAGCTTTGGCAATATGCCCGCCAGCGACAATTGGGTCAGCATCCGGTCGATGCGATATTCCGCCTCGTTGGTTTCTTCCACGAACAGGATCGCGCCGGTGAAATCCGGCAGCCAGGGCGTACCCATCAGCGCCGTCAGCACGGTGAGATTGCCACCCAGCAACCGCCCGCTCGCCTTGCCGCCGCCAAAGGTGCGGATGCGCCCGCTGCGCGGCACCAGCCGGTCCTCCGTCCCCACCGGATTGACATAGGTCGGCGTCGCCCCGTCGAACGCCACCGCGCGGAAGCTGTCCCAGCTGAGCTTGCCCCAGCCGCTGGCGGCATTGGGGCCATGGATGGTGGTGAAGCCGGCACGGGCCGCAAAGGCCAGGTGCAGCGCCGTGATGTCGGAAAAGCCGGTCAACAGCTTGGGATTGGCGCGGATCGTCTTGAAGTCGAGATAGGGCAGCATGCGCGCGCAGCCCCAGCCGCCGCGCACCGCGAACACCGCCTTCACCTCCGGGTCGGCATACATGGCATTGACGTCGGCGGCGCGGTCGGCATCCTTGCCCGCCAGATAGCCATAGCGCTCGACCAGATGCGGCGCGGCCTTTGGCTTCAGCCCCATCGCCCGGACCGTGTCCTTGACCAGGTCCAGGTCGAAGGCGTCATCGGTAAAGCCCGCCGGCTCGACCAGGCCGACCACATCCCCTTCACGCAGGCGCGGCGGCCGGATCAGCCCGGCCGGCGCCGGTGCCGCTGCCGAAGCCGAAGGAACGCCCGCCGCGACCACAGCGCCACTAATCCCGGCCAGCAACCCACGACGATCCATCATGTAAAAACGCTCCCATCCTTGTGGCGATAGACCCCACCGGACAGGTGCAGATCGATGTCGGGATAATGGCAATCACTGACAGACGGACGGCCAAAGGCAAGAAAGATGCATTCCGTATCGCTTTCGTTGAGCAGATGATGGCCGTCCGCCACGCCCTTGGGGAAGGCCGCCATATCGCCCGGTGCCATCGGCGTGCGCCCGCCCTCCTCGACCAGCACCGCCTCGCCCGACAGCATGACGACAAATTCGTCCTCGCCCTCATGCCAGTGGCGTTGCGAGGAGGCCGCGCCGGGTTTCAGCACGACATGGCTGACACCGAAGTCGCCCAGGCCCGTCGCCAGCCCAAGCCGGCGATAATGACGGCCGGCCACCGCCCGCGCATGGTCGCCCGGATAGCCGGTGGCATTGCTTTGCGGAATGGAAGCAAGATCGATCTTCGGCATGGCCCCTCTCCTCTGCGCTGGCCAAGAAAGGCGGCTTTCGCTAACGCAGCGCCATGACCAAGACCAGCACCAATCATGACGCTCTGGCCCTGGCCGAGCGCCTGCTCGCCTGCCCCTCCGTCACCCCGGCCGTCGGCGATGTCTTCGCCGAGCTGGAAGCGATGCTGGTCCCGCTGGGTTTCACCGTAGACCGTTTCGTCAGCGGCGAGGCACCGGATGGCCCGGTCGAAAATCTGCTCGCCTGGCGCACCACGGGCGCCGGCCCACATTTCGCCTTTGCCGGCCATCTCGATGTCGTCCCGCCCGGCCATGGCTGGGCCAGCGATCCCTTCACCCCGGTGGTGCGCGGCGACCTGCTCTATGGCCGTGGTGCGGTCGACATGAAGGGCGCGATCGCCGCCTTCGTCGCGGCGCTGCACGAATTGCCCGACGCCCTGCCCGGCACGATCAGCCTGATCATCACCGGCGACGAGGAAGGGCCGGCCACCTATGGCACGCTGGCGCTGATGGACCGGATGGTCGCGCATGGCCTGCACCCCGACATGTGCCTGGTCGGCGAACCGACATCTTCGGCCCGACTGGGCGACGTGGTGAAGATCGGCCGGCGCGGCTCGGTCAACATGTGGATCAAGGTGGCGGGCACGCAGGGCCATGTCGCCTATCCGCACCTGGCCGACAATCCGATCCCGGCGCTGGTCCGCATCCTCGCCAGGGTCGACGCGGAAGTCCTGGACGCGGGCACCGACTGGTTCCAGCCCAGCAATATCGAGATCACCGATCTGGAAGTCGGCAATCCGGCCCATAATGTCATCCCGGCCGCAGCCACTGCGCGCATCTCGATCCGCTTCAATGACCAGCATAGCGGTGCGTCGCTGATCGAGCGGATCAGCGCGATCGCGGC
Source organism: Sphingobium scionense (assembly GCF_014197035.1). GTDB lineage: Bacteria > Pseudomonadota > Alphaproteobacteria > Sphingomonadales > Sphingomonadaceae > Sphingobium > Sphingobium scionense. The sequence goes on along the minus strand of NZ_JACIEU010000008.1, from coordinate 191,546 downwards.
AAGCGAGGGCGGCAGCGTAGAGGCCAAGATCAGCGGCGAGCCATTCCTGACCCAGCCGGGGACGCTGTCGACGCTGATCGGCGATGCGATCCGCGACGTGACCGGCCTGGAGACCGAATTGTCGACAACAGGCGGCACGTCGGACGCGCGCTTCCTCTCGCGCATCTGCCCGGTCGCCGAATTCGGCCTCAACAATGCGACGATGCACAAGCTGGACGAAGCGGTCGCGGTCGCCGACCTGCACGACCTGACCCGCATCTATACGCTGATCACGGAACGGGCGCTGCGCGGGTGAAATGCGACGCGACAGTGCGAAGTTCATAGTGTCGTGAGGCTGTTTTGGGCCATTTGCGCCGAAAAAGTCACTGGCACGCGCGTGTAACGCGACAGTTGTGCGACACCGACGCGATATCAGGATCACCCTGACGCGCCATTGAAACGACAGTGAAGCGACAGCCATGCGCCGATAGCGCATCGGCCCATGCCGGATCGGGGAGCGTTAGCCTCTGCATCCGACAGGATAGATCATAAAAGCCCGCAGTAGGACAGGCCGCCCGATGTCATGATGGGGTGGTTTCCTGCCATTCCGCTCCCGCCTGCGGGAGGGGGAACCGTCCGCTTATGGTCGCTTCCTGCCATCAATCCTTTGCTTCATTACCACCGCCCAGGCGGTCGATGATGCGGGTGACGCCCATGTCGGCGGTGACATTGCCGACGGTGCGGAAAATGTCGGGCACTGTTTCCACGGCCAGCAGCAGCGGCAGTGCCTCCACCGGGACGCCCATGGCGAGACAGATGGGACCAGTGGTGGTGAAGAAGGTGATCTGGCTGGGCAGGCCGACCGCCGCCAGGCTGACGATCGCGGCGACCGCCACGCCCAGGATGATCTGCACCGGCCCCAGCGCCACCCCGTTCATTGCCGCCACATAGAGGGCGACGCCGAGATTAGCCGGTGGGCTGGTGATGCGGAACAGCGAAATGGCGAGCGGCAGGACGATGGAGCGGGTGCTTTCGCGCACCGCCAGCGGGCCGTCGCTCGCCGCGATCATCGCCGGCAACGAGGCGATCGAGCTTTGCGTCGAGAAGGCGATGAGCTGCGCCGGCAAGGCCGCACGGGCGAAGCGACGGGGCGCGATCCGCCCCAGCAGGATCACCAGCGGATAGACCAGCGCCGTTACGGCCAGACAGATCAGGACTATGAAGCCGATATAATGGAGCAGCGCCCCGGCGGTGGCGAGGCCGGAGCGACTGCCGGCGACCAGTGCCAGCGCGAAGACGCCGATCGGGGCCAGCCAGAGCACCCAGCCGACGACGATGAGCAGGGTATCGACCAGCGCGGCAAGAAAGCCCGTCAGCGCGGTGCGCCGCTCCTCCGCCACGCGTGTCACGGCAAAACCGAAGACGAGGGCGAAGAGGACGACGGCAACCACCTGCCCCTCGGCCGCGCTGCGGATCGGGTTGGCAGGAATGAAGCCCAGCAGCCATTCGGCGGACGGACGGACGCCGGGCACCTCGCTTGCCGCACTAGCCCCGGTGAGCGCCCCCACTGCGCCAGCCGGCACGGGCCAAAGTTGCAGCAGCAACGGCCCCAGCAGCGCCGCGACAGCCGCAGAGGCCGTGAGCAGCAGCGCAAAGAGGATCAGCGTCCGAGTCGCGGTGCCGCTGCTCCTCGCCGTGGTCGCTGCCGAGGCGATGCCTGTCACCAGCAACGCGAAGATCATCGGGATCAAGGGCATCTGAAGCCCGTTCAGCCAGGCCTTGCCGATCGGCTGGGCGATATCGACCACCGTCGCATCCAGTGCGCCACCACATTCCGACAGGGCGATACCGCACGCAAGTCCCACGACCAGCGCAATCAATATTCTGACCGTCAACGACATGCCCATTCCCCCTGATGCGTGACGGCATCACTTCCCTGCCGGCCAACCTAAAAGCTTGCAGGCAAAAAGAAAGCCCGGCGATCTGACGGACCGCCGGGCCAAAATGGTCTGGCTGGGAGCCGACCGTATCTCTGCTGCTCAGCCCTTCTTTTCGGGCGGCAGGGTGATCTTCACATCCTCGCCATTCTGGCCGGGGAAATTGGTGAACATAGCGTCGATCAGGTTGGGCACCAGATAGGTCAGCTTATTGGACAGCGACTGGGCGCTGGCCTTGCCCTCGAACAGGCGCAGATTGTCGGCCGCGCGGTCGATCTTCATGCTGAGGTCGCTGGTATAGACGGTGTAGCTCGACACATCGTTGAAGCCGGCACCGCCGAACAACCAGGGATCATAGAAGCCATAGCCCCAGGGGCGTCCCCAGCGGCCATAGCCCCACCCACCGCCGAAATAGGGGCTCGGACCGAAGCCGCCGGTCGAACGCACGCGCTCACGGCCATTGTCGACATCATAGGCGACACGCACGATCAGGTCAGCCTTGGCCGGATCGTTGGCAGCGACATAGCCGGTCTGGGCCAGACGCTGACCGACCATCTGTGCATAATGGGAAAATTCGAGCCCACCGGCGAGCTTGGGATCGTCGGCAACGATCGTGTAGCTCTGCCCCGCAGGCGCGGGAAGCTGCTGGAAACGGGCGACGTCCGCCTTGAACGACGTGGCGCAGCCGGACAGCCCAACCAGCGCCAGCACGGGCGCTGCAAAAAGACCGATCTTACGGAAAGCTTTCATGTTTTCACGTCCTGAATCAGGCAGATGCCTGTTACTCTTCTTGCGCCCGGCGATAGCAAAACGCAACTGAACATCGCTTGAACGCACCAACCCGTCGATTGGACGCATGCCATGTCCGGTCATTCAAGGGACGGAGCGGCCAGGCCCATTCCGTATGCCGGCCACAGGAAGCCGGCTCTTTGCCCGCTTCCTGTGACATTGTGGCATCAGTCAGCGCATCAGGCCCATGGCGTCATAGGCCGCGCGCAAGGTCGGTTCGGCCGCCGCCGTGGCCTTGGCCGCGCCCTTGTCGAGGATTGCGTCGAGCGCGGCATCGTCGGTGCGCAGTTCCAGAAAGCGCTGGCGCATCGGCCGCAGCGTTTCGACCAGCAATTCGCCCAGCGCCGGCTTGAACGCTCCAAAGCCCTTGCCCGCGAACTCGGCACAGACCGTATCCGGCGTGCTGTTCGACAGGGTCGCGTAGATGCCGACGAGGTTGTTCGCCTCCGGACGACCGGCCAGGCCCTCAGCCGTTTCGGGCAGCGGTTCCGGATCGGTCTTCGCCTTCTTCACCTTGGTCATGATCGCATCGTCCTCGTCGGTGAGGTTGATGCGGCTCAGGTCCGACGGGTCCGATTTGGACATCTTCGCCGTGCCATCGCGCAAAGACATGATGCGCGCAGATTCCTTGGGGATGATCGGTGCCGGCAGGGTGAAGATATCGGCGCCGAAATCGGTATTGAACTTGGTGGCGATGTCACGCGACAGCTCCAGATGCTGCTTCTGGTCCTCTCCCACGGGGACATGGGTCGCCTGATAGAGCAGGATGTCGGCCGCCTGCAGCACCGGGTAGACGAACAGGCCGACCGAGGCGCCCTCGCGATCCTTGCCCGCCTTATCCTTGAACTGGGTCATGCGGTTGAGCCAGCCGATACGTGCGGTGCCGTTCAGCAGCCAGGCAAGCTCGGCATGGGCCGGCACGCGCGCCTGGTTGAAGAGAACCGAGCGGTCCGGATCGATGCCCGATGCGACCAGCGCGGCGGCCATGTCGCGCACGTTGCGGATGCGCTGCTCGCGCCCTTCATGCACGGTGATCGAGTGCATGTCGGCGAGGAAGAAGAAGCATTGCGAATCCGCGTTTTTGCCGTTGTTTGCCATACCCGCTTGCGCGGCCATGGCGGGCATCTCGTCCTGCATCTTCACCCAGTTGCGGATCGCGCCAAGGTAGTTGCCAAGGTGCAGATTGCCGGTGGGCTGGATGCCGGAAAGGACGCGCATTACTCTCTATCCATTCTGTTGGTTGGTAGTGGTGCCTCGCCGGCGCAGCAGCGCCTTGAGGTCGGACAGCCGATAGGCGCCGGTGACGAAGCATGCCAGCCCGTACAGCGCGACGCCCGCGCCGACAAGCAGGGCCAAGCCGATATAGCGGCCGACCATCGGCCCCGAGAGCATCGGGTCGAGCACGCCCTCGCCCGCCCAGAGCGCCAGCCCCATGACGATGGCCGCCACGGCAAGACGTGGGATACGGCGGCGCAGTTGCGGGTCGGCGGTGAAATGGCCGCGCGCGACCAAGGTGCGATAGAGCATCGCGACATTGACGGTCGAAGAGAGCGCGGTCGCGAGCGGCGGGCCGATATGGCCCAGGGTCGGGATCATCGCGAGATTACCGACGATGTTGATGGCGATCGACAGCATCGCATAGCGTACCGGCGTCCTGGTATCGCCGCGCGCATAATAGCCCGGCGTCAGCACCTTCACGAGCACATAGCTGGGCAGGCCGATCGAGAAGGCGGACAGCGCCCAGCCGCAGCGCATCGCGTCCTCCGCGCTGAAGCGGCCATATTGGAACAGGCCGCGCACGATCGGTTCGGCCACGGTAATGAAGGCGACGGTTGCAGGCAGGGTCAGGAACAGGGCCAGTTCGATGCCCCGGTTCTGCGTCTCCATCGCCGCCTGATCCTCGCCCTTAGAGAGCATGCGCGAGATGGTGGGGAGGAGGATGGTGCCCAGACCTATGCCGATCAGGCCCAGGGGAAGCTGATTCAGCCGGTCGGCATAATAGATATAGGTGATCGAGCCCGAGGCGAGCAGCCACCCCGAGAGCGCAGTCGAGATCAGCAGGTTGATCTGCGAGGCGCCGGCGCCGGCGGCGGCCGGCACGATCAGGCGCAGCAGCTCGCGCACATCGGCGTCGAGGCGAGGGCGCTTGAGCTTCATCGAGACGCCCGCCCGCTTGCAGGCCCAGATCAGCCAGAGCAGTTGCAGCGCGCCGCCGACCGTGACCGACATGGCCTGCACCCGCGCTGTTTCATATTCGTCGGCGCCGTGGAAGAACCACAGGCCCGCGATCATCGCGACATTGAGCAGGATCGGCGCGGCGGCATTCACCCAGAATTTGTCGAGCGAGTTCAAGATGCCGCCCAGCAGCGAGGCGAGGCTGATCAGCGCCAGATAGGGAATGGTGATGCGCGACAGGGTGACGGCGAAGGCAAACTGGTCCGGCGTCGGATTCTGGCGGGAAAAGCCGCCGGACAGCGCCCAGGTGATCGGCCAGGCCGCCGCCAGCAGGACGATCGTGAAGAGGATGAGGACCGGCAGCAGCACGGCGAGGGCGCGCTCGGCGAAATGATAGCCCTCGGCCATGCCCCCCGGTCCGGCCGCCTTCCTGTTGAAGAGCGGGATGAAGGCGGCGGAGAAGGCGCCCTCGGCAAAGAGGGCACGGAACATGTTGGGCAGGCGGAAAGCGACGCCGTTGAAGGCGTCCGATGCGAAACCGGCGCCGACATAGCGGGCGGCGAGCGAATCGCGCACCAGCGCCAGCACCCGGCTGGCGAGCGTCAATCCGCCGACCGAGCCAAGGGCCTTGATCAGTTTCATGCGCCTGCCCTCCATGCCGTTCGGGCTTCGACAGGCTCAGCCCGAACGGACATAGAGGTCATTGCAGGGTTCAGGCGTGACCGGCCGGCTCGCCTGTCGTCACCTGCATCTGTTCCGCCTGCTGCAGATAGAGCGCGCCGAAATCGATCGGATCGAGCAGCAGCGGCGGGAAGCCACCGTCGCGGATCGCGTCGGCCAGCACGCGGCGGGCGAAGGGGAAGACCAGGCGCGGCGCTTCGGCCAGCATGAAGGGCTGGATCTGATCCTCGGGCACGTTGCGCATGCCGAACAGCGCCGCATAGACCAGTTCGGCGGCAAAGGCGGTGCCCTGTGGCGCCACGGCCTTGACCTCGATCTTCAGCGCGATTTCCAGCACTTCATCACCGACGCGGTCGGCACCGATGTTGAACTGGACGTCGATCTGAGGCTGATCCTGCCACTGATAGACCCCGGGGGCGTTCGGGTTTTCGAACGACAGATCCTTCACATATTGGCTGATCAGCGCGATCTGCGGCGCGGTGTCGGCGCCATTGCCGGTCACATTGGTCTGGATGGTGTCGGCTTCGTCGGCCATTGTCCTCAAATCCTTGCTGATCGTTCGTTGCTCAAAGGGCCGGAACAGCCCCCGATATCGATCCGCGCGCTTAGCAGTGGCGAAAGATCAGGGCAATGGCGCCCGATATGGAGCATGATGCGCCGATCGCCGGCCCGGGGCGGCAAGCCGATATTTGAAGTATCGTGCAAACATGCCTATGTTGATGGAACATCATCCCGAACAAAGGGTATTTGCCTCCGTGTACGTGATCGTCATCCTCGCCATGATTGCCGGCTTTCTGGCACTGCGGCTCTATTCCGTTCTTGGAAAGCGGACCGGGCATGAGCAGGAGCCTGCCCCGCGTCCGGCCGAGGAACGCGCCAAAATTGGCGTGATGCAGCCGCGACAGATGCCCGAAATGACGGGCGATTCGGTTCGCCTGGCCGAAGGGCTGATTACCCCGGCGGGCGAAGCGGGCGTGCGCGCGCTGATCAGCGCCGATCGCAGCTTTGACGTGCCCCAATTCGTGGAAGGCGCCAAGAGCGCCTACAAGATGGTACTGGAAGCTTTCTGGCGCGGCGATCGCGATGAACTGGCCTGGCTGTGCGATGCCGATGTGCTGGCATCCTTCGAGGAAGCCATCGCAGCGCGTGAAGCCGAGGGCCATGTGCTCGACAACCGCCTGGTGCGGATCGAGAAGGCGCAGATCGTGGATGCCAGCGTCAACGGCCGTATCGCCGAAGTCTCGCTGCGGTTCGAGGCAGATATCGCCGCCGTCACCCGCGACAAGGATGGCAATGTCGTCGCCGGCTCGCTGACCGATGCCGTGGGCACCAACGATATCTGGACCTTCACCCGCGACCTGCGGAGTGCAGACCCCAATTGGAAGCTCAGCGAAACCGACGAGGCGGCGTGAGTCTGCGTCATTCGGGGGGCGCGCTGCTTGCGGCGCTGATGCTGTCCGCTTGCGCGGGCGGCGTCATTCCGCCATCGGCCAGCGGCCCTGCGCCAAGCCGGCCGAACAGTGGCAGCGATGGGGCGACCCGGCCGGTTCCGGCCACGCCCCGCCCCACCCTGCCGCCGAAATTGCCGACCGTGTCACCCAGCGACCTGCCCACGGACCAGGCCAATGCCGCTGGCCTGGGCGTCACGCCCGGCCCCGACATCGCCAGCCTGATCCCGTCCGGCGAGCGCGCGCGCGCCGCTTTGCAGGCCTTCCGCATTTCCTGTCCGACGCTGATGAAACGCACCGACCAGAGCGGCCTGACGCGTGGATCGGATTGGAACAGCGCATGCAGCGCGGCGTCGAGCTGGCCCGAAGCTACCGCCGCCGAGTTTTTCTCCCGCTATTTCGAGGCGGTGCAGGTGAGCGACGGCGCCGCCTTCGTCACCGGCTATTATGAACCGGAAATCGCCGGATCGCGCACCCGCCAGCCCGGCTATCAGGTGCCGATCTACCGCCGCCCGGCCGAACTGATCGACGTCAACCTCGGCCTGTTCAGCGACAGCCTGAAGGGCCGCACCATCCGCGGCAAGGTGCAAGGCAGCAATTTCGTGCCGTTCGACGAGCGATCGCAGATCGTCGAGGGATCGCTTGCCGGGCGCGGACTGGAACTGGCCTGGGCGGCCGACCCGGTCGAGTTCTTCTTCCTGCAGGTCCAGGGCAGCGGCCGCCTCACCCTGCCCGACGGCGCCGTGATGCGCATCGGCTATGACGGGCAGAATGGGCGCGACTATACCGGCATCGGCAAGCTGATGAAGGATCGCGGTCTGATCCAGGCCGGGTCGATGCAGGACATCATGCAATATCTGCGCGCCCACCCAGCCGAGGGCGCCGCGATCATGAACGAGAATAAGAGCTTCGTCTTCTTCCGCGAACTGACTGGCGCAGGGCCGATCGGCGCGCTGGGCGTGCCGGTAACGGCCGAGGCGACGGTGGCGGCCGATCCCAAATATATTCCGCTTGGCGCCCCTGTCCTTTTGTCGCTCGACCGGGCCGAGCCCAATGGCATCTGGATTGCCCAGGACACGGGCGGAGCGATCAAGGGCGCTAACCGGTTCGACAGTTTCTGGGGTGCAGGCGCCCGCGCGCGGGGCATTGCCGGCGGCATGTCCGCCCGTGGCAGTGCATTGATATTGCTGCCGATCGGGTCCGCCGCGCGGCTGGCGCGCCCGTGATCGCACGCCATGCGACGCCGGACCCTATCTTCTGAAGAGCAGGCGCTCTGGGGCGCATTGACGCGCTCGGTCCGGCCGCTTCGACCGGGACTGATGCGCCCGTCCCTGCCCGCTGCCGCGCCAGTCCCGATCCCGGAAACACGGTTAACGCCCCAGCCCCCAAAGGCGGTGCCGATTACCCCGGCGCGGACGCCCGCTGCCGTACTCGACAATGGTTGGGAGAAGCGGATCCGTAGCGGCAACATCGCCCCCGATATGTCGATCGACCTGCACGGCCATAATCTGGCTGGCGCCCACGTCAGGCTTAACCAGGCGCTGGCAACGGCCCTGGCCCGTGATGTGCGGGTCCTGCTGGTCGTGACCGGCAAGCCGCCAAAAGCCAGCAGCCACGGGGATTCGAGCCGGCGCGGCGCGATCCGCGGCGAGATCGGCCATTGGCTGGAGACCAGCCCCTATGCCGATCGCATCGCCAGCGTGCGCATCGCCCATCCCCGCCATGGCGGCGATGGCGCCATCTACCTGATCCTGCGCCGCAAAAAATGACGTATTTTGCGCAGCCACTGACCTTTTCTTAACCACCGTCCTTCATATCCATCTGATCCAGCAGCACCGATTATCGGGGGCTTTGAGCAGGGCAGGGAGGCACATGCAGGGCGTGACAGTGAAAAGCCGCGCTGCTGCCTTCGCCTGTGCGGCCGGTGCGCTGGTCTTCATCCTGTCACTGCTATTGGGCCATGGCGCAGGTGACGATCTGGTCGATGTCGGCCGATCCCTCATCATCGCTATATTGTGCGGCACGATGAGCTGGGCTTCAGCCCAGCGCACCATCGCCGCCACCGCGAGCGCCATCGACACCGCGACGGAGCGGCTACTGGCCGCCGCCCATGGCGATCTTCATTCGCATGTCCCGGCCGAAATCGGTCTGGAACTGCCCGACCTGTCGGTGGCGATGGAGAGCCTGTTCAGCCAGGTCCGCACCAATCTGGACCATGTCCAGACACTGGCGCTGTTCGACCAAGTGACCGGCCTTGCCAACCGCACCAGCTTTTGCCGTCAGGTCGAACGCTTGCTCGCCGAACGCTGTGGCGCGGGACCGGCAGCTTTGTTCTTCATAGATCTGGACGGATTCAAGGCGGTCAACGACACGCTGGGTCATGCGGCCGGCGACCAGTTGCTCGCGCGCGTGGCGGGCCGGCTGCGCGAAGTGGTGATGGCGCAGGTCAGCGCTGGTCTGGGCGACGCCGTGATCGGCCGCTTGGCCGGCGACGAGTTCACCATGTTCTTCCCTGTCCTGCCGAGCCGCGATGCGGCTTCACGCATCGCCCGCGCCATCCAGTTCGCGCTGGGAGAGCGATTTGAACTGGGTAGCCAGCATGTCGACCTGGGCGCGTCGATCGGTATCGCCTGCTATCCCGACCATGGCGACAGCCTGTCCGCGCTGCTGCGATCGGCTGACATCGCCATGTATCATGCCAAGCATGAGGGGCGGGGCCGCGCCGAGATGTTCACCGCCGAACTGGCGCTAGAGGCGGCGGATCGCGCCGAACTGGAACGCGACCTGCTGCTAGGGCTGGAGCGTGACGAATTTCTGCTGGAATTCCAGCCGCAGATCGAAATGAGCCATGGCGGCGTGGCGCAGGCGGTCACGGCTGAGGCGCTCGTGCGCTGGGTCCATCCCGAACGCGCGCTCATCATGCCCGGCGCGTTCGTGCCCGTTGCCGAGGAAAGCGGCATGATCGTCGCGCTGGGCGACTGGGTCATGAGCCGGGTATGCGAGACCGCTGCGCGCTGGGCGCGATCGGGCGTGCATCAGCGAATCGCGATCAACATCTCGACCCGCGAACTCGCGCAGGCCGATTTCTTCCTGCGCCTGCGCCATGCGATGGCCACGCACCAGACGCCGCCGCCCATGCTGGAGCTGGAGATCACCGAATCGCTGGCGATGGACATGGACGAACGCGTGCTGGGCCAGATCCGCGCGCTGCGGCAGGAAGGCGTGCGAATCGCGATAGACGATTTCGGCACCGGCTATTCCAATTTGGCCCGGCTGCGCGAGCTGCCGGTCGACCGGGTGAAGATCGACCGCAGCCTGGTGCGCGACATCGCCACCTCCGCGGAGGCGCGGACGATCTGCAGCGCGGTCGTCGGCCTGATCCAGGGGCTGGGCATGGAAGTGGTGATCGAAGGGGTCGAGACACAGGCGCAGATGGACATGCTGCGCGTCATCGGCTGCACCCTGTTCCAGGGCTATCACCTCGCCCGGCCGATGGGCGAGGCCCAATATCTGGATCGATATGCAGCCGCGCCCACCGTCGAACCGACGGAACGACGCAGCCTCTAAGCCGGACGGTTCAGGGCAGGCGACGGGCCGACAGGATCTTCACCACGGGCTCCAGCATCTGCCCCTTCATCACGCCATTGCCGGCGGTGGGTGATTTGGGACCGGCCTGGATGGCCTTCACGATATCCAGCCCCTCGACTACATGCGCGAAGACGGCAAAGCCCTGATTGTCACCGGTTGATTCGGGATGGGCATCCATCGCCGGCATCTTGCCGAGCACGATGAAGAAATCGCCGGTCGCGCTGCCCGGCGCATAACGGGCCATGGACAGCGCCCCATCATCATGGGTGAAGCCCGTCTGGCTGGTCGGCTCATGCTTGATCGGCGGCAGGACGCGCTTGGGGTCATTCTGCGTCCCGCCCTGGATGAAGCCGTAGTCCGGGCCGCCGACGGCGCGGTAGAAGACGGTGCCGTCGAACCGCTTCTGATCGACATAGCGCAGGAAATTGCCGGCCGTGACCGGCGCCTTGTCGGGATGAAGCGCCACAACGATACGCCCGGCACTGGTATCGAGCGCCACCCGCACATCGCTTGAGGCAAAGGACGTTGGAGACTGGGCCAACAGCGGGCCGGAGGCCAGCGCGGCGAGGAGGAACAAGGCCAGGGTGCGGATCATGGCATCAAGCCTAGTCCAACCACCCTGCCCTGTCAGCCCATAGTATCAGCCCATGGTGAGGCCGTTATCAGCCTTCCAACTGGCGCATCAGGGCGCGGACGTCGGCGTCCATGTCGGGATGGCTTTCGCGCAGCTTCTCGATCGTGCGCACCGCGTGAATCACCGTGCTATGATCGCGTCCGCCAAAGGTGCGGCCGATTTCCGGCAGCGAACGCGGCGTCATCTTCTTCGAGATGTACATCGCCACCTGACGCGGACGGGCGACCGCGCGCGCACGGCGCTTCGACTTCATTTCCGACAGATCGATCTTGAAATGCGCGGCACAGGCCTTCTGGATCTCGTCGATGGTCAGGCGACGCACATTGGCGCGCACCGCATCGGCAAGCATGGTCTGGGCAAATTCCAGATCGATCGAACGACCGGTCAGTTGGCCATAGGCAACCAGCTTGTTGAACGCGCCTTCCAGTTCGCGCACGTTCGAGCGGATCGAACGGGCCAGGAAGTCGATCACTGCGTCGGGCACCGGCGGATCGCCGGCATGGGCGCGGCGCCCCTCCAATATGGCAAGGCGCAGGTCGAGACCGGCCGGACGGATATCGGCCACCAGGCCGCCCGCCAGACGCGACAGGATGCGCGGATCAATGCCGTCCAGCATCTGCGGCGCCCGGTCAGCGGTCACGACGATCCGGGCACCGGTGTCAATCAGGTCGTTGATCGTGTGGAGAAATTCTTCCTGGGTCGAGCCCTTGCCGGCGATGAACTGAATGTCGTCGATCAGCAGCAGGCGTGCGGCGCGCAGGCGCGCCTTGAACGCCATCGTCTCATTCGCGCGCATCGCGTTGACGAATTCGACCATGAAGCGTTCGGCCGACATATAGAGCACCGGCGCACTGGGCGAATGGGCCGAGAAAGCCCGCGCAATCGAGTGCAGCAGGTGCGTCTTGCCCTGGCCGGTGCCGCCATGGATGAAGAGCGGCGTGAAGCGCGGTTCAGCCTCGCCCGCCATCGCCAGCGCGGCCGAATAGGCAAGCTGGTTGGTTTCGCCGGGCACGAACTGGTCGAAGGCGTGGCGCGGCTGGAAATTGCAGGCGACGGTCGGCGCAGCGGCAACGATCGCCGGCGCCGTCACGGCAGCAGCCACGTCGCGCTTCACCTCCAGCAGACGCGGCCCCGACGAGTCGGGCGCGCGCCGCAGACGCACTTCGCGCACGCCGGCACCCGAGCAGCGCCAGGCCATGCGCAGGCGATCGCCAAACTGGCCGGAAACGAAATTCGCGCTGAAATCCGACGCAAAATGGAGATCCAGCGTCTGCGAATCGGGGCAATAGTCCCCCAGGCGCGCAGGCTTCAACCATTGGTCGAACATGCGCGCGCCGATGTCGCGGCGCAGACCGGTGCGAATGGTCGTCCAGGCGGATTCCAGGCGGGCCATATCTGCCACTGCCTCTCCGTCCTGAATTCCAAGCACCGCCGCATTATCCTTCATTGAATGCTGCCCCCAAAAAACCAACAAAAATGCCCCATGGGCACGACTATCGGACGCAACAAGATGGTTCGAAAAAGCGCCCCCGCCTTTCCGAGTCTGATACATCAACTGACATTATGACGACCGCCAGGAAGTGATTCGATCAGCGGCCGGAGGATCAAAATAGACAGGGGCGCTTCACCGGATCAAGGGCGCGCCGCTTCAAAAAACTGAAATAAAGACGTTGACTCGGGAATCCGGCGGAAAACCGCAGATTCACAAATTATGACTGTTTTTCAGTATATTATGAGACAGAAATTTTGCCAGGAGCGCTCGAATCGTGGGAAATTGGCGGGTCGCCAAAATGACCGATCCGTGACTCCAGCAGAAAAAGCCCGCTCCGGCGATCCGGAGCGGGCTTTTCAGATAAGCGGGTAGCTTAACGTAAGGCTTAGGCGATCGCGCCGACAGCCTTGGTCAGGCGACCGAACTTACGAGCGGCCGTGTTCTTGTGCAGAACGCCACGGGCAACGCCGCGGGCCAGTTCGGGCTGGACAGTCTGAAGCGCGGTAGCAGCAGCATCCTTGTCACCGGCGAGGATGGCGGCTTCCACCTTCTTCACCAGGGTGCGGATCCGGCTGATGCGGGCGCCATTGATCGCGGCGCGACGCTCATTGCGACGGATGCGCTTCTTGGCTTGCGGCGTATTGGCCATTCTATTCCTCGGTTCTCATCAAATCTCGGGAAGAGGCCCGTCGGATTCGCCAACCAGCCTCGTGAAGGTGCGCCCCTTACAGCTGTTCCGGAGTGTCGTCAACCAGCGAGGCCCCCGCTATTTCTGGCATTTGGGGCAATAGAAGGTCGATCGCCCCCCATCGACTCGGCGTTGCACGGTGCCGCCACAGGGACAAATCTGCCCTTCGCGCCCATAGACTCGCCATTGGTTGGAGAAATAGCCCAATTCGCCATCCGGCCGCGCATAATCGCGCAGGGTGGAGCCGCCGGCGACGATGGCGGCGGACAGAACCATACGAATCGCTTCTACCAGTAAAGTGAGTCGGGGCTTCGATATGCGCCCCGCCGCTCGAGTCGGGGCGATGCCCGCCATGTTCAGCGCTTCGCATACATAGATATTGCCCAGCCCCGCGACGATGCGCTGGTCGAGCAGCGCCGCCTTGATCGATGTTGCCTTGCCATCCAGCGCCTGCGCCAGATAGGCCGCGTCGAAATCCGGCCCCAAGGGTTCCGGCCCCATGCGGGTGAAGGGAGCATAGCCCTGCCAGGCATCACTGCGCACCAGATCCAGCGAACCGAAACGGCGCGGGTCGTTGAGCGAGAGAAGATGACCGCTGCCCGTCTCCAGCAACAGATGATCATGCGCCCCGATTTCCGCCGGATCGATTCGCCATCGCCCCGACATGCCGAGATGGAAGATCATCATGTCGCCGCGATCGGTTTCGATGAGGCCATATTTGGCCCGGCGCGACAGCCCCGTTACAGTGGCGCCGGTCATACGCTGACGCAGGTCTACTGGAATCGGGAAGCGCAGATCGGCACGGCGTGGCTCGACCCGTGTGAGGGTCGCCCCCTGCAGGACGGATCGCAGGCCGGAAACGGTGGTTTCGACTTCGGGAAGCTCTGGCATGGCTCCTATGTAGGATGCCGGAGAGCGCAGCGACAGGGGCGTTTACGCCCAACTCCCAACCCATGCCTTCGCGTCGAAATGGCGCGGGCACTGCACAATCACACAAGGGCGCGATTCACCGCATCGCGTGAGCGCGCATAGCGCTTCCATCTGGCACGATCAGGCTCTAGAGCGAACCGCATGAGCGAAACAGCATCCTTTGGCTATCGCGACGTCGATGCCGCCGAGAAGGCCGGCATGGTCCGCGCCGTATTCTCCAATGTCGCCGCCAAATATGATCTGATGAACGACGCCATGTCGGGCGGCGCGCATCGGTTGTGGAAGGATCAGTTCGTCAAGCGAGTGAAGCCGCAGCCGGGCGAGCAGATATTGGACATGGCCGGCGGCACCGGCGACATCGCCTTTCGCATGCACAAGCTGGGCGCGCACATCACCGTGTCCGACATCAATCCCGAGATGCTGGCGGTGGGCGTAGAGCGCGCGCAGAAGAAAGGCTATGACGGCCTGATCTGGTCGGAACAGAATGCCGAGACGCTGACGTTCGGCGATCGCGAGTTCGACGCCTATACGATCGCCTTTGGCATCCGCAACGTCACCCATATCGACATGGCGCTGCGCGAAGCGCACCGCGTTCTGAAGTTCGGCGGGCGCTTCTTCTGCCTGGAATTTTCGACCACCACCTGGCCGGGCTTTTCCGACGTCTATGACAGCTATTCGCACAAGCTGGTGCCACAGCTGGGCAAGCTGTTCGCCAATGATGCCGACAGCTATCGCTATCTGATCGAATCGATCCGCCGCTTCCCGCCCATGCCCAAGTTCGAGGGCATGATCCGCGATGCCGGCTTCGTGAATACCAAGGTCGAGCCGATCCTGGGCGGACTGGTGGCGATCCATTCGGGCTGGAAGATCTGACGCCCGCATGACCACCCACGCGACTCATATCTGGCGGCTCCTGAAATGGAGCCGGACACTCGCACGCCATGGCGCCCTCACTGGCATTGAACGCGATCCGCTGACGCCGACGCCGGTGCGCCGGCTGGTACGCCTGGCTCGCTTCGGCGCGCGCGTTCCCAAGCAGCCACGCTATGCCGATGCGTTCCAGTCGATCGGCCCCGCCGCGATCAAGCTGGGCCAGACGCTGGCGACCCGCCCCGACCTGGTGGGCGAGGAAGCGGCAAACGATCTGTTGCGCCTGCAGGACGCCCTGCCCCCGGTCCCGTTCGAGACGATCCGCGCGCAGATCGAGCAGAGTTTCGGCCGGCCGCTGGAACAGGTCTATGTCCGTTTCGACGAGCAGCCCGTCGGCGCCGCATCGATCGCACAGGTGCATCGCGCCGTTACCAATGATGGACGCGAGGTCGCGGTGAAGGTGATCCGCCCCGGCGTGATCGACCAGTTCAACCGCGACATCCAGACCTATGAATGGGCCGCCGCCCATATCGAGATGCTGGGTGGCGAAGTGGCCCGCCTGCGTCCGCGCCTGGTGATCGCCAATATGAAGCGCTGGACCGCGCGCGAGCTGGATCTGCGGCGCGAGGCGGCGTCGGCTTCGGAACTGGCCGAGGCGATGGAGGCGATGCCGGGCTATCGCATTCCCGCCATCGACTGGGATCGCACGACCGGCAAGGTCATGACGATGGAATGGATCGACGGCATCAAGATCTCCGATCGCGATGCGCTGATCGCCGCCGGCCATGACCTCAAAGACATCGCCGCCCGCCTCGTCAACGCTTTCCTGCGCCAGGCGATCGCCGAGGGTTTCTTCCACGCGGACATGCATCAGGGCAATTTGTTCGTGAAGGGCAATGGCGACATCGTCGCGATCGATTTCGGCATCATGGGCCGGATCGATCGGCGCGCGCGCATGTGGCTGGCCGAGATTCTCTATGGCCTGATCACCGGCAACTACAAGCGCGTCGCCGAGATTCATTTCGAGGCGCAATATGTGCCCGGCCATCATAATGTCGAGGAATTCGCCACCGCGCTGCGCGCCGTGGGCGAGCCGATGCGCGGCAAGCCGGCGAGCGAGTTGTCGGTTGGCGGGATGCTGGACGGTCTGTTCGCCATCACCCGCGATTTCGACATGCAGACCCAGCCGCATCTGCTGCTGCTGCAGAAGACGATGGTGATGGTCGAGGGCGTCGCCCATCAGCTCGATCCCGAAATCAACATGTGGGAAACGAGCGGCCCCTATGTGAAGGAATGGCTGCGCACCGAATTGGGGCCGGAGGCCAAGGCGGCCGACGCGCTGATCGAGAATTGGCGCCTGATTCAGCGGCTGCCGGCACTGGTCCGCCGCATCGAGGATGCCTTCCCGGAAAAGGGCGGCGCCCCGCCACCGCTACCGCTGGGCGACGTGAAGCTGATCCAGGTGGGCGGTGGCTGGCGCTATGGGCTGGTCGCGCTGCTGGCGGCGGCGATCGGCGCCGGGGCGATGGCCGCGGCCACGACCTTCTTCTAAGTCGGCGACCGGGCTGGACAAGTTCCGGTCGCACGACCAAATGTTGGCCATGACCCAGCGTGTCCTTCTCATCGTCTCCGGCGGCATTGCGGCCTATAAGTCGCTGGAACTGGTGCGCCAGTTGCGCAAGCGCGGCATCGCCGTGCGCGCGGTTCTCACCGAAAGCGCCCAGCAGTTCGTCACGCCGCTGAGCCTGGGCGTGCTGACCGAGGATCATGTCTATGGCGACATGTTCGACCTCAAGGAAGAGCGCGAGATCGGCCATATCCAGCTGTCGCGCCAGGCGGACCTGATCGTCGTCGCGCCCGCCACCGCCAACATCCTGGCCAAGATGGCGGCGGGCATCGCCGATGACCTCGCCACCACCATCCTGCTCGCCACCGACAAGCCGGTGCTGGCGGTGCCGGCGATGAATGTGCGCATGTGGCACCACAAGGCGACGCAGCGGAACCTGGCGCAGCTCCATGCCGATGGCGTCCACATCATGACGCCCGACGATGGCGAGATGGCCTGCGGCGAATATGGCAAGGGCCGCCTGCCCGAGCCGGAAGCGATCGCGGCGGAGATTGGGCGCCTGCTGGCCGCCCCTGTCCTGCCCGATCCGCTGGCGGGTCAGCCGGATTTCGCGGGCGCGGATGAGCAGCTGGCCGGACGGCATATATTGGTGACGGCCGGGCCGACCCATGAGCCGATCGATCCGGTGCGCTACATCGCCAATCGCTCCTCGGGCAAGCAGGGCTTCGCCATCGCCGCCGCCGCTGCGCGCGCCGGGGCAAAGGTGACTCTGGTGGCCGGCCCCGTGCATCTTCCAACGCCCGCGGGGGTCGACCGCATCGATGTCGAGACCGCGCGCGAGATGCTGGCGGCGGTGGAGGGCGCGCTGCCCGCCGATGCCGCGATCATGGTCGCCGCCGTCGCCGACTGGCGCACCGCCGACGCGGCCGAGCAGAAGCTGAAGAAGGACGGCTCCGGCCAGCCCGCGCCGCTTAGCCTGGTCGAAAATCCCGACATATTGGCGACACTGGGCCATCATGCCCGCCGCCCCAGCCTGCTGATCGGCTTTGCGGCCGAAACGCAAAATATCGCCGAACATGCGCAGGCCAAGCTGGTGCGCAAGGGCGCCGACTGGATCGTCGCCAATGACGTGTCCGGTGACGTCATGGGCGGCGACAGCAACAGCGTCCAGATCGTCACATCCGCCGGCATCGAAAGCTGGGCCGCCATGGCCAAGAGCGATGTCGCCACAAAACTCATTGAAAAGGTTGCCAATGCCATCTCCGCTGTCGCCGATTAATATCCAACTCATGCGCCTGCCCAATGGTGACGGGCTGCCCGTTCCCGCCTATGCCACGGCGCATGCCGCTGGCATGGATGTGGTGTCGGCCGAGGAGATCATCCTCAATCCCGGCGATCGTCATCCGGTCGCTACCGGCTTCGCACTGGCGATCCCCGAGGGCTACGAAATTCAGGTGCGGCCGCGTTCCGGCCTGGCGCTCAAGCATGGCATCACCCTGCCCAACGCCCCCGGCACGATCGATGCCGATTATCGCGGCGAACTGAAGATACTGCTGATCAACCATGGCGCCGATCCCTTCCCGATCAAGCGGGGCGATCGCATCGCGCAACTGGTGGTCGCGCCGGTTCAGCTTGCCAGCTTCGTCGAGGTGGATATGCTCGACGATACTGCCCGGGGACAGGGCGGCTTCGGTTCTACGGGAGTGTGACATCATGATGACCCCGCTGCTTTCGCTGACGCTTGCCGCCGCCGCCCCACAGGCGCTTCCCACCATGCCCCAGAATCTGAGCGAAGTGCCGGTGATCGAAGGCTGGCAGGGTCGCAAGGTGTCACCAAAATGGTCGGAGAATGTTCACACCCTCTACCGCAAGGCATCGTGCAGCGGCGCGGTCAATTATGAAGGTTCGCAACTGCTGGAACTGGATGTGCTGTTCCTGCTCGATGGTCAGGGCCGACCGCTGAAGATCGCGCCGGTCAATGTTCGCTGCCCCGAAGTCGAAACATTTGTGAGCAAGCGAATCCTCGGCACGCTCAAGGGCAGCTTCCCCAAGTCCGGCACCGACGAACCGGTGTGGATGCGCTCGCAGGTGCGCTTCCTCTGGTCGGACGCATCGTGACGCTGACCGACGATCAACTGGAGCGCTATGCCCGCCATATCGTGCTCAAGGAAATTGGCGGCGCGGGTCAGGTGCGGCTGCTGTCGGCCGATGTGGCGGTGATCGGCGCGGGCGGCATCGGCAGTCCCGCCATCCTCTATCTGGCGGCCGCCGGCGTCGGCACGATCCGGGTGATCGACGATGACGCCGTCGCCCTGTCCAATCTGCAACGACAGATATTGTTCGGCACCGCCGAGATCGGCACGCCCAAGGCCGAAGCGGCAATGGCGGCGATTGCCCGGATCAATCCCGACATCAAGCTGATCCCGATCAACGCCCGGATCGATGCGGACAATGCCGCCATGCTGCTGCGCGAGGCCGATGTCGTGCTGGACGGGTGCGACAGTTTCGCCACCCGGCTGGTGGTGGCCGACGCCGCGCAAGCGCTGCGCATGCCGCTGGTGTCGGCGGCGGTCGGTCCCTTCGAGGGGCAGCTCGCCACCTATCGCGGCTGGGAGAAGGACAAGCCCTGCTATCGCTGCCTGGTCGGCAGCCCGGTCGATGCGCCCGAGCGCAATTGTTCGGAAACCGGTGTGATCGGCGCGCTGACCGGGGTGATTGGCAGCCTGGCCGCACTGGAGGTGATCCGCGCGCTGGTGCCCTTCGGCACCGACATGGCGGGGCAGTTGCTGATCGCGGACCTGCTGGCGATGCGGTTCCGCACGCTGGGCGTGCCCAAGGATCCGGCCTGCCCCGGCTGCGCGGCGGAACTATGCGCGGGCTGAGAATCATCGTCCTGACGGCCGATGCGGAGCGGCTGCGCGGCGCATTGGTCATGGCGACGGCGCACGCAGCCCTGGGCGGCGACGCCAGCCTATTCCTGCAACTGAATGCCGTGGCGCTGCTGACGTCGCCGCTCGCCGCGCCGGAAGACGAGACGCATCAGGCGGCGGGCCTGCCGACGCTCGCCGAATTGCTGGCCGAGGCGCTGGACATGGGGGTGGCCCTGATCGCCTGCCAGAGCGGCCTTGCCCTGTCGGGCCTGTCCGCCGACGCCCTGCCCGCAGGGGTCGAGATCGGCGGCCCACTCTCCTTCCTGCAACAGACCGACGACGCCGCCCGGCTGCTGATCGCCTGAGTCAGTCGCGCCGGAAGATATCCTCGATACGGAGGCCGAACAGGTCGGCGATGCGGAAGGCGAGCGGGAGCGAGGGGTCATATTTGCCGGTCTCGATCGCGTTGACGCTCTGGCGCGAAATGCCGAGCTGGGCGGCGAGATCGCTCTGGTTCCAGTCGCGCTCCGCCCGCAAGACCTTGAGCCGGTTCTTCATGCGCGGCCACCGGGCAGGATCGGCGCCAGCAACAGGCCCAGATTCCACAGGATGAAGGCGGCATAGGCGGGCGCATGGGGGGCAAGGCCGGAACCTTCGAGCAGGCCCCAGACGGTTGTGATCACCAGCATGAAACCGGCCGCGATCAGCGCGCGCCGGGCATGGACCATGCGCAGATATTCGTCGCTCTCCTCCACCAGCAGCCGGCCCATCGCCCAGATGAAGCCGATCAGCGGCGGCGCCGGCAGCAAGGCGACGAGCACGGCCCACACTCCTGCCGGATGCCATTCGCGCTGGATAGTGATGGCCGCGACCACGGTGACGACATTGGCGATCATCAGCGGCACGACCCGACCGATATAGCGGGCGATCGCCGATCCCGGCACGGCACGCGCCAGCCGCATCGCTTCCCAGATCAGCCAGCCCAGCGCCAGCAGGCCCGGTACCATCAGCGGCAATTTGCCATTGCCGCTGATGGTGAAGATGTTGGCGGCGACAGCGGCGGCGACCATCAGCAATGTGAACAGCGCGGCCGCGGCGCAGATGCGCCAGGGAAAGGGGTGCGTAGGTTCCGGGGCGATCATGACTCATGCTTCCTGCTCTGAATGGGTCAAGTACCCTTTACAGAAGCGGGAAGCACGGAGTCAATGTGCCTTTACATTTTATCGCGTACCCTTGTCAGAACTGGCCATAGCGCTCATTGCCGACGAAGCCCAGCTTGGTGACGCCGGAACGACGGATGTCGGCCAGCGTCTGGTCGACCACCAGATAGCGGGCGGCGGCATCCGGCTGGAATTGCAGTTCCGGTTCGACAGGCAGGGCCAGCGTCTGAGCGAGATAGCGGCGCAGGGTCAGCGGATCGACCGCCATGCCGTTCCAGCGGACCACGCCCGATGCGTCGATCGTCACCTTGTTCTTGATCGGATCGGGTTGGGGCAGGCTGGTATCGACCGGCGCCTGGGGCAGGTTGATGCCCACGCTATGGGTCTGGATCGGGATGGTGATGATGAACATGATCAGCAGCACGAGCATGACGTCGATCAGCGGCGTCGTGTTCATCTCGCCCATCGGCGCGTCATCCTGCGCGCCACGGGATTCTGCAAAGCTCAAAGCCATAAGTCCCTCCTGCACTGATAATGATATATCAGCACATAAAACATGCGCCCATGGATGACTCTTGGCAAGAGGGCTTCTATTGACAGGGCAGACCGCCCATTTATGGGGAAGGCGCGGCTTTTTCGGCTGCGCAACCCGCAAATTTCACAGAAAGACCCCCCGTGTCCGCCATGCTCAAGATCACCCTGCCCGATGGTTCCGTGCGTGAAGTCGCGCCCGGCACTACCCCGGCGGACATTGCAGCGGCGATCGGGCCGGGCCTGGCCAAGGCGGCGATCGCTGCGAAGGTCGACGGCGAGCTGCGCGACATCATGCGCCCGCTGGAACAGGATTCGCAGCTGGCGCTGGTAACGGCGAAGGACGAGGCCGACGCGCTGGAACTGGCGCGCCACGATTTCGCCCATGTGCTGGCCGAAGCGGTGCAGGCGCTGTTCCCCGGTACGCAGATCACCTTCGGCCCGGCGACCGACGATGGTTTCTATTATGACTTCGCACCCAAGGATCGCCCCTTTACCGAGGAAGACCTGCCCGCGATCGAGGCGGAGATGCGCAAGATCATCGCCGCCAACAAGCCGCTGCGCCGCGAAGTCATCGCCCGCGACACGCTGATCGCGCAGTGGGAAGCGGCCGGCGAAACCTTCAAGGCGCAATGGGCGGCCGAACTGCCGCAGAGCGAGGAACTGACCGTCTATCATTCGGGTGACGGCTGGTACGACATGTGCCGCGGCCCGCACCTGGCCTCGACCGGCAAGCTGGACCCGGCGGCGTTCAAGCTGACCCGCGTGTCGGGCGCCTATTGGCGCGGCGACCAGAAGAATGCAATGCTGAGCCGCATCTATGGCACCGGCTGGCTGAACAAGAAGCAACTCAACGAGCATCTGACCCGACTGGAAGAGGCCGGCAAGCGCGACCATCGCAAGCTGGGCGCTGAGATGGACCTGTTCCATCTGCAGCAGGAAGCGCATGGCAGCGTCTTCTGGCACCCCAAGGGCTATCTGATCTGGCGCGAGCTGGAAGCCTATATGCGCCGCGCGATCGACGATGCCGGCTATCGCGAGGTCAAGACCCCGCAGGTGATGGACGCGCGCCAGTGGGAGCAGTCCGGCCATTGGGGCAAATATCGCGAGAATATGTTCGTCATCCCCGACGAAGTGCCCAACGTCGCGGACGAAGGCCCGCTGGTGTCGGACGATGTCGACTGGATGGCACTCAAGCCGATGAACTGCCCGGCGCACATCCTGATCTTCAAGCAGGGGATCAAGAGCTATCGCGATCTGCCGCTGCGTTTCTACGAAAATGGCTGCTGCCATCGCAACGAGCCGCATGGCGCGCTGCACGGCCTGATGCGGGTGCGCCAATTCACCCAGGACGACGCCCATATCTTCTGCCGCGAAGACCAGATCGTCGAGGAAGTGCGTGCCTTCTGTGCGCTGGCCGACCGGATCTACCGGGATTTCGGCTTCACCTACTCGATCAAGCTGGCGCTGCGCCCGGAAAAGCGCTTCGGCACCGAGGAAATGTGGGACAAGGCGGAAGAGGAACTGCGCAATGCGGTTGCCGCCGCCGGCCTCAACACGCCCGAATATGGCTGGGAAGAGCTGCCCGGCGAAGGCGCCTTCTATGCGCCCAAGCTGGAATGGCATCTGACCGACGCGATCGGCCGCACCTGGCAGGTCGGCACGATCCAGTCCGACCGCGTGCTGCCCGAGCGGCTTGACGCCAGCTATATTGCCGAGGATGGCGAGCGCCACCGCCCGGTCATGCTGCACCGCGCGATCTTCGGCAGCTATGAGCGGTTCATCGGCATCCTGATCGAACATTATGCCGGCAAGTTCCCGCTGTGGCTGGCGCCGGTGCAGGCGGTGGTCGCGACGATCGTGTCGGATGCGGATACGTATGCGCTGGACGTGGTCGAGAAGCTGCGCGCCGCCGGCATCCGCGCCGAAGCCGACGTGCGCAACGAGAAAATCAACTACAAGGTGCGCGAACATTCGCTGGGCAAGGTACCCAACCTGCTGGTCGTCGGCCGCCGCGAGGCGGAAGAAGGCACGGTGGCGCTGCGCGAACTGGGCAAGGATGGACAGACTATGTTGTCGGTGAGCGACCTGATCGCTCGGCTGGCGAAGGACGCGCTGGCCCCTGATCTGGCCTGACCTGCATGGGGGAGATGGCACCGTAATGGAGCCATCTCCCCACCGGGCCTGACCCGCCCCTGATAGCATGGCGGCATCACCTGACCGGGGGAGAGCCGCAATGCCGATCAACCTGTCCGAACCGCTGCGCTGGACCAGTGCCGACGCCGATGAAACCGCCCTGCTGGAAGATCTGCAGGGCAATATCCTCGACGGCCATGGCCGCAAGGCCACCGTACACCTGATGCTGCGCTTCGGCCCGGATGCGGCCGCCGGCCGCGCGGCGCTCCGCCAGCTAGAGCCGCGGGTGACATCGGCCCTCGCCCAGCTGGAAGCGGCCCGTGCCTATCGCAACACTGGCCAGTCGGGCGGCCCCTTTGTCGGCCTGCTCCTCTCCTCCTCCGGCTATGCGCGATTGGGCATAGCCGACCGCATGCCCGAAGGCCCGGTCGACGGCGCCTTTGCCAGCGGCATGCTCGCCCGCCGCACCATTCTCAACGATCCGCCGGCTCCAGCGCTGGAAGCCCCCTATCAGGAGCGTATAGATGCGATGATCCTGATCGGCGCCGATCCCGACGAGCCGGACCAATGGACATCGCAGGCAGCGCAGGATCTGGCCGATATGATCATGAGCGGATTGGGCAGCGCTGCCAGCCTGGTCACCGCCGAGAGCGGCCGCGCGATCTTCCGCAGCAACAGCGCGGGTGCGGCCGAGGGGATCGAGCATTTCGGCTATGTCGACGGGCGCAGCCAGCCGCTGCTGCTGCAGGAACTGATCGATCGCGAGGCAGCCGGTGGCGGCATCGACCAGTGGAATGCCGCCTTCCCGCTGTCGCAGGTGCTGGTACCCGATCCGGGATCGCCCGACACCGGCACCGCCTTCGGCAGCTATTTCGTCTTCCGCAAGCTGGAACAGCAGGTGAAGGCCTTCAAGGCGCGGGAAGAGGAACTGGGCGCAGAGCTGGGAATCGGCGAACTGGCCGGCGCCTTTCTGGTCGGCCGGTTCGAGGATGGCACACCCGTCACCCTTCAGGGGACGGAAGGCCTCGATCATCCGGTGCCGAACAATTTCAGCTATGATGGCGACAGCGCCGGTGCCCGCTGCCCCTTCTTTGCCCATATCCGCAAGACCAACCCGCGCGGCGATGTCGGCCGGACATTGGTGCCGAATCCGCAGAGCGTAGCGGATTTCGATCGCATCCGCGAATTGGATGACGGCGAACGCCGCGTCATCATGGCGCGGCGCGGCATGCCCTATGGCACGCGCAACCAGGTGACCGACCCCAGCGACCAGCCGGAAGGCGGCGTCGGTCTGATGTTCATGGCGTTCCAGAGCAGCATCGAGGATCAGTTCGAATTCACCCAGCAAAGCTGGGCCAATTCGCCGCCCTTCGTTGCCCGCATCGATGGATCGCCCGGCGATGGGGTCGGCCGCGACCCGATCATCGGCCAGCGTGGCGATGAGCCAGAGGTTGCGCTGGCCGTGCCCAATGCCTGGAACGATGCGGCAGCCGGCACGACGGCGACCGGACTGGCGGAATTTGTCGTCCACAAGGGCGGCGAATATTTCTTCGCGCCGGCCAAGAGCATGCTTCGCGCACTGTGACTGCGCTCAGCCCCTTGCAAAAAGCCCGCATTCACCCGATATAGCGGGTGCGGCAGTAATGCCACATGGGCTGGCGATTCCGTGACTCCGGACTTGCCGCCCTTTTCGGCTTTGCGCTAAAGGGCCGCGAAGAGCCGTTTGTTGTCACAGTCACAGGAGAAGCCGCTATACGTCCCCCAATGATGCGCCGCCCGCTGGCGCCGCCGCCGAAGTCCGGTCCCCGGTATAACGAGTTCATCACCGTACCCAAGGTGCGGGTGATCGACGACGAAGGCGAGAATCTGGGCGTGATGTTTACGCAGGAGGCTATCGAGCAGGCAGCCGAGGTCGGCCTGGATCTGGTCGAGGTGTCGCCGAACGCAGATCCGCCAGTCTGCAAGTTCCTGGACATCGGCAAGTTCAAGTACGAAGCCCAGAAGAAGGCGAATATCGCCCGCAAGACCCAGAAGACGCAGGAACTCAAAGAGATCAAGATGCGTCCGAACATCGACGATCATGATTATGATACGAAGATGAAGAAGGTTCATGATTTCATCGGCGACGGCGACAAGGTGAAGATCACCCTGCGCTTCCGCGGCCGCGAACTCAGCCACCAGCAGCTGGGCATGAACCTGCTCCAGCGCGTGGCGGAAAATGTCGCCGAGATCGCCAAGGTCGAAGCCTATCCGCGCATGGAAGGCCGCCAGATGCTGATGGTGTTGTCGCCGAAATAAGCGGCGAACGCCAATCGCAGACTTAAAAAGGGGAGCGACTTTTGTCGCTCCCCTTTTTCGTGGCTCTCCGTCTTCAGTTCGGCACGATCAGATATTTCTCGCCGGTGCGGCGGGCATTATAGGCCAGCACCGACTCCCGCGTCAGCGCGTCCTTCAGCGATATCCGCGTCTTGTAGTTACTGGCGAACAGGGTGGTCAGATTGTCACGAATGCGGGCGCGCATCCGTTCCACCACATCCGCCCCGGCCTGGGCGAGGAAGGGCGTGAGCAGCCAGCCGCCCACTCGCCAGCTGAAGCCGAAACTGCGCGTGAGCAGCGTCGGCGACAGATCGAGCGCGCCATAGATATAAGCCTGTTTGAGCGTGGTGGAGCCATAGCGGCTATAGGCGGCACCCGCGCTAGCCACCTGCTCCATCGCGCCCAATATACGGCTGACCAGCGCGCCGCCGCCGATCGCATCGAAGACGATGGTCGCGCCCGTTTCGGCGAGCGCGGCAACCAGTTCCTCGGTAAAGCCGTCGGCAGAACTGTCGAGGACATGGTGCGCGCCCAGATCCCGCAGCAAGGCGACCTGTGCCGGGCTCCGCACGATATTGACCAGCGGGATGTCCTCCGCCTGACAGAGTTTGACGAGCATCTGGCCAAGATTGGAGGCGGAGGCGGTGTGGACCAGCGCCTTGTGCCCCTCCGCCCTCATCGTTTCGACAAAGCCAAGCGCGGTCATCGGATTGACGAAGGCCGACGCCCCGTGCTCAGCCGTGGCACCATCGGGCAGGACCATGCAGGCACGCGCATCGACCAGCCGATATTGGGCATACATGCCGCCCGGCACGCAGGTCACCAACTTGCCGAGCAGCGCCTGCGCCTCGGGCGCTTCGCCGGCTGCGATCACTGTGCCCGCCCCTTCATTGCCGACCGTCATCGGTTCGCCAAGACGCGAGGTCATGGCGCGCATCGCCGCCTCGGGCATCTGCGCCACCAGATAGCCATCGCCATATTCGGCATGTTCGACGTCGGCCGCCCCGAGCAACAACCCGAGGTCGGAAGGGTTGATCGGTGCGGCTTCCACCCGCAGCACGACCTGATATCCGGTCGGCGCCGGCAGGGTCTGCTCTGCCAGCGATACGGTCAGGCGGCCATCGGGCGAAAGGGTCGAGAGAAGTTGCAGGCCGGTGATGTCGGACATGAGGAGGCTCCCTTGGCGGCGATGACATTGGCAGCGATGAAAGGGGCTTAGCCTGCCACGCCGCCATCGGCCAGCATCGGCGCGATCAGGCGGCCGGCACGGCGCGGTAGAGCGTGGGATACATCGCCCGGAACGCCTTGAGCTTGGGCATGTCCCAGCGCTGGATATAGGGATGATGGGGGTAGCGGGCCATGAAATCCTGATGATCGGCCCCGGCATCCTGGAAGCCGGTGAAGGGCTCCACCTTGGTCACGATCGGATCACGCCACAGCCCGGCCTTCTGCAACTGCGCCAGATAGGCGCGCGCCGCTTTGTCCTGCTCGGCATTGAGCGGGAAGAGCGCGCTGCGATATTGGGTGCCGCTGTCGGGCCGCTGATAATTGAGCGTGGTAGGATCGGTGATGACCGAGAAGAAGATGCGCAGCAGCGTGCCATAGCTGACCAGCTTCGGATCATAGGTGACCCGGACCGACTCGGCGAAACCGGTATCGCCGCCGCTGACCATGTCATAATCGACCTTGCGGTCGCGCGGGCCACCGGCGAACCCCGCCACGGCGAGCTTCACGCCCTTCACATGGGAAAAGACGCCCTCGACACCCCAGTAGCAGCCGCCCGCGAAGATCGCGGTTTCCAGCGATCGGCTCGACTGCGCATCCAGCGCCGGGATCGGCGCAGGAACGACGGGTTCGGCATGCAATGGAGAAGAAGCGGCGACAAGCGCCGCAAGGGGAAGGAGAAAGAGGCCCTTAGAGCGCCGCACTGCCGGCAGGGGTCGCGGTCGACGCGATCGCGGTCGAGGTCAGCGCCGGCGGCTCATTATTGGGCTGAAGCGCGAACATCGCGACCGCCCCGATGGCAAAACCACCCAGGAAGCGGAAGAACAGTTCGGATTTCAAAAACGCCAACATGGCCAAGCCTTTCTGTCGCGATAGGGTCGCGATCGCCGTCCGGTAGGACATTGCGCCTTGCCCCTGTCTGAACATGATCGCGCCGGATACCGACTTTCGACCAAGGACAGGAGCGGAGCGACGAAATGCCACCGCACTTAAGTTTCTTTACGCAACGGGTATATAGCGCCTGCAGCGTCAATCACAAGACGCTGCAGTGCGAAAAAGACCGTTTCAATTTCTGAGACAATGGGAAAATCCGGGCGCGATAGACAGTATCGCGCCCGGATTTTCAAGAACTTATTACAGGCCGACGATCATCGGCCGGGGATCATTTCAGCGCTGCGCAGGCTTCCTGGATGCGCACGCAGGCGGTCTTGAGCACCTCTTCCGAGGTCGCATAGCTGATGCGGAAGGCCGGCGAGAGGCCGAAAGCGGCGCCATGGACGGCCGCGACCTTCGCTTCGTCGAGGAAATAGCCGATCAGGGTCTCGTCGCTGTCGATGACCTGGCCCTTGGGCGTCACCTTGCCGATCACCCCGCTGGCGTCGGGATAGACATAGAAGGCGCCTTCGGGCGTCGGGCAGTCGAGGCCTGGCGCGTCGTTCAGCATGGCGACGACCATGTCGCGACGCTTCTTGAAGGCGGCATTGCGCTCTTCCAGGAAATCCTGCGGGCCGGTCAGTGCGGCCACGGCCGCCGCCTGGCTGATCGAGCAGGGATTGCTGGTCGACTGCGACTGCAACTTGCCCATCGCCTTGATGATCCATTCGGGGCCGCCAGCGAAACCGATGCGCCAGCCGGTCATCGAGAAGGCCTTGGAGCAGCCATTGACCGTCAGGGTGCGGTCATAAAGGTCCGGGCAGACCTGGGCGATGGTGGCGAATGGGGTCGGCGCGTACCAGACATGCTCATACATGTCGTCGGTCATCACCAGCACATGCGGGTGACGCAGCAGCACCTCGCCCAGTGCCTTGAGTTCGGTCGCCGAATAGGCGGCGCCCGACGGGTTGGACGGCGAATTGAGCATCACCCACTTGGTGCGCGGGGTGATCGCAGCGTCGAGCTGGGCCGGGGTGATCTTGTAGCCCTGGCTGGCCGGGCCTTCGATGAACACCGGCGTGCCGCCGGCAAAGTTCACGATGTCGGGATAGCTGACCCAATAGGGTGCCGGGATGATGACTTCATCGCCCACATCGACCGTGGCGACCAGCGCGTTGAACAGCGTATGCTTGCCACCCGAGTTCACGGTGATCTGGCTGCGCTTGTAGATCAGGCCATTGTCGCGCTTGAACTTGAAGGCGACAGCCTCCTTGACGTCGGCGGTGCCGTCAACGTCGGTATAGCGGGTCAGATTCTTGCGAATGGCTTCGATCCCCGCCTCTTTGACGAAGTCGGGCGTGTCGAAATCGGGTTCGCCGGCCGAAAGGCCAATAACGTCCACGCCTTCGGCTTTAAGCGCATTCACGCGCGCGCTCATCGCCAGGGTGGCGGAGGGCTGGATGCGACCGAGGGCTGCGGAAGTCTGGCTCATGGCAATGATCTTTCTCCAGAGCGATGCCCAGACGGACAAAAGCGTCCGCGTTCGACGACATCGCGACAAAAAATAATATGATCTCCTTGTCCGCCGCACAGGCAGACGCGGCGGTCCTTAGTGTGCAAAGGACGCCGGAGCAACCGCCAGTTGCCGGTTATTGGCTTGTCCGCATCCTAGCAAAACTATCGGGCCAGCGAGGCCGCAACCATCCCGCGCGCAGCATTGCCGATGAAGAAGCCCCGCTCCAGATCATGGATGCGCAGGTCGCCCTCCACCGCCTCGCCCATGTCGAGCAGACTCTGGCGCAGGATACCGCGCAACAACCCACGCGATGCAGGCGGCGTCACCAGCTTGTCGCCGCGCTCCACGAAGATGGAAGAGAAGCAGCCTTCCGTCAGATAGCCCTGCTCGTCGGTCATCAGCACCTCATAGGTGCCGCCGCGCCGCAGCGCATCGCGATAGAGCGAACGGTCCGTCGTCTTGTGCTCCAGCCGCAGATCATCGGCGGGCGCGAGCCGGGGCACGACCTTCACCTGCATGATCGCCTGGGGCCAGGTGCGATGTTCACGCACCTCGATCGCCACCGATCCCTGGCGCGACACCAGCAGGCGAACCCGACTGAGTTCGCGCAGGCGAAAAGTGGCGGCCTGAAGCTCGTTGCGCACACTGTGACGATCGAAGGCGAAGCCCAACGCCTGCGCGCTGTCCTTCAGCCGGCCCAGATGCAGTTCCAGCAGACGCACGCCCTCATGCGGATCGAAGGCCATGGTTTCGAGCAGATCATATCGTCCGTCAGCCACCGACATCGAACCTATTCACGCCCCATTGCAATCATATTTCATCCCAGCGACAGGAAGCGTCCCTTGGCCAGACACTCCGCCCATTCGGCCGACGCATCCGAATCCGCAACGATGCCGGAGCCCAGGCCCAGGCGACCGATACCGCTTCCTTCTTCAACGCAAATGGTGCGAATGGCAACATTGAAAGCCGCGTCCCCCGCCGGATCCATCCAGCCCATGGCCCCAGTATAGACCCCGCGCGCGAACGGCTCGACCATGTCGATGATTTCCATCGCCCGCACCTTGGGCGCGCCGGTGATCGATCCGCAGGGGAAGAGCACCCGCAGCACATCGATCGGCGCCAGCCCCGGCAGCACCCGGCCGCGAATGGTGGAGACCATCTGGTGGACCGTCGGATAAGTTTCGACCTTAAACAGGTCCGGCACAGTGACGGACCCGGCCCGCGCCACACGCGACAGATCATTGCGCAACAGGTCGACGATCATCAGATTTTCCGCGCGCTGCTTGGCATCCTGGGCCAGTTCGGCCGCCAGAGCGATATCCCGGTCGGGATCATGGTCACGCATAGCGGTGCCCTTCATCGGCCGCGCGGTCAGCTGCCCGCGCACCTGGGTGAAGAACAATTCGGGCGAGAAGGACAATATCTGATGCCCGCCGATATTGATGACACCGCCATAGCCAGCCTGCGCGCGCGGACGCAGCGCCGCATAGAGCGCCATCGGATCGCCAGCGAAGCGCAATTCGCACGGGAAGGTCAGGTTGACCTGATAAATGTCGCCGGCGCGGATCAGTTCCTGCACCTGGTCGAATTGCGCGCGATAGTCGGCCTCGCTGACCAAGGGCCAGGGCGCATCGACGCTGATCGCGGTGGGATCGGGCAACAACTCCGTCACGCCATCGGCCGGAATGAAGCGACAGCCCTCGAACAGGCCGAACCAGAGCAACGGCATGGGCTGCGGTCCACCTTTGGGCGGGCGGTGCGCGATAGGCGCCAGCCGCTCCTCCAGCGCCAGCCCGGCTTCATAGCCAATATAGCCCGCAGCATGCAGGCCGGCCTCGCGCGCTTCGGCAAGGCGATCGAGCGCGGGCTGCACCTCCTCCATCCGCCAGGCGGCGATCACCGACACCGGGTCGCGATACAGGCGCGCAGGCGCCGCCCCCTGGACGCGCGCATCGTCGAACAGGGCAAAGGCTTCGGTAGGACCAGGCAGGCGCATGGCGTCCTCTTAACAGGCTTTGGCGCACACGAAAGAGCGATGCAGGGTGGGCAATGATTGCCCGGAAGACCAAAGCTGCCTTAGACAGGGGCCATGTCCGACCAGCCCCCTGCCCCGAGCAGCGAACCGCGTCCGTTCAAACCGGCCTTGCTGCTAGGCCTGCGCAGCCGCTGCCCGGCCTGTGGCGAGGGCAAGCTGTTCGCGCGCTTCCTGAAACCAGTCGCCGCCTGCAGCCATTGCGGTCAGCGCTGGGACGGGCATCAGGCCGATGATTTTCCGGCCTATATCGTCATCCTGCTGCTCGGCCATCTGCTCGTGCCGCTGATGATCGAGGTCAATGCCGCGCTGGCCATTCCGCTCGGCTGGCAGGCCATATTATGGCCTGCGCTGGCGGCAATATTGGGGCTGGCGATGATCCAGCCGGCCAAGGGGGCGGTGCTCGCCTTTCAATGGTCGCGCCGGATGCATGGCTTCGCCTGACGGCGCGCCCGCAAGCCGGACTATTCCGCCGGCTTGCGGATGAAGTTGAGTTCCATCGCCTCGCGCAGCGTGTCGTCGATCGAGCGACGGCCCTCCGCCCCATGGGTGACGACGGTGGTGTCGCAGGTGGCGACACATACGCCCTTCTGGAAGCCGGCCGAGCTGATCGTCCAGCTGGTGCGACCGATATGGCCGATCGCGCAATGGACCTCGAATGGATAAGGAAAGTGCGATTCCTCGATGAAGTTGAGGTTCACATTGGCCACCAGCCAGCGCACGCCCTGTTCCTGCGGGTGGCGCCCCATATGGTGATGAAAGCGGATGCGGGCCGTTTCGAAGATACCGGAAATGGCCACATTGTTGATGTGCCCCATGGTATCAAGATCCTGGAAGCGCGTATCGATGCTCGTGATGAAGCGATATGCGTCGGGACTTAACCGCCAGGATTCGGGTTTGGCCATGTCCTGCTTTCCTTTTAATTGTTTTTTTGCTCTTAGCCCAGCGATCTTGCGATGCAATGTTCGCGGCGAAAATGCCGCGACTGCGACCTTTATGACACAGACGAAATCATAACGATATTGTCACGAAAGTGACGCCGGAGCGTCGCGATAGTCACATTGCAGTGCAACATGCCAAGCTTAGAGCGCCCGCCAATCACATCCGATTGGGGGAATTCACCATGCGTCACGCACTCAGCCTGCTGCTCGCTTCGACCGCCTGTATCGCCGCACCCGCCTTTGCCCAGGACATGGCGCCCGCCGCCGATGCGGCTGCCGACGCAGATAGCGCCGGCATCATCGTCTTCGGCCGGGGCGAGACCCGCCAGGTCCAGGAAATCACCACCCGCGACCTTACCACCCTGACGCCCGGCACCAATGCGCTGAAAGCGATCGAGAAGCTGCCCAGCGTCAATTTCCAGTCGTCCGATCCGTTCGGCAGCTATGAGTGGTCGCAGCGCGTCTCGATCCGCAGCTTCAACCAGAACCAGCTCGGCTTCACCTTCGACGGCATTCCGCTGGGTGACATGAGCTATGGCAATCATAATGGCCTGCACATCACCCGTGCCATCAGCAGCGAGAATATCGGCACCGTCCGCGTGTCGCAGGGTTCGGGCTCGCTGGGCACCCAGTCGACCGGCAATCTCGGCGGCACGGTCGAGACCTTCTCGATGGACCCCGCCGATGCGCTCGGCGCGCAGGGCAACCTCACCTATGGCAGCGACGAGACCTGGCGCGCCTTCGCCCGGCTGAGCATGGGCAGCGCCGACGGTATCCGCGGCTATGTGTCCTACGCCTATGGCTCGACCGACAAGTGGAAGGGTCAGGGCACGCAGGACCAGCATATGGTCAATGCCAAGGTCGTGATCCCGGTCGGCGACGGCAAGCTGGATGGCTGGCTCAGCTATTCCGACCGCCGCGAGCAGGATTATCAGGACATGTCGATGGACATGATCAACCGCCTGGGCTGGAAATGGGACAATACCTCGCCCGACTATGCCAAGGCGGTTCTCTATGCCGACATCGGCAATAATCGCGGCGAAACCGGCGCGCCGGTCAGCAACGCCGCCGCCGGCACCGTCTATCCCGACAATGTGACGTCGGTGTGGGACGCCTATTATGACGCCGCCGGCCTGCGCGAGGACTGGCTGGGCGCGATCGGCTACAGCACGCCACTGGGCGATCATGCCAATTTCAAGATCAAGGGCTATTACCACAATAATAGCGGCATGGGCCTGTGGGCAACGCCCTCGGTCCCCAGCCCCACTGGCGGTTCGCCGCTGTCGATCCGCACCACCGAATATGACATGGACCGGATCGGCGTGTTCGGCAGCGTCGATGCGACGATCGGCATCCAGACGCTGGAAGCCGGCGCCTGGTACGAGAATAACAAGTTCAACCAGGCCCGCCGCTTCTATGCGTTCAAGAGCCGCACCGAAGCCGGCCTCTCCTTCCGCGACTATCCCAAGAACCCGTTCGCGACCCAGTGGGAATTCGATTTCACCACCGACACGATCCAATATTATGTCCGCGACAAGGTCGACCTCGGCATGCTGACGATCAACCTGGGCTGGAAGGGCTTCAAGGTCACCAACGAGGCCGAGGCGATCGTGTCGAGCAGCTTCCCCGAGGGCAAGATCAAGGCCGAGGACTGGTTCCAGCCCCATGCCGGCTTCGCCGTCGAGCTGAGCCCCGAGGCGGAAATCTTCGGTGGCTTCACCCAGGTGACCAAGGCCTTCGCCAGCGCCACCACCACCGGCCCCTTCTCCACCAACCAGGCCGGCTTCGACCAGATCCGCGACGACCTGAAGCCGGAAAGCTCGGACACGTACGAACTGGGCCTGCGCTATAATAGTTCGCGCTTCAACGGCACGCTGGGCGCCTATCTGGTCAATTTCCGCAACCGCCTGCTGGCGGTGCAGGTCGGCAGCCCGATCCTGGGCCTCGCCTCCGCGCTGCAGAATGTCGGCAATGTCCGCGCCGTCGGTATCGAGGCGGCGGGCGACCTGAAGCTGGGCCAGGGCTTTGGCCTCTATGCCAGCTACAGCTACACCGACGCCACCTATCGCGACGATGTGCTCAACAGCTCGGACGGCACGCTGGTCGCGGCAATCAAGGGCAAGACCGTGGTCGACAGCCCCAAGCATATGCTGCGCGGCGAACTCAATTATGATCAGGGGCCGCTCTTCGGCCGGATCGGCGCCAACTATATGTCGAAGCGCTATTACAGCTACACCAACGATGCGTCGGTCGATGGCCGGGTGATCGTGGACGCCTCGATCGGCTATCGCTTCACCGACCAGATCGAAGTGCAGCTCAACGCCAGCAACCTGTTCGACAAGAAATATATCAGCACGATCGGATCGGGCGGCTTTGGCAATAGCGGCGACGCGCAGACGCTGCTGGTCGGCGCGCCGCAGCAATTCTTCGTCACCGTCAAGGCGGGTTTCTAAGATGAACAAGGCCGCGCTGCTTGCCTCCGCCCTGCTCGCCGTCACGCCGCTCCCGGCGCTGGCCGAGCCGGTGCTGCTGATCTCGATCGACGGGCTGCGCCCCGGCGACGTGCTGGAGGCGGACAAGCGCGGCCTTGCCTTGCCCAATCTGCGCCGGTTCCTGACCGATGGCGCCCATGCCTCGGGCGTCACCGGCGTATTGCCGACCCTGACCTATCCCAGCCACACGACGCTGATGACCGGCGTGTCGCCAGGCAAGCATGGCATCGTCAGCAACAACAGCTTCGACCCGATGCAGATCAACCAGGGCGGCTGGTATTGGTATGCGCAGGATGTGAAGGTACCGATGTTGTGGGACGCGGCCGCAAAAGCCGGGCTGTCCACCGGCAACATCCACTGGCCGGTCAGCGTCGCCGCGAAGGGCATAAGCTGGAACCTGCCGCAAATCTGGCGCACCGGCCATGCCGACGACGCGCAACTGCTGGATGCGCTGGCGACGCCGCGCTTGAAGGCGGAGCTGGAACGGGCGGTCGGCCAGCCCTATGCCATGGGTATCGACGAGAGCCTGTCCGGTGACCAGAACAGGGGCCGGTTCGCCACCGCCCTGATCGCCGCGCACCAGCCTGACTTCCTGACCGTCTACCTCACCGCGCTCGACCATGAGCAGCATGGCAGCGGTCCCGACACGCCGGCCGCCAAGGCCGTGCTGGAAAAGATCGACGCGATCGTTGGCGACCTGATCGCGGCCGAGCGCAAGGCCCATCCCGACGCGCTGATCGCGCTGGTCAGCGACCATGGGTTCGAGGCGACGCATAGCGGCCTCAACCTGTTCCGCCCCTTCATCGACGCCGGCCTCATCACCCTTGGCGCAGACGGCAAGGTCGCGTCGTGGCAGGCCATGCCCTGGATTGGCGGGGGATCGGCCGCGATCATGCTCGCCCGGCCCGACGACAAGATGCTGGCCGACAAGGTGAAGGCCTTGCTCGACAGACTGGCCGCCAACCCCGCCAACGGCATCGACCGCATCGTCGACCGGGCGGCGATGGCGAAGCTCGGCGGCAATCCGCAGGCCAGCTTCACGATCAACCTCAAGCCCGGCTTCGTCACCGACATCTTCCGCGGCGCCAATGCGCCGCTGGTCGCGCCGACACCGGTCAAGGGCATGCACGGCTATTTCCCCGGCCCGGCCAATCTGCGCGCCACCTTCATGGCGATGGGACCGGGGGTGAAGCCGGGCAAGGATCTGGGCCTGATCGACATGCGCGCGATCGCGCCCACATTGGCCAGGGCGATGGGCGCCAGCCTGCCCGACGCGGAGGCGGCGGCGATCGACCTGCGCTGATCCACCCGGCAACGGATCGTTTCCGGCTGCGACGATGGACTTCATTACCCCCGCGACATAATTTCGCGCCCAATCCAACAGGGTCATTTTCGGGGTAATCCACATGCAGCAGCGCTACAGCCTGGCCGCCATCATCCTGCACTGGGCGATCGCCGCCCTGCTCGCCTTCCAGATCGCCGTCGGCTGGGCGCTAGGCAGTCTGGGCGCGCGCGGCTTTGCGCTGTTCCAGTTGCACAAGTCGATCGGCATCACCGTGCTGCTGCTGACGCTGCTGCGCATCGCCGTGCGCTGGTGGAAGCCGCGCCCGGCCAAGCTGGAGGGCGGCTGGCAGGGGGCGCTGGCGTCCGGCGTCCATGTCGGCCTCTATGCCTTCATGCTGGGGGCGCCGCTGACCGGCTGGGCGCTGGTCTCGACCGCCAAGGTCAAGGTGCCGACCCTGTTCTTCGGCGTCATTCCCCTGCCCCATCTGCCGCTGCCGATGGCGAGCCATGGCCTGGCCGAAGGCGGCCACAGCCTGCTCGCCTGGATCGGCATTGCGCTGGTCGCGCTGCATGTCGCGGGCGCGCTGCGCCACCATGTGATGATGCGCGACGGGCTGATCTGGCGGATGGTGCCGGGCCGTTCGACCGCCTTGCTGATCGGCCTGCCCGCGCTGATCCTCGTCGGCTTCCTGCTCGGCCGGGCGATCCTGCCGGGCGCCGCGCCGGTCGCACCGCAAGCCCCCGCCGCCAATGCCGTCGAGGCGGAAGACGTGCCCGCCGAAGACAATGCCGTCGAAGCCGCCAGCAATGCGAGTGACAATGCCGCCGCCCCGGCTGCGAACGAGACTGCGGCCGTCGCCGAGGAACCCGCCGGCCCGCCGCCTGCCTGGATGGTGCAACCCGGCGGCAAGATCGGTTTTTCGGTCGGCAACAGCGGCGAGACGATCAGCGGCAGTTTCTCGAAATGGACCGCGAAGATCGTGATGGACCCCGACCATCCCGACAGCGCCGACATCAAGGTGACGATCGACATGGCATCGGCCAGCGTCGGCGACGCCTATAAGGACGGCATGCTGCCGGGCGACGAATTCTTCGGCAGCGCCGCCCACCCGACCGCGACCTTCCTCGCCAAGGGTGCGGAGAAGACCGGCGCCAACGCCTATCGCGCCCATGGCACGCTGACATTGAAGGGCGTGGCCAAGCCGCAAGCGATCCGCTTCACCCTGTCGGGCAGCGGCAAGACCCGCAAGGTCAGCGGATCGGCCAGCATCGCCCGCCTGCCCTTTGGCGTGGGCAATGGCGACAGCAGCACTGGCCTCGATCCCAAAGTAACGGTGACCTTCAACTTTGACGCCAAGACGCAATAAGACCATGCGATGCATGGATTAACGTAACGGTTTCTGCCAAGAAGCGGACATGGAACGACAGAGCCGGCATCGCCGAACGCAGATTGAGGATGGGGTGTTCGTCGCCCTGGTGGTGCTGGTTTCCATCGCCTTCGCGTTGGTGGTGGAGCCCTTCTTCGGGGCGATATTGTGGGGCGTGATCGTCGCCATCCTGTTCATTCCGGTGAATCAGGGACTGCTCAAGCTGATCCCCGGCCATCGCAACAGTTCGGCCCTGCTGACGCTGCTGCTGATCATTGCGATCGTGATCGTGCCGGCCATCATCCTGTCGATCGCCCTGGTGCAGGAAGCGACCGCGCTCTACGGCCAGATCAATGTGGGGAAGATCAACATTCCCCACATGTTCGCGCAGTTCCAGTCGGCATTGCCGGACTGGGCGTCGATCGGCCTGCGGCGGCTGGGCATATCCAATTTCGCCGCGGTCCAGCGGCTGCTGACCGACGGCCTGACCGCCAGTTTCCGCACCGTCGCGGCCCAGGCCTTCCTGATCGGCCAGGGCGCCTTCAGCTTCATCATCGCGCTGACGGTGATGCTCTATCTCACCTTCTTCCTGCTGCGTGACGGACTGGACCTGGCGCGCAAGCTGGACCGCGCCGCGCCGCTGCGGGTGCTGCATCGGCGTGCCCTGATGCGGCAATTCGTCATCGTCATCCGCGCCACGATCAAGGGCAGCATCGTCGTTGCCATATTGCAGGGGCTGATCGGCGGGCTGGTGTTCGGCGCATTGGGCATTTCCGGCGCGCTGCTGTGGGGCGTGATGATGGGCTTCTTCTCGCTGCTGCCGGCCGTCGGCACGGGCCTCATCTGGGCGCCGGTGGCGATCTATCTGCTGGCGACAGGCGCGATCTGGAAGGGGCTGATCCTGATCTTCTGCGGCATGTTCGTGATCGGCATGGTCGACAATCTGCTGCGCCCGATACTGGTCGGCCGCGACACCCGCATCCCCGACTATGTGGTGCTGATCACCACGCTCGGTGGACTGCAATTGTTCGGCTTCAACGGCATCGTCATCGGGCCGGTGATCGCCGCCCTGTTCATCGCCACCTGGCAGATCGTGATCCGCACCCGCTCCCACGAAGCGGGCGCGCCACCGCTCACCTTCTAGACCCTGATCGTCTGAGGTGGCAGCGCTCCGCGCTTTCACCGATGACGTGAATCAGAGTCTAAAGCCGGAGAATCAGCCGGCTTCCAGCGCCGCGCCGGCCTCCATCCAGACCTCCTCGGCGGCTTCCAGCTTCTTTTCGATCGCGGCGCGCTTCACCATCAGTTCGCTGGTGGTCATCTTCGCCTCGGCACCGGTCGCGCTCTTGGGATCGAACAGCACCGCGTCGATGCGCTTGCGCTCGGCGATCAGCGTGGACATCTCGCGCTCGGCCTTGTTGACGGCATTCTTGAGCGTCTTCTGCTTCTCGCGCCATTCGGCGGCGGCTTTCTTGTCCGCCTTGCGGTCGACCTTGGGCGCATCGCCGCCAGAGGGATTGCCGTCCGCCTTGCGCAGGATGATATCGGTATAGTCATCCAGCGAACCGTCGAACGGCTGGGCCGTGCCATTGTCGACCAGCACCAGCCGGTCGGCGACCAGTTCGATCATGTGGCGATCGTGCGAGACGATCACGACGGCGCCCGAATATTCGTTGAGCGCCTGCACCAGCGCCTCGCGGCTGTCGACGTCCAAGTGGTTGGTCGGTTCGTCGAGGATCAGCAGGTGCGGCGCATCGCGGGTGATGAGCGCCAGTGCCAGACGCGCGCGCTCGCCACCCGACATGGAGCCGACCTTCTGCGTCGCGCGCTCGCCC
Source organism: Sphingobium scionense (assembly GCF_014197035.1). Lineage (GTDB taxonomy): Bacteria > Pseudomonadota > Alphaproteobacteria > Sphingomonadales > Sphingomonadaceae > Sphingobium > Sphingobium scionense. The sequence continues at coordinate 152,191 of NZ_JACIEU010000008.1, read as the reverse complement.
GAAAAGCCGAAACGGCCGAGCTGGGCGCGCACCGCACCGGGCGTCGCCCCCTTCATGACGCGGGTCATATGTTCCAGCGGCGTGTCGGTGACGTCCAGTTCCTCCACCTGATATTGGGTGAAGTAACCGACATTCATCTTGGCCGAGCTGTTGATGGCGCCTTCCATCGGCGCCAACTGCGCCGCGATCAGGCGGGCCAGCGTGGTCTTGCCGTTGCCGTTGCGGCCGAGCAGCGCGAGGCGATCGTCGGGATCGATACGCAGATTGACCCGGCGCAGGATCGGCGTGTCGTCATAGCCGACCGAGGCCATGTCCATGGTGATGAGCGGCGGGCGCAGTTCGGCGGGGCTGGGAAAGCCGAAATGCAGGCTCGGATCCTCGATCGCGGCCGCGATCGGCTGCATCCGGGCCAGTGCCTTGGCGCGCGACTGGGCCTGTTTCGCGGTCGAGGCGCGCGCGCTATTGCGGGCGACATAATCCTGCAGCTTCTCGCGCTCGGCCTGCTGCTTGCTGCGCGCGGCCTCCTGCTGGGCCAGGCGCTCGGCCCGCTGGCGCTCGAACGCGTCATAGCCGCCGGGATAGAGGGTGACCTTGCCGCCCTCCAGATGCAGAATGAAGTCGACCACATTGTTGAGCAGGTCGCGCTCATGGCTGATGACAACCACGGTGCCGCGATAGGCCTTGAGGAAATTCTCCAGCCACAAGGTCGCTTCGAGATCGAGATGGTTCGACGGTTCGTCGAGCAGCAGCAGGTCCGGGTTGGAGAAGAGCAGCGCAGCCAGCGCCACGCGCATCTTCCAGCCGCCCGAATAGCTGTCGAGCGGGCGGCCCTGCATTTCCTCGTCAAAGCCCAGGCCAACGAGGATGCGAGCAGCGCGTGCGGGCGCGGTATAGGCGTCGATCGTGGTCAGCCGTTCATAGATATGGCCGAGGCGATCGGGGTCTTCGGTATGCTCCGCCTCCGCCATCAGCTCGGCGCGTTCCTTGTCGGCGGCGAGCACGGTATCGAACGGAGTGGCGGTGCCCGAGGGGGCTTCCTGGGCGATATAGCCCAGCCGCGTGTCGCGCGGCATGTCGCAGCTGCCCTCGTCCGGGTCGAGCTGGCCGATCATCACCTTCATCAGGGTCGACTTGCCGGCGCCGTTGCGGCCGATGAGGCCGACGCGGCTGCGCGGCGGCAGCGCGGCACTGGCGCGGTCGAGGATGGTGCGGCCGCCCAGGCGCACGGTGATACCGTTCAAGTTAAGCATGGCCGCGCCTGTAGCAGAGCTGCGGCGGAGGGTGAAGCGGCTTGGCGGCCTTGCGAAAACTGCAAAGTATATAGTGTCGCAGAGGTCGCATTTGTGCCGCTGCCGGTCCGCAGCCACGACTTCGCAATAGGAGATTTTTGCGAAATGACGTACCCGAGGCGTGAGAAATGGGGGTGAACCAAGGCCCACCCCGCTAAGATCAGATGCCGTCGACCGCCTTGCTGACCAGGATATTGACCGCGACGCGGCGATTCTGCGCCTTGCCTTCGATCGTGTCGTTGCTGGCCAGCGGATCGGCCTCGGCCATGCCGGTGGGCGTCAGCATGCGATAGGGCTTCCAGCCGCATGCCTGCTGCAGATAATTGACCACGCGAGCGGCGCGCTTTTCGCTCAGTTCCTGGTTCAGCTCCTCGCCACCGGTGGAGTCGGTATAGCCGACGACCAGCAGCAGCGCGTTGCTCATGCCGTCGGCCGAGGTCGCGGCCGCACACAGATCATTCTTCGCCTGAGCCGACAGCACCGCCTTGCCGGTGTCGAAATTGACGTTGGTCGTGCCCTTCACATTATACTGGTCGATCTCGCCCATGCGGCCACGCAACGCCTCGGTCGCGGCGGTCTGTTCGTCGAAGCGCTGGGCGGTGCCGTTGCTGATCATCGACGCGGTTTTCATATCCTTGCCCTGCAAGGCGATCTTGCTGGCGACCAGCCCTTCGCCGGCCTGCAAAGTCTTGACCGTCACCGGCAGGCCGTTGAGCAGCGAGGTCGCGGCCAGATGGTCGCGGCCCAGGCCGAACAGCCCCTTGCTGGCGCTGATCTTGGTCTGGTCGTTGATAGTGATGACGCTCTTGCTGCCGTCGGCGGCGGTCACCTGCATCCGGTCGCCGCTGCGCGCGGAGATGATGCCCTTGACTTCCGGCCCCTCCGTCAGTTCGGCCGCCGGCATGGCAACGCTGGCCGACACATCGGCCGGCGGCGCGTCCTGGGCCTGGTCCTGCGCCACGACGGCTGCCGGGGCGGCCCCGGCCAGCAGGGCAAGCATCACACAATATTTTTGGTTTTTGGACATGATAGGCATCACGCTGCTCCTTCACTTCTTGTTCGGTCGGGCCTGCAGCATTGCAGCTTGTCGTCCGACGGCGGTCGCCCAATGGCGTTTCCTGCCGTCAGAACCCCCTCTTCTGACCTTGATAAATTTTGACGTCTTGGCGCCGTGGGATGCGCCAGACACATTGCCTGTTCGTGTCCAGCTTTCTGTCACATGAACAGCATGTGTGGAGCCCGTGTTGCGCAGCCGAGATGAGCGGATGATGCGGCAAACCGAAGGGGAATATCGAAAATGTTAACGCAACATATTCGGAAGATGGCAGCTATAGATTTGCCCCACACTTCACCGTCACCCAATCTCTTGTTGTGAAGAAAAAAAACACAGACTCCGTGGAACAAATTCGCAATTTCTATTTTTGCCCTTTCCAAACATTGACTTGAAACCATCTTGAACCCACTGGCGCGCGCAGGGCGGTGAGCCAGTCCGCGCGGCAGACCGGCTGGCTGCGGCGCAAGGCGATCACCGTCGAGGATCGCCGAGATTGGCTGTGGCGATATGGCCACAGCAGGAAATATTCGCATAATTTGCGTAAAATTGACACTGCGAGGCATTCTCATTCTTGTTGCGATTGCCTCGCAACATCCCCTAGGACGGCGCCCAATCATCTGCGTCCAAGAATAGGGGTCCATCATGCTGTCGAAATATCACTGGCTCGCCGGCGCCGCGCTCTGCGCCGTCGCCCTTCCCGCCGCCGCCCAGACCAATGCCGCACCGGCCGAGGATAATCGCGACGACCAGATCGTCGTCACCGGCACCTATACCCTGCCCGACAAGATCGACACCGCAACGGGCCTTGGCCTGACGGTGCAGGAAACCCCGCAGTCGGTCAGCATCATGACCGCACAGCGCATCCTCGACCAGAATCTGATCAGCGTGAAGGACGTCATCGTCAACAGCGTCGGCGTGTCCGCCAATGAGGTCGACGATGTCCGCAACAATTTCTACGCCCGCGGCTTCGAGATCCGCAATACCCAGGTCGACGGCGTGCCTGCCGCCTGGACGCTGGCCGGTGGCAATGGCGAGACCAGCATCGACGTGTCCATCTATGAACGGGTCGAGATCGTGCGCGGCGCGACCGGCCTGCTGTCGGGCGCGGGCGACCCGTCCGCGTCGGTCAACCTGGTGCGCAAGCATGCCGACGCCACCGAATGGACCGGCTATGCCAATGCCAGCATCGGCAGCTGGAACAGCTGGCGCCTGTCCGCCGATGTCGGCGGCGCGCTGACCAGCGACGGCCGCATCCGTGCCCGGCTGGTCGGTCGCTATGAGGAAGGCGACAGCTATATCGACCTGCAGAACAAGAAGAAGTGGGTGCTTTACGGCGTGGTCGATGCAGACCTGACCGACAGCACGCTGGTTCGTGTCGGCATGAGCCACCAGGACACCAAGCCCAAGGGCGCGACCTGGGGCGCGCTGCCCACCTTCTATACCGACGGCACCACCACCGACCTGGCCCGATCACAGAGCACGGCGGCCGACTGGACCTATTGGAACAGCACCAACCAGAATATCTTCGCCACCATACGCCAGGAATTTGGCGAGAAATGGAACCTGACGGTCAATTACAACCGCCTGCGCAACACCGGCGATACCCAGCTCCTCTATCTCTACGGCAATGTCGACAAGGCGACCGGCACGATCGAGTCGAGCAATCCCTACAAGTCGAAGAGCGACAGCGTGCAGAACAGCATCGACGCGCAGCTCAAGGGATCGGTCAGCCTGTTCGGCCGCGACCATGAGATCGTCGTCGGCGCGCTGCACAGCGTATTGAAGCGCCACACCGACAATTATGTCGCGCCCTACACGGAGAATGTTCCGGCCTGGGGCACCGGCCTCAACAGCTGGGCGACCAATGTGCCGGTGATCGGCGCGGGCGGCGCCGACTTCCCCGAGCCGGTCTGGGGCACCGACGCGGTGCGCAACGAGCAGGAGCGGATCGAGCAGACCGGCTATTATGGCGCCTTCCGCCTGAACGTCGCCGACCCGTTCAAGATCATCCTGGGCGGCCGCCTGTCGAGCTGGAAGCAGAAGGGCTTCGCCTGGAGCGGGCCGAGCGACTATGGCGACGACAATGTGTTCATCCCCTATGTCGGCGCGCTCTATGACGTGACGTCCAACCACCGCGTCTATGCGAGCTATACCAAGATCTTCCAGCCGCAGAATCTGTTCGACCGCAATCTGCAGTTGCTCGATCCGCTCGATGGCAATGCCTATGAAATCGGCCTCAAGAGCAACTTCTTCGGCGACGCGCTGCAGACCTCGATCGCGCTGTTCCGCATCGAGCAGGACAATGTCGGCCAGATCGGCGATGTCATCATCGGCCCCAACGGCCCGCAGCAGACCTATGTCGCGGCCGAGGGCGTGACCAGCAAGGGCTTCGAACTGGAAGCGACCGGCCAGCCGCTGCCGGGCTGGAACATCAACGCCAGCTACAGCCAGTTCAAGGCGGAGGATGGCGACGGCGTGGCCGCCAACACCAACCAGCCGCGCAAGCTGCTGAAGATCTTCACCACCTATGACATGCCGGGCGTTCTGACCGGCCTGACCGTGGGCGGCGGCATCAACTATCGCTCCAAGGCCTACTCGGAAGGGTTGAACCCGGTCACCGCCGCGCCCTTCCGCTTCCAGCAGGATGGCTATACTTTGGTCAGCCTGATGGCGCGCTATGCGGTGACCGAGCAGCTGCAGCTCCAGGCCAATGTCGACAATCTGCTCGACAAGAAATATTACAGCCAGATGGGCTTCTTCAGCCAGTATCGCTACGGCGCCCCGCGCAATTTCACGATCAGCGCGAATTATAAGTTCTGATGCTGAAAGGGCGCCGTGGGAGACCAGGGCGCCCTTTTGGTTTGGGATGGACGCATGCTGACGCAGGTTCAGCATGCGGAATGGCGCAACGCCGTTTTTTAGGTGGTTTTCAGACGGCCTCCTATCCCGTCATGCCAGCGAAGGCTGGCATCTCAAGCAGGCACACGCGAGGTAAACGAACAGCGCAAGACGGCTAACCTCCCTCTGTCATCGCCTGAGACCCCAGCCTTCGCTGGAGTGACGGAGTTGGGTGGTGGGTTCAACGGGTGACGGCAACACTTTAATCTTTTGAGGAAGATGGAGTGTCGCGATGAAGCAGCGTCGTCGGATCTATTGCACGGCCAGCCAGCGAGCGGAGATATGGGACCGCTGGCAGCGCGGGGAATCGATGAGTTCGATCGGGCGACGGTTTGATCGAGGGTCATCGTCGGTATTTTCGGTGATTTCGCCGACCGGCGGTATTAGGCCGGCCGATCGCAAGCGTGGCCGCCTTGCGCTGAGCCTTGCCGAGCGGGAGGAGATATCGCGGGGCCTGAGCGTCAGTGAACCCTTGCGTGCGATAGCACGGCGACTGGGCCGCGCGCCTTCGACGATCAGTCGTGAAGTCAGGCGTAACGGCGGTATTGCACGGTATCGGGCGACCGCATCCGATCAGGCAGCATGGGACCGTGCCTTGCGACCCAAGTCCTGCAAGCTGGCTTGTTCGCCGCCACTGGCCCGGGCAGTATCGGCCAAGCTGCGCCGCAAATGGTCACCGGAACAGATTGCGGGGTGGCTCAGGCGCAGCTTTCCCAAGGAGCCGCACAGGCAGGTGTCACACGAGACCATCTACAGAAGCCTTTACATACAGGCGCGCGGGGTTCTGAAGAAGGAACTGCTGGAGCATCTGCGCGCCCGGCGCACCATCCGCAGGTCGCGGCACGCCAGCCTCAAGCGCCACGGGCTGAGCCAGATCAAGGATGCCGTGTCGATCAGCGAGCGTCCCGCGTCGGTCGAGGACCGCGCCATTCCCGGCCACTGGGAAGGCGATCTGATCGGAGGCACGAAGAACAGCTACATCGCAACGCTGGTCGAACGGCATTCGCGCTATGTGATGCTGGTCAAGGTCGCCAACAAGGACACAAGGAGCGTCGTGTCGGCGCTGATCAGGCAGACGCAGCGCCTGCCGCGCGAACTGTACAAGTCGCTCACCTGGGATCGCGGCAAGGAACTGGCCGACCATTCCCGCCTCACACTGGCTACCGATGTCGAAGTCTATTTCTGCGATCCGCAGTCGCCCTGGCAGCGCGGCTCCAACGAAAACACCAATCGTCTGCTGCGGCAATATTTCCCCAGAGGAACAGATCTGTCGTTATACAGCCAGGCCCAGCTGAGTGCCGTTGCCCGGCAACTCAACGAAAGGCCAAGGAAAACGCTCGAATACCAAACACCCGCAGAGCGTTTCCAAGCCTGTGTTGCCGCCACCCGTTGAACCCACCGTGGTAAGGCGACAGTCTGGTTTTGGAGAGATGAACGGCGATAGCTGACGGTGCGCCTTAAAAATTATTAGGCAACGATCGCACGATTGCGAACGCCACTCTATTCCGCCTCTGGCCAAGCCGCTTCATCTTCGACTGGGTTCGGCAACCTGCTCTCCATCCAGTCTGCGATGGTTCCGGGCCTCGTGTCGCGATCTTGGCATTCGATTACCCATCCGAGGTAATCTCGCGGGCCGCCGTTTAGGTATGGCGGCGGGGACACGGGCTTGAACACCGTGGGCAACCGTTCGGAAAGTGACAACTCGTTGAGAACGTAAGCGATCTCTTGAACGGCATTCCATGCGAGATGATGGTCAAGGTTCAGCGAGAACTTCACCCACCATCCAGCGTCGCTCATTCCTGAACCGAAGCCACCCCAAGGAGTGTCATTGGTCTGAACAGACGGTATTCGCGCGAGATATGTGAGTAGCTTGTGGAAGCCGCGATCATGCTTGGTCATATCCATGGGTTGCCAGCATATCCGAGTAAGTTCAGCAATCCACCAGATTTCGTCTTCGGCGTCTGACGTGCCATCCAAAAGAGTGGCCGGTTTCAAGAATGAGGATGATCTTGTGAAGTGGCCAAAAATGGTCGCTTTCAGACTATCCTCCCCTGCAAGTGGAGGTGGCTGGCCGTAGGCCAGACGGAGGGGTGTCCCCCCTCTCGATAGGGCGACACCCCTCCACCACTTCGTGGTCCCCCTCCCCTTGCAGGGGAGGATTTTACAGCCGCTTCCGGCCAATCCGATCCGAAGAACCCGGCGACGTTATGCGCCGCCGGGCTCCTCATTTTCAGAAGCGATCCGCGTTCATGACCTTGGTCCAGGCGGCGGCGAAGTCGGCGACGAACTTCTCCTTCGCGTCGTCCTCGGCATAGACTTCGGCGACGGCGCGCAGTTCGGAATTGGAGCCGAAGATCAGGTCGACCGGGGTGGCCGTCCACTTCGCCGCGCCGCTGGCGCGGTCCTTGCCGTCATAAAGGCCCGGCGTCGCCGACTTGCTCCACACCGTGTCCATCGTCAGCAAATTGACGAAGAAGTCGTTGCTGAGCGTGCCCGGACGGGTGGTCAGCACGCCATTCTTGGAGCCGCCGCTATTGCCGCCGAGCGCCCGCATGCCGCCGACCAGCACGGTCATTTCCGGCACGGTGAGGTCGAGCGCGTCGGCCTTGTCCACCAGCGCATCGGCCGGGCTGACCTCCGCCTTGGGGCCATACCAGTTGCGGAAGCCGTCCGCCTTGGGCTCCAGATAGGCGAAGGAGGCGACATCGGTCTGCGCCTGCGCGGCGTCGACCCGGCCGGGCGTGAAGGGCACGGTGATGCTGTAACCGCCCTTCTGCGCTGCCTGCTCGATTGCGGCGTTACCGCCCAGGACGATGAGGTCGGCCATCGACACCTGCTGACCCGATTTCGCGAAATCCTTCTGAATCGCGGTCAGCTTCGTCAGCACCTTGTTGAGTTCCGCCGGGTCGTTGACCGCCCAGCCCCGCTGCGGGTCGAGCCGCAGGCGCGCGCCATTGGCGCCGCCGCGCATGTCGGTGCTGCGGAAGGTCGCGGCCGAGGCCCAGGCGGTGCGCACCAGTTCCGGCCCGGTCAGGCCCGACGCCAGCACGGCGGCCTTCAGCTTCGCCTGATCGGCGGCGCTGACGGGGGCGAAGCTCGCCTTGGGCAGCGGATCCTGCCAGCTATAGCTTTCGGACGGGATGTCCTTGCCGAGATAGCGGGCCTGCGGGCCGAGGTCGCGATGGGTCAGCTTGAACCAGGCGCGGGCGAAGGCCTTGCTGAACAGTTCGGGATCCTTCTGCCAGCTTTCCAGCACCTTGCGGAAACCGGGATCTTCCTTGAGCGCGATGTCGGTCGTGAACATGATCGGCGCGTGCCGCTTGTCCTTCACATGCGCGTCGGGGACCATCTGCGCGGTGGCGGGATCGGTCGGGATCCACTGGGTCGCGCCGGCCGGGCTCTTGGTCTTGATCCAGTCGAAGTTCAGCAGATTGTCGATATATTGGGTGGTGAACTGGGTCGGCGTAGCGGACCAGGCGCCTTCGAGGCCCGAGGTCAGCGTATCCTCCGCATTGCCCTTGCCGCACTTGTTCTTCCAGCCAAGGCCCTGGTCCTCGATGCCGGCGGCAGCGGGTTCCGCGCCCAGGCATTCCTCGGGCTTCTTTGCGCCATGCGCCTTGCCGAAAGTGTGGCCGCCCGCGATCAGCGCCAGCGTCTCCTCGTCATCCATCGCCATGTTGCCGAAGGCGCGGCGGATGTCAGCGGCGGCACCCTTGGGATCATGATTGGCGCCGGGGCCTTCGGGGTTCACATAGATGAGGCCCATGGTGGTCGCGGCGAGCGAGCGCTTGAGCGAACCGTCGGGATTGGAGCGCTCGGTCCCCATCATCTTGGTTTCCGGCCCCCAATAGACGACGTCCGGCTGCCAGGCGTCGATGCGGCCGCCGGCAAAGCCCACGGTCTTGAAGCCCATATCCTCCAGCGCGACATTGCCGGACAGGACCATGAGGTCGCCCCAGCTCAGCTTCCGGCCATATTTCTGCTTGATCGGCCAGACCAGGCGGCGCGCCTTGTCAAGGCTGACATTGTCGGGCCAGCTGTTGAGCGGATCGAACCGCTGTTCGCCGCCGTCCGAGCCGCCACGGCCGTCGCCGACGCGATAAGTGCCGGCGCTGTGCCAGGCCATGCGGATGAAGAAGGGGCCATAATGGCCATAGTCGGCCGGCCACCAGGGCTGCGACGTGGTCAGCACCTTGCGGATGTCGGCCTTGACCGCTTCCAGGTCGAGGCTGTTGAATGACTTCACATAATCATAGTCGGCGCCATAGGGATTGGCGCGGGTCGCCTCATGCTGGCGCAGCGCGGTGAGGTCCAGGCGATTGGGCCACCAGTCCTTGTTGGTCATGCCGCCGGGCTTCTCATTGACGGGCGGCTTGGGCGCCTCGGTCACGGTGTCGGCCTGCGGCGACGGCTTGGGATCGGCGGCGAGCGCCGGGCTGGCGAGCAGCGCACACGCCAAAGCGAATGTGGAAATGCGGGTCGTGGACATGTTTCTCTCCCCTGTCCTGTTCGGCCTGTTCAAGGCGCGAAAAGGGGTAGTCCTGCGCGGCGCCGGATCGAAACGAATCGAATCCGTCACAGTGATCGGATTTTCCTATGAGAGAGGGTGGATCGGAGGGGCCGCCCGTTTCTACCCGTCACCCCGGGCTTGACCCGGGGTCCCGCTACTGCGTCAGACAATCTGGTCGAACAGATCCTGCCAGTCCGGATTGGCGCCTTCGATCAGGTCGAACTTCCATTGCCGGCGCCAATGCTTGAGGCGCTTCTCATGAGCGATGCAACTGAGCATGTCGTCACCCCGCTGTGCCCACACAAGCCGGGCCAATCCATAGCGAGCGCAGAAGTCGGACCCCGTGCCGGATCGATGCTGATGGATTCGGGCGGCAAGATCGGCGGTCACGCCGACATAGAGCGTGCCCCGATACCGATCGGCCATGATGTAGACCCATCCGCCCTGCCGTTCGCGCGCCATGGTGCGAACATTTGCGAAGCGGGACCCCGGGTCAAGCCCGGGGTGACGATGTGGTGGGTGCCGCCGCATAGAGGGTGAACTGGCCGTGCAGGCCGCCGGTCGAGGACTGGCCGACCCACAGGTCGAACAGGCCCGGTTCGGCGATGCGGCGGTTGCCGGCACCGACGAACTCCAGGTCGGTGCGCGACAAGGTGAAGCGGACCTGGGTGGAATCGCCCGGCGACAGGGTCACGCGCTGGATACGCTTCAATTCGCGGATCGGGCGGGTGCGGCTGGCGACGCGATCGCGGATATAGAGCTGCACCACCTCGCTGCCCTTGCGCTTGCCCTTGTTGGTGAGGCGCGCGGTGATCTCGACCGCGCCGTCCCAGCGCAGCGCAACGTCGGACAGCTTCAAATCGCTGAGCTGAAAATCGGTGTAGCTGAGACCATGGCCGAAGGGGAAACGGGCGCTGTTGTCGGTGGTGGCATAGCGCGCCTTATATTCGGTGCTGCCATTGTCCACCGTCGGTCGGCCGGTCGACTTGCGGTCGTAGAAGAAAGGCTCCTGCCCGCTTTCCCAGGGGAAGCTGACCGGCAGCTTGCCCGAGGGATCGACCTTGCCGAACAATATGTCGGCCAGCGCATGGCCGGTTTCCGAGCCGAGGAACCAGGTCGCGAGCAAGGCCTGCGCATTGGCGACGCCATCATGCAGGGCGAGGGCGCGACCATGGCGCAACAGCACGATCACCGGCTTGCCGGTGGCGGCGATCGCATCGGCCAGCGCCTGTTGCGAGGACGGGAGTTCGATGCTGGTGCGCGATTGCGCCTCACCCGACATCGCCTGGGATTCGCCGACTGCCAGGATCACCACATCCGCCGCCTTCGCCGCCGCAACGGCACGGGCGATCCCGTCCTTGATCGGGCCGTTGACCGCGCAGCCCAGTTCGACCGTCAGCTTCGCCGGATCGGGCATCGCCGCGCGCAGGCCGGTGGCGATGTCGACGCCCTTGTCGGGATCGCCGTAAAAGGCCCAGGGGCCGTAGAGATTGGCCTTGTCCTCGCCGAACGGGCCGATCAGCGCGATCTTCTGCCCGGCGGCGGGATCGAGCGGCAGCACCCCGTCATTCCTGAGCAGCACCACCGATCGCGCCGCCGCCTCGCGCGCCAGCGCATGATGGGCGGGCGTGGCAATGCGGGTCTTTTCCACCGCCGCGTCGAGCGATCGCCAGGGATTGTCGAACAGACCCATCGCCGTCTTCACATAAAGGATGCGGCGCACGGCGACGTCGACCGTCGCCATCGGCACCGCGCCGCTCTTCACCAGATCGGGGATATGGCGGATATAGAGGCCGCTCTGCATCGACATGTCGACCCCGGCCAGCACGGCAAGGCGGGCGGCGTCGCGCTCATCCTCGGCAAAGCCATGGGCGATCAGTTCCTCGTCGGCGGTGTAGTCGGAGAAGACGAAACCGCGGAACTGCAATTCGCCGCGCAAGATGTCCGTCAGCAACTCGCGGTCGGCGGTCGCGGGCACGCCGTTAATCTCGTTGAAGGCGGCCATGGTGGTGAGCGCACCGGCGGCAAAGGCCTTGCCGAAGGGCGGCAAATGGGTTTCGCGCAGCGTCTCGTCACTGATGTCGACGCTGCCATATTCCAGGCCGGCCGCGACCGCGCCATAGGCGGCGAAATGCTTGGGACAGGCGAGCAGCGAATCGTCGCGGCGCAGGTCGCGACCCTGGAAGCCGCGAATGCGTGCCGCCGACAACAGGCCGGTCAGATAGACATCCTCGCCCGCGCCCTCGACCACCCGGCCCCAGCGCTGGTCGCGCGCGACATCGACCATCGGCGCGAAGGTGAGGTGCAGGCCGGCCGCCGTCGCCTCCACCGCCATGACCCGCGCGGTCTTTTCCACCAGCGCGGGATCGAAGCAGGAAGCTTCGCCCAGCGGCACGGGAAAGATGGTCTTGAGGCCGTGAATCACGTCGCCCGCCAGCAATAGCGGAATGCCGAGACGGCTGTCCTTGACCGCGATCTCCTGAGCGCGGCGACCACCCGCGACGCCGATGCCGTTGAACAGGCAGCCGACCCGACCCTTGGCGATCTCCTGCGCCAGCCTTTTCTCGTCCTGGATGCCAACGCTGGGATTGGGCGGATTGAAAGGCCGGAAGCTGTCGGCGAGGCAGGTCATCTGCCCGGCCTTTTCCTCCAGCGTCATCTTCGCGATCAGCGCGTCGACGCGGGCAACGTCGGCCTGCGCCAGCGCGCGGCGGGGAATGCCAAGGGCGAGGACACCGCCCAGGGTGCGGATCAGAAGGTCGCGGCGATCAAGAGTCATGCGGGCAAGAGTCATGCGGGAGAGAGCGTAACCGGGGAAGAATGAACGGGGCTTGTCCAAAGACAAACGGACTTCCGCCGTTTTTGTTGCGCTGCGGCAATAAGCCTGCGGCGCGACGCCCCGATGCCGCGATCAGGCCACCGGGCGAATCATGTTACGCGAATCAGGGGCTGATATCAGGCCTGGGCCGACAATTTGGTGCCGACCACGCCGATCACGATCAGCGCCATGAAGCCGATCTGGGCCATGTTGACCCGATCGCCATAGAGGATCATGCCGCCGATGATGACACCCACGGCGCCAAGGCCCGTCCAGATCGCATAGGCGGTGCCGGCCGGCAGATCCCGCATCGCCAGCGCCAAAAGGCCCATGTTGAGGAAACTGAGCGTGATCGGCACGGCCGATGCCTGCCAGCTGCCGATAGTGGCGGCCCATTTCAGGCTCAATGCCCAGATGATTTCGGTGAATACGGCGATGCCGAGAATGACCCAGGCCAAGCGACGTTCCTCTTGCGGTAACGGGCTCGGCTGGTGCGGCGCGCGGACCGGAAACCCGAAAGAGGCGGCGCGCCGAATAGGGCAATGGTGGACAGGGTTGGGTTCGAACCAACGTAGGGGAAACCCCGGCAGATTTACAGTCTGCTGCCTTTAACCACTCGGCCACCTGTCCAGTGCCCTGCACGGAGGAAAATTGCTGTCCCGCCGCGCTGGAGGCGGCTCAATGGCGAAAGGAGGCTTGCCTGTCAATGGGGTGATGTGAAAAGAGCGAAAACATGAAAAGAGGACATCGTACCGGCAAGCCGAAAGGCGCCTTCCCCCGCTTCTACGGACGCCACGCCATCACGGCCGCGCTCGCCAACCCGAACCGCATCGTGCGCAAGATCTGGGGCACGCGCGAAGCCATCGGCGCGCTCGACCTGCCGCCCGTGTTGCCGATCGTCTATTCCGACGTCGCCGACATGGGTCGCATGGTGCCGTCGGATGCGCCGCATCAGGGCATCGTCGCCGAAGTCGAACCGCTGGACGATGTCTGGCTGGGCGACGTGCTGGAACAGGGACGGGACGACCGGCGCCCGATTCTGGTGCTCGACCAGGTGACCGACCCGCATAATGTCGGCGCGATCCTGCGTTCGGCCGCCGCCTTCGACGCACTGTGCATCGTCACGCAGGACCGGCATGCGCCGCCCGAATCGGGCGTGCTGGCCCGCGCCGCGTCGGGCGCGCTGGAAACCGTGCCCTGGGTGCGGGTGGTGAACCTGGCCCGCGCGCTCGAAGAGATTGCCGAGGCCGGTTATTGGCGCATAGGCCTGGATGGCGACTGCGACACCGTGCTGGCCGACGCGATCGGCGAATCGCGTGTCGCGCTGGTGCTGGGCGCCGAGGGCGAAGGGCTGCGCCACAACACCATGGCGCATTGCGACATTATCGCTAAGCTGCCGATCAGCCCGCGCATGGAGAGCCTGAACGTCTCCAACGCCGCGGCGATCGCCCTCTACGCCGCCACCAGCCGGTAAGCGGCCGCCGGGCACCATCTGCGACGATCCGGCAAGGGCGCCCTGCCCTGCCGGATCGTCGCGCAGACGAGCGGGGGTTCGCCATGGTCCTATTGTCCCGCGCGGCGGGCGCACTGGCTGCGCTGCTGATGTTGCCCGGATGCCTGGTGACACCCGGCAGCTTCACCTCCACCCTCGACATTCGCGCCGACCGCAGTTTCGCCTTTGCCTATAAGGGCGAGATATTGGCGTCGGACATGGACAAGGCGCTGGGCGGCCTCAACAGCGATGCGGAGGATGATCCGCTGGAAGGCGTCACCCCGCCCGAGGGCGAGGAGGCCGTGTTGCAGAAGGTGGCGCAGAACCAGAGCAAGACGCCCGCGCCGCCTGCCACCACCCAGTTCGACAAGGCCAGCGGCGACGACGCACAGATGCAGGCGATGGCGAGCGCCCTGACCAAGGAAAGGGGGTTCCGGTCGGTCCAGTATCTGGGCGATCATAAATTCGCGATCGACTATGCGATCAGCGGAAGGCTGGATCATGCCTTCCTCTTCCCCTTCAACATCGACGCGCAGATCGTCCTGCCCTTCGTCGCGGTGGAAATGCGCGGGGCGGACCGGGTCCGGGTGAAGGCACCGGGCTTTTCCAACGGTTTCGACAAGAGCCAGGGGCCGGCCGGCATGGGTGGCGGATCGGGCGACGCCGCCGCCAAGGCGCTCAACGGCACGTTCACGCTGACCACCGATGCGGAGATCGTCAGCCAGAATCAGGAAGAGGGCGCAACCACCGTGCCGGAGGGCAAGCGCATCATATGGACCATCACGCCGCTGACCGGCGATGCGCCAGCCGCGACGTTACGGGTCAGGCCCTGAAGTAAGGAATCAGTCTTCCGGCGCGATGGTGACGCGCAGGCCGTCGAGCGCGTCGCTCAGCACGACCTGACAGGACAGGCGGCTGGTGTCGTTGCGATGATCGCTGCTGTCGAGCAGGTCATTCTCGTCCTCGCTCATCGCCGGCAGGGCGTCGGCAAAGGCCGGGTCGACATAGACATGGCAGGTCGCGCAGGAGCAGCAGCCGCCGCACAGCGCAAGCAGCTCGTCAAAGCCATGATCGCGAATGACTTCCATCACCGAGAGACCCTTGTCCCCCTCAACAGTCTGTTCAGCACCATCACGGTTGACCACGATCAGCTTCGGCATCTACCCATTCCTTTTGGACTTATCTCCGCCGCTCTGACGGACAGCGGCGGCGAAATCAAGGGCTGGACGGGCGGACATGGTGAGCACGGCGGAAGAATTGCGCGTCAGCCTGGACTTTATCGCTGCGGCGGAGCCGGCGTTCGGTGCGGCGATCGCCAGCGTCGGTTATCCGGTGCCGCGTGTGCGCGAGCCGGGCTATGAGACGTTGCTGCGCACCATCGTCGGCCAGCAGGTCAGCGTCGCGTCCGCCGCAGCGGTCTGGCGCAAGCTGGAGGCGGAGCTGGGTATCGGCTGCACGCCCGAAGCGCTGCTGGCGCGCGATTTCGATGCGCTGCGGGCGTGCGGCCTGTCGCGGCAGAAACAGGGCTATGCCCGCAGCCTGGCCGAACTGGTGGTGGACGGCACGTTGGACCTCCATGCCCTGCCCGCCGACGACGAGGTCGCGATCGCGCAACTGGTGCAGATCAAGGGCATCGGCCGCTGGTCGGCGGAAATCTACCTGCTGTTCGCCGAAGGCCGCCCCGACATCTGGCCGGCCGGCGACCTGGCCGTGCAGATCGCGGTCGGGCGGATATTGGGGCTGGGCGAGCGGCCGAGCGAGAAATTGACCCGCGACCTTGCCGAAGCCTGGCGCCCGCATCGCGGTGCCGCCGCGATCATGGCCTGGCACCATTATAATAGTGGGCAGGACATGCTGCAGAGCTAAGGGAAGCGGGACCGCCGGCCCCGCGATTCAGCCCAGCAGGGCGAGGTTGAAGACGATGCCCAGCACCGCTGCCAGCGCCAGCGCCAGCAGGCAGACGGCAATCACCAAAGTTACCGAGATCGGGAAGCGGCTGTCGGAATAGATCAGCCCGTCTTCCGTCATGATCTTGCGCCGGTCGCGCAATTCGGTGGCGAACTGGACATGACGCACGATCCCGCCGGCCAGCAGCACGATGCCGAAGATCAGCAGCGCCACGCCGAAATTGCGCGGCGCGTTGACATTCTGGATGCTACCCGCGTCCTGCATCTTCTGGAATGCCTGATTGATGGTGAAGCCGAAGCCGATCAGCGACAGCGCGGTGCGCATTTCCGACATCAGGGTGCGGTCTGCGCTCATCCGGGTGCGCTGGAACGACATGCCGGTCCGGCGCATCGACATTTCGGTGCGATGCCCGGACAGGTCGGTGCGATATTCGGACAGGTCGGTGCGATGTTCCGACAGGCCCGTGCGGTGGCGCGACAGACCGGTGCGAAAATGCGAAAAGACCGTCGACGCGTCGTCGGACGCCGCCGCTTCCGCTTCGGGAATGGGCGGGACAGGCTCACCCATATTGCGGGCGGGGCGGGCGGGCACGCCTTTGGGTTCCTGCGTTTCAGCCATGGGTCGCTCCCGTCACCTGGTCTTGATCGGCGGCGGAAAATTGGCGAGCACGGCGGTCACCGCCTTGTCGATCACTGCCTGATCGGGGCTCTTGCGGCTGACCTCCTGGGTGGCCGTCCCATGCCAGACCGGCTGCTTGGTCCCGGTATCATAGATGTCGACCGTCAGCGTGCCGTCGGTCACGTTGCGCACATCGACATTGCGATAGCCGCCCCAGCCGGCCCAACCACCCCAGGGGCGATAATAGGTGGCATAGGGACCGAAATCGGTCACTTCGACCCGGTCGCGCGCGCCCAGGGTGAAGCCGATGGCGAACTCGCCGGGATTGGCCTGGCTATAGCCCCGCGCCGCAAGCGCAGCGTCGATCGACGCCTTCACGCGCTGGAACAGCAGCGGGTTCATGCCCTGCGGCACGGTGATCGACGCCCAGCTATAGCTGCGATAGCCGGTGAAATTGGCGGCGGGATCGGCATCATAATTGACCCGCGGCGTGGTGGCACAGCCGGCCAGCGCCAGCAGCAGACCGGTGACGAATATGCGCCTGAACATGTCGCGACCTCCCTTGGAATATCCCTGGGCATAGCCAAGCCGGCACCCGGCCAGCCATCGGGATTCTCCCCTAGGGACCGCCCCTTATATCCCTAGCCGGAGGACGAAAATCTTACTCAGACGCCGTTGTCGCACCAACGCGGGCCGATCCGGATAGGCCCGCAAAATCCACTATGGCGCGACACCTCGGAATGCGCGATCATCCCTTTATTCCAGCGTTCGGACGGGTGAGTCGCGGCGCCAATCGCGAAACTTTCCTGCCGATCGCAGCCCAGCAGAGGGAGCTGTGTGCGATGGTGAGAGACTGGTCTGCCATGGTTGCAGCGGGCGCCGGCATTTGTGTGGCCCTGGTCACGGCAAGCGGCATGAGCGCACCGCAGGATGCAACGCCCACCGTCAGGCTGGCGCCACCGGCCCTGCCCTGGCTCGACAATCTGACGTCGGACAAGCCGGCGGTGCGGGCAGATCAGCAACGCGCCAATAGCCGCTAACGCTGCACTGTCCCGCGTTGAGCGGCGACAATTTGGCCTGTTTGCGTCGATCCCCGTTGGCTGGCATGATCGGCGGATCCCCAGCCCGCAGATATCGGGAGTGTCGATGGATTTCCTACGCCTGTTCCAGTCGCTGGAGGAATTTCTCTATGAGGCGATGAGCTGGCTGGTCTTCTATCCCCGCACCTTGTGGCGGACCATCCGCCATCCCATCCAGATGCTGCGCTATTCCGACAAGGAACTGGAGGATGCGCCTGACCAGCAATTTACCGACATGCTGAGCCCGCCCCTGTTCCTGATGCTGACCATATTGCTGTCGCACCTGATCGAGGTGGCGTCGCACCAGAAGATGCCCGAAGTTGCGACCACCGGGCTTGGCAAGGCAATCACCGCGTCGGAAATGAACCTGCTGGTGCTGCGCGCCTTCCTCTTCGCCATCTATCCGCTGATGTTCGCTGTGCGACGGTTGAAGGCACAGGGC
Source organism: Sphingobium scionense (assembly GCF_014197035.1). Taxonomy (GTDB): domain Bacteria; phylum Pseudomonadota; class Alphaproteobacteria; order Sphingomonadales; family Sphingomonadaceae; genus Sphingobium; species Sphingobium scionense. Next base: position 134,083 of record NZ_JACIEU010000008.1, on the reverse strand, counting down.
CTGGAACTCAATCGCGACACGCTGCGCCGGCCCTTCTACGCCCAATGCTATATTGCCGGGCCGGCCGCGCTGGTGCTGGGCATCGCCTCGATTCTCGCTCGCTTCAACCAGGCCGAGGTGACGATCGCAGCGTTGGTCGTCAGCCTCATCACCATCATCTGGTATTTGCGGATCGAGACGATCTGGCTGCGCAGTCGCACCCGGAAATCGACCGGCAAGGCGTTCCGATCGGTGCTGGGCACCTGGCTGCTCGCCTCGCTGATCAACAGCGCGGCGAGCTACCTGATCCTGGGCGGCTGAACCGGCTATTCGCCGTCCGGCGTCATCGCCATCACATCGACGAAGCGGCGCCCTGCATCGAAACGACAGCGGAAACGCTTGATCCCTTCCCTGCCCTTGTCGACCGTGCCGTCGATGAAGAAGCCACCGGGCGCCTTGGCGATCGCACCGGTCTTCACATAGGCCGGGCGGGTGCCATATTGGCTGGATGCCTCTCCCCGGCAATAAGCTGGCATATTGCCCGGCGTCAGCGCGGGGCCGGTTGCCGGCGGCATCGCCTGCGCAGCGGTGGCTGCCGCCGCAGCAATGCCCACCGTCAGCGTATAATTGGCGACTTCATTGCGGCGCGCGGCGTTGCGCATCAGATAGACGCGGATTCGATAATCGCCATTGGCGGGCAGGCGGCCGGAAAAGCTGTTGCCGGCGGTCGAGCCGACGAACATCGCCGTCTCCCCTGCGCCGGGTGCCATCAGGTTGAAATAGCTGGAGGCGTTGCTGGTCCTGAAGGTCACATTCATCGTCTGGCCGGCGCGCGCGCCGACCAGATAATCGACGATGTCATAGCCCTTGAGCGATGCCTTGATGACCTTTGACGCGGCCCCCCTGGAAAATTGCACCCGCTCGCTGCGCACCGGCGCCTGGGCAATGGCCGGCATGGCCAGTGCCGCCAATGCGCCGGTCGCGATCATTGCATTCCTCATGACGCGCTTCCTTCCGATCAATAGGGATCCATCGAGATCACATTGCCATCGCCCGTCACGCTGCACCGCGCGCGATAATGGCCCGATGCAATGATGATCTCGTAGCGATTGCCGCCCTGCGGATAGACGCTGACCGGCACGGAACTGCCCGCCGGCACATTCTGATACTCGTCGCCGCGCCGCGCGCAGGCGCGCTGTGCGGCCGCCGGGGCGCCGCGCACGATCTGGCTGTTGGCTGCCAGGCGATTATCCCGCTCCGCCTCGCCCGCCGAGTAGCCCGAATGATAGGCTTCGCTGTCGTTGCGGTCATAGTCGCCGCCATAGAGGCCGTCATGATAGCCCCGCTCATATTCGCTGTCATGCTGGGCGGAACTGTCACCATGGCTCTTCTTGTGGCTGGCGAGCGCCGCGATCAGGCCGATCGCCGCGACGCCGGCAACCGCCGCTGCCGCCGTATTGCCGCCGCCATGGCCGCAATCGCCGTCCGACGCGCTGTCGATCGCATCATAGCGGCCATTATAGGTGACGACGCGGATGCACTGGTCCTTCGCGCTGTTCCACCAATAGTTGGTAAGCCCATTCTGTTTGGCGATGCGATAGCCGCGCGACTGGAGCGCGCTTTCGCCGGACGAGCCCCGCGCGCCGACCAGATCGTCGACATCGCGCGGTGGCGCGGCATGGGCCGGCAGGATCGGAAAGGCGGCAGCCAGCAAGGCCGTCGCCGACATGATGGTCGAGAAGCGCTTCATCCTTAGTTCCCCTGTTCCTGCAACACCGGACGGCGGAGTCGCAGACAGGCGCATGCTACAGCAGTGGCGGTGCGACGCATTCGGCAAAGCCGTGGATAGCGCTCAGGAAAAATACCGAGGAATGATATCCGGGAGCGATGCGAGGACCGCTCCCGGACGGCCATGGCGCCAACCGCGAAAGGGGTTAAGCGGCGGCACGGACCTGCGCGTCGATTGGGGCGACGCGCTCAACTGCAAAATTCAGACGACCAGCTTGGCCGCGTAGATCAGGCTGCCTCGGCCAAGCTGGGCCATAACCTGCGACCGGACGCTGTCACCGACCGCGAAGCAGCCCTGGCTGCGCCCCAGCTTGCCGCGCGCGCTGGCCAATGTGGGTTCGGCATACCAGGCGCCATGCAACACGATCGCGCGGCTGAGCGCATTGTCGTTGGTCGGATCGAGCCCGATAAGCCGCTGCGACGGGCCATGCTTTCCGACATAGGGATCGGCCGTCAGGAAGGCGCCCGAACAGGATGCATTGGAGCCGGGCGCGTTGGAGAAGCGTTCCAGCCAGCCGCTATGGTCCGGGTCCGATCCGCTGCCATGCGCCACCAGATAGGAGGTGGTGGTGCCATCGAGCATGTTGACGATGTGCAACCGCGGGTCGGACGAGGGCGCCGTGAAATCGACCAGCGCCATGCGATGCCGGTTGCGGATCTGCGGATGCCGTTCCATCGCGGCGCGCGCCTGCGCAAACAGGGCGGGCCTGACCAGCGCGGGCGGCGTTGGCGTCGCGGTCGGGACCGCAGGCTGGACCGGCAACATCGGCTTGAGGGCGCGAATCGGTCCCGGCGCCGTGGCACGCGCAGTGCCCACAGCACCCGCGACCACAGCGGAAGCGGAAAGGAGAAAACGACGGCGATCCGGGTTCATGGATCGTGCAACTAGGGTGCATGGCCCGCCAAGGTCTTTGCCGGAATCGGGCGCAGCGCACAAACTCTTGCGCACGCCCGTCCGGCCCGGCATTCCTGTTGGGGCGGGGCACGTCGAAGCGGGAGAAGCGGGACATGGCCGGAACGCGGCTATCGAACGGCATCTATCGGGAAGCGGTCGCCACCATCGTGCGGCGCATCCAGAAGGCCCATGGCCTGTCCGACAGCCAGTTGGCGGAGCGGATCGGCTGTTCGGCCGGCACGGTCAAGAATGCCCGCAACGAGGCGAGCAACCTGGACGCCGTGACGCTTGCCAATATCGAGCAGGTTTTCGGCCCCGGCGCGATCGACCCCTATCTGGCGCTGGCCGATGTTCGCGCCGTGCCGCTGGCCGCGCCCGTCTCGGTCGAACGGCTGCACCCGACGCTGGCGATCGTCGAGGCGCTGCACCGCATCATCGAGAAGCAGATGCCCGACAGCGAAGGCGGCACCCGCATCACCTCGCACGAACTGCTGACGATCCTGACCGAATTGCGCGAGGCGCGCGGCGTGTTCGATGCACTTATCATGATTGCCGATCCGGCGATCGACAGCGGCGAGATCAGCTTCCGCGACAAGGGCCGCAAGCGACTGGCCGTGGTCCACAGCCAGGGCGGCACCATCACCCGCGCCGACATCATGCACAGCGAGGACGGGATGGATTAGCGACAATCCATATGCGCGCCGTCCGGCCGGCGCAGACGCAATGTCTTGCCGCGCGCGTCCATCGTTACGAAATTGCGCCACGACGAGCGGGGCGCCGGCAGCGCCACCGCAACCAGGCGATTGTCGTCGCGGATGATGGTCGCGCCCTCCACCATGCCGATCCTTACCGCCATTGTGCCGCACTGTCCGGCCCGGTCCTGCGCAGAATCATGGGCCAGCGCCGCCAGCACCACCGTCCGTTCGACATAGGCGTCGCGCAGACAGGCGGGCTGGTCGGCGGCGAAGGCGCAGCGGTTGCGGCGCTGGAACCAGGCCTCCTGCCGCTCGACATAGTCGGATGCGGCATCGAGCAGGCGGGCTTGATCCGCGCTGGGCACCCGGACACGGGCATCGGCCGCCTTGAGCGCCGGGTCGGCGCAGACCAGCGTGTCCACGACGAAGGCCGATCCTTCGCAGCCGGCGAGATCGGCCGGGGTCGGCGGCGGCACGGCATCGGCCGCAACCGGCGTCAGGAACAACAGCAGATAGCAGAGCCGGGCACGCATCATGACGTCAGCCTTTCACGCGGGGCGCCCCGACCATAGGCCAGCGACGCCCCGCCCGGCAATCGCCCGTCGTCAGTGCGCCGGCTTGGCGATCTCCGCCGCGTAGATTTGCGGCGCGCCGTCCATGTTGGAGCGGAAGATCATCCACTTGCCGTCGGGGGTGAAGGTGATGTTGGGCTCCAGCCGATAGTCATGGCGTCGCATGTCGACGATCTTCTCGATGCCGAAGGTGCCCGGCGCGATCAGGTCGGCGGCATTGTCGGCATGGATGCCGGCGACGTCTGGAATGGCCTGGGGCGTGAAGAGATAGAGATATTTGCCGTCAGGGGCATGGGCGACCATTTCGCTGTCGCCGCCGTCGCCGGAGAAATGCTGAAGGTCGGGGGCCTGGTTATAATGGACCGACCATTGGTTGCGGTCGACCTTGAACCACTGCCGATGCCCGGTCGCCAGCTCATAGCCGGCCAGCCAGAACACCTCGCCGCGCGGCGTCTGCAGATCATACCAGATCCACTTGCCGTCGGGCGAGAAGAACTCGTGGCCGGCAATTTCCATGTTCATGGTGCGCTTGTGGACCAGTTGCTGGCCACTGCCGTCGGTGCGGATCGTCCAGATCCGGTCGACCTTGTGCCAGGGGCCTTCATGGCAATACATGATGAGGCCGGGGTCGGTCGGCGAAAACTGGATATGGTTGAGCCAGTCGGTCGAGGCGACCACCACCTTGCGCTCCCCGGTGCGGATGTCGATGGTGAAGATCTCCATCGGGATGCGCGCTTCCAGCCGCTCGTTGAGGCGCACTTCCTTCGCCTCGGCAAAGCTGAGCGGCTTTCCGTCCGGGCCGTTGGCAGCATAATTGGCCTGGCCGAACTGCTGCTTGATCTCCGGCGCGGCGCGCTTCTGGGTGCCGTCGGGCTGGAGCGGCTTGTCGCTCGCCGCCCACTGGCCGAGCAGCAGCGTCTCGTCCGCATTGATCGAGCCGATCGAACCGCGATCGACGGTCGCGATCTTGCGCACCTTGCCGCTGTCGATATCGACAGCATAAAGCGTCGTCGCGCCGGCGCCATCGTCGCGCCTGTGGCTGGCATAATAGGCCGTGCGCGTCTTGCGCCCGGTGAAGAGCAGCTGGATATCCTTGCCCTTGACCAGCGGCCTGATGCTCCAGTCGGCCAAGGTCAGCACCGAAATGCCGTCGGGGGTGGAGATCAGCATCTTGTCGCCCTGCGGCGTATAGCTGTTCTGGTGGAAATAAAGGCTGGCGCTGCCCGGTACATCGGTCAGCCGCAGCACGCGGTGGCCAGTGGTCTGGTCGACCCATTCGGCCACGGGCTTGGCCAACGCCGGGGTCGCCGCGCTCACCATCAGCCCCGCCATCAGGGCGATCATCATCGTCTTCATCTTAAGGCCCTTCATCACTTGGCAGCGTCGGCGAGCGCGTCGGGAATGAGCGCCAGATTCTGTATCGCGGCAAGCCCCCATTGGGCCGCCGCATTGGTGGAAACGTCCGGCCATTCGACGATCGGGCGGACATAGGCCGGCCCCTTCAGCGCCACGCGCGGATCGCCGGTCGACAGGCCAAGCCCCGCTTCGCCGCCCAGAAACTCCTTCCAGGCCCGGACCGCCAGTTCCCTGTCGCCGGTCTCGCGCGCGACATAGGCGGTCAGGCGCGAATGGCCTTCCTTCAGGTTGCGGCGGCCGAAAGGCTGGTCGAACTTCGCCTTCCACTCCTGCGGCGAGGCATTGAACCAGCGGCAATAATCGAGCCAGGCGGTGCGATAGCGCGGCACGTCGAGCAGGTCGAGAAGCTCGGCATTCACCTCCAGCGCGCCGAACACGGCATTGAGGTGCGAGATGGACATCTTGTCCCCCGCCCCCATGAAGCGCCCGGTCTTGAGGTCATAGGGGACGCTGCCCGCCAGCCAGCCATATTTGAGGCGACCGATGCTATCCATGCCGTTCAGCAGTCGCTCGCGCCACTTCTTGTCGCCGGTCCGCTCCCATTCGGTGAGCCAGGCCGAGGCGACCGAGCACCACATGGTGCCGAAGCTGAGGTCAATAACCCCGGCCGGCAGCGGATTGCGCTGCGCGCCCGGCACCTTGCGGCCGATCTCGACATGCTCCAGCGACAGGTCGGACGTCACCAGATCGCGCATCAGGTCGCCGGCGCGTTCGTCGGCGGTCAGATAATAGAAGATGCGGCGATACATGGCATTGCTGACGCGCGGCTGCTTGCTGCTGTCGCTCCAGTGCTGGACGCCATGGCGCGTGCCCAGCCCCTTGAACCGGCCGAGATGATAGACGTCGACCTCGCCGGTATGGCGGGTCAGCGCCTCGGCAAAGCGGAAGGCGGCGGCATTGCCGGTGCGCAGCACACTGGTCCAGAACCACAGGTCGGGCGACAGTTCGCTATTGTCCCAGGCGAAGCCGCCAATGTCGTAACGCCAGACATGCCGGTCGAAATCATAGGTGTGCATGATGTCGCCATGGTTCCAGAAACCATACCAGCGACGGCGATCCACCTCACCCACATAGAAGTCGACCAGATTGGCATTCTGGTCCTCGATCCGCGCCTTCATGGGGCTGGACCGGTCGGGCAGGCTCCAGATGCCGAAGACGCCAGCGGCATGGATGCGATCGGGCGTCACCATCAGCTGCGGTGGCACGGCGTTCGCCTGGGCCATGGCGGCCAGCGCATCGGCCGAGGGGGTGGCGGCGCAGGCCCACAGCGTCAGTTCGCTGGTGCGCGCGACGCCGGTTGCGGCATCCCAGCCGGGCTCATAATCCTCATAGGTGATGTCGAGCCCTTCATTCTGGGCGTCATAGCCCTCCATCCCCAGGACGCCGCGATAGGAGCGCATGTCCATCGGCTTGGCGTCGGGCGACCAGAGCCAGGCTGTCAGTGTCGCCATGTCGCTTTCAGCGTCGCGAATGCTGATCTGGGACGGGTGGCGCTGCCAGAAATAGCGGGTGGCGATCGCCGCGCCGCCCTGGGGCGAGCCGATATAGCCCAGGCCCTGCGACCGGCTACCGGCGACGGAATCGACCCAGGCATGGCCGTCCTGCGTGCGCTTGGCGATGGCAAAGCCGTCGGCCGACAATTGGGTCAGGTCGAAATCGCCCCAGGTCGGGATGCGATCGAGCAGCTTGGCGACGCCCGGCGCCATCGCGTCCATCGGCACCGCCTTGCCGGCGATCTGCGCGGCGCGCACGGCCTTGCCCGGATCGCGGCGCAGGCCGGTGAGCGGCCGCACCGCTTCGCTGAACAGGCCATCGTCGGCGGTGGCGAGGCGGACATGACGGTCATGCGCGGCGCCTGCCATCGGCACGGCGGCGGTCAGGCCGATGCCGCTGATGAAATCCTTCGCCGGATCGCCATCGAAGATGAAGCTGTGGACGATGCGCAGATGATCGCCGCCGGCATGGGCATAGAGGCGCAGGGTGAAGGGCAATATCTGTCGCCCCTGCCCTTCATGCCCCTGTCCTTCATGTATGCCGGTGAGCTTGACCACCGCACGGATCGGTCCCTTCTGCTCGACCGTGGCGCTGGTGATGCGACCGGTAAATTGCGTGCGGGTGCCACCTTCGGGCGCGCTGTCGACGCTGGCGACCAGGGTCAGGGGACCAACGACGGTGCGACCGCCCTGCTGCGCCGACTGGATGATCGCATTCCCCGAACGGCCGATGCTCCAGCGCAGCGCCCCGACCTGAATCTCGATCCGGTCGGCGAGTTCGCGCACCAGTACCGGCGCTTGCGGCGCGGCGGGCTTGCCCTGCACCACCCGCAGCGCGCCGGGCTGGCCGCTACCGGCGGCCAGCGCATGGGCGGTCCATTTGATCGAGCCGTCAGGCCAGGTGGCCAGCGTCCAGTGTTGCGAGGGCAGAGCGGTGCCATCGGCGCCCTGCACCGACAGCGGCTTGCCCGCGCGCAGCACGCCGCGCGGCCATGGCACGCCGAAGGTCTGGCCGAGCGAGAGCGGCGGGGCAGCATCGTCGATCCAGCGGACCGGGGTTTCCGGCATCGCGCCGCCACGCGCGCTGGTTGCCGCCTGCGCAGCGCCCGGCAACAGCGCGGTCGCGCTCGCCATCAATCCGGCCTTCAGGCTGTCGCGCCGGCTGATCCCCGCCCTGATATCCACGTTGCTCTCCCTTGTTTTGTTGTTCAGATCTTGGTGATGGTGAAGTTGCGGACCTGGAGATGGCTCTGCGTCGTGCGCAGGCCGAAATGGCCGCTGCGATAGGGATCGGGATCGTCGAGCGTGAACAGGGTCGCCCCGTCCCGCTCCACCGCGATATGAGAGTCGTTGGCGATCAGGCCGATCGAAAGCCACTGATTGGGCACCAGCATCGCCGCCTTGTCGGTGCGGTCATGCTCCGGCAGCAGCGGACGATGGCCCGGTTCGCCGACATAGCGGCGCATCCGCGTGGTGCTGTTCCGGTTGCCGCCGATGCCGACATAATAGGTCTGGAGGCTGTCATAATCCTCGAACGTGCCGCTGCGCATGCGGCCGAGCGCCGATCCGCCGGGCACCGCCGGGTCGCGCGCCATCCAGAAGGCGTTGACGTCGCTGACCTCGTCATAGGGGCCGTCGGCCGACACGGCGCGCACATCATAGCGGATCGCGACCGGGCCGCTCAGTTGCTTGCGGAACCAGAGCGTCAGTCCCTTGGGCGCGACAATATCGAGCAGCCCGTCCTGTGCGCTGACGCGCGCGTCGCCAACCGCCTCCAGCTGCCATTGTTTGAGGCCATGGCGGAAATCGTCGCGCCACAGCGGCTTGCGCGCGGCGGCGTTCAACGGGCCGGCGATCGGCGCCAGCGCCAGCGATGCAAGGAGGGTGCGGCGAGAGAACATGGCGACCTGTCCCGCTATATCTTGAAAAAATGAGGCTGCGGGTCGGGCATGTCCCGACCCGCAGCCTGTCGCATGACCTGGGGGAGGCCAGGCCATGCGCGCACGTCAGAGCTTGAAGCGGATACCGCCATAGACGCGGCGGCCGACCGTCTCGATGATGGTGCGGCGTTCGACGCTGTTGGCATTTTCCTTGCGCGTCGCGTCGAGCAGGTTGACGCCTTCCAGGAACATCGAGATGCCCGGCATCAGCGTGACGTTGAGCGACGCGTCGAGCTGGCCATAGGCTTCGCCAAACTCGGGATTGTTGCCGCGGCCCTGCGCCGTGATCAGATATTTGGACCGCCAGTTATAGGCGCCCCGCAGGCTGACGACGTCGTCCTCATAATAGGCCGAGATATTGTAGGCTTTGCGCGACAGGCCCTGGAACGGCAGGGAATCGCCGGTGAAATAATCCTTCCCTTCGTATCCGCTATCCTTGGAATAGGTATAGTTGGCGACCACGCCCATCTGCTTGAGCACCGGCACGTCGATGAAGTCGAACGCGATCTGCGCGCCGGCTTCCACGCCGTTGATCGTTACCTTCTGCGTGCCGTTGGTGGGCACGGTGATGGCGTAGGTGACGCCGCTGGCATCGGTGTAGGGCTCGGTCGTGTTCTGGATGAACGAGCTGATTTCCTTGCGGAAATAGGTGACCGACGCGAAGCTGGTGCGATTGATATAATATTCCAGGCCGGCATCATATTGGCGAGCACGGAACGGCTGCAGATCCGGGTTGCCGCGCGAACCCGACAGGCCGACCACGTCGATGGTGAAGCGCGGTGCCAGTTGCTGCGGCAGCGGACGGGCCATCACTTCGGTCGCGGTCGCACGCGCCATCAGCTTGTTGGGAATGAGTTCCGCCTTCATGTTGATCGAGGGCAGGAATTCGGTGTTGTTGCTGTCATAGGATACCGGTGAAATCACGCCACCGGTGCTGAGATAGCCCGAGGTGTTGACCTTGGTATTGACGACGCGGGCGCCGATCACGCCGCTGACCGGTACAGGGCCGACATCGAAGGCGAAGTTCGCCTGGCCATAGCCGGCCAGGTTGCGTTCGCCGACTTTCCAGGTGTCGGTATAGACCTGGCAGGTGCCGTCGGCATTGGCCGGGCAGCCGCCTTCCGCGAAGGGATCGGGGATACCGACCGCATCGGCCACGCCCTGGGTCATGTTCAGCCAGCCGCTATAGTCGCCGGTAAAGCCCAGATCGCCGGTGTGGAAGAAGGGCGAGGTGCCGAGCGCCGCATTGCCGCTGACGATGCTGTCGATCCGCGACTGCACCGCCGGATCGCTGAAGCCATTGAGCGTCGTGGTGCGAGTGTAAAAACGGCTCTTGACCGTCAGGTCGCGATATTGGCCACCGATCTTGAACGCGGTGAACAAGCCGCCGTCGGTCTTATATTCCGCGTCCAGCTTGGCCATCTTCTCGGTCTGGTCGTCATAGCGCGGACGGCGCAGCACGGTCAGCTGGTTGATGCCGGCCGTGGTGGTCGGATCATTGGGCAGGATGATCTGCGGCGCATTCTGGCCATTGCGGTAGTCGACGATCAGGCTGGACATGCCGGTAACGGCAGCGGTCGCATTGATCTCGTTATTATAGGCCTTGGCCTTGGACAGCGAGACTTTCGGCGTCAGCGTCAGGTTGCCCGTCGTCCAGTCGGCGCCCAGCGCGATGTTATAGGTGGTGCGCTTGATGTCGCCCAAAATGTTGCGATAGGACACGCCCAGCTGGCTGGTCTGCGCCTTCGACGTATTGTTGGTCATCACCAGATAGTCGACCGTGTTGTCCGGCCCGATGATGGTGTTTGCGGTATCGACGATGCCGCCGCTGGTTCCGGTCTGCAGATATTGCGAGGTCACCGACTGGATCGACTTGGTCCAGTTGCTTTCGACATAGGCCTTGAAATCGTCGCTCGGGCGCCATTCCAGGATGCCGTTCAGCGCATAACGGCGGGTTTCGAGGCGATTGATGACATAGCGCGGAATGTCGGGGAAGAAATCGCCGACGCCGTCATTGTTGAGGTCATAGGCCTGCATACCGGCCGTATTCGGATCGCTGTCCAACTGGACCCAGCCGGTGGTGCGCGCCTGATGGCTTTCGACATTGCGGTTCTCGAACGTGCCCGACACCAGCACGCCGATCGTGCCATTGGCGAAGGTATCGCTGCCGATCAGCGCCAGACGTGGGTCCATATGGTCGCCGATATCGGCATAGATGGCCTGGGCGGAGCCGGCCAGATAGGGCTTGCCGCCATTGTCGAACGGCCGGCGGGTGATGACGCGCACGGTGCCGCCGACGCCGCCTTCGGTCATGTCGGCGGTCGCCGACTTCACCACTTCCAGGCGGTTGACGAATTCGGAAGGCAGATCGCGGAAATCGACGTCGCGGCCGCCGCCCACGGTGGTGGACAAGGCAGTGACACCGTTGATTTCAACACGGTTCAGTGACGGATCAGCGCCGCGGATGGTGATGCCGGAGCCTTCGCCGTCCGACCGGGTCAGCTGGACGCCGGTGACGCGCTGCAGCGCTTCGCCGACATTCTTGTCCGGGAACTTGCCGATATCCTCGGCCGAAATAGCGTCCAGAACCTGGGCAGCGTTGCGCTTGGCGTTGAGTGCGCCCTGCAGGCTGGAACGGATACCGGTGACGACGATATCTTCGCTGCTCGCTTCGGGCGCCTGCTGGGGCTGTTCGGCCTGCTGCTGGTCTTGTGCCGCGGCCGGCATGGCGCCCAGCAGGACGGCGGCGACGGCCGACGTCGACAACAAGGCGCGATAATTGGAAAACCTCACTTAAACATCCTCCCTATGCGTGCCCCCCCGTTTGGGCACGGGTTTGAGGTTGTTCGCGACCAGACCCCGCCGCGGCAACCCTTTGATATCCCATATATTGGGTCTTTATATCTATATATGGACACACAAGATTGGCGCTGCCTTTGCGATGAAACGAGCAATATCATCGCCGAACCGTTTATATAACGGACCACAGTTCCACTATATGGACCATGAAATATTGTCAGCAACTTAGCCGCGAATCTGGATGCTCCAGCCGCGCAAAATCGTCTGGCGGATCGAACGCCAGCGCATTTCAGATTGTGAAATGAGGCATATTGTTCAGACGGAGGGTCGCGCCAACAAAGCGTGCAATGGCTGTTCGACGGCGATGTCCGCCCTATCCTCGATCAACCAGCATTCGCCCGCCACCCAGGGCTGGCCGTCGATCAGGCCGCTCCCCTGCAACGGCATGAACCAGAACGGCCCCTGATCCCGTCGCACGATCTCACCGGTATCATGGACCAGGCTTTCGAGCGTGAACGGCGCTCCGGCCTCCTCCACCAGCATCACGGAGTTGTCGCCGGCCACATGCTGTGGCAGCCGGCCATAGGGCTCGGGCGCACTGACAGCCATGCCCGCGTCCAGATGCAATTCGCGGGGGCGCCCATAATCAAACAGGCGGTAGGTCACGTCGTTATTCTGCTGCACTTCAACCAGCGTGATGCCGCCGCCAATGGCATGGATCGTGCCGGCCGGAATATAATAGAAATCGCCAGGCTTCACCGGCTTCCAGTCGATCAACGCCTCGATCGAGCCATCCAACGCGGCTGCCCTCAGCGCATCGGCATCAACCTTCCGTGTAAGACCGATGCCCAGCCGGGCGTCCCCTTCGGTTGCCAGCACATACCAGCACTCCGACTTGCCGCCAGCCAGACCCATGGCCTGTGCCTGGGCATCGTCGGGATGGACCTGCACCGACAATTTTTCGCTGGTGAACAGATATTTGACCAGCAGCGACTGTGCGACTCGCGCTTCCGCGGTGAACCAGATTTCGCCGATGCGTCGATCGGTAACCATGTCGAACGGGGCAGGCAAATCCCTGCGTCCCCAAGGTTTTTCGACGGCGCTCGGAATCAGGCGATAGGACGACATGTCCCTGGCCATAGCAGAAAGGCAATCGCTGTCATGTCATCATCCATGTGCGGCCTTTATCTTCTTCCATCGCTGAAGCTGTTTTGAAAGGCGCGAAAGAGCGCATTTTTAAGAGCGGCACCGGCCCACCCCCCCCACCCGGCCGCCCAGACATGATATCCTGATGGGTGGCCGGGCGAGGGGTGTGGGCCGGTGCGGATGCGCCGGAGGCGCATTTCCAAACAGACTCTTAGAATTTCATATGGAGCACCTGTATCAACGCGCCAGGCCCTTGATATCGGCAGTCAGGTCCAGCACCTCGCTCGCCTCGAAACTGGCGACCGGATAGGCGCAATAGTCGGCGGCATAATAGGCGCTGGGGCGGTGGTTGCCCGATGCGCCCAGACCGCCGAACGGCATGGCACCGGTGGCTCCGGTGGTCGGCCGGTTGCGATTTACCACGCCCGCCCGGCTTTCCAGCAGGAACCGGTCCCACAGCCCATCATCGGCGGACACCAGCCCGGCTGCCAGACCATAGCGGGTCGCATTGGCGGCCGCGATCGCCGCATCGAAATCAGCGACGCGGATCACCTGCAGCAACGGCGCGAAAATCTCCTCGTCGGGCGCATCCACCCCGGTCATGTCGATGATGCCCGGCGTCAGGAAAGCCGCGCCCAGTCCCGCCGGCTGTTCCAGCGGCAGCAGTTCGACGCCGCCCAGCGCCACCAGCGCGGCATGGCGCGCCCTGGCATGGGCCGCTGCATCAGCCGAGATCAGCGCGCCCATATAGGGTTCGGGCTGGCTGTCCCAGGCGCCGATCGTCAGCCGCCGGGCCAACGCCACCGTCGCGTCGAGAATCGCGTCGCCCGCCGCGCCCTGCGGCAGGATCAGCCGGCGCGCGCAGGAACAGCGCTGGCCCGCGGTGATGAACGCCGACTGGACGATGATCGAGGCCACCGCCTGGGCATCGCCATCCCAGGCGACCAGCGGATTATTGCCGCCCAGTTCCAGCGCCAGGATCACGCCCGGTCGATCGGCCATGACGCGCGCGAAATGCGCGCCCGCCGCAGCCGATCCGGTAAACAGCAGGCCATCGATATCCTGTGCGATCAGCGCTGCGCCAGTGTCCCGTCCGCCCTGCAGCAAAGTGAAGACGCCATCGGGCAGGCCCGCATCACGAAAAGCCTCTGCCATCAATTCGCCCACCAACGGGGTCAGTTCGGACGGCTTGAAGATGACCACGTCGCCCGCCAGCAGGGCCGGCACGATATGGCCATTGGGCAGATGACCGGGGAAATTATAGGGGCCAAGCACCGCCATCAGGCCATGCGGCTTGTGACGCAGCACCGCCCGGCCGAATGGGGTCGCCTGCTCGCGCGATCCGGCACGTTCCGCCTGGGCCGCGATCGAGATGTCGACCTTGCCGATCATCGAGGCGATTTCGGTCTTCGCTTCCCACAGCGGCTTGCCGGTTTCACGCGCGATCGCATGGGCAAAGGTGTCGCTGCGGTCCGACAACAGTATCTTGTAGCGCCGCACATGATCCTCGCGTTCCGCCTGCGGCAGCGCGGCCCAGGCCGGAAAGGCGGCACGGGCACGGGCGACGGCCGCCGCGCAGTTCGCGGTATCGGCCGCCTCCCCTTCCCACAGGAGCGTGTCGCTGGCCGGATCGATCGAACGGAAAATCATATGGCCTCCAGAAAGCGGGACAAGGATAGCGCACCCCTTTCCCGCCTCCTAGCGCCTTGCGGGCGCGACAGGATAATGAATCCCGCCGCGCCCTTCATGCATATCTGGAATGAGTGATGCTTATTCCAGATAGGTGGCGCGCAGCGCCGCGATGTCCACTGGCGTCAGGCCGATTTCCTGGGCCAGATAAGCGTCCACCGACCCCCATTTCTGGTCGATCGCGGCAAAGGCATAGGTCAGGAAGGGCGTGCCGTCGGGCAGCACCAGCGGATTGGCCTTGGCCATCGCTCCGCCCTTCTGCATCTGCGCGAACATGCCGGCGATCGGACTGCTCTGGGCCACGGCGTCGCTCATCGGCGGCACTTCATATTGCGGGCGGCGCGACGGCGTCGACAGCACATAATCGCGATAGATGACATCGCGCGGCACACCCAGCGCCGACAGGATCATCGCGCTGGCAAAGCCCGTGCGGTCCTGGCCGGCCGAGCAATTATAGAGCAGCGGCCCATCCTTCGACAGCAGCCGCGCGAAGAGGATGCGCAGCTGCGGCTTCAACTGGGTCGGCATGCCGCGATAGGTGCCGGCATAGCCCTCCGCCTGCTTGGCCGGGTCCATATTCCTGGGATCGAACTTCATGCCCTGCATCATCGCAGCCATCGAATAGCCGACCGCATTATAGGCGATGCCGTCCAGCTTGGTCGGGGCGAACAGCCGTTCCTCGTCCGAGCGCAGGTCGACCAGATTGGCGACGCCCAGCGCCTTCACCTGCGCCACGTCGGTCGGGGTCAGCATCGCCTGGCCGCCCGAGCGGTAGATCTGGCCCCAGCGGACATGCTTGCCGCCGGCCGCCGGATAGCCGCCCAGGTCTCGGAAGTTGGAGGACTGCTCCATCACCAGGACACGCTCGGCCACGCGGGTCACCGCGCCGCTCTTGCTGTCGCGCAGCAGAAAATAGGGCCGCGTGCCGGGCGCCACCTGTACCTCCTGCACGCCGTCCTTGGCCCTGGCCGACACCAAAGTCGCGCCGGCGACTACGGCATCGGGCCGGTCAGCCTGCAGCACATCGACGGCATCGGTATCGTTCCAGCGGATCGTCAGCTTGTCGGGTGCCACCCGTTCCACCACCGGATCGACGATGGTGCCGGCAAGGGCTGCGGCGGGCACCACCAGGGGCAGCGCCGCCAGTGCGGCGCGGATCATCATCTTGCGCATAATCTTTTCTCTCTCCCTGATTTAGAAGCGGACCGTGGCTTCCAGGCCATAGGTGCGCGGTTCGTTGAAAATGCCCAGTTGCAGCGACGAGGAGCCGGTCTGGAAGAAGGTGTGCTGTTCATTGAACAGGTTGCGCGACCAGGCCGAAATCTGGAGCTTGGCGTCGCCCTTGAGCGTGATGTCGGCGAACGACAGGCGGGCATTCACCAGGAAGGCGGAGTCGGTCAGGGCCGCGTCGCTGGACTGGGAATGATAGCCATCGCCGCCATTGGCATCGACATGGGCACGCAACGTCGCCCAGTCGAGCGGCAGGCTATAGTCGATCGCGCCGCTGAAGGCGTTCTTGGGCGTGTAGACCACGAACACGGTTTGCAGCGCATTGCCGGCAAAGGGGTTGGCCGCCTGTGCCAGGTCGCCCTTGGTGTAGGCATAGGCCGCGGTCAAAGTCAGACCCTCGACCGGCATGACGACCAGGTCTGCTTCAAAGCCCTTGATCGTGCCATTGCCATCGACATTGACCGTCTCGATCGTGGTGCGGGTCGGGCCGCCCGGCACTTCGGACAGCACCGCGTTGAAATCGATCTGCTGATTCTTGTAGATCGTCTTGTAGGCGGCCAGGTTCAGGCGGACATGATGGTCGAGAAACTCGCCCTTGAAGCCGACTTCGGAGGTTTCGACCTCTTCGGGCTTATAGGCGCGATAGGTGACGGAGCGCGAATTGGCGCCGCCCGCGCGATAGGCCGTTCCCCATTTGCCGTAGAGATGGATATTGTCGGTCGCGTCGAACGCCAGAGTGACGGTCGGGTCGACCCGGCTGCTGGAAATATCGAAACGGAAATCCTTGTCGACGCCGTTGACCTTGAACAGGTCGCCGCTCTTCTTGTCATGGGTGTAGCGCGCGCCGCCGGTCAGATGCAGCGCATCATCGAGGATCGCGGGGGTCCAGGTCGCCTGGCCATAAAGGGCAAAGCTGTCCGCCTTGGCGTCGCTGGCGCGGTCGGGATAGGGCGTGACCTGCCCGGCCTCCAGCGTCGGCAGCCGGGTCGGCGCGGCGGCGGCGGTGGCGCCCCACTGCATGGTATAGGGCGCCCAGGCCCAGTCATCCCCCTTTTCATGATAATAATAGGCGCCGGCGACGAAATCGACGCGAGAGAGCGAACCGACCAGTTGCACTTCCTGGCTGAACTGATTCTGGTTCAAGCCAGCCAGGCTGTAGCGCGCGAACTTGGCATTGGGCGCGAACGCGCCCTGATGCGCGCCGCCATTATCATACTGGCTCTGGCTCAGTTCACGATAGGAGGTGATGGAACGCAGATTGATGCCATCGGCGACCTGCCGGTCCATGTGCAGCGCATGGCCATGGGTCTTGCCGATGCTCTTCTGGATCGGCACTCCGATATCGGCTGTCTTGGCGCGATCGGGCTGGACTTCGACCATGTCCGCAACCGGCAGGCGGTCCGACTTGCCCAGCATCTGGAAATAATAAGGCGTGCTCGCATCATAGGAGGTGTCGAAGTCATATTGCGCGCTGAAACTGCTGCTCGGTTCCCACAGCACGGCGCCATGCATGCCGCGCTGATCGAGCTGGTTATAATCCTCCTCGCCCGCCATCGGATTGTCGGTGGTGCCGCCGCGCTTGGTGACCAGCGCGTCCAGCTTGACGCTGATATTGGCGAAGCTGGGCAGATCGAGATGGGTTTCGACCTTGTAGCCGTCATAGTTCATCACGCCCATGGTCTGGGTCAGATGGAACTCGCCGGTGGGCTTCTTGCTGACAAGGCTGAGCGCGCCGCCGGTCGAGTTGCGGCCGAACAGCGTGCCCTGCGGTCCCTTCAGCACCTCGATCCGCTCAATATCGAACAGGGCGGTGCCCAGGCCCTGCGATCGGCCGAGATAGATGCCGTCGATATAGACGCCGACGCCCGCGTCACGGCTGGGCTGGTTGGCGTCGAACGGCACGATGCCGCGAATGCCCACGGTCAGCGCCGAATTGCGCGAGGCGAAGGGGGCGATACGCAGCGAGGGCACCGCGCCATCGCCCAGATCCTTGAGGCTCACCACGCTGCGTGCCTTGAGGTCGTCGGCGCCCAGCACGGAAATGGCAATCGGCGTCTTCTGCAGATTGGTCTCGGTCTTTTGCGCAGTGACGACAATCGACCCAAGGCCGGCATCTCCCTCGTCAAGCGGCGCTTCCTCCGCATGGGCCTGGGCCGTGAAACCCGCGCCGATCAACATGGCGCCGGCAAGAATGAGCGCGCGACGGCGCAGGACGGACGAACGATTCATGATGCTTATCCCCCGAATGATGTTGAATTCGAAGGGGCAGTTAGAACGCTTGTATGCATCCGCAGTTACATATGTATCTCAGTTTAATGACAAGAACAGGGGGAATATGACAAGGACAAGACAGGAAGATCAGCCCCTGCGCGACCTTTGCCAGTTAAGCGGGATATGGCATAAAGGGCGCTATGGCGACGGCTGGATATTTTGAAAAAACCGCAGAAATCGGTGCGATGGAACGACTCAGCCAGGCCGTTCTGGAGATATGGGAATATAACGGCGCCAGCAGCGCGTCGGCGCGCGCAATCAGTCGCATTGCCCAGACACCCGCGTCCGGAATCTACCATCACTTTGGCGGCCTGGAACAGTTGTTTCTATTCGCACATGAACAGGCCCAGCGCGATTCGGAACGCTGGTGCGCAGCACGCCTGGCGGAACTGGACGGCGCCTTGCCATTATCGCGCGACGCTTTCCCTGCCCTGTTCGCGGCCCTGATCGACCAATGGTGCGAGGAGGCACGCCGGCTCGCCTTCGCCTGGCGGGAATGCCAACTGATCGCCGCGCGCGAGCTGCGCTATGTGCCGGTCTGCGATCACTGGGCAGCGATGTGGCGTGCCTTCTGGGAAGAGATTTGTACCCGCTGCGGTCATCCGGGACGCGGCGCCCATACCGCCTATCTGTTCGACGGCGAAGCCTCGCTCCATCTGATGCGCTGGCGCCGCCCGGTCGACCGCGCCGCGCTGGAAGAGGTGTGCGCGGGCTGGAACGACTGGCTGTGCGGCCGTCCGGTGCGCCACAGCCATTGGCGGCATTTCGCCCGCGAACAGGCCGACCTTGCGCTCCCCGAGCAGACGATCAGCAGCGGCACGATGGAACAGATTGCGGAGGCGGCGGCCGACGTGCTCGCGCAGGACGGCATGGCGGCCCTCACCCATCGCGCCGTCGCCGCGCGCGCCGGCCTGACCCTGGGCGTCGTCTCCTATAATTTCCGGTCCAGCGCCGAACTGGTCCGCGCGGCGTTCGAGATGATCTATCGCAAGGCGGTGGAATCGGGCGGCGGCACCGTGCCGGAGGCCGCGACCCTGACCGACGAGCAGTTGCTCGCGCGCTATTCCAATCCCCCGCCGCGCAACGACCGGATACTGCCGGCGATCGACGAACTGATGCTCGCGACGGCGCGCGACGACAACCTGCGCGATTTTGCGCCCCAGTTGCGCTATCGGCGTGGTCGCACCAGCGGCGGCCTGCTGCGCGCGATCCTGGGCCGCGACGTCACGCCATTGGAGGCAGCCATTTTTTCCGGTTTCATATCGGGCCAACGCAAGACCTGTTTCGGCCTGACGCCGGCCGAAGCCGCGAAAGCCGGCGCACAGACCATGCTCGACCTGCGCACGATGGTGCGCGCTGCTGCGGACGCGGCTCAGTCCGAAAGCACCTGAGCCCGCGCCGCCAATATATCTTCCAGATGGTTGACCGGATCGCCGGCGACCACACCGCCCTCGACCGGCATGGCGATGCCGGTGATCTGCCGCGCCCGGTCGCTGGCCAGGAACAATGCCGCCTGCGCCACGTCGTCCGGCAAGCCGCGCCGCTTCAAGGGCTGGTTGGACAGGTAGACCGCATCGATCGCGGCGTCGACGCGCGCCGCCCGGTCCGCCTCTGCCCCTTGCGCGCTGAAGGAAGACAGGCTGGTGCGGATATGGCCGGGCACCAGGCAGTTCACGCGGATACCATGCTGCGCCAGGTCGATCGCCACCGACTTGGAGAATTGGATTAGCCCCGCCTTGGACGCGCGATAGCTCATCATCGCCTGCCCCGCGAGCAGCCCCGCGATCGAGGCATTGTTGAGGATGACGCCGCCGCCATGATCCTTCATGTGCCGCGCTGCCGCCTGCGTCCCCAGCATTGGCCCCAGCAGATTGACGCCCATCACCCGGTCGAAATCGGCCAGGCTGTCATCCAGGAAATGCGGGAAGGGCGCGCAACTGATCCCGGCATTGTTGAACAATATGTGCAGCCCGCCGAACGCATCGACCGCGCGCGCGACCATCGCCTGCACCTGCGCCCGGTCGGCGACATCGACGGCCAGGAACAGCGCCGATGGTCCGAGCGCGGCGGCCAGCGCCGTGCCGGCCGCCACATCGCGATCGGCGATCAGCACTTTGGCCCCTTCCGCCACGAACAATTCCACCGTGGCCCGGCCGATGCCGCCCGCGCCGCCGGTGACGATGGCGACCTTGCCCGCCAGTTCCCCTGCCATGCCGCTCAGCCCCGCCGGGTGAAGCGGATCGGCAGCCGCTCGATCGACTGGGTCGCGACCGTCGGCAGATAGCGTATCTCCTCGGGCGGAATCGCGAGCTGAATATCGCCGATACGCCGGACGATCTCGCGGGCGGCGACCTTGATCTCCATCCGCGCCAGCGCGAGGCCGATGCAGCGATGAACGCCGCCGCCGAACGACAGATGCCGCCCGATATTGGGTCGGTCGAGGTCGAAGCGGCGGGGATCGGCGAACACATCTTCCTGATCATTGGCGGAGGCATACATGAGCAGCAGATGCGCGCCAGCGGGCAGGGTGCGCCCGCCCAGTTCCACCTCACGCGTGGTCATGCGGGAAAGGCCACGCACCGGTGGTTCGATCCGCAGCAATTCCTCGACGAAGCGGTTCATCAGCCGGTCGTCATCCACCGACGCTTGCAGCAAGGTGGCAATCTCCGGCCGGGTCGCGAGGATATAGAAGAGATTGCCGAGCGCCGTCGCCGTCGTCTCATTGCCGGCGATCAGCAGCGCCCGGATCAGCGACACCGCCTCGGCAAAGCTCAGCGCCTGACCCTCGGCATCGCGGGCATGGACCAGGTCGGAAATCATGTCCTCGCGCGGATCGGCCTCGCGCTCGCGCATCTTGGCGATCAGATAATGTTGCAGGTCGCAAATCTCGCGCGCATGGCCCAGCATCTGCTCGCGATCCTGCATTCGGCCGATCTGCGCCGTCACCGCGATCGACCAGCGCGCGATGCGGTCCTTCATGTTCCAGTCGAGCCCAAGCTGCTCGCAGATGATCCGCACGGTCAGCGGCACGGCAAAATCCTGCACCGCGTCCGCCTCGCCCCGGTCGGCGACGCTGTCGATCAGGTCGGTCACGACCTTGGTGATCCGCGGTTCCAGTGCCTTGACGCGATGAGCGCTGAACGCCTTTTCCATCAGCTTGCGGATGCGGGTGTGATAGGGCGGATCGGACATGATCGCGTCCGGGAAATAGCCGCCGCCCTCGCGCTCCAATATCTGCTGGAACTCCTGCTGGAAGCCCTTGGCCTGCTGGCTGTGATAGCCCTTGTTGACCGAATAGGTGATCGGATCCTGCTGGATCGTCGCGATATCCTCATAGCGGGACACCAGATACATGCCGAGCTTCTCGTCCCAATGGACCGGGTCATGGCGCCGCATCGCCGCATAATAAGCGCGCGGCCGGGCCGAGATGATCGGGTCGGTCATCGATGCGGTGTCGAGCAGGCTACGCGCTTCGGGCGCCAGGGTGCCTTGCGTCATTGCTGCGCCACCACGACGCGCAGGCCATCAAGCGTCGGCGTCAGGCGGATCTGACAGGCAAGGCGGCTGGTGTCGCCGGCGACATCGGACACCATGTCGAGCATCGCATATTCGATATCGTCGGGTGCCCCGGTGCGATCGACCCAGGCCGGATCGACATGGACCAGGCAGGTCGCGCAGGAACAGGCGCCGCCGCAATCGGCGGCGATCCCGTCGATCCCGTTCGCCTTGGCCAGTTCCATCAGCGACAGGTCGCCTTCCCCGGCGACCGCCTGCTCCACGCCATGCACATCCACAAAGGTGACCCGCACCATCGCCATCCTTCTCCTTATGAAGGGGCAGGATGGCGAACGCGGGCCGGGGCGGAAAGGCATGGCGCCGCGCAGCCGCTTGACTGGCGCGGCAGGCCGGGCGGCGGCGAGAGGAAACGCCAAGTGCGCGTGCAGTCATTGGGTCAGGAAAGGGCGCGGCCTAGTCTTCACAGCAGAAGAGGATGCCATTCGTGCCGACGACGCTCATCGCCAACGCCACCATCTGGGACGCCACGGGCGCGCCTGCCTTTGCCGGCGACCTGCTGGTCGAGGGCAATCGCATCCTTGCGGTCGGACCGGATGCCACCGCCGGTCGCGCGCCGGCCGATCAGGTCATCGACGGCAAAGGCAAGACGCTGATGCCGGGCCTGACCGAGGGCCATGCCCATATTTCCTTCGGCGACGCTGCCTCGACCGAGGATCTGATCGCGCCCTCACCCGAAGCGCATACCCTAATCACCGCGCGCATGGCCGGGCGCCTGATCGATCAGGGGTTCACCAGCTGCTATGGCGCGTCGGCGGCCAAGCTGAAACTGGACGTCGCGGTTCGCGATGCGGTCGATGCCGGCCATATTCCCGGCCCCCGCATCCGCGCCGGATCGACCGAGATCACCGTCACCGGCGGCATGGGCGACGAGAGCAGGCTGCACAATCCGCGCATCGGCATTTCCTGTGTCGTCGATGGACCGGAGGAGATGCGCCGCGCGGTGCGGCTCGCGATCCGCGAGGGCTGCGACAATATCAAGCTCGATGTCTCGGGCGACCCCTTCTATCCCGGCAGCCCGGCCCATGTGACGCCGATGGCGTTCGAGGAAGTGCAGATGGCGGTCGACACCGCCCATGCCTTCGGCCGCAAGGTGAACGCCCATAGCCGGTCGATAGAGGGCAGCAAATATTGCGTCCGCGCCGGGGTCGATGGCCTGTTCCATGTCGAATATGCCGACAGCGAACTGCTCGACACGCTGGAGGACGCCAAGGACCGGATCTTCATCGCGCCATCGATCGGGCTGTTTCATGCGATGATCCATCATGGCGAACCCTGGATCAGCCGGGCCGCCTGCGACGCGATGGGTATAGCCGCACTGATCGAGGCATCGGTCGAGACTCACACCGAACTGCGCAAGCGTGGCATCCGCCATCTGATCGGCGGCGATTATGGCCTGGCCTGGAACCCGCAGGGCACCAATGCCCGCGATATCCGGCTGATGATCGATTATTATGGCTATGACGCTGCCGGCGCGCTGACCTGTGCCACCCGAAACGGCGGACAGGCGATGCGCGACCGGGGCGACCTTGGCACGCTGGTGCCCGGCGCACTGGCCGACATGCTGCTGGTGGACGGCGATCCGCTGGCCGACGTCACCATCCTCGAAGACAAGAACCGGCTGGCCATGGTGATGAAGGATGGCGCGATCCACCGCATCGCGCCCGGCCTGATCGACGCTGCCACGCCCGCCCAACGGAGAGTTGCATGAACATGGAAAGCGGCCCGATGGCGGCGGGCGACGCCCGCTGCCCGGCGATCAGCACGCAGGACATCATCGCCCGCGACAGGGTCGCCGCGCCCGGCTGGGTGCGCAGCGAATCCTACGCCTTCCTCGGCAGCGAGGACATTTCCACCGACCGCTATATCGACCCCGATTTTGCCCGGCGCGAGATGGACAGCCTGTGGACGCGCACCTGGCAATTCGCCTGCCGCGAGGAGCATATACCGGAAATCGGCGACTATCAGGTCTATGAGATCGGCCGCCACAGCTTCATCATCACCCGCGTCGCGGCGGACGATATTCGCACCTATTATAATGCCTGCCTGCATCGCGGCACCAAGTTGCGCGCCTCGGGATCGGCCGGCTGTGCCAGCGAGTTCAAATGCAGCTTTCATGGCTGGAGCTGGCACATCGATGGCTCCAGCAAGAGCATCACCTGCCCCTGGGACTTCCCCCATGTCGACCCGGCGAACAACAGCTTGCCGCAGGTCCGCGTGCAGACGCTGGGCGGGTTCGTGTGGATCAACATGGACCCGGACGCCCCCAGCCTTGAGGATTATCTGGGCGCCGAGGCGCTGGCCCACATAAAGGCCTGGAAGCTGGAGGATCGCTATATCCACCTCCATGTCCAGAAGAGCTTTCCGGCCAATTGGAAGCTGACGATCGAGGCCTTCATGGAGGCCTATCATGTGATCGAGACCCATCCGCAGGTCGCCCCGTCCAACGCCGACGCGAACAGCCAATATGATGTCTATGGCGACCATGTGAACCGCTTCATCTCCTGCCTGGGTGTCGCCTCGCCGCATCTGGAAGGGCGCTTTTCCGAGCAGGATATTCTCGACCAGTTCACCGTTGGCGACGCGTCCGTGCTGAGCGAGGACCGCCCGCAGGTGGGCGACGGCACCGCGCGGCAGGCGATGGCCGACCTGTTCCGCACCATGTTCGGCGCGGCTACCGGCAGCGACCTGAGCGCCACATCCGACAGCGAGATGCTCGACTGCTTCTCCTACACGCTCTTCCCCAACACCTATCTCTTCCCCGGCGTGTCGCTGCCGATGGTCTATCGCTTCCGCCCGGACCCCAGGGATCATCGCCGCTGCATCTATGAGGTGTTCTTCCTGCGGCCGGTGCCCAGCGATGGCGCGCGGCCGGAACCGGCCGAGCCGATCCTGCTGACCGACGATCAGAGCTTCTGCGAGGCGCCGGGCATGGATGCGGGCTTTGGCAGGATTCTCGATCAGGATACCGACAATCTGTTCCTGCAACAGGAAGGGATAGAGGCGAGCGCCAAGCGCGGCCTGACGCTGGGCAATTATCAGGAAATCCGCATCCGCCATTTCGAGCAGGCGGTCGATCGCTATGTCGCCATGCCGCCGCTACGGCCCGGACGCTGAGGCAGGCCCATGTCCTTTGCCCTCAACGCCCGGCTGGCCGCCAGGCGCCCGCCCCTGCCGACCGCAACGGCGATCGATCCGGTCACCGCCAGCATCATTCGCGGCGCGCTGGAAACCGTCTGCCATGAAGCGACGACCCATCTCGGCCGTGCCGCCTCCTCGCCGATCATCAACCAGTCGAACGAGCGCAACGCGGCGATCGTCGATGCCCATGGGCGGCTGGCCATGGGGTCGATCGGCACGCCGCATCTGACCTTCGTGTCGCAGCTCACGGTGCGCTACGGCCTGATGCAGCAGCAGGATTATGACTGGGGGCCGGGAGACGTCTTCGTCGGCAACGACCCCGATTATGGCGGCGGCCACCTGCCCGACTATAATGTCTACGCCCCGGTCTATGACGCGGCGGGCGAACTGGTGCTGGTGCAGGCGCTTCAGGCACATCAGGGCGATACCGGCGGCAAGGATCCGGGCGGCTTCACCCTCGACGCCACCGACATTTTCACCGAAGGCCTCGCCATCCCCTGCCTGAAGCTGGTCCATCGCGGCGAGAAGCGGCGCGACGCCATCCATCTGCTCGAACGCAACAATCGTTTCCCCAGCTTCGCCGGCGATCTCGCCGCGATGATCGGCGCGGTCGAAAAGGCGACCGTCTCGATCCGCGCGATCCTCGACAAATGGGGGGCGGACATGGTGCGGGCGGCGGTCAATCATGCGATCGACCAGTCGGAACGGCAGATGCGCGCCACTGTCTCCGCCTGGCGCGACGGCCGCTATGACGCGACCGTCCATATCGATCATGACACGATGGGGACCAAGGATATCCGCGTCCAGGTCGGCTGCACCGTGGCCGGCGACCAGCTGACCGTCGACCTCAGCGGCACCGACGATCGGCAGGATCTGGTCGGGGTGTGGAACACCTTTGCCAATTCGCGCGGCTATATCATGACCCAGATCGCCGCCAGCATCGACCCCGACATCGTCAAGAATGAAGGGCTGTTCAACGCGGTCGAGATCATCCTGCCCGAAGGCTGCATCGCCCACCCCGCCCCCAATCGCCCGGCGGCGCTCGGTTCCTTCCACCCCGCCTGCGAAATTACCGAAGCGGTGTGCGTCGCCTTGTCGCAGGTCGCGCCGGACCGGTCCGCGCCGCAGGTGTACAAGATCGGCATGCCCAATGCGGTGATCGGCTTCGACGCGACCGGCCAGATGTGGATGGACCAGGGCGTCGATTGCCGGTCGATGGATGTATCCGCCGTGCAGGGCATTGACGGCTGGGGCAGTTGCCCGGTCTCGCTCGGCAATCTGCTGCTGTCGCAGGCGGAGGATGGCGAGGCGCGCTTCCCGGTCATCAACATCAGCCGCGAGCTGGTCACCGACAGCGGCGGCGCAGGCCAATGGCGCGGCATGCCCGGCAGCCGCAATGTGAAACGGATATTGGAACCGGCGATGGCGATGGCCTGGATGGTCAGCCATGATCATCCGATCAGCGGCCTGGCGGGGGGCGCCGACGGCACCCCCTATCTCAATCATTTTCAGGTCGGGACGCCCGATGAATATCGGGTCGAACTGACGGCGCGGGCGCAACTGCCGGCCGGCGCGGTCATTGCCTATCAGCATGGCGGCGGCGCCGGTTTCGGCCCGGCGCTGCGCCGCGATCCGCAGGCGGTGTGCGAGGATGTGCTGGACGAACTGGTGAGCATCGCCGCCGCCCGCGACCTTTATGGCGTGGTGCTGACCGGCAGTCTGGAAGATTACAGCCTGGCGGTGGATCCTGCCGCCACGGCAGCACTGCGCGGGGAGCGGATCGCGGCATGAGCTATCGCGTCGGCATCGACATTGGCGGCACCTTCACCGATTTCGCCCTTTTGAAGGATGGGCTGAAGGATGGGCAGGTCATCCTGCACAAGAATCTCAGCACCCCGCAGGATCGCTCGATCGGCGTGATGGAGGGGCTGGAGACGCTGGCCGGCAAGGAGGGACTGTCGCTCGGCGCCTTCCTCGCCCGCTGCGAGGCGATCGTCCACGGCACCACGGTCGCGGACAATATATTGATCGAGATGGACGGCGCCGTCACCGGCCTTATCACCACCCAGGGTTTCCGCGACGAAATGGAATATCGGCGCGGCTACAAGGAAAGCATCTGGGACGTGCGGCTGGAACCGCCGATCCCGATCGTGCCGCGCCGCCGCCGCCTGACCGTGCCCGAACGGGTGCTGGCCGATGGCAGCGTGCATGAGGCGCTGGACGAGGCGGCGGTGCGTGAGGCCTGCACCAGGCTGCGCAAACAGGGCGTCGAATCCGTCGCGGTCGGCCTGATCTTCGCCCATGTGAATGGCGATCATGAGGATCGGGTTGCGCAGATCGTGGCGGAGGAAATGCCCGGCATTCCCGTCTCGCTCGGCCACCGCATCCTGTCGCGCGCGCCGGAATATGACCGGATCAGCACGACGGTGGTGAACGCCTATGTCGCGCCGCGCGTGAACGCCTATCTCGAACGGCTGGTCAGCCGCCTCGCCGAGGCCGGCTATGCCCGGCAACTGATGGTGATGCAGGCATCCGGCGGTGTCATGACCCGCGCCTATATCGAAGCCGCGCCGATCCGCCTGCTCGCCTCCGGTCCCGCCGGCGGCGTCATCGCATCGGCCCGGACCGGCGGCGCCAAGGGCTATCGCAACCTGCTGTGCGTCGACATGGGCGGCACCAGTTACGACATGTCGGTGGTGCGGGATGGCGCCGCCCCGGCCGAGGCGGGATGGAACATGCATCACCGCTATCTGGTCGGCGTGCCGATGGTGCAGGTGGAAACGCTGGGCGCGGGCGGCGGATCGATCTGCCATGTCGACAAGGGCGAACTGAAGGTCGGCCCCGCCTCCGCCGGCGCGGCGCCGGGTCCGATCTGCTATGGCCGGGGCGGGCTGCGGCCAACGGTCACCGACGCACTGCTGATGCTGGGCATCCTCTCGACCGGCGAAGGCTTTGCCGGCGGCAGCTTCCGCCTGCGCGACGAGGGCGTGGCGGAGGCGTTCGCGGCATTGGGCGCGGAGCTGGGCTATGATGCGCAGCAGGCGGCGTTCGATTGCTGGCGGCTGGTCAACGCCAATATGACCCAGGCGGTGCGGCGCACGACGGCGGCCAAGGGCATGGACCCGGCCGACATGGTAATGCTCGCCTATGGCGGCAACGGCCCGGCCTTCGCCGCGATCCAGGCGCAGGAACTGGGGATCGGCCAGGTGCTGGTGCCCCGTGCCTCGCCCACTTTCTCGGCGCTCGGCACGCTGGTCGCCCATCCCGCGATCGACGAGGAACGATCGTGCAGCGCGCGCGCCGATGCGCTGGACCTCGACCGGCTGCGCGGCCTGTGGGTCGATCTGGCCGCCAATGCCGCCGCGCATTTCGCCGAAGCCGGCTTTGCCGCCGATGCGGCGCAGGCCCGCTGGCGGGTGGCGATGCGCTATGCCGGGCAGAATTGGGCGCTGACCTTCGACCTGCATGAAGGCCGGGGACTGGATGATCTGGGCTTTGTCGACGACACGCTGTCGGCCCGCGCCATCGCCGCCTTCAATGCCCGACACCTGGCCGAATATGGCCATGTCCGCGACGGCGAAGTGCCGGAAATCACCGGCGTGCGCCTGACCGCTCAGGTCGAAACACCGATGCCGCCCGCTGGCGGCGGCTTTACCGCACCGGTCGTGGAGCCCGCACCGCATGGTTATCGCCGCGCCAATCTGGGCGATGGCTTTGCCGATGTCGCGATCCACAAGGGGCCGGACCTGATCCCCGGCGCGCGCATCACCGGCCCGGCAATCATCGAGGAAATCTTCACCACCATCGCCGTCTATCCCGGCTGGCAGGCGCGGGTCGATGATGTCGGCGACTATCTGCTGGTGCGCCAGTCATGACGGCGCTGGCCGGGCTGGTGATCGTGGAGACGGCTGAGCGGGTGACGGGCGAATTTGCCGCCCGTCTGCTCGCCGATTTCGGCGCGGAGGTCATCAAGGTCGAAGCACCCGGCGGCGCCCCGACCCGCGCCATCGGGCCGTTCCATGAGGGTGCCAGCACGCTGTTCCGCTATCTCAACAGCAACAAGAAATCGGTGCAGCTCGATCTTGCGGCGCCTGGCGACCGCGCCCTGCTCGACCGGCTGCTGGCGCGCGCCGATGCGCTGATCGACGATCATGGGCCGGACTGGGCGACGCAGCACGGACTGGCGCTCGGCAGCCAGCCCGACATCGTCCATTGCGCCATCACCCCCTTTGGCCAGGATGCCCCGGCCCATTGGCAGGTCGCCCGGCCGATCAACGTGATGAATGCCGGTGGCTGGGCCTGGCACACGCCCAGCGAGAGCGCGCCCGACCGGCCGCCGCTGATGGGGGCTGGCCGCTTCATGAGCGATTATGAGGCGGGGCTGGAGGCCGCGCTCTGCACCGCCGCGTCGCTGCTGCGCAAACGGCGCACCGGCGCAGGACAGGCGATCGACATCAGCGAGGTCGCGGTCCAGCTGTCGCGCGCCGACTGCGTGCTGGGGCGGATGCTTGCCGGGGATGCGGAGCCGGGGCCGGAGCGCACCCGCTATGACATGGGCGGCCCCGGGGCCGCCTTCGCCTGCGCCGATGGCCATGTCTATCTGCTGATGACGACGCGCGCGCATTGGCGTGGCCTGTGCGCGCTGATGAGCGATCCCGACTGGGCCGCTGCCTTCCCGGAGGATTGGCTGGAATATCATTGCACGCCCGACCGGGTCGCCGATTTCCGCCGTCATTTCCGCGCCTGGATCGCAACTCAGGCCAAGGATGCAGTGGCACAGGCGGCACAGCAGGCGGGCGTGCCGCTGGTGCAGGTCAACAGCGCCGCCGACCTGATCGACCATGTCCAATATCGGCATCGCGGCTTCTTCCAGTCGCTGGGCGGCGCGCTGCATCCCACCGTGCCCTATCGCATGAGCGCCTCGCCGGTGCAGCTGCACAGCCCGGCCCCGACACCCGGCGCTGACCAGGCGATGCTGGCATGAGCCGGGGCGGGCCGCTCGCCGGCATCCGGGTGCTGGAGATCGCCAAGGTCTGGGCCGGTCCCTATGCCGGCAAGCTGCTCGCCTTCCTCGGCGCGGAGGTCATCAAGGTCGAAAGCCGCGCCAATCTGGACGAGATGCGCGCCTATGGCGGGGTCGATATCGACAGCGCACCCTATTTCCGCAGCATCAATCAGGAGGTGCTGAGCGTCCAGCTCGACATGAAGTCGGACGAGGGCATGGCCCATCTGCGCGCGATGATCGCCGCGTCCGATGTGCTGATCGACAATCTGCGGCCCGGCGCGATGGAGCGATCGGGACTTGGCTATGAGGATGTCCGCGCGATCCGCCCCGACATCATCCAGCTCTCGATCAAAATGTATGGCAGTGACGGGCCGCTCGGCTACCAGACCGGCTATGCCCCCTGTTTCGCGGCGCTGGGCGGGCTGAATGCACTGGTCGGCCATGCCGACGAGACGCCGGCGGGGATGAGTATCCGCTATGGCGATTCGACCGTCGGCGCCGCCGCCGCACTGGCGATCGTCGCCGCGCTCCATCATCGCGAAACGAGCGGCGAGGGCCAGTTTATCGACCTGTCGGCGGTCGAGACGCTGTCGATGATGGTCGGTGACAGCCTGTTCGCCTATGGCCTGACCGGCGAGATGCCGCAGGCGACGGGCAATGCCCATGCCGACATGGCGCCCCATGGCTGCTACCCGTGCGCGGAGGGGCAATGGCTCAGTCTCGCCATCGCCGATGACCGGGAATGGCGCGCCTTCTGCACCACGATCGACGCGCAGGCGCTGGCCGCCGATCCCCGCTTCGCCCATGCGTCCGACCGGCTGGCCAACCGGGACGCGCTCGATGCGACGATCGCCCAACGCAGTCCCGAATGGAATGCCGAGGCGATGGCGCAGGCGCTGCTTCTGGCGGGCGTGCCGGCCTTTCGCAGCCAATCCTCGCTCGACCTGATCGGCAGCGAGGCGCTCTGGGCGCTGGGCGCCTATCGCATGGTGAGCGACGCGAAGGGCGAAGTCCGGCCGATCATCGGACCGGGCTGGCGCATGACACCGGACGAGGCCAGCATCACCCGTGGCGCGCCCCTGCTCGGCGAGCATAACCATCTGGTCTATGGCGCGATATTGGGATTGAGTGACAGCGAAATTGACGACCTGATCGCCCGTCGCGTCATTTGGTAATTGCCCGCCCTTGCAAGTTGATCCGCAGTCATTAGATTTTTGCGAATGATTCGCAAAAAGGAAAGAAGATGGCGCAGCCCAATGTCTATCAGGTATCGGACTGGAACGGATCGAGCGGCGAACGCTGGGTCACGCACCGGCAGCGGCTCGACGCCATGCTCGCGCCCTTTGGCGATGCGGCGATCGCGGCGGCGGCGGTCCGGCCGGGCGAGCGCGTGCTGGATGTGGGATGTGGCGCGGGCACCAGCAGCATCGCCCTTGCCCGCCAGGTCGGCGCGACCGGTGAAGTGCTCGGCCTCGACATTTCCGGGCCGCTGATCGGGCTTGCCCAATCGCAGCAGCCCACCGACCTGCCGGTCCGCTACGCGCTGGCCGATGCCGGCAGCGCGACATTGACCACCCACGGCTTCAACCTGCTCTTCTCGCGCTTTGGCGTGATGTTCTTCGATGATCCCGTGGCCAGCTTTGCCCATATGCGGCGCTGGCTGCGGCCGGGCGGACGGATCGCCTTCGTCTGCTGGCGCGCGGCGGCGGACAATGACTGGGTGCGCCTGCCGATGGGCGCGATCCGCGACATCGTGCCGCCGCTGGCGCCGCCCGATCCCGAAGCGCCCGGCCCCTTCTCCTTCGGCGATGCCACACGGGTGACGCGTATCCTGTCCGACGCCGGCTTTGCCGAAATCGACCTTACCCCGATCGATGGCGTCATCCCCTTCGGCCAGGGCGCCGATCGCGAGGCGGCGCTGGACGATGCGCTCGCCATGGCGTTCGAGGTCGGCCCGCTCTCCCGCGCGCTGGCCGATCAGCCTGCCGATGTGCGGGATCGCGCCGCGCAGGCGGTGCGCCAGGCCTTCGCCGCGCGACCGGGCGAGACGGCGATCCTGATCGACGGCGCCGCCTGGATCGTGACCGCCACCAATCCGGGCTAGAGTAGCCCCACCGGCCGGGATATAGGCGCGCCATGACCGAACATCCCGCCTATCGCCAGATCGGCCTCATCGGCACCGGCCGGGTCGCGCGCGCGCTGGGTCTGGCGCTGGCGCCGCCCAGCGCCGCGCCGATCCTGGTGCATGGCCGCAACCCGGACCATGCCGCCGCAGCGGTTACCGCGATCGGCCGTGCGCAGGCCGTTACCCTGTCATCTTCGCTGTCATCCAATTGCGACCTGATCCTGCTGGCGGTGGCCGACGACGCCCTGCCTGCGGTGATTGCCGACCTGGCCAGCACGCCCCTGTCCGCGACCATCTGCCATGTCAGCGGGCGCAGCGGCGCGGCGCTGCTCGATCCATTGCGGATGCAGGGCGCGATCACTGCCGCCGTCCATCCCGCCATGACCTTCACCGGCGATCCGATGGCTGAAGTCGCGCGAATGCAGGGCGCCCGCTTCGCCATTACCGGGGCCGACGCGCCGGCGATCGCGGAAGCGCGCAGGCTAGTCGCGCTGCTGGGCGGTGTGGCGGTCGAAGTCGCGGAAGAACATCGTGCCCTCTATCATGCAGCCCTCTGCCATGCGGCCAATCATCTGGTGACGCTGATCGCCGGCGCCTCCGACGCGTTGATCTCAGCCGGCGTCACCGAACCCGGCGCGCTGCTGGCGCCGCTGGTCCGGGCCGCGCTCGACAACAGCCTGGATCGCGGGATGAACGCCCTGTCCGGCCCGCTGCTGCGCGGCGATCGGGAGACGATCGGCAATCATCTGACGGCGCTGACCACGCACGCGCCCGACCTGCTGCCGGCCTATCGCGCGATGGCGCTGGCGACGCTCGATGCGCTGGACCGGGATGAGGGCGCGCTGCGCGACGATCTCAGCCGGCAAAGCGGCTGTTGATCATCCGGGTAGTCGACCAGCCGCCATCCACCGCGATCACCTGGCCATTGATATATTCGCCTTTGTCGGAACAGAGGAAGGCGACGACATGGGCGACATCCTCCGGCGCGCAATCGCGATAGAAAGGGGTCAGCCCCTGGTTGATCCGCTGGAAGGCGGGATAGTCCCAGGCGGCATCGGTCATCGGCGTGCGCACCACGGTCGGCGCGACGATGTTGGAGCGGATGCCCTGTTCGCCATATTGTGCCGCCATCGTCTGGGTCAGGCCGGTCAGCCCTGCCTTCACCGCGCAATAAATGCCGCCATCCATCCCACCCATGATGCCGAAGGTGGACCCGATGGTGACGATCGCCGACCCCACGCCCATATGCGGCAACACGGCCCGGCACAGGCGGAACGGTGCGCGCAGCGACAGGCCGATCACCTCGTCCAGCATGGCGTCGCTGGTGTCATGCACCGGCGCCCAGACCCCCGCGCCGGCATTGTTGACCAGATGATCGACTCGCCCGAACCGGGCCGTTGCTTCCGCCACGATCCTGTCCGGCGCATTGTCATCGCCGATGTCCGCCGCGACAAAGGCAAAGGCGGCGTCCTGCGGCAGCGCGGCCGCGAGCGCCGCCAGCTTGTCCGCGCTGCGGCCGGTGCCCAGCACGGCCACGCCATCGGCGCACAGGGCGCGCACGATCGCCGCGCCAATGCCGCCCGCCGCGCCGGTGACGATCGCGACCTTCTGTTCCGTCATGCCGTCATCCTCTGCTGCTCGTTCGCTCGCGCTGCAATGTCCCCCGCCGCGACAAAGCCGAAGGTCAGCGCCGGGCCGATCGTCGCGCCGGCGCCGGGATAGCAGTCGCCAAAGGGACTCGCGGCGCAATTGCCGGCGGCATAGAGATGCGGGATCGGCCGGCCGCCGCCGTCCAGCACTCGCGCCTGCGCATCGCAGCGCAGCCCGCCCTTGGTGCCCAGATCGCCATTGTTGATCGGCACCGCATAGAAGGGCGCGGTATCGATCGGCCCCAGATTGGGATTGGGCGTGACGCCCGGATCGCCGAAGAAGCGATCATAGATATTGCCGCCCCGGCCAAATTCGGGGTCGACACCGGTCTGTGCATAGCCGTTCATCACCTGTACGGTTTCGCTGAGCGCCTGCGGCGCGATGCCGATCTTGCGCGCCAGTTCCTCGATCGATCCGGCACGGAAGACATAATGGTCCCACCAATGGCCGGGAATGCGATGGTCGGGCGTATGGACCGTGGGCATCAGCCCGCCGGCGCTGAACTTTGCCCGGAACTTGGCATCGAAGATCAGCCAGCAGGGCATGTTGGCGCCGGTCTTTAGCTGATCCGCCACCATCGCCTGGCCGAACCGGTCATAGCCGGTCGCTTCATTGACGAAGCGCAGCCCCAGCCGGTTGACGCACACGCTCCACGGCCGGCCGACATCGAAAGCGGCCTGATGGATTTCGTGGAAATTGGCGGCGCCGGGCGCCGGCAGGGTCATGGTCGGTATCCACCAGCCCTGATCGGTATGGGCGAGCGATGCGCCGATCGCTTCCGCCGCGATCAGTGCGTCGCCGCGATTGCCTTCCTCCGGGGTCGAACTGTGGCGGGCGAGTCCGGGAACCGGGTAAAAACGATCGCGCAGCGCCTGATTCCATTCAAAGCCGCCGGCCGCCAGCACTACGCCATGGCGCGCGCCAATCTGCTGCACCTGTCCGAAGCGGCGGACGGTGATGCCCGACACGCGGCCGTCGGCGCCGAGCGTCAGCCCCTCCAGCGCGGTTTCCAGCCGCAGGTCGACACCGCGCGCGAACAATTGCTGGTAGAGCGCGCCCATCAGCCCCGCCCCCTGGGTGAAGCGCCGATCCCGCGCCGACAGCCGCCGCGTGCCAATGTCGAGCCAGTAGCGGGCGATCATCTTCGCCGCCGTCCAGCGCCAGCCGCGCTGCTGCATCATCAGGGCAAAGGTCTGGCCAAGGTCCATCGCATAGCGGCGGAACAGCGTGAACCGGCCATATTGCGCCCGCATCAGCGGATAGCGTTCATCACCCAATTGCCGCCCGTCGAAGGTGGGGCAGATGATCGAGCGATCCGCCCGCGCGCCCGGCGCTTCGGGAAAATAATCGGGCCAGGCCGCGGCCATCACTGGCACGCCGCTGTCCTTCAGGAAGCGCAGCATCTCCGGCGCACGATCGACATAGGCGGCCAGCCGTTCCGCATCGACCGGCACGCCGATGACGCTGCGCAGATAGCGCAATGCCTCGGCCGCGCTGTCACCCCGGTCGCCGTCCAGCCCATGGCCCGGCACCCACATCACCCCGCCCGAGGTCGCTGACGTGCCGCCAAATTGATGCGCCTTCTCCACGATCAGGACGGACAGGCCCAGATCGGCACCGCGCAGGGCCGCCATCGCGCCGGCCGCGCCCGATCCGACGACGAGGATATCGAAGCTTTCCATCATCAGAAGCTCGGCACCGCGTCGAGATGCGATCCGGGCGGGAAACAGAAATATTCGAGATAATGGCCCAGATCTGCACGGGCATCGAAATAGGCATAGGTGCCGCCCATCGTGTCCCAGGCGATCGGCATCGCCCAGCGGGCTTTGGCCGCCACGACTGCCGCGTCAAAGGCGGCGCGATCGCCGAAATGCCGGCCCTGATGATGATAATGAAGGCCAAAGCCCTGTGCCAGCAGGCCCCATTGATAGACGGCAATGTCGCCCGACAGGGGCTGGATGATCTCGAACTGCAGTTCATCCCTGGTCGCCAGCGCGAAATGGGCGACCGCCTGCCGGTCCTGCCCGGTGTCGAACAGCGCGTCGGGCATTTCCATATAATGGCCGATGCCGTGCAGCGCGCCGATCTCGTCCATCGCCCGGCGCCAGTCGGTGGTCACATAGGCATGCTGATAATAGTCCCGGCGCACGGATCGCCCTCTCCCACTCTGTTCTGCTGCCGGCCACTATCGAAGGCGGGACAGCGAAGCGGAATGACCCGAGCGGCAGCGCCGCTTGCACCGGCACGCGCATCGGATTGCGGGCAATTGCCGCGCCCGCCGGCCCATGATGAATGGGGCCATGACCATGCTGACCTTCACCGCCGTCGCCCATGTCGACGATGTGCCGCCGGGCACTGCCAAAGCCGTCGCTGTCGATGGCGAGAGCATTCTCCTGTGCCACAGCAATGGCCGACTGTTCGCGGTCGCCAATCGCTGCTCCCATGCCGACGAGCCGCTCGCCTGCGGCCGGGTGCGCGCCGGCTGGATCGCCTGCCCGGTCCATGGCGCGCGCTTCGACCTGGAAACCGGCCGCGCCATGAACCCGCCGGCCAAGGCGCCGATCAAGGTCTATGAGGTGCGGGTCGTGGACGGCCGGATCGAGATCGCCCGCTAGTCCGTCTGCGGCTGCATCAGGGCCAGGAAATCCGCCAGCGCCAGCCGTGCATCGAGCTGGGTGAAGAGTCGGATCAACCGGCCGGGAATTTCCGCGCCATAGCGGGAATCATCCAGCAGCCGCCGGCCGGCGATGATCGACGAGGCGCTGCTTTCGGAAGACACGGACGTCAGCAACACCATCGGACTGTCCCCCAGAGTGATGGCGCCGCCCAGCTGGACGAAGGGCGGCAGATCGGCATAGCGGCCATAGAGCCATGCGGTCGTCGCCGACATCGGCCGCAAGGTCGCCGTCATTTCCGCCACCGACATCTGTAGCTGGCGATAGGCGCCGGCGGCTATCTGCCAGATCGGCATGTGGCTCCGTTCGATCACGGCGCGCGGGGCTTCCAGATCGGTGGACAGATTATATTCGCTGCCGCCCTGCGGATAATCGGCGCCGCCGATCCAGACCAGGGTCATGCGATCGGCGATCGCCGGCTCCAGCTGCAGCGCCTGGGCGAGATTGGTGAGCGGCCCGCCGCAGGTGAAGAAGAGCGGCAGCGGATCGTCCCGCATCGCCTCCGCCACGATCGCCCGTGCCGCCGCCGACGCCTGTGCCCCGGCGACGCCGAACTGCTCGCTGCCCGCGATCACCGGGCAGAGGTTCGTCACCCCCATGATCTGCATCAGGTCGATCGCCGCCTGTTTGCCCGCGGCGGCAGTTGCGCCGGCCGGCTGTCCGCCCAGCGCCGCCAGCTTCGCGTCGAGCGCCGATGTCGTGACCAGCACCGGCCGCGCCGCCTTCGTCGCCAATTGATGCGCAAGCGCGATCAGGCCGTCGGGATCGCCGGCGAAATCATTGTCGATGATGATGCGCGCCTTGGGCGCCTGCCGGATCACCGGCAGGGCGGATCGGGCGGCGCTGCCGATCATCAGGCTGACACCCGCTGCGATGAACCCGCGCCGATTGATCACAGTCCGCATGCCTCTCCCCTATCTGGGCCGAGGGCTGGCATGGGGCGGCCAAAGGGTCAAATAGCGATTTTCGGGGTGCCCATAGGCCCGAGCTATGGATGGCTGAGCCGCGCCACCGCGACCGCACGAATGTCGGCGGCCTTGGCCTTCTCATTGCCGGTCAGGGCAAAATCCGCCTCGTCCAGCAGCAGCACCCGGCGCGGCACCTTGAAGCTCGCCATGCGCGCCTTGAGATGGGCGATCAGGTCGCTTTCCGTCACCCGCGCGCCATCGACCGGGACGATGCAGGCGACCACCATCTCGCCCAGCAACTCGTCGGGCACGCCGACCGTCTGGCTGCGCTTGACGCCGGGGAAGGTGGCGATCGCCGCGTCCACTTCCTCGGGCGCGACATTGGCGCCACCGGTCTTGATCATGTCGGTCATGCGCCCTTCCCAGAAGAAGCGTCCCTGTCCGTCCACCCGTCCGCCGTCGCCGGTGCGGTAATAGCCCTCCGCGTCGAAACACTCCTCCGGCGCCTTGCCCAGATAGGCGGTCATCAGCGTCGGCCCCTTGATGCACATCTCCCCCGCCTGCCCCACCGGCAGGATCGCACGGGTCAGCGGATCGACGATCTTCAGGCTATTGCCCGGCAGCGGCGCGCCGGCGCTGCCGCCATAATCGGCGTCGGACGTATCCGCATCAAACGCCGTGCAGATCGTCATCGTCTCGGTCGTGCCGAAGGCCATGGGCGTGGTCCAGTCGGTATCGACCGTCGGATGGTCGCCGATCAGCTCGCCCTTGGTCACATATTTGAGGCTGGAAAGGTCAGCGCTGGCCCAATTGTCCGCCGCCTGCACCCGCGCCCATTGGTGCGGCCGGCCGGTGAGGAAGGTGACGCGCTCCTGCTCGATCACATCCAGCGCAGCGGCGGCGTCGAACACCGGTTGCAGCACCGCCGTCCCGCCGGTCGACAGCGCGGTGCCGATCACCAGGCTTATATTGCCCGACCAGAACAGGCCATTGCCGGTCCAGCTCACCACCGGCTCGCGCATCGCAAAGACGCGCGGCCAGCGCCACCACTGGATGGTGAAGGCGCGCTGGGCATGGACGATGCCCTTGGGCAGGCTGGTGGTGCCGGACGAGAAGAAGATGCCGCCATGATCGGACGGGGTGACGGTGGCGGCGCGCTGCGCCACCTGCGCATCGGGCACCGCCACGCCGCTGGCTATGAAAGCATCCCAGCCTTCATAGCCTGGCGCTGCCGGATCGGCGTCGGTCACGCTGTCGAGCTGGACCAGCCGATGGAGAAACGGCCCCTTGTCGATGCCGGCCAGCATGGCGGCGAAATCCTTCTTCATCACCCGCGTGTCGAAGAGGAGGATGCCGATCGCCGAGTCCTGGACCAGATGCTCCAGTTCCTCGGGCGTGGAAAAGGTGCTGAGCGCCACGGTCACGCCGCCCGCCATCGCGATGCCGAAGACGCTGGCGAGATATTCGGGCCGGTTCGCCATCAGCACGCCGACCCGGCCATCCTTGCCGAGGCCGGCCGTGATCAGCGCCCTCGCCACCGCCACGGATCGGGCATGGAGTTCGTCATAGCTCCAGCAGATGCGCCGATCCGCCGTGCGCATCACGACCGCATCGCGCGCGCCATGCCGCGTCCGCACCGCATCCAGATAGGCCGGGATGGTCTGCGCGCCCTGCCCCGGCTCATGCGCCAGCGGGGGGCCATGGACCAGCGAAAGCGGCGCGCTCAATAGGGCAACTCCACCTGCGCCGTGCCCTTCAATATCTCTTCGCCATCCTGGGTGGTCATCACCGTGCGGACCTTGACCACCGGCATGCCGAAGGGGGACCGATCAATTTTCTCCACCACCTCGCCATCGACCCAGGTCACGTCGCCCTCGAAGGCGGGCGAGCGGAACTGGGTCTTGCTGTGCCAGACATAGCCGCCATGGCCGGCCCAATAGGCGACCGTGTCGAGGTGCCAGGCATTCATCGACGCGCCATAGCCATAGGCGCCGCCCATGCCGACATTTTCCGCCTTCTCGGCATTGATATGGCCCGAAGACGGGCCGTGATACAGGCCATCGCCCATGCGCGGGTCGATCTTGCGCGCCTCATGGTCGTAACTCATGTCGGCGCCGAAGCCCGCATCCTCCTTGGCCGGATCATGCACGCCATCGGGCACGTTCCACGCCCAAGTCCCCCAGATATTCTGGCGATGGGCGCGGCATTCATTGGCGAAGCTGACCACCGAATGCGGGCCGATCACCCGGCGCGGCAGCCGGTCGCCCACCTTCACATCTGCATAGGCGGGCGAATGGCCGTCTCGGTTGGACAGGATCCAGTCGTGGCGCGCCCTCTGGATGTCCGCCAGTTCGGCCTTGCTCCAGCGACGCGGACTGCGCTTCTCCTTGGCATAAACGCCGCGCTTGTTCGCTTCGTCGACCAGATAGCGGATCGCCGTCGCCTGTTCCTTGGCGACCAGTGCGCCATGCTGGTTGCGATGGATCGTGTCGCCGCGCGCGAACATGGTCGGGCCGGCAAAGCTGGTGTCGGCAATCGAATAACCGTCGAAGCGGCGGCTCTGCACCAGCTTGTCGCCGGGGCGCACGGGGGTGCCATAGAACCACCATTCCTCGCCGGCGAAGATCAGGTGGGTGCCCGGCACCTTGCCGACGCAGGCCGGGTGGCAGCCATGGCCATAGTCCATCGCCACGGTGAAGCTTTGCGGCGCGACGATGCCGCCGAAGCGGGAGGCGCGCGCGAAATTTTCGTCCCAGTGGATCGGATTGGGATAGTCCATAGTCTGCACCCAGCGGCGAATGTCGGTCGCGTTGCAGGCGTCCCACATCTCGGCAAAGATGACCGGCTTGCCGACCCACTGGTCGACATCGCTGGTATCCAGCGTCAGCATGCTATCCTGCACATCCATGTCGGCCATTGAATGTCCCTATTCGATCGGTTGCGGCGCGCCGGTGCCGAGATAGTCGGCCAGCACGCGGTGGAAATTGATGATCGCCCGCTCCTCGACCGGACTGGGTCGCAGCCCGTCGCAGCCGCGCGAACGCAGGCCCCGCTGCACCGCGCCCATGTTGGAGAAATCCTGGCACAGCACCTTGCGCCAGCTTGCCTCGTCCATGTCGGGCT
Source organism: Sphingobium scionense (assembly GCF_014197035.1). GTDB lineage: Bacteria > Pseudomonadota > Alphaproteobacteria > Sphingomonadales > Sphingomonadaceae > Sphingobium > Sphingobium scionense. Next base: position 93,970 of record NZ_JACIEU010000008.1, on the reverse strand, counting down.
TGTGAAGATTGGCGGGTCGTGGCTCGGTGCCTTCGGGAAAACGTTCGAGCGTGTAGACCTCGAAGATGCAGCGATTGGGATCATGGCCATCGGGCCGGGCGCGATAGCAGAGCGCGAAGGTCGGTCCGTGGATGACGACCGTGTTGGGGAAGATGTGCCAGACATTGCCCGCCGCCGCGAAATGGGCGGGGTCGATGCGGGGCCAGTTCACCCCGCGTCTGGCATCCTCCTCCACCGTGCGGCGCATCAGGTGCATCTGCACCTCGGCCGGCGGTGTGCCGTCGGGCAGTTCCTCGACCAGCAGATTGGCCACCCGCACCATCGTCTCGGTGGTGGTGCCGTTCACTTCCTCCCAGAGCTGGTTGAGCGAATCCGCCAGCCCCTGGCGCATGTCCGCCGCGCCCGCCGCCCCGGCGGTCGCACCACCCGTCCCCTCGCGCGCCTGCGATCCGAACACGCCATGGATGCCGCGCCCGTCGCTCCAGGTCGGCTTGGGCGAATATTTGGTCAGTTGCGGATGGGTGCCGGCAACATGATAGCCCTCGTTGAACGCCTCGATCGCGACCTTCCAGTTGCAGGGGAAATGCAGCCACTGGCGCCAACGATAGCGCATCTTCTCCAGCTCGAACGGGTCGAGCATCGATGCCGCCGGCTCCAGATAGGCGCGCAGCGGCGGCGCGTCCGGGTCCATGCAGACGAACACCCAGCCGCCCCAGCTGTCGACGCGCACGTCGCGCAGGCGCAGCGCATCGGCCTTCAGGCCGTCGCCCCAGGCATCCTTGCGGACCACGCCGACATTATTGCCGTCCAGATCCCAGCTCCAGGCATGGAAGGGGCAGACCAGCCGCTTCGCATTGCCGCACCCTTCGGTCAGTTGCCGGCCGCGATGGCGGCAGACGTTGAAATAGGCGGCGATCCGGTCCGGCGCGGCGCGCACGACGATGATCGAATCGTCGACAATGTCATAGGTGACATAGTCGCCGACCTCCGGGATTTCCTCTTCCCGACAGGCGACCTGCCAGACCCTGGGCCATAGTTTCGCGGCCTCGGCATCGGCATAGGATTGCGAGACATAGGCGGTGTTGCCGATCAGCACCGGTGGTTGGGTGATGTTGCCCTGCATGGTCATGTGGCCCTCCCGCTCAATGCAGCGCGACCGGCGGCGGCGGCGCAGCCTCCGCGCGATAGTCGCTGGGGTTGCGGGCATAGACGCGCTTGAACATGCGGCTGAAATGGGCCGGGCTCTTGAAGCCGACGGCATAGGCGATCTCGCTGATCGAGATGCTGGCCGCGTCCGATCGCGCCATCCAGGCCCGCGCCTGTTCCAGCCGGCGCTGCCAGATCAGGTCGGAAAAGCTGGTGCCATTCTGCTTGAGCAGGGTGGTGAGATAGCGCGGCGAAATGCCGCAACCCTTGGCCGTCATCGCGGCGGACAGCCCCGGATCGGACAGATGGACCTCGACGAAGCGGCGCACATCGGCAAAGCGCTTTTCCGCGACGGAGGGGCGCGGCGGCACCGCGCGCACATCATGGCGCAGCCCCTGGCCGATCACCGCCAGCGCCGCCTCCACCAGCGTCCGGGTGGTTTCCTCCGCCACATCGGCGTCGCGCTGGAACAGGCCGGCCAGGATGCCATCGGCGATCCCCAGTTCCGCCCGCTGCATCGGCAGCAATATGCCCGCCCCGGCATCGCAATCGACGAAACCGCGCAGCACATGGGTCGGCACCGTCACATGCAGAACCTCATGCACGCCCTGCGCATCGGGCTGGCATTCGATCAGGAAGGGCGCGGTCGAGCGCGTCATCAGGAAATCGCCATATTGGGCGGCGCGGCTGCCGAGCTGGTTGGAAAAGACCAGCCGGCCGCGCTTGACGAACCACAGGACGGTAAGGTCGGTGCCATCCTCGCGGATATGCTGGCGGGTGCGACGGAAGAAGAGGCGGGTGGCCGATCGCAGCAGGATCGCCGCGCTGGGGCCGGCGGGCTTGCGCCGCGCTTCCACGTCGATGATGGAGCCTTCCTCCATCCAGTAATCGCCGCGATAATATTCCTGCTCGCGCGCGCCGCGAAACAGGTGCTGGCATTCGCGATAATTGCCCCGGTCGAGGGCGAAGAGCGTCTCGATCATCGCATCCGCTCCTTTCAACGCTGCGCCCGGCCGGCGCGGCTCAGCCGCCATTCCGGGGGATAGTTGAGGTCGTTATTCTTGACGGTATGGGCGATGCCCTGGTCGAAGCCGCCGGCGCCCAGATCGATGTCGGTCGGCCGGTCGCTCTTCATCAGCGGCAACATGGCTTCCAGCCAGCCGGTGAGCAGGCTGCCCATATATTCGCCGCTATATTGCTTATAGGCCTCGATGAAGGTCTTCTGCGCGACCACCACGTCGAGCGGCCGGGTGCGACAGCAGGCATCGGCATATTTGTCCGTCTCCGCCTCCAGCGCGTCGCGCGGCACGACGCTGTTGACGAAGTTGCAGGCCATCATCTCGTCGGCGGTGAAGGGCCGGCCGGTGAACAGCATTTCGGAAAAGCGGCGGATGCCGACCATTTCCAGCCATTGCCACATGCGCGGACCCCAGCCGGCATAGCGGAAGGAAGGGTGGCCAAACAGCGCGTCGTCGGCCGATACGATCAGATCGGCGTCGGCGCACTGGTAGAAATGCCAGCCATAGCAATAGCCCTTGGCCTCGACGATGCTGATCTTCTTGAATTCCTGCAGCGGCCGGTTGCCGGCATAGCCCTTGGCATAATGGTCGGTCAGACCGTGGAGGAAGCGGTAGGAACCGGGTGGCGGATAGCGCACGTCGGGATCGTCAATTTCCAGGTCGGGCAGGAAATCATCCTCCGCGCCGGGATGCAGATACATGTCGCCATGCTCGTTGATGTCGCCGCCCGATCCCAGATCCTGCCCGGCGCCGCGGATCACCAGCACCTTCACATGATCGTCGATATTCGCCTTGTGGACGATCTCGCCGAACAGCAGGCGCATGCCGATCGTCGTCGTGTTGGCCTTGCCGGGCCGGTCGAAGGTGATGGTCGCGATCTTGCGCGCCCGGTCCTTCTCATAATGCACGAACTGCGCCGCCTCGCGCTTCAGCGCTGCCGCGCTTGCCCTGGCCATGCCGCTCTCTCCCATCTCTCTTATGCCCGGCAGGCTGGCATGGGGCGGCGATGGCGTATTGGCATTAGGCGCAGCTTTATCGATATGATACGCAGCAAAGCGACGACGAGGCAGACAGGCGCGCGATGGAGGAGCAGGATTTTTTCTTCGGGCTGGAAGGCCCGCTGGAGGCGGTGCCGGCCGCCGGCCAGATGCGCGCGGCCAATCTGCGCGGCTTTTCCGACTATGTCCGCGCGCGCGGTGGGGCGCCGCGCCGCATTCTCGCCCAGCATGGCCTCGACCCGATGGTGCTGGCCGATCCGGACAGCCATATCGCCTGCCAGCAGGTGGCGGCGATGTTCGAATATTGCAGCCTGTTGTTCGACGATCCGCTGTTCGGCCTGCACCTTGCCGCCACCCAGGACGCCGACATTTTCGGCAGCGTCACCGCTGTCTGCCGGGCCGCGCCGGACCTGCGCGCCGCGATCGCCAGCCTGATCCGCTACCTGCCGGTCGCCCATTCGCCCGAGGCGCAGCTGGAACTGGTGGAAGATGGCGGCATGGCCGAACTGCGCTGGGTGGTCGGCGCCGATCTCGGCTTCAACGACCAGGCCAATTATCAGGCGATGATGCTGATCCTGCTGCTGTTGCGGACCGTCAGCGGACAGCGCTTCCGTGCCGCCTGGGTGCAATTTTCCGCCGATCCCAGCCCGCGCGAACTGATCGAGATAGAGGCCTTGCTGGGCACGGCCGTCCGCCCGCGCGCGCCGGGCAGCGCGATCGGCTTTTCGGCAGCCTTGCTCGACCTGCCGATCGCAACGGCCAATCGGCTGACCTATCGGCTGGTCGGCGGCTATCTGGGCCGGCTGCGCCTGTTCAACCATGCCGACATGGCGGAACGGGCGCGATCCTATGTGCGCGGCGCGCTGCCGGCGGGGACATGTGCGATCGAACGCTGCGCCGACCGGATGGGCCTGTCGGTGCGGACGCTGCAAAGCCGGCTTGCCGCCCATGGTCTGCATTTCAGCGATCTGGTCGAGGAACAGCGCGAACAGCTCTCCCGCATCTATCTGCGCCAGACGCCGATGCCGATCGAAGAGGTGGCGGAGCGGCTGGGCTATGCCGAACAGACCAGCTTCGGCCGTGCGTTCAAGCGCTGGACCGGCCAGACGCCCCGACAGTTCCGCAACGCCTAGCGCAGCAGCCGCACCCAGGCATCGGACAGCGCCTCCAGACCGAAATGGTCGATCCGGTCGCCGGGGCGGATCGCGGTGGCGATATCCAGCTGCCGTGCCAGCGCGTCGGCCATCGCCGCCGCATCGGCCGGGTCGACCAGCAGACCGCAGCGCCCATGATCCAGCAGGTCGACGGCGTTGCCGGCGCTGCGCGACGCGACGATCGGCACGTCCACGGCCATCGCCTCCAGCAACACGTTGGGCGACCCCTCCCACCAGCTGGGCAGGACGAAGGCATCGGCATGGGCCAGCCAGGGAAAGACATTGTCGACCGTGCCGGGCAGGTCGAGATCGTCGGCTATGCCCAGCCCCCGCGCCTGCGCCCGCAGGCTGTCGCAGGCGCGGTCGCGGCTTTCGCCCAGGATGATGAGCCGCGCCGGCCTTTGCCGCCGCAGGATCGCGAAGGCGGCAAGCAGGGTGGCGAAATTCTTCTGCGGCGCCAGCCGGCCGATCGCCAGGATCACTGGCGGCATGCGCCCCATCCAGCGGTGCGGCACCGGCCCGTCGGCCAGGAAGCGGGCGGCATCGGCGTCGATGCCATTGGGGATCACCGCCACCTTGCCCGCCCGCGCCGCGCCGGCAAAGGCGGGCGTATCCGCCAAGGTCGGCGACACCAGCACCAGATGATCGGCGTCGCGCGCCAGCAGCCGCGCCATCGCGGTGCGGCTGAGGCGCCCGAGCCCGCCCGACGGCGCGCCCGCCGCATTGCGCATGATATCGTTGCTGATGCGATAGATGCGCCGAACGTGCCGCAGCCCCTGGCTCGCCGCCCAGGCGGTGCCATGGCCATGATTGCCCGCCGAGATCAGCGTCGCGCGCTCCCGCGATCGCAAATGTCGCCGCAGTGCCGCGATCGCCTGCCGCTTCTCGCGCGGGCGCGACGGATTCGGCTTGGCCAGCAGCGTATGATGCGGCACGCCGGTCACGCCCTCCCCGCCCGGCAGCGCCGTCACCAGTTCGACATCCAGCCCGCGCGCCGCCAGTTCGGCGGCCAGGATACGGACATTGCGCACCACGCCGGTCGCGGCCAGCGCATGGACATAGAGGATGATCACGCCCGGCGCGGGTCGCGCTCGATCGCGCCGGCCGCCTGCCAGCGCTGCGGCGGCAGGTGGCGCAGATGATGGCAATAGAGCGCGCCGAGCCGGCTATCCGCCAGTCCTCGGCCGCTCACCAGTTGCATGATGTCGGTGCCGGGGTTCCAGTTGCCCTCCACCAGCACCGGGCCTTCCGGCGTCAGGCCAACATCCCAGCCGATCACGGTAAAGCCCGATCGAAAGGCGAGATGCGCGCGCAGCGCCAGCGCCACGGCGGCATCGAGATCGGGCACCAGACGGCCGCTGATGATCGCGCCGGTCAGCGGGTGCCGGTCACAGCGGATTGGCGCGCCGTCCGGTCCCGCCCGCCATACCGGGCCGCAATGCCCATCGGCATCGACCGACAGCACCAGATTGCCCGCATTGAAATTATCCACAGGGCGTCCGCCGCCGGCAGACAGGCGCAGCGCCAGCGCGCAGGCCTCGGGCGTGCCGACCTCGTCCAGGCAGGTGACGACGCGCAAGGTCGGCAGCGCGCCCGGCGACATATCCGCCAGCGCATCATGGGTGGCCAGGCAGCGCTGAATCACTCCGCCGACCGCCCAGAGCGCCAGCAGGCGCGCACGCAGCGCGTCGTCGGCGATCGGACCTTCCGCGCCTTCCCAGCGTCCGCCCTTCCTCTCGAAGCGCACCACGCCCTGCCCCTTGGAGCAATAGCTGGGCTTGGCGATGATGATGCTCTGGCGATGAAGCCAGCTGGCGATATCGATGGCCTCCAGCGCGAAACTATCGGGCACCGGCAATCCAGCCGCAGCGGCATGGCGGGCGAAAAGCTGCTTGTTCTTGAGCGGATTGGCCTCGGTCGGGAAGGCGCCGGGATTGAGCAGCCGATGCAATCCCTTGCGGTCGCGCATGCTGAGGCCCTGCGCCCGCACCGCATCGCACAGCAGGCGCCGTTCCGATGCGGCCCAGCCACTGCGCCCGCTCGCCGCGATCAGCCGCGCGATGGTCCGGCGACCGGCCGACCAGTGGTGACGCAATCCGTCATGATAGGCCGCCAGCAGGACATTGCCGTCAGCCGGGGGTAACGCGCGCAGCGTGAACAAGGGTCAGGCCGCCTCGACCCGCGCCATGCGCTGTTCCAGCAATTCGCTCGCCACGCCATGGCTGCGCGCATTGTCGACGTCGATCGCGATCGCGCCGTCGCTGAGGATCACCGGCGCGATCACCATGCGGAAGCGGCGGGAGAAACGCGCAAAGGCCTGGCCCAGCGTGCCGATGCCGAAGCGGAAGCGGATCAGGTTGATAAGGCCGAAGGCGCCGATGATCCGCATCGGATGCTTCACGAACTGCCCGCCCGAGCGGAAGGTCTCGGCCGCCGCCAGCGCCTTTGCATCCTTCAGCCAATAGGTGTTGCAGTTGGAAAATTCGTCGTCGGCGAAGCGATAGAATTTGCGCTGTCCCTGCGGATGCGCGGCGAGCACCGAGGCGCGCCGGGTGAAGGCGACGCCGGCATTGGCCCCCTGCGCGGCGCAGCCGTCCAGCATCTCGGCCAGCGCATCGGGCGTCAGCAGCACATTGTCGGCGGTGGTGATCAGTAACGGGAAGCGCGCGCCATCGGCCGCCGCCAACACGGAATCGACCAGATTGGGCCGGGCAGGAATAGCGACCAGCCGCCCGGTATTCCGTAGCCCGCGCAGTTGCGGCAACGTGTCAAGCACCACCACATCCTCGATCGCGACCCGGATCTCGCCGATACGCGGGCTGGCCGCCAGCGCCTCGATCACATGGACCAGCATCGGCTGGCCGACCACCGGAACCAGGCATTTATGGGTGACGCCCGCTTCCAGTGCGAGCGGATCGGTCGCACCGTCACGCTTGCCGGCCAACACCAGCGCCGTCGCCATAGCGGGCATCAGGCCGCTTCCCGCACCGGCATTTCGGTCAGCAGGCCGTGTCGGCCCAGGCTGTGCGCGACGATCGTTTCGACCAGGCTCTGATGATCGACACCGATCGACGCGGCCGAGCGCGAGATCGTCTTCTTCGACCAGAGATTGCAGGAAAGATTGACCTCCATGAACAGCAATTCGCCAGATGCAGGATCGTAGCGAAACTCGAACCGGCCATAGTCGAACGGCCAGAGTTCGGGCAGCAGGCGGCGGGTCATATCCTCCAGTCGCGCGCGCAGGTCGCGATCCTCGACCAGGATCAGCGGATCATCGCCCGCATCGATCAGGCCGCGCTTTTCCTCATAGCTGCGCTCGCGATGCGGATCGGCCGGCACATACATCATCGGCGGGAGAATCCAGGGCTGGCCACCGCTGCCGCCGACGACCGGCACGGCCACGTCGAGCAAGGGCGCCCAGGCCTCGACCAGCACATCATGGCCCAGGCCATGGAGATGATCGGCATGGGCATGGGCCTCCGCCCAGCTATCGACCATCGCCAGCCCCCAGGAGGCCGAGGATGCATTGGGCTTCACCACCAACCGCTCCGCCTGGAATTCCGACCCGGCGGGCATGGCGCCCCGACGCAGGATGCGCGCCGGCATGGTCGGCACGCCATGGGCGCGGGCGATCAGCTTGGAGAGATATTTGTCGTCCGACACGCCGCGCACGATCGGGCTCGCCCCCAGGAAGGGCACGCCGCGCCAGGACAGCAACAGCGGCGCCAGCATCTCGCTATTCTGGAAGCCACCCCGGTTCAGCAGGGTGACGACGAAGTCGACATCCGGCTTGTCGAACAGCGCCTCATAGCTATCGGCGACCGCGACATGGAGACCAATCGCCTCCAGCGTCGATCGCATCTCATAATGGTAGATGGCATGATTGCCATCCACGCTGTCGGCCCCGCCGCCCTTGCAGGCATGCTTGGCCAGGAACAGGAGGCGCAGCCGGGCCTTGTCGGCCGGGGAGATGCGCATGCAACGATCGGTCGGGTTCAGCATGGCGCCGCAATAGCGCGCGCCCGTTACGCTGGATTGACGGTCCGATGACGCCGCTTGGTCGATCCGGCGACAGGGCGGTTACGAAATGGCTTCAGTTTTCGGACAGCGCCTCAAACAGGGCCGGGTGGCGCGCGCGAAGCGTCAGCAACAGGATCACCAGCTTGCCGTCCTGCAATTGCTGCGCCTCGAACCGTCGCCACAGGTCGGCGAGCGACAGTTCATGGACCAGGATATTCTCCTGCTCCTCGACCAGACCGCCGCCATCCGCGACACGGTCCGCCGAGCAATAGGGTGCCAGGAAATAGTCGATCTTCTCGGTGACGACGCTGGGGATGCTCCAGATCTGGCCGACCGGCTCCACCATGTCGAGCGCCACGCCCGCTTCCTCCAGCGCTTCGCGCCGGGCGCAATCGGCCGGTTCATCCTCCAATATGCCGGCGATCGCCTCCAGCATGTCGGGCAGACCCGCGAGCATCACCGGCGTCCGCGGCATGGAGACGACCAGTGCAACCCGGCGGTCCGGATCATAGGGCAGCACCGCGACGGCGCGGCGCATCTCCACCACATGGCGATCGCATTCCACGCCATCGTCCATCCGCAGCCGCATCAGCCGCAGGTTGAGCCAGCCTTCATACAGGGCGCGGCTCGACAGGATTTCGGTCACGCCGCGACCATCTGCACGGCCACCGCTTCGGCCACCTTGATGCCGTCGATCGCCGCCGACAGGATGCCGCCGGCATAGCCCGCGCCCTCACCCGCCGGGTAGAGGCCGGCGACGTTGAGGCTCTGGTAATCCTTGCCGCGCGTGATGCGGATCGGCGAGGATGTGCGGGTTTCCACGCCGGTCATCACCGCGTCGGGATCGTCATAGCGGGCGATCTGGCGACCAAAGGCGGGCAGCGCCTCATGGAACGCCTCGATCACATAGTCGGGCAGGCAGAGCGACAGATCGGTCGGCGTGACCCCCGGCTTGTAGGAGGGCACGACCGACCCCAGCTGGGTCGAAGGCCGACGCGCGAGGAAGTCGCCGACCGTCTGCCCCGGCGCCCAGTAGGAAGAACCGCCCGCGACATAGGCCAGGCTTTCCCAATGGCGCTGCAGTTCGATTCCGGCCAATGGCCCCTCCGGGAAATCGCGCGCCGGATCGATGCCGACGACCAAGCCCGAATTGGCGTTGAATTCGGCGCGGCTATACTGGCTCATGCCATTGGTGACGACGCGGCCTTCTTCCGAGGTGGCGGCGACCACCCGGCCACCCGGACACATGCAGAAGCTGTAGACGGTGCGACCATTGGCGCAGTGATGGGCTAGGCTATAGGCGGCGGCCCCCAGGTCGGGATGGCCGGCGCAATTGCCATAACGCGCCTTGTCGACCCAGCTTTGCGGATGCTCGATCCGCACGCCGATCGAAAAGGGCTTGGGTTCGATATGCACGCCCTTGCCATGCAGCATCGTGAAGGTCGGGCGGGCGCTGTGGCCCACGGCCAGGACGACGTGGTCCGCCTCGATCACGCTGCCGTCGTGCAGGACCAGCCCGCGCAGCTTCTGCGTGCCGTCGCCCTGCCGTTCCAGCACCAGATCGTCGACGCGGTGCTGCCAGCGATATTCGCCGCCCAGCGACTCGATCTGCTTGCGCATCGCTTCGACCATCGAAACCAGGCGGAAAGTGCCGATATGGGGATGCGCTTCCCACAAGATATCGTCGGGTGCGCCGGCAGCGACGAACTCCTCCAGCACCTTGCGGCCGAGGAAACGGGGATCCTTCACCCGGCAATAAAGCTTGCCGTCGGAGAAGGTGCCCGCCCCGCCCTCCCCAAACTGGACATTGGAGTCGGGGTTGAGTTCGGCCCGGCGCCACAAGCCCCAGGTGTCCTTGGTCCGCTCGCGCACCACCTTGCCGCGATCCAGGATGATCGGCTTGAACCCCATCTGCGCCAGGATCAGACCGGCGAACAGGCCGCACGGCCCCGCCCCGATCACCACCGGGCGCTTGCCCTGCCAGCCGTCGGGCACATGGGCGACGAACTTGTAGCTTGTGTCGGGCGTCGGCCGGACATCATGGTCCTTGGCAAAGCGCTCCAGCACCGCGGCCTCGTCGGCCACCTCGATGTCGAGCGTATAGACCAGCTGGATCGCGCTGCGGCGGCGCGCATCATTGCCGCGCCGCACGACGCTGTGGCCAAGCAGTTCCTGCGACTCCAGACCCAGGCGTTCGCAGATGGCGACGGGCATCGCCTCGGCCGGGTGGTCGAGGGGCAGTTTCAAACCGGAAAGACGGATCATGGCGCCGCCCATAATCGCAAATCGCCCGAAATGCTATTCCCCGAGGCGGTGGCACGGCCGATCGTCCCGCGCATCTTCTAACCTTGACGTAAACGTAAACCCGTCATAGTCTTCGCACATGAACACGCGCACCAGCATTGCCGGCATCGAGCTTCCCGATGACCGTGACCAGCAGAGCTACAGCATCACCGACCTCAGCGAGGAGTTCGGCGTCACCGCCCGTGCCCTGCGCTTCTACGAAGATGAAGGGTTGATCGCACCGGAGCGTCAGGGCCTGGCCCGCGTTTATTCGCGCCGCGACCGCGCCCGCCTCGCCTGGATCCTGCGCGGCAAGCGCGTGGGCTTCAGCCTCAACGACATTCGCGAGATGATCGACCTCTATGACGCCGACGAGGGTCATGAGGAACAGCGCCGCGTGACGATCGACAAGTGTCGCGCGCGCATCGACCTTCTGACCCGCCAGAAGGACGATATCGATGCCGCCATCGCCGAACTGGCGAGCTTCATCGGAACGATCGAGAAATAAGCCGGAGCCGCACCGCCGGCTCCCCCGCTACAGAACAAAAACGCCTGGAGAAGATTCATGCCCAGCTACAACGCCCCTGTCCGCGACACCCGCTTCGTGCTCGACCATGTCGTCGGGCTGGAGCGCTACGCCAACCTGCCCGGTTTCGAGAATGCGACCCCCGACCTGGTCGAGGCGATCCTGACCGAAGGCGGCAAGATCGCGTCGGAAGTGCTGTTCCCGATCAACGCCGTGGGCGACAAGGAAGGCTGCACCCGTCATGCCGACGGCAGCGTCACCACGCCGACCGGCTTCAAGGCGGCCTATGACCAGTTTGTCGAGGGCGGCTGGACCACGCTGCACGCGCCGACCGAATTTGGCGGCCAGGGCCTGCCCAATGTCGTCGCCACCGCCGTCACCGAATATGTGCTGTCGGCCAACCAGGCGTTCGAAATGTATCATGGCCTGACCGCCGGCGCGATCGCCGCGCTGATCGCCAAGGGCAGCGACGAACAGAAGGCCACCTATCTGCCCAACATGGTGTCGGGCGTCTGGACCGGCACGATGAACCTGACCGAGCCGCATTCCGGCACCGACCTGGGCCTCATCAAGACCAAGGCCGTGCCGAACGGCGATGGCAGCTTCGCGATCAGCGGCACCAAGATCTTCATCTCGGCCGGCGAACATGACCTGGCGGAGAATATCATCCACCTCGTCCTCGCCAAGACGCCGGGCGCGCCCGACAGCAGCAAGGGCATCTCGCTGTTCGTCGTGCCCAAGTTCATCGTCAATGAAGACGGCTCGCTGGGCGACCGCAACGCTGTGTCCTGCGGTTCGCTCGAACATAAGATGGGCATCCACGGCAACGCCACCTGCGTCATGAACTATGACGGCGCCAAGGGCTGGCTGGTCGGCGAGGAGAATAAGGGCCTGGCCGCCATGTTCATCATGATGAACGCCGCGCGCCTGGGCGTCGGCCTGCAGGGCCTGGGCCAGGGCGAGATCGCGTTCCAGAACGCCGTCCATTACGCCAAGGACCGTCGCCAGGGCCGCGCGCTCACCGGCCCCAAGGAGCCGGAAGAAAAGGCCGACACGCTGTTCGTCCACCCCGATGTCCGCCGCATGCTGATGGAAGGCAAGGCGCTGACCGAGGGCCTGCGCGCTCTCATCCTGTGGGGCGCATTGCAGCATGACCTGTCGCACAGCGCAGCGACCGAGGAAGAGCGTCAGGCGGCCGACGATCTGCTGCAGTTGCTGACCCCGGTGATCAAGGGCTATGGCACCGACAAGGGCTTCGACGTTGCGGTGTCGAGCCAGCAGGTGTTCGGCGGCCATGGCTATATCTGGGAAAATGGCGTCGAGCAGTATGTGCGTGACGCCCGCATCGCCCAGATCTATGAAGGCACCAATGGCGTGCAGGCGATGGACCTGGTCGGCCGCAAGCTGCCGATGAATGGCGGCCGCGCGCTCCAGGCCTTCCTCAAGATCCTGGCTACCGAAATCGCCGAGGCTAAGACCAACGAGAAGCTGGCGAGCTTCGCCGATGCGCTCGAAAAGGCCAAGGGCCAGCTTGAAGCGGCAACCATGTGGCTGATGCAGAACGCGATGAAGAACCCCGACAATGCCGGGGCCGGCGCGCATCATTATATGCATATCCTGGGCATCGTCGCCACCGGCCTGATGTGGCTGCGCATGGCCAAGGCCGCCACCGGCCTGCTCGACGCGGGCGAAGGCGATGCCGGCTTCCTGGAAGCCAAGCTGGTTACCGCCCGCTTCTTTGCCGAGCGCATCATGCCCGACGCCGGTTCGCTCCGCCGCAAGATCGAGGGCGGCGCCGACACGCTGATGGCGCTCGACCCCGACATGTTCCTGGCGGCCTAAACAAACCTAATCCCGCCCTGCCGCGCTTTCGGGCCGGGAGGGCGGGCATTCGCCGATGCGGCGGCCGTTGAGCAGATAGCGCGTTTCGTCGCGAAAGCGCTCCATTTCGGTCGTCGCGAGCATCATTCCCTCGATTGTGTCGGCGGACAATATCGCACTCAGGCGCATGTCGGTGCTGCCATAGCGCGATGGACAGGATCGGGTGACGCTGAGCCGCCCTTCCTCCACTTCCATGCGTGCCAGCATGCAGCCCTTGAGCCCCTCGCGCTCGAAATGATCATCGACAAATTGCTGCAGCGTCTCCGCATCACTGCGGCTGAGGCATAGCTGATAGCGATAGCCCGGCGGTGCCGGCGGCAAACCACCTGGCCGTCGGGCACCGATGACCTTCCACCCCACCATCTGGCTGAACATCCGCCCTTTCTCGATCTCCCACAGACCCGGCCTGATCCGGTAGCGCGATCCGGTCACGAGGATGTCCGCATCCCGCTCGGCCGGCGGCAGGCTGATCTGCGGACCGGGCAGCGCGACCGAAGCGACCGATTGTCGCGCCTGTTCCAGCGCCGCGGGACGCACGAGGACCACATCCTCCGCTTCCATATCCGCATCGACCAGCGCCGCGATCCGGTCGCTGACACAGGCCTGCGCCTCGCGCCGTCGGCCATGGCCATCGGCGACGCACTGGCGCACGAACTCGCACATCGCCTGATCGACCCGATCCTCGCCGCTGCTGCGCGTGATCGTGCAGCGGACAAGATCGCGGCCGCGCACATCATAGTCGATACCGACCTTGCGCAGCTTGGCAGCGGTCACGATGATCGGATCGTCGGCATCGGCCGCGACAAGTGACGAGGACAGAAGCATCAACGCGCCTATTGCGATCGGTCGCATGTCCCGCCTCTCCTGCTCTATTCTTGGCCAAGGATCACCCGAAGCGCGCCGCCATGCAAGTCCGAACGAAGGCGCAACGATCCGCACTGGCCCTGCCCCCTTTTCACCGATAGACAGGGGCGATGAACAGCCCGCCGCCGGCACAGGATGTGATCCCCCACCGCCCGGTGCGGACGCTGGGGCTGGCCGCCTGCATCGCGCTGGTCATGGGCAATATGATCGGATCGGGCGTGTTCCTGCTACCTGCCGCGCTCGCCCCCTTCGGCTGGGATGCGGTCGCCGCCTGGGTGTTCACCATCGCCGGCTCCTTGATCCTGGCTTTCGTGATCGCCCGGCTGACCGTCGCCATGCCCGATGCCAATGCCGCGCAGATGAGCGCGCGCGCCTATGGCCCGCTGGCCGGCTTCGCGATCGGCTGGATCTACTGGCTGTCGATCATCATCACCAATGTGACGATCGCGGTCGCGGCCACCGCCAACCTGTCCAGCCTGCTGCCGGTGCTGAACCGGCCGGGCATGGGCGCGCTCTGCTCGATCGGCTTCATCTGGCTGACCACCGCGATCAACCTGCGCGGCGCCCATGCCGCCGGCACGGCGCAACTGGTGACGACGATCATCAAGATCGTGCCCATCCTGGTCGTGCTGGTGCTGCTGGTGCTGACGATCGGGCGCGGCACGGCGGAAATCGTGCCCTTCCCGGCCCAGGGCTTTACCGGCAGCGGCATCACGGCAGCAGCGGCACTGACGCTGTGGGCCCTGCTCGGTTTCGAATCCGCCTCGGTCGCGGCCGACAAGGTCAAGGATCCCGCCCGCACCGTGCCGCGCGCAACGATGATCGGCACGGCCGTCACCGGCCTGCTCTATCTGTTCGTCTGTTCCGGCATCGCCCTCACCCTGCCCGGCGCGGAAACCCAGACCGGATCGCCCTTCGGCGCCTATGTCACCCATTATTGGTCGGCCGGTCCCGCCAGCCTGATCGCGACCTTCGTCGTCATCAGTTGCCTCGGCGCGCTCAATGGCTGGACCCTGTTGCAGGGGGAAGTGCCGCTGGCGATGGCGCGCGCCGGCGAACTGCCAGCCTGGCTGGCGGGCACGGATGCGCGCGGCACGCCGGTACGCGGACTGATACTGTCCAGCATCCTTGCCAGCCTGCTGCTGATCGCCAACAGCCTGCAGGGGCTGGTGGCATTGTTCACCGCCATGGCGCTGCTCGCGACATCGGCGACCCTGTGGCTCTATGTGGGTTGTGCGCTGGCCGCGCTGCGCTTGCGGATCGCGGTGCCAGCGGCAGCGATTGGCCTCGCCTATGCCTGCTGGACTTTATGGGGCGCCGGCCTCATTCCCAGCGGCGCCAGCTTCCTGCTGATGACGGGCGGCCTGCCCTTCTACTGGTGGGCGCGACGATCGGCTCGCCGATAGCGCCCACCAGCCAAGGATATGCCTAGCGCTTCCAGCGCGCCCAGATGGCGGTGGGGAGCAGCAGGCCGCGGGCTTCCTCGCGCACGGTCAGTTCGCCCGCTTCCACCTCGCCGGGTAGGTCGGCAAAGGCCTGGCGCAGCAATTCGCCGATCGCCAGCGCCGACATGCGCACCGCATAGACGGTGAGGAACAGGAAGCGGCTGTCCGCGTCCAGCAACTGGCGGCAATTGGCGATCAGGCCGGGCAGATCCTCTTCCAGCCGCCAGACTTCGCCGTCGGGGCCGCGTCCATATTTCGGCGGGTCGAGCAATATGCCGTCATAGCGGCGGCCGCGCCGCACTTCGCGCGCGACGAACTTGGCCGCATCCTCGACGATCCAGCGGATCGGCCGGTCGCCCATACCCGACAGGTCGGCGTTGGCCCGCGCCTGCGCCACCGATTTCTTCGACGCGTCGACATGGACCATGCGCGCGCCGGCCGCCGACATGCCCAGCGTGCCGACGCCGGTATAGCCGAACAGGTTCATCACCTCGGCCTCGGGCTTGTCGGCCGTGCTGGCGCGCATGAAATCCCACACCGGTGCCATGTCGGGGAAGAAGCCGAGATGGCGGAAGGGGGTGCAACTCGACTGGAAGGTCACTTCCTTCCAGTGCAGCGGCCAGCCTTCGGCCGGGACCGGCTTGTCATAATACCAGCGGCCGCCGCCATCCTCGTCAGAGCCAGGGATGAATTCGCCGTCGGCGCGCCAGTCTTCGGTCGCCGGCGCCCACATCGCCTGCGGTTCGGGGCGGATGAAGCGGAAACGGCCATAGCGTTCGAGCTTGCGGCCATTGCCCGAGTCGATCAGTCCATAGTCGGACCATGCTTCGCCGATGAGAGTCTTGAGTTCCATTGGGGCCTCATCGTCTCTTGCGCCGCTCCTGTCGAGAGGGGATCAACCCGCGATCAGCCGCGCGGCGTCGCCCGCTCCGCGACATAGGCGGTCACCGCCTCGAACGTGCCGGGCAGCTTGGCATAGCTTTCCTCGCGCGCGAACAGGTCGCCGACCCGCGCGGGCAGCGGCGGCCGCGTGCCGGTTGCCCGCTCCACCGCGTCGCGGAACTTGGCGGCATGGGCGGTCGCCAGCGTCACCACGGGGATCGACGGATCAATGTCCGCCGCGCGCGCGGCGGCCAGGCCAATGGCGCTGTGCGGATCGATCACCTGCCCGGCGGCGTCGAACGCCCAGCGCATCGCCATGGTCATGCCGTCGGCATCGATCCGGGCGGAGGTGAACAGGTTGGCCGCGCCCTCCCGCTGCGCATTGGTGAGGCGCATCGCCTTGCTTGCCTCGAAACCCTGCATCTGCTGGGCGAGCGCAACGCCGTCACGGCCGCCGGCATCGAACAGCAGCCGCTCGAAATTGGAGCTGACCTGGATGTCCATGCTGGGCGTCGCGGTCGGCACGACCTGGCCCTGGCTATAGTCGCCCTCCGACAAAGCGCGGTGCAGGATGTCGTTGACGTTGGTGGCGACCACCAGCCTGGCGACCGGCAGGCCCATTTTCGACGCGACATAGCCGGCGAAGACATCGCCGAAATTGCCGGTCGGCACCGAGAAGGCGATCGGGCGTTCGGGCGCGCCCAGCCGCACGGCGGCGTAGAAATAATAGACGACCTGCGCCATCAGCCGCGCCCAGTTGATGCTGTTCACCGCCGACAGGTTGAAGCGCGCCTTGAAGTCCGCATCGTTGAACATGCGCTTCACCAGCGCCTGCGCATCGTCGAAGCTGCCGTCGATCGCGATGTTGTAGACATTGGGCGCCAGCACAGTGGTCATCTGGCGACGCTGCACGTCGGACACGCGGCCCTCTGGATGCAGCATGAAGATGTCGACCTTTTCGCGCCCGGCGACCGCATCGATCGCGGCCGAACCGGTATCGCCCGATGTGGCGCCGACGATGGTCAGATGGTCGTCGCGGCGCGACAGGAAACGCTCAAACAACTGGCCGAGCAGCTGGAGCGCGACATCCTTGAACGCCAGCGTCGGACCATGGAACAACTCCAGCATCCAGTGGCGATTGTCGAGCTGGACCAGCGGCGTCACCGCGTCATGGCTGAACCGGCCATAGGCGGCGGTGCAAAGCTCGCGCAGTTCCTCTTCGCTCAGCGATCCGGCGACGAAGGGCGCCATGACCCGCACGGCGGTCTCGACATAGGAGAGGCCGGCGAGGGCGCGAATATCGGCGGTGGAAAATTGCGGCCAGCTCTCCGGCACATAAAGCCCACCGTCGGACGCCAGGCCCGCCAGCGTGACATCTTCAAAACCGAGCGCCGGTGCGCTGCCCCTGGTGCTGACATATTGCATAATGGGAAAGCGCGGTAGCGACGCGCGCGCGCCGGGGCAAGCCTTTACGACGGCCTTGCCGGCTCCGCATTGCGTCGGCGCAGGACAAGCAGATAGATTATTGCCGCCAATGCCGCAAAAATGAACCATTGCACCGCATAGGCGAGATGATTGTTGGGCACGTCGGCGGTGCTGGGCGGTGCCATCGGCTTGAGGCCCGGCGGTGCGACGCGCGCGATCAGCATCGGCCGCAGCGGCATGGTCTTGCTCCCTGCCCGCGCGATCAGCGAGCGATGATCGGGCTCCTGCGAAATCCAGCCTTCGACCTGCCCGCCGGTCCAGGCCGGCTTGTCGTCGGGCTTCTGCCCGACCCCGATCGCCACCAGCGCGCCCGGCCCTTCGGCCCCGGTCGCGCATTGGGCGATATGGCGATAGCCGGTCGATCCGTCGGCGGCGCGCCCGGCCTCCACCTGCCAGCCCACGACCCGCAGGCAATGGACCGAGGACGGACGGAACAGCAGTTCGTCGGGCACCGGCGGCATCTTGGGGAAGGCGACGGCCGGGCGCGACACATTGCTGGCGGCCAGCGCCAGCATCGATTCCTTCTCGCCCCGGCGCTGCAACTGCCAGAAGCCGAGCGCGATCATGACTACGATCGCGACACAGACCAGCAGGGTCGGGACAATCGGGATTCGCCGTCCGCTCATGCGTTGCCCTTCTCCACCACCCGCCCCTCGCGGGCATTCTTGCGATATTCGACCGTCAGCAGCGCGCCCTTGGCGATGCGCAGGCTGCCGACCACCGCGCCGGCGGTCAGCGGCGTCCAGAGCAGCAGGTGCAGCCACAGCGGCGGATGGACGGTCAGTTCCAAGGTCAGCGCCAGCGCGACCATGACCGCGCCGATGATCAGCGTCAGGAAAGCCGCCGGCCCGTCGCCGACATTATATTGGCCATAGTCGAGCCCGCACTGGCGACAGCCCGACGCAAAACGCACCGGCCCGTCGAACAGGGTCGGTGCGCTGCAACGGGGGCAAAGGCCGCGGGCGGAGGCCGCAAGCAGGTCCATGCCTGTCGCCTTCGCCGTCATCCTTGAAACATCAGCCGCCGTGGACCGGCGCGCCCCAGCCACCCCAGACATAGATGGCGGCGAACAGGAACAGCCACACCACGTCGACGAAATGCCAGTACCAGGCAGCCGCTTCGAAGCCGAAATGCTGTCGCGGGGTGAAGTCGCCCTTATAGACGCGGACCAGGTTGACCACCAGGAAGATGGTGCCGATCAGCACATGGAAGCCGTGGAAGCCGGTCGCCATGTAGAAGGCCGAACTGTAGGGCGAACCGCCGAACGGGAAGGGCGCATGCATATATTCATAGGCCTGGATGCAGCTGAACAGCGCGCCCAGGATCACCGTGCACCACAACCCCTTCTTCAGCCCTTCGCGATCGCCATGGATCAGCGCATGATGCGCCCAGGTGACGGTGGTGCCCGAGCAGAGCAGGATCAGCGTGTTGAGCAAAGGCAGCTCGAACGCGTTCATCACCTCGATCCCCTTGGAGGGGAACAGGCCCTCGATCGGCGCCAGTTCGCTGGGGAAGAGGGAGAAGTCGAAAAAGGCCCAGAACCAGCCGACGAAGAACATGACTTCCGACGCGATGAACAGGATCATGCCATAGCGCAGATGCAACTGGACCACCGGCGTATGATCACCCGCATGCGCCTCCGCGATCACATTGCTCCACCAGCTGAACATGGTGAAGAGAACCCCGGCGACGCCGATCAGGAAGATCCAGCCACCACCGGCCGGCATGGCATCGGGATGCATCCACATGATTGCGCCCATCGCCATCACCAGCGCCGACATCGAACCGAACAGCGGCCAGATGCTGGGCGGAAGGATATGATAATCGTGGTTCTTGGCGCCTGCCATGATGCTCTCTCTTCCCTGTCTTATCGCGTTTATCGTTATATGCTTAGCTTGGCTGCTTCCCCTGCTCAACAGGGTAGAAGGTATAGCTGAGCGTAATCTGCTGCGTGTCCTTGTTGTCGGGATCCTGCAATATCTTGGGATCGACATAATAGATCACCGGCATGCGCACTTCCTCACCGGGTTGCAGCGTCTGCTGGGTGAAGCAGAAACACTGGATCTTGGTGAAATAGGCGCCCGCCTGGGTCGGCGTGACGTTGAAGCTGGCGGTGCCGGTCACCGGCTTGTCGGACAGGTTCTTGGCAATGAAAATCGCCATGTCGCGGGCACCGACCGTCACCGTGTCGGTGCGATGTTCGGGCCGGAATAACCAGGGCATGCCGGGCTGGACGTTGGAATCGAAGCGGATCGACATGGTCCGCCCGGCCACCGGGGTCAGCTTCACATCGGCCGCCGCGCGCTGGGTCGTGCCGCCGAAACCGGTCGTCTGGCAGAAGATGCGGTAGAGCGGGACGGAGGCGAAGCCGAGGGCAAGCATCGCCAGGCCGATACCCGCCATCGCCACCAGCGTCCGCCGGTTGCGGCGGTCGCGATCAAAGGGCGAAGGCGGGAACGAGGCCATCAGATATTATGGCTCGCGCCGATCTTCGCCAAAGTGATGGCGAAGAAGAGGATGGCAAGGAAGCCGAGCAGCAGCCCGGTCACCAGCGCGCGGGACTTCTGCCGCGCGCGCACCTGGTCCTGCTCCTCCGGGCTCATGCCAGCAGCCAGCGGTCGACGACCACTGCCCCGAACAGGAGGAAGAGATAGAGGATCGAATATTTGAACAATCGCTTTTCCGGCGCCATCCGCGCGGGATCGCTCTCGCGGCGCAGATAGACCTGGAAGGCCATGGCCGCGAAGATCGCGGTGCCGACAAGCGCGGCGGTGCCATAGATCGCACCGGTCAGGTGCAGCACGACCGGGGCCAGCGCCGCAACCGCCATGATGAAGGTGTAGAAGAGGATCTGGCGCCGGGTCACGACCTCGCCCGAAACGACCGGCAGCATCGGAATGCCGGCGGCGGCGTAATCGGTCTTCACGAACAGCGCGAGCGCCCAGAAATGGGGCGGCGTCCAGAAGAAGATCAGCATGAAGAGCGCGACGGGCAGCGCGGTGATGTCGCCCGTCACCGCCGCCCAGCCGATCACCGGCGGAAAGGCGCCGGCCGCGCCGCCGATGACGATATTCTGCGCCGTCCGGGGTTTCAGCCAGATGGTGTAGATGAAGACGTAGAAGAGGATCGAGACGGTCAGCACCGCGGCGGCCAGCCAGTTGGTCGCCATCCCCATCAGGATCACCGAGAAGAAGGACAGGCCGACGCCGAAATGCAGCGCCGTCTGCCGCTCCATCCGCCCGGCGGGCAGCGGCCGGCTGGCGGTGCGCTTCATCTTGGCGTCGATATCGGCTTCCCACCACTGGTTGAGCGCGGCGGCTGCGCCGGCGCCCAGCGCGATGCACAATATCGCGGTAAAGCCCAGCACCGGATGGATATGGCCGGGCGCGGCGAGCAGCCCGCACAGGCCCGTGAACACCACAAGCGTCATCACCCGCGGCTTGGTCAGCGCGACGAAATCGCGCCAATGAGCGGGCAGGACGGGGGCATTAGCCCCGGACGAAAGCGGCGAACTGGCCATAAACTCCTCTTCGATCAGCCGGCGCCCCATACAGGCCCTGACCGATTCCGGCAAATGGACAGACGGTCCTACCCTTCTGCCCCGCCGCAGGGGGACGGAGTGCCCGGTCGGGACCGGGCACCCGCATGGCGATCAGTCGATGACCGGCAGGGTCTCGAACTGGTGATAGGGCGGCGGGCTGGTCAGCGTCCATTCCAGCGTCGTGGCGCCCTCGCCCCAAGGATTGGCTTCGGCCTTCTTACCGGCCGCGAGCGACCAGATCAGGTTAACGAAGAAGACCATCATGCCCGCGAACATGACCATATAGCCCATGGTCGCGACCCAGTTCCAATGTTCGAACGCTGCCGGATAATCGGGGTAGCGGCGCGGCATGCCCGACAGGCCCAGGAAATGCATCGGGAAGAACAGCAGGTTCACGCCGGCGAAGAACACCCAGAAGTGCAACTGGCCGAGAAACTCGTTGTACATCTTGCCCGACATTTTCGGGAACCAGTAGTAGAAGCCGGCGAACAAGCCGAACACCGCGCCCAGCGAGAGCACATAGTGGAAGTGCGCCACGACATAATAGGTGTCGTGCAGCACGTCGTCGACGCCGCCATTGGCCAGCACGACGCCGGTCACGCCGCCCACGGTGAACAGGAAGATGAAGCCCAGCGCCCACACCATCGGCGTCTTGAAGCTGATCGAGCCGCCCCAGATGGTCGCGATCCACGAGAAGATCTTGATGCCGGTCGGCACCGCGATGACCATGGTGGCGGCGGTGAAATACATCTTCACATTCACCGACATGCCAGTGGTGAACATATGGTGCGCCCAGACCACGAAGCCGACCACGCCGATCGCGACCATGGCATAGGCCATGCCGAGATAGCCGAACACCGGCTTGCGGCTGAAGGTCGAGATGATCTGGCTGACGATGCCGAAGCCCGGCAGGATCATGATATAGACTTCGGGGTGGCCGAAGAACCAGAAGAGATGCTGGTAGAGTTCGGGATCGCCACCGCCGGCGGCATCATAGAAGGTGGTGCCGAAATTGCGATCGGTCAGCAGCATGGTAATGGCAGCCGCCAGCACCGGCAGCGCCAGCAGCAGCAGGAAGGCGGTGACCAGCACCGACCAGACGAACAACGGCATCTTGTGCAGGGTCATGCCCGGCGCGCGCATGTTCAAAATGGTGGTGATGAAGTTGATCGCGCCCAGGATGGAGCTGGCACCCGCGATATGCAGCGACAGGATCGCCATGTCGACGGCGGGGCCGGCGGAGCCGCTGGTCGAGAGCGGGGCATAGACGGTCCAGCCGGTGCCCGCGCCATTGCCGGTGCCGCCGGGCACGAAGGTCGACCCCAGGAGCAGGGCGAAGGCCGGAATGAGCAGCCAGAAGCTGACATTGTTCATCCGCGGGAAGGCCATGTCCGGCGCGCCGATCATGATCGGCACGAACCAGTTGCCAAAGCCGCCGATCATCGCAGGCATCACCATGAAGAAGACCATGATGAGGCCGTGGGCGGTGATCAGCACGTTCCACAGATGATAGGCCTGGTCGAGCGTCGCGGCGGGACCGTCGCTCCACTGCGCCCACAGGTGCAGATACTGGATGCCCGGATGCGCCAGTTCGGCACGCATCAGACCCGAAATGCCGCCGCCGATAATGCCGGCAACGATCGCGAAGATCAGATAGAGGGTGCCGATGTCCTTGTGGTTGGTGGACATGAACCAGCGCTGGAAGAAGGCCGGCTTGTGATCGGCATCATGATGATCATGGGCCTCATGGCCGTGAGCGTCGCCATGATGGTCGGCGGTGATGGTGGTCATGACGTTCCTACCCCTCAGATCTTCTTTTCAGCAGTGACGGGCGCGGCGTCAGCCGTCTTCTCCGCCGCTGCGCCCTTCAGCGTGCCACCCTGAGACCGGACCCACTGGTCGAACTGGGCCGGGGGCAGTGCCTCGATCGCGATCGGCATGAAGCCGTGGCGCGCGCCGCACAGTTCCGAACATTGGCCATAATAGACGCCCGGCTTCTCGATGGTGAAGCTCTTCTCGTTGAGGCGTCCGGGCACGGCGTCCATCTTCACCCACAGCGACGGCACGGCAAAGCTGTGGATCACATCCGCGCCGGTGATGATCAGCTTGACCGGACGACCGGCCGGCAGGACCAGGCGATTGTCGGGCGCGAGCAGATAGGGCTCGCCATTTTCCTTGGCCTTGTCCTCGGGCAGCATGTTCGACACGAACTCAGGGATGCCGTTGTCGGGATATTCATAGCCCCAATACCATTGATAACCCGTGACCTTGACGGTCAGCGCATCCTTGGGCGCGGGCTTATACTGGTCCGCGAGCAGCCCGATCGACGGGATCGCGATCACCAGCAGGATGAGGACCGGAACCAGCGTCCACACCACTTCGATGACGGTGTTGTGGGAGGTCTTGGACGGCACCGGATTGGCGGAGCGGCGATAGCGCACCATCACATAGAGCATCAGCAGCAGCACGAAGACCGAGATGATGGTGATGAGCGGCAGCAGCATCTTGTCGTGCAGCCAGCGCGCGGTGTGGCCGGTGGAGGTAAACTGTTCCTGCAGCGTGATTTCGCCGGGCTTGGGCATGCCGATGCCTTCGGTCGGCTTCATCCGCGGCGGGGCGGCGACCTTGGCGACGGGAGCGGCTTCGGCGGCAGGTGCCGTTGCATTGGCGGGTGATTCGGCCGGAGCGGCTGCATTGTCCGCTGCGGGCGCGGCGGCGGCGACATTGTCCTGCGCCATCGCCATCGGGCTCATCATCGCCGCCGGAACACATGCCAGCAAAGCGGCTAGAACGAGCGATTTCACCTTTTTCATAGCCTCATCTACCCCTAACCCCTTGTTGCCGCTGCAACGATCAACGTCCGCTTTTCACGTCGTTGCCGCCCGTTCGGTCTGTCGCGGCTTATAGGCACGGAATTTTTCCGCCTCAAGTCAGTGTGGACCAGATTTTCTTCGCTGTTGCAACGCCTCCCGCTCCCGCCTATCTCGCACCTCGCGCACAGGAGCGCGATCATGGGCATGTCGTGCCCGTGCGATATGGCGGGTCGGGAGCCGTTTCGAGCATCCCCCGCAACGGAATATTGGAACAGGGCGGAATGACCGACGAAGAAGTATTGGCAGAATTCCGGGCGGCAGGTGCGCTGCTCGAAGGACATTTCATCCTGTCGTCGGGCCGCCGCAGCGCCAATTACCTGCAGTGCGCCCGCGTGCTGATGAATGCCGAGCGCGCCGGCAAGCTGGCCCGCGCGATCGTGCAGCAATTGCCGCGCGAACTGCGCCAGGAGATCGACCTGGTCGTTTCGCCCGCCATGGGCGGCCTGATCGTCGGCCATGAAGTCGGCCGGGCGCTCGACAAGGATGCGGTGTTCCTGGAGCGCCCCGAGGGCGTGTTCGAACTGCGCCGTGGCTTTGCCATATCGCCGGGGCAGAAAGTGCTGATGGTGGAAGACGTCGTCACCACCGGCTTGTCCTCGCGCCAGGCGATCGAGGCGGTCGAGCGCGAAGGCGGCATCGTCGTCGCCGAAGTGGCGCTGGTCGATCGTTCGGCCGGCGAAGTGGACCTGGGTGTTCCCTTCTACCCGCTCGTGAGCATCAATTTCCCGGTCTATGACGCCGATCAGCTGCCGCCCGAACTGGAAGCGGTGCCGGCGATCAAGCCCGGCAGCCGGAAGCAGTAAGATGGCCGCCGTTCCGCTGCGCCTGGGGGTCAATATCGACCATGTGGCGACGATCCGCAACGCGCGGGGCGGCGAACATCCCGATCCGGTCAAGGCCGCGCTGCTGGCGGTGAAGGCCGGCGCCAACGGCATCACCGCGCATCTGCGCGAGGATCGCCGCCACATCCGCGACGCCGATATCGCGATGCTGATGGCTTCGCTCGACGTGCCGCTGAACCTGGAAATGGCGGCGACGCAGGAAATGCTGGGCATCGCCCTCAAGCACAAGCCGCACGCCGCCTGCATCGTGCCGGAAAAGCGCGAGGAGCGCACGACCGAGGGCGGCCTCGACGCCGCCGGCCAGATCGCGGTGCTGCGCCCGATCGTCACGGCGCTCACCGACGCCGGCATCCGCGTCAGCCTGTTCATCGAGGCCGACGCCGCCCAGATCGAGGCCGCGATCCAGCTTGGCGCGCCCGTGGTCGAATTTCACACCGGTGCCTATGCCCATCTGACCGGCGAGGCGCGCGCGGTCGAGCTGCGCCGCATCGCCGACGCCGCCGCGCTCGCCGCCAAGAACGGCATCGAACCCCACGCCGGCCATGGCCTCACCTTCGACAATGTCGCGCCGATCGCCGCCATCCCACAGATCGCCGAACTCAATATCGGCCATTTCCTGATCGGCGAGGCGATTTTCGGCGGACTGGAAGCCAGCATCCGCGAAATGCGCCGCCAGATGGACCTGGCCCGATGAAGGCCGCCAAAGCGTGATCATCGGCCTCGGCTCCGATCTCTGTAATATCGAGCGGATCCAGAATTCGCTCGACCGTTTCGGGGACCGGTTCGTCCAGCGCGTCTTCACCGATGTCGAGCAGGCCAAGGCGGAACGTCGCCCCTTCACCAAGGCCGGCACGCTGGCCAAGCGCTTCGCTGCCAAGGAGGCCTTTTCCAAGGCCGTCGGCACCGGCTTCAAGGCCGGGGTCTTCATGAAGGATATCGGCGTCGTCAACGCGCCCAGCGGCGCGCCCACTTTGGCGCTGACCGGCGGCGCGGCACAGCGGCTGGCATCGATGGTGCCGGCGGGTTACAAGCCGGTCATTCACCTGACGCTCACGGACGATCATCCATGGGCGCAGGCCTTCGTCATCATCGAGGCGCTGCCGCTTTGAGCGGGCCGCCCTCCCCATCCGAGCATAGCCCTTCCATGACGGCAGTCGACATGACACAAACCGACCCCCTGCCCCCCGCCGCGCCCGAAACGGCAGCCGACGACAAGGAGGCAGGCAACAGCGGGGCCGGCAGCAGCGGAGTGAATTGGTGGCATGAGGTGAAGAGCATCGTGCTGCTCATCCTCGCCGTGCTGGCCTTCCACAGCTTCGTCGCCAAGCCCTTCTACATCCCGTCGGAATCGATGATGCCGGTGCTGCTGAAGGGCGACCGGCTGGTGGTCAGCAAATTTCCCTATGGCTGGTCCTATGTCAGCCCCAGCTTCCATCCCCTACCCTTCCTGAAGGGGCGCATATTGGGCCATCTGCCCGAGCGTGGCGACATCGTCATCGTCAGCCCCCAGAACCGGCGCGAGGATTATATCAAGCGCGTCATCGGCCTGCCCGGCGACATTATCGAAGTGCGCGGCGGCCAGGTGATCCTGAACGGCGTGCCGGTGCCACAGAAGGTGCTCAAGCCCCTGCGCATAGCGGTCGACGGCAACGCCCCCTGCCCGCCGATGCAGTTCCCCGGCGCGCTGGTGACTGACAAGGCGGGCAAGAGCTGGTGCGAACTGCCGGTGCGACAGGAAGTCCTGCCCAACGGCAAGACCTATGTGACGATCGACATGGGGCCGAGCGCGCTCGACTGGTATGGTCCGGTCCGCGTGCCCGCCGACCATGTCTTCCTGATGGGCGACAATCGCGACAACAGCGCCGACAGCCGCGCCCCGCTGGAGGAAAACGGCCTGGGCGGGCCGGTGCCGTGGGAAGCGATCGGCGGCCGCGCCGAATTCATCACCTTCAGCCTGGACGGCGATTCGAGCTGGAATCCGATCAGCTGGTTCCATGCCTTCCGTGGCGGCCGCGCCGGGAACAGCCTGCGCCCCCAGAGCGTTACCGAGGCGAAATAGTTCACAGCGATTAATTGGGGGTTCCGGGTTTGAGCGACGCGCAGCAGCAGCATATCGAGCAACCCGGCCCCAGCGAATTGCGCAGCCCGCTGGTCCAGCATGAGATCAAGCGGGCGTCTGGTTCGCGATGGCGATCGGCATCGCCCTGATCGTGCTGCTGGCCCAGCCGATCATGCTGATCCTGGGCGCGCTGGTCTTCACCACCATGATGGATGGCGGCACCCGCCTCTTGGGCCGCGTGCTGCCGATCGGCCGGGGCTGGCGCCTGACGATCGTCCTGCTCGCCGTCGTCGCCTTCCTCGCCTATACCTTCTACCTCACCGGCTCCAGCCTGGCCGCCCAGGCGCAGGCGATGCGCACCATCGTCGAGGCGCAGGTGGAGCGGGTCGGCGGCTGGATGCAGCAACTGGGCATCACCACCACGCCCGAAGACCTCAAGAGCCTGGCCCAGCAGGCGATGAGTTCCATGGGCCGGGTCACCGCCGCCGTCGGCACCGCCGTCGGCGCGATCACCAGCGGCGTCATGATGCTGGTGCTGGCGATCTTCATCGCGGTCGAACCCAAGCTCTATGAACGCGGCGTCGCCTGGATGCTGCCGATGAACAAGCGCGCCCATTTCTACACCGTCGCCGACAAGATGGCCTTCACCCTGCGCCGGCTGATGTTCGGCCGGCTGATCGGCATGGCGGTGGAGGGCGTGGGCGTATGGCTGCTGCTGTGGGCCGGCGGCGTGCCGATGGCCGGCCTGCTCGGCATCCTCACCGGCCTGCTCGCCTTCCTGCCCAATATCGGCGCGATCATCTCGGGCGTGCTGATCGTCCTCGTCGGCTTTTCCGGCGGCACCCATACCGGCCTCTATGCCTTTGGCGTCTACATGGCGGTGCAGATCATCGACGGCTATCTGATCGTGCCGATGGTGGCCAAGCGCGCGACCGATCTGGCACCCGCACTGGTGCTGGCGGCGCAGATCCTGCTCGGCGCGCTGTTCGGCATCATGGGCCTGTTCCTGGCCGATCCGATCGTTGCCATGATCAAGGTCTATCTGGAGGAACGCTCCAAGGCGCTGGCTGGAACGACCATCCTGAAAAGCGACGATAAAAACGGCGATTGACGAATGCTTCCCGGAACGTAACGATCGCTCCTGCGCTTCTATCCTAAAGCGAAAGGAGAGAATGGCATGACCGTGGCTATGGAGCAGCAGAAGAAGCTGCATTTCGAACTGACCAATGTCGGCATGCGGGCTCAGGCAACCGCCGCCGGAATGGTGCAGCTCTGCCGGGAACTGCATCGGGCCGGCATCCTCGACAATGACGCGCTGGAACGGATCAAGTCGGCGATCGCCGACGATATCGACATCGGCGCCCCCCGTTCGGTGTCCTGCGTCGAATATCGGCGCGACGTGAAGGCACGCCTCGACCGCCTGTTCACCGGAGAGGAGAAGGTCGGCAATGCCGAAGGATTGGCTTTCCCGCCATCAGCGCCCGGCGACCAGGCCAGCCTCTGATCACCAAAGAAAAAGGGCCTGGAAACCAGGCCCTTTTCTACTCGCGGATCGATCGGATCAGTTACCTGGGATACCTTGCGGGACAGCCCCCTGGGGCAGGCCACCCTGCATCTGCTGCATCTGCTGCTGCATCTGCATGATTTCCGCCCGCGACTTGAAGTCGTGCAGCTGGACATCGAACACCAGCACCGAATTGGCCGGGATCGGACCGGCCGCCTGCTCGCCATAGCCAAGCTGCGGCGGGATCCACAGGCGGTACTTGCCGCCCTTCTTCATCTTCTGCAGGCCTTCCGAGAAGCCGGGCACGACGCCGTCGACGGGCATCGGCGTCTGCGGATTCTCGTCGAACACGGTGCCGTCGAGCAGCGTGCCCTTATAGCCCACCAGCGCGACGTCGGTGGTCGTCGGGCTTGGCCCGCTGCCTTCCTCCAGCACCTTGTACTGAAGGCCCGACTCGGTCGTCACCACGCCAGCGGCATGGGTGTTCTGCGTCAGGAAGGCTGCTGGCGATGCTTCCACGCCCTGCTGCCCTGCCCAGGCCAAACCACCGGCCGCCAGCGCGATCGCGGCGACGCCGATCCAGAGTCGCGTCAGCGACCCCTTGGCGATAGGACGAAGGGGGACAGCCGTCGTGGACATGGGCGAACGCCTCGCAATGAAGAACGGGAAATCAGCAAAGAGTCAGGACGACCACGAACCGGCCGTCCTGATATCGGCAATCCTTAACGGACGCCGTCGCGCTCGGCGCGCTTGCGCTCCAGCTTGCGGGCGCGGCGGACAGCAGCCGCCTTTTCGCGCGCACGCTTTTCCGAAGGCTTCTCGTAGTGACGACGCAGCTTCATTTCGCGATACACGCCTTCACGCTGCAGCTTCTTCTTGAGCGCGCGGAGGGCCTGGTCGACATTGTTGTCGCGAACGATGATCTGCATAAGTCCGTCAATCTCCAATCGAAAACGGGCGGATCGCCAGGAATGAAACCCTCCCGACGGGCCGACCGAATATAAAAATCCGTGAGTCGCCACAGGTCACCCTGAGGCATGTGGGGCGCGCCCTATCAGCAGAGTCGGGCAAATTCAACCCCTGCAGGGCTTTCACGCCCTTTCCCTCGACAGATTGCGTCGAGCGGAGGATAGTGGCGCCCATAATATAAAGGAGGATGGCCATGGCAAGTGCCGCCAGACAGCCCGACATGTCGCCCGCCGAATGGGAGGCGCGCCAGCAGCTCGCCGCCTGCTACCGCATCTTCGACCATCTCGGCTGGTCGGAACTCATCTACAACCATATCACCCTGCGCGTGCCCGATGAGGAGAACGCCTTCCTCATCAACCCGTTCGGCCTGCTCTACAGCGAGGTCACCGCATCCAACCTGGTCAAGATCGACATTGACGGCCATGTGCTGGACGGCAGCCCCTATCCGGTCAATCGCGCCGGCTTCACCCAGCATAGCGTCTTCCACCGCCACCTGCCCGACGCCCATTGCATCATCCACACCCATAGCACGGCGGGCATGGCAGTCAGCGCCACGCGCGAAGGGTTGCGGCCGATCAATTTCTACGCCGCCGCCTTTGCCGGGCGGATCGCCTATCATGACTTTGAAGGCGTCACGATCCGGCCGGAGGAAGGGGAAAGGCTGATCGCCAATCTGGGCGAGCGGCGAATCATGATGCTGCGCAACCATGGCACGCTGGTGATGGCCAAGAGCCTGCCCGAAGCCTTCCTGATGCAATGGATGCTCCAGCGCGCCTGCGAGATTCAGGTCGCGGCCTGCGCCGCCGGCACGCCGGTGGATATCCCGGCCGATGTCATCGCCGTGCATCAGCGGGATCTCGCCGGCGTGCAATTGCCGGTCGGCGTCGGCGTGCCCGATTTCCAGGCGATGGTCCGCCTGATCGACCGCACCGACAAGAGCTGGCGGGACTAGCGCACTCCGCCTCCCCGCCTCCGTTCGCTGGCTGCGGGCGGAGGTGGATCAGCCCTTGCCGAATCCGCCGCCGCCCGGCGTCTCGATCACGAAGACGTCGCCCGGTGCCATCTGCGCCGATCCGGTCGCGCCCAGCATCTCGATCCGGCCGTCGCCACGCTCGACCCAGTTGCGCCCCAGCCCGCCGGGCGCGCCACCGTCAAGGCCAAAGGGCGGCACGCTGCGCCGGTTGGCCAGGATGCCGGCGGTCATATCCTCCAGGAAGCGGATGCGGCGCAGCCCGCCATTGCCGCCCTGATGGGCGCCCGCGCCGCCCGATCCGGGCCGAATTGAAAATTCCTCCAGCAGCACCGGGAATCGGCTTTCCAATATTTCGGGGTCGGTCAGGCGGCTGTTCGTCATGTGGGTCTGCACTACATCGGCGCCGTCGAAATCCGGCCCGGCGCCCGATCCGCCCGAGATGGTTTCATAATATTGGTGGCGCGCATTGCCGAAGGTGAAATTGTTCATCGTCCCCTGCGCGCCCGCCATCACGCCCAGCGCGCCGAACAGCGCGTCGGTGACGACCTGACTGGTCTCGACATTGCCGGCGACCACCGCCGCGGGATAGCGCGGTCGCAGCAGCGATCCCTCCGGCACCACCAAAGTCATGGGCTTGAGGCAACCGTCATTCATCGGCACCGCCTCGTCCACCAGCGTCCGCACGACATAGAGCAGGGCCGCGCGCGCGACCGACAAGGGCGCGTTGAAATTGCCCGGCAACTGGTCCGACGTACCGGTGAAATCCACCGTCGCCCCCCGCGCCGCCCGGTCGATCGTCACGCGGACGACCACCTCCGCCCCATTGTCCATCGCATAGCGATAGTGCCCGTCGGACAGGCGATCGATCAGCCGGCGCACCGCCGCCTCGGCCTGATCCTGCACATGGCCCATATAGGCGGCCACGACATCGGCGCCATAATCGCCGCTGATCCGCTGCAGCTCGGCCGCGCCCTTGGCGCAGGCGGCGATCTGGGCGGACAGGTCAGCGATATTCTGGTCGATATTGCGCGAGGGCCAGCGGCCCGACCCCAGCAACGCCCGCAGATCGCCCTCCAGGAAGCGGCCCTGATCCACAACCATCACATTGTCGAGGACGATGCCCTCTTCCTCGATGCTGCGGCTGTCGGGCGGCATGGAGCCGGGCGAGATGCCGCCAATATCGGCATGATGGCCGCGCGCCGCGACATAGAAGGCGGGCGCGCGCGCCGTCTCATCCACGAACACCGGCATCACCACCGTCACGTCGGGCAGGTGCGTGCCGCCATCATAGGGCGCGTTGAGCGCGTAGACGTCGCCCGGCAGCATGCCGCGCCCGTCGATCGCCCGGCCATCGGCACCGATCCCGCGCCGGCGCATGACCGCGCGGATGCTTTCCCCCATGCTGCCCAGATGGACCGGCATGTGCGGCGCATTGGCGACCAGATTGCCGGCCGCGTCGAACAGGGCGCAGGAGAAATCCAGCCGCTCGCGAATATTGACCGAGGAGGCGCTGTGCTGGAGCGCGGCGCCCATTTCCTCGGCGATCGCCATGAACAGGCCGCCCATCACCTCCAGCCGGACCGGATCGACGGCGGTGCCGTCATCGGTCGCCGGCGCCGGGCGCGGCGCATGACGGGTCAGGAGCAGATTGCCGATCACATCGAGCCGCGCGCGCCAGCCCGGCTCGACCACCGTGGTCGACACCGGGTCGCTGATCAGCGCCGGGCCATCGACGACGCTGTCCAGCGTCAGTCCCGCCCGGTCGAACACCGGCGCCTGCACCCCCGCCAGCGTCACCTGCGCCAGCGGCGCGGCCGCCTGGGTCGCGATGGTCGCCACCTTGCCCATATCCTCGGCGGTCGGCGCGATCGCCTCAACGCGCACCATGTCGACCAGCACTTTGCCGGTGCCGCCATAGCCAAAGCGGGCCTGATATTGCGCCTCGAAATCGGCCAGCATCGCCGCCCGATCACCCAGCATCACGTCGAACAGGCTGTCGGTGCCATCATAGCGCAGCCGCAGCACCGTCTCGCTCCGCTCCGCCTCGGGCAGGTCGGCGCGCGCCAACTCCGCCAGGTCTGCGATCGCCGCTGTCAGCGCGTCGGCGCCCGCATCATCCAGCGGCAGCGCCAGCGTCCGTTCGCGCACTGCGCGCCGGTCGGCCAGGCCCATGCCATAGGCGGACAGGACGCCGCCCAGCGGATGGATCATCACCCGGTCCATGCCCAGCGCGTCGGCGACCAGGCAGGCATGCTGCCCGCCCGCCCCGCCAAAGCTCGCCAGCGTATAGCGCGCCACATCATGGCCGCGCGCGACCGAGATGCGCTTGATCGCATTGGCCATGCTGGCGACGGCGACGGCGATGAAGCCCTGCGCCGCCTCCTGCGCGCTCATCACCCGGCCGGTCTGCGCCTCCACCTGCGCACAGATGTCGGCAAAGCGCGCCTCGACCGCGTCCCGGTCGAGCGGCTGGTCGCCGCTGGGGCCGAACAGGCTGGGGAAGAAATCGGGCTGCACCTTGCCCAGCATGACGTTGCAGTCGGTGATGGTCAGCGGTCCGCCGCGCCGATAGCAGGCCGGCCCCGGCACCGCGCCGGCCGATTCCGGCCCGACGCGAAAACGCCCGTCGACCACCGAGCAGATGGAGCCGCCGCCCGCCGCGATGGTGTGGATGCGCATCATCGGCGCGCGCAGCCGCACGCCCGCCACCCGCGCCTCATTGTCGCGTTCATAACTGCCGGCATAATGGGACACGTCGGTCGACGTGCCGCCCATGTCGAAACCGATCACCGCGCCAAAGCCCGCCTGCTGGGCGGTGCGGGCAAGGCCGACGATACCGCCGGCCGGGCCGGACAATACCGCATCCTTGCCGCGGAACAGGTCGCCCCGCGTCAGCCCGCCATTGGACTGCATGAACAGCATGTCGGCGCCCTCGCCCAGCGCCGCGCCCAGCCCGTCGACATAGGCGCGCAGCACCGGCGAGAGATAGGCGTCGGCCAGCACCGTATCGCCCCGCCCGACCAGCTTGATGAGCGGCGCGACCTCATGGCTGACCGATATCTGGGTGAAGCCGATCTGCCGGGCGATCCGCGCCAGCGCCTGCTCATGGGCAGGATAGCGATAGCCGTGCATCAGCACGATCGCGACCGCGCGCAGCCCGGCATCATAGCCGCGCTGCAACGCGGCCTGCGCCGCCGCCTCGTCCAGTGGGGTGAGCACGCTGCCGTCCTGCATCACCCGTTCGTCCATCTCCACGACATCGGCATGGAGCGGCGGCGGCAGGTCGATCCGCCGCGCGAACAGGTCCGGCCGGTCCTGATAACCGATGCGGATGGCGTCGCGGAATCCCTTGGTGATCGCCAGCAGCACCGGCTCGCCCTTGCGCTCCAGCAGCGCATTGGTGGCGATGGTCGTGCCGATCCGCAGCGTGCAGGGCGGGATCGCCCCGTCGCCCGCGCCGGTCAGCCGCCGGATCGCCTCGACCGCCGCGTCGGCATAGCGCTCGGGGTCGCTCGACAGCAGCTTGGCGGTGTGAAGAACCCCTTGCGGGTCGCGTGCCACCACGTCGGTAAAGGTGCCGCCGCGGTCGATCCAGAATTGCCATTGCATGCCCCGCCTGATGGCCGCGCCACAGCCGGTTGGCAAGCCGCTTGGCTCAATGGCCGGTCAGCGGCTCGATCGCACCGGTCGCCAGCAGCGCGGCATAACGCTGGTCGAAATCCGCCGCGATCTGCGCTAGCGTCACCTGTCCCAGCCGGGCGATCAGCATCGCCTCCGCTTCCTGCATCGCGGCCGCCATGGAGGCGTTGACCGCCTGTTCGACCAGGCATTGCGGATCGGGGTCGGCCGGCCCGATCGAAAAGATGCGCGGCTCGCCCACCGCGCGATAAATGTCGAGGATACGGATCGCGTCGAGCGGACGGGCCAGGGTCCAGCCGCCGCCATGCCCCTTTTCCGAGCGGACATAGCCCGCGTCGCGCAGGCCCGCCATCGTCCGTCGCACCACCACCGGATTGGTGCGCAGCATCTGCGCCGCCAGCTCCGACGTCATCGGACCGTCCAGCCGATCCATGTGGATCAGGATGTGCAGCATTCTCGACAGGCGCGCATCCAGCTGCATCGCAGGCGTCTCCTTTTCCGCCCGCCTATCACGCAACATCAATTGTTGCAAATCAGGTTGGCCGGATTATGTAACTTATCAAGTATCGTGATTCGACGCAGCCATTGAAAGGAAGACCCATGCATGACGTGATCGTGATCGGCGGCAGCTTTGCCGGCCAGTCGGCGGCGATGCAGCTCGCCCGCGCGCGGCAGGATGTGCTGCTGATCGATGCCGGCCTGCCACGGAACCGCTTTGCCGACGCCGCCCATGGTTTCCTGGGCCAGGATGGCCGCACGCCCCGCGCCATCATCCGCGATGCCGAACGGCAGTTGCTCGCCTATCCCACCGCCCGGATGCTGGCTGGCGAAGTGCGCCATGCCACCCACGCCAGCGACGGCTTCGCCCTGACCCTCGTCAGCGGCGAAACCCGGCTGGCCCGGCGGCTGATATTGGCGACCGGCGTGAGCGACGAGCTGCCGCCGATCCCCGGCATGGCGGAACGCTGGGGCGAGACGGTGCTGCACTGTCCCTATTGCCATGGCTATGAAGTGCGCGACCATCCGCTGGGCATCATCGCCAACCACCCGATGTCCGCGCATCAGGCTGCGCTGATCCCCGACTGGGGGCCATCCACCTATTTCACCCAGGGCCAATATGAGCCGGACGATGCCGAACGCGCCCGGCTGGAGGCGCGCGGCGTCGCGATCGAGCGAGTGCCCGTCGTCGCGCTGATCGGCGACGCGCCTGCGCTGAGCGCCGTGCAACTGGCCGACGGCCGGACGATCGAAGTGTCGGCCCTCTTCACCGCCCCGAGAACGCGGCTCAGCAGCGATGTCGCGGTCCAGCTCGGCTGCGCGCTGGAGGATGGCCCGACCGGTCCCTTCATCAGCATCGACAATTGGGGCCTGACCTCGGTGCCCGGCGTCTATGCCGCCGGCGACGCCACCTCCCCCATGCACAATGCGACCTTCGCATCTGCATCGGGCGTCAAGGCCGGGGTCGGCGCGCACCAGTCGCTGGTCTTCGCCTGACGGGCGGGGATGGGGGGCCTGGACGGCGGCGCGCTATTTCCAGAAACCGGCCAGCTTGCGCACCGATGCCTCGGCAGCTTCGCGATCGGGCGTCTCGTTGGCGTCGCCATAACCGAACCAGTCGTCCTCCCCGACCTCCTGCACCACGATGCCGTCGCGCCGCGCCAGCATCGCCAGCTTGTCATGATAGACGCCATAGGTGGCGCCCGCCTGCGGGATCAGCCAGGCGACCTGGCCGCGCACCGGCACGATGCTCTCGTCCCGCCACAATGCCCGCGCGCCATAGCCGGTGCAGTTGATAACCGTCTTCTGCTTCAGCCGCGCCACATCATTTGGCGCGTGCAACTCCATCGGCACGATGCGGCCGCCGCCGATCAGGAAATCGGTGGTCAGTTGATGGGCGAGGTCGGCGACATTGAAGGTCAGCGAACTGCTGCGCCGTGCCCGCTGCGTGCTGAAGGGATGCGTGCCCGGCGCCAGCTCGACCGATCGCGGCATGATGTCATGCAGCCGCTCCTCCAGCCGAATGAAGCGATCGGGCCGCTCCGGCGTCACCATCTCGACAGTAGGCGCAACGGCCGGACCATCCGACAGCATGTAACGGTCGGTCCATTCCACCGGATCGCCCGGCAGGCCGAGCAGCCCCTGATAGAAAGCGAAGGACCGCCGCGCCATCGCCTCCCAGCGATCGCTAAAGCCGGCATCGACACCGCCTTCCATCGCGATCCGTGAATCGGGCGACCAGGTGCCGGTCGCCCGCGCCGATCGCACGTCGGGAAATTGCTCCCTGGCATAGATCGTCACCTTCGCCCCGGCGCGCTGCGCCGTGAGCGCGGTGGTAAGGCCGATCGCGCCGGCGCCGATCACGGCAATATCCGTCATCCCCTCGGCCAGCGCCATGCCGACCGCGACCTCGGCCGATCCCCAGGACAAGGACCAGCCGCTGCCGCCATGGCCATAATGATGGACGACCCGCTTGCGCCCGACCTCTTCAACCGCAATGCGCGGCCCGGCGGCACGGAAGGGCCGCAGGCAGACGGTGATGCGGAAGATGCGGTCGGGCGTCGCACGGATCGGCTCCAGCCCGGCCAGCGGATCGAACAACGTGGCCGCATCGGCCCCCGCCGCCAGCGACAGGGCGCCCAGCCCGCCCAGGCCCCGCGCCAGAAAATCGCGTCTGTCCATGATCCTGTCCCCTCTTTGCCGACCGGTTCAACGAAGCGCCCGAACATAACCGTAACGGTCCG
The DNA here is from genome assembly GCF_014197035.1 of Sphingobium scionense. Taxonomy (GTDB): domain Bacteria; phylum Pseudomonadota; class Alphaproteobacteria; order Sphingomonadales; family Sphingomonadaceae; genus Sphingobium; species Sphingobium scionense. Next base: position 57,126 of record NZ_JACIEU010000008.1, on the reverse strand, counting down.
TCGCGGAACGGACACAAGCGGGTTGCCCCACCGTTGTTAATTGCCCATTAAGGCCAGATGAACGCGCTCCGTCCCGAACGATCCCTCGTCGTTCTGCTGCTCGCTCTTGCCACCGTCGTCGTTGCGGTGAGCGGCACCATCTGGCTCTACCGCAGCCAACAGGCCGAAATCGGCTGGGTCAATCATACGCTGCGCGTCGAAAACCGCCTGTCGGTCATCCTGTCGCGAGTCCAGGCCGCCGAAAGCGCCCAGCGCGGCTATATGCTGACCCGGCAGGATCCCTTCCTGGGGCCGTTCGACGCGTTCAAGGCGGACTGGCGGCGAGAGGTCGCGCAATTGCGCGCCGATGTCCGCGACAATCCGGACCAGGCGCAGGCGACAGACCGACTGGGCCAGATGCTGGCGCAGCGCCTGACCCTGCTGGAAGGCGGGATCGAACTGCGGCGGCGTAACGGCCCGGTCGATCCCAACGCCTTCGCGCCGGGGCTGATGTCGATGGCCGGCATCCATGCCCATATCACCGCCATGAAGGCGCGCGAGACCGACCTGCTGCGCCTGCGCAGTATCGAGGCCAACCGGCTGAGCTTCTGGGTCACCACCAGCCTGGCCATCAGCGCGGCTTTGGTCATCATCCTGGGCCTGCTGGCGCTGCGCAATGCGCGTCGCCGCATGATCGAGGCGATCGTCAGCGAACGAGCGCTCACCGACGCCAATGCCCGGCTGGTCAGCGAAGCGGAACAGCGCACGGCGATGGAGGCCCAGGTCCGTCAGTTGCAGAAGATGGAATCGATCGGCCAGCTCACCGGCGGCATCGCCCATGACTTCAACAATATGCTTGCGGTCGTCATCGGCTCGCTCGACATGGCGCGCCGCCGCCTGCCCGCCGATACCGACCGACGCATCAGCAGCGGCCTCGACAATGCGACCGAGGGCGCACAGCGCGCCGCGCAACTGACCGCGCGGCTGCTCGCCTTTTCCCGCCAGCAACCACTGGCGCCGCAGCCGACCGACCTCAACAAGCTGGTGGGCGGCATGTCGGACATGCTGCGCCGGACGATCGGCGAGCGGGTGCGGGTGGAAACCGTGCTGGCCGGCGGCCTGTGGCGGGCCAGCATCGACCCCGGCCAGCTGGAAGCGGCGATCCTGAACCTGTGCGTCAACGGCCGCGACGCCATGCCCGGTGGCGGCCGACTGACTGTCGAGACCGGCAATGCCTATCTGGACGATGCCTATGCCGCCGCCCATGCGGAGGTCGTTCCCGGCCAATATGTGCTGGTATCGGTCACCGACAGCGGCACCGGCATGACGCCCGACGTGGTCGAGCGCGCCTTCGATCCCTTCTTCACCACCAAGGGCGTGGGCAAGGGCACGGGTCTGGGCCTCAGCCAGGTGTTCGGCTTCGTCCGCCAGTCGCACGGCCATGTGAAAATCTATTCCGAACCCGGTCAGGGCAGCACGATCAAGATCTACCTGCCGCGCCATTATGGCACGATAGCCACCGATCCCGTTGCGCCTGCCATCGCGCCAGACCTGCCCCGCGCTCAGGGGGATGAGATCATCCTGGTGGTCGAGGATGAGGATCGGGTGCGCCACATGTCCGTCGATTCGCTACGCGAACTTGGCTACACCATCGTTCAGGCGGCCGACGGCGAGCAGGCGCTGGCGATGCTGGCGATCGAACCGCGGGTCGACCTGCTGTTCACCGACATCGTCATGCCCGGCATCAACGGCCGCATCCTGGCCGACCGCGCCCGTGCCGACCGACCAGAGCTGCGCGTCCTCTACACCACCGGCTATACCCGCAACGCCATCGTCCATAACGGCATGCTCGATCCCGGCGTCGCCTTCCTGGCCAAGCCCTTCACCATGGACCAGCTCGCCGGCAAGGTGCGCCAGGTGCTGGACGAGGAACCAGCCTGATCTGGATTATGGACAAGCCGGATTCAGGAACGTAACATGAACATATGTCCGCCCTGTCCACCCGTGAAAAGCTCGAAATCCTTGCCGATGCCGCCAAATATGATGCGTCCTGCGCCTCGTCCGGCACGACCAAGCGGGATTCGCGCGACGGCAAGGGGATAGGCTCGACCGAAGGCATGGGCATTTGCCATGCCTATGCGCCCGACGGCCGCTGCATCTCACTGCTGAAAATCCTGCTGACCAACAGCTGCATCTTCGACTGCCATTATTGCATCAACCGCCGGTCGAGCGATGTCCGCCGCGCCCGCTTCACCGCGCGCGAGGTGGTCGATCTCACGCTCAGCTTCTATCGCCGCAACTATATCGAGGGGCTGTTCCTCTCCTCCGGCATCATCCGCTCGTCCGACTATACGATGGAGCAGATGGTCGAGGTCGCCCGCAGCCTGCGCGAGGATCATGAGTTTCGCGGCTATATCCATTTGAAGACCATTCCCGACGCCGATCCGGAACTGCTGCGTCAGGCAGGGCTGCACGCCGACCGGCTGTCGATCAACGTCGAACTGCCGACCGAACCGGGCCTCAAGCGCCTGGCCCCCGAAAAGGACGGCGGCCGGATCGAGGACGCGATGGCGCAGATGCGCAACCAGATGGACGATATGGGCGACGCCCGCCGCAAATATCGCCATGCCCCGCGCTTTGCCCCGGCCGGCCAGTCGACCCAGATGATCGTCGGTGCCGATGCCGCCGACGATCGCGCCATCATCCAGCGGGCCAGCAGCCTCTATGACCGGCACCGGCTGCGCCGCGTCTATTACAGCGCCTTCTCCCCCATCCCCTCGCCCAGCAGTGTGCTGCCGCTCCAGCGTCCGCCGCTGATGCGCGAACATCGGCTCTACCAGTCGGACTGGATGATGCGCTTCTACGGCTATTCCGCCACGGAGATCGCCGCCGCGACCGACAGGGACAGCGGCTGCCTGCCGCTCGACATCGATCCCAAGCTCGCCTGGGCGTTGCAGCATCGCGCCAGCTTCCCGGTCGACGTCAACCGCGCACCACGCGAACTGCTGCTGCGCGTGCCCGGCCTGGGGGTAAAGGCGGTCGACCGCATCCTTGCCAGCCGCAGCCATCGCCGGCTGCGACTGGAGGATGTCGGTCGCCTGACCACATCGATCGTCAAGCTGCGCCCCTTCCTCATCACCGCCGACTGGCGCCCGGTCCAGTTGGCCGACCGAGTCGATCTGTCCGCGCAGTTGCGGCGTCCGGCCACGCAGATGGAACTTTTTTAAGGGGAAGCGAGGCAATTTTGCGGTTGATCGCAAGCACAGTTCATGAAACTCTTGTAACACGATCAGCAAGGGGATCGGGACTTTGGCGACACTTTTCGACATTCAGGCCACCGGGCGCAACGGCACCGGCTTTGCCAAGCGGATCAGCACCCACCTTGCGGCCGCCCTTGTCGTCTTCTGCCTGCTTCAGATCTTCATCGTCGCGAAGATGGGCGGCTCGCTGGTCCTGCACCTCGGCGTCATCATCGCGATCGGCGGTTTCGCCATCGCCGCGCGCGCGCTCGAACATCGCTGGCAGATGCTCGACCATAGTGGCCTGTCCCATGCCGGGCTGCGCCTGCGCTTCCGGCGCGACCTGCTTCAGCTCTGGGCCACCAGCCTGTTGGGCGCGCTGCTCTGGATTCCGGTCGCGATCATCTTCCACGCGCTGTTCGGCTAGGCGCCGGACCCTTTCCGCCCAATTCTCGTTTCCTCCTTCATCGCTTGAAGGAGGATTGCCCGTGGCCGACGCCAATATCTTCGATCGCCTGAAACAGGATCATGACGCCCATCGCCAGCTGTTCGCCAAGATGGCGGAAGCCATGCGCGAAAAGGATGACGAACGACTGGAAAAGCTGTTCGACCAGTTCAAGGTCGAGGTGACCGCCCATGCCGCCGCCGAGGAGGAAACCCTCTACGCCACCATGCTCGCCCAGCCGGACCTGCGCGAGGACGCCCAGCACAGCGTGTCCGAGCATAAGGAAATCGACGATTATCTGGAGGAGCTGGACGGCCTCAAATTCAACGGCGACGCCTGGCGCCGCACCTTCGACCAGCTCAAGAAACGCTATCTCCACCATATCGACGAGGAAGAGGAGGAGATGTTCCCGGCCGCGACCAAGGAACTGAGCAAGGCCAAGGAGGAGGAACTGGCGAAGCTCTTCGCCAAGCGCAAGCCCGCCGAACTGGCCCGCGCCGAGGCGGAGGACTGACCGGACCACCATGTATCGGGTGACGCTGGCGGGGCCGGACGATTTTGAGGGCTGGCGCGACGCCGCCCGCGCGCTGGCTCTCGCCACCGTTCCCGCCGACGCCATCCTGTGGGATGTTGCGGGCAGCGCTGCGCCCGACCTGTTCGGCAGCGATGCGACGCCCCTGCCCGCCACCCCGGCGAACGCAGCCTTTCCCGTGCCGCGCGCCTTCGTCGAACTGGCGCGCAGCGCGATCCTGCATCGCGATCCCGCCCGCTTCGCGCTGCTCTACAGCCTGTTGCTGGCGGTGCGTGCTCGGCCGGGCCGGATGGACGACCGCGCTGACCCGCTGCTGCGCCGGGTCGAGGATCTGGCCAAGGCGGTGCGGCGCGATATCCACAAGATGCGCGCCTTCGTCCGCTTCCGAGAACTGGATGAAGGCGACGGCCCCCGCTTCATCGCCTGGTTCGAGCCGGACCATCATATCGTCCGCGCCAATGCCGGCTTCTTCACCCGCCGCTTCGCGTCGATGCGCTGGTCGATCCTGACACCGGAAATCAGTATCCATTGGGATGGCGAAGTGCTGACCGAAGGCCCCGGGGCGCAGCGCGGCGACGCCCCGGCAGAGGATCCCGTCGAAGATGTGTGGAAGGGCTATTATGCCGCCATCTTCAACCCGGCCCGACTGAAGACCGGGGCGATGCTGTCGGAAATGCCGCGCAAATATTGGCGCAATCTGCCCGAAGCCGCCCTCATCCCCGATCTGGTCGCCGGCGCCCAGGCGCGCGAGGCGGCGATGATCGCCACCGCTCCCCGCCCCGCGGCCCGCACCGGCCCCCGCACCGGCAATAGCCGCGCCGCCTGGCAGGCGCTGCGTGACGAGGCGATGGCCTGCACCCGCTGCCCCTTGCACGGGCCAGCCACGCACACCGTGTTTGGCGAAGGTCCGCTCGACGCATCTTTGCTCTTCATCGGCGAACAGCCGGGCGATCAGGAGGATCTGGCTGGTCGCCCCTTTGTCGGCCCCGCCGGCCACTTGTTCGACGCCGCGCTGGCCGAGGCCGGCGTGGATCGGGCGCGCGCCTATGTCACCAACGCCGTCAAGCATTTCAAATATGAACAGCGCGGCAAGCGCCGCCTGCACCAGACGCCGGACGTGCCGGAGATCAAGGCCTGCCGCTGGTGGCTGGAGCAGGAACTGGACCTGATCCGCCCGCGCATCATCGTCGCCCTGGGCGCCACCGCCGCCCGCGCCCTGCTGGGCAAGCCGGTAACGATCAGCCAGATGCGCGGTCGTCCCATCCCGCTCGACGACGGCGCCGAAGCCTGGATCACCGTCCATCCCAGCTACCTGCTGCGCCTGCCCGACCCCGATCGTCAGGCGGAAGAACAGGCCCGCTTCGTCGCCGATCTGCGGATGGTCGGCGAACGGCTCCACGCTCGCACCTGATATAAATCCGTTGACGGCCGGCTCGGTGCGCGCGACGCTGCCGCCATCAAATTAAACAGGGGGTTACATGATCTGGGGGAAGGCAGCGGCGCTGGCCGCATGCAGCATGGTCGCGATGTCGGCGCCGGCCGCGATGGCCAAGGATGTCGTGGTCCATGCCGGACGGATGATCGACGGCACCGGCGCCGCCGCGCGCGAGAAAGTGTCGATCCTGATTCATGACGATCGCATCACCGCGATCCAGTCGGGCTTCGTCACGCCCGCCGGCGCGGAGGTGATCGACCTGTCGGCCAAGACCGTGCTGCCCGGCCTGATCGACACCCATGACCATATCACCGCCGGCTGGCACGCCGGCGACCCGATCCGCAACGCCGTGACGCGCAGCGCCTATGAGGACGCGATCGAGGCGACCGGCTTCGTGCGCAACACGCTGCTCGCCGGCTTCACCTCGGTCCGCGACTGCGGCGCCGATACCCAGGTGATCGTCGCGCTCAAGAAATCGATCGACGGCGCCGTCATCCCCGGCCCGCGCCTGTGGGTGGCGGGCACGCCGCTCGGCCCCACCGGCGGCCATGGCGATGCGGTCAACGGCCTGCGCGTCGAATTTGCCGACATTCCCCATATCAGCGACAATGTGATCGACAGCCCGGAAGCCGCCCGCATCGCCGTGCGCCGGCTGAAGCGCGAGGGCGCAGACCTCATCAAGATCATGCCGTCAGGCGGGGTCATGTCGATCGGCGACGATCCCAAGCATCAGCTGATGACCGACGAGGAGATCAAGGCGGTGATCGACACCGCCCATAGCCTGGGCATGAAGGTCGCCGCCCATGCCCATGGTAAGGAGGCGATCGACCACACGATTGCACTGGGTGTCGATTCGATCGAGCATGGCTCCTATGCCGACGCCGGCAGCTACAAGATCTTCAAGCAATATGGCGCCTATCTGGTGCCGACCATGCTGGTGGGCGAGCGCGTCTATCAGCGCGCCAGGGAACATCCCGAACAGCTCAATCCCTCGACCGCCGAAAAGGCATTGGTGATCGGCCCGCTGCTGCAGAAGAATCTGCGCGATGCCTATGCCGCCGGGGTCAAGATCGCCTTCGGCACCGACACGTTCGGCCTGTCCGACCATGGCGAAAATGCCCAGGAATTCGCGCTGATGGTGCGCGCGGGGATGCCGGCGATGGAAGCGATCAAGGCCGCCACCGCCAATGCCGCCGATCTGCTGGGCAGCGCCGATGTCGGCACGCTGCAGGCCGGCCGCTATGCCGACCTGATCGCGGTCGACGGCGATCCGCTGGCCGATGTCCGCCAGCTCGAAAAGGTCGGCTTCGTGATGAAGGGCGGCGCCGTGGTCAAGGCCGACGGCAAGCCGATGATCTGATCCCGTGCTGGGGCTGGCGTCAGACCAGCCCCAGCCGCGCCAGTTCGTTCAGCATGGCGGGCGGCATCGCTTCCAGATCGTCCGCCTCGCCGCCGCCCAGATCGGGCGGCGCGTCCTTGTCCTCCAGATAGCGCCAGCCCTGATGCGCGCGCTTGGGTGCCGTCCGCACCGGGATCAGCCGTGGCGCCAGCCGGATCCAGTAGCGCCCCTGCCCCGTTTCCTGGAAACCCAGGATCGGACTGCGGCCGACCAGCGCATGGCCGTGAATCCAGTAGAGCGATCCGCCATCCATCTCCTCCAGCCGCTTGGGCAGATAGCGGGTGGTCAGGCGCGCCTCGTCGGCATGGCTTTCCAGCCAGGCCTTGAGGGTCGCGGGGCTTTCGCTCTGGAAGGCGATCTTGGTCAGGTGCAACGGCATTGGCGTCTAGATGGGGCGGCGGTTCAGCCGGTCAATCCCGCCGCCGTCGCCAGCCCCAGAAAAGCGAAGAAGCCCATCGAGTCCGTGATCATGGTGACGAAGATGGAGGATGCCACCGCCGGGTCGAGGTTCATCCGGTCGAACGCCAGCGGCACCGCCGCGCCCGCCAGCCCGGCGGTCACGATATTGGTCATCATCGCCGCGGCAATCACGCCGCCCAGCGCGACATTGTGGAACACAAGCCCCACGCCCAGCCCCAGCACCAGCGCCACGGTGCAGCCGTTGAGCAGCGCCACGCGAATTTCGCGCAATATGGTGCGGCGGGCGTTCGACCCGGTAATCTGGTTGGTGGCAAGCGCGCGCACCGTCACCGCCATGGTCTGGCTGCCGGCATTGCCGCCCACGCCCGCGACGATCGGCATCAGCGTGGCGAGCGCCACCATCTGCTCGATCGTATGCTCGAAAATGCCGATGATCGTCGACGCGACCAGCGCGGTCAGCAAATTGGTTAGCAGCCAGCGCACGCGCGCGCGATAGCTGTCCATCACCGGCTCGTTGATGTCGCCTTCGCCCGCACCCGACAGGCGCAGGATATCCTCGCCCGCTTCCTCGGAAATGATGTGGACGATGTCGTCGACCGTGATCATGCCGACCAGCCGGCCGCTGCCATCGACCACAGCGGCGGAAATCAGCGCATATTTCTGGAAGCGCAGCGCCACTTCTTCCTGATCCATGTCGACCGGGATCAGCGTCTGCTCGCGCTTCATCAGGTCGGCCATGGCAACGCCGCGCGGACAGGTCAGCACCCAGCTGAGCTGACAGGTGCCGATCGGCTTATGGCCTTCATCGACGACGAAGATTTCCCAGAAATCACGGGTCAGGTCGCCATTGTCGCGCAGATAGTCGATCACCTGGCCGACCGTCATATGCTCGGGCACCGCGACCAGGTCACGCTGCATCAGGCGGCCGGCGGATTCTTCGGGATAGGAAAGCGCGGATTCGATCGCAGCGCGATCTTCCGGCTCCATCGCCTCCAGCACCGCCTGCTGGTCGGCCTCCTCCATATCCTCGATGATCGCGACGGCGTCGTCAGTATCGAGTTCGGAGGCGAATTCGGCAACCTGCTCGGGCGCCAGCGACCCGATCAGGTCGTCGCGCACATAGTCGTTGAGTTCGGACAGAACCTCCGCGCCGACCAGGTCGCCCAGCGCAGCCGCCACGTCGCCGCGCTGTTCCGACGGTGTCAGTTCCAGAAGGTCGGCGATGTCGGCGGGGTGCAGCGGCGATACCAGCTCGCGCGCATGATCGATGTCGCCTTCGTCCACCGCATCCAGCACGGCGGACAGGAATTCGGGCTTCAGCCGGTCATCCTCGTCCAGGCTCGACTCGGCCTGCTCCATACCGGCCGAGATCAGGCTCTCGTCAGCAAGTTCCTCGTGCGGCCGCGGCTCGGCCAAATCGCCACGTTCGGTCATGGCGCGCGCAACTGTCCGGTTCCTGTAACATTGCGATGCTTTCGCCGATGCACAATATAATTGCAATGGGCTTGGACGCGCTTTGGCAACAGATGGGACAGGCTTTGCCAAACAGCCGCTTCCATCCCTATCCCAAGCCTCTATATGGGGCCATCAACGCCTTCCCCAATGAGAGGATCTTTCATGGCCGACGAAACCCTTACCCTTTCCCTCGACAGCGGCGGCGACGTCGTGATCAAGCTGCGCCCCGATCTGGCGCCCGGCCATGTCGAACGCATCACCAGCCTTGCCAAGGACGGCTTCTATGACGGCGTGGTCTTCCACCGCGTCATCCCCGGCTTCATGGCCCAGGGCGGCGATCCGACCGGCACCGGCATGGGCGGTTCCAAGCTGCCCGACATCAAGGCCGAATTCAGCCGCGAACCGCATGTCCGCGGCGTGTGCTCGATGGCCCGCGCGATGAACCCGAACAGCGCCAACAGCCAGTTCTTCATCTGCTTCGACGACGCCACCTTCCTCGACGGCCAATATACCGTCTGGGGCGAAGTCACCTCGGGCATGGAACATGTCGACGCGCTGCCCAAGGGCGAGCCGCCCAAGACTCCGGGCAAGATCGTCAAGGCGACCGTCGCCTAAGCGATACGCCGTCAAGGCCACCGTCAGCCCTCGTGGGCATGGCGGCAGGCCCAGCCTCGACACCGGTGCGGCCCTGCCGCGCCGGTGTCTGCGTTTGCACGTCAGTGTTTCCGGGCCAGGCCGTCGGTCGCGGAAATCAACTGCGCGGTCTGGGTCGCATTGTCCGCCTCGTCCGCCGGCGGCGCGACATAGGCGCCGATCGATTCGATATGCCAGCGCCGATCCGCCTCGCTCGCGCCCGGCACCTCATCGACCCGACGCAGCACCACCTGGCGCAGCCGATACCAGGGCTTGCCGTTCGCCTTCAGCCGGCCATAGACCTGCACCGGCACCGTCACGAAGCTCGATCCCGCCGCGCCCTCGATCTCGGCCGGGCTGCCGATATTGGCATGGATCTCGCTGAAACCACGGAAGCGCGCGGCGAAATGCGCATCATCCTGCGCGCCGATCACACTCTGGTCGTTCCACAGATCCTGCGCGTCGCTGAAGCGCTTTTCCTCCAGCAAGCCATAATAGCCCTGCACCACCTGCGCCGCGCCCTGCGCGCTGTCGGGATCGATCGCCCCTTCCTCGGCCGGCGCCGGTTCGACCGGCAGGCCGCCGGGCGTGCCGGGCGCCGGCGGCGCCAGCGGCTCCATCAGCGCCTGCGCCTCGGCCCGGACATTATTCTCGACCTGGCTGGCATTGGCGCCATTGGCCAGATTGTCGATCGCACTTTCCTCCCGCCCGTCACAGGCGGCCAGACTCACCAGGCCCAGCAACAACGCGGCGCCAGCCATCCCCCTCATGAACGTCTCCCGCATCACTGGGGCCGGGTCCGTTCCGGCTCCCGGCCACCCCTTATTTCACCACCACTCCGCATGCGCGGTGCCGGACGGGCGCTGCCGCCCATGTCGCGCGGCGGGCGGCTCGCCTGGGGCGGGCGCTGGCCGGGCTGCGGCACATAGCGCTGATCACCACCGCTGGCGCCCGGCGTCGGACGCCCGCGACCGGGCGCATCATTGCCGCGCGGCGGACGCGGACGGCTCCAATTGCCGTCATTGGGCCGGCCATCGCCGCCATTCCAGCCGGGCCGGCCGTTGCCGGGCCGGCCATTACCCGGCCGATCGCCATCGGGGCGGCCATCACCGGGGCGGTCCCAGCCCGGTCGCCCATTGCCTGGTCGCCCGTCACCGGGACGACCATTGCCTGGCCGGTCCTTGCGGCGTGCCTCCCAATAGCGACGCTGGCCGTCGTTCCAGCGATGGCGGGCGCCGCCACGATCATAGACATAATAGCCGCTGCCGGGATAATAATAGTCGTTATACCAGCCGCCATAGCCGCCCGGCGCATAGCCATAAGGGCCGTAATAGCCGTCGCCATAATAGCCACCACCGCCATAATAGCCGGTGCCGACGTTCACCCCGCCATAACCATAGCCGTCATCATAGGCGCAGCCCCCCAGGGCCATCGCGCTCGCGAGACCAAGCGCAGCCAGGAATCGTGATCCGGTCCGCTTCATTGCCTGTCTCCTCATATCGTTCATGACCCCGGTTAACGCCCCGCGGTTGAATTGGTGGTGAATGAAAAGCGGTTCAAGATCGGACGTTTATCTGTCGTTCAGAAAGACCGACTTTCGTTCATCTTCCTGACAGAAACCGTGTCGTTTCCAACACATAATCATGGTTCGACCGATATTTCGCATTTCGTTCAGGAAACCTTCCGGCCGCCCCGTCCATTGATCCCCCATGTCCTTGCAGACGCTTGCAGCGCACGGGACATGCCGGCGGGTCCACACCCCGGCCCAATTTTCAGAAACAGATAAAGGGTCACCCCCATGAAGACACTGCTTTTCACGGCAGTTGCTGCCGCCACCCTGTTGCCTGCTGCCGCGATGGCGCAGGAAGACAGCGGCTCCACCCGTCGCATCGAACCCTATGTCGGCGTGATGGCGGGCGTGCATAATTATGACAACGAGACCAGCAAGGAGGGCATTCCCCCCGTCGGCTACAAGGGCCGCATGGTCGAAGGCGTGGCGGGCGTGAACTATAATGTCGCCGGTCCGCTCGTGCTCGGCGTCGAAGGCACCGTGTCAAAGGGCGTCAGCGGCGATATCGACTGGGAATATGGCGCGGCCGGCCGCGTCGGCGTGAAGGCCGGCAAGGACAGCATGTTCTTCGGCAAGGTCGGCTATCAGTGGACCAATTTCGACGCACTGGGCAAGGATAGCCGCGACTATCATGGCATGACCTATGGCGCGGGCCTCGAACTCTCGCCGGCCGACCTTGGCAGTTCGGCCGAGCGCAGCAATGTCCGCCTGCGCGTCCAGGCCGACACGACCGGCAATTTCCACTCGATCCGCCCGATGGCCGGCGTCGTCGTCAAATATTGATCGCATGAACGGACGGGCCGGTCACTGATCGGCCCGTCTGCCAAGGCTTCATCCCTCTCCTGAGGGATTTGGGGTGCGGGACGGCCATGGACTGCGGCCGTTCCGCATTCGCCTTCCCAAATATAGTTGACTCCGTCAACATTCAATGCTGATGGATCGGCATGGAACAGGCCATCGCAACCATCCGCACGTTCAACCGCTTCTTCACCCGCCATGTGGGCGCGATCGACGCGCGCTTCCTCGACAGCGACGCCAACCTGCCAGAGGCACGGCTGCTGTTCGAGATCGCCCGGCTGGAACCCGTCCTCGCCAGCACCCTCCAGGCCGAACTGAACCTGGATCGCGGCTATCTCAGCCGTATGATCGCCCGCTTCGAAAAGAAGGACTGGATCATCCGCGATCAGGAGGCGGAGGATGCCCGCGCCCGCCCGATCCGCCTCACCGCCACCGGCCGCGCCGCCTTCGACCAGATCGACAGCCGCCAGCGCGCCGTCGTCGCCCAGGATCTGGAACGGCTCGACAGCGTCGAACAGCAGGATCTGCTCCAGGCGCTCACCCGCGCGCGGCTGCTGCTCGATCCGGCCAGCGGCGGCCCCTTCACCATCCGCCCGTTCCGCACCGGCGAGGTCAGCCAGGTCGTCACCCGCCAGTCGATCCTCTACGCCGCCAGCCATGGCTGGGGCCGGCCGCTCGAAACGCTGGAGGCCGAAACCGTCGCCGCCTTCCTGCGCGACTTCAAGCCCGATCGGGAACAATGCTGGATCGCGGAGATCGACGGCGTCATGGCCGGCGCGATATTCCTGACCGACGAGGGCGACGGCTTCGCCCGGCTGCGCCTGCTCCATGTCGAACCCTTTGCCCGGCGGCGCGGCATTGGCGACGCACTGGTCGCCACCTGCCTGCAATTCGCCCGCGACAAGGGTTACCGCGCCGTCACGCTCTGGACCCACAAGATATTGGAACCCGCCCGCCGCATCTATGCCCGCCACGGCTTCACCTGCGTGTCGAGCGATGTCCACACCGTCTTTGGCGACCCGATCGAAGGCGAAACCTGGCGCGTCACACTCCTCCCCTGACCGCGCCTGTCCTACGCCGCACGGCGATGCTATAAGGGGATGGCCCAGGCTGGCCTTGCGTAACATGATTTCCCACAATTGATCGATAAGATCAAAATGTGCGGGAAATGTGCGAAGTTAAGCAATGAAAGTCCTACAGAGCGGGCCGGCTCGACCTGCCCGCTCCCGGGGTTGCGGTTCAGCCGCTGTTGCGCAGCGCGGTCGCGATCGCGTTGATCGACAGTTCGATGCCTTCCTTGATCCGGGAATCATCCTCGCCGGCACGATAGCGCTTGAGCAGTTCGACCTGCAGCAGGTTCAATGGCTCGATATAGGGAAGCCGAAGCCGGATCGACGTCTCTGTCGTCGGACTCTTTTCCAGCAGGCGGGACTGGCCGGTCACCGCCAGCAGCCCGTCATGGGTCAGCGACCAGCCCTCGCGGATGCGACCGAACAGCATCTCCGCCTGCGCCTGGTCCTCGACCAGCGGCAGGTATCGCGCGGCGATGCCCAGGTCGGATTTGGCCAGCACCATCTCCAGATTGGCGAGCGCCGACTGGAGGAAGGACCAGTGCTGCGCCATGTCGGCCAGCAGCGCCTTGTCCTCGAACGCGGCGATCGCGTGGCCGAAACCATACCAGCCCGGCAGCATCACGCGTGCCTGCGCCCAGCTGAACACCCAGGGAATGGCGCGCAGATCCTCTATCGCGGTGCTCTTGGTCCGGCTTGCCGGGCGCGACCCGATCTTGAGGCCGGAGATTTCCTGGATCGGGGTCAGCTGGCGGAAGAACTCCTTGAACCCCTCGGTGCCGTAGACCAGATCGCGATAGGCGGTGAAGGCATTCTTCGACAGCTCGTCCATCGCCGCGCTGAAACGGGCGGCGTCCCTGGCCGACACGCCTTCGGGTTCCAGGCTGGCAAGCAAGGTCGCGCTGGTCATCGCTTCCAGATTGGTCATCGCCACGTCGCGCGTGCCGAACTTGGCGGCGATCACCTCGCCCTGTTCGGTGATACGGATGCGCCCCTGCACGCTGCCGCGCGGCTGCGCCTGGATCGCCTTGAAGGCGGAGCCGCCACCGCGCCCGACCGCGCCGCCACGGCCATGGAACAGCTGCATCGCCGCTCCGGCCTCGGCGAAGACCGGCTCCAGCGCCTGGCTCGCCTTGTAGAGGCTCCAGGTCGATGTGATGTAGCCGCCATCCTTGTTGCTGTCGGAATAGCCGATCATCACTTCCTGATGGCCGCGCGCCTGCACCACCCCGGCAATTTCGGGCAGGCCGAAATAGGCGGTCATGATCTTGGGCGCGGCCTCAAGGTCGCCGATCGTCTCGAACAGCGGGATCGACATGATCGCCGCCTTGGCCGGGTCGCCATTTTCCGGCGCGCGCCACAGCCCGGCTTCCTTCAGCAGGATGTTGACCTCCAGCATGTCGGACACGCTTTCGGCCTTGGAAATGATATAATGGGTGATGCACTGCGGCCCATAGGTGCGGTGCGCCTCGGCCGCGGCATGGACGATCGCCAGCTCCGATGCGGTCTCCTCCGAATATTCCGCAAAGCGCGTGCCGAGCGGCCGGTTGGTCGCCAGTTCCCTGCGCAACAGGGCGATGCGGGCAAACTCGTCCAGCCCCGCATAGTCGGCCTCGACCCCGGCGACCTTCAGCAGTTCGGCAACGACGCGCTGATGCACATCGCTATTCTGCCGCATGTCGAGCGTCGCGAGATGGAAGCCGAACGTCTCCACCGCGCGGATCAGCCGGCCGAGCGCGCCGCCGGTCGACAGCGCACCATCGCCCTCGCTCGCCAGCCCCTGCGCCACGGTGACGAGGTCGCGGCGGAAATCGCCCGGCGCGGCATAAGGCTCGCCTTTCAGCGCCGACGGGCGCGGCGGCGCCTTGCCGACCAGATGGACATAGGTGGTCGCCAGTCGCGCATAAATGCCCGAAATGGCCCGGCGATAGGGCTCGTCCTGCCGGCTCGGCGATGCGTCGCCGCTCGCCTCCGCCAGCGCCAGCACCGCTTCGGGCACATGGGCGAGTTCGGTCGAGACCGACAGCTCTGCGCCCAGCGCATGGATCGCATCCATATAATAAGCCAGCGCCGCCTCGCAGCCGCGTCCCAGTGCCGATCGCAGCTGCGGTGCCTGAACGAACGGGTTGCCGTCGCGATCGCCGCCGATCCAGTTGCCGACCCGCAGGAAGCTGTGGGGCCGCGCGCCCAGCACCCGTTCCCACCGGCCATAGAGCGCCGGCAGTGTCGGCAGGAAGATGTCACGGAAATAGGTCAGGACATTGTCGATCTCGTCCTGCACGAACAGCTTTTCGCGGCGCAGCGGGCGCGTCTGCCACAGCAGCGCGATCTGGCGGAAGATCGCCTCGTCCAGATTTTCGCCGTCATCCGTCTCGGTCCGACCGGCATCCTTCAACTGCATCAGGTCGGCGATGCGATTCTTGTGATCGATCATGCTCTTGCGGCGCACCTCGGTCGGGTGGGCGGTCAGCACCGGCACGATCAGGCTGTGCGACAGCAATTCCAGCACCGCATCCTTGCCGATGCCATGCGATTCGAGCCTGGCCACCGCCGACGCGACATCGGCACCCGGCTCCGCCGCCACGCCCTGCCGGTCCTCGGCCAGATTGGCGAGCATCGAGAACAGCATGAAGCCGCGGGTGAAATTGAGCGTGTCGTCTAGATTGAGGGCATCGAGACCCGTGTCGGTCAGGTCCGCGCCCTGCAACCCGCGCGCGCGGTCGACCGAGGCGGACCGGATATATTCGGTCTGCTTGTAGAGTTTCTCCCCGCCATAGGCCCGAATGACATCGCCTAGCAGGCGTCCGAGATAACGGATGTCGGGATTCTGCGTGATCGCAGGCGCGGATTGGGCGGGGTTTATGCTCTCCATGATGGATCGATGCTGCATCGCAACAATGCGATGGTCAAGATATTACGCGGCCAACGCTGGCAAACTGCCCAATACGGGTTGCGCGCAGGCCACAGGCTGGGCCAAAGGACGTTCGTGACCGCCAGCATCAGCATAGGAAATGACGGCACGGGCAATCCCGTGCTGGTCGATGTCGAGGAACTGCTTGCCACCCGTCTGCTCGTCCAGGGCAATTCCGGGTCGGGCAAGTCGCATCTTCTGCGCCGCCTGCTGGAGGAAAGCGCGCCGATGGTGCAGCAGGTGGTGATCGACCCGGAAGGCGACTTCGTCACCCTGGCCGACGAATATGGCCATGTCGTGATCGATGCCGGCGACTATAATGAGCGCGAGATCGTAAAGATGGCGGCCCGCATCCGCGAACATCGCGCGTCGGTGGTGCTGAGCCTCGAGTCGCTGGAACTGGAAGCGCAGATGCGTTGCGCCGCGACCTTCCTGTCGACCCTGTTCGATGCGCCGCGCGACCATTGGTATCCCGCCCTGGTGGTGGTGGACGAAGCGCAGATGTTCGCCCCGGTCGCTGCCGGCGACGTGTCGGACGAGGCCCGGCGCCTGTCGCTCGCCGCGATGACCAACCTGATGTGCCGTGGCCGCAAACGCGGCCTGGCCGGCGTCATCGCCACCCAGCGCCTCGCCAAGCTCGCCAAGAATGTCGCGGCCGAAGCCTCCAACTTCCTGATGGGCCGCACCTTCCTGGATATCGACATGGCCCGTGCCGCCGACCTGCTGGGCATGGAACGGCGCCAGGCGGAGCAGATCCGCGATCTGGAGCGTGGCCGTTTCCTGGGGCTCGGCCCGGCGATCGCGCGCCGCCCGGTGGCGGTGAAGATCGGTTCGGTCAAGACCGGCACGCGCGGTGGCACCCACAAGCTGATGCCGCCGCCGATCACTACCGGCGAGGATTTTCAGGAATTGCTGTTCGCGCGGGTCGAGGAAGAATCGATGCCGCCGCCCCCGCCCCGCGCCGAACCGCCTGCCCGCCCGGCCGAGGAGATCATGCGCCAGCTCGCCGATGTGCCGTCGGCCAAGCCCGCCGCGCCGGAGCTGGATTTCGGCGAGAATGAGCCGATCGTGATCGCCGTGCTGGACGAGATCGTCGCGGACCTGGGCGAAGCCGTCCCCAGCGTCGCTGCCCTGTTTCAGGATTTCGGCGTCCGCTGTCGGATGAAGGGGCTGCGCAAGCCGCCGCTCGACCTGCCCGCCTTCCGCAAGCGTTTCGCCATGGCGCTGGCCGGCATGAGCGATTCGGCCGACCCGCGCTGGGAAGAACCGATCCGCGCCGCCGATCCGGTACCCGAAGATATGCTGGCACCCTTCCTGCTGATCGCCCGCGCGGCGATGGAGGGCGAGCCCTGCCCCGAGGACACGGTGCTGGCCCGCGCCTATGGCACCAGTTCGCCCGGCCGCGTCCGCCGGCTGATCGAATATATGGAGAAACTGGGCGTGATCGTCGCGCGGACCGATTTTGGCGGCCGCCGCTCGATCGGCATCCCCGCGCTCGGCCTCAGCACGGCCGCCGCCGAATGACGCAGGCGTCGGTCCTGTTCGTCTGCCTCGGCAATATCTGTCGCTCCCCGCTGGCCGAAGCCGCGCTGCGGGCAGAGGCCGAAAAAGCAGGACTCGACATCGTCGTGGATTCAGCCGGCACCGGCGACTGGCATGTCGGCGATGCGCCCGATCCGCGCGCGCAGGCGGTGGCGCGGCGCCATGGCATCGACATCAGCCTCTATCGCGGGCGCCAGGCGAAGCCGGCGGATTTCCACCGCTTCACCCATGTCTTCGCGCTCGACAGCGACAATCTCGCCAATCTGCGCCGCATCCGCCCCGCCGACGGCACCGCCAGCCTGTCATTGCTGATGGACTTGGTGCCGGGGCGGGAAGGCAGCGGGGTCACCGACCCCTATTATGGCGATGATGCCGGTTTCGATATCACCTGGGACGATGTCACCCGCGCCGCCAGGGCAATCGTGGCCAGGCTCCAGGCCTGACCACCACCCCAATCAGGCCAAGCTCGTCGCGATCGGCAGGCCCTGCTTCAAGGTCATCGTGACCGGGGTCCGCTCGGCAACATCGGCCAACCGCGCCCGCTGCTCCGCGTCCAGCCCGACGATCGTCAGCGTCCGGTCGATCCGCTTTTCCTCCTTGCCCGACAGGCGTAAATCCACGTCGAGCGATTCAAGCGGCCAGCCCTTCTTCTCCGCATACATGCGCAGCGTGATCGCGGTGCAGGCCCCCAAGGCCGCCAGCAGCAGGTCATAGGGCGTCGGGCCGAGATTGGCGCCGCCCAACGCCTCCGGCTCGTCGGCGGTGATGGCATGACCGCCGACGACGATCTCCGTGCGATACCGGTCCTTGCCGATATGGGCGCTACCCTGGGCCATGATGCTGCTCCTTATGCCGGGAGGGGGATGAATTCATGCTCTTGCGGCACCGGGGCGAAGCGCTGGGCCTGCCAGTCAGCCTTGGCCTGCTCGATCCGATCGGGCGAGGAAGAGACGAAGTTCCAGAAGATATGGCGCTTCTCGGGCAGCGGTTCGCCGCCCATCAGCATCAGCCGGGTCGCGCCCCTGGCGCGCAGAATGATCTCCGCGCCGGGCTTGAACACCACCAGTTCACCGGTCGTAAAGCCGCCGGTCTGGCCGATCACTTCGACTTCGCCTTGCACCACATAGATGGCGCGTTCGACATGTTCGGCCTTCAATTGATAGCGGGCGCCGTCCTGCAGCACGATATCGGCATAGACCATGTCGGAGAAGGTCTTCACCGGCGAGACCAGACCATCGGAACTGCCGGCGATCAGGGTCAGGCGGGTGCCCGCATCCTCGATCGTCGGGATTTCGTTGGCCTTGTGATGGGCGAAGCCCGGATCGACCTCTTCCGCCTGCGTCGGCAGCGCAACCCAGGTTTGCAGGCCGAACAGCTTGCCGCCCTTGGCGCGATTTTCCTCGCTGGTGCGCTCGCTATGGACGATGCCACTGCCAGCGGTCATCCAATTGACCTCGCCGGGGCGGATCGACTGGACCGATCCGATGCTGTCGCGGTGCAGGATTTCGCCCTCCAGCAGATAGGTGACGGTGGCAAGGCCGATATGCGGGTGCGGCCGGACGTCCAGCCCCTCGCCGCTGTTGAAGGTCGCCTCGCCCATCTGGTCGAAGAAGATGAAGGGGCCGACCATACGGCGATGCGCGGACGGCAACGCCCGGCGGACCGAGAAGCCATCGCCCAGATCGCGGACCGGGGGCAGGATGACCAGATCGACGCCGTCGACCTCTGAAGTGCGGATGGACATGGGACTTATCCTCTCTTCGAGAAATGGGGTCAGGCGCCGAGCAGCGCCAGTGCTTCGATCTGGGCGCGGCTATAGCCCTGCGCGGCGAGTGTGGGGACATGGCGTTCGGCGATCGCGCGGGTGCGGCCGGATTCGCAGAGAAATGCGCGGACATCATGCAGATGCGGGGCCAGCGTCACCGGATGGACCTTTTTCGGCCCCAGGATCGCGTCGAGCGCATGGCCGATCCGCGAGCGGACCGGGCCGGCAGCCACCGGTTCGCCACAGCCGCAATCGGCAACGGCGCTCAGGGTGGCCTTCACGTCCTGCCATTCGGCGGAGCTGAGGCGCGGTATGGCGATGTTCAGCATGAGAAGGCTCCCTGTTCGTCTTGACCGTTTCGTTGGCCTCCTTCTAGCGCGACGATGCTTTCAGGATCAGCCGGATAAAATCGGTCACTCTGTTCTATATTCTGGAAAAGAAGGGGCGCAATATTGGCGCCCCTCCCCTTGATCATCAGGCCGCGTCGACCAGCACGATTTCGCTATCCTCGATCGCCGTCACGCGGATGACATCCAGATCCTGGATCGCCACGCCGTCGCGGGCATTGGCCCGCACATCGTCGATCTGGATCGCGCCGGTCGCCGGCACCAGATAGGCCTTGCGATCCTTGCCGATCGGATATTCGGCGGTCTCGCCAGCCTTCAGCGTCGCGGCGACAACCCGCGCATCGGTGCGGATCGGCAGCGCGTCATTGTCATTCCCATAACCCGACGCCAAGGTCACGAACTGGCCGCTCCGCTCACCCTTGGGGAAGGGACGCGAGCCCCAGCTGGGCGCTTCGCCGTCGCGGGTCGGGATGATCCAGATCTGGAAGATCTGCGTCGTCACATCCTCGCGATTATATTCCGAATGGGTGATGCCGGTGCCGGCCGACATGACCTGCACATCGCCTGCCTCGGTCCGGCCCTTGTTGCCCAGATTGTCCTGATGGGTGATCGCGCCTTCGCGGACATAGGTGATGATTTCCATGTCGCGGTGCGGATGCGGCGGAAAGCCGGTGCCAGGTGCGATCGTGTCGTCATTCCAGACGCGCAGATTGCCCCAATGGACGCGGGCGGGATCATGATAGCCGGCGAACGAGAAATGATGCTTGGCATCCAGCCAACCATGATTGGCGCCGCCCAGGCTATCAAAAGGACGAAGTTCGATCATCTTGTGTCTCCTGCGGGCGGCGCATCCATGATGGGGCCGCCCGGTCGAAGACCCAATTAGCGCTTGAACGCATTTCCGTTCAGATGGATAAAATCCATCGAAACGTTCCAGGAAATCGAACAGTGAACAATCCCGGTACCCCGACCTTCGACCAGTTGCGCATCTTCCTCACTATCGTCGACACCGGCAGCTTCGCCGCCGCCGGGCGCAAGCTCAACCGCGCCGTGTCGGTCATCAGCTATGGTATCGCCAATCTGGAAACGCAGCTGGGCGTGTTGCTGTTCGAGCGCGAAGGCACGCGCAAGCCGCAACTGACCGTCGCCGGCCGCGCGCTGCTGGCCGAGGCCCGCAGCATCGCCCATGGTATCGACGGGCTGCGCGCCAAGGTGAAAGGATTGCTCGACGGGCTGGAGGCCGAGGTCAATCTGGCCGTCGACGTGATGTTGCCGGCCGAGCGACTGGGCAAGGTGCTGCGCGCCTTTGCCAAGGAATTTCCCACGGTGCAACTGCGCCTCCATGCCGAGGCGCTGGGCGCGATCGTGGCGATGGTGCTGGACCGGGGCGCGGTGATCGGCCTTTCCGGCCCGCTATCGGCCGGTGTCGAAGGGATCGAGAGCATGTCGGCCGGCTTGGTGCCGATGGTCCCGGTGGCCGCGCCCGATCATCCGCTCGGCCGGATGGAGGTGATCGCACCGGGCGCCGGGCGCGATTATACGCAGCTGGTGCTGACCGACCGGTCGCGCTTTACCGAAGGCCGCGATTTCTCGGTCAGCAGCCCCAAGACCTGGCGCCTCGCCGATCTGGGCGCCAAACATGCGCTGCTGCGCGAAGGCATTGGCTGGGGCAATATGCCGCTGCCGATGATCGAGGCAGATCTGGTCGCGGGCACATTGGTGCGCCTCGCCATGCCCGATCATCCCGGCGGCACCTATCGCTTCTCCGGCATCTGGCGTCGCGACACCCCGCCCGGCCCGGCCGCGTCCTGGTTGATCGACCAGTTCGTGGCATTGGGCGCCGACGATCGCGAGGCGACCGGGATGAGCGACGTCTAAGCGGGTTCGCTGGCGGCCGGATGCAGCGCGCAGGCTGCCGTGCCTGCAAGGACCAGCGCACCGGCCAGGATCAGCGGCGCAACCAACCCGCCATGGGTGACCATCGCCGCACCGATCGCCGCCCCCAGGAAGATGGCGCCCACGCTGCCGATACGGCGCGCGATGTTGGGATTGCTGCCGCCGGCCAGACTAGAATCGGCGGCGAGGCCGGTCAGGGTGAGCGTCAATACCGTCGTCGTCAGGTCGGGCACCTTGAGCTGGCGGATCGTCGAATTGCGAAAGCCCATGGCGAGGCCGGTCAGCGCGATGATCGCATAAAGGCTGGTGCCGGGCGACTGGGCGGGAATGTCGAAACCTACGGCGACACCGGCCGCGATCCACAGCAGCGCCGCCTCGATCAGCGCAGCCAGCATCAGCCAGCGACGCAGCGGCAGCCCGGCATGCCCCTTCCCCACGCGTCCGGCGACCAGCGCGCCGATCAGAAACGCCGCGATCGCCACCAGATAGGGGGCGACGCGGAAGCCCGGCGTGCCGGCCGCGGCAAAGCCCAGAAAGACGATGTTGCCTGTCATGTTCGCCGTAAACACCTTGCCCAGCCCCAGCACGCTGATCGCGTCGACCAGGCCCGTGGTCACGGACAGGAGCAATAGCAGCCAGGGCAATGGCGCAGCGGAGGCTTTGGTGGCGGTCATGGCACTATCCCTTGGTTCAATGTCAAAAATGGCCGTCAGAAACGGAAATTGCTTTCCAGGCCCAGCATGGTGATCGTCTTGGCCGGGCCGGTGTCGCGAATGAAGGCACCGGGCGCGAAGGCGGATAAGGAGGCGGACAATTCCAATTCGGCGCTGGCCTGCCAGGCGATCGTCGCCTCGGCTTCCTTGCCGATGAAGCGCGCGTCGCTGTCGCCCGGCGCGCGGATCAGATTGCCGGGAATGTCATAGACGCCATCCCCGGTGGAGTAGCGCCAATAGGCCATGCCGGCGACGCTGGCAGAAACGTCCCTGCCCAGATTGGCGCTGACCCGCGGATTGAGGCTGATGATGTTGGTCGGGCCGACAGGCGACAATTCGCCGAAATATTTTCCCTTCGGGAACAGCGCGTTGAAGGTACCGAGGCGACCATCATCCGCCTTCCTGTCGCCGCTGACGACATTGAAGCGGAGTGTCGCGTCCGGCGTCATGGGCAAGGCGGGAAAGGTGCGGCCGATTTCGGTGCCCAGCGTCCAGGCGGCGATCCGCTGGCCGTCATAGTCGCCGAACTGATAGACACCCTCGACATTCCAGTGCCAGTTCGCGCGTGCGCCATGACTGCGCAGCCCCAGGCTGTGCCGCACTTCCCGCCCCTCATTTCCGCCGAACCGGGCCGCGCGGTTGCGGTAGCCCAGATAGTAAAGGTCGAGTTCGGGCAGGGTCGCGTAGGCGCCCCACAGGGCCTTGGTGTCGGACGTCGCATCGTCGAAATTGTGGAGGCCGGGTTGCACGGGCTTCACCGCCAGCAGGCTGACGGTCGCCTTGCCGATCCGCATGTCTGCCCGGGCGCCATCAAAGGCCAGCGGCACATTAGGGCCATAGCGCGTGCCCACCAGCCGTTCGGTGCCGAGCGACAGCATCTGCCGCCCGGCGCGCAGCGTGACCGCACCAAGCTTGGCCTCTGCAAAGCCCTGCAACAGATCGATGCGGCTCTGATCCACCGGACCGGCCGACGGCGCGACGCCGACGGCATAGGCAAGCATCGGCTGAACAAAAGCGCGGACCTTGCCGACGTGCAAATCGGCATAGGGCAGCGCCCGCAGCCAGAGATAGGCGTCGTCGGGCGCCTGTGCCCCGCCCCAGAGATTGTCGTCATAGCTTTCGACCCGGGCGCGCAGCTCGAAGCCGGTCGATAACCAGCTATCGTCGCCCAGCGGAATATATTTGAGCGGACCAGTCCAGTGATGCGCCCGTTTCTCGGCATCGGCCAAGTCGGACCAGTCCTCGTCATAGCGGGTGATGCTGAGCGTCGGCGCCTGCCATGCCTCGCGCTGCTGGGCAGCGGCCGGAACCGGCAGCGCCAGCAGCGCGAAGAAGGGCAGCCAAAGCTTAGGCATTGGCCTCACGCCGCTGCGCGATCATGGCGATCGCGATGAAACCGCCGATCAGGCCGATATGCTCGAAAAAGGCGTTGGTCGCCATGAAACGGTCCTGCCCGGCCGGCATCGCCCAGAAGGCGTTGGCGGTAAAGGCGGCCAGCAGGGTGAAGACGCCCAGCATCCCCGCCCCCAGCCAGACCAGACGGCCGGTCAGGATCAGCACGGGGCCGATCAGTTCCAGCGCGATCGTCAGCCCCGCCCAGAAGGCCGGCGGGCTCATGCCAAAATGCGCCTGTTCGGCAACGGCACCCTGCCAGTCGGTCAGCTTGACGATGCCACCCAACAGATAGGCGCTGGTCAGCGCCAGCCGCGCGAGGAGCCAGGTCGGCCGCCATTCCAAGATGGCGGAGACAAAGGAAGGTCTATTGATCATGCCTCTCACTCCCCAGCGACACTGTGAACTTCGGCGATATAGCCGCCTGGGAAACGCACGATCGCGGCCTGGCGATCGCCCTCGGCATGGGCCGGGACCAGCATCTCGACACCGGCCGCCTTCGCCTTGTCCAGCGTGACGGACAGGTCGGACACTGCATAGCCGGTCATGTCGCGGCCATAGGGCCAGGGCAATTGCCCGTCCGAAACGATCACGCTCATCTTGCCATAGCCCGACGTCAGGCGGACCCGCCGATAGGTCTTGCCCGGCTGGCCGATCTCTGCGCCCGGTGCAGCCTTGTCATCGGACGTCACCCTGGCATGGGCAAAACCGGTCCACTGCTTGATGAAGGTGTCGGCTGCATCGGCAGTCAGGTAGACACGGTTTTCCGGCACGGTGGCCAAGGCCGGATAGCTGGGCTTGGTGGTGTGCCAATAGAGTTGCATGTTCACGCCGCCGGCCCATTGCACCACGACGTCGCGACCAATCGGATCGGGAAAGGTCGTGATCAGGCGGGTCGCGCCAAGCTTGACCGCCGATGCGACCGCCCCGTCCATGTCACTGACAAGATAGCCGGTCCGCTCCGCACCGAAGGGATAGGGGACCGGCGTCAGGAAACCGAAGACGGAGATGGTGCCGGCCGGCGTCAGCGCGAGTTGCGACTTGGTCCTACTGGCGGTCGGCGTGACCTGAAACTCACCCTGCTTGCTGGTGGTGCCGCCAAAGGTCGCGGTGAAGCTGGCAACGAAGCGATCGAAATCCTCCGGTGCGACATAGACATGGGTGGTGTCATATTGCGGGCCGACGGAATAGTCGGCAGTCGTGGGTGCGGGGCCTTTCGCAGGCGCGACGGCAGGGCTGATGGCGACCAGGGCGGTCGCCACCATCAGGGTGAAACGCTTCATGTCTGTTGCTCCGGTTGGAGAGAGCGAACCCTCTCGATCGATGTGGCAAGACCTGTCTAGGCAGAGGTCGAAAGACTAGCGATCCGAATAATATCGGTGGTTATGTTCGATATTATAGAATGAAGAATATCAGACTGCCCAACATCCGCAGCCCAGCGTGCCCCAGAAACTCTGGACATCGGCCGCAGGCACATTGGCACCCAGCGCGGCGGCATGATCATGGCCATGCACGCCACAGGCCGAATGGCAGCCGCAGGCCGAGGCGAGCTTCTTGGCAGTCTCGTCCCGGCGATAATAGCCGCCAAATGTCGCGACCGGCGACCAGTCCGGCATCGCCTTGGGCGGGACCGGCGCCAGCGGGCCATAATCGCCCTCGCCATAGACGATCTTGCCGCCCAGCATGGTCAGGACTGAACGAAGATGGGCGATCTCGTCCTCGGGCACGGAGAAATAGTCGTCCGACAGCAGGGCAAAGTCGGCCAGTTGCCCGGCCTTGATCTGCCCCTTCTTGCCGACCTCGTTCGAGAACCAGGTGTTCTTCTCGGTCCACAGGCGCAGCGCCGTCTCGCGATCCAGCCGGTTGCGAACCGGGTAGAGGGCCAGCCCACCAACCGTCTTCGACGTGACCAGCCAGGATAGCGATACCCAAGGATTATAGCTCGCCACCCGCGTCGCATCCGTACCAGCGCCCACGGGCAGGCCGGCCGCCATCATCCGCTTGATCGGCGGTGTCGACTCGGCCGCTTTGGCACCATAGCGTTCGACGAAATATTCACCCTGGAAAGCCATGCGATGCTGCACGGCAATGCCGCCGCCCAGCGCCGCGATCCGGTCGATATTGCGCTCGCTGATCGTCTCGGCATGGTCGAAGAACCAGTTCAGGCCCTGCAAGGGGATGTCGCGATTGACCTTCTCGAACACGTCGAGGGCGCGGCCGATCGTCTGGTCATAGGTGGCGTGCATCCGCCAGGGCCAGCGGCGTTCGGCGAGCAGGCGGATGACCGGTTCCAGATCGCCTTCCATCTGCGGCGGCATGTCGGGACGGGCGACGCGGAAATCCTCGAAGTCGGCGGCCGAATAGACCAGCATCTCGCCCGCGCCATTGTGGCGGTAGCTGTCATCGCCGTCGCCCGGCTTGATCTTGGTCGACCAGGTGGCGAAGTCCTTCAGCTCTTCCTTGGGCTTCTGGGTGAAGAGATTATAGGCGATGCGCAGCGTCAGCTCGCCATCCTTGTGCAGCTTGTCGATGATCTCATAATCGTCCGGATAATTTTGCGACCCGCCGCCTGCGTCGATCACGCTGGTGACGCCGAGCGAATTCAGCTCGCGCATGAAATGCTTCGTGCTGTTCAGCTGATATTCCGGCAGCAGCTTCGGCCCCTTGGCCAGCGTCGCATAGAGGATCGTCGCATTGGGCTGGGCCAGCAGCAGACCGGTCGGGTTGCCTTGCGCATCGCGGACAATCTCGCCGCCCGGCGGATTGGGCGTGTCCCTGGTATAGCCGACCGCCCGCAGCGCAGCAGCGTTCAGCAGAGCGCGGTCATAAAGGTGCAGGATGAAGACCGGGGTTTCCGGCGCAACCGCATTGATCTCGTCGATCGTGGGCAAGCGCTTTTCGGCGAACTGATGCTCGGTGAAGCCGCCGACGACACGCACCCATTGCGGCGGCGGCGTATTTTCGGCCTGGCGCTTCAGCATCGCCATCGCCTCCGCCAGGCTCGGCACGCCTTCCCAGCGCAATTCCATATTGTAATTGAGCCCGCCGCGGATGACATGGATGTGGCTGTCAATCAGGCCCGGGATCAGGCGGCGTCGCTGGGCATCGATGACGATCGCGTCACTGCCCGCGACGGCGCGGACCTCGCCCTCGGTCCCGACCGCCAGAAACTTTCCGTCGCGGATCGCGACCGTATCGGCCACCGGATTTTCCCGGTCCAGCGTCGTGACCTTGGCATTGGTGATGAGGATATCCTTGCGGGTCATGGCGAAGCTTTCGGTGGCGGTGAGAAAGGCGGTGGTGGCAGCGCTGGCGAGCGCCTGACGACGGTTAATCATGCGTCCTGCTTTCGGTTTGTCGGCAATTGCCCGAGTATATGATGGGCGCAGTCGGTGGTAACGAAGGTGGCCAGTTCCTTGCGATCGAACAGACGCTTGGCGACCGGGACGATCTGTTCGCCGACCAGTATCCCGGCCAGCCCGATCAGGGCGATGACCGGCGGGGCGGGAGAACGGACACCAAGCAGGCTGTAGACGATGCCGACCAGCAGACCTGCGCCCAGCGAGAGAAGATAGGCTTTCATGGGTCCGTTCTCCCCTGTTTCGATCAGGCCTGGATGAAGGCGAGGATGTCGGCGTTCAGCACATCGGCATTCACCGTCAGCATGCCATGCGAATAACCTTCATAGATTTTGAGCGTCGCGTTCGGCAGGATTTCAGCCTGGAGGACGCCGGCATTCTTGTAGGGCACGACCTGATCATCGTCGCCATGCAGAACCAGCGTCGGCACAGTGATCGCGGCAAGATCGTCGGTCTGATCGGTTTCCGAGAAAGCCTTGATCCCCTCATAATGGGCAAGGGCGCTGCCCATCATGCCCTGGCGCCACCAATTGTCGATGACGGCAGGCTTCACATCGGCACCGTCACGATTATAGCCATAGAAGGGGCCGGCGGCGACATCGTGGAAGAATTGCGCGCGATTGGCGGCCAGGCCAGAGCGAAGACCGTCAAACACCTCGATCGGCAGGCCACCCGGATAGCGATCGATCTTCAGCATGATCGGCGGAACGGAACTGACCAGCACCGCCTTGGCGACCCGGCCCTGCGGCAGGCCATGGCGGGCAACATAGGCGGCCACTTCGCCACCACCGGTCGAATGGCCGATATGGATGGCATTGCCCAGATCCAGTTGCTCGGCGACGGCAGCGGCATCGGCGGCATAATGATCCATGTCATGACCGAAATCGACCTGGGCGGAACGGCCATGGCCACGACGGTCATGGGCGATGACGCGATAGCCCTTCGCCAGGAAGAACAGCATCTGCGCATCCCAGTCGTCCGACGAGAGCGGCCAGCCATGATGGAACATGATCGGCTGGGCATCCTTGCTGCCCCAATCCTTGTAGAAGATCTGGACGCCGTCCTTGGTGGTGACGAAATTGGTCATGGGAAATCCTTTCGGAGAGAATATCGGGGGAGAAGGATGGCCGGGCGAAGGGAGGAAACGCCCGGCCAAGGGGTATTTAGTGTCCGCCTTCGGAGGCGTTGAACATGGCCTTGGCGTAGGTGATGCCCAGCCCATAGGCGCCCCCCCATTTGCGGGCGATGCCGGTGGTCATGTCGTAGGTTTCGGTGCGTGCCCAATCGCGCTGCAGTTCCAGCAGATATTGCAGCGCGGTGACCGGCTTGGCGCCGGCTTGAATCATCCGCTCGACGGCTCGCTCATGGGCTTCCTCGCTGATGTCGCCGCTCGCGTCGGTGATGACATAGACTTCGAACCCCTGTTCGATCGCCGAGAGGACCGGGCCGACGATGCAGACGCTGGTCCACAGGCCGGCAAAGACCAGGCGCTCCTTGCCGATGCGGTTCACTTCCTCGATCACGGCTGCATCTTCCCAGGTGTTCATCGAGGTGCGGTCGAGCATCGGCTGATTGTCGAAGGCTTCGGTAATTTCGCTGAACATCGGGCCGGAGAAGCTCTTTTCGGCGACGGTGGTGAGGATGGTGGGGACCTTGAAACCAGCGGCGGCATTGGACACCAGCGCGGCATTGTTGCGCAGCAATTCCGGCGCGATCGACTTGGTGGCGAAGGCCATCTGCGACTGAAAATCGATGAGGACAAGCGCATGGTTGCTGGGGTTCAGCAGGGCCTTGGCGGGGGTCGGGGTGGCGGTGATCGACATGGTTGAAACTCCTTCCTGAAACTCTGTGGCGCCCGGTGCGTCTGGGCTGAAAACAGGTCTATGGCGAAGCATCTTTGCGAAACAGGCGCATAAAATTATCTAGAATGTTCTAATTTTTAGAAATGTTCAGACGAGAGGAGAATTGGCTCTTCTTGCGGAGTCGGGGGCGAGCAGGATAGCGATATCAATATGGCAACGGGCATCAAGCAGGGGAAAATCATGAGGCGCATCCGCCAGATTGGCGCCTCCATCACCCTACTGTTTTTGTTACCAAGCAGCAGCCATGGCAAAGCACCCTATGGGCGTAACAATGGTTACAGTTTTGCGCCCTTCGCCCAGATTCATCTTTATCGGCCCGCCAGCGATCCTAAGGGGGCCGTTCTGCTCTTGTCCGACCATGACGGCTGGACCCAAGACGAAACAGAACTGGCACAGAGCCTCACCGATCACGGCCTGCTGGTAGCGGGCGCGTCGGCACCGGCCTTGATCCATGGCCTGGAAAAGGCACCGGGCAAATGCATCAATCCCAATTATGCGCTGATTGCCCTGGCGCGAGACATCCAGCATCGCGCAGGCGTCGTGCGCTATCGGCAACCCGTGCTCATCGGCTATGGCGCTGGCGCGACTTTGGCCTTTGGCGCGCTCGCCCAATGGCCCGACGCCAGCTATCAGGGCGTGATATCGATCAACCCGACGTCGAGCGTCACTGGGCACAAGCCCTGGTGCGCGGCTCCCGGTTTTGCGACCGGGCATGTTACAAAACCTCAACCGGGATGGCGCTTCGCCCCCAACCCGCGCAACCGCGTTGGGTGGATCATATTGCAGCAAGCCGACGTCAGTAGAATCGCGCCCAAACCCCTGCTGCGCTTCGCCTCTTCCGTCCCCGGCGCGCGCCTTATCCAATTGCCCCGTTCCAGCAATACACAAGACGGTATGGTTCAGTTGCGTAATCAATTGAGCAACGCCGCCCTCTCTCTCCTGCCAACCCCAACACCATCCCCACCGCCCGGCCAGATCCCGCTGCCCGACATGCCGCTGACCCTGGTCCCGGCAACGGGTCATGGACCGCAAGACCTGATGGCCATCGCCTATTCCGGTGATGGCGGCTGGGTTGGCATCGACCGAGACATCGCGGCCCAGATCGCCGCAGCCGGCATTCCGGTCGTGGGCGTCGACAGCCTTTCCTATTTCTGGACCGCCCGCACGCCGCAAGGCGCTGGCCATGATCTGGCACAATTGATCCATGGCTTTGGCGAGCGCTGGCACAAGAAGCGCGTGCTGCTGATCGGCTATAGTTTCGGCGCAGACGTGCTGCCGCACATGATCGACACGCTAGATGCCCAGACGCGCAGCCGGATCGCCAGCGTCTCGCTGCTGGGCCTCAGCGCCAGCGCCGACTTTCAATTCCACCTGTCGTCATGGCTGGACATCGCATCGGACGAGGCGCTGTCGACGATCCCCGCCATTCAGCGCATTCAAGGCATCCCGTTGCGCTGCGTGCGCGGACAGATCGAGCAAGGCAGCGCATGCACAGCGATCCCGCGCGGTCATGCCGATCAGTTCCTCGTTCCCGGCGACCATCATTTCAACCGGAACGCCGCGCTGCTGGCGCGCATCATCCTGGGCGAGCGCAAGCCGGGCTTGGTCATTCACTAACGGCAGACATCCTGCAGCGGCACGATGATAGCGCTACCGAAAACCATTGCCTCGGCGAGATAATCGCGCCAGAACGGACGATAAGAAACAGAGGTTCGGCGTCGTTGCGAACGACTTCACTCGATCCATCTGGGAGGGAGAGGCAAGTGGTATCGAAAATGCGCGCGCATTATGTCGGATTGGTCGGAAGCGCGGTTGCCTTTGCTTCTGTCCTATCGTCGGCCAGTGCCGCTGACGCAGAATATAGCAATCCCATCCTCTACGCCGATTATTCCGATCCCGACGTCCTTCGCGTCGGACAGGATTATTATATGGTGGCGTCGAGCTTCCATTTCTCGCCCGGCATCCCGATCCTCCATTCCCGCGATCTGGTCCACTGGTCGAACCTTGGCCATGTGCTGCCGCGCCTGCCCTTCGCGCCCGAATATGACATGCCCGGCCCCCACAGCCTGACCGACGCAATTTCCAAGCCGATCGGCGGCACCCGCTATGCCGGCGGTGTCTGGGCACCCTCGATCCGCCATCATGCCGGCCTGTTCTACGTCTATTGGGCGACGCCGGACGAAGGCATCTTCATGGCAACCGCCAGCAAGGCGGAAGGCCCCTGGAGCGCGCCGGTCAAGGTGATCGACCAGCCGATGCTGGAAGATCCCTGCCCCTTCTGGGACGATGATGGCCAGGCCTGGCTGGTGCATTCCCGCCATGGTGCCGGGCCTTTGATCCTCCATCGCATGAGCGCGGACGGCAAGATCGTGCTCGATGCCGGAACGGTGATCGTCGAGGACAAGCAGAAACTGCCGATCCTGGAAGGCCCCAAATTCTACAAGCGCAACGGCTATTATTACATCTTCGCGCCCTATGGCGGCGTGGAGAAGGGCGCGCAGGTCGCCCTGCGCGCGCGCGACATTCGTGGCCCCTATGAAGCGAAAACCGTGCTGGCCCAGGGCAGCAGCGCGCTGCAAGGGCCGCATCAGGGCGGTTGGATCGAAACACCGTCGGGCCAGGGCTGGTTCATCCACTTCAACAGTAGCGGCGCCTTTGGCCGCATCACCTATCTGGAACCGCTCAAATGGGTCGATGACTGGCCGGTGATCGGCGACCTGCGCCCTGGCAGTGATGTCGGCCAGCCGGTCGAACGCCATGCCATGCCGGACACGGGATCGCCCCCAACGAAGGATCGGCTCCAGGACACGGATGCTTTCGGCAGCGCGAAACTGGGGCCACAATGGGAATGGAACCATAACCCGGACGACCGTGCCTGGAGCCTCACCGCACGCTCCGGTTTCCTGCGACTCCACGCCCTGCCCGCCGACCATCTGGTAACCGCCCGCAACACGCTGACCCAGATATTACAAGGACCGAGCAGCCGGATCACGACCCGGATCGAGATCAGCCGGATGACCGATGGCCAGCGGGCGGGGCTTACCCTGTTCGGCGTAAAGCCAAGCTGGATCGGCATCGTCCGGCAGAGTGGAAAGACATACCTGGCCCTGGCGTCGGCCGGGGATGAAACCACCGGCCCTGTCCTCACCGGTTCATCCATCGAATTGCGAGCGGACGTCGGCGCAGACCAGACAGTCCGCTACAGCTATAGTCTCGACGGCCGCGCCTTCCAGCCGTTCGGCGATGCCATTGGCCTTGCCCGCTTTTCCTGGTGGAAAGGATCACGGCCGGGCCTGTTCACCTTCACCCGCGGCGGCGCGGGTGGATCAATCGACGTGGATTGGGTCCGGGTCGATCATCCCGCGCCGGTCGCGCCTTAAAGCCAGCTCTCAGGGGATATAAATGGATCGACGTTCTTTCCTGCTCACCGCCGCGGGCGGCCTTGCCAGCGCTGGCGCAAGTCGGATGGCCTATGCCGAACCGGCCGCTGAAGCGCCGCGCTTCAACACCGCCAACCATCTTTGGCAGGCGGCCTATGACAAGGCGCTGGCGGTATTGGCCGCCAATGTCCAGATCATGCCCTATGTCAGCAAGCCGGTACTGATCGAAGGCGCCGTCTATCAGGGCATCTGGCAGGAATGCGGCCCCCACGAGGCGCTGGTCTATCGCAAATTCCGACCGGACGTGGCCCGTAACAGCCATATGACGTTCTTCGAATTGCAGCGGGCGGACGGCCAGTTGCCCGCCAACAACAAGATCATCGAAACCGGCTTTGGCCAGATCCAGATGGTCGTGCCGATCGCCGCCACCGCCTGGGAACTGGCGCGGGCAACCGAAGACAGCGCGCTGCTGGAGGTCGCCTATCGCGCCTGTTCCGCCTGGGACGGCTGGCTGATGCGCTATCGCAACACGCGCAGCACCGGACTGGTCGAAGGATTTTGCACCTATGATACCGGCCATGACAACAGCCCGCGCTGGGCCGGCATGCCCAACCAGTGTCCGAACAAGGACGCCCGCACCCATCACCCCATCGCCACCCTGCCCCGCCTGTGCCCGGACCTGTCCGCAACAGTCTATGGTGGCCGCAGGGCCTTGGCCGAAATGGCAACGGCTCTTGGCAAGACCAGCGAGGCCGATCGCTGGACCGCGCAGGCCGAGCATATTCGCGGACTGATCCTCTCCAAACTCTATGTGCCGGAAGATGCGGCCTTCTACGATCTGGACGCGAAGGGCGATTTCGTGCGCGTGCGCTCCGACATTCTCTCGCGCGTCTGTGGCGAACATGTGCCCGATCAGGCGCTGTTCGACACGCTCTGGACCCGGCAACTGCATAATCCGGCCGCCTTCTGGGCGCCCTATCCGCTAACGTCGGTGGCGATGGACGATCCTGCCTTTGTCGGATCGATCCCCGCCAATAGCTGGGGCGGCGCCACCCAGGCGCTAACGGCATTGCGCGCCGGCCGCTGGTTCGACCATTATGGCCGCGCCGCCGAGTTCAGCCAGATGATGAATCCCTGGTGCGCAGCACTGATCCGCGACATGACCTTCCGCCAGCAGATGGACCCGCGCACCGGCGCCTTCACTCATGCCGAGGCCGCCGGCTATTCCCCCGCCGCGCTGGTGATGGTCGATTATAGCTGGCGGCTTGTCGGCGTCTGCGAGGAAGCCGACGACCTGCACTGGAATGTCCGCCCAGGCCATGAGGCGGCGCAGGCCACCCATTTGTCGATGGCGACCGATGCGGGCCGCAGCGCCGTCATGGCCTATCGCGCGAACGGTGCAGACCTCGGTCTTTCGGGGACACCCATCGGCCGGATCGAGGGCGGGGCAGCGCGCCTCGTCACCAACAAGCAAGGCAAGCCACGCCATCTGATCGGTATCGAACCGCAGGCTCAGACGATCCGCCTGCGCCTGGCTGGACAGCCCGCCCGCCAACTGACCCTGCACGCCAATGAACGGGTGACGCTGTGAACCGGGTGATCGACCGCCGCAGCCTGATCGCGGGCGCCGCGGCCCTGGCCCTGCCGTTTCCTGCCTGGGCACGATCGGCAAACTCCCTCGCTACGCTGGGCGCCGCCAAGGGCATCCGCTTCGGCAGCACGGTCGGCAAGGATAATTTCGCCGACCCCGGCTATCGCGCGCTCAATGCCGCGCAATGCGCGCTGGTCGTGCCGGAAAATGAAATGAAATGGTCGATCACGCGCCCCGATGCGCAGCACTTCGACTTTCGCGCCGCCGACCGGATCGTCGATTGGGCGGGTGCCAACGACCTCAGCGTGCGCGGTCACACCTTGTTGTGGCACAGCGAGCGATGGATGCCGCAATGGGTGACGGAGCATGATTATGGAACCAATCCGAGGGCGGAGGCGGAGCGACTGCTGACCGATCATGTCGCCACGGTCGCCGGCCGCTATGCCGACCGGATCGACAGTTTCGATGTCGTCAACGAAGCGATCGATTCCGAAACCGGCGCGCTGCGCGACACCGCTTTGTCCCGGCATATCGGCGCGTTCGAAACCATCGACATCGCCTTTCGCACCGCACGCGCGGCAGCACCCAAGGCCCAATTGGTCTATAATGACTATATGGGCTGGCGCGCCGATGAGGGGCTGCACCGGGATGCGGTGCTGCGCCTGCTGGAACAGATGCGCAAGCGTGGCACGCCCGTCGATGCCCTCGGCATACAGAGCCATCTCGGCAGCAAGTTCAGCGACACGCCGACGGGGCTGGGATCGTTGGATGAACCCGCCTTCCGCCGCTTCCTGGATCAGGTCACCGGCATGGGCCTTGACCTGCTGGTCACGGAAATGGACGTGCATGACAATCCGCTGCCCGGCGCCATCGGTCCGCGCGACGCGCAGGTCGCCGCCCATGCCAAGGCCTATCTCGACCTGATGCTATCCTATCCCCAGACGAAGACGGTGATGTGCTGGGGCCTGTCCGACCGCTATAGCTGGCTCAGCGGCATGCGGCTGCGGCCCGACGGCATGGCCAAGCGGCCCTGCCCCTTCGATGCCGACTTCCGCCCCAAGCCCTTCCGCGATGCGATCGCGGCGGCCTTCGCCGCCGCACCGGACCGCAGAAGCTAAAAGTCGCCGGACAGTGGGCCGTCGCTCCGGCGGTCCGCGATCCAACGCGCACCACTGCTGCGGAAGCCGGTGACCCGGTCAAGCGACCAGGTCGTGCCACGTGGCGCGCGCAGGCCGATGAAATCGGCATCCTGCACATCCTCCAGCCGGAAGGCCGCGCGCGGATCGGGCGCGGCCACGGCCACCTCGACATTGCTGAAGCGGATATTGCGCGCGTGGCGGACGAAGAAGCCGGTGGCGGGCAGATCGCCGAACATCGTCGCTTCGGGATAGGCCAGTTCGGCCTCGGGCGGGCGCACCTTGGCCATCGCCGCCGGCGCACCACCGACATGCTGAAAATGGCAGTCGGCAATCGAGACATCCTCGATCGGGTGATCAATCAGCCCCGCAATCACCGATGGCAGCATATTGGCGCCCGAACTCACCACATTCTGGATCAGGATGCGCTTCATCGTGCCGATCGGCACGCCCGCAGGCCCGCGCATCCGCTTGCCCAGCCGCAGGAAGAGCGGCGCGTCGATGATGCCCCGCATGGTGATGTTGCTGACCGTCACATCCTCGACCACCGCGCCATCGACCGTCTCGAACGCCAGCCCCCGGCTATCCTCGAAGATGCAGTTGCTGATGGTGATGTTGCGGAAGCCACCATTGGATTCGGTACCGAACTTGATGCGTCCGTGGATCTTGGGCGCGAAGGATGGCGGCATCTTGCGCCAGCGACCATCCAGCACCGACCCGACTTCATAATTTCCGGTGACGAAACAGTCGGAAATGGTGAGATTTTCGGTAATGCGGGGATAGCCCAGCGCATAGCTGCTCTTGGGGCAAATGCCGTCGTCCCAGGGCGAATTGACGGTGCAATTGCTGATCCGCACATTGCGGCAGCAGTCAATGTCGAAGCCGTCGCGGTTGGTGTCCACCAGCACATTGTCGATGGTGAGATTATCGACTCCGGTGGCGAGCAGCGCGAACCAGCCTCCCTCCAATATCTTGATATCGCGCAGCAGGACGTTGCGACAATTTTTGAGCGCGATCGCCTTGTTGCCGGTGCCAGGACCGGTCGGATCCTTCAGCCAATTATCCTTGCCGTCGCCCCGGCCCAAGCCCTTGCCCCAGATCAGCCCCGGACCAAGGATGGCGATGTCGTTCAGCCCCTCGCCCCAGATCAGGCTGTTGCGCCAATGGCTATGTCCGAAATCCTGATAAGCACCCCACTCCCCGATCGGTTCGGCATGGTCATAGCCTTGCGTGTCGGTCGGGGCGGCCGCCAGCAGGACGGCGCCATCCGCCAGGAACAGCGTGACCCGGCTCTTCATCCGGATCGTGTAGCTGGCATAGGAACCGGCGGGAAAATAGACGGTTCCGCCGCCCAGCCCGGCGACATGATCGATCGCCTTGTTGATCGCGCCGCTGTCGATCGCCGTGCCATTGCCCTTGGCGCCGAACTGACGCACATCGACGATCCCGCCAAAAATACCGGCAGCCGATCGCAAGCTCGCACCGGAGGCCGCAAAAGCCGGTTGCGCGATCCCGGCCATGCCTGCCCATGCGCCGCCTTGCAGGAAGCTTCGCCGGTCAAAACCCATCATCTGTCCCCTTGTCATGATGAAGGCGGGAGCGACCTTGCCACCCCCGCCTTCCTGTCTCAGTCTCAGAATTTCAGCGATGCGCCGATGAAGAACTCGGTCCCCAACACGTCATAGGTCGCCGAGAAGGTGTTGGCGTTCGGCCCCTGAGTAGTAACCGGCGGCTTGTTGTTGAACATGTTGTTCGCGCCGCCGAAAATCTCCATCCCCTCGCGCAGCTTGTAGTTGAACGACAGGTCGAAATAATTCTGATCGTTCAGTACCGGATAGGCAAAGCTGTCGAGGCTGGGCGCGTTCGCCGCCCCCTGACGATGCGGCACGACATAGCGGTCGGTCGTGACCTTGCCGATATAGCGATGCCGCAGGCTAAGGCTCAGATCCTCGACATTCCAGGTGATGCGCGACGTCGCCCGCCAGCGCGGCAGCGGCTGGCCGCAGGTCGGGCCATAGGCTCCGGCACATTCATTCTTGATGTTAGGCAGCGCCGCGACCGGCGTCGACGTGAACTCGTCCAGATAGGTCAGGTTGCTGCTGATATCGAACGAACTGTTGCTGCCCAGCCCCGGGAAGCCGAAACCGACGTCGAAGGAATAGCGCATCGCGAAGTCGATGCCCGACGTCTTGAGCTTGCCGGTATTGGCATTGCGAATCTGCGCCACATAGGGATCGTTGATCTCACCCGTATTGGGATTGCGCACGATCGCCCGGCAGAACTCGCTATTGGCGTCCTGAATGACGGTATAGCAGAGGTTGAGCGTGTTCTGCAGACCACCGCCCAGCGACGAGATCGCACCGTCCAGCGAGATGTTGAAATAATCGACGCTGAAATAGAGTTTGGGCGCGAAGCTGGGCGTGAACACGGCGCCGACGGTGAACGTGTCGGACTTTTCCGCACCCAGATTGACGTTGCCGCCAAAGTCTGCCGGCATGATGTTGTTGGGCTGGACCGCGTCGGTGAAGACCGCACCAGCCGGAACCCCGGTCGCGATGCAAACCGCGCGGACGGCATCGGTCCGCTGCGCCGCCGACGCGCGCGAAGAACAGGGATCCGTCGCAACACCGACGACACGGGTCACGCCACCATAAAGCTCGTTCACATTGGGTGCGCGGATCGCCCGCTGATACTGTCCGCGGAAGGCGAAATCGCGGTTCACCCGCCAGTCGAGCCCACCCAGATAGGTCCACTGGCCGCCAATGCCGGACAGGCTATAGTCGGAATAGCGGAAGCCACCATTGGCAACCAGGCTCTCCATGAACGGCGTGTCATGGATCAACGGCACGCGCAATTCGCCGAAAATCTCGTTGACCGAAACGCCGCCCTTGGTCGGCAAGCCGGGATTGAAGCCGGCGACATCGCCCGAGGCCAGGAAGGAATCAGGCGTGAAGGTTGCGTTGGTCTTGCGCCACTCATAGCCGCTGGAGAAACCCACCGGGCCGGCAGGGAGTTGGAACAGGGTGCCGGTCACGCTGGCCTGTGCAACCTGCTGAGTGGCGATAGTGGAATTGGTGGCATTGATGCGGATCGCGCTGGCGCACGCCTCTGAGATATTCTCGCCAAAAATGTTGCAGACTGGAGCGGCGCCATTGACCGACAACAGAGCCGCCTGCAGCCGGCTACGCGAAATCGCATTCTGCAGCAGCAACGTGTCTTCACTACGAGCATAGGTATAATAAGCGTCGAACTTGAGATCGGTCAGGACATTGTCCGACACGCTACCCAGATTGCCCTTCAAGCCCCAGGCGCCACGGAACACGTTGCGCCGTTCGCTGGCCAATCGCGGCCCTACTTCGCGATAACGCCGACCGGCGGTCAGAACAGCAAGACCGTCTCCCGCCGTCGTCGTGCGCGTCGCGGTGCCGCTGGTAACGGTGGTCGTTCCGGTTTCGGCCAGATCAAGCTGGCGCAACACTTCCTGCAGTTGCGGCGTCAGATAGGGATTATTGATGTTGAACAGCGTCGGCGACCCGACATTGGTCGGTGCCAGCCGAGCATTCACCACATTATTGCTATAGTGAAGCTCCATATAGCCGGTGATGTCATCGGTGAAATCATAATGGCCGAAGCTGTTGATCATCCAGCGCTTCTGCGGCTGGATCAGATAATTGTCGGGGCCAAGATTAAAATCATCCTGCGGCGTGATCTGTGGTCGGGCAACCGTGCCTTCATCATTGAAGGTGAAGCCACGCGAGGTCATCGCGGAAAGGCCGGCATTGGCATAGGCCGCATTCAGCGCCGCATTGGTGCCACCCGCTGCGGGAATACCGGAAAAGCGTCCATTGGGAATGTCGCCGCTGCCACCGGCGACGAAGCCCAGTTCACCGCCACCCGCGACGCAGCCCAGCCCGGAGGCAGGCGTGAAGGGCGTGCCCGCTCGGTCATGGCCGCCACTCCCCGACACGATGCATCCGTCGTTGAGCGAGTCATAGGCAAAGCTGCCCCGCTGCCCACGCGTAATCGACCCGCGCTTGAGATAATTGCCCGACACCACCAGATTGCCACGACCATCGGCGAAATTGCCGCCCAGCGTCAGGTCGACGGTATAGACGGGCGTACCCGTGGGGCGATCCATGTTGAGTTGAG
Source organism: Sphingobium scionense (assembly GCF_014197035.1). GTDB lineage: Bacteria > Pseudomonadota > Alphaproteobacteria > Sphingomonadales > Sphingomonadaceae > Sphingobium > Sphingobium scionense. The sequence continues at coordinate 18,108 of NZ_JACIEU010000008.1, read as the reverse complement.
CACGCGCTTCCACGCCTTCGAAATCGTCGCGCATGATGAAGTTGATGACGCCGGTGATGGCATCGGAGCCGTAGACGGCCGACGAACCACCCGTCACGATTTCCGTCCGCGCAATCAGGCTCGACGGGATCGTATTGAGATCTGTGACCTGCTCGGGACCGTAAATGGCATAGCGCCGACCATTGACCAGCACCAGATTGCGGGTCGATCCAAAGCCACGCAGGTTGACGTCGGCGAAGCCGCCGGGAACGGTATTTGACGTCGCGCTACCCAATTGCGAACCGACCACCTGCGGCAACTGCGCCAGCGTCTTTTCGACGTTCACATTGCCCGAGAGCTTGATGTCTTCGGAGCCCACCACGCTGACCGGGGTCGAGGCGTCGAAGCCATTGCGCGCGATACGCGAACCGGTGACGACGATGTCCGCAGTTGCGCTATCCGAGCCGTTCTGCGCCTGTTCGGCAGCCGCGACGGCCGACGTTGCAGCGGGACCTGTTGACTGTGCCAGCGCTGGCACAGTCGGGCAAAAAATAAGCGCGGCTCCCGTCAGGAAACGCACGCGCAACGATTGCATCTGCTTCATTCGATCCTCCCCTTCTTCTTGCAATGGCCAATTGGAGCCTTGAACTGCTCCGTCGCAAATTGCTTGATGCGCCTTAGTTAGCGCTATCATTCATGGCCGTGGATTATGCCTCTCAATCTCACCCGTCAAGTCAAATAGATCGGCATGATGGTAGCGCGTGACAGAAGCGGTCAGGCAGCATAGCGTCCGACCATGAATAGCAATGCGTCGTTCAACAACGGACATGAGCCGACCATTTCGGACGTTGCGGATCGCGCCGGCGTTTCGATTCGGACGGTTTCGCGCGTTCTCAACAATTCGCCACGCGTCAGCGACGATACGCGCGCGCGCATCGAACAGGCCATTTCCGCCCTGAATTTCAGGCCCAGCCTGCGCGCGCGGGCATTGGCAAAGGGCCGCTCCTTCCTGATCGGCATCGTGCATAATGATCGCAACGCCCTGGTCCTCGACACTGTGCAGCGTGGCGTCGGACGAGAAGCGACACGGCGCGGCTATGAGGTCATTTGCCATTCCACGCCGCTGGAAGAAGAAGGCGCGATAGAGGACGTACTTGCCTTTGTGCGCAGGTCTCGCATCGATGGCCTGATCGTGCTGCCGCCCGTGTCCGGCATCATCGGCTTGCCCCAAGCCTTGCAAGCCGAACAGGTTGCCACCGTGGCGCTGTCAGCCGTGCCAATCGCTGGTTATGGCAGCGTCATATTGTCTCGCGAAGGCGATGCAGCCGGCGCGGTTGCGGATTATCTGGTTGCACTCGGTCACCAGCGGATCGCGATGGTCACTGGTCCTCAAACCATGATATCCGCCATCGAACGACGTCGTGGCTTCATCGAAGCGCTCGACCGGAACGAGGTTGCCTTGCTGCACGAAATCGAGGGTGATTACAGCCTGGCCTCTGGCGTCGCAGCCGCCGAACAGCTTCTGTCCCTTTCGCCGCTGCCCACTGCCATTTTCGCCGCCAACGACATCATGGCAGCGGGCGTGCTGAAGGTTGCATCAGAACGCCGCATTTCCGTGCCACGGCCGCTTTCTGTCGTCGGATTTGACGGCAGTCTGGTTGCCGAATTGCTGACCCCAGCCCTGACCACCGTGGCGCGACCATTTGGCGAGATGGCCGAGATCGCAACCCATCAACTGATCGATCTTGTCGAAGGCAAGTCACTCCCCAACGCGACGCCGCCGCCGTTGCGTTTGATCATTGCCCAGTCGACCGAAGCGCCAACTTCCGAATCCTCCTGAGCTTCTCGCATCAAGGCTTGCAGGATCAAGGCATAGACAGCGTTAACCCTCCCCTTCCCTTTGATGAATCATGTTTTTCTGGCACACCCATCGAGGGCACAGCCCAGGCTCGGTAAAATCGCGACCATATATCGCGTGCCGAACCGACGCCGACAGTAGCAGGTGGGGACAATGAAGTGAGTGCGGGTCACGCATGAACAAGGTCAAGGAGGCGCCCGCCACGGTAGGCGCGCGCCAATATCGTGCTTTTCTAAGCTACAGCCATGCCGACGAGCGCGCGGCAGGGAAACTGCATCATTGGCTGGAAACCTATCGGATGCCCAAACGCCTGGTCGGCACACAGGCCGGCCGGACCGCGGTCCCGCGCCGGCTGACCCCGATCTTTCGCGATCGGGCCGAATTGCCGGCCGCCTCCAGTCTCGACGAACAAGTGCGCCTGGCCCTGTCCCAGTCGGAAGCCTTGCTGGTGCTATGCTCGCCGGCGGCAAAGGCCTCGCGCTGGGTCAATGCGGAAATCGCGCTGTTCCGCGAACTCCATCCCGACCGGCCGATCATCGCCGCGTTGGTCGCGGGCGATCCGGCCGACAGCTTTCCCGCCGCACTGATCGCGCGCGACGCCGATGGCATCGAGCATGAACCGATCGCCGCCGATTTTCGCGCCGACAGCGACGGACCAAAACTGGCGCGGTTTAAGATCGTCGCCGGCCTGACCGGCGTACCGCTCGACCAGATCATCCAGCGCGACGCCCAGCGTCAGTTGCGCCGTGTGATAGCCGTCACATTTGTTGCGCTTTTTCTTGTCCTATTGATGGCGGCGATGCTGGTCTTTGTCGCGCGGGCAAGGAGCGAGGCAGAAAGCCAACGCCAGCAGGCAGAGGGACTGATCGAATTCATGCTGACCGATCTGCGCGAAAAGCTGGAGGGCGTTGGCCGGCTCGACGTGCTGCAGACGGCGAACAAGCGTGCGCTCGCTTATTATGCCGACCAACCCGACCTGGAAACATTGCCGAGCGACTCGCTTGAGCGGCGCGCTCGCATCCTGCAGGCCATGGGCGAGGATGATTTCAAGCGCGGTGACACGTCCGAAGCCATCGCCCAGTTCCGCGAGGCCTATCGCGTCACTGCTACTCTGCTGGCCGCCGCGCCGAACGATCCTCAACGCCTGTTCGCCCATGCCCAGAGCGAATTCTGGCTCGGCTATGTCGATTTTATACGCGACCGGAATGATGCCGCCCTTACGCGTTTCCAATCTTATCGGACGCTTGCCGAAAGGCTGGTGCAGTTGCGCCCGGCGAACGGCGCTTACTGGCGTGAACTGGCCTATGCGCAGGGCAATATCTGCACCATCGCTCTTGCAAAGAAGAGCCCTGACAACACGCTCCAAAGCTGCAAGGGCGCGCTCGACACCATGATGCGGGTCCAGCGTCTGGCCCCCGACGATCCGGCGATCGCCGCGGACCTTGCCAATCGCCATGCCTGGATGGCGGACGCGCTGCGCCTGCAGGGAGCCGACCGTGCGGCACTGGCGCAGCGCGAGAAGCAGGACGCGATCCTGCGGTCGTTGCTGCAACGCGATCCCAAAAATGCCGGCTATCTGCAGGACGGGATGCTGGCGCGCTATTCCATGTCGAACCTGCTCTATGATCTGGGCGAAACGGATCGCGCCAGGGCGCTGCGATCCGAGGCCCGTGCCGACGTCGCTGACCTGGTGATGCGCGATCCGGCAAACAAGGACTGGCGGGTCTGGCAGAACAAGCTGGCCAAACCATTGACGAAGGGAAGCAAATAAAATGTCGACGCTGAATTATACCCAATATGGCCTGGCGCCATTGACCGAGATCGAACTGGAGGATGGCGTCGCGCCGCTGCAGTTCAATGTTACGCTGAAGGGTGAGGAGGGCTGGGTCTCGCTGCGTTACGAACAGCCCGGCGTGACCGATCATGACTATATCGCCATCACCGAGAATTCGATCGTGGAAATCAACCTGATCGGCGATCAGTTGTTCTTCTCGAAAAATTACGACGCCATCACGACCGAAGAGCCACTGTCTTCCTTTTACGGCGGCTTGATCTATGATGATTATCACGCCAATCAGGACCGCTACAAGACCGTCCGGTTCCAGGCACGCTACAACCAGGGCGGCAAATATGGCACGCGGCACGGCTTCAACATCAATATCGACCTGCTGCAAGATCCCAGTGCCACGGAACCCAAATGGATCCCGCTGTCGATCGACCCCGACATCAAGAATCCGCCGCCCAAGGAAGACTGAGCGCAGCAACGGGGTGGTGGCAACATGATCCTTCCGATCCTTGCGCAGATCCGCAGGGTCGCACGCAGTGGCGACACCGTTCGCGCCTGGACAATGTTCGGCGCGGCCGGCCTGCTGCAGTCACGCGATGCCGATGCGCTGACTCTCAAGGGCCGGCTGCTCAAGGATCAAGCCCTGCGCAGCGAAAGCGCGGAACGAAGCGCGCTGCTGGACGAGGCGCAACAGGCCTATCTCCAGGCCGCTAGCGGCTGCCGTGCGACCTATCCGCTGATCAATGCCGCTACCCTCGCCCTCCTGAACGACCAACCGGCTGACGCGGCCGAGCTCGCACGCCAGGTATTGGCGCTGCTCGACAGCGGTGATCATGTGCAGGAAACGCGCTACTGGCTGGCGGCGACAGCCGCCGAAGCCCATTTGCTGCTGGGTAACGAGGCTGCAAGCCAGACCGCCTTGATGCAGGCGATGACGGCCGCGCCGAACGCCTGGGAAGATCATGCCGCGACATTGCGGCAATTTCACGAGATATTGACCTGGCAAGGGCGCTCGACGGCAATTCTGGACCCCCTGCGTCCGCCGCCCAGCCTCTATTTCAGCGGCATCATCGGCCTACCGGAAAATGAGCGGGAAGCGCGCGAGAAGATCGAAACCGCGCTCGACCAGATTGCGCCGGGCGCCGCCTTCGGAGCGTTGGCGGCGGGCGCCGATATCCTGATCGCCGAATGCGCCCTCGCCCGTGGTATCCAGTTACATATCGTCCTGCCGACAACCCTCGACGTCTTTCGCCAGACCTCGGTCGGGCAGTTCGGCGACCGTTGGTTCACCCGATTCGACCGCCTGATCGAAATGGCTGACAGTCTGGAAGCGCCCGACGCCATCCCCACCCTGTCCAACGCGGCGATCGACAAGGGCAGCGAGATCGCCATGGGACTGGCACTGCGCCGGGCCGAAGCCTTCGCCACCCAAGCCATTGCCCTGCATGTCGGCCGCGCCTCAGATCTGCCTGCCTTTGCCTATCGGCTGTGGCAATCACGCACACTGCCCGTACACAGTATCATCCTCGAACAATCGATCCCTCCCCCTGGCGATGCGCTGCCCATAGCCGCCAACAAGGCTGTCCTGGCATCGACAACACGCCTCGCGCCAACCATGTGGGAAAGCGCCAATGGCCTGCATTTCCAGGCTTTCGACGATGTGGCGACTGCCATGCTCCAGGCCAGCCTGATCCTGAGGGACTGGCCGGACCATGGGCTGGCACTGGAATATCAAACGGTCATGCCGAACGATCCGCTTGATGGCGAGGAATGCCTGGCGCTGCTCCTGGCGCCGGCCGCACCGGCCGGCAGCATCTGCATGCCCTGGCCACAGGCTGCCGCCATGGCGCTGCAAGGCCCCGGCTATCGGTTCGAGATTGCCGGCGAAGTGATGACCCGCCAGGGCGATTGCCCGGTCGGCCATTATTATCCACCATCAGGCTAACGGCGCGCACCTAAACCACCATGTCCGCCAGCATGCGTGGCGCGTGGATCTGCATCTGACCATCTTCCCGACTGACGATGCCGCGCCGGATCAGTACGGCGATCGCGCGCGACGCGGTCTCGCGGGTCGTGTTCGCGCTCAGCGCCAGGGTGGTGACCTGCGGCGCGGGCACGATATGGTCGCGGCCATCCGCCAATGCGAGCAATTCGCTATAGACCCGCCCGGCCGCACTATAGGTGGAGCGGGTCGCCATTCGATCCAGTGCCCGGTCGAGCTGGCGCGCCAGCAGCCACGCCATGCCCGCACCGATCTGCGCATCGCCCGCCACCAACGCGGCCAGCGATTGCGCCTCCGCGCGCAACAGGCGACTCTCGACCAGCACCTCGATCTCCGCCCGGTGTGTCGTCGGCGCGGGATAGGCGCCAAAAAACTCCCCTGGTCCGTGGCGCGCCAATTGCTGGCGCTGGCCGTCGATGCCAAAGGTCTGCACCGCCACGCAACCGTCGACGATCAGCCAGCAATGGTGCGATGCCTCGCCTTGCCGGGCCAATATCTGCTTCGCACCAACCTGCTGCGGGACCAGCACGCGGCGCAGCAGGTCCGCCGCCTTCCGATCGCATCGGAAAACCGCCGCCAGCACCTCGACCTGTTCCTCGACCTGCAAATCCTCCGCTCCTCGGTGACGATGGATCGTTCCGTTACCGGCATAGCCTATGCGTTCCGGATGAACAGGAGGGCAGGATGATTCTCGGAAAATATGTGATCTGCGTCACGGCCATGCCGATGAAAATTCCCTAGGGAATCAGCGCGACCCGAAGGAGGCCCCGTTGGGGCAACCTTTTCTTGGCCCGGAGCTTCATATGGCTTCGGGCCTTTTTCGTAAAATCCAACCGCTTTGGCTGGCGCGTAGGCTCATTACTTATTGCACCAGATGCGAACACAGATGAGCTTGATGGCGGCGAGGAAGTTGGCTGGGTCTTTATCGTAGCGTGTCGCGATACCTCGGAACTGTTTGACGCGATTGAAGAATCGTTCGACGAGATTTCGTTGTTTGTAGAGCCATGGCGAGAAAGCGAAGCGCTGCTTGCGGTTGGATCGATTGGGAATGTTCGCCCAGACGTCCCTTGCCGCAGCAGCTTCGCGGATGGCGTTGCTGTCATATCCCTCTATCGCCCAGCAGGGTTGCGCCCTTGGGAATGGTCTCAATCAGGGCCTCGACTTCACAGGCATCATGAACCTGCCCGCCGGTCAGCCTCAGGCTGACAGGGCGTCCTTCAGCATCGACAAGAGCGTGGAGTTTACTGGTGAGGCACCTCGGGGACGTCCCATGCCACGATCGCAGCCCCCCCCTTTTTGCCCGTCGCACCATTCTGGTGGACGCGCATGCAGGTGGGATCAAACACCTAGAGCCTCATCCGTAAGGAAGAGGTTAATGGCTTAGAAAGCACCCCGAGCGCTGTCGCTGCCGGCGGTGGCGCGGTCGGCCAGGGCGATCTGGACCGGCTGGTCGAGGCTGGGCTTGTCGGCATAGATGAAGCCGTTGGCCGGGTTGGAGCGCAGGCCGACATCACCGATCGGGCCATACCATACGCGCACGTCGGTCCAGTCATTGTTGGCCGACACGTCGATGGCGCGGACATTGCGCTCGACACCGCCACGATAGGACCAGTTGGCGTGGGTCAGCAGCACTTCGCGATCATTGACGATCTTGCTGACCATGGCGACATGGCCGACCGGCATCGAACGGCTGGACGCGAAGGACAGGACGGCGCCGACGCGGGGTTCATGGCCACGGTCGTAGCGACCGGCAGCCTGGTTCCACCAGGTGTTGGCATTGCCGAAAATCTCGATGCCCGAAACTTCACGGGCGAAGGGGGCGCATTGCAGGACACCGGCGGTGGCAGGAACGGCGGAGAAGGCACCGAGCGCAAGCATGGCGGCTGCGAACAGCGCGCGAAAACCACCGATCATTCCTTGCGACCCCCGACTTGTAGGTAGGTATAATCCCCGATGACCTCCTTAGGGCAGACCCCGTTCGTCTTGAAAACCGCCGAGCGATGAGTCGTTGCTGCGATGCGTCATGCTGCGGAACGAAAAACATGCCCGGCCGTTACATGGAGCCGGGTTGCACCATTCAACTCGTTGAAAAGACTATCTTCCGTGCCGGTCATCCAGACCTGGCCGCCGGTTTCGCGCAATCGGTCGAACAGCGCAGCTCGTCGCGACGGGTCGAGATGCGCCGCCACTTCGTCGAGCAGAAGCACTGGCGGCTGGCCGCGATCGGCCGACACCAGAGCCGCATGCGCCAGCAGGATCGAGAGCAGCAGCGCCTTCTGCTCACCGGTCGAACAGAGCGCCGCCGCCTGATTCTTGGCGATGTGGACAACATCCAGATCATGACGATGCGGCCCCGACAGGGTGCGGCCGGCCGCAGCATCGCGTCGCCGCGCGCGGGCCAGCCGCTGGCCGAGCGGCTCGTCACTGGCGCCATCCTCCCGCGCGATTCGGATGAGGGGCCGGGCGAAAGGCTCGTCTGACTGGTCGATCAGTTGCGCGTTGAGGCGCGCGACCAGATCGGCGCGGGCGGCGGCGAGCGCCGTGCCATGCTCGTCCATCTGCGCCTCCAGCGCGCCGATCCAGGTCGGGTCTGCTCGGCGCAGATCAGTCAGCAGCCGGTTGCGCGCCCGCATTGCCGCTTCATAGCGGGCGCTGTGCGCGGCATGGCCGGGATGGAGCGCCAGGGTGAGGCGATCAAGGAAGCGACGACGACCGCCGGGGCTGTCGAGGAACAAGCGGTCCATCGCCGGGGTCAGCCAGACGATCGCGAGATGATCGGCCAGCGCATTGGCGGACGAGGCGACACCGCCGATCCGCACCTGCCGCCGGTCGGGCGCATCCGCGCTGACGCCGGTGCCCAGCACCACGCCATCCACCTCCGCCGCAATGCCGAAGCTGCCGCCACCATCTTGCCGCGCCATCGCCCGCAGCGCCGCGCCGCGCAGCCCTCGGCCAGGCGCCAGCATCGATACGGCTTCCAATATGTTGGTCTTGCCCGCGCCATTGTCGCCGGTCAGCAGGACGAACGGCTGGTCGGGCACGATCAGCGCGTCCGCATGGTTGCGGAAATCACTCAGGGTGAGGCGGCCGATCATCGCGCCGCTGTAGCGAGGACGGCGCGCCGGGGGAAGCGGTTCAGACGGCCGGAGTGCAGCGCTTGCGCACGATCGCCGTGCCGTCATTGGTGATGGTAAGCTGTTGCCCATCGGCCGAGGGACGCAGCATCAGGGTCCGGGTCCAGCTTTCCCCCTCACCCGTGAAATTGGCGACGACCGCCAGCCGCCCCTCCCCCTCGCGCGTGACACGCTGCACCGTGCCGACGCTTTCGTGGAAGATCAGGCTGGCCGCCGTCAGTTCCAGCGCCTGGGCCGCCGCCCGGTCGCCACAGCGCTCATTGGTGCCGGTCCAGCGCCCCTGCAGCGCGATCGGGATCGCATTGGCGTGGAGCGCCTCCCCCTTGGCCACGGGCAGGTCGGGTGCGGGCTCGACCGGGGTGATGGCATTGGCGCCGGGTGGCGCGTCGCGCGTGCTGGGCAGCGCCTGGTCCAATATGTTGGTGACCATGGCGGACTGATTCTGTTCCTTGCTGCCGCACCCGGCGAGCAGCAGCAGCGGAAGGGCGAGGAGGAAATGGTTACGCATGCGATGCCAACCCGGCAGGCCGCATCGAGTTCCCCCTATCACCCGCGTGACCGGCCATCGCGGCCATGCTATCACCGCCGCGACAATCGAGGAGGGATGCCATGCCGGTCCTGGGAATGGGCGGACTTTTCTTTCGCGCACGTGATCCGCAGGCGCTGTCGGCCTGGTATCGCACCCATCTGGGCGTCGGCGGCGGATGCAGCGCCGATCCCAATATTCCGGCGGTCAACGAATATGTCTGGCAGACGCTGGGCGGCCCGATGGTCTTTTCGCCGTTCAAGCAGGACAGCGACTATTTCGCCGCCGACAAGAGCTTCATGATCAATCTGCGCGTGTCCGATCTCGACGGGCTGCTGGCGGACTTGCGCGCGGCGGACGTTGAGGCCATCACCAAGCCCGAATGGGATCATCCCGATGTCGGGCGCTTTGCCCGGATCCATGATCCCGAGGGCAATGCCATCGAATTGTGGGAACCGCCCGCCCCCGCCGCCTGACCGACCCATGGGAGCTAGATTATGAAGAGCGCGAAGATCATCCTGGCCCTGGCGGCCGCAGCCCTGGGCACGCAGGGCAGCATGGCGGCCCTGGCGGTCGGCGCCAAGGCGCCGGAATTCACCACCCGCGGCGCGCTGGCCGGCAAGACCTTCACCGTCACTTTGTCGCACCAGTTGAAGCGCGGGCCGGTGGTCCTCTATTTCTTCCCCAAGGCCTTCACGCCGGGCTGTTCGGCCGAGGCACGTGAGTTCGCCGAGAATATCGACAAGTTCAAGGCGGCGGGCGCCACCGTGATCGGCATGTCGGCCGATCCGGTCGATGATCTGGTCGCCTTCTCCACCAAGGAATGCGCCGGCAAGTTCGCGGTCGCCTCGGCCGGGCCGAACATCGTGTCGGGCTATGATGTCGCGCTCAAGATGCGGCCGGGCATGACCGACCGCACCTCCTATGTGATCGCGCCCAGCGGCCGCATCGCCTTCGTCCATAGCGAGATGAGCTATGCCGGCCATGTGAAGAGCACGCTCGCCGCGGTCGAGGCGATGAAGCAGAAATAAACCCGGCGAGCGAAGGGGTGATGCGATCACCCCTTCACAAATTTGCCGAACCAGTCGATCGTTTCGCTCCAGGCGGCCTTTGCCGCCGCCGCATTATAGCTCGGCCGATAATCGGCCATGAAGCCATGGTCGGCGCCGGCATGAACGGTGATGGCATCGGGCGGCGACTTGCCCGCCGCCTTGAGCGCGGCGCGCATCGCCTCGACATCGGCCTGGGGGATGCCCTTGTCGAGTTCGCCATATTGGCCGAGCACCGGCGCCTTGAGTTTGGCCACCTCCTCGATCGCCGACAGGGTCTGGAGGTCGTTCTTCTGGGTCACGAGCCGACCGTAGAAGGCGACGCCAGCGTCGAGCGCGGCGCTGTGCGCGGCATAGAGCCAGACCACCCGGCCACCCCAGCAGAAGCCGGTGATGCCGCGCCGCGTCGCGTCGCCGCCATGGGCGCCGGCAAAGGCATAGGTGGCATCGATGTCGGACAATACCTGCTTGTCGGGCGCATTGCTGACGATCTCGGCTACCAACTGCTTGAAGTCGCTGACCTTGGTCGCGTCGCCATGGCGGGCGAACAGGTCCGGCGCGACGGCATGATAGCCGGCCTTTGCGAAGCGCCGGCACATGTCGCGCACCCATTCATGGACGCCGAAAATCTCATGCACGACAACGATCACCGGCGCCTTCTTCTTGCCCGCCGGCCGGGCAACGAAGCCGGGCATGGCGAAACCGTCGCTGGTCGGGATCGACACGGCTTCCTCCACCAACCCGTCGGCCGGGGTCTGGATGGTGCTGGCCGCGACCGGCTGACAGGCGGCGGCGAAACCGGCGGCAAAGGCACCGCCGGCCAGGATATGACGCCGACTGAGCCCGGTCGAGGCGATCCAGTTGCGATCCTCCGCCAGCCGCTCGACGGGGGACGGCACATCATCGCGATCGGTGGTCATCGGCGCTCTCCTGCTATGGACGCGCGCAGACTAGCCCAAGGCCACGGTCGCGCAAGCAACTGCATCAGGAGAAGGAACTGCACGGACAGGTCGGACACAATCCATCGCATGTCGAAAGAGACTGCATCGGACACGAGACCATTACTGATTGGAGTATTTATCCCAGCTATCGAGGATAAATCGGCGATTGCCGATACATACCACATTTCAAGGTGGTGACCCCTACGGGCACTCAGCAATCGCGGCAAGGTATTGATTTAACGTCGAAACTTACTCTCGACGGCTTAGTTATACCATCACATGTGCCAACTGTCCATCGGGATTGTATGGGCTTGAAAGGCACTGTCTGATCTATGGCCTCCGGCAAACCCGGTGCGGTTCAGTCGGCTACGTTTCGGCAGGCGCTGAGTACACGCGGCCTTTGCTGGGCTGTCGGCATCCCCAGGCACCAGAAGGTCTATCCGGCCGACGTGCAGCTGATCTTCCCGGTCGCAGGGCGCGGTCGCCCTCGGGTGCGGCATGTGCCAGACGTCAAATCCATGGCCGCGCACGCGATGCTCGAAGGCGCGAAATGGCGGCAGGTCAGTTGGCGCAAGGGGACCAAGGGACAGCTGACAGCCCGTTTTGCGGCCATGCGCGTGCGCATTGCCGATGGTGCGCCTCAGCGGATCGGCTCTGCCGGGGCCCAGCACATGCCGGGCGAGGAAGCCTGGCTGGTGGGTGAGCATCGCTCGAATGGCGAGCGAAAATACTATCTCTCCAATCTACCGGGCGACATCCCAATCAAAGCTCTCGCCGGCGCGATCAAGGCGCGCTGGATCTGTGAACAAGCGCATCAGCAACTCAAGGAAGAACTGGGGTTGGATCACTTCGAAGGACGTTCCTGGACCGGACTTCACCGCCATGCTTTGATGTCGATGATGGCATACGCCTTCCTGCAATCCCGAAGGCTCGCTCAGGCGGGGCGGAAAAAAAAGAGTCCTCGGTCCACCTCCCCAACCTACATTGCCAGCAGTGCGCCAGGCCATCATTGAGCGCCTGTCTCGCTCACCACCAGACTATTGTCCTCATTGTGGATGTAGTCTTACCAAACGTCTCAATAAAATTCTGCCAAAGTAGTGCTAGATCAGCAGGGCCGTGTGAAACCAACAGATACTGCATGTCGATTTATCTTAACGAGACCGATACGCCTTCACATATAGAACACCATGCGATGTTCCAAAAAGAACAAGTGCCAAAATAAATAATACCACATCAAAATCAGGGTTGTATTTTGCGATGACGATACAAAATCCCGAGGCAATTGTTAAAATTATTCTAGGAAATATCGTTCCTAGATACGTGAAATCAATATCTTTACCTGCAAACTGACGTCGCCAGTTCCCAACCTTCCAGAAAGCGGCAAGATCAAAAATGATCACAAGGCAAATGACTGCTACGGTTTCCAAGATCATAGTTTTGCCTTCAATTAGTAGTATTGGCTACGCAAATACCCTCGGCGGCGGTCCCCGCAGCTTTGCCTCCAAATGCACCAGAAACACTTCCCACATATCCCGCTTGGCGGGTCTGGCTGGCACTCAAATCGCCGAATATTCTGCCGCTTGCCAACGCACTGCCGACACCACGTTCCACCGCTTTACCGATACCCCATCCGCCAACAGCACCCACAAAGTTGACAGTCGCCCGGCTATTATTGCCAGCTAGGAAACTGGCTACCGAAGCGCCGAAACTCGCTAAAGTGGAAGCACCACCTAGTCCGAGAGCAGCCGTCTCAGCAATGGCAAAGCCTGCGCCCGTTGGAGCCAGTGCCAGACCAATGCCAGCGGCGGTGAAAGCACCTGCCCCCGTCACATCTGCAAATATTTCCAGCCTACTTGCAACGCCATTCCAATATCCTTTCCCGCCCTCGCACGGGTTCTGCGGCGCCGTCACAACTAGCTTGAATTCCAGTTGCTCTCCTTGGCGAGAAAACTCTTCTAATAATCTTTCTAGTTCTCGAAGATCAATGGCCATTTCACAGCCTGGAATAGAGCAAGCTTTTGACCCGGTTACGACAATTAGTGCATCATCCAGCCCCAAAGGGTCTATCGAGTTGATTGGATCATTCCGAACATAGGCGTAGAGATTCATGCCCGCTTGATAACCGATGGGATCGGCCTGCATAAAACGTCCCAATCGGGAATTATAAAACCGGGCTTTATAATAATATAGGCCGAGCTCGGGTACCCAAGCCTGCCCTGTGAACTGGAATCGTCCGCCATTACTCGATTGCGGGCCGCCCCAAGGATCGTAAGCATTGATGCTATCGGCAGCCCCGCTACTATTGCTGACGGCAATGACGCTACCACGTTCATCGGCATGGAGCCAATACCGGGTACTCGTGCCTGAACCCTCGTACCAGACTAGCGCCTCATCATTGTTCGGACCATGCACATAGCGGCGGAGCACATTGCCCGATCCATCATATTCAGCAACAAGGTTCATGCCATCGTAAAGGAGCCGCCTCGTCGCCGCACCACTCACCTGATAGAGCCTGGCCATGGGATCGTAGGTTAGCGCTGTGACTATCCCCACCCGCGTCGCACTTTTCAGAAGATTCTCCGAACTGTATGTGTAGCTCGCCCCATCTAGTCCCGTCAGATTCCCTCGACCGTCATAGGTAGGAGTAGTTACTCCTGCGGTCAGATACTGATTGAGACCGTTCACCGTATATGAGCGATTGGTGTTATACTGCTGCCGCATTGCATAGGCATCGTTTGACGAGGAGCGGGACACAATCTGGCTTCCAGCGCTGTATACAAAGCCCAATGTCTGATCGGATGCCGTGGAAGCAAGATTTTGTGCAAGCGAGGTCAGCCGCGAAATCGCATCGGGCGTGTAACTGGTGCTGGCGCCATTCCCCCGAGCCAACCCTATCCGATTGCCGAGATTATCGTAGCTGAACGTTGCCAGCACACCAGGCCCCGACCCCGCGCCATTTTCGCGCACCGCCGTCATCTCGCCCGTTACAAGATAATCGTAGGTTGTGTAATAGCTGCCCGGCAAGTCCAGCCGTGCTCGGCGCCCGGCGATGTCCCACGTGGAAGTGATTGTCCCCAGCGGCCCCGCTTGCGTCAGATTGCGATCAAGCGCGTCGTAAGTGAACGAAAGTGCATTGCCGGTTTGGCTGGCCGATATCTGACGGCCGAGAAGGTCATATCCATAAGTCACATCCGGCTCACTGCCGGGCAGGTTCTTCAATGTGATCCGATTGAGATTGTCATAGCTAAAGCCGATAGACTGACCATCGCGCAGACGCAACGCGACTACATTGCCGTTGGCGTCGTAGGTGGGCTGAACATAATCGGTATTCGAACTGGTGCCGGCTATGGTCAGAGAGGGGTAGCGCGTCTTCGAAAGACGGTCGATGCCGTCGTATTCGTACGTTGTTCTATTTCCCTTTGCATCCGTGACAGTCGCCAACTGACCGTTGTCAGTATAGGTGCCTGTCACGTCGTCTCTCTGGAAAGTTGTAGGGAAGCCGTTGGCTACCGTAACGCCATAAGCGCTCTGCTGGACATGGATGCGGCCCAGGGCATCATATGTGGTCCGGGAAATTCGATCCGGCCCTTGGCTACCTGTTGTAGCCAGTGTGCAGTCGGAAGATGGCAGCGATGCCCAGGTTGCACTGTTCATCCGCAACGCCTCGCACTCCAGGCGGCCAAGACTGTCATAGCTATATTGAATCACCTGATAGGTGTCCGGCGGCGTCGGAGGGGTCGAGGCGGTCAACACATCCTTGATCTTGCGCGCCGTGGCCGCATCGAAGATCGAGGTCAGTTGTCGATAGCTCGCGAAACTCAGCCAATCTGCATCAGACTGACTATTGACCGTGCCCACTTCAGTGATCGTAATTTGACTGTCAGCGTTGTAGGTGAACCGCTTCGCGCGATACTTAAGCCCGCCCCCTCCATCAGGGTCCGGCCCAACTGCTCCTATTACTCGACGCAGCGGATCGTAACGGATCCGAGTCGTATCCGCAATGCCGGAAAGGGGGCCATCGACTGTGACCTGATTACCGAAATCGTCATACGTGTAGGCTGTTGTCGCTGTTAGTGCGCCATCCCCGGATCCCTGTGCTGCCGATGTGAGCAGCACGTTGTTCGTCCCATAGGACATAACTGACCTACTTTCGTCGGCCGTATTGTTGCAACTTACCATGGTCTGGCAGGAAGAAACCTTCGTCAGACGTGTTACCGGTGTAGCGAAGTTAACCAGCGCTCCACCGCTATCCTTATATTTGCCATAATAAGTTGAAGTGTAAGTGTAGCGGGTCTCCGGGCAGATCACGCCTGCCGCAGGGCAATTGACAGAGCCGCTTGGTGGCGGGCGCGTAACCTTAGTTACGCCCCCATGAACATTAT
This sequence comes from Sphingobium scionense, assembly GCF_014197035.1. GTDB lineage: Bacteria > Pseudomonadota > Alphaproteobacteria > Sphingomonadales > Sphingomonadaceae > Sphingobium > Sphingobium scionense. The sequence continues at coordinate 2,451 of NZ_JACIEU010000008.1, read as the reverse complement.
CATATTCATATTGCGTGATTTTCTGGTTGGCATCTTTTGTGGAAAGTGGCTTGTTGCAACGGGCCGCGCCGACACCGACGGCACAGTGCCACTCTTCATCAACTTGCCCTGCAGGATAGGTTGCCTCTGTGACGATAGCTGAAAGGCTGCTGCCCGGCTTGGGCGTCAGCGTCGTCCTGGTGAGGTTACCGCGTGGATCATAATCGAACTCGGAAATATTGCCCTCGGGCGCAGTAACCTTTTTTAGAAGACGAGTAATCGGATCATATTCGTATTTGGTTTCCTTGCCCAACTCGTCCGTGTCCGATGTCACCTGCATATTGGCTATATCGATCTTGATCACCCTATTGCCGGGGGAGGCATCGATCAGCGTCGTTGTCCGGATGCCGGAGGCATCGGAATAGGTGTAGTTGGTCGTCACCCCCTCGTTGGTGACTGAATTCACATAACCGCTTCCATTGTAGCCGATGGTGATATTGTTAATGCTCGCTCCGGGGCGCTTGATCCCCGTCAGTCGTCCATCGGCATATGAGTAGGCCGTCACATATCCGAGTGAGTCAGTCACTGACGATACTCGACTGCCGGCGTACCCAATCATAAGGAAAGGCCATGTTTTCGAGTACGAGCAGCTATCAGAATATGGATCGCAATAATCCACTGCGGCGTTTGATGCTGTAACTTTGACAAGCTTGAACCATGATTCGGTAACCGTCACATTCGAAGGCGTAGTGTTAGAAGAAAATTCGAGCTTCAGCATATAGCCATTATTGCTTATGATCGATTGTGGCCGAGTTATAAGCGTGTAACTACAAGAGCCCGTTGGCGATATACATACCGAATCGGTCCGATAATTATATGTCCAAATCTCTCCGTTCGGATATTTGACAGATTTTATCGAGTATCCATAACCATACATACCGTGTAACGCTACCAATTCATATATTACTTGTATTCCATCTTTATTAGTTAGAATATAATTATTTCCGGAAGCTACTAGGGTAGATCCCGTCTTTTGGACGGAAACATAATTTGGATACTCAGAAGAAAAAGTTTCCGTGCTTTCTCCTAAACTGACAACCATATAATTGCCGTCGACAACGATACTGCCTCCGATATTATCACGAAAATAACCATTCGCCGTTACTGTGCGAGCGAAGGCAATGCCACCGGCTCCCGATCCGCCAATAGAAACGCTATGCCTGCGCGAAACGAGAGTGCCGCGTGAAAGGTCCACACCATTCTGATCGATGGCTTCTCGAATTGGCGCCGAAGGTGGAGGAGCATATCCTTGAGCATGCGCCAGCCCCTGCAGTTCAACCAGCGCAATAGCAAAAAGAACAATTAGGAAGAATATTCTTCTCACCACAGCCACCCTGTTCACGCTAAAATATTTGCCGAAATTACATTTAATCATCTTTGATCGGAATTACCGACAATCCATTAAGTGGGACGACCACCACCTTATCAACGGAGCCCGTGACCTGATAGGTCATCCGATTGTCCGTCGCATCGTAAGCCACATTCATCTGAACGCCGCTATTGACCGTCCCAATGGTGCTGGCCTGCACCAGCCGTCCCAGCGCGTCGTAGGCGTAGGTTGTGGTGCTGGCCGCATGAGCAGCGCTCAAGCCAAGGCCAAGAGGAAGCGTCGCCGCCGCCAGCACTAGAACACCGCGAACGCCCATTGTCGCGGACCCAGTCCAAGATCCGATCGCTTTACAACGCTCGTCATTCGCCATGCCAGCCACCCCTAATTTTGAGAATTGCATAAAATATGCAAAATAAACCTAGCGATTCAGCGTTATAACATTTTTAGACTTGTAGAAGAACATCTTGTAAATGCACATGCAACCTGAATTATCATTTGAATTAAAAATTCACTTCCGCATAACTCCTTCGACATTGGACAACATATTTTTCGATAGCGCTGTGATCATGAATCTATATCAAATGGCTCGCTTCTCTCTGCGCTGTGGCGTTGAGCTCACCCGCATCAGCGAGCGATCAGACTGGCCCAATCAATTGGTTTGGCCTCGATAACACCCAGCCCCTACGCATTCACGCTACGGGAGTCCGCACAGCAAAGCCGGCCTGCGCGATGGACGATGCGTGGGTAATCATTGGCCCGATCGCGGGGCGGGCAAAGGCAATGCCGGCGGGTGTTTTGAGCGCCTGTGGAACCGGCAGGACGATTCAGGCGACCGGCACGGGCACATGCGATGCCACTGCACCGACGCAAGAGAAGATGCTCTTCATCATCCGTAAGCGGTGGCCTCAGCCCACGGCGATCCAGGGCATGAGTTCATGAACGCGATTGGCGGGATGGCCGTTGGCGAGCGCAGTGAGGGTCTGGGTCATACCAACCTGCGCATTGTCTGACTCACGGAGGATTCCCAAGGCGGTGAAAATCTGAATCAATGGGGCCGCGACTTTGGAGTGTGGCACCATGGG
>NZ_JACIEU010000007.1 GCF_014197035.1 Sphingobium scionense | reverse complement strand
AGCTCATTCGGTATGGCAGGTTCTTTGCGTCGTGACATAGTGGGACTCCTTGTTGCCCATTATGCCCGGCCACACACGGAAATCCTGACAGTCCCTAAAGCTGTCTTTGTAACCTTGAGAATTGATCCCGATCCAAGACCATCCAAGGGGCTTGGCAACCGCGAAATCAAACGACGGGATCCTCTCCCATCCGCTACCACTGGGCAGGGCTGCGCGAGCAACAATAACTTGGTCGGTGTCCGGCTCCACCGTTACCACAACAGCCGTGGTTCCTACGCAAATTGCAACTGAACCCCAACGTGCAGACCCATCATCCATAACGGTAGCGTCTAGCCCGAGCACATCTGTAACTTGCTCGTGCGCGACTTCGTCCCAATCGAAACGGAAAGAAACATGCTCTACCATACAAAATGGTAACTCGCCGTGCATCCGCCTTCCAACAGATTTCGCTATTCGACGTTCAACCTGCCATCTTAATGAGCGACAGGTTCAGAGATACGGATGGCAATGATCGAGCGACCGACTTTCGTCGATGACTGGCGGGCTGCTTTCAAACCGACAGGCCGTTGCGTGACGATATGTAGGATGCAATAATCTGATTGTTGATGGCAATGCCCATGGAGACTCGATGCTACCCCTTATCGTTCTGGCTGCTATATCCCGGTGTGCATCGGCACAACTATGCCCAACAGATGCAGAAATCTTGGAAGCTGTCAGGGCTCAGGATGATGAAACGGTTTATTCGGCTTCAGCGCAATTCGCCAAAGACTACCCCGATCAGATAACATTCGTTCACGCCCTTCGCATCACCGGTCTATCAGATGTTCTATGCGGTGATGAGCTTTCCAGCGCCCCGCCTTCAATCGCTTGTCGGTTTACCGTGAAATACGGGAAGCGCCGTTCCTATCAGATTGCGCGTTTGCAGAAACAGGAAGATCGCTGGGCAATAGGCGATGGAATGAAGTTGATCCGTGAGCAGAAATAGCGGATGGATTTAAGACGGTCTGCTTTGGTCTAAAGCGATTCATACAAGACGTTGCAATACACCTGACATTTCCCAAGGCCGCCATTCTGGCTGTACTGTTCGGTATTCTTGCATGGGTTTTGCCTATGTTGGGCTGGCCGCAAGCAAGCTTCGCAGTTTCTGCCTATATTATGATGAGCGTCATTGTGGCCCGATGGTGACGATGGGTGGATTTGCGACAGTCAGCTTTTGGAGAGAGAAGCGTCGATAGCTGACCTTGGACAGTAAAAATCAAGCGGCAACAATCGTCGATAGCGAGCGTGCGCCGAAAATGGCATCGTCATCATCATGATCATGCGGATTACACTTCTCGCGATTGTTTTTGGATTCGGCGTCTCTCCAACCTCCAACTCCTCGCCTGTCTCAGCGCGGCTCTGCCCATCGGACCCAAAGCTCGCCACGCTGCTCGCTGGGTCCAGCATTGTACTTATCGGCAAGATGGATGTGCCGAAGCAACAACTTACCGAGGAAGGGGCAAAGCCGTCGCCGGGGTATCTGGACATCCCTATAAAGGTCGAGAGCGTCGTGAAAGGCGAAGACATGAGCAGTGCGACTGTCCGCTTCTATCCGCAGGATGCCACATACAAGCCATCTAATGCTGCAATGCTTGGCTTAGCTGGCGAACCGGCCATCCTATTTCTTAACCGAGTAGATGATGGTCCTGTTAGCCTATACTTCGCTGGCTATACGCCGGACGCATTGAAGCCGGCAACTGACCTGACGGTCGCCGCTACACGCGCCGAAGCTTCACGGCAGGCGAAGGTCGTCGCATCGTGGCGGGCCAATACCACGCTTCCCCACTTCGCGAAGGTGCGCGCGCTCATCGCCAGTCTCGGTCAAGTCGATGGCGATCAGCAGCAGCATGTATTCGACCAGCTCGAAGCGTTGGGTAACGTAGCAGTGCCTGCCATCATTGCGCAGATGGATGATCGTCGCCATCTACGCACGCAGGCGATCTCCCTCGTGAACCACGCGCCAGACGCGTTCGAGGGGATGCGTCACTACGGGCCAGAGCAGGTCGTGGATGGACTTGATGCGGTGCTCAATCAAATCACCGGCGAGAGCTTCGGATCAATTGTGAACGGCGGTTCGAGTCGTCAACGCGACGCAGTGGTTGCCGGCTGGAGGGTCTTCGCCGCCGATCTTGCATGTAAGCAGGACAAGTAACACCCGGCTGTTGCTATCCCTCAATAAGCTTTATTGGCTAAATTTGGTCATGCAGCCTTCAATGTGCCACCTGAATGAGTGTCCGGTTTCAGCGATACGGACGATTTTGGGGAGTGGCAAAAACTGGTCGCAACCCGTCGATCCCTGTTGGCGTCATCCTGACGAAAGTCAGGATCCATTTTGCGCTACGCCAGATTGGGAGTGCCGAATGGATCCCGGATCAAGTCCGGGATGACGAAAGTTGGAGAGGGCAGTCTTTGCTCGTTAGCCGCCAAAACCCGACATCGTCATTGCGGGCGCAGCGAAGCAATCCATTTCCCACTTGTGGATTGCTTCGCTGCGCCCGCAATGACGGGAATCGATAGCCGTTAGGCCGCCTGAAACGCGTCGCCCGACCTCCCGACCCCGGATCAGTTCTGGCGCTGCGGCACCGTGAAGGTGCCCGAGACGCGGCCGCTGGGGCTGGTCGATGTGCCGGCGCCGCCGGACGAGCGGCCGTCGACAGTGGTGCGGCCGCTGTTGAGGTCCATCACCAGCCGTCCGCCGGTCAGGCGGTTGACGCCCTGGGTCAGCGAGACATTGCCGACCATGGTGATCAGCTTGGCATTGAGGTCATAGATGGCGACATTGCCGCGCGCGGTCTGGTTGGCCTTGGTGATGACGACATTGCCCGACGCGTCGATGCGCTGAATCTCCACGCCGTTGCCGGTGGTCGCCGCGCCGTTGGGCTGCTGCTTGTAGGCGACGGTCATGCGGGCCGCGTTCAGTGTCATGCCGGCCTGCGTCACCTCGACATTGCCCGATACCACCACCCGGTCGGCGCGGTCCTGCACCTCGATCCGGTCGGCGTTGAAGTTCACCGGCGCGTTGCTGTCATGATTCTTGAACACCTGCGCATCGGCGCCGGCGTAGAGGAGGCCAGTCGCGCCCAGCGCAACGGTCGACAGCAGGACGAGGGTGCGTTTCATCAGTTCTGCCCTTTGAGGCCATTTTGTTCGATGCGCAAGGTCGCCCGGCCGTTGAGCGTGACCGTGCGTGCATTCATGTCTGCTTCCAGATGGTCGCCGCTGAACGTGCCGATCGGGATGCGCCCGTCGACCCGGCCTGCGCTTTTCATCCGCCGCGTCTGCAGGTCGATGCCGACGTCGCGGGTGACCAGGCGGTATCCGCCGGCGGCCTCGAACTGGACCGGGCCGACGATGGCGACGCGTTCGGTCTCCATGTCATAGCGGCCCTTCTGTGCGTTCAGCACCGCCGGCCCCTCGGGCAACAGGATGCGCGCCGACATGGCGTTGAGGTCGACGATCGGCTCGCGCGAACTCTTCTGCACGGCAGAGCCGGCGCGCAGCGAGAAGGGCTGGCCCTTGCTGTCCTGTCCCCGATACAGGGCTTCGGACACGCGCATCCGTTCCTTCGCCACCTCGACCTTGTTCTTGTCGAGGACGAAGCTGACCTTGTCGCCGCCGGTGAAGGGAGCGGTGGCCAGCAGGGCGGTCAGCACGCCGACCGCCACCGGCAGATAGTTTTTGAGCAGGCGCACCAGTCGGTCATGGCTGCCGCCCGGCCGCGCCCAGTGACGGCGTGCATGGCGCTGCTGCTCGGCCTGGATGGACATGGTGCGTGCCGCTCCCGTCGCTTACATGTGCGAGAAGATATCGTTCTCGGGCCAGCCGGCCAGGTCCAGCGCGGCGCGATGGGGCAGGAAGTCGAAACAGGCCTGGGCCAGTTCCATCCGGCCTTCCCGGGTCAGGCGCTTGTCCAGTTCGGCCTTCAATTGGTGCAGGAATCGCACGTCCGATGCCGCATAATCCTTCTGCGCCTCGGACAGCACCGGGCCGCCCCAGTCGCTCGACTGCTGCTGCTTGCTGATATCCTGGCCCAGCAGTTCGCGGACCAGTTCCTTCAGGCCATGGCGGTCGGTATAGGTGCGCACCAGCTTCGATGCGATCTTGGTGCAATAGACGGGGGCTGCGACGACGCCCAGATAATGCTGGATCGCGGCGATATCGAACCGGCCGAAATGATAGATTTTGATCCGTTCGGGATCGGCCAGCACGGCTTTCAGGTTCGGCGCGGCATAGTCGCTGCCCGGATTGAAGCGGACCAGATGCTCGTCGCCCTTGCCGTCGCTGATCTGGACGACGCACAGGCGATCGCGCGGGGTGATGAGCCCCATGGTTTCGGTATCGACGGCGATCGGGCCGGGGGCAAGGACGCCCTCGGGCAGATCTTCTTCATGGAAATGGACGGTCATGGCTTTTCCCTCTATGGGGAAACGGGCCATATCGCAATCGACGCTTTGGCCGGGCCGCCCCTAAAACCGGGGGGATGGGCGCTCTTTTTGCTTGATGTGCAAAATCATTCGCGCTGCCCGGAAAACTTGATATAGTGATTCCCAAACCGCATCATTGCGGTGGATTGTGCATGTCATTCGCCCGACATGTTTGTCCAATGTGTCTTGGGGCGAAGCGAAAGTGACTAACAGGGCATGAGTTTTGATAGAGGGCGCCGCGGCGGGCGCGGCAAGGACAAGCGCGACGGTTTCGGCGACGATAATTTCTACGACCAGGGCAGCGGTGGCGGCTTTGGCGGCGGTGGCTTTGGCGATCGTGGCGGCTTCGGCGGCGGCGGTGGCGGCTTTGGTGATCGCGGACGTGGTGGTTTCGGCGGCGGCGATCGCGGCGGCTTCGGCGGCGGTGCTGGCGGCGGCGGCGGCGGTGGTTTCGGCGGCGGCGGTGGCGGTCGTGGTGGCTTCGGCGGCGGCGGTTTCGGTGGCGGCGGCGGCGGTGGCCGTGGCATGCCGGCCCAGGTCGTTGGCGAAGGCAAGGGTGTCGTCAAGTTCTTCAACGGACAGAAGGGCTTCGGTTTCATCGTTCGTGACGATGGCGGCGAAGATGTTTTCGTTCACATCAGCGCAGTCGAGCAGGCTGGCCTGACCGGTCTGGCCGAGGGTCAGCCGCTGGGCTTTACCCTGGTCGATCGTGGCGGCAAGGTTTCGGCTACCGATCTGGTGATCGACGGGGAGCCGCTGCCGGTTACCGACCGTGGTCCGCCGCGCGAGCCGCGTGAACCCCGCGCTGGTGGTTTTGGTGGTGCCGATCGTGGCCCGCAGCGTCAGCTGACCGGCGAGCGCTCCAGCGGTACGGTCAAGTTCTTCAACGCGATGAAGGGCTTCGGCTTCATTCAGCGCGATGACGGCCAGCCCGACGCCTTCGTGCACATCAGTGCCGTTGAGCGCGCCGGTATGGCGGCCCTCAACGAGGGTGATCGTCTGGACTTCGAACTGGAAGTCGATCGTCGCGGCAAGTACGCGGCCGTTAACCTCCAGTCCAAGGCCGACTGATCGGCTGTCGCCCGTTCGCCGTAAACGGGCGACATGACAGCAATATCGAAGGGGGTCGCCTGCCCGGCGGCCCCTTTCTCATGTCTGCGGTCCATCGCCATTTGTGACTGGCATGTGCATATATCGTCAAAGCGATGGCCATGATATTTGTCTGGAATGGGTGTGTGTCCGTGTGAATTCACATAAATATCATGGGATAATTCCCGTAATTCTGGCGATTCCGGATAATTGATCAACATGTTGATCTGTTGTTTGTTTGATATTTATTTTCATATTTCGCGGATTTGCGAAATTTGCCTGGTAGACATCATGGCATCATAATCCATCCGAACAGGATCAGCTTCACGTCATTGTTGATGAAGCCTGACGAAAGGGAGGATGATATGAAGCAGGCCCAGATCGGTCATCTGCTGGCGACCGTCGCTGTCGGCCCGGCCTTGATGCTCGCTACCGCGCAGGCGCAGGACGCCTCTACACCCTCGCCCCAGGCGGAAGCTGGCGCCGGGGAGATCATCGTCACCGCCCGCAAGCGCGACGAGCGGCTGATCGACGTGCCGGTCGCTGTCTCCGCTCTCTCGACCGACCAGATCGAGCGCTATGCCACCAGCAGCTTCCAGGCGATCAGCCAGCAGGTGCCCCAACTGGTCATAGCCGAATCGCAGAATCAGGTCGGCGGATCGATCAATCTGCGCGGCATCGGCGCCGGCATCTCCAACCCTTCGACCGAAACCGCCGTGACTCTCAATTTCGATGGCGTGCCGATCAGCTATGGCAACGCCATCCGCCTCGGTCAGATCGACCTTGGCCGGGTCGAGGTGCTCAAAGGGCCGCAGGCGCTCTTCTATGGCAAGAATAGTCCGGGCGGCATCGTCTCGCTCATCTCTCAGGATCCGGGCAAGGATTTCGAGGCGAAGCTGCGCACCGGCTATGAGTTCATGGCCGACCAGCGCTTTGTCGAGGCCAGCGCCTCGGTGCCGCTGACCGATGGCCTCGCCGCCCGCGTCGTCGGCTATTATTCCAAAGAGGACGGCTGGTTCCGCAATGTCGCCGAACCGATCGCTGGCATCACACCGGGGCGCGGCGCCGACAGCCTGAATTCCGAAGATGTCTTCGTCCGCGGCACGCTCGCCTATGATGCGGGCGGATCGACCCGGATCAAGGCGAAGGTCAATTATGGCCAGCGCGAACGGGACGGCGTCGGCCCGACCGGTCTCAGCCAGATCATCTACTGCCCTGCCGGCGTCAGCCGCTATGGCTCGACCGACTGCAAGCTCAACCGCAATTTCTACGACGCCATCCTCGCGCCGGCGACCGCCGCCAGCGATCCCAGCTATGGCGATGGCGTGCCCTTCATGAAGTCGAAGCAGTTCCTTGCCTCGCTCAGCATCGACCAGGATCTGGGCGACGCCCATACCCTGTCCTCGGTCACCGGCTATTACCGGCTGCGCGAACGTTCGGTCGACAGCTTCACCTTCTCCAACAATCCCTATTTCGGCGCGTCGAACGACATCACCGCCAAGGGGTTCAGTCAGGAACTGCGCCTCGCGTCCGACTATGACGGGCCATTGAATTTCCTCGTTGGCGGCTTTTTTCAGGACGCCCATTTCCTGACGCGTCAGGCCTTCACCACCAATTTCGGTACGCCCTTCGTGGTCGGATCGACCTATTATGATGTCCATACCAAGGCGACCTCGGTCTTCGGCCAGTTGCGCTACAAGATCGCCGATCCGCTCGAACTCGCCGTTGGCGGCCGTTATAGCTGGGAAGACAAGTCGCTGACCGGCACCTCGCTCGGCAGCCCGATCCAGATCCTCGGCCCCAAGCAGGACTATACCGATTTCTCGCCCGACGTGACGCTCACCTGGCGCCCCGACAGCGACCGCACCGTCTATGCCGCCTATCGCGAGGGCTTCACCTCGGGCGGCTTCAACACCGTGCCGACGCGGCTGCGCACAGATGCGGATCAGAGCCGCGCCGCGATCGACCTCTCCTATGACCAGATGACCGCCAAGGGCGGCGAGATCGGCACCAAGGGCTATGTCGCCGATCGCCAGATCCTCTACGATCTGGTCGGCTATTATTATAAATATAGCGGGCTCCAGCTGTCGCGCTACGACAATGCCTCCTTCACCCAGTTGACCCAGAATGCGGGTGGGGCGGAGATCAAGGGCGCGGAACTCAGCCTCACCATCCGGCCGCGCACGCTCGCGGGCCTGACGTTCAACACGGCGATCGCCTATAATAATGCCCGCTACACCGATTTCATCGGCGGCTGCTATGCGGGCCAGTCGATCGCGCAGGGCTGCAATCTCAATCCGCTCAACCCCAATCTGCCGCAATCGACCTGGGGCACGGCCGCCAATCCCTATCAGAATCAGGACCAGACCGGTCAGCGCCTGTTCCGCGCGCCCGAAATCGCGATCACCGGCGGCTTCACCTATGACCACAGCTTCGTCGACCGGCTCGGCGGCGCGCTGTCGGTCGATTTCAATTATAGCAGTGCCTATGTCACCCAGACAGAGGGCAACCGCAGAACGCTGCAGGACGACTATATCCAGCTCAACGCCGCCCTCTCGATCAACGGCGGCGCGGGCAAGCCCTGGGAATTGTCGTTGATCGGCCGCAACCTCACCAACAAGCTCATCATTGTCGGTGGATCGGTGGTGGGCGCGAGCGCGGCGGGCACCGGCACCAATGTCGTGCGCGAAGGCGACATATTGGGTTCGCTGGGTGCGCCCCGCGCCGTCATGCTGCAACTGACGGTGAAGAGCGGCCTGCTGGGCGGCCGCTAAACCCGCCGGAACGGGAAGGGACTGGCGGTCCGCTCATAGCTGTGCAGGTCGAGTGCGCGCGTCACCGGCGGCAGCGCCCGGTCCGGGCAGTCGCGCCGCTCGCACAGATGACAGGTCGGCCCCACCGTCACCGCGTCGTCGCGCTCGGCATCGATGCCGTCGGCATGGATGATCCGCCCGGCATGTTTGCCTTCGCAACCCAGTGCAATCACCTGTCGCCCGCGCGCGCCATCGGCTTGGGGCAGGGCGATCGCCAGGGTCAGGAAGCGCCGCTCGTCCAGCGTCTCGATCAGCTGCGGCAGCACGATGTCGGGCGCGTCGGCCGCATGCACGTCCCAGCGCGGACAGGTGCCGCCATAGCGGGCAAAGGGATAGGCCTCGCCATCGAAGCGCTTGGAGACGATCCCGGCCCGGTCGATCCGTACCATGAAGAAGGGGATGCCGCGCGCGCCGGTGCGGTTGAGGCTGGTCAGCCGGTGCGCCAGCTGCTCGGTCGACACGCCGAAGCGGGCGCGCAGCAGCGCCAGGTCATGCCGGCTCGCCTCCGCCGCCTGGCGGAACCGGTCATAGGGCATGATGAGCGCGGCAGCGGCATAGTTGGTGAGCGCAATGACGGCGAGCCGCCGGCTGTCCTCGTCCGGCGGCGCCGTGCGCGTCACCTGGGCCGCGATCAGGTCGGCCATCTCCTGCGCGCAGAGTTGATAGGCCATGGCGAACAGCCGGCCCGATGCCGGCAGTCGCTCGCTCAGCATCAACCGCCGCCGGTGCATGTCATAATGGCGCACCGTCCCGGCCAGCACATCGGCGCGCACCATCTGCACCGTCATGCCATGCCGTTCCTTCAGGCGCGCACGCAGCCCGGCCTGCAACAGCGCCGGATCTTCCTCCATCTCCGCCGCGATCCCTTCGGCTGCCACATCGATCTCGGCGAAATGATTGCCGGCCTTGGCCACCGTCTCGCGCCACCAGTCGACCGGCGCGACCAGCGGGGCAGGGGCGGTGCCGCGCCCGCTCGCCTGCATCTGCTCGGGCAGGCGGCGCAGGTCGGCCAGCGCGCGGTAGAAGCGGCCGATCGCCTCGCTGACGCCGGGATAATTTTCCGCCACCTCCAGCACTTCGTCGCGCGCGATGCCGATGTCGCGGACCAGCGCATCAGACAATATCTCGGCCAGGTCGCTCGCTGCGCCATCCTGGCTGCTGGCGGTGAAGTCGCGAATGTCGATGTCATAGGTATTGGCCAGCCGCAGCAGCATCTGCGCCGTCAGCGGCCGCTGGTTGCGCTCGAGATGGTTGAGATAGCTGGGCGATACGCCCAGTTCCTCGGCCATGCGCGTCTGGTTCAGTCCCAGCTCGCGGCGCAGCACCCGTAGCTTGGGGCCGAGATAGAGCTTCCGGTCGGTCACATCTGCCATAAGGTCATATTGTCATGATTTGACAATATGAACAAGTCGTGCCGTGACTTCCGGCCACTCATCGCCCTTCCGCTTTGCCCTCGACCTGTCAATATCGCTGTCATCAACCAGCACAGCCACAAGGCAGGAAGGACAGGAAGATGACGACCGATACGATGGAAGCGCCCCAGCCCGCCCGTTCGCGCGCGGTCTTCAGCCAGGAGGATTTCGGCCTGATCCGCACCGCCATCGCCCACTATCTCAAGGAAGTGCAGGACCAGCCGGAATCGGTCAAATATGCCAATCTCTACCACCGCCTCGGCCGGGTGGCGTGATCTGGCTTCAGCCTAGCTGAAGCGAACGGCACCGGCCTTCGAGTGAGTCACGTGCCTCGCTCGAAGGCCGGTGCCGCATCCCGCGTGAGCGGGCAAAAGTCTCAGAACAGCCGCGTCAGCCCGTAGAACAGCGCGCCGATCGCGGCCGCCGCCGGCAGGGTCACGACCCAGGCGACAATGATGCTCGATGCGACGTTCCAGCGCACCGCCGACAGCCGGCGGGACGCGCCCACGCCGACGATGGCGCCGGTGATGGTGTGGGTGGTCGATACCGGCACGCCCAGATGGGTCGCCATGAACAGGGTGATCGCGCCGCCGGTCTCTGCACAGAAGCCCTGCGCCGGGGTCAGGCGGGTGATCTTCGATCCCATGGTGTGGACGATCTTCCAGCCGCCCAGCAACGTGCCCAGGCCCATCGCCGCCTGGCAGCTCAGCACCACCCACATCGGCACATGGAAGCCGCCGGTCAGCAGCCCCTGCGAATAGAGCAGCACGGCGATGATGCCCATCGTCTTCTGCGCGTCATTGCCGCCATGGCCCAGCGAATAGAGCGATGCGGAGACCAGCTGCAGCTTGCGGAACACCCGGTCCGCGCCCTGCGGCGTGAACTTGCGGAAGATCCAGCTGATCGCCAGCACCAGCATCAGCGCCAGGAACAGGCCGACGGCGGGGGATATCACGATCGCCGCGCTGGTCTTGAATACGCCGCTCCACACGATCGCCGACAGGCCGGACTTGGCCGTGCCCGCGCCCAGCAGGCCGCCGACCAGCGCATGGCTGGAGGAGGATGGGATACCCAGGCCCCAGGTGATGAGGTTCCAGGCGATCGCCCCCATCAGCGCGCCGAAGATCACCGACGCATCGATGATGTCCGCGCTGACGATGCCCTTGCCCACCGTCTCGGCGACATGCAGGCCAAAGAAGAGGAAGGCGATGAAGTTGAAGAAGGCGGCCCAGGCGACCGCATATTGGGGTTTCAGGACGCGCGTCGACACGATGGTCGCGATCGAGTTGGCGGCGTCGTGCAGGCCGTTCAGGAAATCGAACAGCAGCGCAACGCCGATCAGCGCGATCAGCAGCGGGAAGGCGAGATGGGCTTCCATATCCGGTCCGGTCTATCAGGCGTGGTCGATGACCAGGCCGGAAATCTCGTTGGCGACGTCCTCGAACCGGTCCGTCACCTTTTCCAGATGGCTGTAGATTTCGTTGCCGACGATGAAGTCCATCGGATTGCAGGCGCGCGCCTGCTGGTAGAGGGCCTTGAGGCCCGCCTCATGCAGGATGTCGGCATGGCCTTCCAGCTTGACCAGACGCTCGGTCAGGTCGTGCAGGCGGGCCGAATTGATGTTGAGCGAGCGCAGCAGCGGCATCGCTTCCGCCGTGATCCGCGCGCATTCGACGATCAGCGCACTCATGTCCTGCATCTGCGGTGCGAAATCCTTGACCTCATAGAGCGCGATCGCCTTGGCGGTCTGGTTCATCTGGTCGATGGCGTCGTCCATCACGCCGATCAGGCCGGTGATCGCGCTGCGGTCGAACGGGGTGACGAAGATGCGGCGGACGTCCTGCAAAACGTCGCGGATGATGTCGTCCGCCTCATGCTCGCGGTCCGATATCTCCTTGATATGGGCGTCCATGTCGGGGCCGCCCTTGAGCAGCTTGGCGAGCGCGTCGGCGCCGGCAACCAGGGTGGCGGCATGGTCTTCGAATTGCTCGAAGAAGCGCCCCTGCTTGGGCATCAGCGCATGAAACCAGCGCAGCATTCCAGTCCTTTCACTTTGCTTCTCGCGGATCGCGAGCAGTAACCGGAAGAACCAGCCCGGGTCGGCGGGTGGTTCGCGGAAAGCCGCGATGATCGATTGAAGATCGGGTTCGTCAACAGCCTTTGCGGCTTCGGCAACGGTAAACCAGCGTAGCTCCCGCTGCCCTTTTTCGGGCCATTGCGTCAGATGGCCGGTCACGGCAAGCGGAAAAACCTCGACGCTCGCCTCGCGCGACTTGCCGCTGCGCTTGCGCTTGTCATAGCTGTATCGGCCGATCGGCGCGGGACAGGCGATGCCATGGATGCCCGCTTCCTCGAATGCCTCGACTTCCGCGGCGCGATGGCCGGCCAGGCCCTTGATACGATTGCCCTTGGGAATCACCCAGCGCCCGGTGTCACGCGACGTGATCAGCAGGATCTGCATCGACCCGTCGATCGGGTCGCTGGTATAGGGTAGAGCGGCAATCTGACGCATTATCGGCGGCTTACGGGCAACCTGCCCGAATCCTCATATTCTGCCGTCGCGCGTTCCATCGGCGCTATGTAACGAAAATGTCATTTTTTGCAATCGCTCCCTTCGCCCAGGGGGCCAGGCGAAGGGAGCGACCGGCGCCCCGCTGGGGAGCGCATGGGAGGCGGATCAGATCGAGATACGCGCCGTCAGGCGGATGTCGCGCCCGGCGAGCGGGGCGAAATCCTTCAGGAAGCTGGCATGGCGCCGGGCGTCCACGTCGAAGATATTGTTGGCCGACAGCATCAGCGTGGTGCGGTCATTGCCGGCCAGCGGCTTGAACGAGATCGACGCGTTGACCATGGTGAAGCTATCGGTCGGCGTCTCGAAATCGGTCACCCGATCCTGCTCGAACACATGTTCCAGCTCGGCGCGGGCGCTCAGCCTTGCGCCCTGCGCCTCGATCCCGCCCAGCAGGCGGAGCGGGGGAATGCGTGGCGCCGGGCCATTGCCCTTGATCGTGGCGCGGACATAGTCGGCGACGCCGTCGATGTTGATCGCATAGCTGCCGACCTGCGCCAGCTTGACCGACGCTTCGGCCTCGAAACCATAGTAACGCGCATCGGCCTGGGCATAGGCATAGCAGGGGAATTCCATCTCGGCCCCGCCATTGGCCGCCTGGCAAACGCTGTCGTTGACCACGCTTTCATAGATGAAGCCGCTGAACCAGTTGTGATAGGCGGCCAGGCTGAAGCTGTAGCCATTGCCGGATCCGCGCAGCGTGCCTTCCACGCCCCAGCTCTTTTCCTTGCCGAAATCGGGATTGCCCAGCTCGAACGCCTGGGTGCCGGCATGATTACCGCGCGCGAACAGCTCCTCGGCCGACGGCGCACGTTCGCTGCGCGACAGGTTCAGGCCCACGCGCCAGCCCGGCATGATCGCCTGGCTGATGCCCAGCGATCCGGACAGGGCGTTGAAGCTGCGCTGGCTGGCCTCGGCAAACAGGTCGGCGTCCGGGTCCGACTGCAGCTTGGTATGTTCATAGCGCGCGCCCGCTTCCAGCCGCGTGTCGCCCAAGTCCAGCGACTGCAGCGTGAACAGGCCGAACTGGTCGGTCTGGTTCTTGGGCAGGAATTTCTCTTCGCCATCGGCCTGGAAACGGCGGGTGAAATACTGCGCGCCCGACGCACCCTGCCAGCCATTGCGGTCGGCCTGGACGAATTCCAGCCGGCTTTCCATCGACTGGTTCTTGAAGGTGGTGCCGACCTCGCCCGACGGTTCGATTTCCTGATGCTGGTAATCGGCCCAGCCCGCGCGCAGGCGGATGCTGTCGAGGAAGCCGCCATTGACCGCCACCTCGCCGCGCAGGTCGGCGCGGGTCTGCTTCATCGCCAGCGTCACATTCTCGTGGCTGTGGCCCTCTTCCTCATGATCGTGGTCGTGATCATGGTCATGCTCCTCGGCCACCTCCAGGCGCGACGGCACGCCATAAGTATTTTCGCTGTGCGAGATCGACATGCCCAGATTGCCGCCATCGCCGATATAGGCGAAGCCGCCGGCCACTTCCCACACTTCCGCCGCGGTATTGGCCAGCTTGCCCTTCAGCCGCGCATTGTCCTGGATTTCCTCCTCATCGGACGCGGCGGCGATCTCGCGCATCGGTTTGGACAGGATATAGCCGCCGGTGCGCAGATTGTCGGTCTTGCTGTAGCTGCCATCGACATGGACGACGAAATTCTCGGTCAGCGGCATCTCGATCTCGCCTGAACCGCTGCGTTCGTTGGCGGCACTGCCATAGGTGCCGATCGCGTCGATATGGATCGCCTCGTCTGGTACGCGGCGCGGGATGCGGCTGTCGATTACATTGACCACGCCGCCGATCGCCGACGATCCATAGAGCAGGGCGGACGGGCCGCGCAGCACTTCGATCCGGTCGGCGGTCAGCGGGTTGATCGCGACGGCATGGTCGACCGAGGTGTTGGACACGTCGAAGCTGCCGATACCGTCGGTCAGGATGCGCACGCGCTCGCCCTGGAAGCCGCGCAGGATCGGGCGCGATGCGTTGGGGCCAAAGGAGGTGGCCGACACGCCGGGCTGGCGCGCCAGCGTCTCGCCGATGGTCGGGCGCAGGCTGCGGGTCAGTTCCTCGCCGGTGACGATCGACGTGCCGGACAAAATGTCGCCCTGGCTGCGGGGGATCAGGGCGGTGACGACGATGTCGCTGCGCGGGTCATGATAGCTGCCATCGGCCTGGGTGTCGGCGGGGGCTGCGGTCTGAGCGGCGGCGGGCCAGGCCAGGCAAAGGGCCGTGAGGGCACAGCCGGCGCGCAGCGACGGGGAACGAAGCATCAGGCTTTTTATCCTTGCAGAATATGTGGGTCGGCCTCCGCGTATCGGTTATGATACATCATATCAATATACGATCGGCGAAATGAAGGCTGTTTCTACCGCATTCATCGCTGACTGTTGCATTTTTGCACGGCATGGCGCGCAGCATATTGCTGGCCGCAAAAACGGATCAGCCGCGCAATTCCGCCATCATTTGCTGGTCAGAGGAAGAGGAAATCCGCCAGCGCCTGCACGCCGGGGCGCGACAGCGATCGTTCGTTGACGGTTTGGCGCACCTCGATCGCGGGCAATGGCACGTCCAGCGCCAGCCGGCGAATGCCGCTCATCCGCCCCAGGTCGCGCGCCATCGGGCCGAAGGCGGCGAAACAGCCCGCGCCTTCGCGCAGGGCGGTGATGATGTCGAACATATTGTCGGTTTCCAGCATCACCGGGCCGAGCCGGGCGTTGCCGCGCGCCAGCGCGGCGTCGATGATCGGGCGCAGCCCGTTGCGCGGATCGACCGCCAGTTGCGGGGTGATGGTCAGGTCGCCGCGCGACACGCTGCCCGCGCGCGCCAGCGGATGGTCCGTCCCGGCATAGAGGTTGACCTGTTCCGACCAGCCATAGCGGGACGGCAGGCCGGCCGGCTCCTCCAGCGCGTAGAAATAGGCGATGTCGGCGCGCAGCGATTCGATCGCCCGCGCCGCATCGACCGCCGACTGGACGCTCAGGTCCAGGGTGATGGCGATATCGTCATTGGCCGCCTCGAACGCGGTCAGTGCATCCTGGAAATGACCGAACACCGGCGCCGGTGTCGCCAGGATGATGGCGCGATTGGGGGCAAGGGGCGTGGCCGGCAGCGGCGGCAACTGCGCCTCCGCATCCAGCAACAGTTCCGGTGCGGGTGACGGAGGTGGTGGCGCCTCGTCCTCGGCCCATTGGCTGGGGTCGTCCTGCGCCAGCAGGGTCATGGCCTGCGCCGTGCGCCGTCCGGCCGAGGTCAGCCGCGCGGCCCCGCGAAGATCGTCGAACAATCGATAGCCCAGCCGCATTTCCAGCGACGCCATGTCGCGCTCGATCGCGGCGGACGAAACCCCCAGCGTCTGGGCGCAGCGCGTCAGGCTGCCCGCGGCCACCATCTGCGCGAAAATGTCGAGTTGGCGCAGGGAGGGGTTTGTCATGGCCGAGCGATAGAGGAAAGACGAGGCCGGGTTAAGGGGCGTTCTCACGCATTTACCATCAATGCGCTGTTGACGAGCCCCCGTGAATGATGGCAGGGCGCGTCACCTGACGGGCGGGTATAGCTCAATGGTAGAGCACTAGCCTTCCAAGCTTGTGATGCGGGTTCGATCCCCGCTACCCGCTCCAGTCCGTCCCAAATCCCTGAAAATCAACGAGAACCTGCTCAAAAGCGGGTCGCTTGGTGTGTCCGGGACACAAAGGTGGGTCTGGCTTGGAGATTGGAGGACGGCGTTAGGATATCAGGCTTGTGCCATTTTTCCTGCGGTGTCGTTGCACGACGCCGGAAAATGCGATCGGATCTGCACGATCCGGCCCTGATCAAGAAATACGATCCGATCGGCCAGGGCGATGAGCGACGGCGTATGGGCGATGGCAATGATGGTCATGTGTCCCCGCAGGCCGGCAATGGCGGCCTCGATCTGGGATTGGGCCTGCGGGTCCAGCGCACTGGTCGCCTCGTCGAGAATCAGCAGCCTTGGCCGGCGCAACAATGCGCGGGCCAGTGCTATTCTCTGACGTTCCCCGCCTGACAGACGGCTGCCGCGATCGCCGACGATGGTGTCCAGTCCGCTTGGCAGGCATGCGACAAAATGTCGGGCGCTTGCAGCTTCCAGCGCATCCCACATGTCCGCCTCGCTGGCATCTGCCCTGGCGATGCGCAAATTGGTGGCGATGCTGTCATGCAGCAGGAAGACATCTTGGGGAACATAGGCAATCTGGTCGCGCCAGCCGCGATCCTGCGGGGCCAATGGCATGCCGTCGATCAGTATCTGGCCCTCGCCGGGTTGAAGCAGGCCCATCAGCATGTCGGCGGTGGTGCTTTTGCCGCAGCCTGACGGCCCTGCAAGGGCGATGATCTCGCCAGCCGCGATGTCCAGATCGAGCTTGCTGATCGCGGGGGCGGTTGCGCCCGCATGGGTGATCGACACGTTGTCGAAGCGGATCTGCCGCTTCAGCGTCGGCACCGTTGCCTGCTGGGCTGATCCTGCACCATCCCGATCCGCTTTGAACATCAGGATCAATCCTGCCACATTCTCGAAGGCGGGCATGCTCAGGATCAACTGCTGCAAGGTTTCCTGCACTGCATTGAAACGAGGCGCCAGCCGCATGAACAGCAGCAGCATCGTGACAAGTTGGGGCAAAGGCAGCCCGACATAGGCATAGGCGACATAGACGAACAGTGCGGCCGCACTGCCGCTGACAAGCTGGAACAGCGCCGAGCTATTGCTGGTTAGCCGCGCAAACTCGATAGTCGCGGTCCGCAGTGACGTCAGCAGTCGATCCAGCCGATCAAGGTAGAAGGCTTCGCTGTTGAAGGCCTTGGCGATTTTCATGCCGGCCACGAATTCCGACGTCACATGCTGTCTTTCCTGCAGCGCGTCCGCCATGAAGCGGGCATGGCGCGCGGTCTTGCGCCGCATCGGATAGAGCGCGGCCAGCGTGATCGTCCCGATCACCAGTGCGAACAGAGTCATGCGCCAGGAAATCAGGGCTGACAGCAGGCCGTAGAGCGTCAGCCACAGGAAATTCTGGCCGAGCGACATCAGGCTGAACAGGCCGAGCTGGACCCGGTCGACATCGGCGACCATCGCATGGTTGAGGTCCGATCCGCGCATCGCCGCCACCTGCGCCCAGGGGCCCTGACCGATCGCGGTGAACAGGCGCATGCGGATGTCGTCCACCGCCTGCTGCATCGTCTTGGTCATGAGCAGGATGCGGTGCCGGTTGACCAGCGCCTGGGCCAGCATCAGCAGGATGATGCCGGCCAGCAGCCAGCCCAGCGACATCGGCCCGACAACGGGCAGCGACACCGTATCGGGCGTGGCTTCCGGGTCGGCACCGATCAGGCGCATCAGCGGAATTACCGCCAGCAGGGACAGAGCCTCGACGATGCTGCCCGTCAGGATCAGCAGCAGGATGATCCCCGCCTGGCGCGCATGGCCCTGCAGGGAAAAACGGGCGAAGCGACGAAGCTGGCGAAGCAGGGTCATGCGCCTTCTTCACAATCGGCTCTCACCAGTTCGACGGTTTCCTCCAGCCGGTTGAGCGCATGGGGTACATGCAACGTGGCGACGCGCACCTGGCGCGCCAGTTCCGCGCACTTCTGCATGTGGCGCGCTTCATCCGCTGGCGAGAGCGCCACCTTGCCGAAGCGGCTTATGTAGGAATAGCGCAGAATTGAGGTCAGCGCCTGGGTGCCGGTCAGTGGGCTGAGGCCGGGACGCTCGCCTACACGATCCAGGATATAGAGGCATTTGGGGGCCACCCAGTCATGCTGGAAATCCTTCGTTAACCGATGTTGCCGCTTCTCGAAGGTGGGATAGACCAGCGGCAGGGGCGTGGCGGAGGATAGTTTGACGGCGTCGGCGGCATCCTCTGCCAGCTTGATCTGGCCATAAGCGGGCAAGATGTGCAGCGCGCCGGCAGGGTCGCTTTGGATCGCCAGCAGATCGTCGGTCAGCAGGCGATGCCCTGCGCGCAGAAAGGCGGCCGCCGTGGTCGACTTGCCGGCCAGCTTGTCGCCCACGAAGATGATGCCATGGCCGTTGATATCGATTGCGCTGGCATGAAGCGTGACCAGCTTTCGCATGTGGAGTGCCAGCGCCATGATCGGACCGAGCAGCGGGAAGGGGAGGTAGGTGACCGGCGTATCGGGATAGGGCTGCACCTCGATCAGGGCCGGCCCGTGGAACTGGAAAGCCGCGACATCGGGCCAGGCCAGGAAATGGGTGCCGTCCCGGCGGAATTGCGCCACCACGCCCTGTTCCCGCGTGGGCAGGGGCATGTCTCGTCCATAGACGATCTGGATGTCGGGCGATCCACTCGGTTCGATCGTCGTCAATTCCGGTAACGGAATGTCGGATTCAAGCGTCAGGCCGAACGCCCGATAGGTGGAGCGCTGGGCACTGCGTGCCGTCGTCGTCTGTGGGTTGGGAACCAGCGTCATCTCGTCCTCCCGCATGCAGAAACAGTTTCAGGGATGCTGTCCGCAGAACGGGCCAGCCATCGGCCCAGCAAGGCGATGCGCCAAGCGGCGAAGAGTGGCGTTGTCCCGCCCGCATCGCCTTGGTCGAGCCGAGCAATGGCGGCGCGCGCGACGCTCAGGTCGAGATAAGGGGCCAGCATGTCCGCCTGCCCGTCCAGGACGCTTTGCAAATGCGTGCGATGGCGCGCCATGCCGGCCCGGAACTGACCCGTGAAATCGAACTTGTCGCGCCGCAGTCGCACCGGTTCGGGCAGGGTGCCGGCCATGGCATCGCGCAGGATCGCACGGGGATAGCCCTTTGCCAGTTTTGCGTTGGAAGGCAGCGACAGGCAGAAATCGACCAGGCGGCGATCGTAAAAGGGGAAGAGCAGTTCAATGCCCGCAGCGGCGGCAGCACGGTCCAATATCTCGAACGCATAGGGCTGATGCGGGCCGGTCAATATCGCCAGATGGCGCTGCTGCTCGGTCTGATAGGCTGATCGACTGGGGGCGATCGCCTCCTGGCGAGCCCGGATCGCGGTGCGCCGGGCAAGGTCGGGGGCGACCAATGCGGTGGTGAAGTCCGGCCCTGGCGAGACGGCAAGGCTTGAACCGCTCATGCGCCGCCAACGCTGGCGGATCTTTCGGATCGCCATGACATGGTCCAGATGCGGGGCCGCAACGTGCCAGGTCGAACCGCCGAACAACCGCGCCACGCCGTTCGACTCGCGCCAGAGGCTGGCCCAGCGATGCGCCATCGCCAATTCATTGAGGCGACCAAAGCCATGGGATACGACTTCGTCCCCGCCATGGCCGTCGAGCAGGCTGGTTATGCCCGCGCGACCGGCATGGTGATAGAGGCGGCGCGATGCGCCATGATTATAGGCGAGATAGAGCCCGGCCTGTTCGTCGAGCGTGGTGTCGATGTCACGGAGCGGATCATGGTCGTCGCTGGGCAGATATTGGGCAGGGAAACGCCCCGCCTGGACGACCGACTGTAGGAAGGGGCCGTCGCTCCAACCCGGTGTCGCGTCGAAGGTCATCGACAGGCTGGGCAGGGGCGGTCGGTCATGCGCTTCGCCAATCCGGGAGGCGGTCATCGCGATCGAGGAAGAATCGAGGCCGCCGCTCAGCAGGACGCCCGTCGACGCATCGGCCATGCGGCATGCCACCGCCTGCTCGAACAGATGGCGGAAATGATCGGTCCAGTCTTTCTCCGGCGGCGGCGCTTGCGGCGTCAGTTCCCAATAGCGCTGGATGCGGACATCGCCTTCGGTCACGAGGATGTTATGGCCAGGGGGAAGGCGCCGGATGTGGCGATAAAGGGTGCTTGTGGTGTCGGCGACGGCGCCCGCGACGAAATCGGCGATGCCGGCATCATCGATCGCCGGCGATACGCCCGATTGCAGCAATGTGCCGATCGTCGTGGCGGCCATGAACAGGCGCGGCGTGCTGTGATAGTAGAAGGGGCGGACACCAGAATGGTCGCGCGCGCCAAACAGCGTGCGTTCCTTTTCATCCCACAGGAGGAAGGCGAAGTCCCCCAGCAGATAGGCCGTACAATCTTGCCCATACCGGTCATACAGTGCGGCGATCAGGCTCGCATCCGGCAGGTGGGGGTAAGGCGGAAGGCCAAGGCGGGACTCGATCTCCGTGCGATTGTCCAGGCGCACATCGGCCGCAACGATAAGGACCGGGCGCGCGGTGTCGGGATAGGGTGCCTCCATGTCGGTTCCCGCGAGCATCACCGGCCCGTTACGGGCAACATGCGACACGCCGCGCTGCCGAAGGGAAGCAAGCCCGCTATTGGGCCAGCGATCGGCCGGCCGCCCGTCGCGATGGAACAGGGCGGCGAAGGCGGTCATCGTGGACGCGGCCGATCCAGATCGGTGAGGGGGCGGAATCTCGCCAATTCCGATCGCGTGCCGCCGATCACGATCCGGTTTCGGCCGTCCAGCAACCAGGCGTGGGCCATGATTGCGCCCTTGTCATCGCGCCGCACACCGATGCGGATCCAGCTGTGATGGCCGATCCAGGCGAGCAGCGTCCGGGTCGCCACCGCTTGGGTCAGGCAGGTTGCACCCGGCACCAGACGGGCCGCGATCTGGACGGCGCGGGCCGTGGCGTCGATCCAGCGCCGATCGCCGGCCCCCGCCGATTGCGGCAGCCATGCGATCAGACGGGCATAGCCGGCAAGGCTGAGCGCCAGGCGGACGCCTGCGACCACCGGCAGAGCGATCGGCAGCATCACCGCCTTGCGCAGGCGCATGCCGGTTCTATCAGGCTGCCAGGACATGTTGAACGCGGATCAAGGCCGATTGCGACAGTTTCGTGAGCAGCGCTTCCAGATCCTGTCGGCAACGGTCTGCATCGACATTGAAGCGCTGCATCAGGCTGGCCTGCAGGTCGGCTACACTGGTCGGTTCGGCAATCGCCTCCCAGACATGGATGCTGACCTTGTTCATCGCAAAATAGCGGCTGGAACCGATATCCAGCAGCACTCGTTCATTGTCGAGGTCGCAGAAGACGATCGTGGGATCGGCTGTGACCAGTGTCGTCGATGACCATTGCTGGCTCATGAGCATGTCCCCCTTGCTTGTTTTCCCGCGTCGGAAAGCGGAAGGACGTCCCCCTCGTGTGAAGAGGACGTCCACTCTGTTACGAGAACAGAAGGTGCGACGAGGGCGTCCCTACCGGGTAGACCGCGTCGAGGAGGCCGCTCGCTGCGCCGCCCTGCGTCAGGGCTTCGAACGAGCCGAGTTCGATCAGTTCGGGCGATTCATAATCTTCCTTTTCCATAGTCGACTCCTCATCAATTGCTGAATTGCTCAGCATGTTGCAGCTTCATTAAAGTAAATCATCAAGTCAAATTCCAATATGTCAGCGGTAATACCTATAGGTATAAATACATATCGCTATTGCTTTGATTTGTGGGAGAGTGGCTTCTGAAATATCCAGGATGAAAGCCGGCATGATATGCGAAGTGATGCCAGGTCCGATCAAAGCCGTTCGATCGAAATCCTGCGAATTGGGGTGGCATTGTCTGTTTCGGGGTCTGTTTCGGATATCCGCCCCATTGCGTCATTACCTGATCCAATGGACGTCGATTGGGCCGCGGTGACGCGGCTGGGCATGAACAGCAAGTTGTTGGTGCAGGCCGCCAACGGATTGAGGCGGATCGGCTATTCCGTGTCCGAAGGATTCCGGGAGGATGAGAATGGCTATCGCAAGTTCATCCTTGCGATGAACGGCCTGAACCTCACGTCCCTGTCTGATATTGCCGTCGTTCTCCGGCAGGGAGGGATCGAATATATCCTGTTCAAGGGACCGATCGGGCAGTGTGATGCCTATGGTAACTATTTTCAGCGACCCTCGTCTGACATCGATCTTCTGGTCGATCGGCGGGATTTTCCCCGCTGCACTGCCCTGCTGGAGCGGGCCGGTTATGCCTTGCCGGCGGAATGCGACCGGATCTGGTGGCGCAGCTTCCTGGGCGAGCAGCATTTTTTCTCCGTGGGGCAAAGGCGGGCAACGGTCGATCTGCATCATCGCCTGCAACAGCCTGGTTGCCCGCATCCGCGTAACGTCGGGGCCTTTTTGACTGATGTGGCGACACACCGGCTGAACGGTGTCGACATTCCCTGTATGTCGCTGATCCACGCTACGCTGCTGGCCAGTCTGAGCTTCGTCAAATCCCTGGTGCAGCATTGCCATGCCGCGGCCTATCTTGCCGATTTTTCGGCGTTGCTGCTCCGTCTGTCTCCCACCGAGCGCGTCGAACTGCATCGACGCGCGGTGGCGCAGAATGTCGAGCATAGCCTGCGCTTTGCTTTGTCCTGTGCCCGGAGCATGTTTGCGGTGGGCGTGCCCGAACTACCCACTTTGATCCCGGTCGAACGATTGTTCGGCGATGATCTGGTGCGCGCGATCTTCACGCCCGATGATCCTGCCATCGTCTGGCCACGGCTTCGCCAGTTGCTGTGGGCATTGTGCGACAATAGCCGGCCCGGTCAGCGGCTGGGCACCTATATCCGGGTCGGGGGCAGTTTCCTGGCATCGAAAATCGCCCGGAAGCTGCCGGCGCCACGCGCAAAGACCGACGGCTTTTCCTGCCCGGAAGGCGCCATTGCCGGGCTAAAACATTCGGCATAGACGCAATGGAACGGCTCAGGGCGTGCCATTCCCCGCCAGCCGATCGATAATCTGTCGCACATTCTGAGACTGGCCGCGCGGCATGATCAGCAGGTCATTGGCATGGACGACGACGATCAGGTCGCTGATTCCCAGCAAGGCGACGTTGATCTCGCCCCCACGTATCAGGCAATTCTGGGTGTCGATGGCCAGCACATTGCCCTGGATGCTGTTGCCGGCCGTGTCGCTGGCGCTGATCTGGTGCAGCATGTCCCAACTGCCGACGTCGGACCAGCCGCACCGCACCGGCGCGCAGGCGACCGCTTTGGCTTGCTCCATGATGGCATAGTCGACCGATTGCGACGGTGCATGCGCGAAGGCGGCGGAATCGGGCAGGATACGGCCCGCCTGTCGTTGCGCCTGGCGCATGGCTTCCCCGGCTGCCGCCAGGATCGCTGGTGCATGCTCCCGCAACTGGTCCAGATACATATCCGCGCGGAACAGAAAGATGCCCGCGTTCCAGCAATAGCCACCCTCGGCCAGCATTGCCGTCGCTCTCGCCAGGTCGGGCTTCTCCACGAAATGCTCGACGGCGCGCACCCCGGGGCTCAGCACATGAGCCATGCGGATATAGCCATAACCCGTTTCGGCCGTTTCCGCCTCGATGCCGAAGGTCACCAGCCACCCGGCGATCGCCAGCGCGCGGGCGCGTTCGACCGCCTGGTGAAACGCCGGCAGGTCCGCGATCACATGGTCGCTCGGCATCACCAGCAACAGGCTGTCCTTGCTCGGCGCCGCCAGCGCGCCCAGCGCGATCGCCGCCGCCGTGTTGCGTGCAACCGGTTCCAGGATCAGGGTGGCATCATCGACGCCTACATGTGCCAGCTGCGCCGTGATCATGTCGGCATGCTGCGCATTGGCGACCAGGATCGGCGGCGCGAAGCCCATTTGCGGATCGACGCGCCGCACCGTCAGTTGCAGCATGGTCTCTGCCTGGGTCAGCGACAGCAGTTGCTTGGGTTTTTCCGGCCGGGACATCGGCCATAGTCGCGTGCCCGATCCGCCGGACAGGATCAGCGGCTGGATCATCGGCCCTCCGTTGGTCATTTGCTACATACTCCTGGGCTGGCGCTAGATGGTTGCGAACAGATAGTCGGCATCGCTTGCCGCATGGATCGCCGGCCTGGCCTGCGTCAGCAGCCAGCATTCCCCGGCACGCCAGGTCTGGCCGTCTATGTCACCCCGGCCGCGCAGAGGAATGAACCAGGCCAGCCCGGCATTGGTGATCTGGATCAGATCGCCGCTGTGCATGTGCATCAGTCGTAGGCCGAAGCCGCCGTCGGACAGCAACACACCGGTACAGCCCAGCGGGCGGTGCATGCTGGGCATTGACGAGGTGGTGACGGTTGGGCTCCCGATGGGCGGAGGACAAGGCACGACGTGAAGCTCGTCGGGCAGGCCGGCATCATGCTGTATCCCGACCAGGGAAATGCCGGATCCGATGACATGGGGCGTGCCCGGTGGAATGAAGAAGAAGTCGCCGGCTTGAACCGCGCACCAATCCATGGCGTGCTCCAGAACGCCGTTCTGGGCTGCGCTTCGCAATGACTGCTGGTCTTGCGGGCGGGTCGTGCCGATGCCGACACGCGCGCCGGGCTCCGCATCCAGAATATACCAGCTCTGCGTCCGGCCGCCGGCGAGGCCATGGGGCTGGACGATCAAGTCCCAGGGATGCGTCTGAAAGGCGAAGCGCGGATTGGTATAGACATATTTGACGAGCAACGGGTCATTGATGCGTTCCGGACGACCGAACCGCAACTCACCGATGCGCTTGCCCAATTTGTCGATTGGATGATTGGGTACGGTATCCTTGCCCCATATTTTCTCAACGAAAGTCGGCTGCAACTTGATGCCTGGCATCATGTTGCGTTCGACATGCCGTCCCTGATGGGGCGCCGTACATGCGTGGAATGGTCGACCTTCCATGGCTGCCTCGTCGGTTGGATGGCAGCAGATAGGTTGAGGCTTTGCCGTCAAAAAGAAATCCGGTCGAACACCTAGATGGAGGTGAAGGATGACACGGGCATGGCATCGGGCAGATGGTTGATCCGCGTGGCGTCCCCGTTACCGGCCAAGCCCCTGGCTGATGTCGAGCGACGCAACAATGCGTCGTTGCGCGGCTTTAGACCCCCTGAATATGAGGATCAGGATCGGATCGTCGATCAACTCGATGCGATGCGCGGCGGGGTAGAGGGTGCGGATCTGGTGTAGGGGCGTCGCCAGCCTGTCCCTGTCGCCCCTCACCACGGCAGGCACGATCAGGCGCTCGAAACGCCAATAGTCGGTTGCGAGCTGTCTGGCGGTCACGCGATGGCGCGTTCCGTCAGGCATCACCGCAAACATGCGATGGTTCATCACCAGTCGATCCAGCGCCGGACGCGCCCCCATCATCCGGACATGACGCAAGATGCCGCCATGGCGGTAAATCTGGCCGATGTCATGCGAGATTTGCACCGTCATCATGAAGGCGATGGCGGTCAGGAAAAGGATCATCCATGCTCTTTTCGCGGCGGGGGGACGTCAATGCGCGCCGGTTAGCATCTTGTCCCATGCGGCGACATTGCGGGCGACTACCTACGGTGCGGCGGACGAGGGCAGACCTGTTGATGCGCCGACATCTCCTCCCGCAACCGGCGTGCCTGGCCTTGCCAGCTTCTTTCTGACCATCATGATCGACGGCAGGGTCGCAATCCCGCTGCCGATGGCAGCGCCCAGGATCAGGGCGGTCAGGCCCCAGTGCGCGCAGGCCAGTGCGCCGGTGACGGTGCCAAGAACGCAGAGCCACATCGACAGGTTGACGCGGTGCAGGTCGGCGGCTGTTCCGATCCCCGTGGCGACGGCGCGAGGCACCGCTTGCAATATCTTTACCGTGCCGTTGACGCAGGCGGCCAGGCACAGGCCGATGCCGACGACATAGCGCCCCTGGGTGAAGATGTCGGCAAAGGGCGGCGCGATGAGGCAGACGATGATGGTCGAAATGGCGGCGAGCGCGGCGAACATACGGATTTCGTGCACCAGCAGCTTTCGCTGTCCGTCAATGTCGTGAATCTTGCGGAGCTGCGGTGTCAGGGACGCGACGATGCCCGCGCTCAGGACGCGGAAGGGCGCGATCGCGACCGATGTCAGCACCGCGAAGGTGGCCAGATCCTCCAGCGACAGCAATGGTGGGATGAGCAGGCGTTCGGCCTGCACCAGCACGGCACCTGCCGCGATGATGCCCAGCAGCGGAAAGGCTTCGGCGAGATGGATGGGCGCGGCTTCGCTGGCCATCGTCCGCTCGTGACCCAGTGTCACGATATAGGCGGCGATCACGGCGATGCTGCCAAATCCCGCCAGCGCCAGGGCAGCTTGCTCCTCGTCGATGATCCATCCCCCCAGCGCCGCGATGCCGACGCACAAAAGGCCCCAGTCCGCTGCCGTGTCGCAGAATATGGCGATGATCGCGACGCCATGGCGTCGGAGCGCGCAGGCCGCCGTGCGCAGCAGCGCGAACATCAGCGATGCACAGGCGATCGCGATGGCGGCGGCGGGAATGACGCCATAGAGGCGGCTCGCAATCCAGGCGCCCGCCAAAGCGATCAGCGCCGAGGACAGGATGATGGGGGCAAGATAGCGTCCGCCCAGTCGCCTCTGGCTGCGCAGCAGCAACTGGTCGAGCCCCAGCGGCCCCATGTTCGATGTGATGATCAATATCGCCACCATCAGGGCGAAATGGCCATAGGCGCTGACGGTCAGAGCGTGCGCGAGCAGCAGATTGCCGAGCGCGAACGCCCCGCCACTCATGGCGAAGATCATCGCCCCTTGGAGACTGGGGCTGAGCAGGACTTTCCGAAGGGCGCGGAGCATGGCGATCAGGTCTCGACTGTCACGGGCTGGGGGGATACGGGCTGGCGGCGGCCCCATATCGTTGTCAGCTTGCGGCGAACCCAGTTGCCGACCGGCCGCTCGAACAGTTCATGGGACAGGGCGGCAGCCAGGATCGACAGCGTCAGCGCCAGGGCGATCTGCACCGGCACGGGCAGCCCGAATGCCATTCCTGCCAGCCTCGCGAACTGGAAGAGCGGCATGTGCAGCAGATAGAGCGAGAAGCTGTAGGCGCCCAGCCGGCGCATCACGCCATTGCCCCAGACCCGATCGTTGATCGGGTGCGGGATCGTCGCGCCCAGGATGATCAGGAGGCTGGCCGCCAGTTTCAGTGGATCGCCATAATAGACCAGATGCTTGGGATCGTGCCGGGTGGACGGGAATATCCAGTCCATCATGGACGCGGGCGGATAGGCCAGCAGCGCCAGGAACAGCAGGCTGAACAGCGCGAGCGGGATGAACAGCCGCTCCAGCTGTGCCGGCGTCAGCCTGCGCACCAGCACGGCGCACAATATGCCGGCCATGAAGATGTGCATCTTGGCGAAGGCGGAAAAGCCCGGCAGCCAGGGGCTTGCCGCATAACAAAGGGCGATGGCGCCGCCGATCGCCAGATAGAGCCAGCCCCTGATCGCCTTGCGCGCATAGGTCGCGCCCCAGATGAGAGGGAACAGGAAGTAGAACTGGAATTCCGGACCGATCGACCAGAAGACCGAAACGGAACTGGTGAAACTGGCCTGCCGCACCAGTTCGACCAGGCCGATGGGATAGATGAAATCGGGATAGAAGCGGTAGATGGCGAAGGAAAGCAGCGAGATGCAGGCATAAAGCGGTACGATCCGCGCGATCCGGGCGGCGGCATAGGATGCCAGCGCCGCACGGTCGGGGGAGCGGGGCAAATAGAGATGGCCCATCAGGAAGCCGCTGAGCGTGAAGAAGAGCAAGACCCCATAGTCGCCGACATGATGGTTGACGATGACCGGCAGGGCGAAGGTCGGGAAATGTGACAGCACGACCAACATGGCGGCCAGGCCGCGTATGCCATCCAGGGCAGGAATGTGCCGGCCGGCTGTCATGGCCGGGCCGCCGCCTTCTCTGCTTGTCGGCCTCGGGCATGGCAGAAGCCGTAGAGCGCCCACATTGCCGCCGCCGTCTTGATCGAC
Organism: Sphingobium scionense; assembly: GCF_014197035.1. GTDB lineage: Bacteria > Pseudomonadota > Alphaproteobacteria > Sphingomonadales > Sphingomonadaceae > Sphingobium > Sphingobium scionense. Next base: position 223,568 of record NZ_JACIEU010000007.1, on the reverse strand, counting down.
AGCAGCGAGTTGCTGATCGGCAGGCACAGCGTCAGGAACAGCATGATGCCATGTTTGGCCATGCGGTTCCCTGGATCGCGGCCGAAATTGCTGAGCGCCAAAGTCAGCCAGAGACCGAGCGCGATCAACAAGGATTGCGCCTGGACGAAATCGGCCCACCCTGCGTCGTCGAAGCGGATGCGCTCGACCCGGACGCCCAGCAACTGGACGATGTCCATCGATCGCAACGCATCCAGGCCCACGCTGAGGCGGCCGGTGAAATTGTCGCCCGGCCCGTCGAGGACGCCCAATGCCTCGCCGACCACCAGCGCAAGCAGCAGCAGCGGCAGATAGAAGACGCTCCAGCGGTCGGGGATAAAGGCGCAGATCGGCAGATAGAGGCCGAAGAGCAGGATGACGCTCATCGCCAACCGTCCATCGCAGATGACCAGCAGCAGGCCGGTCGACAGGATCATGAACAGGCGCGCGCGCTGTGACAGGTCGCGCCACAGGGCGGCGGTGAAAATCACGCCGACGATCGCCCAGTTGCCAAGCGATACCGGCTCCAGAAACAGCGAGGAGCCGCGATGCAGGCCAAGCCCGTCGAGCAGCATGCGGCCGCCCGGTCGTGCGGAACTGAGGAACAGGTCGCCGCCCGCCCAGAAGGCATCGGCCTGATAGCCGCGGGTCTTCACATAATAATCGAGCACGCGGAAGGTCGCGCCGAAACCGGTCGGACTGGCCAGTTCCCACAGGCCGACCAGCAGGATGAGCCCCTGCATGGCCAGGAAACAGCGGCGCAGCAACAGGCTGTCCATGCGGCTGCCCAACAGTATGAAGGCCGGGATCAGCAATATATCGCCCAATATCTTGGGCTCCATATAGGCGCGCACCGCGCTCGTCAGGAACACCGTCAGCACCAATGTCCAGGTCATTGCCAGCCAGCGGAATGTCAGCGGTAACGGTTGCAGCGCGCCGATAAACAGCGCGCCCAGCACGATGAGGCCCTGCACGCCGGAGACGGCGCCGGGGCTGAGCGGTGCGACATGGGCGTTGACCCAGGCCAGGGCAGGGTTGAACAGGATCGTCGCGATCAGCAGGACTGCGGCGGCAATGTTCAGCAGTTGCTGATAGGATAGGGCCTGGCGCTCGGCGGCAGCGATCCGTGCCAGGGCCGGCGGCGAAAGCGCGAGATCAGCCACGGGCCGCATCGATCAGCTGCTCGGCGATATCGCTCCAGTCCTTGGCCGGCATCGGATGGCGCCCGGCATTCAAGGCGCGCTCGAACGCGGGCGCCAGATCCTCGACATGACCGGGCCGATAGCCGAAGCGTAGCGGATGGTCGCCGACGGCAAAGTCGGGGCACACCGAAGGCAGGCCGATAGCCTGATATTGCAACAGCTTCAGGCTGGAATCGGCGAGATAGGCGGCGGCGGCGGCGCGCTGATAGGCGGCAATGCCGACATCGGCATGCTGCAGATAGGGCAGGGTCTGCGCAAAGGGCATTTCGTCATGCTGGACGACATTGGCCGGAAAGATGCTCTTGGGGGATCCGATGGTATGGAAGGTGAAATCGGGACGCGCCAGCGCCAGCGCACGGAGCGCGGCGGCGTCGAACAGCATTGATCCCACCGTCACCGCATTGCGGGCCGCTGTATAGGGATTGTCGGTCGCGCCATGCAGGATCGCCTTGTCGACGCCGTGCGGAATGAACATCTTCGGGCAGCGATAGGCGTCGAAATGCGGCAGCATGGAGCGGGCGACGACGACGATCAGGTCGATGTCCTGCTCCGACTGCCAAAGCATGTCCTCGATGCAATCGGGAACGCCGGCGGTCGCCAGCAGGTCGGTGGCGCGATAGACCAGCCGGGCCGACGGGGCGACGGCACGGATGCGCTTGATCAGCGCTGGCGCAATGCCGGATTCGATGATGATGATCTCTGCATCGCGGGCGGCATCGTCCAGCGCGGCGCAGGCATTGTTCGCCCAGCGGCTGTAGAGCCAGGATTCGACCCCGGTCGGAACCGGCAGCTTCACCGGGTGCCAGGCGCTGCGCCACAGATAGGCGCGCAGGCCATCGATCACTTCCCAATTGTTGGCGCGGTGGAACAGGGCGGACCGGCTGTCGCCGCGCAGCCGCGAAAGCCAGCTATAGCCGATCGACAGAAAGGCCACGTCATGACCTTGCTGCGCCATCTGCCTGGCGACAAAATGCACGCTGGCGCGCCGCGCGGTGCGATAGTCATGGCGCGACACGATCAGGATGCGTGTATTTTCGGTGGTGTGGGGCGCGGGCGCCACGTTCGATGCCGCCCCCTTCATGACCGTGCCCCCGTCGTGGCGAGAATCTCGTCATAATAATCTTCCAGTGCGGCGACCCGATGCCGCAGGTCGAACTGCGTCGCGACATGGTTGCGGCCGGCCTTGCCGAAATCCTCGCACAGGTCTGGCGCCAGCAGCAGGGTGCGCAGATGGTCCGCGAAATCCTCGACGCTGCGCGATCGGGCCAGCAGGCCACTCAGGCCGGGCTTGATCGCCTCGCGCATCGGTCCGTCGTCGAAGGCGACGATCGCCATGCCCATGCCCTGCGCCTCCATCAGCACGATCGGCAGACCTTCGGAATCGCCGTTCGCGGCGCGGATGCTTGGCATGGCGAATATCCGATGGCTTGCCATGGCGGCGAACACCTCGGCGCGTGATCGCGCCCCCAGGAAGGTCGGCTTGATGTCCAACTGCCGCGCCCGTTCGACCAGTGTCGGCATCAGCGGACCGTCCCCGATGATGGTCAGCGGCTCGCTTCTGGCGCGGGCGGGCAATTGTGCCCAGGCATCGAGCAGATAGTTGACGCCCTTCTTCTCCACCAACCGGCCAACGAACAACGTTCCGCGCCGTTGCTCGGTCGATGGCGGATGGGGGAGGCTCGCTGTGTCGATGCCCAGTGGAATGACGCGCAGCTTTTCCTCGGGATATCCCGCTTCCAGCAGGCACTGCTTGATCCATTGCGACACGCAGATGACACCATGCACATAGCGCCGCAAAAAGGGTTTGAGCGCCAGATACCACAGGCCCTCGGTCCGGCGTGCATGTTCGCGCGCCGTGACCGTGGCGTCATAACCATGGGCCGTCACGACCAGCGGGATGCCGCGCCGCGCAGCCAGAGGCAGGATGGACGCACCGTCCTGCAGGAAATGCGCATGGATCAGCCTGGTCCGGGGTTCGGAGAGAAGGTCGCCGATATGGCGATAATTACCGGTGACGCGGCTGTATAATTTCTCATACCGCCCGGCTTGGGAACGATGCATCAGATGCGGCACATGGCCATCGACCATCATGTCATTCAGCAGTCGTTCGGTAATGATAACCGGTTTGTATCTGTTGAGATGATGAATATGATCAGAAATGAAGGTTTCTGACAGAGGTAAAAATCCTCGTCTGTAAATTGCAACGGTGGGGTGATTTGTAAATTTCACTAGGTGAAATTCCTCAATTCGTTGCGGATACATCGATTGATATATCGAAGGTCATTCAGGCTTTCGAGTAAGGCATAACACCTATGCAAATGCCCTCCATCTCATTTGACACACCGTCCGTCAGCGTGGTGATCGCAGCCTTCAATGCCGAGGAAAGCCTGGTGCGGGCGGTGGAATCGGCTCTGGCCCAGACCGTCCCGGTCGAAGTGATCATCGTGGACGACGCGTCCGGCGACCAGACGCTGAAACTGGCCTTCGCGCTGATGCGGGCGCATCCCCAGGTGCGGATATTGACCAGTGGCGCGAATGAAGGGCCGTCGGCCGCCCGCAACAAGGGGATCGTCGCGGCCCGTGGTGAGTGGATCGCGATTCTCGACGCCGATGATGCCTTCGCGCCGGAACGGCTGCGCCAACTGATGATGCTTGGCGAGCGACATGATGCCGACATGGTGGCCGACAATCTGTGCCTCTACGACTGGAATGCCGACAGGGTGGTGGGGACGGCCCTGCCGCAGCCGGGGGAGGTCGTGCGCCACATCCATCCGGTCGATTTCGTCCGCAACGCCATTACCGGCCAGTCGCGTTTCGACTTCGGTCAGTTGAAGCCGATGTTCCGGCGCCGTTTCATGATGACGCGCTGCCTGCGTTACCCGCCCGACCTGCGTCATGGCGAGGATTTCGCCCTGATGTTCGATTGCCTGCTGGCGGATGCACGCTTCATCCTGACGAGCGAAGCCTATTATCTTTTTACCCAGCGCCATGGCTCGATCTCGGCCCAGGCGTCGGGCCAGTCGCGGACCCATCTCAACCTTCACGCCATGCGGGACCATAGTCTGGCGCTGCTGGATCGGCCGCGGGTGCGCGGCGACCGGAGGCTGACGGCGCTGCTCAACCGGCGGGCCAGGGCGATCGGACAGCAGCTCAGCTGGAGCCGGGCCTATCCCCATCTGCGCGCGCGCCAGCCGCTCGCGCTGATGGGCGCAATGATGCGCGAATGGAGCAATTGGCCGATGCTGGCGCGCCATCTCTTCCGCCGTTGGCAGAATCGGGGGATGATGATCCGGGGCGTTCAGGCCGATCGCAGCAATTTGTCGAATTCGACGCTGAGCTGATCTACGCGCTGGGCAAAGATGCGATCGCCGCTCAGGAAGCCGGTGGCGCTTTTCAGTCCATATAACATCGCGCCAAGCCGTTCCGTTTGCCGTCGGTCCCGCTGTGCGATGGCGCGCGCGACGATCGCCGGTTGAGGGAGGCGGCGCGGCAAGGCCAGCAGATGATGTTTCATCCGCGGTCGGACCGACATCCACCAGGGGCGCTGTTCGTTGCGCGTCATCCGGCGTTGGTGGGCAAGTGCGCGTTCCGGGTTCGGCCGGGTCAGGCGATAATGTTCACCGATGATCCGCCGCACTTGGTCGCGATAGGCGCCATCCAGGCTGGCTATGGGCAGCGCGATCGGTTCATAGGGCAGGTCGAGCGACATCGTCCAGTCGAGCCATTTGAAGCTGTTGATCCGGCCCGAACTGGACACGGGGATCCAGGGCACGCGCATCGTGTCGGCAATGATCGCCGCGTGCATGGAATCGGCGATCACCAGCCGCGCATGGCGGATGCGGTCGATCACCTGATGCGCGCATTGCCGCGGATCGACCAGGCCGATCCCGGCCTGCGCACAGATGGCGGGCCAGTCGCATTCGTTCATTGCCTCATAATGGGGAATCAGGATCGTCGCCCCGCGCTCGCTTGCCGCTATCGGTCTCAGTCGTTCCAACGTGGAGAGCAGCAGCGCCCCATCGGCGATCGCCCGTTCGGGCTGGCCCAGCACATGAGCGGTCAGCGGCCCGCGCAGGGCGACGACATCCCAGCGATCGCTGGCGAAATCGCTCGGTCTGGGGCGATAGCCCAGGCCGCTTGAAAAGACGCGGATCTTCGACGCTGGCGGCATGGCATTGCCGATGATCGTACCGATCCCGCAGAACAGCGTGTCGGCCTCGTCGGACCAGCGACCGGGCGCCAGTTCCTCCCACAGCCAGCTGTTGAGGTCGTCGCCGAAATTGCCTTCGGCCGCGCGATAATAGAAAAGTCTCATGTCGCGCTTTCTCCCAGCGACGGACCGCGCCAGCCCAATTTGTCGATGATGACGTCCCGCCACAGCGGCAGCAGTTGCCAGCGCACCAATCGCGCCGCCCGCAAGATCGTGCGGCGGGCATCGCCATCGGCAAAACCGCGATAAAGACGAGGATGCAGGAGGATCGCGGCGATTTCCCGCTGCAACGTGGCGATGCGGTCGCCGATCAGGGCGGAACTGTTATGGCCGATGCCCGGCGTCGTCGCCATCAGCCGGTTGGCCAGGATGGTGGAAATCAATCGCCGCAGGTTGCGGCTGTTCAGCCGGTCATGGGCATCGCGATAAAGGTTGATGCCTTCGCCGCGCACGGCGTTGGCCTTCGTTGAAAAGCAAACGCCGCCAGCGCGGTGGGCCAGCCTGACCCACATCAGCCAATCCTCTCCGGCATAGCGCAACCGCTCGTCGAAGCGCAGGTCATGCAGCGCCCGGTTTCGCAGGATTACGGCCGATGTCTGGCAGAGATATTCGGCCACCATCGGCGCCCCCGCCTGGCCGGGCAGGAAGCGATACAGGGGCCGAGCCGGCACGATGGGCGCAAAGACCGGCTCGCTGTCGCCCGACAAAAACAGATCGCGGGACGCGAACAACGTCGAAGGCGGCATGGCGCTGTCGCAGAAATAGAAATCATGTCCCATCTCTAGTGCATCGATCCCCTCCTGCAGATGGCATGGCGCCCAACTGTCGTCGGAATCGAGAAAGGCGACATAGTCGGCCTGGGGATCGACATGGTCGAGGCCGCGATTGCGGGCGGCGCCCGGCCCCGCATTGGTCTGGCGGACGATCCGGGCGTTCAGCCATTGGGGCAGCGACAGATTGGCCAGTTCCGCGCCCGGCGAAATCGGCGAACTATCATCGACGATGATCAGGTCGACGGCGGCGGGCCAGGGGAAAATCTGGTCGGCGATCGATCGGACCGCCCCCGCCAATATCCCGGTTTCGCGCTGGAAATAGGGGATGATGACGGCGATCCGGCGCATCGCCCTGTTTTCCCGCATGGGTGGGCCGGACAGGTCAGGCCGCATCGGCACCGCGGGCGCTCTGGGATTGCGGTGGGGTGGGCGAGGGCGAACCCGTGGGATAGCCTGGACGGGCATCGCGCAAAGCATGAGCCAGGAAACTGACATTGCCGCGCAGATAGCGATCCGCCAGCCGCGTCGGTTCGTTGAGCAGGCGATAGACCCATTCGAGCCGCATCCCGCGCAGCCATGGCGGCGCGCGGCGGACATGGCCGGCCGTGAAATCCAGCAAGGCGCCGGCGCACAGGACGGGGCGTCCGAAGCGGGGCGTCCATCTGGCTGCCCATAGTTCCTGGCGCGGATTGCCCATGGCGGCGATCACCATGTCCGCGCGACTCTTCTGTATCCGGCGGCTGATGTCCGCCTCTTCCTGTTCGTCGAAATAGCCATGCTGGATGCCGACGACACGGACATGGGGGTAGCGTTGTTCCAGTATCTGCGCCGCCCGTTCGGCGATGCCCGGTGCTGCGCCGACCAGGAACAGCCTCAATTCCCCATCATAGTTCGCGATCAGACGCGGGATGAAGTCGGTCCCGTTGAGATTGTCCGGGAAGGCCGCGCCATAGCGCAGCCGGCTGGCGATATCGACGCCGATGCCATCGTTGAGCAGCAGGGCGCCTTCAAGCGCGGTCGTCAGCCCCTCGACCCGTCGCGCCTGGTTGACCAGATGGGCGTTGCAGAAGGCGATCACCCGCGGCATCTGGTCCCTGATGGCTTGGGTGACCTGGTCGATCGCCTCGTCATTGGACAGGACGGCGACCTTGAGCGTCCCGATCTGGCGGAAATGGCGGCCCAGCACATGGTCGTAGATGGCCAGCATATTGGCGCTGACCTGTGGCCAGCCATAGGCCAGCAGTCCGGCCATGGTGGTCGGCGCGGTCCGGCGCTGACGGGCGGCACGCACATCCTGCAGCAGGCGCGCGGCGGATAGCGGATCGGTAAAATCGATCAGGCTGCCGACGTCCAGCTTTGTGCAGGATCGGCGATGGGCGGGAATGTCGCTGACCACAGGATAGAGCCCGGCCGACACCGCCTCGATCAGCGAGATGCCGAACCCCTCATAGGCGCTGGGCGAGGCAAATATGCTGCTGCGCGCGATCAGCGCCCGCAATGCCGCATCGCTCGGGCTGTCGTGAAATTCGACGACCGCGTCCAGTCTCAACGCCTCGACCTGGTCCCTGAGATCGGCCAAGGACACGCCCATCGGCTTGCCCGCGATGATCAACCTTGCATTGCCGTCCAGCCGATGCAGATGGGCGAACCAGCCGATCAACTGGTCGATCCGCTTGTTGGGAGCGATCCGGCCGAAATAGATGATCGTGCGATCATGGGGATCCTGGTGCGCCAGCCCCGCGAACTTGGCGATGTCCACGCCATTTTCCACCATGGTCAGCGATTGCCCGCAAATGCTGGCGAAGGTGGCATGATCCGCCTCGCTGCAGGCAATCACGGCGCGAAACCGGCTCAGCGAGACGCGGGTGACGCTGTGAAAATAGAGTTGCTTCAGGCGCCGGGCATAGCCGGTGTGGAAAAAGCCGCCATGGGTGCTCAGTACCAGCGGCTTGCGATGGAGCCATTTGGTGATCGACAGATAGTCGGCAAAGAAATCCACGGCATGGACATGGACAAGGTCGCAATCTTCCAGATGGCGAAGCACTGAAGGGGCCAGCGGATAGCGCCGGCCACCGCGAAACGGCACCCGGATGACCTCGACATCATCGATCGTCTCCGACGGCGGTAGGGCCGCACCATCGCCATCGAAAATCCGGTCGAGCGTGATCATCCGAACCTGATGCCCGGCGCGGGCCTGTTGGCGGCACAGATTGCGGGTGAAGCTTTCCAGCCCGCCGATGCCAGGATGATATTGTCGCGAGATATGCGCTATCTTCATGATCTGTCCTGGTTTTGATGCTCCCGTCCACTGTCGTCAGATCAGCATGATCGTCCCGATCAGTGCGGTGTTCAGCATGGTCAACTTGTTGATTGCGGTCTTGAGTTCGCTCGTCGATGTCTCGTCGCGCCGGACCGCGACGATGGCGCAATCCGCGCTGCCGGCGGCATGGGCCAGGTCGGCGACATGGCTGGCATCGACCAGGCACAGGTCGAAATGACCGCTAATCGCCGCCAGCCGTTCGGCCAATGGCGGCAGCGGATTGCCGTCGGCCGTGCAACCTTCCTGCAAGGGCGCCGCCAGGGCGAAGAGCGAACGGATATTGGTCGGCTGCACGAAGGCGAATGGCTCTTCCATATCCTCCGGCGTGGCCCGGCGCGGGCTCATGTTGAGCAGCCGGTGCTGGATGAAGTTGGAATGCTCCATATCGACGATCAGCGTCCGCAGGCCGCTGAGCGCAGCCGATACCGCGATATTGGCGGTCAGGATCGCGGCCTGCTCGACGGCATCGATCGCAATGACGGCGATCGATCCCGGCGGGCCGCCATCGGGCCGACGCAGGGCCGACAGCGTCGACTGGATGTCGCGGGCCTGCTCGGCCAGCCGCTCGGCCGGGGCGTTGATCACCGCGATCAGCGGATCGACGTTCACATTGGCCGCCGCCAGGATGTCGCTGTCCTCGACGCCATAGGCCGGCGGCGGAATGGTATAGACCTGTTCGACAGGCTCGGTGGAGCGCAGCCTCATGACCAATGGCCTCCTTCGATACGCAGTTGTTTGCCCTTGAGGCGCAGATCCGCCTGGCCGAGCAGGGGAACGCCGGTAAGGTGGGTAATGGCATCGCGGCTGCGGACCCGCGGGCGCAGCCACTCGGCCAGGATCACGGATCCGATGGCCAGCATCGTCGCCACCATCGTCATCATCAGGAACCGCACGCCGATGTTCGGGGCGTTGGGGAACATGGGCGGTTCCGCGACATTGAGCCGCACGATATTGAGCGAGGGCGCCGTGCTTTTCGCATGGAGCTGCGACAGTTGCTCGGTCTGCGCCTCATATTCCTTGCGTGCCGACACGACATTGCTTTCCAGCACATTGAGCTTGCCGCGATCGGCGGCGAGCGAAAGCATGCGTGCGCGATGCCGGTCGAGCAGCGCCTGCATCGTGCCCTGATTGGCCGACGCGGCGGAACTGGCGGCGGCCAGCGTGCCGGACGTCTTTCCGGATTCCTGCGCCAGGCTATCCTGCATCTGCTGCAATTGCTGGCGTGCTGCCCGCATGGTTGCGTGATTGGGGCCAAGTTCCGCCGCCATCTGGCTGATCTCCGCCGATTTGGCGGCGATCTGCGATCGCAGTCCCTGGATCACGCCACTCGACTGGACGTCCGGCATGCTGGCGCCGCCGGCCGCGCGGGCTTGGGCTTCGGCGGCAGTGGCTTCGGCCGACGACAATTTGGAGGACAGTTCGCTCAGCCTTGTGCTTTCCGCGTCGATCGCGCCGGTCGCTACGATGCCATGGGCACGCTGGAAATCGGCCAGCTTGGTCTGGGCATCTTCCATGCGCTTTTCCGACTGGGCGATCTGCTTCTGGAACCAGCCCGCGAAACGCTGGGAAAACTCGTTGCTGATGCTCAGGCGGGTATCGTTGAAGGTCTGGGCGAAGCTGTTTGCCATCAGTGCCGATCGTTCGGGATCCAGGCTGCGATAGCTGACCTCGATCGTATTGCCGGCCGCGCTCGGCAGCACTTCCAGCCCGCCCTGGACACCACGCGTGATCCAGCCTTCGAAGCTCTGGCTTCCGCTGGCCTGTTCCTGCCACCGCTGACGCAGGGCAGGGTCTTTCAGCAGGCCGAGCCGATCGACGACCTTGCGCGCGATCACCTCGCTGCGCAGGATTTCGGCCTCCGTCGCCAGCATGCTTGCGCTATTGGCCTCGTTGGTCTTGCCGCCGGTCGGGTCGGGCGCGCGGGAATCGAACAGCAGCAGCGCCGACGCCCGATACTCGCGCGGCGTGATCGCGATCCACAGGAAGGTCAGCGCCATGATGCTGCAGAAGATGATCGTCGCCATCTTCCAGCGTTGCAGAATGGCTCTTGTGACATCGAACATGTACATCCTATCGATCCCTTACAGCGCGACGCTCTGGCGGTGGGCGTCGACCAGGCTCACGACCTGGTTGTTGAGATGGTCGCCATGTTGGCTGGCGAAGAGCATGGCGAGCAGGAACTGGGGGGCCAGGCTGTCCCGGAACATCATTTCGCGGCCGCCGGGGCGGGCGTGCATGGTGCGGGTCAGCAGTGCCATCGCCAGGCTGGCCTGGTCGCACTGTGGCTCCACGTCGCCCGGCGCGATGCCGGGCGGAATGGTGGCGGCGCGCGCAACCCGTTCGATCATCGGCCAATGGTCGCTGCCCAGCCCGATGGCTTCGTGGAACAGCGCGGCATCGGACGGATTGGTGATCTTCCAGTCATCGACCGACCGGACCATGCCAGCCAGGACCGACGACAGCTCGACCACCGTCTTGCGCTGGCGCAGCGCCTCGAAACAGGCGAGCGCGCAGAACAACCGGACATGATAGGGCGAACCGCAGGCGATATGCGCGATCGTCTCGCGTGCCGCATCGGTGAAGTTCAGCCCGGCATGGGCGGCGCCCCGATCGATCAGTTCGTATACCGCGTCGCTGTCGATGCGGACGATCGGCACGGCGGAGATATGCCGCCGCAGCGATTCATGGCCGGCAATCAACTGGTTCAGGCCCGATGCGATGCCGACCGCGACGATGTGGACCGGCACCGCCGCGTCCGACAGCAGCTTCATCAGCCGCGCCAACTCCGCCAGCACGTCCGTATCCGCGACCCGATCGAACTCGTCGAGGATGAAGATGAACTTGCGCTGGCCATGGTCGGCCAGGATCTCCACTACGTCACGCGGCGTCAGGCATGCGGGGATGGCTGAGGGGGGCGGTCCGGCGCGGGGGGCATTGGTGCGCGCGGCATCCAGGAACGGTGCGATCAGACTGGTGAAATCCTGGCCCGGTTCGCATGCCATGTAAAAGACCAGATAGCCGCGATTGTCCGCCATATTGGCGAACACCCGTGCGAGCGAGGTCTTGCCGGTGCCGCGCCCGCCGAAGATCATCGCATGGTTGCCGCGATCCAGCACGCCTTCCACCAGAAGATCCATTTCCTGTTGCCGGCCATGCAGATGGCGGGCTGCAGTGACCGGCTGGGTCGAGTTGAAGCCCTTGCGCACGGCCGATCGCATGGCGTCGATCGCCATCACCTCGGCCGGCGCAGGCGGGGCGGCGGTCGGCGCTGCCGATGCCCGATCCAGCATGGGTGCCGGATGGCGCTTGCCTTTGGCCTGACGGGCGTTCCGCTCACCGGCGGAGAGACCCAGCCATCGGGCGATTCTGGTGAAAATATTCACTGCATGTCTCCCGAATAGGCCGTCCGATCCTCAGAAGGTCCGTTCGTTGACGGTGTAGACGTCGCCCGGCTTGACCAGCATATCGAGGTCCGCCTTCTTGATTTTCTCCGGTCCGCGATGGAGCGTGATCTTCTTTTCCGATCCGCCCAGCGTCGGTCCGCCGGCCTGGGCCAGCATCTGGCGCAGCGTCATGCCGGTCTCGAAGGCGACCCGGCCCGGCTTGTTCACCTGACCGTAGATGAAGACATCTTCGGCCTTGGGCACGAACACCGAATCTCCGGCACGCAGGAACTGGCCGGTCCCCGTCTGCGGATCCAGGTCGCTCAACGCGATCCGCTGATCCGCCTCGCCGGCGCGTTGCAATATGGCATAGTCGGCCGCGTCCGCTCGCGCGCCGCCGGTCCGTGCCAGCATCATCGCGATAGTCTGCGGGCGATCGAGCGGATAGAGGCCGGGACTCTGGAGATTGCCGAACATGGTTACCGATCGGCTGACGAAGCTCACCACCTCGACATTGACGATCGGGTCGACGAAATAGCCGCCGGTCTGCAACTGCCGGCGAATATTCTCCGCCAGTGCATTGGTGCTCCTGCCCTCGGCGACGACATCGCCGATGCTGGGCAGGGTAATGCGGCCATCCTCCTTGATCCGGGTCTTCACCTCGATCGGATAGGCGCCGAAGATCGACACCCGGATTTCGTCGTTCGCGCCCAATATATAGGCGGCCACGGCGGCCTTGGTGTCCGCGCCCGCCGTGGCCGGACTGCCAAGGCACAGGGCCGCCAGCAGGGCAAGCGGGGCGTTGAAGGTGCGTCGCATGAAGGACATGGCCGTGCTCCTCACAATTGAAGGCCAATAAACAGCATCGAAGAGGTGGATTTGTAGCGGTAGCGATCGACGTCGCTTTCGCGCCATTCATGGCGAAACTCGAAACCGGCGTTCAGGCGGCTGCGCAGCGCGAAGCGATAGCCGGCGAATAGCGCAGTGGTCTTGTCGGTGCCGCGCGGCGTGTCGGTGTCGATCAGCAATTCGCCCTTGAACTGCCGTCGGCCATAGGTGGCACCTGCCTGGATCGAGGACCGGCTGCCCAGCTTGTAATTGCCGCGCAGCGAAAAGTCGGTCTGCACGACATAGGTCGCGCCGGTATTGCTCTGGTTGCTGGTGCTGCGGGTGACATCCAGCACGAGGCTGCCGCGTGGCGAAGGCTGGTAGACCGCACCGACATGATAGCCCAGGCCCGAATAATCCTCGACATCATCGTCGCGCGCCTTGGTCTTGATATAGCTCAGCCCGGCATTCCAGCTCAGCCGGGGCGCCACTGCGCGCTTGAACTCTATGCCGACGCGATAATTGTCGGCGCCGCTGCTCATCCGCCGGCCTTCGGTATCGAGCCCATCATAATGGGGGCGACGGAAGGCGTCATAGTTGAACATCAGCCGGATATCGCCGAAACTGGCCTTGGTATAGGCAAAGCCGATGCCGGCGGTTCGCGTGCGGATGTCGAATGCGCGGCGCGAACTGGCGCTGTTGTCGGTGGTCAGATAGCCCAGGTTGATGACCGGGTAATAGCCATAGGGCTTGTCGCATTCGGCGGTGACCGAATAATCCTGGGTGCGCTCGCTATTGCCGACAATCTCGCCCTGGTCGGCGAGATTGGCCTGGGCGAAGTTGAGGCGCGCGCGCGGACGCAGATAGCATAGTCCCGAAATCTTCACATCGCCCCGCGCCTGCAGCGCGATGCGCTCGCGATCGAGATTGTCGTAGCGCTGGTGGAAATCATAACCGAGCGATCCGACCGCCGTGATCTGGTGGACGCCCAAGATCTTGCGGAACGTCACGTCGACGCCGGGAGTGATGCGCAGATCATCCTTGTCGCCGGCGATGATATCGTCATTCTGGCGCAGGACATTGTCGTCATAGATCATGCGGACGGTCGGCGCCACGGTCAGGCCGTCGGGCGGCACGTCCACCTGGCCATAGGCCGGGCATGTCAGGATCGTGGCACAGGCGGCCGACAGGCCGGCGGAGCGGGCGCGGATCATTTACGGGCTCCTCGGCTGCTATATTTGGCAAGGATGCTTGCCTGTGGCCGGGCCGCGCCTTTCACCGGCTGGACGCTCAACGGATAATTGGGACCCCACCAGCCGCCGCCGGCCCAATAGGTCCAGCCCATCCAGACATCGGCATTCCGGTGCATATGGTCGAGCAGCGCGTCGAGGCTGGCGAGGCACCGGGCGTCGGGCGGTGCACCGAACTCGCCCAGAAAGCCCTTATGCTTGTTGGTCCGCAGCCAGTTGGTCGCGGCCATCATGCGCTGGCGGATGACCGGCGCGTCCTCGCACTGCATTTTCATGCCCGAACTGTCGGGGTCCAGATATTGGTGCATCTCGAACGCATAATTGCTCCCCGGATCGCGGAAATCGCTGAAGGCGGCGGCGTTGGATCGTGTGCCGCCTGCGGCCCAGCTATGGGCGCCGGTCCAGTTCGATCCGGGCACCAACAGCAGGTTGCGCGCGCCCGCCTTGCGGATCGCGGCGACACCGGCGTCGACGATGCGCCGCCATTGGGCCGGCGCCATGCCATTGGGCTCGTTCATCAGGCCAAAGGCGATCCGCGGATCCTCGCGATAGCGCTCGGCCAGCCGCCGCCACAGGTCCGCGAACTGGGCGTCGCCATCGGCCATCTGGTCGAGCCGCTTGCCGTTGCGCTTGCCGTAATTATGGATGTCGAGGATGATGATCTCGAAGCCTTTCAGGCCGGCGATCACCTTGTCCAGCCGCCCGATCTCGCTGGCGGACAGCGGCTGCGCAGCACTGGGCTGCAACCGCTCCCACAGCAGCGGCACACGCACGATCTTCATGCCCATGGCAATGAAGGGGGCCGCGATCCGTGCATCCGGATAGATATAGTCCTTGGCGTAGGTGCCCGGCTTGCGACCGGAATTGAACTCGCCACCGGCAAGGTTGACGCCGGCCAGCGGTGCGCGGGTCTGGCCGGCCGCAGAGTCCGGCAATCCCAGGACCGCCAGTGCGATCGCGGCATGTCTGATGGACCTGGCCGTTTGTCCCGTAGCGTGGCTATGCATCATGGTCAGCGCTCCGCAGCCATGCTAGCCCCATGCCGGGCGCAGGAAGTTGGCGAGATATGGGTTCGATCCAGGACAGGCAGACGAGCAAGGGCCAGGGGCTGGCTATCGTGGCCGTTCCCGGGCAGGCCCCGTCGGCGGCGCGGGCGCTCGGTGCGAAGCGGGCGATCCTTACCCATTTCGGCAGCGTTGGCCTGTTGCTGAGGCGCGGCGTGGTGATCGATGTCGAACGGCGTGACGGAAGCGCCATGCAGGCTGTCCGGTATCGCACGGGTACGGGCGCCGAATTGCATGTGGTACTCCCGGCCGACATAGCTGTAGCGGCCGGAGAGGTTCTGATCGTCCGGTCGCTGACCTTGCCCGACGGTGCCGTGCAGCCGCTGATGGCCCGGGTCGCCGATCGGCCGGACTGGGTTGTGATCGGTGATATCGATGGGATCATCGATGGCTATGCCGCTGGCGCGCGTCGGTTCGTGCGCTGGAGTGCGGGCGCGGGATCTGCCCTGGCGCTGCTCGCCCTGTGCGGCGTCGCGGCGCCGCTCGCTGCCACCGCTGCGGCAGCGTCCCTCGCCGGTGCCTGGGGCATGCGCCAACGCCATCGCCGCGATCGCGCCCGGCTCGGACGCTGGCTCAACCGCTGACGGCCAGCAGGGCGACGCCATCATCCTCATGCCAGCAGACCCTGCTGGCGATACCAGGCGACGGTGCGGCGAAATCCTTCTTCCAGCCCCACCGCCGGCTCATAGCCCAGCACCTTTTCCGCCCGCGCGATCGTGAAGGCGCGATTATGCTTGAAGAAGGTCAGCCGGCGCCGATGCAATGGCGGCTGCAGCGACAGCGGCGCACAGATCGCCTCGCAGATCCGGGCTGCCAGCAATGCCAGGCCATAGGGGATGGTGGTCCTGGGCGCCGGTACGCCCAGCACGGTGGCGGCGGTGGCGACATAGTCGCGCAGCGACAGGAAGGATCGGTCGCCCAGGATGAAGGTGCCCGACGGCGCGTCGGGATGCGTCATCGTCAGGATATAGCCCGCGATCAGATCGTCGATATAGACCGGATGGAAATTGGGCTCGTGGGTGCCGATGAACAGGAAGCGCCGCCGCTGGAGCATCCGGAACATCTTGAGCATGCGTATGTCGCCCGGTCCATAGGTGGAGCAGGGACGCACGATCACCACACTCATGTCCGGACGGGTCATTTCGTCCCGACACAAATCCTCGGCCTGAAGCTTGCTTTCCTGATAGGGGTCGCGCGGATCGAACGGTGCATTTTCGTCGGCCGGCGGCGTGGCGACATTGCCATGCACGCCGATCGACGAGCAATAGATGAAGCGCTCGACGCCAGCCCGCCTGCCTGCAGCCAGCAGCGCGCGGGTGCTGTCGCGATTGACCTGCATGAACTCGCTGCGCGTGCCTTCGGATCGGAACATGGCGGCGATGTGGAAGCAATAGCGCGCGTCCTTCAGCAGCGCGTCGAACTTGTCCGTGTCGGTCAGCGCGCCCTCGATCCACTCGATCCCGCTTTCCCGTTCCGCCTCGGTCAGCGGCCGGCGGGTCATCGATCGCACGCGATAGCCCATGGCGACCAGACGCCGGGCCAGCGTGCCGCCGACGAAGCCGGTGGCGCCGGTTACCGCGATGATTGGTTGATAGCCGGTTTCGTTCATGCACAACTCTCCCGAATGGACGGATGCTGCGACAGGCGCGCGCGAAAGGTCCGGCCGCTCATGACGCCCGCCGCGATCCATGTTGTGGATAGGGGCAGGGCCGGGCGGCCTTGGCGGCTTGCCAGGTAAAGACATGGAAGCCGGGCACCGACCGAACCGGGGTCAGTCGCCGTTCGATCAGATCGGCGACGGCGGGCGTAACCGCGATCGGATTGCGCCACTGGCGATCGGACACGATCACGGCGCCGCTGCGGTTGCAGTCGATCACCGCGTTCATGGCCGATACGGCCTCGATGATCGGGCGGCCGGTCCGATAGTCGGGTGTAAAATCGGTGAAGGGCGGCAATTCGCCCAGCCGGCTGGAACTGATGAAGACCTGATAGTCGCCCAGATGCGCGATGGTGCGCAGGTCGTCGCCGGTCACCAGCATGCCCTGTCGTGCGGCGATCGCGCGGAAAGGCCCCTCGGCGCGAGACCAGTCGCCGTCGGGCACGGGTGCAGCCAGCGCGACCGGGCCGGTTGCCAGGGCCTTCAGGCCCGCCAGGGTCAGCCTGGCACCCTCGCGATAGACAGGGCTGCTGGCGAGCAGGGTCAGCAGGACGATCGCACCGATGCCGGTCTGCAGCGTGGCGCGCCGCTTGTCCGGGCCTGTCGCGGGCAACAGCGACGCGATGGCCAGGCCATAGGCCATGCAGAAAAACGGAAGCACATAATAGCAATAGCGCCAGGCCTTCATGCCGGCGAAGGAATGCAGCGTCAGGCAGATGATGATCATGCTGGCGCAGAGCAGGCCGAGGCGCGCATGGCTGCGGATGGCGAGCAGCAGGGCGACCGGCGTCAGCAGGCTGAACAGCGGCATCTGCACCCAAAACTCGCGCACATAATATAGCCGGTCATTCTGCGCGGCGGTGGCCCATCTTTCGGCATGGGCGAAGCGGCCGACCATCGCGGCGAGCGGCTCGAAACCCAGAATGACGGCGATAACGACACAGGCCGACAGGATGAGAGCGCTGCGGGGGTGACGCTTCAACGTTTGCAACAGCAGGGCTCGCTGGTCGATCAGCAGCCAGCCGCCCAGCCCGGCGAGCGCGATGATCGTCACCGGCTGCAACTGGTAAGCCAGGATCAGCGCCATCGCGGCCAGTCCTGCCCAGAGTGGCTGGAGCCGGCGATTCGTGCGGGTCGCCAGATACAGGGTCCAGGCCGCGGTCAGGATCAGCAGCGTGTGCAGGGCATAGAAACGGGCGAAATGGGCGATGTCGAACGTGTAGCCGGCCAGGCCAAGCAGCGCGGCGGCGCTCAGGCCAGCCCATGGCCCGGCACTCTGCCTGGGCCACTGGAACAGGATCGCGACGCTGATCGCGCTGAACAGCACCGATGGCAGGCGGGCGACCAGCAGGTCGGCGCGTCCGACCAGGTCGAAGGTCCAGCCCACGATCATGGTGAACAGCGGCGCGCGGACATATTGCCCGTCGAGCAGCGCGAAATCGCGGTGCAACTGCCAGCTGCGTCCGGCCAGCAGATGATAGAATTCGTCGAGATGGGCGGGGCGCGTCTGGATGCTGATGCCATAGAGGAGGCAGGCCACCATCCCCACCGCAAGGCAGGGCAGGATGGTGCGCAGCCATGCGTCTGCACGGCGCGCATCGCGGTCCTGCGGGCCGGCAAACGCCGGCATTCTCTCTGAAGAACTGAGCATGTCGTTCCCCGATTTCGACAATAGCCGCGCTTGTGCCGGCTCGCTCAAAATTCTTACGCAATTGCGAGATGAGTCAACATAGGGGGGAACACCTATCGAGTAGGTGTCACTACATAATAGAAAATGTTTCTAATATGTGTGATCTTGATTCGTGTGATCATGACTTTGTCCAAGTCTTGATTTGACTCAATATTATATATGTTGATGTCTAAATTAAATATTTCGTATCTTGTGGGGGGTGGTCAGATGGTTGATGTCTCCATAGTCGTTCCTCTCTATAATGAAGAGGACAATGTCGTCCTTCTCCATCAGGCGATCAGCGACGCGTTGGTCGATTTTGCGCCCAGCTATGAGGTCGTCCTGGTGGACGATGGTAGCCGGGATGCGACATTCGCCCGCGCGGCTGATCTGGTGGCGCTGGATCCGCATGTTCGCATCGTGAAATTCCGCGGCAATTATGGCCAGACGGCGGCGATGGCGGCCGGTATCCAGGATGCGCGGGGTGACATCATCGTCACCATGGATGGCGACCTGCAAAATGATCCGCTCGACATCCCGCAGATGGTCGCGATCATCTACCAGGGCTATGACATCGTCGTCGGCTGGCGCAAGAAGCGTCAGGATGGCGGGGTACGGGTCTTCGTTTCGCAGGTGGCCAACCGCATCATGGCGCGGCTGATGGGGGTGGCGGTCCGCGATAGCGGCTGCTCGCTCAAGGCGTTTCGCGCCATCCTGGTCAAGCAACTGCCCATGTATGGCGAAATGCACCGCTTCATTCCCGCGCTGTCGCGCCTGGCTGGCGCGAAGCTCGCGCAGATCGAGGTGCGGCATCATCCACGGCGCTTCGGCGTGTCCAAATATGGCTTCTCGCGCATCTACAAGGTGATGCTCGACATCGTCTCGATCCGCATCCTGCTCAGCTATGTGCGCCGGCCGATGGCCTGGTCGCGCTTCCTGCTGGTCGGCACGTTCATGCTCGGTGTCACCGCGCTGCTGATTTCGGTCACGGGCGATGGGCTTGCCCTGCCGACGCTGGCGATCGCCGTGCTGTGGCTGTCGCTTTCGCTGTTCCTGCTGGGCTGGACCGTTGTCGGCCAGATGCTGGCTTCGCTTTCGAACAAAGTGTCCGGCTATGCCGAACTGGGGGCGCGTCTCTCGGTCGGCCTTTCGAAACAAGGGGATTGAAAATGGCGCTTTCTGCTAAACTCGACCTTGTCGAGACTACCGATCTTTCCGTCGTGATCCCGGTTCTGGCGCGTTTCGACGATATCCAGAAAGTCTATGCCGAATATCGCGACACCATCACCGCGACCGGCCGCAGTTATGAGTTCATCTATGTGATCGACGGGAACATGGATTTTCCGATCGATGCGCTGGAACAATTGCAGCGCGGTGGCGAACCGATCCAGGTCATGCGCTTCAGCCGGGAATTTGGCGAGGCGGCCTGTCTGCGCGAAGGCGTGCGGCGGTCGACCGGCCGGCATCTGCTGTTCCTGCCGGCTTATTTCCAGGTCGGGCCGGGCGCGATCTCGGAACTGCTGGACCATCTCAATGATGCTGATGTGGTGACCGTCCGTCGCCAACGCAGCGACGATGCGATCTTCAATCGCCTGCGTGGCTGGGGTTTCGAGAAGGTCGCGCGGTTCGCGGGCGCAAAATATAATGATCCGGGCTGTTCCGTTCGCGCTGCGCACAGCAGCGTGTTCGACGAGATTCCGGTGCAGGATGAAAAGCAGCGCTTCCTGCCGCTGCTGGCAGAGGCGCATGGCTTCAAGGTGATGCAACTCACCCTGGCCCAGGCGCAGAGCGATGCCGCTCGGCCGCAGCACCGCCTCGGCGTTTATATGGACGTGATGCTGGACCTGCTCGCCGTCGGCTTCCTCGTCCGCTTCATGCAGCGTCCCTTCCGCTTCTTCGGCACGGTCGGTGCCGGATCGGTCGTGTGCAGCCTTTTGCTGATGGCATTTCTGCTGTTCCAGCGCGAGGTCAGCAACGTGCCACTGTCGGATCGGCCGATGCTGGTCCTGGTCGTGCTGCTGCTGGTCCTGGGGATTCAGATCGCCGCGATCGGCCTGATCGCGGAGATCATCATCTTCACCCGCGGTGACGGCAAGCAGCATTATCGCGTAGAGAAGATTGTCGAGCAGGTGGCTGGCGATGCCTGAGACGGTGATCCTGGGTGCCGGTATTCAGGGGGCGACGCTGGCCCTCGCCGCGATCGCGCGGGGCCAGCGTCCGATCCTGATTGATCGGGACGATGCGCCAGCCGGTGCCTCGGTCAACAGCTATGGCATCATCCATGGTGGCCTGCGCTATCTGCAGTCGTTCAGCATCGGCCGCTGGCGTCAGAGCCGCCGGGCGCAGGCCTGGTATATCGATCGTTATCCACGGCATGTGCGGCCTTTGCGCTGCGTCATGCCGCTCTATCGCGGCGCGATCCGTTCCCCCGCGCTTTTCGCGGCCGCGCGCGTCGCCGACCGGACCCTTCGTGTCGCTTGCGGGCAGGAATGTCCCTTGCCCGACGACGGGAAATATAGCCGCCAGCAGGTGCTGGACGGCTATGCCGTGCCCGCAATGGATCTGGTCGGCGGCGCTTTCTGGCATGATGCCGAACTGACCGATGCGCCCGCGCTGCTCGCGCATATGCTGGCGCAGGTCGAACAGCGGGGGGGCGTGCTCCTGCGCGCGACCGAAGCCATCGCCCTGGCCGAACAGGCCGGGCAGTTGCAGGGCGTACATGTCCGGGATCGCACGAGCGGTCAGGAACAGCGCCTGGCCACCGGACAATTGTTCGATTGCCGGGGGGCGTGGTCCGGTTTTGATCCGGGCGAGGGCGCTGGACGAGCAGCCAGGCCCAGCGCCGCGATCCTGGCCTATAATCTGCTGCTCGACATCCCCGCGCCACACGGTGTGGACGCCTATGCGCTGTCGCCGCGCCATGGTCGGGGCCGCAGCTATTTCTTCCGCAAGGTCAAGGGCGGCACGCTGGTCGGCACCTTCTATCGGCCAGCGCCCGGCGCAACTCAGGCCGCACCGGAGCCGCGCGATATCGATGCGGCGCTGCGCCAGATCAGGCTCTGCCTGCCGCATCTCGACCTCGACGCGGGATCGATCCGGGCGGTCCATGCGGGCCTTCTGCCCGACCGCGACGGCAGCGGGCGGCAGTTCGACATGCGCGATCGCCATCTGCAGCCCGGCCCCCGTGGCTATCATCTCCTGGTCGGCGGCAAGCTGACGACCGCGCCGCTGCTGAGCGAGGCGGTGGCGGACCGCATCTGGCCGGCCCAGCCGGCCGGGTCGGCGACAAAGGCGCGCGCCCATTATGCGTAGGATATTGATCGACGCTCATGTCCATCTTCACCCCGGTGCCGATCCGGTCGCGACGCTCACCGCCGCGCATGATCGGATGGTGGGGATGGCCGGGGGCGAGGCGCTGACCCTGTTCATGCTGGCCGAGCAGCAGGGGCATGACATGTTCGACGCACTGCGCTCCTTTGCGGAGGCGACCGACGAGGCCGAAAGCCTGTGGCTGCGTCACGACGGCGCCGACCTGCTGGTTCTTGCCGGCCGGCAGGTCATCAGTGCGGAACGGCTGGAAGTGCTGGCGCTGGCGACCGACGCCCATTTCGATGACGGGCTGCCCGCGCGTGATCTGGTCTCCGCGATGCTGGCACAGGATGCGCTGGTCATCCTGCCATGGGGGATCGGCAAATGGCTGGGCCGCCGTGGCAATCTGGTCGATCGCCTGATGCGCGACGATGGCGAGGGGCGCCTGCTGCTGGGCGACATCGGCAGCCGGCCTGTCTTCTGGCCGGTATCGCGTTTTGGCGCCCGCCTTGTGCTGCGCGGGTCGGACCCCCTGCCGCTGGTCGGCGACGATTGCCGGATCGGCACCTATGGCACGATCCTGCAGGGCGAAGTGTCGCGCGATCGGCCGGCGCGCGACATTCGCGCCCTCGTCCGCCTGGCGGCAGAGGGCGGGGCCACCGCTTTCGGCAGGCTGGCATCACCGCTGGCCTTTTTGAGCGGTCAGCTGCGGCTGAGGCTGGCATCATGAAGATATTGATGCTCGCCCCGCAGCCCTTTTTCGAGGAACGCGGCACGCCCATCGCGGTCCGCCTCGCGGCCGAGGCGCTAGCCGGGCAGGGCCATGAGGTCGATCTGCTGACTTTCCATGTCGGTCAGGATGTGGCCATGCCCGGCGTCAGCCATCATCGCATAGCCGCGCCGCCCGGCATCCGGCGCGTGCCGATCGGCTTTTCGCCGGCCAAGCTGGTCTGCGATCTATGGATGTTCTTTGCCGCCGCCCGCTTATTGCTGCGCCAACGCTATGATGTCGTTCATGCAGTGGAGGAGGCCGTTTTCCTGGCCTGGCCGCTGGCGACGATGCGGCGTGCGCACCTGGTCTATGACGCGGATTCGATCCTCAGCGAGCAGGTCGCCGACAAATGGCCCAAGGCACGATTGCCCGCCCGTTTGCTGGCGTTCCTGGAGCGTGCAGCCTTCCGGCGCAGCGACCTCACTTTGGCCGTCTGCCCGGCCATACAGACGGCGGCGCGCGGGGTGGCCGCGGCGGATCGCGTCCATCTGCTGCCCGACGTCGCGTTCGAGGATCCGGGCAGCGCGGGGGCGACGGAAGATATCGGGGCGCTTGCGAATGGGCGGCCGCTGGCGCTCTATGTCGGCAATCTGGAGGCCTATCAGGGCGTAGCGCTGCTGATCGAGGCGCTGGCGCTGGTCGATCCGAACAGGCGGCCGATGCTGGTGATAATTGGCGGCAATCCGCAGGCGATCGCCGATCATGCTGCGCTGGCAGACAGGCTCGGCATCGCAGCGGATGTCCGGTTGCTGGGGGCTCGTCCGCTCGGGCATCTGGCGCATTATCTCGCCCAGGCCGACATCCTTTGCTCCCCCCGCATTCAGGGGCGCAACACGCCGATGAAGATATTCTCCTACATGGCGTCGACCCGCCCGATCCTGGCTACCCGGATCGAAAGCCACAGCCAGGTGCTGGACGATGGCAGCGCCTGGCTGGCGCCGCCAACGGCGCTGGGGCTGGCCGAGGGGATGGAGCGACTGGCACATGATGCGGCCTTGCGGGGCGATCTCGGGCGGGTGGCGGCCCATCGGGCTCGTACCGAATTCAGTCATGGCGCCTTTGTCGAGCGGTTGCGCCTGGCCTATGCGACGCTCCAGCCGCGCATTCCGCCGGCGCCCCGGCCGCTCGTCAAGCAACCGGTCGAGGGGCGGTGAACGCCCTTGTCCGCGACAGGACTGTCTTCGATGCCGGTGGACTGTCCTGATGTGTCGCCGTCATCCGGTCATGGTGGGAAGCCATCTGTCATGCCATTCCTGTTTCTGACCGCCCAGTTCGATCGCCTCTATGCCGGGCTGACGCGGATGCGCGTGCGGGCGATTGGCGGGCAGTTGGGTCAGCATCTGCGGGTGCGGGGCGGCATGCCCTATCTGCGCAACGAAGGACGGTTGGTGATCGGCGACCGCGTCCGGTTGCGCAACGAACCCAGCCGGATTCGTCTCGGCACTGCCGCCGACGGCGCGATCATCCTGGGCAACCAGGTCTCCCTCAATACCGGCGTTCACATGTTCAGCGCTGCGCGGATCGAAATCGGGGACGGCACGCGGATCGGTGACAATGCTGCCCTGTTCGATACCAGCTTTCACGCCGTGCATCAGGACCAGGCTGTCCGTCCCCGTCCGATCTCGATCGGCCGCAATGTCTGGATCGGGCGCAATGCGATCATCCTGCCGGGCGTGACGATCGGCGATCATGCCGTGGTGGCGGCCGGCGCAGTGGTGTTCGACGATGTGCCCGCGCGCCAGTTGTGGCGCGGCAACCCGGCCGCCTTCGTCAAGCATGTCCGCGCCGATGACGGTTTTCAACGCAGCTAGGGGACGGGCATGGCGAACGCAGGTCTTGGGCGCGCAGTCCGATCGGGCATGGCCTGGTCGATCATGGAAAGCTGGGGCGTGCAGTTGCTGCAATTCCTGACTTTCCTGGTGATCGCTCGCTATGTCGATGCGACCATGCTGGGGATCGTCGCGCTCGCCCTGCTGGTCGGGCAATGGTTCCAGATGATCGTGCTGTCCGGGATCAGCGCCTCTCTGGTCAGTCGCGGCAGGGCGGATCCCGAACTCGACAACACCGCTTTCTGGATTGCCGCTGCCGCCGGTGCGCTGCTGTCGATCGCGACCTTCGCCCTGGCGGACTGGGCCGAAGCGGCGGCGGGGCATGCCGGCCTCGCCTGGGTGCTGCGCTGGCTCAGCATCGCCAATTTCCTCAGCGCGCTCAATCTGGTGCCTCAGGCCTGGCTGACGCGGGCGCTGCAGATGCGGCCACTGGCCACCCGCTCGACCATCTCCACCTTCGTCGGCGGCTGTATCGGCATCGGCCTTGCTGTTGCCGGCTATGGGGTGCAGGCGCTGGTCGCGCAGAATCTGGCGGTCGCGGTCGTCGGCACGTTGATCCTCTGGGCTGCCTGCCCGTTGCGGCCCCGCCTGCGCTTCTCGCGCGAACATGCGTGCGAGATCCTGTTCTACGGCCGTCATGTCGGCGTCACCGGCGCGGCCAATTTCTTCAACGCCAATTCGGACCTGATGGTAGTTGGTCTTGCACTGGGGGGCGCGGCCACCGGCATCTATACCGTCGGCAAGCGCGCACTGCTGGCGGCCAATCTCATGCTGGCCCGTGCGCTGTCGCGGGTTGCGCTCCCCGTCTTTTCCCGGCTGAAGGACGATCCTGCCCGTCTGGCGGCAGCGTTCCTGCGCATCGTGTCGGCGACCGCGTCGATCACCACCCCCGCCTTTGTCGGCCTGGCGATCATATCGGACGAGTTCATCTTCCTGCTGTTCGGCCCGCGCTGGGCGGCGGCGGCGGACGTGATGCGCTATCTCAGCCTGTTCGGCGCCTTGCAGGCGATCGGCATCTATAATCAGGCCCTGATGCTCGCCATGGGCAAGCCGCAATGGCAGACCTGGCTGGCGACCATCTATGCCCTGGTCAATATCGTGACCTTCTTCTTCGCCGTGCATTATGGCCTTTGGGCGGTTGCCGCCGCCTTCACGGCACGGGCCTATCTTCTCTATCCCTTGTCGGTCTGGCCGGTGATGCTGTTGCTGCCGATCGGCTGGCGCGACTATTGGCGGGCGCTGCAGCCCAGCATCCTTGCTTCGCTGTTCATGGCGCTCGCCCTGTGGCTGTTCCGGGGGCAGTGGCAGGGGAGCCCACCCCTTGCCATGCTGCTTTGCACTATCACCTTGGGGGCGATCTTCTACGCAATTGCCCTTGGCTTGCTGGGCCGGACATTGGTGATCGACATGGTCCAATTCGCGCGAGCGCGGGCCGACAGGAGCGTTCAGTCAGGTTAAGGTATTGGTGTAAAATCATTTATGAGTTGAAATGGCTTCGGGCCGTTGAAGCAAAAATCTGATTTTTCGAATATTGTGTAAAACTACCTACTATACTTCCCGTAGTTCGGTTGATAAATATTCTGCAATGCAGCAGAGTTTCCTGCAAAATTTGATCCAGATCAAGATAAGGTCAGGGTCGGTCGGGCGGTCATGAAAAGGGCGTCCAATCCCACAATATAAACCCTTAAAGGGTGATGGTCGCAACATTTGAAATAATTCTGGGCATCAGGCGCGGGGTTTGACTTATGTTTGCAGCTATCGGCAAGTTTCATGTTGCCCGCTTCCTGGCGGCTGACCCGCTGCGATACCCATTCTGGATGTCGCGATTGCGCTGTCTTCGGCGGCATGTGTCGTGGAGCGGGCTGGGGCGCTATGTCATGGCACTGGTGGTCCTCGCTCTGGCGATGGGGGCGGTCCTGGTGGACGGCCCGCAACTGCTGGCGGCGGAATATTATGTGATCTTCACGCTGGTGGCGTTGTCGGCGACCATGTTGTTCGGCGCGGGGCCGGGTGTTCTGACTGCCCTGGGTGCACTGGCGGCCGCCTATGGCCTGGTCGACATCGATTTCGGCGATGACAGTCTGTCCAATTCCTCGGCCTTCCTGCTCAGCCTGATTGCCGCCAATGTCGTCGCATTGCGCTCGACCTTCTGGCGCGCCCGGGCGGAGTTCCAGGCCGCCCATGTCAGCCGGTTGATGAAGCAGCTCAAGCTGCTGACCGACGGCGCGGCGCATTATGCGCTCTACATGACCGACATGTCCGGCTTTATCCTGCATTGGAACCGGGCGGCGGAGCGGTTCACCGGCTGGTCGGCACCGGACATCATGCACCGTCATGTCGGGCTGCTCTATCCCGACAGGACGGACATAAAGGAACGTCTGGCAGAGGCTTTCGTCCAGGCCAGGCAGCATGGCAGCTGGGAGTTCGACTATCGCTTCCACCGCAGCGACGGCACCAGCTATCTGCAGAATTGCGTGGTGACCGCCCTCTATGACAATGACGGGATGCTGCAGGGTTTTGCCAATCTGATCCGCGACGTTACCCTCGAACGCGCGCATGAATTTGCGCTGCAGGAACGCGAGAATGAATTGCGCCTCATCCTGGAGACCGCGCCCGACGGCGTGTTCGTGTTCGATGCGCAGGGCCATGTCGAATATATCAACGAAGCGGCCTCGCGCATGTTCGGCTACAGCCTGGCTGAGCTTCAGGGGCAGGATTTCGAAAGTCTGTTGCTGGTCTGCCCGTCGGGCGAGGAGCGGGTGGACGACCGGCCGTTCCGAATTGTGGAAATTACGCAAAAGGTCGAGCGCAAGCTGATCGGTCGACACTGCAACGGCTCCAATTTCGCAACCGAGATGACCTTCGTGCGGGTCGAGGCGAATGGCGGAACCCGCTTCACCGCCTTTGTCCGCGACCTGTCCGAGCAGGAAGCGACCAAGGCCCAGCTCGAAATCCTGCAGGCCGAAATGCTGGACGGAACGCGCTATAGTGCGATGGGCGCGATGGCCTCGATGCTGTCGCATGAACTGACGCAACCGTTGACCGCGCTGGCCGCCTATATGGAAGGCGGGGGCATCCTGCTGCGCCACCTGACCGTCAGCAACCGCAGGAAGCTGGAAGAGATATTCCATCTGGCAGCGCAAGAGTCGGTGCGCGCCGGAGCGATCATGCGTCATCTGCGCGATTTCGCCAGCAACGGCGAAGCGCAGCTGGAGGTGCAGGATATGGGCGAGATGGTCCGCAGCAGCATCGCGCTGGTGCGATCGACCGCCGCCAATGCACAGGTGCGGCTGGTGTTGCGGATCGATCCGGATGCCGGCCCGGTCTTCGCCGATCCCGTGCAGATTCAACAGGTCATCGGCAATCTGTGCCGTAATGCGATCGATGCGATGCGCGGCATGGATGAACGCGTCCTCAGCATCGATGCGCTGCGCATCGACGAACTTACCACGCTGGTCAGAATCACCGACACCGGAACCGGCATCGCCGCCGAAATCCGGGAGCGGCTGTTCGATGCCTTCGTCAGTACCAAGGAAGAAGGAACAGGGGTCGGATTGTCCATCTGTAGAACGATTGTGGAGGCCCATGGGGGGCGGATCTGGGTCGAACCCACACCAGCGGGCAGCTGCTTTTGTTTCACATTGAAGCGCAAGAAAGGGATTCTCTGTGGACGGAATGAAGACGATCCATATCGTGGACGACGAATATTCGGTCAGGGCAGCGACCGCCTTCTTGTTGGAGCTTGAAGGTTATTCGGTCCGCACCTGGCAGCGCGGCGCGCATTTCCTCGCCGCCGCCCCGACCGAACCGGCAGGATGCGTCATCCTGGATCTGCGGATGCCCGACATGGACGGGCTGGAAGTGCAGCGCCGGCTGAACGAGGCTGACCTCAATTTCCCGGTCATCATGCTGACCGGCCATGGCGATATCGCCGTGACCGTTGCCGCCATGAAGATGGGCGCCGTCGATTTCCTGGTCAAGCCGTTCGAGCGGCAAAGCCTGCTGCAGGCGGTGGAGAATGCCTGGTCGGTGCTGCACGACAATGGCGCGCGGCGGCAGCGGACGATGCAAGCGCAGGCGCTGGTCGAAAAATTGACGCCGCGCGAGCGGGACGTGCTGGCCGGCCTGACGATGGGCCTGCCCAACAAGCATATCGCGCTGCAACTGGGGATCAGTCCGCGGACGATCGAGATCCACCGGGCCAATCTGATGGCGAAGTTGAAGACACGCAACCTGTCCGATGCGCTGCGGGTCGCGTTCGCGGCGGGCATCGGGCGGCGGCTCGACGGATGAGAATGTCAATATCGCTGCCGGCGGGCCAGCCACTGGCGTGCCATCAGCGGCAGGGCCGCGATCAGCGCCAGTATCGCGATCGGCAGCCAGAATATCGCGAACAACCGGTCGATCGGTTCGACCTTCAAACTGGCCTGAGAGGCGCTCTGCAATCGCCACAGTCGACCAAGTCCGCACACCCATATGCAAAGGATGATCGCAAGACCTATGGTCAGGGCAACGCGCATTCCGATCCTCGCTCCGTTTGCTATGTTATGGCAAGAATGGGTCGCCTTTCCCATACGTAGCAATACAGAAACAGCGTGTGATTAATCTTGATTTGTTGTTGTGTGGAATTGTGCTGAGTCTATTTTGTAAATGATGGCATGAAATAAAGCGGTTCAATATGATAGGTAGTGGCACGGATTGATTGTCCATGCTGCCTATGTGCTTTTGTAGCAGTGCGGGGGTGGGCCTGGTCCTGAACCTCCCCAGGCAGATGGCGGTCGATGCCCGATCATGGGCCGTCATGGCGACAAGAGAGGGGTAGCCCTATGCCAAACCCAGATTTCGCATTGCAGGTCCGAACCGGCAACCGCGCGCGCTCGCCAATGGTGAAGCGTAATGTGCGCCTGTGGCTCTGCCTCCTGCTGGTGATGCTGGACGGCGTGGCCCTGTTCGTCGGTTTCGGCGCGGGCGTCCGGATTTCGCCGCTGCCCGGATTGAGCGGCGACATCGCCGCATCGCTGGCTGCCGGCGCGACGGTCTTCGCGATCATCGCTTTCCACAGTCAGGCTTATGCCGCCTCCTGCCTGACCAGCGCGGCCATCAGTTGTCGCACCGTGACGCTGGCGTTGGGCGGCACGATGCTGCTCTTCTTCCTGGTGGTGTTCGCGCTCAAGGCGATCGATGTCGTGCCGCGCTCGGCCGTGCTTGCGGGACTCGCGAGCAGCCTGGGGCTGTTGCTGGTGCAGCGATCGCTGGTGGCCCATGCCGTGCGCCGCCGCTTTGGCAGCCAGCTCCTGGCCGAGATATTGATCGTGGATGGCTGTGCGCTGCCCAATGACTGTGGCAACGCGGCCGTGATCGATGCCTGCCATATTGGACTGCGGCCGGAGGAAGATGATCCCTTCAAGCTGCATCAACTTGGCATGTTGCTGCGCGATTATGACCGGGCGATCGTCCTCTGCCCGGCGGCGCGGCGCGCCAGTTGGGCACAGATACTCAAGGGCAGCAATGTCCAGGGCGAAGTCGTCGTGCCGGAAGTGGGCGAAACCATGCCGCTGGCGGTCGGTGGCTGGCTGGGTTCACCGACCCTGGTGGTTGCGCGTGGTCCGCTCAACCTGGCGGACCGGGCGAGCAAGCGGCTGCTTGACATCGCTCTCACCGTGCCGTTGCTCATCGCCCTGTTGCCGCTGCTGCTGCTGGTCGCGATCGCGATCAAGTTCGACAGCGCAGGGCCGATCTTCTTCCGTCAACAGCGGATCGGCCGCGGCAACCGGCTGTTCCGTATCTACAAGTTCCGCAGCATGCATGCGGATCGCGGCGACGCCGTAGGTAGCCGCTCGACCGGGCGGAGCGACGACCGGGTGACGCGGATCGGACGCCTGATCCGCCGCACCAGCATCGATGAGCTGCCGCAACTGTTCAATGTGCTGCTGGGCGAGATGAGCCTGGTCGGCCCGCGCCCCCATGCGCTGGGATCGACGGCGGAGGACGCCTATTTCTGGCAGGTCGATCGTCAATATTGGCATCGCCACGCGCTCAAGCCCGGCATTACCGGCCTAGCGCAGATCCGGGGCTTTCGCGGCGCGACCGAAACCCGCGCCGACATTTTGCGGCGGATCGAATCCGATCTGGAATATCTGCACGGCTGGAGCCTGGCGCGCGACGTGGGCATCCTCCTGCGGACCTTCAACGTGCTGGTCCATCAGAAGGCTTTCTGATGTCCTGCCCGGAAATGCGGGCCGACTAGGCGATCATTCGCGCGCTGGTCCGGTGCTGCCGCGCGCGACCAGCGAGAAGGTGAAGCGCGGCGGTTCGCCCGGGCCGTTGATCAGCGCGTCGATCGCGGCGCGGCCCATATGGTCCAGCGGCTGGCGCACGGTGGTCAGCGGCGGCCAACTGGTGCGGCTCGCGGGCGTGTCGTCAAACCCGGCGACGGACAGATCCTCGGGCACGCGCAGGCCCAGATCATGCGCCAGCGTCAGCACACCCAGCGCCATCGGGTCGTTGGTCGCAAAGATCGCGGTCGGCCGGTCATCCCGCTGCAACAGCGCCTGCGCGCAGGCGATGCCGGACGCGAAATCGAAACTGCCCTGCATGAACAGGCTGTCGTCGATCGGCAGTCCGGCCGCCGCCATCCCCTCGCGAAAGCCCTCGACGCGCTGCAAGGCCGCCTTGTGGGTCGGGGGCGGGGTGATGACCGCGATCCGCCGATGGCCGAGCGTCGTCAGATGATCGGCCACCATCCGCCCGGCGGCATGTTCGGGCGTCGGCATGTTGATGCCACCCTTCGATGCCTCCGCCGTGCCGGCGATCCGGGCGCAGGGCAGGTTCAGCGCCACCAGCCGGTCGAGCAGCAGCGCGTCGTCGGACAGCGGCGGCACCAGGAACACGCCGTCCGGGCGCAGTGCCGCGACCAGCCGGTCCAGCACTTCGATCCGCTCCTCGCCAGCATCGGAAATCGGCTCCACCACCAGATGATAGCCCAGGTCGCGGCAGCGCGCCGCCGCGCCCGACTGGATGCCGCCGGTATAGGCGGGGGCGGGGTTGCTGTAGAGATAGGCGATCATGAAGGACCGGCCACCGGCCAGCCGCCGCGCCGACTGGTTGGGACGATAACCCAGCTGCTCGATCGCCGCATTCACCCGTTCGCGCAGTTCGTCGCTGACGTTGGGCGCCTTGTTGACAACGCGGGACACCGTCTTGATCGAGACTTTGGCGAGGGCGGCGACGTCATGGATGCTGGGCATGATTTTCCTATAGGGCCGGTCCGAAGGCGGCTGGCCTCGCCATGGGGCGGTATGGCATTATGCCTCATAGTGGGAAGGGTGGAAGATGAGCAACGTCATTAATTTTCGTCTGGCGCGCAAGGCCAGGGATCGGGCGGACAAGGCGCAGGCGGCAGACAGCAACCGCGCCAAGTTCGGCCGGACAAAGGCGCAGAAACTTGCCGATGAGAAAGAAGCACGTCGCAAGGCGTCTTTGCTGGATGGGTCGCGCCTTGAAAATAAGGATAAGTCTGACGGCGATGCTTGATGTCGTGAAGTCATGATATAAATCTGTTGTTCATGTTCGGAATGAATATCCATTCATATTGAGAGGGTATTTTTCAATTCATCGATATTGAAAAACAGATCGTCCCGCATTTGACGATATGTTTGAGGCGAATGGCGATGGTCGGCGGTTGATCTATCGCTATGACCAAGAATATTCGATCCATCCGTCCCGCCTCGGCCGCGATCGCCGCTGTCCTGGCATTGTCCGCAACGCCCCTGCTGGCGCAGGAGATGATGACGCCCCCGCCGGCCGCGCCTACGGCGCCGTCAACGGCGCCTGTCGATATCGCGCCTGCGGTGCCGGCGGCAGAGCCCGCACCCGCAGCGCCTGCCACACCGTCTGCGACTCCGGCGGCGCCGGTCTTCGAGCCCAGCCAGCCGGTCGTGCAACAGGCCCCGCCGACTCCGGAGCCGCAGCCTGAAGCGCCTGCCGCACAGGAAAGCCGCGCTGCCCCTGCGACCCCGGCACCGCGCCGCGCGGAAGCCCGCCAGTCTGAACGTGCTTCTGAACCCGCTCCGGCGCCTGCTCCGACCCCGGCTGCGGCTGAACGTACCGAAGCGCCGGCGCCCGTAGCCCCGGCCGCAACGCCAGCTCCGGAACCGGCCGCCGTGACCCCGGTTGCCGAACCGGCCCCGGCTGCCGCGCCGGCCGAACAGTCCTCGGCCCTGATCGATCCGGCGCTGCTGCTGGCGCTGGGTGGCGGTTCGCTGCTGCTGGTCGGCCTTGGCGCCACCGCTGTCGTCCGCCGTCGGCGTCAGCGTGTCGAGGCCGAGCGTGAAATGATCGCGCCGATCGAAACCGGCCCGGCCCCGGCGCCGATGCCCCTCGCACCCGCTGCTCCGATTGCTGCGCGCACCCCGCTGGCTGCTGCCCCGGCGCCCACCGGCGATGTCGACGCGATGGTCGCCGCTGCCCCCAGCCGCGACAATCCCTTCCTGACCCAGCGCAACCGCCGCCGCCGTGCGCATTTCCTGCTCGCCCAGCGGCAGGCGCTCCGCACGGCCGATCCGGTCGCCCGCGCCGCGCCGGTCGCAACCCCGGCCAGCGCCGCGGCGACCGATCGCAGCCAGACCGTCTATCGCTTCGGCAGCGACCGCGCCCGTCCGGGCCTGTTCAAGCCGCGCACCAACTGATCGGCGCTCCGCGTTGAAGGAGAAGGGGACGGTGGCCCGCCATCGTCCCCTTTGTCTTGCCTGTCCTACAGTCCGCTTCGCCTGATAGAAGCAGCGGGCAGGGGAGAAGATCGCGCTTTCCGATAGGATCAGCGTCCAGCAAGATTATGTCAAAATCTGCGGGAAATATGGGAAGTTAAGGCCCGCGGCCTCCAACAGGCGCCGTCGCGCTGTTGCGCTGGCCCGTCCCGCCTGTTACCGGCGCGCGGTTTATATCCCACGCCAATATTGGCCTGCATGAAGAGTCGCCCACCATGTCCGACCAGATCAATCGTATCGTCCTCGCCTTTTCGGGCGGCCTCGACACCAGCGTGATCCTGAAATGGTTGCAGCAGACCTATCAGTGCGAAGTCGTCACCTTCACCGCCGATCTCGGCCAGGGCGAGGAACTGGAACCCGCCCGTGCCAAGGCCCGCCTGATGGGCGTCAAGGAAGAGCATATCTTCATCGACGACCTGCGCGAGGAATTCGTGAAGGACTATGTCTTTCCGATGATGCGCTCCAATGCGCTCTATGAAGGCCTCTACCTGCTCGGCACCTCGATCGCCCGTC
This sequence comes from Sphingobium scionense, assembly GCF_014197035.1. Lineage (GTDB taxonomy): Bacteria > Pseudomonadota > Alphaproteobacteria > Sphingomonadales > Sphingomonadaceae > Sphingobium > Sphingobium scionense. The sequence goes on along the minus strand of NZ_JACIEU010000007.1, from coordinate 190,006 downwards.
CGCTGATCGCAAAGCGCCAGATCGAGATCGCCAAGATGCTGGGCGCCGACGCCGTCAGCCATGGCGCCACCGGCAAGGGCAATGACCAGGTCCGCTTTGAGCTGGGCTATTACGCGCTGCAGCCCGACATCAAGGTGATCGCGCCCTGGCGCGAATGGGATCTGACCAGCCGCACCCGGCTGATCGAGTTCGCCGAACAGCACCAGATCCCAATCCCGCGCGACAAGCGTGGCGAAAGCCCGTTCTCGACCGACGCGAACATGCTGCACACCAGCTCCGAGGGCAAGGTGCTGGAGGATCCGTGGGAGGAGACCCCGGACTTCGTCTATTCGCGCACCGTCAACCCGGAAGACGCGCCTGACGCGCCCGAATATATCACGATCGATTTTGAGCGTGGCGACGGCGTCGCCATCAACGGCGTCGGCATGTCGCCGGCGACGCTGCTCGAAACCCTCAACGAATATGGCCGCAAGCATGGCATTGGCCGTCTCGACCTGGTCGAGAACCGCTTCGTCGGCATGAAGTCGCGCGGCATGTACGAAACGCCGGGCGGCACCATCTATCACCTCGCCCATCGCGGCATCGAGCAGATCACGCTCGACCGTGGCGCTGCCCATCTGAAGGATGAGCTGGCCCCCAAATATGCCGAGCTGATCTATAACGGCTTCTGGTTCTCGCCCGAGCGCGAGATGCTCCAGGCTGCGATCGATCACAGCCAGGAAAAGGTGACTGGCACGGTCCGCCTCAAGCTCTACAAGGGCGGCGTCTATGTCGTCGGCCGCAAGTCGCCCTACACGCTCTACAGCGAGAAGGTCGTGACCTTCGAAGACGATGCCGGCGCCTATGACCAGCGCGACGCGGCGGGCTTCATCAAGCTCAACGCGCTCCGCCTGCGCCTGCTGGGCCGCCGTGACGGCCTCTGATTAGCGCGGCATTGATGTTTCGGGGGAGGCCCCGGTCCGCACATGAGCGGGCCGGGGCCTTTCTCTTTTCCGCCAGATACAAATTGCGACAACTTATCGGGTGACATGACAAAGTTGCGGGACAAGTCTTGCCGATAAGCGACGTCAAGGATGGTTGACACGACATCCACGACTGAACTTGGAAGGAAAGACCCAATGCTCCGCAATTTCTTCGCCACCGTCGCGGTCGGTTCGCTGTTCGTCGGCGGGCTGGCGGCCACCCATGTCGCCTTCGCGCAGGATGGTGGTCCGGGGCCGCGCGGCATGCGCGGTGGTCCCATGATGATGGCCGACGCCAACAAGGACGGCACCATCACCAAGGCGGAACTGACCGCCTCGCTCGAAGCCCGCTTTGCCCAGCTCGACGCCAACAAGGATGGCAAGCTGACCAAGGAGGATCGCGACATCCGCCGCCAGCAGCGTCTGGACGAACGCTTCGCCGCGCTCGACACCGACAAGAATGGCCAGATCAGCAAGGCCGAGTATCAGGCCGGCCACCAGCCTCGCGCCGATCGCGGCCCTGAAGCCGGCAAGCCCGGCGGCCCCGACGGCAAGCGCTGGGGTGGGCGTGGCCATGGCGGTCCCGGCCGCGGCATGATGCACCGTGGCCCCGGCTTCGGTGACGCCGACAAGGACGGCACGATGACCAAGGCGGAATTCATGGTCGGCCCGCTCGCCATGTTCGACAAGGCCGACGCCAACAAGGATGGCAAGGTCACGGCCGAGGAAATGAAGGCCGCCCGCCAGGCTATGCGTGGTCCCGGTCGCGGCCATGATCGTGGTCCGGGCCGTGGCCCCGGCCCCGACCAGGCACCGCCGCCGCCCGCCAACTGATCGTCTCGGCCGGCCCCGCCCATGCCCCCTTGTGGGTGGAGGTCGGCCAGAACGGGAAGGGCGAAGACGGTTCCCCCTGCCGCCTTCGCCCTTCCAACCCATTCCCTCCCATGACACAAGCGGACCATGAGCGAACGACCCCATCTCCTGCTCGTCGATGACGAGCGATCGATCCGCGAGCCGCTGGCCCAATATCTCTCCCGCAACGGCTTCCGCGTGACGGCGGTCGAGAATGCGGCGGAGGCGCGGCTGCGTCTGGCCGCCAATGCCATCGACCTCGTCATCCTCGACATCATGATGCCTGGCGAGGATGGCCTGTCGCTCTGTCGCCACATCCGCGAGACCAGCGAGATTCCGGTGATCCTGCTCACCGCCCGCTCCGAAGAGACCGACCGCATCGTCGGGCTGGAAATGGGGGCGGACGATTATGTGCTCAAACCCTTTTCGCCGCGCGAACTGGTCGCCCGTATCAAGGTGATCTTCCGCCGCGTCGCCACCGGCGGCCAGCGCGTCACCGCGCCCGACGGCGCCACCTATGCCTTTGCCGGCTGGTTGCTGAAGACGCAGGAACGCACCCTGGTCGATGCCGAGGGCGTCTCTCTGCCCCTCTCGACCGCCGAATATAATCTGATGATGGCCTTCGCCACCCGGCCCAATCAGGTGCTCAGCCGCGACCAGTTGCTCGACATCACCCAGGGGCGCGAGGCCAATGCCTTCGACCGGGCGATCGACAACCAGATCAGCCGGCTGCGCAAGAAGATCGAGCCCGATGCCAAGAACCCGACGCTGATCAAGACCGTCTGGGGCGGCGGCTACACCCTGTCTGCGGAGGTCCGCAAACTGTGAAGCAACTGCGCCTTTGGCCGCAAAGCCTGGTTGGACAGATCATCGTCCTGGTCGCGATCGCGCTGTTCGTGGCGCAGGCGATCAATTTCGGCCTGCTGCTGCGCGAACGCAACCGGGTCGAGCTGACCAGCCAGACCGCGCCGGTCGTCTATCGCGTCATCAACGCGCTCGATGTCCGGCCCGATCGCTGGCCGGGGCGGGACAATCGGGAACAGGGCGAGGATCGTGACCGGGATCGTCGCAATGTCGATTTTGCAACGACGCGCCCGACCCTGACCGGCAAGCCGCGCCCCGATGTCGAGGCGCGCGCCGCCGCCATGTTCGAGGATATCGGCCTCACCGTCCATGCGATCGCCGCGGCCGAGGATAGCCGCATCATGCCGCTGCGCCGCTGGGAACAGATACGCAGCCGCGCCACCGGGGAAGCGCCGCGCGACCATCGTGTCGGTCGCCTGACCCTTGCTGTCGAATATGAGCCGGGCAAATGGCTGTCGACGGAGGCGCGCATCGGCAGCCGCCCGCCACGCTTTGGCGGCTGGCTGGTCGCCCAGACGCTGATCCTCTATGTCATCGTGCTGATCCCGCTGCTGTGGATGGGGCGTCGCTTCGCCCGCCCGCTCAAGCAACTGACCGGCTCCGCCCGCCAGTTCGCCAGGACCGGCTTGGCCGATCCGGTCGAGGAAAGCGGACCGGGCGACGTGCGCCAGCTCACCACCGCCTTCAACGCCATGCGCGCGCGGATCATCGCCATGCTGGATGAAAAGGACCGGATGCTCGGCGCCATCGGCCATGACCTGCGCACCCCGCTCGCCTCGCTGCGCGTCCGCACCGAATCGGTCGAGGATGAGGGCGAACGTGCCCGCATGTCGCAGACGATCGAGGAAATGAACCGGATGCTCGACGACATCCTCTCGCTCGCCCGCGCCGGCCGCAGCAGCGAGACCGCGCAGAAGGTCGACCTCACCTCGCTCGCCGACGCCGTCGTGGAGGATTTCATCGAACTGGGTTCACCGGTCGACATGATCGACAGCGATCGCGCCGTCGCCTTCGTGCGCGCCCAGCAGATCCGCCGTGCGCTGCGCAACCTGATCGAAAACGCGATCGTCTATGGCGACCGCGCCCATGTCAGCGTCCAGCATCAGGATGGCGCGATCCGCATCATCGTGGCCGACGAAGGGCCGGGTATTGCCGAGGACAAGATGGGCGAGATGATGGAGCCCTTCACCCGGCTCGAAGGCTCGCGCAACCGGGAGACCGGCGGCGCCGGCCTGGGCTTGGCCCTGGTCCGCGCGATCATGGCCGAACATGGCGGATCGCTCCAGCTCGCCAACCGCCCCGGCGGCGGCCTCGAAGCCAGCCTCGTCCTCCCGGCCTAAGGGCCATTCCTCCCCAAGATCGCTTGGGGAGGGGGACCGCTCGCGTAGCGAGTGGTGGAGGGGCACAGGCCCGATAGCGCAGAGTCGGAAAGCGGCGGCCCTAGCTTGCCAGCGGCCGAATCATCGCCGGCGTCTCCACCGTTGCCGGCGCCACCGGCGGCAGGTCGGGCAGTGCTCTGTCCACCGTCACCGGCTCGCCGCTTTCGACCAGCGCGATCGCCTCGGCCTCATTCGCCACCGCCGGCGGCGATCCGCGCAGCGGCATACCCGCCGTCTCGCGCACCGTCAGCATGGTCAGCAGGCCGATCAGCGCCGCACCCATCAGATAATAGGCCGGCACCAGCGGGTCACCGGTCTTCTGCACCAGCCAGGCGGTGATCAGCGGGGTCGTGCCGCCGAACAGCGACACCGAGATGTTGAACGCGATCGACAGCGCGCTGTAGCGCACCGGTGTATAGAAGAGCGCGGGCAGGGTGGAGGGCATGGAACTGGTGAAGCAGACCAGCGCGATCCCCAGCAGCATCAGCCCCAGGAAGATCAGCGCGTCATTGCCCGTGCCGATCAGCCACATGCACGGCACCGACAACAGCATCAGCGCGACGCAGGCACCGATGATCATCGGCCGCCGGCCCAGCCGGTCGCTGAACAGCCCGCCCACGACATTGAGCGGCATCATCACCAGCATCACGATGATGATCAGCAACAGCCCCTTGGTCTCGGCATAACCCATGGTCACGCTGAGATAATTGGGCATGTAGGTCAGCAGCATATAGTCGGTGACGTTGAACACCAGCACCAGCCCGACGCACTTCAGCAGTTGCCGCCAATGGACGCGAAACAGGGTGCCCAGCCCCGGCCGCTCGCTTTCGCGCGCGTCGATCTGTTCGCTATAGGCCTGGAATGCCGGCGTCTCCTCCAGCTTCAGCCGCATATAGAGGCCGAGCAGCCCCAGCGGCCCGGCCACCAGGAAGGGAATGCGCCAGCCCCAGTCGAGCATCTGTGCGTCGGTGAGCGACATCTGCAGGGCGGTGACGGTGCCGGCGCCCGCGATATAGCCGCCCAGCGTCCCGAACTCCAGTCAGCTACCCATCAGGCCGCGCTTCCGGTCGGTCGAATATTCCGCGATGAAGGTCGCCGCGCCGCCATATTCGCCGCCGGTCGAAAAGCCCTGCACCAGCCGCGCAGCCAGCAGCATCAGCGGCGCGCCGATGCCGATCTGCGCATAGGAGGGGATGAGGCCGATGGAAAAGGTGCCGACCGCCATCAGGATCATGGTCATCGCCAATATCTTGTGCCGGCCATAACGGTCGCCCAGTGGCCCGAACACCAGTCCGCCCAGCGGCCGGACGAGGAAGGCGACGGTGAAGGTGGCGAAGGTCGCGATCAGTTGCAGCGCCGGATCGCTCGACGGGAAGAAGACATGGCCCAGCGTGACGGCAATATAGCCGTAAACGCCGAAATCGAACCATTCCATGGCATTGCCCAATGCGGCGGCGCCAACGGCGCGGTTCAGCAGCGACCGGTCGACGACGGTGACGTCCTCGACCTGCATGTCGCGTCGGCGCTTGAACCAGCCGAAATGGATGTGGCGCGCGGCATGCGCGGCGGATGTGGACACATTATTCTCCCGGCCCGTCCAGGCGGGCACGCGGGGCGCGCCTCATTGCCATCGGACAGGCGATGTCGGCCGATAATCAGGGCCTTGGAACGTTGCGACGCCGCATTGGGCATCAAGCGAGGAGCCGCCCATATAGGCAGTTGCCCGCGAAAAGGTGCAACAAAGGGGCGGGCCGTGCCTTCATGGGGGTGAGCCGACCCTGGCTGTCCTATTTGCGCCTTCTGGTTTATGCTGCGTCGCGATGGATTTTGGGCCGGACATGACGAAGCAGGGGTTGGAAACAAGATTTCCAACCCCTGTATCAAAATTGCCGAATGTGCGGGAAATATGGGAAGTTAAGGCGGCGATTTCCTATTTTGCCGCCCCGACGGTCCGCCTCAATGCTTGCCCGGCTTGGACGATGTCCCGGCCGCCGTCGGATTGATCAGTGCCGCGCCGCTGGGCAGGCCGGTGCCGCCCATGTCCAGCTTCTGCGCCTGTTCCCGCGCGACCCGCTGCGGATCGTCCCGCTCCTTGATCGCCGCCTGGGTTTCGGGATCCTGCGCATCATCCTCGTCGGCCGAGGAATTGCCGCCTCGGGTCCAGCCCAGGACGACCGACATGCGTCGGTTGCGCGGATCATAGGCGTCGCTCTTCACGAACGGCTCGCGATCGGCGACCCCCTCGATCCGGGCGAAGCGGGCATTGGGAATGCCGGTTTCAGCCAGCGCCTTGCGGGTCGATTCCGCACGGGCGGACGACAGCATCCAGTTGTTCATGGTCCGGCCCGATGCATAGGGCAGGCCATCGGTATGGCCGCGCACGATCAGCGGGTTGGGCATGGTCTGCAGGGCGTCGGCGACCTCGGCGATCAGCGCGCGCGCCTCGGGCACCAACTGGTCGGTGCCCGACCGGAACATCGCGAAGTCCGCCTCGTCGATCAGGTCGATGCGCAGCCCTTCGCGGGTTTCGGTGAAGCGGACATTCTTGCGCAGCTTGGCCAGCCCCTTCTTGGACATACGGTCCTCAAGCTGCTTCTTGATATTTTCGAACTTCTGCCGGTCGGCCGCGCGCAATGCCTTGCCGCCCTGGTCCTTGGTGCCGGTGGCGTCACGCGGGATGGTGATGGCCAGATTGCCCTGACCACCCGTCGTCGGATAATTTTCCTTCGCCATCAGGCTGTCGCCGCCGAACATGCCGGTGGACCCCGCCGAATTCATCTTCAGCTCGACCAGCGTCGGGGTGAAATAGTCGGCCAGCGCCTTGCGCTGCTTTTCGGTGGTCGCACCGAGCAGCCACATCAGCAGGAAGAAGGCCATCATCGCCGTCACGAAGTCGGCATAGGCCACCTTCCAGGCGCCACCATGATGGCCGCCATGCCCTTCGACGATGATCTTCTTGACGATGATCGGCCGGGGTTCGGGCTCGTTCGCGCCGCGCTTCTTCTCCGCCATGGCTTATTTGTTCCGCATGCCGTCGAACACTTCGGCAAAGCCGGGCTGGTTCGCATGGATCAGGCTGGAACGGGCGGCCTCGATCACCAGCGGCTGCGGATGGCCGTGCAGCGAGGCGATGATGATCTGCTTGACGACATGATAGATGGCGCCGTCCTGCTCGATCACCGCGCGGCAGCGATTGGCGAAGGGATTGACCATGCCATAGGCCAGCAGCACGCCCAGGAAGGTGCCGACCAGCGCCGAGCCGATCATGCCGCCCAGCACCGAGGGCGGCTGGTCGATCGATCCCATGGTCTTCACCACGCCCAGCACGGCGGCGACGATGCCGAGGGCGGGGAGGGCGTCGGCCAGGCCCTGCAGATTGTCGGCAGGCTTCAGCGATTCATGATGATGGGTCTTCAGGCTGTTATCCATCACCTCCTCGACGGCATGCGGATCGAGCGTGCCCGAAGACACCACGACCAGGCGCAGCGTGTCGCTGATCAGGTGGATCAGCGTCTTGTCCTTCATCAGCTTGGGATATTCGCCGAAGATGGGCGATGTGCCCGGATCTTCGATATGCGGCTCCAGCGCCACCGGGCCTTCGACGCGCAGCGTCTTCATCAGCTTGCTGACCAGGAAGATGCAGTCCAGAAAGTCCTGCTTCTTGTACTGCGGCCCCTTGAACACCTTGGCCAGGCCGCCGCCCAGCGCCTTAAGGTCGGAACCCGAATTGCCGATGATCAGGGCGCCGACGGCGGCGCCGCCGATGATGATCATTTCGTGCGGCAGCGCGTGCAGCACCGGTCCGATGTCGCCGCCGGTGAAGATGAACCCACCGAAGACCATGCCCAAAAGCACGACAAGGCCGATGATTGCAAACATGGTGTTCCCCGAAAATGCGCCTGGAGGCGGTGGCTCCGTCGGCGCCTCGTGGCGCCAGTCCCTTTCTGGTTAATACGGACTGGTTACCGTCTGCTTTAGGACGGCGACGCTTTTTCGCCGCCTTTAGCTGATCAGGTCGAACAGCGTCTGCTGGTTGATCCGCGCAAAGGCGGACTGGGCCGCCTCCAGCTGCAGCAACTGCGCCTTCACGTTCGAAATGACCGTCGTCAGATCGGCCGATTCCAGTGTGTCGCGCCGTTCCGACAGGTTGATATCGACATCGGTCAGGCGGGTGCCGATCACCTCCAGCCGGTCGGCGCGCACGCCCTGCTTGGCGCGCTCCACCACGACCCGGTTCTGGCCGATCTGGATCGCATCCAGCGAACTGGCGAGGTCGGTGTCATTGCCGCCTTCGACCGCGTCGATCGCCTTGCCCAATATGTCGTCCAGCGACATCGGCGTGCCATTGACGTCGATATTTTCGGAAATTTCCTGCTTGGTGCCGACCACCGCCAGGTTGAGGCCGCGGCTCACCGGCACCAGCACGCTCTGGCCGTCGTCGAATACCGACACGCCCTGATAATCCTTCTGGTTCAGCAATTCGCCGACCGTGGTGCGGATCGTCTTGAGTTCCTCGGCGATGGCGGCGGCGCTGGTGTCGTTCAGCGCGCCGTTGCGCGCCGACGTGATCAGCTCCTGCGCCCGCGTCATCAGATTGTTGATTTCTTCCAGATTGGCTTCGGCATTGCCAGCGCGCGTCGTGCCATAGCTGACATTGGTCTGCCAGGCCGATTGCTGCGCCTGGGCGCGGCCGATGTCGGACACCTGGACCCAGGCCAGCGCGTCGTCCGACGGCTTGTTCAGGGTTATGCCGGTCGAAATCGCGGTCTGCCCGTCGACAATGCTCTGCGACAATTGCTGTTGCCGGCGGATCTCGGCGAGCATGATCTTGTTGGTGATGCCTACCATGTCTCAGCGTCCTTCCGTCACATGATCTGCAGGATTGAATCGACCGTGTCCTTGGCCACCTGCAGGATCTTGGCGCAGCCCGAATAGGCTTGCTGGATCCGCAGCAGGTCTGCCGCCTCCATGTCGAGATCGACCCCGCTCACCGCTTCGCGCGCGGCGACCGCCTGGTCGCTGCGGCCCTGGGCCGTGGTCTTTTCCGCCGTGCTGGCGGTCAGAAGATTGGCGTGGCTGGTGATCAGGGTCGTCCAGCCCTGTTCGACGCTGCCGCTGCCGCGCAACGTCGATGATACTGTCAGCAGATTGCCGTTCAGCGTGCCGTCGGCCGACTTGGTCGCCAGGTCCGTCGGCTCCACGTCCAGCGCGACCAGCGTCGCGGCGCTGCCACCATAGGAGAGCAGCGGCACGCCGCTGGCGCCGGCATCGGTATAGCCCTGCGCATGCCAGGCATTGACGTCGGTGGCGAACTGCTCGGCCAGCGTGTCGAGGCTGGCACGGCGTTCGGCGGTGGTGTCGGCCGATGCGAACAGGCCGCCCAGCGTGCCGTTGGACGGCGCGGCGAGGGCCGTGCCATCGGACAGCGCCAGCGACAACCGGCCATCGGTGGCGGACGCGGTCACCGCGACCGACGCGGCGGTATCACCCGACACCAGGGTGGTGCCGTTATAGCTGATCTCGGCGCTGTCATGTGCGCCGAAGCTGATCGTGACATTCAGGTTCGCCGACAGTGTCTGCAGCGCGGAATCGCGGCTGTCGAGCAACTGGGCATAAGCCGACGTGCCCGGCTGCGCGCGCAGCAGGCTGTTGTTGATCGCGGCCAGCGACGACAATTGCTGGTTGATTGTCTGGGCCGACGCCTGCGCCTCGGTATTGATGCCGGTCGATACGGTTTCCAGGTCGGCGGCGGTCTGGCGGAAGGATTCCGCGACGCGGCCGATGCTGTCCAGCGTGGTGACGCGCAGCGACGTGTCGCTGGGGCTGGCCGCCAGCTTGTCCAGATTCTGGTACATGGTCGTCATCAGCTGGCCGACGCCGGTGGGGGTGTCGTTGAGTGCGGTTTCGATGTCGCTCTGCCAGCGCACCCGCGCATTGGCGCTGCCCAGCGCCATGGCGGTGATGCGCACCGACGCATCCAGATAGGGGTCGGTGCCGCGATTGATGCTGGCGACCTGGGTGCCGCCGAAATTCGCCTTGGCGACATAGGTCGCCATGGTCGCGGTCGACGATCCCGATTCCACCGTCGTCACCGACCGACGGGCATAGCCGTCGGTGCTGGCATTGGCGATATTTTCGGAAATGGCCGCCATCGCCGTGCGATAGGCCTTGGTGCCCGACGCACCGATGATGAAAAGATCGCTCATGCGCCCTCAGCCGTGGTTGCCGTGCCGGTCGTGGTCGCGGTCGCGCTGCCGGTCTGGGCCGGGCTGTCGTCCTTCACGCGGGCACCGAACTGGTGCATCAGCAGTTCGGCGATGCCCATCGCGCCCTTGGTCGACATGGCGTCGGCGGTGCGCGCATCGGCCATGTCCTGAAATTGCTGGGTCGCGCCTGAATCCGTGATGCCCTCGGCCAGGCTGGCCGATCGCATCGCGCCGATCATCTGGCGCAGGAATACCGCTTCGAACTGCTGCGCCGCCTTCTGCAGCGCCGCCTTGGTCTCGAAGGGGTTGGGCGTGCCGCTCGCCGCGGTTGCGTTCGATACCTGCATCACAACACCACCAGTTCCGCTTTCATCGCGCCCGCCTGTTTCAGCGCCTCAAGAATCGCGACCATGTCCGCCGGGGAGGCCCCGATGGCGTTGACCGCCTTGACTATATCGGCCAGCGACGCCCCACCTTTAAAATTAACCATCGGTTTTTTCTGCTCGTCGATACTGATGCTCGACGATTGCTCGACCGCGGTCTGGCCCTGGCTGAAGGGCGCGGGCTGGACGACGCGGGGGCTTTCATTGACGCTGACGGTCAATTTGCCATGGGCGACGGCCGCCGGATGGATCTTCACCGCGCCGTTGATGACGACGGTGCCGGTGCGGGCGTTGACGATAACGCGGGCAGGGGCGTCGGCGGGCGTGACCTCGATATTCTCGATCATGCCCATCATCAGGATGCGTTCTTCGGCGCCGGGCGTCGCGTCGATCGCGACCGACACGGCATCGACAGCGCGGGCGCGTCGATCGCCAAAGGTCTTGTTGATGCCGTCGGCCACGCGCAGGGCGGTGGTCAGGTCGGCTTCGGACAGGTTGAAGGTCAGGCTGGGCGCGGTGTCGAAGCCGGTGGCAACCGCACGCTCGACCGTGGCCCCCTCGGGGATACGACCGGCGGACGGGATGTTCACCGATACCTGACTGCCATCGGCGCCGGACACGCCCAGGCCACCGACGGCCAGATTGCCCTGCGCCATCGCATAGATTTCATTATCGGCACCGCGCATGGCCGTCATGATCAGCGTGCCGCCGCGCAGCGACTTGGCCTTGCCCAGCGCAGAGACGGTGACGTCCAGCCGCTGGCCGGGTTTGGAGAAGGCGGGCAGGTCGGCGGTCACCAGCACGGCAGCCGCATTTTTGAGGGCGGGGTTGACCCCGGCGGGCAGGGTCAGGCCAAAGCGCGAGACCACGCCCTTCATGCCCTGCACCGTATATTCGATGCTGTCGTCACCCGTGCCGGCAAGGCCCACGACGATGCCATAGCCGGTCAACTGGTTGGGACGGACGCCCTGGAAGGTGCCCAGATCCTTGATGCGTTCGGCATGGGCCGGCGCGGCGATCAGCGCCAGCAGCGGCAGGAGAAAGCGGAACAGGCGTGTCATGGCGGTCCGGGTCTCCATCAGAAGGGGCTGATCATGGTAAAGAAGCGCTGCAGCCAGCCCTGACGGCTGGCGCGGGCGATCTCGCCCTTGCCGGTGTAGATGATCTTGGCGTCGGCGACGCGGGTCGACAGGATGCGGTTGTCCGGGCCGATATCGGCCTGGCGCACCAGGCCGCTGATCTGGATGAACTCGTCGCCGCGATTGAGCGTCAGCGCCTTTTCGCCCTTCACCAGCATGGTGCCGTTGGCATAGGCGGCGGCGACGGTCACGGTGATCTCGCCGTTCAGCGCGTTCGACTGGGTCGCCGCGCCCTTGCCGGTAAATGTGTTGTTGCCGCCCATCGAGACATCGCTGGCGGAGAAGAGCTTGGACAACGGACCGGTTGCCGGCGGGGTCAGGCCCAGCGAGCCGCTGCGGTTGGTATCCGCGCTGTTGCTCTTGGTCGCCTGGGTCCGTTCGACCAGCACGATGGTGATGATGTCGCCGACATTGCCTGCCCGCGCGCCACTGGTCAGGGGCGTATAGCCGGTCGATACCTGGAAGATCGAGCCATTGGCCTGCGGCGTCTGTGGCTGGGCGATGACGGTCGGCGCATAATATTCGCGCTCGACCTCGCGCTTCTTCTTGGCCGCAAGAGCAGGCGACGCGGCCATGGATACCATGGCGAGGACGACGAGCGAAGTGGAGAGGGCGCGCATCAGTCCGCTCACATATTCTGGTTGGCGTATTGGAGCATTTCGTCCGTCGCCTTGATCATCTTGGAATTGACCTCATAGGCGCGCTGGGTCTCGATCATGTCGACCAGTTCCTCGACGATGTTGACGTTCGAGGTTTCCAGATTGCCCGAGCGGATGAGGCCGCGGCCTTCCAGGCCCGCGGTGCCGACCTGCGGCGTGCCGCTGGCGGCGGTCTCGACCAGCAGGTTGCCGCCGATCGACTGTAGCCCCGCCGAATTCATGAAGCTGGCCAGTTCGATCTGGCCCAACTGGGTCGGTTCGCTTTCTCCCTGCAGCGTCGCCGACACGGTGCCGTCATTGCCGACGGTGACCGACGTCGCGCCCTGCGGCACGGTGATCTGCGGGATCAGCGGCAGGCCGTCGCTGGTGACGACGGTGCCCTCGGCGGTGACGCTGAAATTGCCGGCGCGGGTATAGGCGGTGGAACCATCGGCCTGCTGCACCTGGAAATAGCCCGATCCCTCGATCGCCATGTCCAGCGCATTGCCGGTTTCTTGCAACGTGCCCTGCGTGTTGATCTTGCTCGTGCCCTGCAACGAGACACCCGAACCCAGATTGAGGCCGGTGGCGAACTTGTTCTGGCTGTCGCTGTTGGCGCCGGCGGCGACGATCTGCTGATAGGCCAGCGTCTCGAAGTCGGCCCGGTCCTTCTTGAAGCCGGTGGTGTTGACGTTCGCCAGGTTGTTGGCGATCACGCGCATCTTCGTGTTCTGCGCGTCAAGGCCGGTGCGGGCGACATGAAGGGCGGCGTTGGTCATCGTTCAATCTCCGTGCGGCTCCCCGAAGGGATGCTCATGCGTCGTTCACAGCAAGATGCGTGCCAGAATTAACCATCCAGTTTCATGAGCGATGCGCCGCCGTCATCCATCTGCTTGGCGGTGTCGATCATCTTGATCTGGGTTTCCCAGGCGCGGCTGGCTTCGATCATCTGGACCAGCGCGGCGGTGGCGTTGACGTTCGATCCTTCCAGCGATCCCGATGTGACGGTCGCGATCGGATCTTCGGGCAGGGCGCCGCCATTCACTTCGCGGAACAGCCCGTCGGTGCCCTTGGCGATGCTGGAACCGGCGGCATTGACCAGCTTCAACTTGTCGATCTGCTGCGGATTGGCCGGATCGCCGCCCTGGGGCACGCCCCAGATGCTGCCATCCTGGGCGATCGACACGCTGTCCATCTGAGGCAGGGTGATCGGGCCGCCCTGGCCCAGCACGGCCAGGCCGTCGCCGGTGGTCAGCAGGCCGCTGTCATTGACCTTCAGGTCGCCGCGGCGCGTATAGGCTTCCTGCCCGTCCGGGGCCTGAACGGCGAGCAGTGCGTCGCCGTTCATTGCCACGTCCAGCGGATTGCCGGTTTCGGTGACCGCCCCCTGCGCCATGTCGGCGGCGATCACCTGTTCGGAGGCCTGAGCCCGGGTATCGAAGGTATCGCCCTTGATCCAGCGTGTCTCGGCATTGGCGATTTCGGCACGAAAGCCGACCGTGTTGGCGTTCGCGAGATTGTTCGCGATCGACGCCTGGCGGGCCATCGCACCGCGCATCGCGGTCAGTGCCGTGTTGACGAGCCGGTCCATGGGCTACCCCTTCTACCCCGTGCCTTAGCTACGGATGTTGACGATGGTGGTGGTCAGCGTATTGGCCGCCTCGATCGCCTTTGAGTTCGCCTGGAAGTTGCGCTGGGCTGCGATCAGCTGGACCAGTTCGTCGGTGATGTCCACGTTGGAACGTTCCAGCGAACCCGAGTTCACGGCGCCGAACATGCCCTGGTTGGGCGTGCCGATGATCGCGCTGCCGCTTTCCACGGTCGAGGTCCAGTGCGCGTCGCCCTGCTGGCGCAGGCCCTCCAGGCTGTTGAACGACGCCATGGCGACCTGCCCCAGATAGACGGTCGAACCGTCGGCATAGATGGCCGACACCAGGCCGTCCTTGCCCACGCCGACGCTGGTCAGCTGCGCGCCATCGGCTTCGCCCTTGTAGGTGGTCGGGATCTGCAGGTCGGTGAGGTCGTTGGGCGTCGTCGAGTTGGTCGGCGGCGTCGTGATCTCGCCGGTGTCGGGATCGACCGCGAACACCTGGATGCGCGAGCCGGTGGTGTCGACGGCATAGCGGTCATTGTCGACCGAGAAGGCGCCGTTGCGGGTATAGCTGATGGTGCCGTCTTCGCCCTTCACGGTGAAGAAGCCCTCGCCCGAGATCGCCATATCCAGCGTCTTGTCGGTGGTTTCGATCGTGCCCTGGGTGAACTGCTGGGTAATGCCCTGCACGCGCACGCCCTGGCCGGCGACCTGATGGGTGGTCTGCATCGGCGCAGCGGCGAAGATGTCACCGAACTGGGCCTTGCTCTTCTTGAAGGCGGTCGAGTTCACGTTGGCGACGTTGTTCGAGACGGCGGACAGGTCGGCCTGTGCGCCCTTGAGGCCGGAAAGCGAAACATAGAAGGACATGGCGTAGCTCCTTGGGTGAAAAGGATGGGTGAAATTACATCAGGCTGATCGCGTCGGTCGGAGCGAAGCTGCCGAGCGCGGTGATCAGTTTGGAGGAGGAACCGTCGGCGGGTGACTGGACGGCGGCGATGGTGGCCCAGGTCGCGACCTGGCTGGTGGTGCCGCCATTGACCTTGACCTGCAGGGCGGAGGAGGAAACGGTTTCGCCCGCATCATCCTTGCCGTCCCAGTAGAAGGCGACCTCGCCGGCGCTCTGTGCGCCCAGGTCGATCGACTTGACGACATTGCCGTCGCCATCGACCAGGTCGACGCTCACGGCATCGCTGGCGCCGCTCAGCGTGATCTGGCCGGCATAATAGCCGCTGGAATCGGGCACCGCGACATTGCTCTGGACCAGCATCGACTTGCCGATCCAACTGGCCGCATCGCCAAGCCGGGTGCCGCTCAGTTCCGAAGCCAGCGACTTCAGCGACTGGTTCATCTCGGCAATGCCGGTCGACTGGGTGATGGTCGCCATCTGCGACACCATCTCGGTATTGTCGACCGGTTCGAACGGATCCTGATACTGCATCTGCGCGGTCAGCAGCGTCAGGAAGCTCGACTGATCCATGGTCGCGCTGCCCGTGCCGACATTGGCATTCGGGTTGTAGACCGAAAGGCCTGCGCTATCGGTGACGGTAGACGTCGTCGTCATTTGCCGATCCTTATGGTTTCGAGCATCAGGGATTTGGCGGTGTTGAGCACCTGCACATTATTCTGGTACATGCGGGCGGTCTCGATCATGTCGACCATCTCCGCATTGCTATCGACCGCGGCTTCCCAGACATCGCCATTGGCATCGGCCAGCGGATGGTTGGGGTCGTGACGCTTGGTCGGCTCGGCGTCCGTGGTGACGACATTGGCGACCTTCACCGTCGACACGCCGGGGCTGTCGGTGACCGACTGGAAAACCGGCTTGATCGCGCGATAGGCTTCGGCCGCGCTGCCGGTGACATTGCCGGCATTGGCCATGTTCGATGCGGTGGCGTTCAGACGCACCAGTTGCGCGCTCATGGCGCGGCCGGCGATGTCGAACACGTTCATGGGGCCTGAACCACTCATGCTCATTCTCCCTTCAGCGCACGGTTGATGGTGTTGATGCGGCCCTCCAGGAAGGAGAGGGTGGTGCGGTATTTCACCGCATTTTCCGCAAACAGGGTCTGTTCGGTGCTCAGTTCGACGGTGTTGCCGTCAAGGCTGGGCTGCAACGGCACGCGATAGCCCATGGCATCGTCCACCGCCTGGCCGACATCGGCCGGGCCGCGGCTGCTCTGGGCGGTCGCTTCCTTGAGCGCCGCATCGAAATCGATGTCGCGCGCCTTGTAATTGGGCGTCGATGCGTTCGCGATGTTGGACGCGAGCAGGGACAGGCGCTGCGAGCGAAGCGCCAGCGCCTTTCCATGGATCCCGAACAAACCGTCTTCCAGCGACATTTCCCGTCAGTCCCTTTTTGCCCGTGCGGGTCTAAAGCTTTCGATCGTCCCGCCGTTCTCCTGCCTGATGGCGTTCGATGCGGGCGATCCAGCCGAATATTCGCAAGAGCCGTGCCAATTTGCGTGGGTGACGCAGGGCGGCGTGGCGAAATGCCGGAATTCGTGGCTTTCGCGGCATCGGGCGGCAAGGGCGGCAAAAATTTGCCGGGCGGCGGCAATCCGTTGCCGGTGCGTGGTGATGGCGGGATGGAAATGGGATGATCGGGATTTTGGCGCATCTGTTCGATCCGCTCACGCTGGCCGCGATGCTGGGTGGCGTTGCGGTGGTGGCGCTGGCGCAGAATGGCGTGCGCGCGGCCGGACGGGCCTGTATCGCCCTGCGCCCGCTGCTGCGGGCTGACCCGCTGCATGATCGCGATACCGCCCGCGCGGCCCTGCTCCAGATCGATCAGGTGGCTCAGTTGCGCGGGCTGATGTGCATCGATCGGGTAAAGACCGATAACGGCTTCATGGTCGATGCGACGCGGCGCCTTGCCAATCGCGATCGCGTCGAGCTGTTCGAAAACTGGGCAATGCAGGCGCTATCGGACCGGGCGCAACGCCATGCCGGCGTGCGCAATGTCTGGCTGTCGGTGGCCGATGCGGCGCCGGCGCTGGGGATGGCCGGCACGATCATCGGGCTGGTCGGCATGTTCGCGGCGATGGATGATCCGTCCGCGCTCGGCCCCTCGATGGCGCTCGCGCTGCTCACAACCCTTTATGGCGTCGTCATCGCCAATCTGCTTGCCGCGCCGATCGCCGCGCGCCTGGCGACTCTGTCCGAGCAGGAACTGGCCTGGCAGCAGGAGGCGGTGGCGCGCATGCTGGCGATCGCGCGGCGCGAAAACGCGCCACTGCGCCGCGCATCGATCCGCGAAGTCGCATGACCGCGCCTGCAATCCCATCGGCCGCAGCGGCGGCCCGGCGCAATCGCTGGGCCGTCAGCTTTGCCGATCTGCTGATGCTGCTGCTCGGCTTCTTTGTGCTGCTCCAGGCAACCGGCAGCCAGCGCCGTGATGCGATGCTGGCCGAGGTCAGTCGCCAATTTGGCGGCCGTCCCGCCCGCACCGCGGTCGAACTGCGCGCGGCAGAGCTGTTTGCGCCGGGCGAGGCGATGTTGACGTCGCAAGGGCAGGCGCGTCTGCGCGCGGCGGTGCGGCCCTATATGCAGGATGACCGCATGGTCGAACTGCGTAGCCAGGGGCAGGATCGTGCGCGACAACGTTTCGACGACTGGGATCTGGCGGCGGCACGGCTTGGCGCCGTGGCACGCGCGCTCAAGGCGCAGGGCGTAGGTGGCGATCGCCTGCTCATCCGTGGCCTGGATCAGGCGGATAGCGCCGACGGGCAGGGGCAGGTGATCCGCATCGCGCCGGGCGAGGTTGTGAAACCCTGATCCTCAAGTGGCACGTTTGTTGCTTTTAACCATGGTGAAAGTCCGCATTTTCGGAGAAGCGCCGTGACCAGACCCGTCCAGTTCCTCGCCATCGCTCTGGCCTGCGCAGTTGCGCAGCCCGCACTGGCGCAGCAGAAGTTCGAGAATCTGGATCGCATCGACAGTCTGGTCGCAATGACCGTTGGCGCGAACATGGGCGAGCCTGGCGGCCCGCTGGCGCCGGTCGATCGTCGCCTCCGCCTTGCCGCCTGCCCGACTACCCCTAATGTGGAAGGGCCTATCTTCGGCGCTGCCATGGTCAAGTGCGACGCACTGGGCTGGCGCATCCGCGTGCCGCTGGTCGCTGGCGCCGCCGCAGCTGCCTCCGGCCCGGTCGGTCGCTATGCCCCCGCCGCCCGACCGGTCGCCAAGGAATCGGTCGTCAAACGCGGTGACCCGGTTCAACTCATGGTCGGCAATGCCAGTTTCAGCGTTTCGCGCATGATGATCGCCGATGAAGACGGCGCAATTGGCGAGACGATTCGCGTGCGCGAAGACAAGAAGTCATCGCCTGTACTTGCCCAGATCGTGGACATGGGCGTAGTGCGCATTCCGGGATTTAATAATTTTTGAACTTGTCCGTTATAGCGTTCAAGGGACGAGTGAAGGAATGAACCAATGATCAACTCAGTCGGCCAGAGCATCAGTTCGGCAATCGAGGCAAACCGCTTGCGCGAAGGGGGCAAGGCCCGCGCCGCATCGGCAACCGGATCGACCGGCGCTACCGCGTCGGCATCGACGTCGGCCAGTCCGGCAGCGCGCATGGCGGCCGAAGGCGCGCCTGTCGACATGGACCGCATCGCCGCCATCAAGGCTGCGATCGCTTCGGGCAATTATCCCGTCAATCCGTCGGTCATCGCCGACCGGATGATGGCACTCGATCTTCCCGCCTAAACAGGACATTCCTTCATGCCCCTCGGCCTTGCTGCACTGGATGGTCTCTTTGCCGCCTTTGACGACCTGCGCGCTGCGCTGGACGGCAATGATGCGGCCGCGATCGAGGCCGCCAGCATCAAGGTCAGCACGGCGGCGGCCGCCGCCCGTGCGATCGGCGCCTGGCGTTCCGAACCCGATGTGGTCGCACGGCTCAATCGCCTTCTGCCACTGATCGATGCGGCGCGCGTCCGCACCAATGTGCTGGCCGATTACACCAGCCAGCGACTCGCGATCCTGACCTCCAACGGCGCCCGCAACGCGCCGCTCACCTACGGTCGGCGCTGACAAAAATAAATTTTGCTTTCGGGCTAAAGCGGCGCCAATCGGCGCCGTTTTTCGTTTTACGCAGAATCTTGTTTAACCGCGTTAACCAAATCTTGGCACAAGCATTGCTCTAATAGCCCACGGTACCAAATGGGGATTGTGGGTCAGTGTCGGCACTTGCAGACATTTCAGCAACGGGAGCTTCGGCCGGCAATCGCGTCACCAACGCGATTGCGATGGCGAGCCGTCGTACCGGCGTGGACTTCTCCTACCTGCTTGGTCAGGCCAAGATCGAATCCAGCCTGAACCCCAGCGCGCGTGCCGCCACCTCTTCCGCCACCGGCCTCTATCAGTTCGTCGACCAGAGCTGGCTCGCCGTCGTCGACAAGCATGGCGCCGAATATGGGCTGGGCTGGGCGGCTGACGCGATCAGCAAGGGCAGCAATGGCCGCTATTATGTGTCGGACCCGGACCTGCGCCAACAGATACTGGACCTGCGCAAGCATCCCGAGACCGCCTCGGTCATGGCGGCGGAGCATGCTGCCGACAACAAGGCCTATCTGGAAAGCCGCCTGGGTCGCGAGGCCGAGCCGGTCGATCTCTACCTCGCCCATTTCCTGGGCGTGGGTGGCGCCTCCAAATTCCTGTCGATGAACGATCGCGCACCCGGCGCAACGGCCGCCTCGATCTTCCCGGCGGCGGCCCGCGCCAATCGCTCGATCTTCTACGATCGTGCGGGCAATGCCCGCAGCTTCGCCGACATTCGCGATCGCTTCGCCAGCAAGCTGCAAAAGGGTGTCGATTCGATCGGCACCGGCAATGTCCAATATGCCGATGCTTCACTGCCCAGCGGCGCCAAGACCGTCGCCCCCGCCGATTATGTGCGGATCGAAACCCAGCGCCTTGCGACCCAGGCCGACGTCATCGTCCGGCCGGAACCGCAGACCGCGCGTCTCGCCTATCTCATGCTCGCCACCCTCGGAAGGTAACGGCCCCTCATGACTCCCACCCAAGTCAAAGCGAAGATCTGGATGAGCGCCGCCAAGGGGGCGGTGTTGCCGTTCGCCACGCTGATGGTCGTGCTGTTCATGATGGTGCCGGTGCCGGCGGTGATGCTGGACATCGGCTTCATCACCAACATCATGATCAGTCTTGCCGTTCTGATGGTGGCGCTGAACGCCGCCAAGCCGCTCGACTTCTCCAGCTTCCCGACGGTGCTGCTGTTCGCGACTCTGCTGCGGCTGGCACTCAACGTCGCCTCGACCCGCGTCGTGCTGGTGTCGGGCCATGAGGGGTCGGACGCGGCCGGCCAGGTGATCGAGGCATTCGGCCACTTCCTGATCGGCGGCGACTATGTCGTCGGTATCTTCGTCTTCGCGATCCTGATGATCATCAACCTGGTCGTCATCACCAAGGGCGCGGGCCGCGTGTCCGAAGTGTCGGCCCGCTTCACCCTGGACGCCCTGCCGGGCAAGCAGATGGCGATCGACGCCGACCTCAACGCCGGCCTGATGACGCCCGAGGAAGCCAAGCTGCGTCGCGCCGAAGTCGCGACCGAGGCGGATTTCTACGGTTCGATGGACGGTGCGTCCAAGTTCGTGAAGGG
Organism: Sphingobium scionense; assembly: GCF_014197035.1. GTDB lineage: Bacteria > Pseudomonadota > Alphaproteobacteria > Sphingomonadales > Sphingomonadaceae > Sphingobium > Sphingobium scionense. The sequence goes on along the minus strand of NZ_JACIEU010000007.1, from coordinate 169,370 downwards.
CGACGCGATCGCCGGCATCCTGATCCTGGCGATCAACATCATCGGCGGCATCATTCTGGGCGTGGTCAGCCATGGCCTGGCGATGGGCGATGCCGCCCAGACCTATATCCTGCTTGCCATCGGTGACGCGCTGGTCGCGCAGATTCCGGCGCTGCTGCTGTCGATCGCCGCCGCCTCGATCGTCACCCGCGTCAAGTCCGAGCAGGATCTCTCGTCCCAGGTCGCCGGCCAGTTCGGCACCGGCAAGGCCTGGGTGCCGGTCGCGGCGATCCTCGGCTTCCTCGGCATCCTGCCGGGCATGCCGCATTTCATCATCCTGACCGCTGCGAGCATCGCTGGCGGTATCGCCTGGCAGTTGCGCAAGGCCGGACAGCGCAAGGCGGCGGAACCCGAACCGGTCGCCCCGCCACCCAACCCCGCCATCATCGAATGGAACGACGTATCCGATGGCGCGATCCTGGGGCTGGAGATCGGCTATGGCCTGATTGGCCTGGTCGACGAGCGCAAGGGCGCGCCGCTGATGGCCCGCATCACCGGCATTCGTCGCCAGCTGTCGAAGGAACTGGGCTTCGTCGTGCCGATGGTGCGCGTGAAGGACAATCTGGCGCTCGAACCCAATCAGTATCGCATCACCATCGCCGGCGTGGTCGTGGGTGAGGATGATATCTGGCCCGACGATCTGCTGGCGCTCGACAGCGGCATGCTGGAAGGCACGGTCGCTGGCCGCGCGGCCAAGGATCCGACCTTCGGCCTCGACGCCGTGTGGATTTCGCCGGCCAAGCGCAGCGAGGCAGTGGTGGCCGGCTATACCGTGGTCGATCCGCCGACGGTCGTCGCCACCCATCTCAACCAGCTGATCGCGATGAACGCGGCCGAGATGTTCGGTCTGGACGAAGCCCGCAAGCTGCTCGACAATCTCAAGGACGTCGCGCCGCAGCTGGTCGATGGCCTGACGCCGGGCACGCTCAGCCTGACACAGATTTCCGCGCTCTGCCGCGCGCTGCTGTCGGAAGGGATCGCGCTCAAGGATTTCCGTCGCATCTGCGAGGCGATGGTCGACGCCGCTCGCCCCGACATGAATCACGAACAGCTTGTGGAAGCGGTGCGCCAGCGCATCGGCGCGCTCATCATCCAGGGCCTCGTCCCGGTGAAGATGCCGCTGCCGGTCATCACCCTCGACGGCGATCTGGAAGCGATGCTGGCGCAGGCGATGCGTGTCGCGGGCGATGCCAAGCATCCGATCGAGCCGAGCCTGGGCAACCGTATCGTCGAATCCGTCGTGCATGCCGCCCGCCCGATGCTGGGCCAGGCGCGCAATTTCGCCATCGTCACCTCGCCGGTGGCGCGCCGTGCGCTCGCCCGGCTGTTCAAACCCCATCTGCCCGAGACCCCGGTGCTGTCCTTCCTGGAAATCCCGGATGGCAAGGGTGTCGAGGTTGTCGCCGTCGTCGGTGGCGAGCAGCGTCCCACGCCCCGGCACGATCCGCTGCCGCGTGAACGCGTCGCCTGAGGAGACTGACCAATGTATATGAATAAGGTCGCTGCAGGCTCGGATGTCCTCACCTATGGACGGGCAGGGCTTGCCAATTCCCCTGAACAGCTGGCGCGCCGCTACATGCCGTTGGTGCGCAAGATCGCTTGGCACGTCCATGGCCGCGTCTCCAGCGCGATCGAGGTGGAGGATCTGCTGCAGATCGGCATGGTCGCGCTGGTGGAGTCCGCCAACAGTTTCGAGGATCGCGGCCTGGGCTTCGCCTCCTATGCGCAGCTGCGCGTGCGCGGTGCGATGATCGATCATCTGCGGCGCCATTCCACCCTGTGCCGCTCCGCCATGGCGACCCGCAAGAAGCTGGCTGCCACCCGTGCGAAGCTGGAACAGAAGCTTGGCAGAGCGCCGCTGGAAGCGGAAATGGCCGCTGAACTGGGCATGGACGCCGCCGATTATCGCGAGGCGGCCGATGGCGCCGAGATGGTCCAGCACACCAGCATGGATGAAGTCTATTCCGACCAGTCCATGTGGTTTGCCGATGTCGAGGATCGTGCCGACGACATCATGGAACGGGAATCGCTCAAGGGCGCGCTCGCCAAATGCATCGGCGAACTGCCCGAGCGCGAGGCGCTGGTGCTGCAACTCTATTTCGTCGAGGAACTCAATCTGGAGGAAATCGGCCAGACGCTGGACATTGGCGCCGCGCGCGTTTGCCAGATCAAGAAGTCAGCACTCGACAAGCTGCGCGGCAAGCTCAGCGACTGGAATTGACCCACCCGCGCGCCCGTCAACCGTCGTTGGCGGGACGCGATACCGATGCCTTGCGACCCGGAACCGGCCAGCGGAAACGCAGCGGCCGGTAATTCTGCGTCCGCCACCAGGGTTCGGGTACCTGGAACAGGCCGCTATTTTCCGCCCGCTGGCCCAAATCCTTGCGCGCGGTCAGTGCGGCCAGAATGGGCGCGGCGAACAGGCCGGCCAGCACCGGGCTCATCCAGCCGATCGCATTGGCGCGCACCGCCAGCACGGTGAGGCCGACGCCGAGCAGGATATGCCATTTGAACAGCCAGATCGCACCCAGTATCGCCATGCCGTCGCGGTCGCGGGTCTGGCCGTTCCAGCTCGCCTTGCGGCCCATCAATATGCTGAACAGGTTGATCGTCTGGGTCAGCATCGCGACCGGCGCCATCAGGATCGACAGAATGATGTCGGCGATCACGCCGCGCGTCATGCGCACCGCACCGCCAAAGCCGATACGGCGCGACGGGTCGGCCATGGCCCAGCCGATCGCCAATATCTTTGGGCCGAACAGCAGCACCGCCGTCACGGTCAGCAATGTGCTTGAGGGCAGTGCAGCGGCCGGCGGCCAGACGCCCGTGGCGACACCGCCCAGCGCTACCAGCATCATCGCCAGCCATAGCGGGGAGGTGCAATAGGCCGAAGCACCGACGAACAACTGGAACCGGCTGACCGGGTGCAGCCCCTTGATCTTCGCCAGCAGCGGGACATGCTGGATATTGCCCTGGCACCAGCGACGGTCGCGGGTGAACAGGTCGGGCATGGCCGGCGGGAATTCCTCGAAACTGTCGTCGGCCGTGACCATGTGGACGTCCCAGCCGCGCCGGCGCAACAAGGCTGCCTCCAGCATGTCATGGCTCAATATATGGCCGCCAAAGGGCGCGCGGCCCGGCAGTTCGGGCAGGCCGCAGCTTTCGGCGAAGGCGCGCACCCGCACGATCGCATTATGGCCCCAGAACATGCCTTCGGACCCCGCCCACCAGATCATGCCGGCGGCCGAGATCGGGCCGAACAGGCGGCTGGCAAATTGCTGCCAGCGGGCAAACAGCGTGGCGGCGCCCATCACCGTCGGCACGGTCTGGATCAGACCCAGATGCGGGTGGCGTTCCATGTCGACCGATAGCCGCGCCATGGTCTGGCCGCTCATCACGCTGTCGGCATCCAGCACGATCATATGGTCATATGCGCCGCCGAAACGGGTCACCCACTCCTCGATATTGCCGGGCTTCCGGCCGATATTGCGGGCGCGGCGGCGATAATGGACGGGGCGCGAGAAGGCCTTGCGCATTTCCAGATAGGCCTTGCGCTCGGTCTCGCCATTTTCCGGGTTGGAATCCGACAGGATGAAGAATTCGAACCGTTCGCCACCCATCACCTGTGAGAGCGATCGTTCCATGATCGACAGGCGGCCGAGCACGCCCAGGAAATCCTCGTTACAGACCGGCAGCAGGATGGCGGTGCGCGCCTTCAGCGGCGTGCGGTCGCGCGGGATATAGGGGCGAACGCCCTTGCCCTTGCCGACCGTCAGCAGCAGGAAGCCGATCGCGGCGGTGGCAAAGCCGAAGGCGATCCAGGCAAAAAGCGGGATGAACAGGGCGAGATAGACGCCTTCCCAGAAGGAAATGCCATCAAGGCCGATCGAGCGGCGCATTTCGTGCGCGGCGAGCGCTGCAGGCAGCAGCGCCAGCAGCACGACCAGCACCCGGCGGGCCCACAGGTCGATATTCATGGGTCGATGGATGCGGCCCGGCGCGGTCGCGAAATCCTGCACCGGCATGGCGAGCGGTGCCTCTGCCGGCACGCTTTCGAACGCCCGGACAAGGGCTTGCGACCCCGTGGCCCCATCGGCCACGTTCGTGCCTCCTGTCGATGTCATGTCAGACCCGTTCCTGGTTAACCTGAGCGCTAGAACCTTTCGCCGGGTGCGTGGTTCCGTTCATGCGCCAATGGGATAATGCACATATTCGCTGAACGCGCGATTGCCAGAGCGAAGTTGGACCCGGATATCCGCCGCTTTGTCGCCGGATTTGCGGATATCGATCGCCGCGCGATATAATCCCGCCTGGCCCAGCACCGGATATCCGCCCTTCTTGATAATCGTGCCATTGCCGATGTCGGTCCACAGGTCGGGCTTCGCATCGGCGGGCAGGCCGGCAAAGTCGATCACCAGCCGCTCGACCCCGGCTTCGTCGCCACGACCGCGCCAGACAGCCTGCACGATCGCCAGATTGCCGCCGACCGGCGCACGGTCCCCCGTCCAGTCCAGGCGATAGGCGGCATCGATCCGGCTGCCCGGACGTGCAGCCTTTGCCGGCGTCCAATAGGCGCAGACATTGTCGGTATATTCGCTGTCGGTCGGGAAGGTGTAGAGCCGCACCTGCCCCGCACCCAGCGGCGCGGCCGGCGTCGCCCATAGCGAAGGGCGACGGTCATAATAGACGCCGTCATCCTGATAATGGTCGAAATTACGGTCGCGCTGCAGCAGGCCAAAGCCCTTGGGGCTTGTCTCGGCAAAACCGTCGACGCGCGGGACGGACGGGTTCACCAGCGGCCTGGCTTGCGCGCTGCCGTCGGCGCTGGCGATCGACAGAAGGTCGGAATCATGGATTTCCGGGCGCCAGTCGGTGCCTTTGGTCCGATGCGCTTCATCATACCAGAACATGCTGGTCATCGCCATCAGCCCCAGTTCGGGGATCGGCCGGCGCGGGAAGAGGGCGGCGGTCACATCCTGTGTCACCCCCTTGGGGCCGAGCCGGTTGACGAAGCGGAAGGCGCCGGTGATCGACGCTCCGTCCAGCACGGCATAGACGGTGACGCTGCTGTCGCCGGTCCGCTCCAGCCAGAAATGGGTGAAGCGGGGAAATTCCTCCTTGCCCGGAATGCTGGTGTTGATCGCGATCGCGCGGGCCGACAAGCCAAACTGCTTGGTCGGGCCGGGCGCGCGGAAATAGCTGGCACCCAGGAAGGACAGCCAGTCGCCGTCGCGCTTGGCATTCATGATGCGGAAGCCGGCAAAGCCTGCGTCCGGGCCAAGGTCCGCGACGGCATTGCCGTCCGGCGTCTCGAACATGGCGGGATCATAACGCAGCGGCGTTGCAACGCCTTTGTCGACCAGCGCGATCTGTACCGGTTGCTGGGCTGTGCCACTCAGCGGGAACAGGCGAACGCCGGTATCGCCGGGCAGGTCACCCCAGATCGTCTTCTCGTCGCGGAACCGGGCCTGGTGCATCTGGTCATAACCAACCTTGGCGGCGACCGGATTGGGCGGCGTCTCGTCAAAGGGCGCGCGCGCCTGCTTCTGCGCCAGGGCGATGATGCCATCCCATGAGAAACGGTCGCTTCTGGCTTGGGAAAGGGCAGGGCGGGGGAGCAGCAGGGCTGCGCCCGAAGCAGCGATCAAGGCGCGCCGGTCGATCATGGTCATGCGTCCATCATGGGTGCTGATCGCGGCATTGCAAGATGCGCCTGGAATCAAACGCGATGAAGCCCCCGCCCGGGGGGACGGAGGCTTCGAATTTGGCCGTTTGATCGAAGGTGTTACCCCCGGCACGGTGGGGACTGTTGATGTGCCGGGGGTGACATGACGGGTTGCCGGTGACCAATACCTCAACCCGTCATTTTCGGTGTCCGATCCGGATTACTGGATCAGCTTCATGACGTTCTGCTGGCTCTGGTTGGCCTGGGCCAGCATCGCGGTCGATGCCTGGCTCAGGATCTGGGCCTTGGCGAGCGCGGTGGTTTCGGTCGAGAAATCGGCGTCTTCGATGCGGCTCTTGGCGTCGGTCAGGTTGGTGACGTTGGCGGTCAGTGTGTTGACGGTCGATTCCAGGCGGTTCTGCACCGCACCGAGATTGGCGCGCGAGGTGTCGACGGCCTTCAGGGCGGAGTCGTAGAGGTCGAGCGCTGCGCCGACATCGAAGCCGGTGGCCGTGACGTCGAGGTCGGTCGTGACCGCACCGCTGGTCACCACAGCGGCGACGTCGGTGTCACCCTGGACATCGCCCAGGTCGATTTCGATGGCGTCGCTCGAGTTCGCACCAGCCTGGATGTTGATCTTGCCGTCAGCGGCGGGGCCGGCCGAACCGTCGAACAGCTTGATGCCGTTGAAGCTGGTGTCCGACAGAACCTTGCCGATCTGGGTGGCGAGCTGGTCGATTTCCGACTTGATGTTGCCCTTGGCGGTATCGTCGTTGGTGTCGTTGCCGGCCTGGACGGTCAGTTCACGCATACGCTGCAGCATGTTGGTGACTTCACCCAGCGCGCCTTCGGCGGTCTGCGCCAGGCTGATGCCGTCATTGGCGTTGCGGATGCCCTGGGTCATGCCCTTGATCTGTGCGGTCATCGACGAAGCGATGGCGAGGCCGGCGGCGTCGTCCTTGGCCGAGTTGATGCGCTTGCCGGTCGACAGGCGCTCCATGGCGGTGGACAGGGCCTTGCTGGCGGAGGTCGAAGCATTGGTGGCCCGCAGCGCCGACGAGTTGGTTGCGATAACAGTCATGATATTCCCTTTCCGTTCATCATCCGGTCGCTGTCATCTGACGCTTGCGGCCTCGAAAGGGGATAACGGCGGGCTGCGAAAAGCTTTTAGGGGGTGATGCGATTTTTCTGGAAAAAGGCGGAAAAACAGCTCTCTACGTGGACGCGTATATATAGAGTGCGATTTTTCCGATGCCGGGGCGGAAAAAAATTGCCGGTCACCGGCAAGTTAATGGCGGCGTTAACCATCTAATAACCACGCCAGCGTACATTCCTCATATCGAAGGGGGTAGGGGCGTGCGGGGGCACAAGCCTGCCAAGACACTGGGGACAGTTCATGTCATCGCTTGACGTGAGCCGTGGGGTTTGCGCGCTCGTTCCGGGCCTGCAGCACTGGCTCGAAAATGCCTTGTACACGGTGCGGATCGTGGATGCGCAGAGCCCGCGTGAGCGGGATGGCCGCCGCGTCCTTCTCGCCACCGAGATCGGCCATGCCACCCATCGTGATATCCTGATCAACCTCGTTGATGGCAAGCCGTCGCTGGTGCCTGCCGCCAATGGCCTGCCCGCCCGCGTCGCCTTTGGCCTGGAGGACATGGGTTTCGCCTTCGCGCTGATCGCCGAACTGGCCCGTCCGGCCTCGATCCCAGCTGTTGGCGATGCCGCCAGCGCCCGCCTGATGACGCTCGCCGGCCGCGTGGCCCGCAGCGATGCCACCGTGCTGATCCAGGGTGACACCGGCACCGGCAAGGAAGGCATGGCCCGTTTCCTGCACGCCCAGTCGGGCCGCAACGGGCATGACTTCATCGCCGTCAACTGCGCCGCACTGCCTGAAACCATGATGGAAGCGATGCTCTTCGGCCACAAGAAGGGCAGCTTCACCGGCGCCTCCAATGCCTCGGACGGCCTGTTCCTCGCCGCTGACGGCGGCACCCTGTTCCTCGACGAAATTGCCGAGCTGCCCCTGGCGCTGCAGGCCAAGCTGCTGCGAGCCCTCCAGGAAGGCGAAGTCCTGCCGGTCGGCGCCACCCATCCGGTGCCGGTCAATGTCCGCATCGTCGCCGCCTGCAACCGTAACCTGGCCGATGAAGTCGCCGCCGGCCGCTTCCGCGAAGACCTCTACTGGCGCCTCAATGTCATGGCGCTGGAACTGCGCCCGCTGGCCGAACGTCCCGGTGACATCGCTGCGATCGCCGCCGCCATGCTGCTGCGCCATCAGGATGTCGGCAAGGAAGGCTTCGTCTGGCCGACCGCCGCTGCACTTGACAAGCTGGCCGCGCATCGCTGGCAGGGCAACGCCCGCGAACTGGGCAATGTTCTTCAGCGTGCGCTGGTCCTGCGGGACGGCGAACGGATCGAGGCTGACGACCTGCATGTCGGCGCCGCGCCGCAGCCCTTGCGCATCGTCGCCGCCGCACCGGTTGCTCCGATTTCCGTCGTGCCCGCCGAACCGATCCGCCTGCGCGACGTCGCCCATCATTCCAAACTGGAAGCGATCCGCACCGCCCTGCGCGAGACCGACGGTCATCGCGCTGCCGCCGCCCGCAAGCTGGGCATTTCCGAACGCACGCTGCGCTATCGGCTCGCCGAGATGCGCGAGCTGGCTGCGGCATAAGGAGGCTAGGGCATGACCGGCATCTCTCCCACCGACAGCGTGATGGCGATCCGTAGCGCCATCCTGCAAAAGAACGCCGCGCTGCGCGACGTCGCCTCGACCGGCAATGTCGGTTCGGTTGGCGGCGCCGGTGCCACCCAGGGCACCGCGCCCGGCGGCTTCACCGATGCGCTCAACAACGCGCTCCAGCAGGTCAACGGCCTGCAGACCCAGGCCGGCGATGCCGCTTCCGCGTTCGAACGGGGCGAAACCACCGATATCGCCGCGGTCATGCTGGCCAAGCAGCAGGCATCGGTCAGCTTCGAGGCGACCCTCCAGGTCCGCAACAAACTCCTGTCCGCCTACAAGGACATTATGAGCATGCCGGTCTAAACCATGAGCGAGAACGCACTCACCATCAATGGCGGCGCTGCCGCTGCCCCGGCCCTCCCGGCCGTAACCGGCGCCAGCTTCGGCAATGCCAAGGGCGTCGACGCGCTCAAGGCTCGCTTCGCTGGTTTCATCAAGCAGCCGGCGGTCGCCAAGAGCCTGCCGCTGCTCGGTCTGCTCGGCGTCGTCGCGGTTGCCGGTGCGGCCTGGCTTGCGCTGCGCGAACCGCCACAGCGCGACCTGTTCCGTGGCCTGCCCGATGCCGACAAGTCGGCCGTCGCCCAGGTGCTGGACCAGAATGGCATCAAGTACGACTTCGACAATGGCGGTGGCATGACCGTAGGCGAGGGCGATTATTTCAAGGCGAAGATGATGCTCGCCGCCCAGGGCCTGCCCAAGAGCGCGCCCGACGGCAACAGCATGATCGACAGCCTGCCGATGGGTGCCAGCCGCGCGGTCGAGAATGAGAAGCTGCGCGGCGCCCGCGAAACCGATCTGGCCCGCACGATCGAGGCGATCGACAATGTCGAGACTGCCAAGGTCCATCTGGCGGTCGAGGCCCCCAGCGTGTTCCTGCGCGAACGCACCAAGCCTTCGGCCTCGGTGATGCTGCGTCTGGCCCAGGGCCGCACCCTGACCGACGCGCAGGTCAGCGCGATCGTCCATCTCGTCGCCTCGTCGATCCCGGAACTGAACCCGGAGGACATTTCGGTCGTCGACCAGAATGGTCGCCTGCTCAGCAACAATGACGGCAATGCCGCCGACGATCGCCAGCTCGCCATCCAGACCCGGATCGAGGATCGCTATCGCCAGTCGGTCGTCGCGCTGCTGACCCCGATCCTGGGCGACGGCAAATTCTCGACCGAGGTGCATGCCGAACTGAACTTCGCCGAGCGCCAGGCGACCCGCGAAAGCTTTCCCCAGGACGAGGCGCGTCTGCGCGTCGAGCAGGGCAGCTGGTCGTCGGACGAACGCGGCCAGAAGGCCGGCGAGGCATCGGGCATCCCCGGTGCGCTCAGCAACCAGGCGCCGGTCAACCCCACCGTGACCCAGACCAATCCCAATGGCCAGGCGGTGACGCAGGGACAGACCGCGGAACAGCAGCCGGCGACCCCCGGACTGCCGCCGATGAAGACCGAGGAAACCTTCAACCGCAGCTTCGAGCTGGGGCGTGAAGTATCCGTCACCAAGGATGCGGTCGGCACGGTAAAGCGTTTGTCGGTCGCCGTCGCGCTGGATACCGGCGCCGATGGCAAGCCGCGCTCCGCCCAGGAAATCGCCGCGCTCGAAGCGTTGGTAAAGGGCGCAATCGGTTTCGATCAGGCTCGTGGCGACGTGGTCGCCCTGTCGGCCCGCAGCTTCGCCAAGCCTGAAGAGGTCAAGGCGCCCTGGTATGAAGCCGACTGGATGTCGCCGCTGATCCGCAATGTATCGGCCCTGCTGGTCGCCCTGCTGGTGATCTTCGGCATCGGCCGCCCGCTGCTCAAGCGCCGTGCTGCCGCCCAGGAAACGCAGTCCGCCGAGACCGCCGAAGCCGGCCAGCGTCTGGGGCGCGAGATTTCAGGCGAGCTGACCAAGCAGGCCGTCGAAAATCCCGATCCCAGCCGCCCGGTCACGCTCGACATGATCTCGTCCACCTATGACTATGCCCAGCGCGCCGACCTGATCCGCAATTTCGTCAAGCAGGATCCCGATCGCGCCGCCCTGGTGGTCCGCGACCTTCTGAAGGAAGGGAAGAAGGAAAATGCCTGAGATCGTCCCCGGCCGTCCCGAGGCGCTCAAGGGCAGCGCCGCCGCCGCCGTCCTGCTGATGCTGTTCGACGAGGATGAAGCGGCGCAGATCCTGTCGCGCCTGGAGCCCGAAGAAGTCCGTCAGCTCGGCTACGCCATGTATGATGTGCAGGATGTCGATCCCGAGGAAGTGAACGAGGCGCTCGACCATTTCGTCACCAAGGCCAAGAAGCGCACCACCATCGGCTATGGCGCCACCCGCCATATCCGCGGCGCGATGACCAAGGCGCTGGGCGAGGAGCGGGCTGAAACCATCCTCGCGCGCATCACTCCGCCGACCCGCTCCACCCAGCTGGAAATGCTGAAGTGGATGGACGCGAAGGAAGTCGCCGTCCTGATCGAGATGGAGCATCCGCAGATCATGGCGATCGTGCTGGCGCATCTGGAAGCGCCTGTCGCCGCCGACGTGCTGCAACTGCTGCCGACCGAATATCAGGAAGAGATCGTCTACCGCATCGCCACGCTCGGCCCGGTGTCGAACGAGGCGCTGGACGATCTGGAACAACTGCTGCTGCGCGGTCCGGTCAACAAGCAGGGCGCGGCGTCGCAACGCGGCGGCACGGTCGAGGCGGCCGCGATCATGAACAATGTCCGCAAGGACAATGAGCAGCGGATCATGAAGGCCGTCGCCAAGCGCGACAAGATGATCGCCCAGACCATCGAAGAGGAAATGTTCGTCTTCGATAACCTGATCGACATGGATGACAAGAATCTGGGCACGCTGATGCGCACCGTCGACAGCCAGGTGCTGGTCGTCGCGCTCAAGGGTGCGAACGACATGCTCAAGGCGAAGATCTTCAGCTGCATGTCGGCCCGCGCCGCGCAGGCGATCGCCGACGAGATCGAGGAACGAGGCCCGATCCGCCTGGCCGAGGTCATCGACGCGCAGAAGCTGATCATCGCCACCGCCCGTCGCATGGCGGATGCCGGCACCATCATGCTGGGTGGCAAGGGGAACGACTTTGTCTAAGATCTGGGCGGCCGAAGCCAGCCGCGAGGTATCGAGCGTGCCGATGGTCGGTGTCGGTCAGGTCGCCAGCAATGGTTTCCGCAGTCTTTATTCGGCACTGCCGAGCGACCTTGTCGCGGTTCCTGCGCGCGCGCCAATCCATGCCGAGCCGGAGAGCGATCCGATCGACGAAGCCCATATGGCGGGCTTTTCGCAGGGTTTCGAGGAAGGGTATCGCGCCGCTGCCGAAGAACAGGCCAATGAGATCGAGGCCCGCAACCGCCTGACCGCCGCGCTCGAAATGCTGACGCCCGCGCCCAGCGGCAGCCTGTCGACCATGTTGTCGGCCACGGTCGTCCGCCTGGTCGAACAGATTGTCGGCGAAGTGCAGATCGACGTTGATCGGCTGACCCAGCGTTGCGAAGCGGTCGCCGCCTTCATCGACGACAGCAGCGACAAGAGCGCGCTCCATCTGCATCCTGACGATGTCGCCCTGCTCGAAGGCGAGCAGATCGGCGTGCCGCTGGTATCGGACAAGAACATGCAGCGCGGTTGCGTGCGCCTTGAAACCGCCGATGGCTGGGTCGAGGATGGCCCGGACGTTCGTCTGGCGCGCCTGCGCGCCCTGATGGACGACATGGAGGGCCGTTCATGATTGGAAATTGGGCATGATCCGCGCCGAGCTGACGCAGGCCGAAACCCTGTTCGAGCATCTTCAGGTCCAGAACCGCCAGCCGCGCCATGTCGGCCGTCTGGTCAGCCATGATGCGGGCATGCTGGAAGTCACCGGTTTCCGCCGTCCGATCGGCTCGGGTGCCCGCGTCCTCGCCAGCGACGGATCGGTCTGTCGCGCCGAAGTCGTCGGCTTTCGCGGCGAACGCACCCTGCTGGTGCCGCTCGACGCTGACGCGCCGCTGGAAAATGGCATTCGCGTCGAACCTGACAGCCAGGCCAATATGGTGCAGGTGGGGGAGGGGCTGATCGGCCGCGTCATCGACGCCATGGGCCAGCCGCTCGACCGCAAGGGGCCGATCATTGCGGGTGGCGTATGGCCGCTCAACGGCGTGAAGGGCAATGTGCTCGATCGCGGCCGGGTTACCGAGCCGTTCGACTTGGGCGTGCGCGCCGTCAACGCACTGCTGACTGCCGGGCGCGGCCAACGCATCGCCATCATCGCCGGCTCGGGCGTCGGCAAGTCGGTGCTGATGGGCCAGATGATCGCTGGCGCCGAAGCCGACATCGTCGTTACCGGCCTGATCGGCGAGCGTGGCCGCGAGGTCAGCGACTTCCTCGAAACCAAGCTCAAGCATGCGATGCACAAGAGCATCGTGGTTGCCGTGCCGGCCGACCATCCGCCGGTGCTGCGCCTGCGTGCCGCCGCCCGCGCAACCGCCATCGCCGAATATTTCCGTGCCCGCGGCAAGAAGGTGCTGCTGCTGATCGACAGCCTGACCCGCTGCGCCCATGCGCAGCGCGAGATCGGCCTGGCATTGGGTGAACCGCCGGCGATGAAAGGCTATCCGCCCTCGGCTCTGGCGCTGATTCCGCGTCTGGTCGAACGCGCCGGCGTCGATGCCCGCACCGGTGGTTCGATCACCGCGCTCTACACCGTATTGGCCGACGGCGACGACACCGACGATCCAATCGTCGACGCCGCGCGCGCCATTGTCGACGGGCATTTCGTGCTGTCGCGCAGCCTGTCGGAACAGGCGATCTTCCCGGCGATCGACATCGGCAAGTCCTTGTCGCGCGTGATGGCCGACGTCGTGCCCGACGAGCATCGCCAGGCCGCCGCTGCCTATCGCCGCCTCTGGGCCGCCTATGAGGAAAATCGCGACCTCATCCTGATGGGCGCCTATCGTCCCGGCAATGATCCGGTGATCGATGAGGCGGTGCAGCGTCGCCAGGAAATCCTGAACTTCATCCGCCAGGACCAGAAGAGCCGGATCGACCTTGATACCAGCGCCAACGCGCTGATCGCGGAGTTTGGCGCATGAAGGGGCTGGTGTCCCGCCGTCATCGCGTGCTGCGCGTGCGCCATGTCCAGCATGCCATGGCCATGGCCGAAACTGCGCGTGCGCGCGACGAGGCGGAGGGGATCGCCACCAATTTGGAACGACTGCGCCGGGTGCGGGGCGAGTTGTTCGGCGTTCAGGGCGGCGCTACCGGTGCGTCCTTCGCCTCCATGCAGGAACTGGCCAGCCGTCTGGAGCAGGCCGGTCGCCAGCTCGACGGCGCGCTCTACGACGCCCGCCGCAAGGTGGAGACGAAGGAAGGGCTCAGCATCGCGGCCAACCGCGAGAAGGAAATTGCCGCGCGCCTGAAGGATCGGGCTCGCGTCGCGCTGGAAGAATGGCGCGAGAACAAGCTTGCCGCGTTGCCGCGCTATCGCCGCATGCAGCGCACGGGGGACAATTGACATGACCATGCTCGCCAGCCTCAAATCGCTGCTCTTTTCCTCGACGCCGCTGGCCGGCGCGACGGCGGCCGGTGCTTCGGCCGTGGCCGAGGGTGCGGCCGACTTCGCCGCTCTGCTGAGCGATGTCGATGGCGCGTCGCAGTCGGCTGCGCCTGCCACGAGTATGGGCGCGCCAGCTCTTCCGGTGGAAGCGGCGATCGAGGGCGATGCGCCGGTCGTGACGCCCGAAGCAATCGAAGCGCCGGCTCTGCCGGACACCGCCGAATTTCTGACCCAGCGCGCCATGCCGGTCCAGCCGGCCGCAGAACCGGCGCTGCCGATCGTTGAGGCCGCATTGCCGGTTGCCGAACCGGTCCTGCCCGTCGCTGCGTCGGTTGAGCATCAGACGGCCGTGGCGGCCGTATCGGCCGAGCCCGCCCCGATCGTCCTGCTCGAAGGCGAGGCTGTCGCCGAAGCCCTAACCGAAGCCCTCCCGCTGCCCTTGCCGACCCCGGCGCCAGCGGTCGCGCCTGCGCCTGCCGATATCCGGACGCCGGCGCCGGTTCCGACCGCCGATGTGGCCCTGCCGCTGCCGGTTGACGCCGAAGGTCCGATCGCGCTCGCCCTTGCCGACGCTCCGATCAAGACCACGCCGACGCACGCGCCGCAGCCTCTGCCGGCTGTGATGGTCGCGCCCGAGGCTGACGACATCGCCGATAGTGACAGCGAAGCTAACACGGTGACGGTGGATGCGCCCGTCGACAGCGACGCACCAGTTGTCGCCGATCCGATTGCCCATTCCTTGCCTGCTGCACTTCCCCCCTTGCCGCAGGCGCCGATCGATGCCCCCGCATCTTCGGCTCCATCCGCGCCGACCCGGGAGATGCCTTTGAGCGTGTCTCCTTCGCTGTCAGCTTCATTGTCCCAAACCCAGGCCCCTTCGAAACCGGCCGTGGGACAGGAAGCGGTGACGGCCCCGGTGGTCGGCGCGGATGGGCAGGATGATCAGACCACTGCGGCGCCCGTGGCGGCGCCTGCAATGACGCCTGAACTGGTCGCTGCGATGATCCCGGCCCAGCCTGCGCCGGCCGCCAACGCGGCCCCGAATGCCGTGCAGGCCCCGGTCGAGGGCGTGCCGCAGCCCGCGATCGCACCGCGCCCGGTCGAGCAGGTCGTGCCCGCCGTCGCGGCAGCGCCGGAGGTCAACCCTGACATGCCGGCCGAAATGGTCGTGGCGGCCGCCAAGCCGACCGAGAAGACCGTGCCTGCGGCTACGACCAGCAGCCCGGACGAGGCCGATGTCGAGATCGCATCCGGCCCCGATGTCCCGGCCGCGCCCGTGGTCGCCAAGCCGGCCAAGGCGGAAGCCCTGTCGCTGCTGCAACTGGTGCGCGACCATATGAACCGCCGGGCGACGCCGGTGCGCGACAGCGCCGATGCCGCAATGCCGGTCAGCGATAGCACGCTGGACAAGGCGACCACGGCCGTCGATCCTTTGGTCGCCACCACTCCGGCCGCGCCGCATCGTGGCGCGGACATGTCCGTGCCTCAGGCCGCCACGCCCCAGGCACCTTCGGTCACCCCGGCGGCGATGCCGACGGTCGACCTGTCGGCCAGCCTTGGCCAGCAGGTGGTTGATATGGGCGTGTCGGGACAGTGGATCGACGGGCTTGCCCGCGACATTGCCGGCCTGTCGGCCAATGGCGCGCAGGGCCGGTTCCAGATCAACGCAGACCAGCTTGGCCCGATCCAGGTCGATATCCGCCAGGATGGCGATGGCGCGGCGGTCAGCCTGACTGTCGCCAGCGAGGCGGCGGAAATGGCGCTGCGTCAGGACAGCGACCGGCTGAAGCTGGACGCCGGCCTTGCCGCCGTGCGTATCAGCGAGGTCAAGATCGAGCGCGCGCCGCATGTCGCGGAAGCGGCCAAGGCTGATGCGAACAATTCGTCCAATGGACAGCAGGGCAGTGCATCCCAGCAGCAGGGTAGCTGGCAGGGCGCGGGCCAGATGGCGGGCCAGTCGATGGGCCAATCCTCGTCGCAGGGCCGCTGGCAGGGGCGCGAAAATAATGGCCTTGGCCATAAAGCCGGGGGCGATCCGGCCGTTCTTAACCATGGTGACACCGGCGATAGCGCCGGTGACGTCCGCCGCGCGCGCTACGCCTGACGGCCGGGACGGGACATTCCAGGGGACGTGAACGATGAGCGATGAACCCAAGGCGAAGAAGAAGGGCGGCAGCATGAAGCTCATCCTGCTGGCCGCTGTCGCCATGGTGGTGGGGGGCGCTGGCGCCGCAGGCGGCCTTTACGCGGCCGGCTTTTTCAGCCCCAAGGCCGAAGGCCCCAAGGAAGATCCCAACAAGCCGGTGCTGGTCCTTGCGGGCGAGGATGCGCAGGCTGTCGCTACCGCCCATGGCTGGGCCGGTGAGGGCGGTGGTGGCGGCGGTGAAGGTGGTGGCCATGCGAGCGGCGGCGGCGAAGGCCATGCGCCTTTGGCTGGCCATGCACCGGGCAAGGGCATCGACCTGCCGGCGCCGAGCAATCCGACCGCCTACCAGGCCACCTATTTCCAGCTCCAGGCGCCCTTCACGTCGAACATGACGGACACCGACGCCTTCGCCCAGATCACCGTCGCGGTGTCGACCTATTATGATTATCGCGTGATCGCCGCGATCAAGATGCACGAGATGGCGATTCGCAGCCAGGTGCTGATGATGCTCGCCGAACAGCCCGAAGAGCAGCTCGTCACGCCCGACGGCAAGCGCGTGCTGCAAGGAAAAATTCGTAGCATCATCAACGATGTATTGAAGCAGAAGACCGGCTATGGCGGCATTGATAACGTTTACTTTACCAATTTCGTTATTCAATAGCGCTGCCTGACCGCTGGGAAGTCCCCTGGCCGATGGCAGGGGACAGACATGAATCACGTTCAATCCTTCGCCTTCGGGCGGGGGGACGCGCAAGCGCCGGTAATGCTGTCGGGCCTCGACCGGCTGGGCGAAAAGCTCGGCCGGCGTATCCGTGCGCTGATCGAACCCATTTCCGGCATCCGTCCGCATGTCACGAGCGAGGATGCGCGGGTGGTGGAGTTCGGCGCCTGGTCGGCTGGTGCCCCCAATTTCTGCAGCCTGTCCATCTATCGCATCCTGCCGCTCAAGGGGCAGATGCTGCTGTGCATGGACGCCACCATGATCTCGACCCTGGTCGACTGCTTCTATGGCGGCCTTGGCAACCGGGCGCTGCCTGCGCGCGGCGAATTTACCCCAACCGAAGACCGGCTGATCGCCCGCCTGTCGGAAACCATCATGGCCCGCATGGTCGAATGCTGGTCCGAAGTCCTGCCGCTGGAGCCCGGCCTGCTGCTGCGCGAAACCGGCATCGGCTTTGCCGCCGCCGCCCAGCCTGCCGACCAGATGGTGGTGCAGCGCTTCCGCGTCGGCCTGGATCGCGATCGCGAATGGTCGGTCGACATGGTTTTTCCGCTGGCGGCACTGCGCGGTATCGAGGCGCTGATGGGCAGCAAGGTCGCGTCCGACGACGAACATGTCGATCCCGTATGGCAGGCCCGCGTGGCGCGCCGCATGCGCGACATCCGCCTGCCGGCCCGCACCGTGCTGGCCCGCCCCAATCTCTCGCTGGCGGAGCTGATGCAGCTCAAGGCCGGCGACATCATACCCGTGACGATCGGCCGCAGTCTGCCGCTGATCGTCGGCGACAGGATCGTCGCGCATGGCACGATCGGCGAACAGGATGGCCGTGCCGCCTTCCAGATTGAAAAGATTGCACAGGGACCGGAACAATGAGTGACATGAGCGACGCCCCGATGATGGATCCCCGTGGCGAAGACAGCGCCAGCCGCATGGCGGCCAACCGCCAGTTCAAGCTGCTGGCCGATATTCCGGTCCGCATGTCGGTGGAGGTCGGATCGACCTCGCTGCGCCTGGCCGAAGTCATGGACCTGGCCGAAGGCAGCATCGTGGAACTGGATCGCCAGGCCGACGAACTGCTCGACATCATGGTCAATGGCGCGCTGATCGCCAAGGGCGAGGTCGTGACGGTGAACGGCCGCTATGGCATCCGCATCGTCGATATCGCCGCCACCGAAACCCGCATGGCCGGGGTCGAACGGCGCGGCTGACCGCAGGCAGATGCTTTTGCACTTGCCTTGCGCGGCATTCTTGCGGAACGGATGGCGCATTAACCTTTAACGCGGGGCGCGTGCATGTTCTGGTATTTTGTTAAATTGCTGATCCTGCTGCCGCTTGTCGGCGGCATGGCATTTGGCGCGCTGTGGCTATGGCGCAAATATCAGCCCGGCATGATGGTCGGCCAGAATGACCGGTCTTTGAAGCTGCTGGAAGCACTGCCGATGGGCACGTTCGGCAAGCTGGCCGTGGTCGAGTTCGAGGGCAAGAAGATCCTGCTGTCGGTCACCCGTGGCCGGATCGAGAAGATTGCGGAAGGCGACCCCTATCGTGCGCGCTAGTCACTGGCTGGTCGGCGGCATCCTGCTGACCGCCGGGCTGATGCTGGTCGATCCTGCGCTGGCACAGGCGGTGCCGGCCGCGCCCGCTCCGATTGACAATGGCGGGGCGCTGACCCGCGCGATGGGACAGATTTCGGGCGACGGCCGCTCGCTGTCGCTGTCGCTGCAGATCCTCGTCCTCATGAGCCTGCTGTCGGTGCTGCCGTCGCTGATCCTCATGATGACCAGCTTCACTCGGATCATCATCGTCCTGTCGCTGTTGCGCCAGGCGCTGGGCCTGCAACAAACGCCACCCAACCAGGTGCTGGTCGGGCTTGCCCTGTTCCTGTCGCTGTTCGTGATGCGGCCGGTGATCGACCAGATCAACGGCCAGGCCTATGATCCCTATGGCAAGGGCCAGATATCGATCGAGGAAGCGGTCGGCCGTTCGGGCAAGGTGCTGCACGGCTTCATGGCCAAGCAGACGCGCGAGAGCGACCTCAAGCTGTTCGCCAACATGGCGGAGGCCCCGGCCTTCCGCACGCCCGACGACATTCCCTTCACGATCCTGCTGCCGGCCTTCGTCACCAGCGAGTTGAAGACCGCGTTCCAGATCGGCTTCATGATCTTCCTGCCTTTCCTCATCATCGACCTGGTCGTCGCATCGACCCTGATGGCGCTGGGCATGATGATGCTGTCGCCCACGATCATTTCCATGCCCTTCAAGCTGTTGCTGTTCGTGCTGGTCGATGGCTGGGCGCTGACGATGGGGTCGCTCGCCGGCTCCTTCGCGACATAGGAGGGCGGCAATGGAGAATGCGGATTTCTTCATGGGCCTGGCACAGCATGCGCTGTGGATCACGGCGCTGGCGACGGCGCCGATCCTGATTCCGGCGCTGGTTGCGGGCGTGCTGATCGGCATGGTCCAGGCCGCGACGTCGATCAACGAACAGACGCTCAGCTTCATTCCCAAGATCCTGGTCGTGGGTGCGATGCTGACCCTGTTCGGCGGGTCGATCATGGTGCTGATCGCCGACTTCACGCGCGAGATATTCGAGCGGATACCGGACCTGCTGCAATGATCGCACCCGGCTTCGCAGGCGTCGAGACGCAATTGTGGATCTGGCTGATCGCCATGATCCGCCCCGGTGCGGCCTTTCTGGCCGCGCCCGTCTTCGGTGCGCCCGCGATGCCGCTTCAGTTGCGCCTGATCCTGTCGCTCGCGCTCGGCATGGCCGCCCTCAACAGCGTCACCATCCAGTTGCCGCATGATGGCGTGGCCAGTTTCGAAGGTGTGATGCTGGTCGCCGGCGAAGTGCTGACCGGCCTTGCCATGGGCTTTGCCGTGCAGATCGGCTATTCCGCAGCCTTCGTCGCGGGCGAGGCGATCGCCAACACCATGGGGCTTGGCTTTGCCGCGATGGTCGATCCGGGGTCGGGGCAGGGGACGCAGGCGGTCGGTCAGTTCCTGTCGATCCTCTCGACCTTCCTGCTGCTGGCGATGGACGGCCATCTGCTGCTCATCAGCTTCGTGGTGCAGAGCTACAAGGCGCTGCCGCCGGGCGCGGCGATGCTCAGCAATGATGCGGTCTGGCACATGATCCAGTTTGGCGGCTCGTTGCTGGGCGCCGGGGTGACGATCGCGCTGCCGGTCGGCTTCGCGCTGGTGCTGGTGCAGATCGTCATGGGCATGCTGGCGCGCACCGCGCCCGCGCTCAACCTGTTCGCCGTCGGCATGCCGATGGCGGTGATGGCGGGGCTGGTGCTGCTGGCGATGGCGGTGCCGGTAATGGGCGAGGGGATCACCATCGCGCTCAAGTCCGGCCTGGAACAGGCCCGCGCCATCTCGGAAGGACGCTGAGCCATGGCGGGCGGATCCGAGGGCGGCGAAAAGACCGAAAAGCCGACACAGAAGAAATTGCAGGATGCCGCCAAGGAAGGCGACATCCTCCAGTCCCGCGAATTGGGGACGGCGCTGGTGGTGATGGCCGGCATCGGCTGGCTGGCGGTCGCGGGACCGGGACTGATCGATGCGCTGTCGGGCATGCTGACCCGCGCGCTGCGCTTCGGGCGCGAGGATATCGTGAACTTCTCGCCAGTGACGCGCGGCACCGGTCTGCTGGCGGATATCGCGCTGCCGGTGGGGGGCGTATTGCTCGCGACCTTCTTTGCCGCGATCGCGGCGCCTGCGCTGCTCGGATCGCTGGGCTTTCGTCCCGGTGCCTTTGCGCCCAAGGCGTCGAAGATGAACCCGGCTTCGGGTTTCAAGCGCATGTTCGGTGCGCAGGGATTGATCGAACTGGTCAAATCGATCGCCAAGGTGGGATTGCTGGGCGCGGTCGGTTTCTGGATGATCTGGGACCGGCTGACCGCGATCATCGGCCTGGGCAAGGCTGGCGTCGGCAATGCGATCAGCGACCTTGGCAACATGTTCATCCTGGTCTGCCTGGTGATGGCGGGCGGGCTGTTCGTGATCGCGGGCATCGACGTGCCGATGCAGATTTTCCAGCGCGGCAAGCGGCTGGGCATGAGCAAGCAGGACATCAAGGACGAGCATAAGGAAAGCGAAGGTTCGCCCGAACTCAAGGGGCAGATTCGCCGGCGCCAGTTCGAGGTGCTGAACGGGTCGACCCGCCAGGCGGTGGCGGAGGCCAGCGTCATCATCACCAACCCGACCCATTTCGCGGTGGCGCTGCGCTACCGGCCCGGCGTGGATGCGGCGCCGGTGGTGGTCGCGCGCGGCTGTGACGCGATCGCCGCCTCGATCCGCGAACTGGCCGAGGATCATGGCGTGTCGGTGCTGCAATATCCCGAGCTGGCGCGCGCCATCTACTTTACCTCGCGCGCTGGCGAGATCGTCAATGAGGGCCTCTACATGGCGGTGGCGACGGTGCTGGCCTTCGTCTTCCGGGTCGAGAACAAGATGGCGACGGAAATGGACCGTCCATTCATCACCGTGCCCGAAGATCTGCGTTTCGATCCGGATGGAAAGAAATTGTAGAGAATTTGCTGATACTTGGCAGTTGATCGAAGAATTAGGGCGATGGTGAATTAAAGTTTAGCCACGCTTGTCCGTATTCTGTTTACGGGGACGCATTAGGATGGTGCGTCATGAACGAGTATCTTTCGCGTAGCGAGATTTCGCCAGTGGATCGGAGCGTGGTTCGCGCGCCGGTGCCGGCTGCGGCCGTTCAGCCGGTTTCAGCGACGGAATCGGCAACCGAGCAGCGGGACATGTCCGCCAGCGATGCGGGTCGGCGGGATAGTTTTGCGGTCGATATCGCTGCGGTCGACGAGGATGCCGCCGGCGCCGCCGAATATGCGCGCATCCATGCCCAGATCGCCGATATCCTGGCCGATATGCGTACCGGGCAGGGGGCGTTGTCGGTGGATGGTGCATCGGCCGCCGTCCAGGCGATGATGCCGCAGCCCTTCATCTACATTCCGCTGCCACCGGCTACGCGCGAGGCGGTGGAGCAGGCCGCCGATCTGGCCAAGCGGATCGCGCAGCAGGCCAGCTATGCCTATGCCGCCCAGGCGCATGTCGCGCGCGGGACCGTCGACCAGATCCTGTCCGCATCGGCGATCTGATCGCGGCGTTGCCCGCTTTTTTGCGGGCTTTGCCATAGGCTTGAAAATCATTCCTAAACATCTTCGCGCTACGGCCGTTCTCTCATTTGAAAGGACGGGCCATGGCAACGACGACGACATCGGTAGGGAGCAGCATCCTGTCGGCGCTGGGTGCCAATTCGGGCATCGACACGGGCGCGCTCGTTACCAGCCTGGTCAGCGCGACCCGCGACCCGCGCCAGTCCGCGATCACCACGCAGCAGACGACCAACAATGCCCGTATCTCGGCGCTGGCGTCGGCCATCAGTTCGCTCGACACCTTCGCTGATGCGCTCTCCAGCGTCCTGTCGGGTGCCGAATATACCGGCACGCCCAATTCGACCAACACCGGTATCGCGTCGGTCAGCCTGCTGAGCGGCGGCACGCCGGCTGGTCTGCCGGCGCAACTGGTGGTGAAGTCGCTGGCGACCGCCCGTATCTTCGCCTCGACCTCGACAAGCGGCGCGACCAGCAGCACGGCCGTCGGCACCGGGTCGCTCACCATCACGACGGCGGGCGGCAAGACCGCGACGATCACGGTCGATTCGAGCAATAACAGTTTTTCCGGCCTGGCTTCGGCGATCAACGCGGCCGACATCGGCGTGACCGCGAGCGTCGTCACCGATGCGCAGGGAACGCGGCTGGTGTTCAAGGGTGCGACTGGCGCCGCCAATGATTTCACCATCACCAGCACGGCCAACAGCTCGACCAGCGTTCTCGCCGGCCTCAACAGCAGCGCGATGACCTCGACCTCGGACCCGGCCAATGCGAAGGTCACGCTCGACGGCACCGACTATGAATATGCCAGCAACACTATCGATGATGCGATCCCCTATCTGCGGATCGAACTGACGGCGGCGGATGTGAACAGCACGGTCAACCTGACCATGACCCAGCCGACCGCGACGATGAAGGATCTGCTGCAGGAATTTGTCGACGCCTATAACACGCTGATGAAGGCGCTGAACACGGCGACCTCCACTGGCACGGATTCGTCGACGGCTGGCGTCCTGAACGGGGTGTCGGCGGTGCGCGACATGAAGTCGCAGCTGTCGAAGATCACCTCGACCCAGCTTGCTTCGACCGGCAGCTACAAGACGCTGGCCGATATCGGCATCGGGACCAATCGCGACGGCACGCTGACGCTGAACACCGACACGCTGGACAAGGCGCTGGCCGCCGACCCGGCGGGCATCACCAAGATGCTCAACCCTGCGAAGTCGACCGCCGACAATCTGGGCCTGTCGGGTCTGATGGACAGCGTGCGCGACAATATCGAGCTGGACAACGGCCCGATCAAGGCGGCGCAGGATCGTTATGAAAAGTTGGCCGACAGCCTGACCGAACAGCTCGAAAAGCTGGACGAGGACATGGCTGATTATGAGACGCGCCTGACTTCCATCTATTCGGCGATGCAGACCAAGTTGTCTGCGCTCAACGCAACCCAAAGCTATCTCCAGCAGCAGATCGATGCCTGGAATAGCAGTGATGACTAAACGGGGACTTTGACACATGTTCTATAATCATGGCTTTGCAGGTTCGGCAGCGGCGCGGCGCTATGCAGCGGTGCATTCGGGCAGCCGGATCGAGGGCGCCACGCCCCATGCGCTGGTCAAGATCCTGTTCGACGAACTGCTGATCGCCCTTGATGCCACGGCACTGGCCGAACGCAATGGCGACCGACTGAAGGTGTCCGACAAGCAGGCGCGCGCCATGTCGATCCTGTTCGCGCTCGAAGCGAGCCTCGACTTCGACAAGGGCGGCGACGTCGCCACTGGCCTGGCGCGCATCTATCGCGAAGCCCGTCGCCTGCTGCTGGTCAGCGCCAAGGAGCATGATGCCGCGCCGGTCGAGCAGGCCCGCGCCATGGTCGGCGAGATTGCCGATGCCTGGAACCAGATCGGCCAGCCCTGATCGCTCACGGCGCGATCAGTCCATAGGCTGCTGACTGGCCCGGTTGCGGGGTTGCACCCCCTTCCGGTGGCCTGTATAGGCGGCACTCGCACAAGGGCGGCCCGGCGGGGGCCGCCTTTTTGCGTTATATCCGATGCGCACGGACGCGCAGCATCAACCCAGAAAGGGAAGGCACATGTCGATTACGCCGCTCATGCCCGTTTACCCCCGGTGCGATGTGCGTCCGGTCCGAGGCGAGGGCTGCTACCTGATCGGGGAGCGCGGGGAGCGCTATCTCGACTTCGCCAGCGGCATTGCCGTCAATCTGCTGGGCCATGGCCACCCCAAGCTGGTGAAGACCATCGCCGATCAGGCCGCGACGCTGATGCATATCTCCAACCTCTACGGTTCGCCGCTGGGGGAGGAATTTGCCCAGAAGCTGGTCGATAACAGCTTTGCTGACACCGTCTTCTTCACCAATTCGGGGGCCGAAGCGGTCGAGTGCGCGATCAAGACCGCGCGCCGCTATCATTATGCCAATGGACAAGCGCACCGGCATAAGATCATCAGCTTCGACAACGCCTTCCATGGCCGCACGCTGGGCACCATTTCGGCGACCAGCCAGCCCAAGATGCGCGACGGGTTCGAGCCGCTGCTGCCCGGTTTCCAGGTCGTGCCCTTCAACGATCTCGACGCGGCCATCGCAGCGATCGACGACAACACCGCCGGCTTCCTGCTGGAACCGGTGCAAGGCGAAGGCGGCGTGACCCCGGCAACCCAGGCATTCCTGGCCGGCCTGCGCAAGGCGTGCGACGAGCATGGCCTGCTGCTGATCCTGGACGAAGTGCAGTGCGGCTATGCCCGTACCGGCACCTTCTTCGCCCATGAGCAATATGGCGTGACGCCGGACATCATGGCGGTGGCCAAGGGCATCGGCGCGGGCTTCCCGCTCGGCGCCTGTCTCGCCACCGAGGAAGCGGCCAAGGGCATGGTGTTCGGCACCCATGGCTCCACCTATGGCGGCAACCCGCTTGCCATGGCGGTGGGCATCGCGGTGCTGGAAGAGGTGCTGGCCGACGGCTTCCTGGAGCAGGTGACGGCCATGGGGGCGCGTCTGCGTTCTGCCCTGGAGCAGATGATCCCGAACCATGACGACATGTTCGAGGATGTGCGCGGCATGGGACTGATGCTGGGCGTCAAGATGAAGGACGCCTATGATGCGCGCGCCTTCGTCGGCCATCTGCGCGACCATCATGGGTTCCTGTCGGTCTCGGCGGGGCAGAATGTGCTGCGCATCCTGCCGCCGCTCGTCATCGACGAAAGCCATATCGCCGAATGCATCGAGAAGATTTCCGCCGGTGCGCGGAGCTTCGCGGACGCCAAGGCGGCCTGACCATATATTGCCCCGTTCGTGCTGAGTAGGGGCTGAGCGAAGTCGAAGCCCCGTATCGAAGCATCCTTCGATACGCCATTTCGACTTCGCTCAATGGCTACTCAGGACGAACGGTGGTTGGAAGCGGGGAAAACTTCCAATGACCAAGCATTTCCTGAATCTCACCGATGCGGGCGGCGACGCGATCGCCGCGATGATCGCCGACGCCATCGACCGCAAGGCGGCGCGGGCGGGCAAGCCCAAGGGCTGGGTCGACGCCGATGCGCCGCTGGCCGGCCACACGCTGGCGATGATCTTTGAAAAGAACAGCACGCGCACCCGCGTCAGCTTCGACATGGCGATCCGTCAGCTCGGCGGCACGTCGCTGATCCTGGACGGCGCGACCAGCCAGTTGGGACGCGGCGAGACCGTGGCCGACACGGCGCGCGTGCTCAGCCGCATGGCCGACGCGATCATGATCCGCACCGACGATCATGCCAAGATCGAGGAAATGGCCGAATATGCCAGCGTCCCGGTCATCAATGGTCTGACCGACCTGTCGCATCCCTGTCAGATCGTCGCCGACCTGCTGACCGTGGTCGAACATGGCCTGGCGCTGCCGGGTAGCCAATGGGCCTGGCTGGGCGACGGCAATAATGTCCTCCACTCGATCGTCGAGGCCGCGGGCCTGATGAAGTTCGACGTGCGCATGGGCATCCCTGAGGGCTATGACCCCGATCCGTCCTTTGCCGCGGCGGCACAGGCAGCGGGTTCGACCATCACCCTGACCCGCGATGCGGCGCAGGCAGTGGCGGGCGCCGATGTCGTCGTCACCGACACCTGGATCTCCATGGGCCAGGCCCATGCCGAGGCGAAGCTGGCGGCGATGATGCCCTACCAGGTGACGCCGGAACTGATGGCTGGCGCCAAGGCGGATGCCAAATTTCTCCACTGCCTGCCCGCCCATCGCGGCGAGGAAGTGGTCGAGGCGGTGATCGACGGTCCGCAGTCGCTGATCTGGGACGAGGCGGAGAACCGCATCCATGCCCAGAAGTCGGTTCTGCTCTGGGCGCTTGGAAAGCTGTAAGCTCACCCTATATTCGGGCGAAATTTTCCGTTCGCCCTGAAAGATGATGGGGCCTGCCCTGCGCTGGAAAGCGCAGGGCAGGCCCTCGCGGCTTTCAGGACGTATGGATCGGAAGGAAATATCGTGACCAGTTCCAATGTCGATCAGGCCCTTGGCTTTACCATCCCCTCGCGCCATGTGCGCGGTCGTTTCGTGCGATTGGGGCCGGTACTGGACCAGGTGCTGTCCGCCCATGCCTATCCGCCCGCGATCGAGCGGGTGCTGGCGTCCTCGCTGGTGCTGGGCGCGCTGCTCGGCAGCCTTCTGAAGGATGCCGGGGGGCAGCTGACCTTGCAGGCGCAGACCGAAAATGGCGTCGTCAGCTTGCTGGTCGCCGATTACAAGGGCGGCGAGCTGCGTGGTTATGCCAAGTTCGATGCCGAGCGGCTGGCGGAGATCGGCAGCGATCCGACCCTGTTTGGCCTGTTCGGCAAGGGGTATTTGGCGATCACCTTCGACCAGGCGGTGACGGGCGAGCGCTATCAGGGCATCGTGCCGCTGGACGGATCGTCGCTCGCTGAGGCGGCGGAGCATTATTTCTTCCAGTCCGAACAGATCCCCAGCATCGTCCAGATCGCGACCCGGCATGATCCGGGCGAGGGCTGCGTCGCGGCGGGCCTGCTGCTCCAGCATCTGCCCGAGGGCGAAGTGGGCCGCGAGCGCCTGCATGTGCGCCACGATCATCCCGAATGGGAACATGTTCAGGCGCTGGCCGGTACGCTGCGCGACGAGGAACTGACCGATCTCGACCTGCCGCTGACCGACATCGCCTGGCGTCTGTTCCATGAGGAGGAAGAGGTGCGCGTCACCGAGACGACGGCGCTGGCCAAGGGCTGTCGCTGTGATCTTGCCCATATTCGCGATGTGATCGGTCGTTTTCCGGCGGACGAGCGGGTAGCGATGGCGGACGAGAAGGGCATTATCGGCGTCGATTGCGCCTTCTGCTCGCGGCTGTTCCCGCTCGCGCTGGACAGTTTCGTCACCCATTGAGGGCAGGTTGAGAGTGGAGCGCGGGGCAATTGCGGCAGGACCGTTCGCCCCGCGCTATCAAATTGCCGCAATTGCGCGGCACAACAGGATGAAGCATGGCGCCGTTCCCCGGCGCCGATGACAAGGTCTGGACGCAAGATGACAAGGCTGGGGCTGCAGGCGCTGGGCGTCGCGGCGGCAATGATGATGGCAAGCTGGGCCGGCGCGGCGAACGCGCCGCAACTGGCTGCGCTCGCCAAGCTGGAAAAGGGCGAATGGGAATTGCGCCTGCGCGACGATCCATCCGCGCCGCCCCGCCGCCTGTGCGTGACGATGGCGCACCAACTGCTGGAGCCGGCCAATGCTGGCCCCGGTTGCAAGCCGTTCGTGGTCAGCGATGCGCCCGGCGCCGCCACCGTGACCTTCGATTGCGGCGCGGCCGGCAATGCGCGCACCGACCTGCGCGTCGAAACGCCGCGCCTTATCCAGATACGAT
The DNA here is from genome assembly GCF_014197035.1 of Sphingobium scionense. Lineage (GTDB taxonomy): Bacteria > Pseudomonadota > Alphaproteobacteria > Sphingomonadales > Sphingomonadaceae > Sphingobium > Sphingobium scionense. Next base: position 141,555 of record NZ_JACIEU010000007.1, on the reverse strand, counting down.
CGCAGGGGATCAGCGATGGCGCGCCCTTTTCCAACATGGTGGAAGGGCGGCATGTCGGGGCATGCCGCTGACCGGCGGCCCTCTTGCACTGCAACATAACGAGGTTTAGCGCAGCATCATGGTTGCACAGAATGGGAAATTCGCCGTCGTCCTGCTTTCGGGCGGACTGGATTCAATGGTTGCGGGCGGGCTCGCGCGTGAAGCGGGTTATCGCGTCCTCGCGCTGACGATCGACTATAACCAGCGCCATCGCGTCGAACTGCGCGCGGCGGCCAAGGTCGCGACGGCACTCAATGCCATGTCGCATATCGTGCTGCCGCTCGACCTCACCGCCTTTGGCGGGTCGGCGCTGACTGCCGACATCGAAGTGCCCAAGGGCGGCGTTGGCGACGAAATTCCCGTCACCTATGTGCCGGCGCGCAACACCATCTTCCTGTCGTTGACGCTGGGCCTGGCTGAAGTGGCGGCGGCCAACGACATCTATATCGGCGTCAATGCGCTGGATTATTCGGGCTATCCCGATTGCCGCCCCGAATTTATCGAGGCGTTCCAGAAGATGGCGACTCTGGCGACCAAGGCAGGGGTCGAAGGGCATCCGATCCGAATCAACACGCCGCTGCAATTCATGACCAAGGCCGACATCGTGCGGGAGGCACACCGCCTGGGTCTGGACGCCGGCCTCAGCTGGTCCTGCTACGACCCGACGCCCGACAACAAGCATTGCGGCCAGTGCGACAGCTGTCGCCTGCGCTCCAAGGGGTTCGAAGAAGCGGGCCTGCCCGATCCCACCGTCTATGCGACGCGTCCCGGAAAGGCCTGACACATGACCTATGCGGTCAAGGAAATGTTCCTGACCCTGCAAGGTGAAGGCGTGCAGGCGGGGCGCCGCGCGGTGTTCCTGCGTTTTGCCGGCTGCAACCTGTGGAGCGGGCGCGAACAGGACCGGCGCGACGCGGTCTGTCGCTTCTGCGACACCGATTTCGTCGGCACCGACGGTGATGGCGGCGGCAAGTTCGCGACCGCCGACGCACTGGCCGATGCGGCATTCGCCTTCTGGGGCGAGGGGGAAGGCCCCTATATCGTTCTGACCGGTGGCGAGCCGATGTTGCAGGTGGACGATGCGCTGATCGCTGCGCTCCATGCCCGTGGCTTCACCATCGCGATCGAGAGCAACGGCACCTTGCCGGCGCATCCGGGCATCGACTGGGTCTGCATCAGCCCCAAGGCGGGCAGCGATGTCGTGCAGCTGAAGGGCAATGAGCTGAAGCTGGTCTGGCCGCAGCCCGATGGCGGGCACAGCCTGGCCGATGTCGAGGCGATGGAAGGCTGGGGCTTCGACCATCTGCTGGTCCAGCCGCTCGACGATGCCCATGCCGTGGCCAATGCCCGCGCGGCCATCGATCTGGTGATGGCCCGGCCGCGCTGGCGGCTGACGGTGCAGGCCCATAAATATCTGGGCCTGCGTTAAGTCTTCGTCAGATCAGGGCTGAACGCCGACCTTCTGATTCCATTGCTGGTGGCATTCGGGCAGCAGCACGCCCTTCTTCCAGCATTTGGCGTCGAGCGAGGGCAAGGCGAGCTGATAGTTCCAGCCCGGATCGCCATAATATTGCTCGCCGGCATGGACGAGCGACTTCTTGATCGAGGCCAGGCCCTGGCGCGCCACGACATTGAGCTGGCCGCGGTCGGCAAAGATCGCCTGGCGACCGACCGCCGCCGCCGCCTGGCAGAAGCCGCGCTGCGCCTGAACCGTCGAATAGCCCGAATAGATACGGGTATTATACATGTCGGACGCCGACTGGCCGGGCTTGCCCTTGCCCTTGGTGCGCTGGAAATAGCCGAGCAGCGTCGCCTGCGCCGCGTCGAGTTCCGCGTCATGATGGGCGATCATGGCGTTATAGTTGCTGACCGACAGTAGGGTCGGTTCGAACTGGCATTGCAGCGCGGCGACGTTGATCGCGGCGCGCAGGTTCCAGGTAAGGCCAGCCTTGATCTCGTCCGCAGTGGCGCCGGGCAGGCCCAGCGCGGTGGCGGCGGCTTCGTCGGTCAGGGCGGGGGCCGACATGTCGGGCGGCGACCAGAAAAATTGCGCGGCGGCCGGCTGCGCGGCGGCAAGCGACGCGGCGGCGATCGTCAGGGCGGCAAAGGCCTGGCGCGAGCGAAAACGGAACGTCATTGAATAAACCCTCTCAGCCGGGGTCTTGATGGCGCGAACGCCCAATTCCCCCATAACGGCATCAACTATAGCGCGGCTGTTCTGGAAGTGAACGGGAAAAGCCCTATTGGTCCGACACGACTTCCTCATCGTTCGCGGATGCGGCGGCATTGTCCGCCTTGGCCGGCGCAGCGGTGGTCGGCGCGGTGCGGTTTTCCGGCAGCGCAAGGCTTGTGCCCTCGCTCTGCACGCCATCCAGGTCGGTCATGGCGTCGGTGGCGGTGCCGTCGACCACTTCCATGTCCTTCATCTGCACTGTGTTGCCGGTCTTTTCGCTGCCACCACCGCAGCCGGCCAGGGGCATGCATCCGATCAACAGGGCAGCAGTCATCATCCTTGCGTCAAGGCGCATCCGGGTCTCCATAACATGGCTCAACATGCCCGGCGGCCCCCCACCTGGCGAAGTGGCGGACCCTAGCGGGCGGTCCCGCATTGCTCAAGCCCCGTACCATCGCCCGATCCGCAGCGTCGCAGCCGTCCGAGAAAGGCCGGGAAATGGGCTTTTAGTGCGGCATCAAGGGCCTCCATCGACGCATTGCCGTCCAGCGCGGCGATGCTGGTGACGGGGAACTCGCTGATCCCGCACGGTACGATGCCGCCAAAATGGGACAGGTCGGGATCGACGTTGATCGAAAAGCCATGCAGCGTCACCCAGCGACGGACGCGGATGCCCAGCGCGCCGATCTTCGCCTCGCGTCCCTGCCGGTCGTCGGTCCAGATGCCGATGCGCCCTTCGGCTCGGCGGGCGGCAATGCCCAGGTCCGCGAGCGCGTCGATCATCCAGCCTTCGAGATGATGGACGAAATTGCGCACATCCTTGCCGCGTTCGCGCAGGTCGATGTTGAGATAGCCGATGCGCTGGCCCGGCCCATGATAGGTGTAGCGGCCGCCGCGCCCGGCATCATGGACCGGAAAGCGCGGATCGATCAGTTCGGCCGGATCGGCGCTGGTGCCCGCGGTATAGAGCGGCGGATGCTCCAGCAGCCAGACGCGCTCGCGCGCTTCGCCGTCATAGATGGCCGCGGCGCGCGCCTCCATGTCGGCCAGGGCGGTCGGATAGTCGACGGGGGCGGCATCGTTGCGCCACTCGATGTCGGGAAAGGGCAGGGGATCGGTCATGGCGCTTCCTTGACTTGAGCGGGGCGAGCGATCAAGTCTCGGGCCGCATTTCGCAAGACAGGGGTAGGCAATAGATATGGCGGCAGTCTCGATCGGCAAGGCGTGGGAGGAGGCGGTGGCCTTCGTCGCGCGCGAAGCGTCGCTGCTCTTTCCCGTCGCCCTGCTGTTCCTGGCCCTGCCGGGGCTGATCCTGCAGGAAATGACACCGCCGCAGCTCGCTGAATGGATGGCCGATCCCAAGCGGACGGGCTTACCCGATATTCCGCCGGGATTCACGCTGGCGATGCTGCTGGGTGTCATCATCATCTGGTTCGGATCGTTGACGCTGTTCGCGCTGGCGCTGCGGCCGGGCATCAGCGTGGGCGAAGCCTTGCGTCTTGGCTTCGCGCGGCTTCCGGTACTGCTTGGCACGGCGCTGGTGGCCATGTTCCTGATCGGCGGGCTGATGCTGGCCGCCATCCTGGTCGCGGTGCTGCTCAGCCTGATCTCGCAGCCGCTTGGCGCCAGCATCGGCGCGGTGCTGGGCGCATTTGTGGGTGGGGCGACAATCTTTGCCAGCGTGCGATTGATGTTGCTCAATCCGGCGGTGATCGATGGCAACCAGGGGGTGATCCCTTCGCTGCGTTATGCCTGGGCGCTGACGCGCGGCTGCTTTTGGCGACTGCTGGGCTTCATCATCCTGCTGACTCTCGTCTCCGGCATCGCCAGCCTGGCAGCCCAGACGATCTTCGGTGCGCTCGCCGGCCTCGCCGCCGGGCCGGAGGCCGCCCGGCTGGTGGGCAGCGTCGTCTCGGCGGCGGTGTCGACCGTGATTCAGGTCTATATGCTGGTGATGCTGGCCCGCATCTATCGTCAGGCGTCGGCGGGCTGACCGAACATCGGGATCTGCGGCGCCGCTTCGGGCGGCAGCAGGCCCAGCAGGCGCGGATCGGCGAAGGTCTCGATCTCCCGGCCGTAGGGGGTGAAACCCGACTTGATGTAGAAACCGAGCGCCGCCGGGCTGTCTAGCGTGCAGGTGTGAACCCAGAAGCGCTCCACACCCTTGCGCCAGGCGAGCGACTTGGCTTGCGCCATCAGCCATTTGCCCAGCCCCTTGCCGTTGAGCGAGGGCACCAGCCCGAAAAAGGCCAGCTCGCATTGTGACGGGCTGCGGAAATCCAGCTCCAGCAGGCCGACCTCGACCCCGCGCGGGTCGGTGACGGCATAGACCTCGACCGCCGGTTCATGCAGGATCGCCGCCAGTTTCTCGTCCGGCATCACGAGCCGCGAGAACCAGAGCCAGGGCTCGCCGACCCGGCGGAACAGCGCGCGATAGGCGGCCAGGTCCGGTGTCTTCCACGGCACCAGGCGCAGCGGCGCCGGCGGGATCGGCGCGGGTTTCGGCCGCTCGCGCATCTCCAAATGGGTGACGATGGTCGCGATCTCGCGCGGATCGACCGGGGTCAGCGCCATCGGATCAGTTCCAACTCGCCATCGGCGGCAGGCTCATCAGGATCGCGTCGATATTGCCCCCCGTCTTGAGCCCGAACAAAGTGCCGCGGTCATGGACCAGGTTGAATTCGGCATAGCGGCCGCGCCATTCCAGCATGGCGCGATAGTCTTCTTCGCTCCACGCCTCGTTCATCCGTCGCCGCACGATCGGCGGGAAGGCGGCGAGGAAGGCATCACCGACATCGCGGGTGAAGGCGAAATTCGCGTCGAATGCGGCATCGTCAGTGCATTCGAGATGATCGTAGAAAATGCCGCCGACGCCGCGATGCACGCCGCGATGGGGGATGAAGAAATACTCGTCGGCCCATTGCTTGAAGCGCGGGTAGTAGTTCGGGTCATGGCCGTCGCAGGCGGCCTGCAACACCGCATGGAAATCGGCCGTATCCTCGTCGCGCGGCAGGGGTGGATTGAGGTCCGCGCCACCGCCGAACCAGTTCTTGGTCGTGTTGAGGAAGCGGGTGTTCATGTGGACGGCCGGCACATGCGGGTTCGCCATATGCGCGACCAGGCTGATGCCGGTGGCAAAAAAGGCCGGATTGTCGGCCGCGCCATGGATGGTCTGGGCAAAACCGGGAGCAAGATCGCCGGTGACGGTCGAGATGTTGACGCCGACCTTTTCGAAGACCTTGCCCTTCATCACCCCGCGCACGCCGCCACCGCCTTCGCCCGGCGCTACGCCGTCGGCCTCGCGGTCCCAGGGGGTGTAGGTAAAGCTGGCCTCGCTGCCGGCCTCGCGTTCGATCGCTTCGAACTCCGCGCAGATCCGGTCGCGCAGTGATTCGAACCAGGTCCGCGCGGTCTGCTGCTGTGGGTTCAGGGGAAAGCGGATATCAGGGGTCATGCGGGGAAACTCCCGGTCTGGCGAAGGGCCTCGGCAACGGCGATGCCGGTGGAAACGGCGATGTTGAGCGAGCGGAAGCCCGGCGCCATCGGAATGCGCACGCGGATATCGGCCAGGTCGCGAACATGATCGGGCACGCCCGCGCTTTCTGATCCCATCAGCAAGACATCGTCACTGCGAAATGTCACATCGGGCAGTCGCTGCGAGGCATGGCTGCTCATCAACAGCAGGCGGCGCCCGGCGGCCCGCCTTTCCGCGTCAAACGCCTCGAAATTGGCGTGGCGCACGACCTCGGCCGCTTCGCCATAATCCATCGCCGCGCGTTTGAGGCGCGCGTCGGAAAAGGCGAATCCGGTCGGCATGATGATGTCGACGGGCACGGCAAAACAGGCGGCAAGGCGCAGGATGGCGCCGACATTGCCGGCAATTTCTGGCTGGTAGAGAGCGATACGCATGGTCGCCGCATAATGCAGTGCGGCGATTTGTCATAGTCCGCACGACTTTGCGGTTGGCAAAGCGCTTGCAGTCCGGTTATCAGACCTTTGACCCACGCCGGGGGGAGGCGGGGTATACCCTAACTCCCTTGATAATCATGATCACTCAAGGCATTCCGGCGTGGATAGGGAAGTCTTGCAAGGGTAGAGGTGCATGGCGAACTCAGAACAAGTTGACGGGCAGGGGCTATCCGGCGAAGACGGAGTACGTCGCCGTGATTTTATCAATGTCGCTGCGGTGAGCTTCGCAGGGGTAGGCGCCGTGGGCGTTGTCCTGCCGCTCATCGATCAGATGAACCCCAGCGCCGACGTATTGGCGCTTGCATCGACCGAGGTCGATCTTTCCGCGATCCAGCCGGGACAGGCGATCAAGACGACCTTCCGGTCGCAGCCACTGTTCGTGCGCCAGCTTACCGAAAAGGAAATTGCCGAGGCCGACAAGGTCGACCCGTCCACGTTGCGCGACCCGCAGACGCTGGCCGAGCGGACCGTCGACGGCAAGAAGCAGTGGCTGATCACCATGGGTGTCTGCACCCATCTGGGCTGCGTGCCGCTGGGCGCGGGCGAGGGCGAGAATCGCGGTGAATTCGGTGGCTATTTCTGCCCCTGCCACGGCTCGTCCTATGACACGGCCGCCCGCATCCGTAAGGGGCCTGCCCCCAAGAATCTGGAAGTGCCGAAGTATAGCTTCACTTCCGACACTGCCATTCTTGTGGGTTGAGGGGGACCGTCATGAGCTTTCCATGGGCTGAACATTATACCCCCAAGCATCCACTGATGCAGTGGGTCGACGAGAAGCTGCCGCTGCCGCGCCTCGTCTACAATGCCGTCGGTGCCGGCTATCCGGTGCCGCGCAATCTCAATTATTTCTGGAATTTCGGCGTGCTGGCCGGCCTGGCGCTGTTGATCCAGATCGTTACCGGTGTCGTCATGGCGATGCATTATGGCGCCAACACGCTGGTCGCCTTCGGCACCGTCGAACAGACGATGCGCGACGTGAATGCGGGCTGGCTGATGCGCTATGCGCATGCCAATGGCGCCAGCTTCTTCTTCATCGTCGTTTATCTGCACATTTTCCGCGGTCTCTATTTCGGGTCCTACAAGGCGCCGCGCGAAATGGTCTGGCTGCTCGGCCTCGTCATCTTCCTGCTGATGATGGCGACCGCCTTCATGGGCTATGTCCTGCCCTGGGGCCAGATGAGCTATTGGGGTGCAAAGGTCATTACCGGCCTGTTCGGTGCGATCCCGGTGGTGGGCGAACCGATCCAGACCTGGCTGCTGGGCGGTTTTGCCCCCGGCAATGCCTCGCTGAACCGCTTCTTCTCGCTCCACTTCCTGCTGCCCTTCGTGATCGCAGCGGTGGTGATCCTGCATATCTGGGCGCTGCATATTCCCGGTTCCTCCAACCCGACCGGTGTCGAGGTTAAAGGGCCGCAGGATACCGTGCCCTTCCATCCCTATTACACCGCGAAGGATGGTTTCGGGGCGGGCATCTTCCTGATCCTGTTCGCGATCCTGCTGTTCTTCGCGCCCAATTATCTGGGCCACCCGGACAATTATATCGAGGCGAACCCGCTCTCGACCCCGGCGCATATCGTGCCCGAATGGTATTTCTGGCCCTTCTACGCGATCCTGCGTGCCTTCACGGTGGACTTCTTCTTCGTGCCGGCCAAGCTGCTGGGCGTGCTGGCGATGTTCGCATCGATCCTGCTGCTCTTCTTCCTGCCCTGGCTCGACACATCGCCGGTGCGCTCGGGCAGCTATCGCCCGACCTTCAAGACGTTCTTCTGGATACTGGTGCTCGACGTGCTGATCCTGGGCTACTGCGGCGGTGCGCCGGCGGAAGAACCCTATGTGATGATCAGCCAGGTCGCCGCGGCCTATTATTTCGCGCATTTCCTGATCATCCTGCCGATGATCGCGCGCTTCGAAAAGCCGCTGCCGCTGCCCAATTCGATCACCGAAGCGGTGCTGGCCAAATATGCCAAGGCTGACGGCGAACCCGCCGCAGTCCCGGCCGAATAAGGGGGAAGACAAGCATGGTACGCATCGGCGCATTCCTTGTCGGCCTCTTCTTCGCCGGCTGGCTGCTCATCTCCTTCCTCGTGGGTGCCTATTCCTACGTGGTGGAACCTCCGGCGAAGACGGTGGAACATGAGTTCCACCTGGCCCCCAAGCATGTCTCCTTCTCGTTCGACGGGCCGCTGGGCCGCTATGACAACCAGCAGCTCCAGCGCGGCTTTCAGGTGTTCAAGGAGGTCTGTTCGGCCTGCCACAGCCTGAAGTTCGTCGCCTTCCGCGACCTGGCCGGCATTGGTTATAATGAAGCGGAGATCAAGGCGATCGCCAAGAACTGGACGATCAAGACCCCCAGCGTCGATCCGGCGACGGGCGAGGCCTCGACCCGCGACGGCATTCCGGCCGATTATTTCCCGTCCCCCTTCGCGAACAATGTCGCGGCGGCGGCGGCGAACAATAATGCGATCCCGCCGGATCTGTCGCTGATGACCAAGGCGCGCCACCATGGTTCGGCCTATGTCTATTCGCTGCTGACGGGCTTCCAGGAACAGCCGGCCGAACTGCTCAAGCATTTCCCGGATGCCAAGACGCCCGAGGGGCTGCACTTCAACCCCTATTTCGCCAACCTGAACCTTGCTATGGCGCCGCCGCTGTCGGCCGATGGCCAGGTGACCTATGGCGACGGCACCAAGCCGACGATCGACCAGATGTCGCAGGACGTGGCCGCCTTCCTCACCTGGACGGCCGAACCGAAGCTGGAAAATCGCCGGCGCGCGGGCGTGGCGACGATCCTCTTCCTGCTGATCGCCACGGGCCTTGCCTATATGGCCTATCAGAATATCTGGGCGGACAAGAAGAAGGCGGCCTGACCGCCCTTCTGCCCGGTGGCATGAAAGAACGGGGCGCGCTTCCTTGTCGGGGGCGCGCCCTTTCCTTATGGGGCTTCAACCATGAGCATCGACAGTCTGACCGCGCTGGTCCGCACCATCCCCGACTTCCCCAAGCCGGGTATCCAGTTTCGCGACATCACGACCCTGCTGGCCGATGGGCCGGGTCTGGCCGAACTGATCGACCAGATGGCGAAGGTGGCGGGGCCGCTCGACCCCGACCTGATCGTCGGCGTGGAGGCGCGCGGCTTCATCCTGGGTGCGGCGCTCGCGCTGAAGCTGGGCAAGGGCTTCGTGCCGGTCCGCAAGAAGGGCAAGCTGCCGGGCAAGACCGTCGGCATCGATTATGTGCTGGAATATGGCACCGACCGGCTGGAACTGCATGAAGGGCAGGTGCCGCAGGGCGCGCGCGTGCTGCTGGTCGACGACCTGATCGCCACCGGCGGCACGGCGCAGGCGGCGGCCCGGTTGCTGCGGGAGCAGGGCGCGCAGGTGCTGATGGCGCTGTTCGCGATCGACCTGCCGGCTCTGGGCGGGCTTGCCGCGCTGGAGCAGGACGGTGTGCCCTCGCGCGCGATCCTGTTGTTCGAGGGCGACTGATCCCGTCCAGGCGCCCGTTGTCGCCGGCGCCCTTTCGCGTCATGATGCGCCGATCCGATGACGAGGAGGATATGGCCGCTACTTCCCGCTTCCTCCGCCGGTTCGGCGCCTGCGTGGCGCCGCTGCTGCTATCGGCTTGTGCGACGCCGGCGCCCTATCGCGAATTGTCCTGCAGCGCTGCCGTGGCGCCTGCGCTCGTCGCTCCGGATGCGGATCGGATCACCACCACCCTGTCGGTGCTGACCTATAATATCGAGGGGTTGGGCTGGCCGGCGCGCAGCGGGCGTGGGCCGTCGCTCAAGCAGATCGGTGCGCGTCTCGCCGCATTACGGGCGGCGGGGAAGGCGCCCGACGTGGTGCTGTTCCAGGAGATGTTCAGCGGATCGGCGAAGCAGGCGGTGGCCGATACCGGCTATCCGGCGATCGCCGCCGGGCCGCATCGCACGACCCGCGCGCGTGGATCGACCAAGGACAAGCTGCCGGGCAAGTCGCATATCAATCGGGGCGAGATCGGCATCCATTTTTCCGGCAGCGGCCTGGCCGTCGCCTCCCGCTATCCGATTCTCCTGACGCGCAAGCGCGCCTATGGCCGCAAATCCTGCGCTGGCCTAGATTGCCTGTCGAACAAGGGGATCATGCTGGCCCGCATCGCCATGCCCGGCGTGCCGACGCCGATCGACATCTATGACACGCACATGAACTCGCGCGGGGCTTCCCGCGCGCCCGGACCACGCAATCTCGCCGCGCATGAACGGCAGGCGCTCGAAGCCTCGGCCTTCATCAATGCCAGCCATGATGATGCCTATCCGCTGATCTTCGGCGGTGATTTCAACATGCGCCATTCCGAACCGCGCTGGGAGAATTTCGCCCGCTACCAGTCGCTCGACCTGGTCCATCGCGTCTGCGCCGATTCCGCTTCGGGCTGCGATGTGCGAATGTCCTGGGACGGCGACGAACCCTGGATGGACACGCAGGACCTGCAATTTTTCTGGCCGGGTGATCGGGTCTCGGTTCGCCCGATCCGGGTGGAGGCGATGTTCGATGGTGGACCGAGCGGGCCGGAGCTGTCCGACCATGACGGCTTCCTCGTCACCTATGAACTGTCCTGGCCGCGCGGCGCGGCGCTCCAGCCGGGCGGCTGTTAAAGCGCCTCGCCCAGGGCATCGACGGCCACCGCCAGCTTCTCGTCGATCAGCGAGAGCAACTGCGTCCAGCCGAGCATGTCGTCCAGCTCGCCCGGCCCGTCGGAAATGCCGCGCAATCCCATCAGCGGCACGCCGAAGCGCTGGCAGGCGCGCGCGATCGCAAAAGTCTCCATGTCGACCATGTCGGCGTCGATCGCGGCATATTCCTCGCCGCCCACCACGTTGGCGCCGGTCGACAGGCGCAGCGCACGGATTTCGAGCGGCGTTTCCAGCGGGATGTCGACCGGATGATCGATCAGTGGCGTCACCCCCTTGGTAAAGCCCAGGCGAGAGGCATCCATGTCGCGCCATGATACGCTGGCGACCTGATAGACCTCGCCCAGCATGCCTACGCGCGATCCGGCAGATCCCAGCGAGACGGCCAGATCGGGCAGGGTGCCCGCCTGCGCCATCCGGTCGAGCGTCACGGCCATGGCCAGCGCCGCCTCGACCGGGCCGACGCCGGTCATCAGCGGCGTGATCCGGGCTTGCAGATGCGGGCCATATTCGGCGTCGATCGCCATCACGAACAGCACCCGCCGTCCACCCATCACCACACATGTCGCTGTCATCTGCCGGTCTCCCTCTGCTGCCGCGCCTCATAGCCGGAAAAGGGCAAAAAATAAGGCCTCGGAAATCCGGAGACTTCCAAGGCCTTATCATGGTGGGCGTGGCAAGGATTGAACTTGCGACCCCTGCGATGTCAACACAGTGCTCTACCACTGAGCTACACGCCCGCCGTGGAGGGGGCCAATAACGGGGGTCGGTGACTCGCGCAAGCGGTAAATGACACTTTTTTGTAGAAACTTTCCCAACCCGCTGGACAGGGGGTGGCGAGGCCATATGCTGCGGCGCAAATAAGGGGGGACGCAAAAACATCATGTTGCCTACGCCATCGACGCCGACAGAGCCGGTTCGGCCGCTTCCCTTCTATCGCCATCTTTATTTCCAGGTGCTGGTGGCGATCGCGCTGGGCGTGCTGCTCGGCCATTATTTCCCGGCGACGGGCGAGGCGATGAAGCCGCTGGGCGACGCTTTCATCGCGCTGGTGCGGATGATCATCGCGCCGGTCATTTTCCTGACGATCGTCACCGGCATCGCCGGCATGAAGGAACTGGGGGCGATCGGCCGGGTCGCGGCCAAGGCGTTCGCCTATTTCCTGACCTTCTCCACCCTGGCGCTGATCGTCGGCCTCATCATCGCCAATGTCGTGCAGCCCGGCGCCGGGCTCAACATCGATCCGGCGACCCTCGATGCCAGCAAGATCGCCGATTATGCGCAGCAGGCGCATGACCGCACGCTGGTCGCCTTCCTGCTGAACGTCATTCCCGCGACGCTGGTGTCGGCGGTGGCGGACGGTCACAATATTCTGCAGGTGCTGTTCGTCGCGATCCTGTTCGGCATTGCGCTCAGCATGATCGGGGAAAAGGCCGAGCCGCTGATGACGGTGCTGGAATCGGCCAGTCTCGCCATCTTCAAGCTGGTATCCTTCCTGATGAAGGCGGCGCCCCTGGGCGCGTTCGGTGCGATGGCCTTCACCGTTGCCAAATATGGCGTGGGGACGCTCGCCAACCTCGCCGGGCTGGTCGCGACCTTCTACCTTACCTCGCTGCTGTTCGTGCTCGTCGTGCTGGGCACGGTCGCCTGGTTTGCCGGCTTCAACATCCTGCATCTGATCCGTTATCTGCGCGCCGAGCTGCTGCTGGTGCTGGGCACATCCTCGTCGGAAGCCGCGCTGCCCAGCCTGATCGAGAAAATGGAGCAGGCGGGATGCCGCAAGTCAGTCGTCGGGCTGGTCGTGCCAACGGGTTACAGCTTCAACCTCGACGGTACCAATATCTACATGACGTTGGCGGCGCTGTTCATCGCGCAGGCGACCAATGTGCATCTGAGCCTGGAGGATCAGATATTGCTGCTGCTGGTGGCGATGCTGTCGTCCAAGGGCGCGGCGGGCGTGACCGGCGCGGGCTTCATCACCCTGGCCGCCACCCTGTCGATCGTGCCGTCCGTGCCGGTCGCGGGCATGACCCTGATCCTGGGCGTCGATCGCTTCATGAGCGAATGCCGCAGCCTCACCAACTTCGTCGGCAATGCGGTGGCGACGGTGGTGGTGTCGGTCTGGGAAAAGGGTCTGGATCGCGAACGTTTCGCGGCAGCCATGGCGGGCAAGCCGCTGCCGCCGCTGGGACAGGCGCTCGGCGAGGCCGAAGCGGTCAGCTAAGGCCGGACAGCGTCTCGCTGCCGAACATCCGTTCGACTTCCAGCACCAGGTCGCGCAGGTGGAAGGGCTTGGACAGCACCTTCGCCTGCGGCACCGCCTTGCCGGCCTTCAGCGTCACGGCGGCAAAACCGGTGATGAACATGATCCGGGTCTGGGGGGCGACATTGGCGGTGTGCTGGGCCAGTTCGATGCCGTCCATTTCGGGCATGACGATATCGGTCAGCAGCAGGTCGAACCGATCCGATTCGATATGCGGCACGGCCTGGGTGCCGGTGGCCACGGCGACAACCTCATAACCTGATTTCTCCAGCGCCCGCGCCAGATAGGCGCGCATGCTGTCATCATCTTCCGCCAGCAGGATTCGAACCATTGACCCCAAAATTCCCGTAAGCCGTCGTCTGCGGCACCCTTGCCTTGCCCACTGACTGGCAAGACGTTCGGATATATGCGACAAGGATTAAAGATTATCCAGCCGACCAAATTTTTACGCGGCGGGTGAAAGGAACGGCGTTGGATCATTTTGGCACGTGTCCGCCAACCGAATCGACGGCGGCCTATGATCTTCATGGTCCTGCTCTTCCCGATGGCCCCCTGATAGTGTCGGTTCCCCATGCCGGGCGCGACTATTCCCCCGAATTGCTGGCCTTGGCGCGGGTGCGACCGGAAGTGCTGCGCCGGCTGGAGGATCGCTGGGCCGACATGCTGGCGGGGCCGCTGATCGCTGCGGGCTACAGCGTGCTGATCGCCCGCGCGCCGCGCGCGATGATCGACCTCAACCGACATGAGCGGGAACTGGATCCGGCGATGGTGACCGGCCTGCCGCGCGATCAGCCCTTGCAGAGCAGCGCCAAGCTGCGGGGCGGGCTGGGCCTCGTTCCTCGCCGGTTGCCCGGCGCACAGGAATTGTGGCAGCGGCCGATCCCCTGGGACGAGGCGCGGCGGCGCATCGAGACGGTGCATCGCCCCTATCATGCCCGGCTGGCACGGATGATGACGGCGGCGCGTGAACGCCATGGCCATGCCATCCTGATCGACCTGCATTCCATGCCGCCGCTGCCGCCGCCCGCTGCCGGCCAGGCTGCGCCGGGGCTGGTGCTGGGCGATCGCTTCGGTCGCAGCGCGGCGACGCGATTGATGATGCTGGCGGCGGATGTCGCGGCGGGGCATGGCGTGCTGACGTCGCAGAATCATCCCTATGCCGGTGACCATCTGATCGAACGGCATGGCCGGCCGGAGCGGGGACTTCACGCGTTGCAACTGGAGGTCGACCGCGCCCTCTATCTCGACGTCACGCTCGACCGGCCGGGGCCGGGGCTGGCGCGGATGCAGGGCGTGGTGACGGCGATGGCCGAGGCGCTGGCGAACGAACTGCCACGCAGCTACGCGATGGCGGCGGAATAGGGCTAGTCGCCTATAACGAGTTGTGCCCCGGCAACGCTCAGATGATGGGAATCGAAATAGAGCGGCCGGCCGTCATGGATGATGGCGCAGCGGCGGGCATCGCATAGTCGCGCCATCGGATCGATCAGCGTCACGCCCTGTGCCTGCCAGCGGGCGAAGAGCGCGCGCAGGTTGTGGGTGCGGGCCTCGATCGTGGTGCGGTCTACACCCTGCGCCTGCCCAAGATCGCCGACGCGGGCGAGATGGGCCAGATGGCGGGGCACGTCGAAAGGCTGGGGCGGCGCCGGGCCGATCAGGATGACCTGCCGTCCTTCGGCGCGCAGGGCACGGATGGTGGCATCCAGCTTCGCGACGAAGGCGGGATCGTCAAATTCGCCATTGGCCCAGAAGGCGGCGAGATAGACGCGGCGGATGCCCGGATCGGCGCGGATGGCGGCAAAGGCGGCCCGGTTGGCACGGGCGCAGCGGGCATCCTTGGGCGCGTCATAGCCCAGCACCGGCGGGCAACTGGATGTGGTGCGCTCGATCAGGGCGCGGCCTTCTGCCTTGGCCTTGAGCGACAGGGCGTAGGCCATTTCCACGCCATGGCTGTCGCCCCAGAGCAGGGCGTCGGGCCGGACCTTGGCGCCGAGAACACAGGGTTGGGCACCGCGCGCGAATGTGTCGTGGCAGGCCTTGCGTTTGGGGCTGATGTTGGTGCGGCCGGCGGCGAGTTGCAGCACCTGCGGCGCAAAGCGTTGCGGCCAGCCGCCCATCGCCAGCAGCGCCAGCGACAGGATGCAGAGCAGCGCCATGGCACCGCCGGTGAACTGGAAGATGCGCCGGGCGGGCACGCCGCGGGCATCGCGGAAGGGGCGCTCGACGAAGCGCCAGGAGAGGGTAGCGGCAATGAAGGAGGCGGCCACGACCGCGATTGCCGTCGACCCTGACAGGACCGCATCGGTCGCATATTCGGTGAAGACGATCAGCGGCCAGTGCCACAGATAGAGCGAGTAGGAGATGAGGCCCACGCCGACGAAAAGGGGCAGGCTGAGCACGCGCCCGACGCTGGTGCCCGGCGCACTGTGGAGCAGCAGCGCCGCGCCCAGCACCGGGGGCAGGGCGGTGATGCCGGGGAAGACGGTCTCGCGGGTGTAGAAGATGACAGCGAAGGCGACAGATAGAAGGCCGCTCCACGCAAGCGCCTCCCGCAACCAGCGCACTCGCGCAACGGGTATGGCACCGAGCGCCAGCAGCGCGCCGGCGAATAATTCCCAGGCGCGGGTCGGCAGCAGGTAGAAGGTGAAGCCGCTCGTGTCGCGCTGGAGCGCGATCGCCAGTGCCAGCGAGAGTGCGGCGATCGCGCCGACGATCAGGCTGCGCCAGCGGGCGGCAAAGCGCGCGACCAGCATCAGCAGGATCGGGAAGCCGATGTAGAATTGCTCCTCTACTGCCAGCGACCAGGTGTGGAGCAGCGGTTTCACGTCGGCGCCGCCGGCGAAATAGCCGGTATCGGTGAAGAACCAGAGGTTGGAGGCGAACAGCGTGGCGGCGAGCGCGGATTTCGGCACGCCCTCTATGTCGCCGGGTAGGTAGAGCCAGCAGGCCGCCGCCAGCACAGCGAGGATCATGAGGCTGAGCGCCGGCATGATCCGGCGGAAGCGGCGTTCGTAGAAATGGACGAGCGAGAAGCGCTGCTCATCCACTTCGCGCGCGATGATGCCGGTGATGAGGAAGCCGGAGATCACGAAGAAGATGTCGACGCCGACATAACCGCCGGAAAAGCCGGGAATATGGGCGTGGAAGAACAGCACCGGCAGGATGGCGATGGCGCGCAGCCCGTCAATGTCGCGGCGATAGCGACCCGCCCCGATCATGCTGCTTTCCTGTGGTGCCGACCCATGCATGGCGCTGTCCTAGCGCGAAAGCCCTGCGATTTGCTTTACCATTTTGCCGTCGTTGACAGAGCTATCGGGCATGATATGATCCAATGTATATCATAAAAGGTGAGGCCATGCCCGATTACGCCACCGCGGACTTCTACAAGGATGTTGATCTGGTTGACGATCCCCATGCCTATTTCGACTTTCTGCGCGCCCAGGGGCCGGTAACGCGTCTTCCCCATCGCAATGTGGTTGCGGTGACGGGCTATGAGGAAACGGTGCAGGTGATGCTCGATACCGAGCATTTTTCCAGCATCAACGCCGTGACCGGGCCGATGACGGACCTGCCCTTCACACCGCAGGGGGATGATATCGCGGCGGCTCTGGAAGCGGCCCGGCCGAAGATTGCCTTTGCCGACCAGATCGTGACGGAAAGCGGCACCCGCCATGCCAAGCTGCGGTCGGTGATCGGCAGCCTGTTCACCCCCAGCCGGTTGAAGGCGTTGGAGCCGTCGCTTTACAGCACGGCGGACGGCCTGATCGACGAGTTTGCCGCCGACGGGAAGGTCGATCTGGTGCGCCAATATGGCGGCCCCTATGCGACGCTGGTGATCGCCGACCTGCTGGGCATCCCGCAAAAGGGGCGCGCGGCCTTCCGCGTCCTGCTGGAAGGGGCGGTGCCCGCGCCGATCGACGGATCGCCCGAGGATCTGAAGCACAATCCGCTGGTCGGCCTTGGCAAGCATATGTTCCGCTACATCGCTTGGCGCCGCTTCCTGAACCATCCGGCGGTGCTGCCGGTGCGCCGGCTGCTGGGCGCGGATACCGACGGAAAGGACATATTGACGACGCTGGCGCTGGCGAAATTTCCCGATGGGAGCAGCCCGACCCTGGTCGATCTGACGGCGATGGCGGCCTTTCTGTTTGGGGCGGGGCAGGACACGACCAACCGGCTGCTGGCCAACGCCTTTCGCATCATCGCCATCCGGCCGGATATCCAGGCGCAGTTGCGTGCCGACCCCAAGCGCATCCCCAATTTCCTGGAGGAAGTGCTGCGCTATGACGGGTCGGTGAAGAGCGGGGGGCGTATCTGCACACGGACGACGGAGCTGGGCGGGGTCGAGATCAAGGCGGGAACGACGATCCTGATGTCGCACATGGCCGCCAATCGCGATCCGCGCCGGTTCGACAATCCGGCGCAGTTCGACATGGATCGGCCGCGCGCCAAGGAGCATCTGGCGTTTGGCCGGGGCGCCCATACCTGCATCGGCGCGCCGCTCGCCCGGCGCGAGGTGGCGGTCAGCATCGAACGGCTATTGGCGCGGATGGGCAATATCCGCCTGTCCCCGGCCCATCATGGGGCGGGTGAGGCGCTGCGCTTCGACTATGAGCCCACCTATATATTGCGGGCGCTGCGGCACCTGCATCTGGAGTTCGACCCGATCGCGGATCCCGGCTGAAGAGGGGGCGGAAGCCGGATGAACCGGCCCCTCCTTGCGATTCGGAGGGGCCGGTTCCTTTTTCGTCAGGCCGCGGCGCGGCGTTCCTTCAGTTCCTCGTTCAGCATTTCTGCCAGCAGGAAAGCCAGTTCCAGGCTCTGCGCCGCGTTGAGGCGCGGATCGCAATGGGTGTGATAGCGATCGGCCAGACCCTCGTCGGTGATCGCGATCGCACCGCCGGTGCATTCGGTGACATTCTGGCCGGTCATTTCGGCATGGATGCCGCCGCCGAACGTCCCTTCGGCGCGATGCACGGCAAAGAAGCCGCGTACTTCGGCCAGGATGCGGTCGAACGGCCGCGTCTTGTAGCCATTGGCCGCCTTGATGACATTGCCGTGCATCGGGTCGCAGGACCAGACCACCGAATGCCCCTCGCGCTTCACCGCCCGCACCAGCTTGGGCAGGCCGGCTTCGATCTTGTCATGGCCATAGCGGGTGATGAGCGTGATGCGCCCGGCTTCCCGCTTCGGGTTCAACAGGTCGAGCAGGCGCAGCAATTCGTCGGGCTCCAGCGTCGGGCCGCACTTCATGCCGATCGGGTTGCCGATGCCACGCAGATATTCGACATGCGACGACCCCTCGAAGCGGGTGCGGTCGCCGATCCACAACATGTGTGCCGAGGTGTCATACCAGTCGCCGGTCAGGCTGTCCTGGCGGGTCAGCGCCTGTTCGAACGGCAGCAGCAGCGCCTCATGGCTGGTGTAGAAGCTGGTGCCGCCAAGCTGGGGCACGCTGTCCGCGTCCAGACCACAAGCGCGCATGAAGTCGAGCGCCTGACCGATCTGGTCGGCCATCGCCTCGAACTTCGTGGCCCAGGGGCTGCGGCCCATGAAATCGAGCATCCAGCCATGCACCCGGTCGAGGCTGGCATAGCCGCCGGTCGAGAAGGCACGAACCAGATTCAGCGTCGCTGCCGACTGGTTATAGGCGCGGATCATCCGCTGCGGATCGGGCTCGCGCGCTTCGGGGGTGAAGGCGATGTCGTTGACATTGTCGCCGCGATAGCTGGGCAGTTCGACGCCGCCGATCGTCTCGGTATCGGCCGAACGCGGCTTTGCGAACTGGCCCGCCATGCGGCCGACCTTCACCACCGGCAGCTTCGAGGCGAAGGTCAGGACGACCGCCATCTGCAGCAGCACGCGAAACGTGTCGCGGATATTGTTCGGATGGAACTCGGCAAAGCTCTCGGCGCAGTCGCCGCCCTGCAACAGGAAGGCTTCGCCGTTCGCGACGCGGCCGAGATCGGCCTTCAGATTCCGTGCCTCGCCCGCAAAGACGAGGGGCGGAAACTGGCCAAGCTGGGCCTCTACCGAGGCAAGCGCCTCCTGGTCCCGATAAAAGGGCATCTGGATGCCCTTATGCTCCCGCCAGCTTTCCGGCGTCCACTTCGCCGCCACGTCGAGTCTCCTTCACATCAAAAAAATAGGCGCCGCATCTACGCGCAACCGCCCCGCAGGGCAAGTTTATAGCGGTTGCGGCGCCTCTTTGCGCAAGGATACTATCGATCAGACTGATCGAGCGGCTTTATTTCTGGCAGGGATAGCGATCATTGAGGGCGATGCTGACCAGCGCCGACGCCGCCGCGCCGCGCTGGTCGGGGTAGCGCTCCAGATAGGCGACGACCGTGCTTTTCACATCCTCGGCCGCCATCCGCTTGGGCCAGCAGACGGTGCGGGCACGGCCCAGGAACATTTCCTTGCGGATGCCGTCGGTCGCCCCGGCGATGTATGCGGTGCAGGCCAGCTTATATTCCGGCGCCTTGTTGCGGCATTTGGCGAGCAGGCTGGTGCCGGTCTCGAACATGTAGATGCCGCCTTCGTCCGATGCGGGCGGCGGCGGCGGAACCTTGCTCGATGACGCGGCGGCGATCGCCAGCAGAAGCGCAAACATGGGGGCGGGGCACTCATATCGGATCGTTGAGGATGCGACGCAAAGTGCCGTCTTTGCGATAGCCTGTCCAACCGGACTGGCCGACATGCGAAACGGACTGGCTCAGTATAGGCCGCAGCTTGACGATGGCTGGCGGGCGGGCACTATGGCGCCATGCGCATCGCGATCTTCGGCACCAAGGGCTATGACCGGCATTTCCTGTCGGCCGCCAATCAGGGACATGAACTGCATTTCCTGGAACCCAGGCTGGACGCGGATACCGCGAGCCTGGGCGAAGGGTTCGAGGCGGTCTGCGTCTTCGTCAACGACCGGCTGGACGCGGCCGTGCTGGCCAAGCTGGCGGCGGGCGGCACGCGACTGATCGCGCTGCGCTGTGCCGGCTATAATAATGTCGATCTGGTCGCGGCGGCGGAACTGGGGCTGACGGTGGTGCGGGTGCCGGCCTATTCGCCCCATGCGGTTGCGGAATTCACCGTCGCGTTGCTGATGGCGCTCGACCGGCGCATCCATCGCGCCTGGGCGCGGGTGCGGGAAAATAATTTCGCGCTCGACGGGCTGATCGGCCGCAACCTCCACGGCCGGGTGGCGGGCGTGATCGGCACCGGGCGGATCGGCGCGCTGGTCGCCCGCACGCTGAAGCTGGGCTTTGGCTGCGAGGTGCTGGCGAGCGATGTGGCCCAGGATCCCGAACTGCTGGCGATGGGCGTGCGCTACGTGTCGCCACGCGACCTGCTGGAACAGGTCGATATCGTCTCGCTCCATTGCCCGCTGACCCCCGATACGCGCCATATCATCAATGCCGACGCGATCGGCCGGGCGCGCGATGGGTTGGTGATCGTCAATACCAGCCGTGGTGCGCTGATCGACACGCAGGCGCTGGTGGCGGGGCTCAAGTCACGCAAGATCGGCGGTGTCGCGCTCGACGTCTATGAGCAGGAGGCGGACCTGTTCTTCGAGGACCTGTCCAACGAGATCATCGAGGATGACCTGTTCCAGCGGCTGCTGACCTTCCCCAATGTGCTGGTCACCGGCCATCAGGCATTCCTGACCGAAGAGGCGCTGGCCAGCATCGCCGAGACGACGATGGCCAATATCAGCGATTTTGCCGCCGGTCGTCCGCTCGCCAACCGGGTCGATCGGCAAGCGGCTATTGCCCCACGAGGATGAAGGGCGCCCAGACATAGGGCTGCACCGCGTCCGGCTTGCCGGACCGGATCAGCTTCAGCATCGCCCGTTGCAGCGCCACCCCGCGATAGACGCCGCGCCGGTTGGCCTTGACCGTCTCGACCGTGATGAAAGTGCCGGCATCGTCCCGCACCGGCCAGTGCGAGACGAGTAACGCACCCGCGCCGGCATAGCGGAACGCCTGGGCGAGGCCGGAATAGGTCGGCGCCTGGGTGCTGCTGCCGGCGGCGGTGTTGCAGGCGGACAGGATCACCCAGTCGGCGCCGATCCGCATCTGCGCTACTTCCGATGCCGTCAGGATCCCGTCATTGCCGGAATTCGTGTCGGGGGGCGAAAGCAGCAGGGCCGGTTCGTCCAGTCCCTCCATCTGGCCGCCGACCAGCCCGTGGGTGGCGAACAGCATCACCGAATAGGGGCGCAGATCGCTGGTGCGCAGGATCGCCTCGCTGGCGTTCGCGCCGATCAGCAGCCGGGCGTGATCGGGGCCGAAATAGCGCGCGACCGATCGCAATTCCGCGGCCGATCCAGGCAGGGGCGGGAGTTGCGCCAGCGTGGCCGCGCCGCCGCCGCGTTGCTTGAGGGCGATCGCCTGCGTTTCCTGCGAAAAGGGCAGGGGCGCGCCGATACCCAGCATCCGGTCATCCTGCGCCGCCAGCTTTTGCGGCACGACCGGGCGGAAGCCGCTGTCGATCCGCAGCGCATGGCGCCGGATTAGCCAGGGTGTGTTCCGGTCGATATGCTGCACCGGCTTTTGCGGCAGCATGGCAAAGGGCAGGGCGGCGAAAGCGCCGGTCGGCACGACCCGCAGGCGCGGCGCCTTACCCAGCGCGGCCTGGACATCGGGCGTGAAGATCTGGGTGTAGAGGATATGGGCGCCCTCCTGGTCGAAGCCGGTGGCGCTCAGCGATGCGCGCAATCGCGCGATCCGGCCGACCAGATCGGCGCGCGTCTCCTGCGCCCGGATGATGGCGGTCCGTTCGCGGCTGACGGCCAGGATATAGACGCCGTCAAAGGCAGGCGTCACCGCCAGCAGCGCCTCGTCTGCCGCCAGATTGGCTTGCAGCGATGTCAGGTCGGGCAGGGCGCCGCCGCGCGCCTCCAGCCATCGGGGGAAGTCATGGGCGATCGCGGTGCGGTCGGCATCGACCTGCTTGGCGAGCGTAGCACGGCTGGCGCGTGCGGCGGCGACGCCTTCGTCGCGGGCGAGCGCCTGCAGCAACAGGCTGTCGGCGGACTGTAGCGCGCGGGTCCGGTCCTGCAGCGCGCGGACCCGGTTGCCCAGTGCGGGGTCGTCCACCATCCGCTGCGCGACCAGATGATTGGCCTGGACGATGCCTGATCCGGCAAGCAGGGCCATCGCGTCCATCCCCAGCCCGGCGTCGCGCGCCTGTGTCGCGATCGCCAGCACGCTGTCCAGCGCGGCGCGCTGATCCTCGGTCAGGGCGCCGTCCTCCTGCAGGCTGAGGCTGGTGCGCAGCAGTGCGATCAGCCGGCAGGCCGCATCGACGCTGTCGCCGCCATTAGCCCAGGCGGACAGCATGCCGGCATTGGCGATGGCGAAGCCGGGCAGATTGTCGAGCTGGCGGGTCTCTCGGTCGAAATCGGCGGCGGCGGCGCGCGCCTCGTCCATCCGGCCGGCCTGGATCAGCGCCGGGATCAGAAAGGGATAGACGCGCTGCCCCATGTCGCGATCCTCGGCGCTGCCGGTGCGGCCGCGCGCCAGTGCGGTCTGCAGCCGGCCGATCGCTTCATCCCTGCGTCCCTGGGCAAAGGCGGCGACGCCGGCAAAGGCCAACGCGCGTGCGGACTGCGGACTGGTGTCACCTTCGATGTCACGAAAACCGCGCTCAGCCTCCAGGAACAGCGGCTCCGCCTCGTCATAGCGTTCCAGCGGCAGCAGCAGATTGCCGAGATTCTGCAGCGCGAAGTCAAAGGCCAGGCTCTTCGTGCCGCTGGTCTCGCGCTTGATCGCGATCGATCGTTCCAGATAGGCGAGGCTTTCGCTGCGCCGCCCGGTGCGCGAGAGCAGCAGGCCGAGCGCTTCGAGCGCGCGGGCATAATTGGGGTGCTTGCGATCGACATGGTCGGTTGCGGTATCCACCGCCAGACGGGCATAGATTTCCGCCTCGGCATCGCGATCCGCGCGCGAGAGCATCTGCGCATACATATAATAGGCGCCGACCGCGTCCGCGCTGTTCTGGCCGCTGGCGGCGACCCGTGCCTCCATGCTGCGGCGCTGCGCTTCGACCGCCTCGCTGTTGCGGCCGAGGCGGGACAGCGCCTGGGCATGGGCAAAGGCGATGTTGGACTTCAGCATCATCGCCGATTCATCCAGCGCCTTGGGATCGGTGCGGGCGAAATAGCCGTCGATATAGCGGCTCGCTTCGGCCAGCGTCTCGACCCCGGCGCCGATCTGGTTCAGCGTGACCTGGACATAGCCTTTGATCGACAGGCCCTGCATCCAGTAGATCGGATAGGCGTCGCGGAAAGGCGACAGCAGGGCAAGGCCGCGGTCCGCATGAGCGAGCGCGTCGGGGTTGCGACCGTCGATCTGGTCCATCGACGACAGGTTGATGAGCGCGACGCCCGCCAACGGATGGGCCTGACCCTGCACCTTGCTGTGGGATGCCGCCGTTTCGAGCGCTGTCCAGGCGTCGCGCGTCTTCTGCGACATGGACAGGGCATAATCGTCGCTCTCGAACAGCGCGTCGGCCTTGTCCTCCAGCGCGTAGAGCCGGGCATAGCGCGGATCATCGGTGCGGAAGGCGGGCGGCGGGGCGGCGGCAGCGGGCAGCAGCGCGGGGCCGGCCAAGGCCAGCAGAAACGCGCCCGCGCGCGCGGAAAACAGCATGATGCGCCCCACTTTTCTCGACCCGATACCGTCTTGGGTCGAACCCGGGACGGCGTCAAGCCATCAGGCCAGCGTCAGGCGCCAGTCCCAGCGCAGTGGATCGCCGTCCATCACCTCGACCCCGCGCGCGATCAGCGCGTCGCGAATCTCGTCCGACAGGGCGAAATCCTTCTCGGCGCGAGCGGCGGTGCGGCGTTCCAGTTCGGCCTCGATCTCCTCGGGCGTGATCTGCGCATCCTTGGGCTGCACCCGCAACTCGGCGCGGGTGAGGTCCAGTAGGCGCAGGCCCAGCGCCTGGTCGAAGGCGGCGATCAGGCACAGCTTCTCGTCCACCGGCACCTTCTTCATGGCGATCGCTTCCTCCAGCAGCGGCAGCGCGCGCGGCGTCATCAGGTCGTCGGCGATCGCGGCGTCGAACTGTTCCAGCAGCGGCACCAGCTTGGGGTGGAGATTGGCGCGCAGATAATCGAGCGTCACCGACTGCCAGGTGATCCCCTCGGCCCGGCTTTTCAGCCCCTCGACGCCCATGACCAGCCGCTTGAGGCGGGTCAGCGCGGCGGCCAGATTGTCGGCGCTGAACTCCAGCTCGCTGCGATAATGGGCGCCCAGGCACAGCAGGCGATAGGCGATCGGATGCACGCCGGCATCGACCAGGCTGAACAGGGTGGTGAAGCCGCCCTTCGATTTCGACATCTTCCCCTGCCGGTCGACCAGGAAATTATTGTGCATCCACCAGCGCGCGCCGGTGAAGTCGGGCTGCGCATCCGTGCAGCCGCAATAGGCCTGATTCTGGGCAATCTCGTTGGGATGATGGATCTCGCGATGGTCGATGCCGCCGGTATGGATGTCGAACGGCTGGCCCAGGCGCGCCTGGCTCATGACCGAGCATTCCAGATGCCAGCCCGGCGCGCCCTTGCCCCAGGGGCTGTCCCATTCCATCTGGCGCTGCTCGCCTGGTGGCGACTTGCGCCAGATGGCGAAGTCGCTCGGGTTGCGCTTGCCCGCCACCGGGTCGATGCGGGCATGGGCGGCATCGTCGCGACCGCCGGCCAGCGCGCCATAATTGGGCACGGTCGAGCTGTCGAAATAGAGGCCGCTCTCCAGTTCGTAGCAATGGGCGTCCGCGATCTTCTGCGCAAATTCGATCATTTGCGGCACATAGTCGGTCGCGACCGTCCATTCGCTGGGCGCCATGATGTTGAGGTCGGCGATGTTGGCCTTGAACGCCTGCGTATAATGGGCCGCAATGTCCCAGATGCTCTTGGCGCTGGCGCGGGCGGCGGCCTCCATCTTGTCGTCGCCGGCGTCCGCATCCGAGGTCAGATGGCCGACATCGGTGATGTTGATGATCTGGGTGACGTCCAGCCCTTTCCACAGCAGCGTCCGGCGCAGCGTGTCGACGAACACATAGGCGCGCAGATTGCCGATATGGGCATAATTATAGACGGTCGGGCCGCAGCTATAGACGCGCGCATGGTTGGGCTCGATCGGCGCGAACGGCTCGATCGACCGGGTCAGGCTGTTGAATAGGCGCAGGGGCGCGTCGCTATGCTGGTCTTGGCTCATGGCGCCAGCCATGTCGCGAGACGGCGCGATCGTCAACGGGGCGTGCCCCTCAAAAAAATGCTTGAACTTGACCTTGGGTCAAGCGGTAGCAGGGGGCATGACCGATATATTGGATATTGCCGCCGTCGCCCGCGCCACCGGCCTCACCAGCCGGGCGCTGCGCTTCTATGAGGCGCGCGGGCTTGTCGCGCCGCTGCGCACCGCGTCGGGGCGGCGCCTGTTCGGCCCGGCCGAACTGGCGCATCTGCACCAATTGCTGGCGCTCAAGCGCGCGGGGCTGAGCCTCGCCCAGATCAAGACGCTGTTCGACGGCCGGTCGATCGACCTTGGCGCGCTGCTGCGCGCGCAGATCGCGGCGATCGACGCGCAGGCGCAGGAACGGGCGCAGGCGCGCAGCCATCTGGAAACCGCCTTGTCCCGCATCGACCGTGGCGAGCCGCTTGATGCCGCGACCCTTTGCTCGCTGATCCGCAGTGGAGAAAGCATGGCCATGCAAGAAGAATGGAAGGCGGTCAGTGGCCGCTATATCAGCGCCCGGGCCGAGGCCGACTTTGCCGAGACGATGCCCAGGACGGCGGCCGATTTCGACCAGGCGGCCTATAGCGCGCAATGGGCCGACCTCACCGCCCGGATCGAGGCGGCGCTGCCGCTCGACCCGGCGAGCGCGGCGGCGGGGGCCTTTTATGACGAATGGCAGGCGCTGCTCGCGCCTTTCACCGCCATCGCCACGCCGGCGATGATGGAAGGAGTGACGCGCATGTACGACCATATCGAAGAATGGAAGGAGGAGCGGACGCCGCCCTTCGCATCGGCCGTGTGGGACTTCATCCGCAGCGTCGGGGCGGCGCGGCAAATGTAATAAATTGTTGCTTGGGCGGTGGCGCCTTGCGCGATCGTCCCGGCGACCCGATATTGGCTGTGCGGACCGGGCCCCTCTGGCGACATGGATCTCTTCCCCCTTGATCCAAGTCGCGATGTCGGACCGCATCGGGTGCGCCCGGTGCAGGTTTTGTGGCAATTCCCCCCTCTTTTTGCCGCAGGAGACCGCACCGGGCTCACTCGAACCACATTTATGATGGAGTGAGTGAAGCCGTGAACAATCCCGTACGCATGCCGGGCTATGGTGCCAGCCAGACGGCGCAGACCGATGCTGGCCTGCGCGCGCACATGCTCGGCGTTTTCCGCAACATGGGCATCGGCCTGGTCATCACCGGCCTGGTCGCCGCCCTGGTCGGCAACACCCCGGTGCTGGCCGCTGCCATCTTCGGCACGCCGCTGAAGTGGGTCGCGATCTTCGCGCCGCTGGCCTTTGTCTTCTTCTTCAGCTTCCGCATCGACAAGATGACGACGGCTGGCGCGCGCACTGCCTTCTACGCCTTTGCGGCGGTCATGGGCGTGTCGCTGGGCAGCGTCTTCCTGGTCTTCACCGGCGGCAGCATCGCCCAGGCCTTCTTCTCGGCGGCGGTGATGTTCCTCGCCATGGCGCTCTGGGGCTATACCACCCAGCGTGACCTGACCAAGATGGGCAGCTTCCTGATGATGGGCCTGATCGGTATCGTCGTCGCCAGCCTGATCAACATCTTCCTCGGCTCGTCGGCCATGGCGATGGTGATCTCGATCATCGGCGTGGTGGTCTTCACCGGCCTCACCGCCTGGGACGTGCAGCGCATCAAGTCGGAATATTTCTATTATGCCGGCCATGAGGTGGCGCAGAAGATGCAGGTGATGGGCGCGCTGTCGCTCTACCTCAACTTCGTCAACCTGTTCCAGATGCTGCTGAGCCTGACCGGCGAGCGCGAATAAGCATGCGGGATCAGGCCACCGTGTCGGCCATGCTCTGCCCGGTTTGCCATGTGGGGCTCCACATGAGCGACCGGCAGGGGGTGGAGATCGACTATTGCCCGCAATGTCGCGGCGTCTGGCTGGACCGGGGCGAACTCGACAAGATCATCGAGCGTTCCGCCCAGCCGACCCCGGCCCCCGCCACGCCCCAGATGAGCTACCGCCCGGACCGCGAATATCGCGACGACGGGCGGGGCTATCCGAAGAAGCGCAGGAAGAGCTTTCTGGAAGAGCTGTTCGATTGAGAAAAAGGCTGGTCCAGATGGGGCCGGCCTTTTTCAATTGTGGCTTGTATGGATAGTGATCGAATCTGCGAGTTCGAGCGCGACAAATTGGCGGAAATCATCCGCGACAAAGCAATCCGGCGATCCACCAATAAGCGCGATCTTGCCCCGGTTTTCTCCTTCGGAGCAGCAAATCGACCATGCGTAACACCAGATCAAAAAATCCGAGAATATCAGATATTTGTCTGATTCTTCCTCTATCAGAGGATTGATATCGCCCGGCGATGTCGGGCATTCGTCCGGGATATTCTTGATGTTCTTGATCGACCACCATGTGACCCCGATATCATCCATGAAGTCTTCATTCGGCGCGACATCGCCAAGATAGTCACGGAAATCCTCGGGTATGCGGATGCCATACCGCTCTTCAAGCGCCTCTATTTGGCTCCAGGCGTCCGATGGCGGCGGCTCATAAAACTCGCCGCCGGCCCACGCGGTGCGAAGCCATTGCTTTGGCGTGGCGCCATCTTGCAGATAAGAAGCGGCACGTGCTTGCGCTGCCGCTTCTTCTGCCTCTGCGTTGCGCGGCAGCCGTAATTTGGATTTGAGCCAGCGCCACATGGCATCAACCTTTAGTGCGCCGCGCCCCAGCTTGGGCCGGTGCCGATTTCCACGCCCAGCGGCACGGACAGGCTGATCATCGGTGCGGCGGCGCTTTCCATGACCTGGCGGATCACCTTGCTGGCGGCCTCGACATCGGCTTCGGGCAGTTCGAACACCAGTTCGTCATGCACCTGCAGCAGCATGCGCACGCGGGGCAGGCCGGCAGCTTCGAGCGCCGGGCCCATGCGCGCCATTGCCCGCTTGATGATGTCGGCGCTGGTGCCCTGGATCGGCGCGTTGATCGCGGCGCGTTCGGCGCCCTGCCGTTCGTGCTGGACCGGTGCCTTGATGCGCGGGAACCAGGTCTTGCGGCCGAACAGGGTTTCGGTGAAGCCGTTGGCGCGCGCCTTTTCCAGCGTCTCGTTGATATAGACGCTGATGCCGGGGAAGCGCTCATAATAGCGGCTGATCATGTCCTGCGCCTCGTCGGCGCTGATTTCCAGCCGACCGGCCAGGCCCCAGCGCGAAATGCCGTAGAGGATCGCGAAATTGATCGTCTTGGCGCGGCCGCGCGTGTCGCGATTGACCTCACCGAACAATTCCATGGCCGTGCGGTTATGAATATCCTCGCCCTGTTCGAACGCATCCTTGAGCGCAGGGACATCGGCCATGTGCGCGGCCAGGCGCAGTTCGATCTGGCTATAGTCCGCCGCCAGGATGACATTGCCCGGCTCGGCGACGAAAGCGTGGCGGATCTGCCGGCCGATCTCAGTGCGGATCGGGATATTCTGCAGATTGGGATCGGTCGAGGACAGGCGGCCGGTCTGGGCGCCGGTCAGCGAGTAACTGGTATGGACCCGGCCGGTGTCGCGGTTGATCTGCTGCTGCAGCGCGTCGGTATAGGTCGACTTGAGCTTGGAAAGCTGGCGCCACTCCAGCACCAGCCCGCAAATGGCCGATCCTTCGGCCTTGAGCTTTTCCAGCACGGTGACGTCGGTGGAGTAGGTGCCGCTCTTGCCCTTCTTGCCGCCCTTGAGGCCCATTTCGTCGAACAGCACGACGCCCAGCTGCTGGGGCGATCCGATGGTGAAGGGGTGGCCGGCGAGTTCGTGGATTTCGGCTTCCAGACCGGCGATCGACTGGGAGAAGCTGCCCGAGAGGCGTGACAGGGCTTCGCGGTCGACCTTGATGCCCTGCCGTTCCATGCCGGCCACCACCGGGATCAGCGGCCGATCGACCAACTGGTAGACCCGCGTCGCGCCTTCAGCCGGCAGGCGGCCCGACAGCTTGTGCCACAGGCGCCAGGTAACCTCGGCATCCTCGGCGGCGTAGGCGGTGGCCTTGTCGAGCGGCACATGGGCGAAGCTGATCGCCTTCTTGCCGGTGCCGGTCACGTCCTTGAAGCTGATGCAGGTGTGGTTGAGGTGGACGCTCGCCGCCTCGTCCATGCCATGGCCGCCCAGCGACTTGCCGGCGTCGAGGTCGAAGCTCATCACCATCGAATCGTCGATCGGCGTCACCTCCAGCCCGACGCGGGCGAGGACGTTGAGGTCATATTTGATATTATGACCGACCTTGAGCACCGCATCGTCGGCGAGCAGGGGCTTGAGCAACCGGATGGCGTCGTCGAGCGCGATCTGCTGCGGCACTTCGCCGAACATGTCGTCGGCGGAGCGATGGGCGAGCGGGATGTAGCAGGCGCGGCCCGGCCCAGTGGACAGGCTGATGCCGACCAGGCCGGATTCCATCGAATCAAGCGCGTCGGTCTCGGTATCGACCGCGACCACGCCGAGCGCGCGGGCTTCGTCGATCCAGACTTGCAGCGCCTCGACCGTAGTGACGGTTTCATACAGGGCGCAGTCGATCGGAGGATGCTCGACCTCGACCACCGGGGGCGCTGGTGGCGCGTCGGCGCTGGCCGCTGCGACGGCACTGGCGACAGCGACGGCAGCGGCCGGCGCGCCGAGACGGTTGAGCAGGGTCTTGAAGCCATGATGCGACAGGAATGCCTGCAACGGTTCCTTGGGAATGCCCTTCAAGGTCAGATCGTCCAGCGGCTCGGGCAGGTCCATGCTGTCATGCAGCGCGACCAGCCGGCGCGACAGGCGCGCCATGTCGGCATGGGCGATGAGGTTTTCCTGCATCTTCGACTTCTTCATCGAAGGGGCTGCGTCCAGCGCCGCTTCCAGCGTGCCATATTCGGTGATCAGCTTGGCCGCGGTCTTGGGGCCGATGCCCGGCACGCCCGGCACATTGTCGACGCTGTCGCCCATCAGCGCCAGCACGTCGCCCAGCTGCTCGGGCAGCACGCCGAACTTGCCCATGACATAGTCGGCGCCGCGCCGCTCATTCTTCATCGTGTCGTACATGTCGACGCCGGGCTGGATCAGCTGCATCAGATCCTTGTCGGAACTGACGATGGTGACATGCCAGCCGGCGCGCACGGCGGCCTGGGTATAGCTGGCGATGATGTCGTCTGCCTCGAACCCGGCTTCCTCGATGCAGGGGAGGGAGAAGGCGCGGGTGGCGTCGCGGATCATCGGGAACTGGGGGACCAGATCCTCGGGCGCGGGCGGCCGGTTCGCCTTATACTGATCATACATGTCGTTGCGGAAGGTGTGGCTGCCCTTGTCCAGCACGACGGCCAGATGGGTCGGCCCTTCGGCCTTGCCCAACTCCTCGGCCAGCTTCCACAGCATGGTGGTATAGCCATAGACCGCGCCGACCGGCTGGCCATGCTGGTTGGTGAGCGGCGGAAGCTGGTGATAGGCGCGGAAGATATAGCCGCTGCCGTCGACCAGATAGAGATGATTCTGCTGAGACATGGGGCAGGGGATAGCGGGGATTGGCCCGCCGCTCCAGTGCCCGCCGCCGCTTATACCCTGCCGCTCTCGCCGCTGGTCGGGGCGGTCGCGTCGTCGGCGTGCCGACCGCTCAGCAGATGGCCGACCAGCAGCACCGGCATCAGCACGGCCATGCCGATGAAGATCGCCATCAGCCGCTCTACGCCCGGTTCCAGCACCAGCTGGTCGTAACGGTCGGGCACCAGCATCACCAGCACCGCCAGGGTGAACTGGGTGCCGACATAACGATGGGTCGGATCACCATTTTCCAGATGCCGGCCCAGCATCACGCCGATCGCGGTGGCGCCAAGCAGCAGCGCCATATTGTCGGCACCCGCGACCAGGAAGAAGGCGGCGAACAAGGCGCCGCCGATGCAGCCGATCATCCGTTGCAGGATGCGCTGGCTGACCGGGGCGAGGCCGCTCGACCCGATGCCGGTGACCGGCAGCAGCATCACCGCCATGATCATGATCGCGCCCTGCGCCAGCGCGGGCACCGGGATCCAGGCATTGAGCGCCACCAGCAGCGCCAGCGCCACGCCGGCTTGCAGCGCGTGGCGCAGCGAATCCCCGTGCCAGCCCGCACCGGTCGCGGCGGGCGTGCGCTTGGCCGGCCAGCGGCGGCGCAGGGTCAGGGTGGAGGCCAGGCTGACGATCAGGCTGGCGGCGATGCCGGCCAGCGTTTCGAGCACGCGGGTCTGGACGAATTCGGGCAGGGCGATCGCGGGATGCTCGATCTTGTCGAGCACGACCATCGCATAGGTCAGGCCGAAGAAGAGCCAGGCATAGGAGCGGCGCGAGGTGATCGCGGCATAGAGGCTGATCGTCCCCATCAGCGCCAGCGCCGCGGCGGCGGCGGGCCAGTAGTCGACAATGAAGGGCGCGCTGCCCAGCGCGATCAGGCCGCCGGCGACCGTGCCGACAATCCGCAGCACGCCGCGCGCCAGCGTCTCGGCGGCATGGCCGCGCATCACCATATAGCCGGCAAAGGCGGCCCAGGAGACATGGGTGGCGCCGAGCAGATGGGCGAGCAGGATCGCGCCCAGCACCGACAGCGCACATTCCAGTTCATCGATGGTGCGCGGCGTCACGCGGTCGAGCAGCGAGGAAAAGGGGCGCGGCATAGAAACTTAGTGCCGCAGTGGGACGGCAAAGGCCAGCGGGGGATATTTGCTGCTTCCTATCCGTTTTGTTGCGCTGGAAACAGATTGGGAAGGGGACGGCATGTGATGCGGGCATGGGGCGCGGTGATGCTGCTGGCGATGGCGACGCAAGGCGGCGTGGCGCGGGCGCAGGACGAACGGGAATTCTGCGCCGACCGACCGGGGCTGGATACACCGCCCTGCACCATGGCGCCGGGCAAGGTTCAGGCCGAACTGGGGCTGGGCGACTGGACGCGCGAGCAGGATGCGGAGAGCCGTATCGATACTGTGAACTTCGGCGACGCGCTGCTGCGCATCGGTCTGACCGACAGCATGGAAGCGCAACTGGGCTGGAGCGCCTTTGGTCATGTGCGCACGCGCGATCGGGTGACCGGCGCGGTCGAGAAGGACAGCGGCATTGGCGACATGCGCGTCGCGCTGCGGCAGAATCTGCGCAATCCGGACGGTTCGGGCTTCTCGATCGCGGTCATGCCCTATGCCAGCCTGCCGACCGGCGGCGATGCGATCGGCGGGGGCGACTGGGGCGCCGGGCTGCTGGTGCCGATCAGCTATGATCTGGGGCAGGGTTTCAGCCTGCTGGCGACCCCGGAAGTGGATGCGGCGGTCGATGAGGACGGCGATGGCCGGCATCTGGCCTATGGCAGCGTCGCCGGCTTGGGCTTCGACATCAGCGATAGCCTGTCCGGATCGATCGAGGCATCATTGATGCGCGATGATGATCCCGACGGTCATGCCACGCAGGCGCTGGCTGGCCTGTCGCTGGGCTGGCAGGCGGGCGACGACATGCAGTTCGATGCCGGCGCCAATCTGGGCCTCAATCATGACAGCCCCGACGCCGAACTCTATGTCGGCGTGGTCAGGCGGTTCTGACTCTCAGCGCTTCTCGTGATTGGCGACCACGGCCTTGGCGACCGCCTGCATCAACTGCCAGCGCTCCGGGATCGATACCGTCGTGCTGCCGATCATCACCGCGACCGCATAGCTGGTGCCGTCCGGCGCGGTCATGATGCCGACATCGTTGAAGCCGGTCGATCGTGGCGGCAGATCCTGTCCGGTGCCTGTCTTGTGCAGATAGGACCAACTGTGCGGCACGCCGCCCTTGATCCGCTGCGGTCCGGTCTTGGCTTCTTCCATGATCCCCATCAGCAGGCGAGCCGAGGCCGAGGACAGCATGTCGCCCTCCTTCAGCTTGGCCAGCGCCTCGACGATCGAAGCCGGGGCGGCGCCATCGGGCGGGCTGGCGAGATAATTGTCGAGCGCCTTCTGTCGCACCGACATCGGCAATTGTGCACGGGCGGCATAGAAATTGCGGCCGATCGAATAATCCTGCCGCCAGTCGAGGCCGGCCGTGGTGGATTGCAGCAGCCGTTCGCCGGGGCCGAAGCGGATATTGGCAATATGGCGCCGCGCCAGATAGCCGCGCACTGCGTCCGGCCCGCCGACCGCGCGCAGCAGCGTGTCGTTGGCGGTATTGTCGCTCTGCGTCATCGCGCGGCGCATCAGGTCGGAATAGGTGGTGGTCCAGCCAGTCGCGCCGACCATCGCGGCGCTCGGCTGGTGGAACAG
Source organism: Sphingobium scionense (assembly GCF_014197035.1). Taxonomy (GTDB): domain Bacteria; phylum Pseudomonadota; class Alphaproteobacteria; order Sphingomonadales; family Sphingomonadaceae; genus Sphingobium; species Sphingobium scionense. The sequence continues at coordinate 107,989 of NZ_JACIEU010000007.1, read as the reverse complement.
GGTCAGATCCTTCCGCGTGATGGTGGTCGAATCCGCCAGCCGGATCTTGCCGCGATCGACCGCGTCAAGGAAGGTCATCGACACCCACAGCTTCGACACGCTCTGCTGCGGGAACAGCGCATTGCCATTATAGGCGACGGTCCAGTCCGAATTGACCCGGCGCACCGCGATGCCGACCTTGCCCCGGAAGCTCTGGCCCAGATTCTGGATCACGCTGACAAGCGCGGGCGAGGGCTGCTCGCGCTGGTCGATATCCTTGTAGGGGGCGGGGGGATTGGCGACCTGCTTGATCGGCCAGGTGTTGGTCGTGGGCTGCACTGTCTGGCGCGGCGGATTATTCGGTCGCGCGCTGCTGGCCTGGGCACCCGGCTGGGGTGGCGCGCCGACACAGGCGGACAAGGCAACCACCGCAAGCACAAGGCGCGACGAGAGGCGCCTGCTATCATTCGAACTCATCACTAACCCCGCACTTCAAGCCGTTACAAGGCGCGGCGACCCGCATTGTAGGCAAGGACGATGCGACGAATGATTCCACAATTGCGATGTAAGGAGTCTGAACGGCGGAACGGCGCTCAGTTGCGGTTCAGCGGCGGGACGGCAATAGGGAGCGGATGACGGATGGACTGATGGATCGACGCGGCCTGCTCTGCGGCGCGGGCGCACTGGCGGCAGGCTGGGCTATGCCGGCACTGGCGGTGGATTTTGCTTCGCGCCGGATCACGGTGACGGTGCGCGGCAGCGGCCGGGATGTGCTGCTGATCCCCGGCCTTGCCAGTGGTCCGGGCATCTGGAACGGCGTGACGGGTCAGATGCCGGGCTATCGCTGGCATCTGGTGCAGGTGCGCGGTTTTGCGGGGCTTGCCGCCGACGCCAATGGCAGTGGGCCGGTGGTGCAGCCGGTGGCGGACGAGATTGCCCGTTATATTGCCGCAGCCGGCTTGCGGCGGCCGGCGGTGGTCGGGCACAGCATGGGCGGCACATTGGCGATGATGCAGGGGCTCAAGGGCCTCGCCAGCCGGGTGATGGTGGTCGACATGCTGCCCGCCGGCGCCGCGATGGTCGGCGGCACCGCCAATGGCATGGGCTATCTGGCCGACCAGCTGAGCCAATATTTCACCGGTACGGCGGCCGGGCGCCGTTACCTGGCCCAGATCGTCGCGCAGGCGCCGGGGGCGGAGGGCAGCAATCCGGAGGTAATCGCTACCGCGCTGCGTGATTTGGCCAATACCGACCTCGGGCCGCAACTCGGCCGGATCGGGGTGCCGATGTCGGTCGTCTATGCCGTCGGCGCGGACCAGGCCCAATCGGTCGAGATCACCCGGCGCTTCCGGGCCGCCTATGCGGCCAAGAAGGACGCGAAACTGCTGCCGATCGGGCCGAGTGGTCATGTCGTGATGGCGGATCAGCCGACCCGGTTCAACGCGGCGCTTGGCAATTTCCTCAAGGGCGTTTGACTTCGATCAAAGCGCCGGTCTGCATCGGCGCTAATTTGGTCGGCGAGACGACGCCCCTGGCGTTTGCTCCTCCTCCCTTCAAAGGCGCGGCTGCCCGGCCGCGCCTCTTTTTTTGGTCAGGGCGCCAGCACCGTGTCGACGGCTTGCGCCAGCGTCTCGGGATAGTCGAGCGTGTAGTGCAGGCCCCGGCTTTCCTTGCGATGGAGCGCCGAGCGGACCACCAGCCGCGCGACTTCGAGCAGGTTGCGCAGTTCGATCAGGTCCGGCGTCACGCGGAAATTGCCGTAATATTCATCGACTTCCTTCGATAGCAGGTCGATGCGATGCTGGGCGCGCTCCAGTCGCTTGGTGGTGCGGACGATGCCGACATAGTCCCACATGAAGCGGCGGATTTCCTTCCAGTTATGCTGGACGATGACCTCTTCGTCGCCATTGGTGACGCGGCTTTCGTCCCATGGCCGGATCGGCGGCGGCGCGGGCAGTTCGTCCCAATGGGCGCGGATATGCTTGGCCGCCGCCTCGCCGAAGACGAAACATTCGAGCAGCGAGTTGGAGGCGAGGCGATTGGCGCCGTGCAGGCCGCTTTCGGTCACTTCGCCGGCGGCATAGAGGCCGGGCAGGTCGGTGCGGCCGTCCAGGTCGATGATGACGCCGCCGCATGTATAATGCTGCGCCGGGACGACCGGGATCGGCTCCTTGGTGATGTCGATGTCGAGATCGAGCAGCCGGGCATAGATGGTCGGGAAATGCTGTTTCACGAATTCAGGCGGTTTGTGGCTGATGTCGAGATGGACATAGTCGAGGCCGAGCCGCTTGATCTCATGATCGATGGCGCGGGCGACCACGTCGCGCGGCGCCAGTTCGGCGCGGGCGTCGAATCGGGGCATGAAGCGCTCGCCACCGCCGGGCACGCCGGGGGGGAGCTTGAGATGGCCGCCTTCGCCGCGCACCGCCTCGGTAATCAGGAAATTCTTGACCTCCAGATTATAGAGGCAGGTCGGGTGGAACTGGTTCATCTCCATGTTCGACACGCGGCAGCCCGCGCGCCAGGCCATGGCGATGCCGTCGCCGGTCGCGCCACGCGGCGCGGTGGAGAAGAGATAGGTGCGGCCCGCGCCGCCGGTGCAGAGGATGGTCGCGCGGCCGAGGATCGTGTCGACATGGCCGGTCTGCTTGTTGAAGGCATAGACGCCCCAGACATGGCCATCGCCCGAATAACGCTCGCCATGGCGCGAGGTGATGAGGTCGACCGCAACCATATCCTCCATCAGGGTGATGTTGGGATTGGCGCGCGCGGCCTTGAGCAGCGCGACCTGCACGGCGTGGCCGGTGGCGTCGTCGACATGGACGATGCGGCGATGGCTGTGCCCGCCCTCGCGCGTCAGGTGCCAGCGTTCGCCGAACTCGTCGCCATCCCCCTCTTCATTGGGATTGAAGGGCACGCCCAGTTCCGCCAGCCGCTCGATCGCCGCGGGGGCTTCGGACACGACGAATTCGACCGTGTCCTGATCGTTGAGGCCGGCGCCCGCGACCATCGTGTCATGGACATGTGCCGCGAAACTGTCACCCGCGTCGAGTACCGCGGCGATGCCGCCCTGCGCCCAGTTGGTCGATCCGCCATCCAGCGCCCCCTTGGCCAGCACCACCACCTTGCGGTCCTGCGCGAGGTTGATGGCGGCTGTCAGCCCGGCCGCGCCGGAACCGATGATGACGACGTCATGGGTGATGGTGGGCATGGAAATAGCTTACTCCCCTCCCGCTTGCGGGAGGGGCCGGGGGTGGGCCTTCGCAAGGGTGGTCTTGATGTGCGTTACGACGCCTTCGAGATTTCCCATCACATCGGCATTGGAAAATCGCAAGATTTGATAGCCATGTGCGCCGCAATATTCTGTACGCTGGGCGTCATGGGCAGGGCGGAAATCGTGGCTTTCCCCATCCAGCTCGATGATGAGCTTGAATTCTCTGCACAGGAAATCGGCGAAATAGGGGCCGACCGGCATCTGGCGGCTGAACTTGTAGCCGAGTTTCTTGCCGCGAAGCTGCTGCCATAAGAGGCGCTCGGGTGCTGGCGCGGTATTGCGTAGCGCCTTTGCGCGAACGGTGTTGCGCGGTTTGAACGGTTGCGCTGGCCCACCCCCCGATCTGGGTAAACAGCGCCCCGCGCTGTTTAGGGCAATCCGGGGGATTGCCCGACCCCGATCGCCCCTCCCGCCAGCGGGAGGGGGAACAGGAATGGTCCCATCCGTCACTCGGCAGCCGCCGTCAGGTTGAGGAAGACATCCTCCAGATCGGGGTCGCGGGTTACCACGTCGACGATGGCGAGGCCGCCGGCCTGCACTGCGCTCAGCACCTGGCCGGCATTGGCGCGGTTCTTCATATAGGTGATGGTAAGGGTGCGCTCGTCGGTCAGTTCGACCTTCTCGAAGCTGGGGTCGCTCGGCGGGGTGGCGATGTCGCGGTCGACCGTCACCTGCACCACCTTTTCCTGCGCCATAGCGATCAGCTCGCGGGTCGGCTTGTCGGTGATGACCCGGCCATGGTTGATGATGCCGATGCGGTCGCACAGCTCCTCGGCCTCTTCGAGATAATGGGTGGTGAGGACGATCGTCACCCCCATGGCATTGAGTTCCTTCACATAGGCCCAGAGCTGCTGGCGCAGTTGCACGTCGACGCCGGCGGTGGGTTCGTCCAGCACCAGGATCGGCGGCGAATGGACCATCGCCTTGGCCACCAGCAGCCGGCGCTTCATGCCGCCCGACAGGGTGCGGGCATAGGCATTGGCCTTGTCCTCCAGATGGACCGCGCGCAGCAGCTCCATCGAGCGGCGCCTGTCCTTGGGCACGCCATAATAGCCGGCCTGGTTCTCCAGCGTCTCGAACGGCGTGAAGAAGGGATCGAAGACGATCTCCTGCGGCACGATGCCGATGCTGTTCTTGGCATTGCGGGGATTGGCGTCGATGTCGAAGCCCCAGATGCTGGCCGAACCGCTGGTCTTGTTGACGAGGCCGGCGAGGATGTTGATCGTGGTCGACTTGCCGGCGCCATTGGGGCCGAGCAGGCCATAGATTTGGCCGCGCGGGATGGTGAGGTTGATCCCGTCGAGCGCGCGCTTGCCGCCCTTATAGACCTTGGTCAGGTCGCGGATCTCGATGGCGGCTTGCGCAGGCTGGTCGGTCATGGCTGATCTCTATGGGGATCGAAGCGGGGGAAGGGAAGGGGCTGAAACGACGCGACAGTTGAAAGTTCACACCGTTCTGCGTCGCGATTTCCGGGCGATTTCGGCGGAAACGCGCCTGTGACGCAGCGGTGACGCGACACGGAAGCGACACGGAAGCGACAATGGGGGCACGCCGAAGCGACAGCCAGGCGACAGCGAAACGACAGTGAGGCGACATTTATCGGCCGATCGGCCCCCTGCGCGGACGGATCGGCGCGAGCGGATCGGTTAGGCGGGCGGCGTGGAGCGCCAGTGCGCTGGCCCAGCTGCGATCGAAGCCGGTGCCGGCCAGCCGATCGCGCAGCCGGTGGGCGCTGGAGCGGGACATGCCCACCATCTGCGCGGCATGGCTGATATTGCCGGTTTCGAGCAGCGCGGCGAGAAAGCGGCGCTGACGATCGGGTGTCCATTGGCGGCGACGTGGCCGGGTTGCGGGGACGGGCGGATTGGGGAGGGGCTGGTCCATCCGACAGGATAGATCAGGAAAAGCGCGTGTAGGAAAGACGGGAGGATGAGGGGCTGGAGGCGATTGTTTTCGCTATATAATGGTAAATAATTTGAGCTACGAAGCGGACATTTCGGAATTTATTGCTGATAACAAATTCGCAATTGCCGTTCTTCTGACACGCAAAATCCAAGCAGAATTAGTCTCAAATATGTGGCTGTTAGCATTTAATCTTCTAGCCTGTACGTCGATATTTTCATCAAAAATTGATAAAACCTCTAGCAGTGTCCGACGTCGCTCCTCAACTTTCAGGCGAGCAATGGTTCGAGCGATTTCACCATCATTATCCCCTCGAACCGCCAAGTATGTTTTCAACGATTCTGCGGCCTTCAAGCTCGCATCATCGATATGTGAAGGTGATTTCAGTGCTGGTAATTCAGCATCGGTTGCCGATGGGAAACGACAAACTTGGGCGTCGTTTTCGGCCGAACGGATCAATCCACAATAATAGCATAGTTCAACATTTTGGCTGCGCCGCCACATGTGCTTCATACCGACCCCCAGTCAAACTAAGAAGCATATTGGTACCATCCAGTTAATGTCCGGTGTTTGGCATTCCTATGTCCAAACCCACTATTCCGCTTCCCACCCATCTGCGCCTTCGCTGGGCTGACGGCATCGCCACCGGGCCGTGGTTGCCCTTATCCCTGTCCGCCGAGCAGCTGATATTTGAGGCCCATGGCCTGGGCGAGGTTGCGCAGCCGGCGTTCGACCGCTTCGCCGTAGAGATCGGCATCCTCGTCGCGCAGGTGGAGGTCGATGCGGTCGCCATGCCGTTCCAGATGGGAAATGGCGAGCGGGCCTTCGACGCCGCCCGACAGGCGCTGGGCCAGGCGGACGGCGAGGCCCCAGAGGGCGGCGCGGTGCAGCGCGTCGGGGCTGGCCATGCGGTCGAGGTTGGGCAGGGTGCCGACATCGCCGCCGAAATGGGTGTGCAGCGCCTGGCCCAGCATTGCGCGCTCGGCAGCGGTGATGCCGACCCAATTGCTGTGCAGGGCGATTTCGACGCCGCGTTCGGCGCGGAAATCGGGATTGGCGCGCCAGCTGACATCGGCCAGCAGGCAGGCGGCACGGCGGATGCGGCGGGCATCCTTGTCATCGTCGGGGAAGAGCGGCGCGATCCAGCGGTCGATACGGTCGCCATGGCCGCGGAAGCGGGCCTGTGCCTCGCCCTCCGCCTCGGCCGCGACCAGCAGCGGATCATGGGCGCGGATATCGTCGGGCAGATTTTCGTAGAGCAGCCCTTCGCGCAGGCCATAGGCCGACACGATCATCCGGCTGGACTTGAGCTGGCGCACGACCACCGACAGCAGCGCGGCGGCATCCGGCAAGGTCGGCACGCGCGATCCGGTCATCGCCGGGATCTGCTTCAGCCGGCCCTTGTCGACATGGGAGATGATGCGGGTAAGCTGTTCGGCACGGGCGGCGCTCATCTCATATTGATGCACCACCGGCAGCGGGAAATGGGTGAGCTGCATGTCGAAGCGGGCGAGCGAGCGCCAGGAGCCGCCGACGAGATAGAAGGGCAGGTCCGGTTCCGCCTGCCATCCGGCCTTTTCCAGCATCTTGGCGACGCAGCGATCAAGCGCGCGCGGCCCCTTGGCCCGGATTTGCGGCAGACGCAGCACGCCCAGCGGTAGCGAGATGGTCTGTTCGACCGCGCCCTTGCGCACGCGGGCCAGTTCCAGGCTGCCGCCGCCCAGGTCGCCGACAATGCCGTCGGCATCGGGAATGCCCGACAAGACGCCCATGGCGGCGCCGATCGCCTCCTGCGCGCCCGACAGCAGTTCGACGGTCAGGCCCATCGCCTTGGCACGGGTGATGAACTCGGCGCCATTGGTGGCGTCGCGCACGGCGGCCGTCGCCACGCAGCGTATGTCGGTGACGCGCATGTCGCGGCACAGATGGGCGAAGCGGCCGATGGCGCGCAGGCCGCGCTCCATCGCCTCCGGTTCGATCGCACCGGTCTTGGCGAGCGACGCGCCCAGGCCCGCCATCACCTTTTCATTGAACAGGATGAAGGGGATGCGGCGCGGCCCGTCATAGACGACCAGGCGGACGCTGTTGGAGCCGATGTCGATGATCGCCGAGCGCGCGGTAGCGGGTTCGGGCGAGGTTGCCATGGTCTCGGCCATGGCGCGCACGCGGCTGAGCATCGAGTTCATGGCGCGATCAGGCCCGGCCACGCAGGCGCAGGGTCGGCACGGCGCCATGCTCCTGCGCTGCGCCGCGCCCGGACAGCGACGGGTTGGTCATGAAATAACGGTGCAGGTTGAACGGCCGGTCGCCCGGCTCCAGCCGGGTATAATGGCCGTCGCGGTCCAGCACCCAGCTCTGTTCGGTGTCGATCAGATTGGCGACCATCACCTGGTCGAGAATCTGGTCATGGACGGTGGGATTTTCGACCGGCGCAAGGAATTCGACGCGGCGGTCGAAGTTGCGCGGCATCCAGTCGGCCGAGCTGATATAGACCTTCGCGCCATTATTGGGCAGCGCCTTGCCATTGCCGAAGACGGTGATGCGGCTATGTTCCAGAAAGCGGCCGACAACCGACTTGACCCGGATATTTTCCGACATGCCCGGAACGCCCGGACGCAGGCAGCAGATGCCGCGCACGATCAGGTCGATCTGCACCCCGGCATTGCTGGCGGCATAGAGTTTCTCGATGATCGCCGGGTCGACCAGGCTGTTCATCTTGGCCCAGATGGTGCCGGGGCGGCCGGCACGGACATGGTCGATCTCCGCGTCGATGCAGGCGCACAGCGTGTCGCGCAGGTCGCGCGGCGACATCACCAGCTTTTCCAGCCGCTGCGGTTCGACATAGCCGGTGATATAGTTGAACAGCGCCGAGGCATCGCGGCTATAGGCCGGATCGGCGGTGAAGAAGCTGAGGTCGGTATAGATGCGGGCGGTGATCGGGTGGTAATTGCCGGTGCCGAAATGGCAGTAGCTGCGGAACTGGTCGCCTTCGCGCCGGATCACCATCGACACCTTGGCATGGGTCTTCCAGTCGATGAAGCCATAGACGACCTGTACGCCCGCGCGCTCCAGCGCGTCGGCCCACATCAGATTCTGTTCCTCGTCGAAGCGGGCCTTCAACTCGACCACGGCGGTCACCGACTTGCCGGCCTCGGCCGCGTCGATCAGGGCGCGGATGATCGCCGACTGCTTGCCCGCGCGGTAGAGGGTCTGCTTGATCGCGACCACGTCCGGGTCGGACGCGGCCTGCTTCAGGAAGGAGATGACGACGTCGAACGCCTCATAGGGATGGTGGACGACGATGTCCTTCGCCCGGATCGCGGCGAAGCAGTCGCCGCCATATTCGCGGATGCGCTCGGGGAAGCGGGGGGCATAAGGTTCGAACTTGAGGTCCGGGCGGTCGGCGTCGACGATGCCGCTAAGGTCGCCGATGCCGATGAAGCCCTCCACCTCGACCACGATCGCTTCATGACCCTGGAGCATGTCCTGGAGCATTTCCTCGACCGGTTCGGGGATGCGCTCCTCTATCTCCATGCGGATCACGCGGCCGCGGCGGCGGCGCTTGATGGCGCTGCGGAAATAGCGGACCAGATCCTCCGCCTCTTCTTCGATCTCGATGTCGCTGTCGCGGATGATGCGGAACACGCCGCTGTTGCGGACGCGGTAGCCGGGGAAGAGATCGGCCGAGAAGCGGCGAATCACCGCCTCCAGCGCCATGTAGCGCATCGGTTCGCCCGGAATGCGAACGAAGCGGGCGAGTGCGGAGGGGATCATCACCAGTTCGCGGATCGGCTGCTTGTCCGACAGTCGCTCCAGGTCGAAGACGATCGAGAGGCCCTGGTTGGGGATGAAGGGAAAGGGGTGCGCCGGATCGAGCGCCTGGGGCGTCAGGATCGGGAAGACCTGGGTCAGGAAATGCTCGCGCAGCCACTGGGCGCAGCCGGCATCCATCTCGGCAGAGGGGCCGATCACCTCTATCCCGACCTGCACCAGTTCGCCATGCAGCGCCCCCCAGACCTTCTGCTGGGCACGCATCAGGCTGGCGGTGGTTTCCGTGATCGCGCCGAGCTGCTGTGCCGGGGTAAGGCCGTCGGCCGATCGCAGGTCGACATCCTGCAATTGCTGGCCCTTGAGGCCGGCGACGCGGACGGAGAAGAATTCGTCGAGATTGGCGCCCGAAATCGACAGGAAACGCAGCCGCTCCAGCAAGGGATGTGCCCGGTTCATCGCCTCCTCCAGCACCCGCTGGTTGAAGGCCAGCCAGGACAGCTCGCGATTGAAATAGCGTTCGCCGACGGGCGACAGGCTGGCGATGGGATCGGCTTCGGCCACGGATTACTCGCGCTGGTCGTTGGTGGGATCGGGCGGGACTATAGGCAAGATTCCTGCAGATTGCAGGGCCTCTTTCGCCAGTGCGACCGAAATCTTACGCCCGGATGACAGCGATGCCTCATCCAGCAGCGCGGTGACCGCCGCAATCGCGCCATAGCTGCGCTCGATCCGCCGAAGCAGCCAGGGGGCAAGGTCCGGCGCGAAGCTGGCGCCCGATGCCCCCAGCCGCCGTTCGATCAGCGCCAGTGCCAGCGCTTCGTCCGGCTCCTCGATCGCGACATGGGGCGATCCCGCCAGCCGCGATCGCAGGTCGGGCAGGGCCACGGTCCAGCGCAGCGGCGCGGTGCGACCGATCATCAGCAGCGGCCGATGCTCGGTCTGCGCCTCGTTCCAGGCGTGGAACAGCATATGTTCGTCCTGCCCCTCGGCATCGTCGATCACGCTGCCGCCGCTCATCGCGACGAACTGGCGGCCCAGCGCCGATCGGCCCGACAGGGGTGGGCCGGTCAATATCGTTACCGACACGGGCCAGTCGCGCCAGCGTTCCAGATGGGCGACGGCCAGTTGATTGGCATCGCTCACCAGAAACTCCTCGCCCTGGCCCTGCCATTCGAAGGGCAGGCTGATCTGGCTCATGGCTGTCCTGCGGGCGCCTGTCGGCGCGAAATGCGCATGGTGTTGCCGGAGGCTGCAACGGTGTAGCCGCGCGCCTGCAATCCGGTGCGCAGCGCGTCGGCGGGGCCTTCGAAACTGACCTGCATCACTGACGTGCCGCCCAGCGCCAGGCTGCTGGTCGCGGCCGATCGCACGCCCGGAATGGCGCGCACGGCCGATTCGCCCGCGCTCACCGATCCGACGTCCGGCGTGTCGAACTGGATCGCGAAGCTGGCGATGCTGGCGCCAGCCGTCGGCAGGGGGATGTCGACCGCCTCGATCGGCGCCTCGATCGCATTCTCGATCACCAATGCATTGGGATCGACCGGTTCCTCGATCACGAGCGACGGATCGGGCCGCAGGCGGCCGTCATTGAGCGCGCGGATATAAAGCTCGTCGACCCGGCGCGCACCCTCGTCCAGCATCTGCGGGATGCCGCTGTCGTTCGAGGCGCGCAGCGCGAAGTTGCCGATCAGGCTGTTGTCGGGACCGTAGCGGGCGGTAAAATTGGCCGTCACCGGGCCACCGGGCCATTGCCGGTCGAGCCGGACGATCGGGATCACCACATCGGCCGCGCCATATTGGTCGAGCAGCACGCGCCACCACAGGCGGCCGCGCCGCCCGGTCTGGCCGGCATTGAGCAGGACGGGATCAGCGACCGAGCCGGCGACGCGGACATAGTCGATCGCGCTGTCGCCGGTGCGATAGCGTGCCCAGGCCTTCTGCCATTCATTGACCCGCTCATAGGATACGGCGGAGCCGCCATCCCACATGACCGGAATCACCAGCAGCGGCGGCGAGCGCATGACATTGCCGGAAACGCCCAGCAACTGGCCGGTCCGCGCGCGGTCGAACAAGATACCGAGCGTCGCGACATAGCGATTGGGGCCGGCCTGCTCATATTCGACCTCAATGCCCGAGATCATGGCTTCGAGCTGCGAATCGGACAGGCCCGGCACGCCGGTGCCGCCATGGGTGCGGGTCCACAGCATCTTCCACGCCTGGCGCTGGGCCAGTCGCCAGCCGGCATAGCGGGCCGCATCGGCGCTGCCGGCCTGGACGTCCACCTTCACGCCGCGCACCTCATAATCGCCGCCGCTGGCGATCGGCGGGACGCCGCGTTCGCCCTCCATCTGGGCGAACAGCGCAGCGCCGACCAGCCCGATTCCCACCGCGCCGGCGATCTGCGCCGGGCGGGAAAGGGCGTGGAGGGCAAGCGCTGGCGGGAACGACAGGCGACGAAGAGTCTTGGCAAGGATCACGGGCGTCCTTTTGGCGAGTTTAGCCCCGCATGCCAAGCGCCAACCCATGCAGCCTTCCGTTTTCGACGCTATTGCTCTAGGGCGCTGGCCCATGAGCGACAACGAATCCTACAGCTACGCCAAGGCTGGCGTCGACATCGCCGCGGGCAACGCCCTTGTCCGTGCCATCGCCCCGCTGGCCAAGGCCACCCGACGTCCCGGCGCGGACGCCGAACTGGGCGGTTTCGGTGGCTTTTTCGACCTGAAGGCGGCGGGCTATGACGACCCGTTGCTGGTCGCGGCCAATGATGGCGTCGGCACCAAGCTGAAGCTGGCGATCGACCATGACCGCCATGACGGCGTGGGCATCGACCTGGTCGCGATGTGCGCCAACGACCTGATCGTGCAGGGCGCCGAGCCGCTCTTCTTCCTCGACTATTATGCCACCGGCAAGCTGGAGTCGGGCGTCGCCGAGCGCGTCATCGCCGGCATCGCCGAGGGTTGCCGCCAGGCCGGTTGCGCCCTGATCGGTGGCGAAACCGCCGAAATGCCGGGCATGTACAGCGACGGCGACTATGACCTGGCGGGCTTCTGCGTCGGCGCGGTGGAGCGCTCCAAGGCGCTGACCGGCAACAAGGTGAAGGCCGGCGACGTGCTGATCGGTCTCGGCTCCTCGGGCGTCCACTCCAACGGCTTCTCGCTGGTCCGCCGCCTCGCCGCCGACAAGGGCTGGAAGCTCGACCGCCCCGCGATCTTCGATAATGAAGTGCTGCTGATCGACGCGCTGATGGCGCCGACCAAAATCTATGTGAAGAGCCTGTTGCCGCTGGTTCGCGCCGGCATGATCAACGCGCTGGCGCACATCACCGGAGGCGGCCTGCTGGAGAATATCCCGCGCGTCCTGCCCGATGGCGCCCATGCCACGGTCGATGCCGACGCCTGGGAACAGCCGCGCCTGATGGCCTTCCTTCAGGCACAGGGTAATATCGAGCCGGAAGAAATGGCGCGCACCTTCAACTGCGGCATCGGCATGATCCTGTCCGTGGACGAGGCGCATGTCGCGGGCGTCACCCAGGCGCTGGAGGATGCGGGCGAAACCGTGTTCCGCGTCGGCACCGTCAGCGAAGGCGACAAGGGCTGCACCGTCAAGGGCAGCGCCGAAACCTGGAGCGCGAAGGCCGACTGGTCGGCCACGCATCTGGGCTGATAAAAAGGACCGTTCGTGCTGAGTAGGGACTGAGCCCTTCGACTGCCTGCTTGCAGCAGGCGCTCAGGGTAAACTTCACACATGGTGAAGTCGAAGGCCCGTATCGAAGCATCCCGCCCCAGCGCGAACATCCTTCGATACGCCGCTTCGACAAGCTCAGCGGCTACTCAGGACGAACGGAGTTTTGAAATGACCAAAGCAAAGATCGGCGTCCTGATTTCCGGCCGTGGCTCGAACATGGCGGCGCTGCTCTATGCGGCGAAGGCGCAGGACTGTCCGTTCGAGATCGTGCTGGTCGCCGCCAATGATCCCGAAGCCCCCGGCCTGGCGCTTGCCGCGGCCGAGGGCATCGCTACCTTTGGCCAGAGCCACAAGGGGCTAAAGCGCGCCGAGTTCGACGCGGTGATCGACACGCAACTGCGTGCCGCGGGCGTCCAATATGTCGCGCTGGCCGGCTATATGCGGCTTCTGTCGCCCGAATTCGTGTCCGGCTGGGAAGACCGGATGCTCAACATCCACCCCAGCCTGCTGCCCAAATATAAGGGCCTCGATACCCACCAGCGCGCGATCGATGCGGGCGACAGCCATGCCGGCTGTTCGGTCCATATCGTCACCGCCGAACTGGACGATGGCCCGGTGCTGGGCCAGACGCCGGTGGCGATCCTGCCCGGCGATACCGCCGACAGCCTGGCGGGGCGTATCCTGATCGCCGAACATCAGCTCTATTCGCGCACGCTGGCCGATTTCGTCATCCGCGAGCGCCAGCCCGACTGGCTGCTCAACAAGGTGCGCGAGGCCGCGCTGGCCCTGCCGCAGGCGGATGAGATCGTGTCGCACGGCATGCCCTGCTTCGGCATCGTCAAGGGCAAGAAATTCGCCTATTTCACCCGCGATCATCATGGCGACGGCATCATTGCCGTGCTGGTGAAGACCACCGCGCCGGAAGAACAGGCGACTCTGATCGAGGCCGACCCGGACCGCTATTATCGCCCCGCCTATTTCGGCAATGACTGGGTCGGCATTCGCCTGGACCTGGGCGATACCGACTGGGAGCATATCGGCGAGCGGCTCCACGCGAGCTGGCGCCAGATCGCGCCGCGCAAGCTGCTGGGCCTGATGGATATCGCCGACCAGTTCTGATTGGACGCGCTGCAACGGGCAGGGCGTCCAATCAGCCGGGATGCGTCAGCGCCAGCCAAGGGCGGGGGCGATGTGCTGGAGAATAGCCTCGATCACATGGACATTATAGGCAACACCCAGCTGGTTCGGCACGGTCAGTAGCAGCGTATCGGCTTCGGCGATCGCCTCGTCGGCCCGGAGCTGTTCGATCAGCTGTTCCGGTTCGGCCGAATAGGAGCGGCCGAAGACGGCACGCATATTGTCGATGACGCCGACATGGTCGCTGCTGTCGCCCCGGCCGAAATAGTCGTGATCCTCCTGATTCATCAGCGCGAAGATCGAGCGGGAGACGGAGACGCGCGGCGCGCGTGTGTGGCCGGCCGCTTTCCAGGCTTCCTTATAGGCGCGGATCTGTTGGGCTTGCTGGACGTGGAAGGGCTCCCCGCTCTCATCGGCCTTCAGGGTCGAACTTTGCAGGTTCATGCCCATCTGGGCGGCCCAGACCGCGGTGGCGTTGGAGGCCGATCCCCACCAGATGCGGTCGCGCAGCCCGTCCGAATGCGGCTCCAGTCGCAACAGGCCGGGCGGGTTGGGAAACATCGGGTTGGGGTTGGGCTGGGCAAAGCCCTCGCCGTTCAGCAGTCGCAGGAAGACTTCGGCGTGGCGACGCCCCATGTCGGCATCGCTCTGTCCTTCGGCCGGAGCATAGCCGAAATGGCGCCAGCCATCGATCACCTGTTCGGGTGAGCCCCGGCTGATGCCCAGTTGCAGCCGCCCGCCGCTGATCAGGTCGGCCGCGCCCGCATCCTCGATCATGTAGAGCGGGTTTTCATAGCGCATGTCGATGACGCCGGTGCCGATCTCGATCCGGCTGGTCTTCGCGCCGATGGCGCTGAGCAGCGGGAAGGGCGAGGCGAGCTGACGCGCGAAATGATGGACCCGGAAATAGGCGCCGTCCGCGCCCAGTTCCTCGGCCGCGACCGCCAGGTCGATCGACTGGAGCAGCACGTCGCTGGCCGAACGGGTGGCTGAATAGGGGGCCTGCGACCAATGGCCGAAGGAAAGGAAACCGATCTTCTTCATCATAGCCCTTCCAGCTTGAACTCTGGGCTATGAGCTGGGCCTTGGCGATCCTGCCTGCAACCGCCTGATTGGAATTGGATAGTTTCCAATCTGACACCTGATTGGTGGTCCGAGGGCCACTTCGGGATGCCGGGCCACCCGCAGGCGGCCCGGCGCTCGATCAATTGCGCACGTCGGATTCGGTGACGGGCGAAATCTTGATTTCGACGCGGCGGTTGGATGCCTTGCCTTCCTCGGTCGCGTTCGACGCAATCGGCTGGCTCTCGCCGAAGCCGCGCGTGGCGATACGCGCCGACTGGACACCGTGGCTGCTCAGATAATTGGCGACCGACTGGGCGCGCCGTTCCGAGAGCGTCTGGTTATAGGCATCCGACCCGTCGCTGTCGGTATGACCATAAACGTCGATATAGGTCTTGGGATATTGCGACAGGATCGATGCGACCTCGTCCAGCGTGGGCCGGAACTGCGGCTGGACGCTGGCGTCGTTGAAGGCGAAGGTGATGCCCGAGGGCATGCGCAGCAGCAGGTCGTCGCCCTGGCGGATCACGTCGACGCCGCTGCCGGCGGTCTGCTGGCGCAGCTTGCGTTCCTGCTCGTCCATATAGGAGCCGATGCCGGCGCCCGCGATCGCGCCGATGCCGGCGCCCAGGATCTTTTCGGTGCGGTCATGCCGGCCGCCGACCAGATCACCCAGCAGATAGCCGCCCAGCGCGCCGCCGATGCCGCCGATCGCCGCCTTCGACATGCGCTTCTGCCCGGTTTCGGGGTCGGTCGTGCAGGCCGTGGTAGCCAGCATCGCGGCAAGGCCGGCGGCACCCAGGATCCGGTGCGAAATCCTCATCATCTTATTCCCTTGTCTATGGCATCCTTGGTGGATGGATGCCTCCCTAATAACCCAATCCGGATATTGTTCCACAAGTGAACTGAACGGATGATGATGCGATGGTTGTGAAATCGAAAGAATAAAGGTTATAGGGGAGGGGACCACCATGGCCACGATCCCCCCTCCCGCTTCGACGCCCTTTCCCTGGGTAGACATCATCATCATCCTTGCGCTGGTGGCGCTGAACGGCGTCTTCGCGATGTCGGAGCTGGCCATCGTCTCGGCGCGCAGGCCACGCTTGCAGGCGATGGAGAAAGCCGGCAAGCGCGGTGCGCGATCGGCGTTGGAACTGGCGGCTGACCCGGGTAAGTTCCTGTCGACGGTGCAGATCGGCATCACCCTGATCGGCATCATATCCGGCGCCTATTCGGGTGCCAGCCTGGGCGGGCCGACCGGCGAGCGGTTGCAGGCGCTGGGCCTGGCGCCGAACATGGCGGAAAATCTGGGCTTTGCCCTGGTCATCGGCCTGACGACCTATGCCTCCCTGATCGTCGGTGAGCTGGTGCCCAAGCAGTTCGCACTGCGCCAGCCCGAGCCGATCGCGGCGCTGGTGGCGACTCCGATGCTGTGGCTGGCAAAGTTGACTGCACCGGTGGTGTGGGTGCTCGACAAGTCGAGCAGCCTGATCTTCAAGCTGCTGGGGCTGGACCGCGAATCCGAACATCATGTGACCGTCGAGGAACTGCACCTGATCGTTGCCGAGGCGAGCCGGTCGGGCATCATCGAGGAGAGCGAGCGGGCGATCATCTCCGGCGTCGTGCGGCTGGCCGACCGACCGGTGCGCGAGGTGATGACGCAGCGCATGGATGTCGACTGGATCGACATCAACGCCGACGAGGCGACGATTCGCCTGCGCCTGCTGGAAACGCCGCATACCCGCCTGCCGGTGGGGCGCGGATCGGTGGAGGACATCATCGGCATCGTCCAGGCGCGCGACATCATGACCGCGCTGTTCCGGGGCGAGGCGCTGAATGTCGAGGCGCTGCTGCGCAAGGCGGAGGTCGTGCCCGATCAGGTCGATGCGATGGATGCGCTGGAAGTGCTGCGCAAGTCCGACGTGCCGATGGTGATGGTCCATGACGAATATGGGCATTTCGAGGGGATCGTGACGCCGGCCGACCTGCTGTCCGCCATTGCCGGCCATTTCGCGTCGGACCGCGACGTCTATGACGAACCCGATGTGGTCGAGCGCGAGGATGGCAGCCTGCTGGTGTCGGGCCAGATGGCGATCGACCAACTGGCCGAGAAAATCGGCATCGACCTGTCCGAGGACCGCGATTATGCGACGGTCGCGGGCCATGTCCTGTGGCTGCTGCGGCGTCTGCCCGAAGTCGGCGACCACGCCGAGGACCAGGGCTGGCGTTTCGAGATTGTCGACATGGACGGGCGCAAGATCGACAAGCTGCTGGTCGCGCAGCTCTGACCATGGCGGCGACGGCGCTCGATGCGGTCGATCGCCTCGCGCTGTGCCTGCTGGAAGACAAGGATGGCCTGGCCGTGCTGGGCCTGTGCGGAGCGCAGGGCAGCGGCAAGAGCACATTGGCGCAGGGGTTGCAGGCGCGCATGCGCGCGCGGGGCGTGGCGAGCGCGATCCTGTCGATCGACGATCTGTATCTGACCAAGGCTGAGCGGGAAGGGCTGGCGCAGGACGTGCATCCGCTGCTGCGGACGCGCGGTGTGCCGGGGACGCATGATGTCGCGCTGGGACTGCGGGTGCTGGACGCGCTGGCGGCGGGGCGGGCGGCGTGCTTGCCGCGCTTTGACAAGGCGGTGGATGATCGCTTGCCCGAAGCGGCGTGGCCGGAGGCGGGGGCGGGGCTGCGGCTGCTGATCCTGGAGGGCTGGTGCGTGGGCGCGCGGGCGCAGGAGACTGGCGAACTGGTCGCTCCGGTCAACGCGCTGGAGCGGGACGAGGATGGCGACGGGCGCTGGCGGCGTTTCGTCAATGCGGCGCTGGCGGACGAGTATCAGGCGCTGTTCGGGCGGATCGATGCGCTGGCGCTGCTGGCGGCGCCGGGGTTCGACGTGGTGCAGGGCTGGCGGACGCAGCAGGAGGCGGCATTGCGCGCGGCCGGCGGCGGCAGTGCGGTCATGAGCGATGGGGAGGTCGCCCGCTTCATCCAGCATTATGAGCGGCTGACCCGGCATATATTGGCGGAAATGCCGGGGCGGGCCGATCTGGTCGTGGCGCTGGATGCGGCACGCGGGGTGACGGCGGTGCGCAGCCGATAGCCGAAGCTCCCGGCCGCGCCCTTCCTGAATTTACTGTGCCGCGTTCTCGGCCGGGGCCTCGGTCGCGTTGGCTTCATTGTCGCCGCCTTCGGCCGGTGCCGCATTGTCGGCAGCGGCGGGCGCGGCATCGGCGGCGGGCAGGGGGAGGTTGGACCCCTGGGTGTTCAGCCAGGCGATCAGGTTGGCGCGATCGGCCGGATTGCCAAGGCCCGCAAAGGTCATCTTGGTGCCGGGGGCAAATTCACGCGGGCTCTTCAGCCAATGGTCGAGATTCTCGAAGCTCCATTCGCCGCCCTTGCTCTTGAGCGCTTCGGAGAAGGCGAAGCCGCCCTTGCCCTGGCCGATGCCTTCGCCGACGGTGGCATAGAGATTGGGGCCGATGCCGTTGGCGCCGCCCTGGTTGACGGTGTGGCAGGCGGCGCATTTCGCGAACACCTTTTCGCCGGCCGCGACATCCGCGCTGGCGAGCAATGTGTTGAGGCCGGGGCCGCTGTCGCCGCCACCTTCGCCTTCAACCTCAACGCCTTCGATGGCGTAGCCCATTTTTTCGGGCCGTTCATCGTGGAAATATTTGGAACTGACGATCGCGCCACCCAGCGCGATGATGCCTGCAAACAACGCCCACCCTGCAACGGTGTTGAAACGATCGCCCATCCGCAGAATTCCCTCGCATCTTTGTTATGGAGGCTGTCTTGCGCTCCCCCACTTAGGGCCTTGCCATAATGGGGCTTCCGCGATGGCGCAACCCGCCGTGGCGCTTTTCGAGCCGTGCCGCCCCGCCGATGCTTGCGCGCGGTGCCCCAACTGCCTAAGCGCGCAGGCACGCATGGAAAATTATCCCGCCCCCGCTCGCGCGCTGGTCGCCGACATGTCGCAAAAGGCCGCTGCCGATCCGGCGCGCGCCGTCGCCTATCAGGGCGCGCCCGGTGCCAATTCGCACCTGGCCGCGCTCGGCTACGCCCCCGATTGCGTGCCGCTGCCCAGCTTTGCGTTCGAGGATGCGATCGATGCCGTGCGCAACGGGCTTGCCGCCCGGGCGATCATTCCGATCGAGAACAGCCTGCACGGCCGCGTCGCCGACATGCATTTCCTGCTGCCCGAATCCGGGCTGCACATCGTCGACGAATATTTCCTGCGCATCCGCCACTGCCTGATGGCGCCCGACACGGTGCCGGTGACAAGCGCGATCAGCCATCCGCAGGCGCTGGGCCAGTGCCGCCATTATCTGCGCGAGCGCGGCATCCAGCCGGTCGCCTATGCCGACACCGCCGGCGCCGCCGCGCTGGTGGCGGAGACGCGCGCGCCGGGCGAGGGCGCGATCGCCCCCTATCTGGCCGCCGAAATCTATGGCCTGCGCCTGATCGCCGAGAATATCGAGGATAGCGACGACAATATGACCCGCTTCCTGGTGCTGGCGCGCGAGCCCAAGGCGCCGGCGGCGGGCGTCGGCCCGGTCATGACCACCTTCCTGTTCGAGGTGAAGAATATCCCGGCCGCGCTCTACAAGGCGATGGGCGGCTTTGCCACCAATGGCGTCAACATGACCAAGCTGGAAAGCTACCAGCGCGGCGCCAGCTTTGCCGCGACCGAATTCTATTGCGATATCGAAGGGATGCCGGGCGACCCGGCGGTCGACCGCGCGCTCGCCGAGCTGGAATTCCACACCAAATGGGTGCGCGTGCTGGGCAGCTACCGCCAGGCCCGCCCCCGCACCTGAGTGGTGCGACCCGCAGGGGGCGGTTTCAGGGTCACTCCTGGGTCGCTCCAGGGTCACAGCGCGAAGTTCACAGTGTCGTGACGCGATAATATCGGCGTTTTGGCGCGTTTTCGCGCCTGAAACGCGCCGCCGACGCGCCTGTTGGATCACGTCCGGGTCATGGCGACGCGCCATCAGGGTCACGGTGATGCGCCTGTTGGGTTGCGGGGGTGGCGGCGCATGGGGTTGCACGGCGGGGCGGGATCGCGGCTGCTCCATTGCGGAGGATAGATCAGAAATTGGCGGAGTAGGAAAGCGGTGCGGGTTTGGCCTTCATGAGACTGGTAGCTTTTGGCCGCTGACTTGGAATAGCTGCCATTCCCGGCATATCTGATCTGGACGGGAGCTTCGATCGAGACAACCGAAGTGGGCGATCGGCAAATGCTCCCGGCCAACAGCACAATGCTACCACTTCATGCACAGATTCTGTCCGCCAAATTAGTCTTGGTCACTCTATTGGGTGGAAGAAAATTGCATGCAAGGGCGTTTCAAGAGTAAGTCCCGTTAGGCAGATATTTCCCCATGCTCACCTATCTACTCAGATTTGCCATTTTCACCTCGCGCCGCCAGTGATGGCGATCGTTCTGATGATGACATAGTAATTGTTCGACCATTTTCGACGTCCCGGATCGAAATTCTCTCAGACGGGGCCTGAAATCTCGGATTCTCTGCAAAATCTATAAGGTCGCGAAGGATGTTTTCGTATCTATCTGCAATACGGCGGCGCATTTTAATTTTCTCATCTTTGTCATCACTCTCATCGTTCAAAAACATGACATCAGAAAAATCTTTCCAGCGACGGTAAAGCGCATGTGCCATGGACCTAAGGTGACGACGATCCTTTTCAGGCATCCCCTGGTCTGCTGCAATGTCTACGATCATTCTTATGAGCGATGGAGAAATAAGCTTTTCCGGATTGTGCATCGAGACAGCCTGCTGGCGTGCCAGCACTAAAAGTTCTTCAAGGACTTGAGAGGTTTCGCTTTCTGCTTTTTTTGGGGCGTCACTTCCCTTGCTGAAGTTAGCAACAATGGGTTCGATCTTCGCTAGGGCCGAGACTCAATCAAAGCCAGAACGCCAATGCAGTGACGAGCGCTACGCCTGACAGGAAGTTGGCGGCCAGCTTGTCGTAACGGGTTGCTACGCGGCGGAAGTCCTTGATCCGGCAGAAGGCGTTCTCGATGAGATGTCGCCCCCGGTAGCGCTGCTGATCGTAGCGGATGGCGCGCTTGCGATTGCGCCTGCCTGGGATGACAGGGCTGGTGCCGTTCTCGCGCAGGGTCTTGCGCAAGCTGTTGGCATCGTAGCCTTTGTCGCCGAGCAGGTAGCGCATGTGGCCCGCGCGTTCGAGCAGGGCCGGGGCGGCCTTCACGTCGCTGACATTGCCGGCGGTCAGCATCAGTGCGTAGGGTCGGCCAAGCACGTCGGTCAGGGCATGGACCTTGGTTGTCCAGCCGCCGCGAGAACGGCCGATCGCCTGCGTCTGGCGCCCCCTTTTCCGCCAAACGCCGAGCGCTGGGCCTTGATGTATGTGCTGTCGATCGCGGTGCTCTTCGTGACCGCGCCTGCTTCGGACAGGGCATCGAGCAATTTTGCCCAGAAGCCTCGCCGCGACCAGCGGTTGAAGCGGTTATAGATCGTCGTGGAAGGCCCGTAGTCCGCTGGGCAGTCGCACCACCGGCAACCGGACTTCAGAACATGCAGGATACCTGAGATCACACGCCGATCGTCCACCCGGCGGGCACCGGGCTGGTTCTTCGGCAGGTGAGGCTCGATCGCAAGCCAGGCTTCATCCGACAACCAAAACAACGAGCGCGACATCGACAGGAGCCTCCATCCATCGTGGATGGCAACCTTGAATCAACCCATGCACGCATTTTCAAGAGGCTGATTGGGTTTGGACCCTAAAAGGTCATCCCATAACGCCCCGTGCATTTTTTCAAGTCGTGCTTCGGGAAGTGCGTCATCTCCACCGCAAATGTTAATGCTTTTAAGTAACTTTAAAATATCTTCCTTGTTGAAAAGTGTAACCTGAAATTGGGATAGGGGGGTGCCAACATCGGATGGTTTTAAGCCAAATAAAATCGGAGCTAATCGGGTGTCATCAACAATTTTCGCAAGCGCCCCTGCCTCAAAATTTATCCAGGGCGCCGTGACATTGTTTGGGGTTAGCACCACAATGCCTACGTGTGTACCTTCAAGCTCGTTTGCGATGCTACTCGCCCACCGAGTTCCCTTATCTATGGACTCGGAGGACATGTATGGTTGAATGCTTTGAACAACCATTGGAAGCCATTCATAAAGCTCAGAAGCTATCTTTCGACTATCTTCGCCCGACCAACTGATAAATACCTTCATGTTGCCCCCTAGTCTGATGGAAGCATCACTGCCTCTTGAAAATGAATTCTGCAAGTCGCCAACCTCGCTGCTCGGTTTTTTAGGCCTAGGCAGCACCGAATTGCAGGCAGCGGCTGATAGTGGAGTTCCGAATCATTGAGGGGGCACAGCCGGATAGAGTGTATTTGGGGACGGATTCACGGTTCGGGAATTGCCAAGTGTGATGCTACGCTGCCTCGCACCCCTCCGCTTCCGCTCCCCCGCAATCACCGCTATAGCCCCGCCATGGTCGCTGCCATCCTCTTGTCCGCGCTGGCGATGACGCTGATCGTCGGGGTGCGCTATCTGATCGCCAGTGGCGGTTTTGCGCTGGCGACGCGGGTGCGGCAGCCGGGCCTCTATCGCGGGCAGGGGCGACAGATCGGGCGGGAGATTGGCTGGTCGCTGGCGTCCGCCGCCATCTATGGCATTCCCGCCGGTGTCGTCGCCTGGGGCTGGCAGGCGCGGGGGTGGACGCGCATCTATGAGGATGTCGGCGGCTATCCGCTCTGGTATCTGCCGGTGTCGGTGCTGCTCTATCTCGCCGCGCATGACACATGGTTCTACTGGACGCACCGGTGGATGCACGCACCCCGGCTGTTCCGCATCGCCCATGCCGTCCATCATGCCAGCCGGCCGCCGACCGCCTGGGCGGCGATGAGCTTTCACCCGTGGGAGGCGCTGACCGGGGCGGTGGTGATCCCGGCGCTGGTCTTCCTGATCCCGATCCATGTCGGCGCGCTGGGCGTGGTGTTGTCGATCATGACGATCATGGGCGTGTCCAACCATATGGGGTGGGAGATGTTTCCGCGCTGGATGGTGCGCGGGCCGATCGGCCGCTGGCTGATTACCGCCAGCCATCATCAGCGGCATCATGAGCAATATCGGTGCAATTATGGCCTCTATTTTCGCGTTTGGGACCGGCTGTGCGGCACCGACCGGGGGCTGGGTGAATTCAGGCGTGAATTTCGGCGCGATTTCAGGAAGGAACAGGCGTGATCGGTCGGTTGGTGTTTGCGGGGGTGGCGATAGCGGGACTGGCGGGGGCGGCGCCGGTGGACCTGGCCCAGCCGATCAGCATGACGGCCGAGGGGCTGCGATCGGCCAAGGGGCGCATCCTGATCTGCGTGGCGCGATCGGCCGAACATTTCCCCGATTGCAGCAAGGACCCGGACAAGCGCCACCTGATCGTGGCGACGACGGGCAATGCCATCCCGCTCGGCAATCTGGCGCCGGGCGACTATGCGATCGCGATCATCCATGACGAAAATGGCAATGGCAAGCTGGACACATTTGCCGGCATTCCGCGCGAAGGGGTGGGCTTTTCGCGCAATCCGGTGCTGCGCTTCGGCGCGCCCAGCTTCCAGTCGGCCGAGTTCGTGGTGAGCGGCGCGCCGGTGCGGCAGGCGATCAGGCTCAAATATTTCCTGTAGGGCGGCGCGTGCGTCACGACTTGTCCGCAAGGGGTGACGCCCCACATAAGGCGCTGTATGACGGCGGCGACTAACCGCATTGCAGGAGAATGAAAGCGTGGCGACCCTGGGACTGAGCGAGGCCGACAAGGCGGCCGTGGAGGCGTTTCGCCAGGATGTGGTGGAGCCTTCGCGCACGAGCCTGGTGATCGTCGACTTCTGGGCCGAATGGTGCGGCCCGTGCAAGCAGCTGGCGCCGGTGATCGAGAAGGTGTGCGCCGACTATGCCAGCAAGGGCGTCAAGCTGGTGAAGGTGAATGTCGATGAAAATGGCTTCATCGCCAGCCAGTTCCGCGTCCAGTCGATCCCGACCGTCTATGCCGTGTTCCAGGGCCAGCCGGTCGCGGACCTGAGCCAGGCGCGGACCGAGGGGCAGTTCAAGCAATATCTGGATCAGTTGCTGAGCCAGTTGCCGATCGAATCGGACGAGAAGGCGCAGGCGGAAGAGATTGCGCCGCTGATCGCGATGGGCGAGGAGATGCTGGCCGGCGGCGAGGCGGAGCGCGCCTTGTCGGTGTTCCAGCAGATTGCCGACATCGCGCCGGACAATGCCGAAGTGCTGAGCGGCCTGCTGCGCGCGCTGGTGGCGCTGGGGCAGCTGGATGAGGCCGATGCGCTGCTCGCCGAACTGCCCGCCGAGATGCAGAAGGATCAGGCGATCGAGCGCGCGAAGGCGGCGCTGGCGCTGGCCCGCAATGCCAGGCCCGTGGCCGACCTGTCGGGGGTCGAGGCGCGGCTGGCGGCCGATGGTGACGATCATGAAGCGCGCTTCGAGCTGGCGACCGGGCTGATGGGCAATGGCGACCGGGATGGCGCGGCCGAGCAGCTGCTGGAGATCGTGCGCCGCGACCGGGCCTGGAATGACGGCGCCGCGCGCACGCAGTTGCTGACCCTGTTCGAGGCGGTCGGGCTGGAAGATCCGTGGGTGGCGGCGCAGCGGCGCAAGCTGTCGCAGATCCTCTTCTCCTGAGGATCGGTGAGCCGGTGAATCGCGCGCGCATCTCGATCTTTCCGCTGTCCGGCGCGCTGCTGCTGCCGGGCATGGAGCTGCCGCTGCATATCTTCGAGCCGCGTTACCGCGCGCTGGTGCAGGATGCGTCCGCGCGCGACCGGCGCATCGGCATGATCCAGCCGCGCAGCGAGGGGCCAAAGCCGCCGCTGTTCGATGTCGGCTGCCTGGGCCGGATCAGCCATATCGAGGCGCTGGACGATGGCCGGTTCAACATCATCCTGACTGGCCTTGCCCGGTTCCGGCTGGTGCGCGAGCTGGAGGTGTCGACGCTGTTCCGCCAGATCGAGGCGGAGGTCGAGCAGGCGCCGCCCGAGGATGAGGCGCTGCACATGGTCGAGCGCGCGGCGCTGGAGCAGGAATCGCGGCGCTTCGCCGATGCGCTGGGCTATGCGGTCGACTGGACGGCGGTGTCGCGGCTGGACGATGTGGCGCTGGTCAACGGCATCGCCCAGATCGCGCCGTTCGACCCGGCGGCCAAGCAGACGCTGCTGGAGGCCGATACGCTGAGCGAGCGGGCGGACCGGATCATCCAGCTGATGCAGATCGTCGGCCGCGCCGAGCGCGACGGCGGCGCGACGATGCAGTGAGCGAGACTATGAGCGAAGAAACGGCCCCGATCGACCTGTGGCTGCTGGCCAAGCTGGTCTGCCCGGCGACGCGCACGCCGCTGCGCTGGGACGCGGCGCGCCAGGCACTGGTATCGGACGCGGCGGGCCTCGCCTATCCGGTGCGCGACGGGGTGCCGGTGCTGGTGGTGCGGGAAGCGATCGCGCTTTCCTGACGGAGGGACGCGCCTGCCTCATTATCAGGATAAACACTGAAGGATGCTCCGCGCGGTGGCGTTGCGGCGGCTGCGGCTGTCGGACAGGTGCCCTGTTGCCGCATCCTCGGCTGATATATCAACCCTGCCATGCGCGTAGCCGGGTTCCAACGGGCAGGCGCGGGCGCGATCGATCGCGCTGGCGCAGGGTGGCCACTAGGGATAATCCCTGAGCCATGCCGGTGTTTCGCCCGATGGTTCCCGGAACCGAAAACGGGACATGCTGCCCCCGATAAACTGAGGGGGTCATATGGCCAATCTGGCAGATTTTCTGGACAAGTTGCCCATCCTGCTGGTCGGGCTGCTGATGCTGGCGACCATGACGCTGGCGGCGGGGGCCGGCTATTTTCTGCGTCGTCGCGTGCGCCGGATGCTGACGAACAATGGCGCCAAGGAAGAGGGCGGGGCGGAAGGCTATATTGTCTCCGCCGTGATCGGCCTGGTCGCGCTGCTGCTGGGTTTCACCTTCGCGCTGGCGGTCGGCCGGTTCGAAACGCGCCGCGCGCTGGTGTTGCAGGAGGCCAATGCCATCGGCACCAGCTATCTGCGCGTCCAGGGCCTGCCCGAACCGCATCGCACGCGGCTGTCGCAGATATTGGCCAGCTACACCAATAATCGCGTCCAACTGGGCACGGCCAGCCCGGACAAGATGGCGCCGCTGATCGTCGCCAGCGACCGGCTGCTGGTCGAGCTATGGGCGGGCACGTTGGCCGCGACCGACACGATCGGCAATTCGGCGCTCGCGTCCTCGCTTCATTCGACCGTCAACGAGGTGATCGACATGGACAGCGCGCGCAAGGCGGCGCGCAAGGTTCGGGTGCCGGGCGAAGTGTTCCTGGCCCTGTGGGTCTATATCGCGGTGACGGCAGGGATGCTGGGCTATTCCCGGTCGGAAACGCAGGGGCGGCTGTTGGCGGGCATATTGTTCCTGCTCTTCACCATGTCCTACATGCTGATCATCGACATCGACCGACCGGCGGGCGGCAATATCGTCGAAGGGCAGGGGCCGATGATCGAACTGCGCGAGACGCTGAAGCAGCAGCCGCCCGGCACCTTCGATATCTGGCGCAAACCGGTCGCTGTGCCCGCGCCCTAAGCGCGACCAAATGCCATCGCCAATGCACGGAGCATCGGCGGTGGCGTCTCGCGCAGGTGAATGGCGCGGGGGCCATGGAGCAGGCCGATGGTCCGCTGCTCGCCAAAGTCGCGCAGCGTCGCCCGCGCCATGCCGGGCCAGCCATGCCCAAGCGGCATCACCGTGACGCCCAGGCCCGCCGCCACCATCTGCATCACCCGCTCGTCATTGGTCGACCGATAGGCAAAATGCGGACGGATGCCGCGATCGACGAAATAGCGGCTGGTCGCCGACAGCGCCTCGCAATGGCGGCGCACGATCATCGTCTCGCCCGCCAGTTCCTCCGCCGCGATCGTCTCGCGTTCGGCTAGGCGATGGCCGGCGGGCAGGGCCAGGCCATAGCCTTCCTCCGCCAGTATCTGTGCCGCATAGCGGTCCGCCGCGCCCGGCCGCACCAGGGTCAGCGCCACGTCGATCCGCTCGGCATCCAGCCGCCCGAGCAATTCGCGCTCCGACCCCGGAATAAACTCCACCCGCCCGCGCGCCTCGGCCGGGCAGGCGGCGACCGCCGCCGCCACCGGCGCGCCGGCGATGCTGGTCAGCAGGCCGATGCGCAGCGTCTGTATATCTGCCGTCTGCGCGCCCGCCTGTTCGGCCAGGTTGAACTCGCGCTCGATCCGCCGCGCATGGCTCAGCAGGCGACTGCCGACCTCGGTCAGTTCGACCCGCTGGTTGCTGCGCAGGAACAGGGATGCGCCGACCGCCTGTTCCAGCTTGGCGATGCCGACCGACAGGGTCGGTTGCGACACCAGGCAATGTGCCGCCGCACGGGAAAAATTGCCCTGGTCCACGACCGCCAGGAAATAGCGCAGCAGATAACGTTCGATCATAGATGGAAACTATACACTCCTGCCCGTGGTTTCAATTTTTCCCTTGCCGCGTTCAGGGCTAGGGTGCGGCGCAGGAGAGATGCCAATGAGTGATTTCGATTTCGCCCTGGGCGAGCATGCGGACATGATCCGCGAAAGCACCGCCCGTTTCGCCGCCGATCATATCGCCCCGTTGGCGGCCGAGATCGACGCGAAGGACTGGTTCCCCCGCGACCTGTGGCCCGCCATGGGCGCGCTTGGCCTGCACGGCATCACCGTGGATGAGGCCGACGGCGGCCTGGGCCTGGGCTATCTGGAGCATGTGGTGGCGCAGGAGGAAGTGGCGCGGGCCTCCGCCTCCATAGGTCTCAGCTATGGGGCGCACAGCAATCTGTGCGTCAACCAGATCCGCCGCTGGGGCAATGACGCGCAGAAGGCGCGTTATCTGCCCAAGCTGATTTCCGGCGAGCATGTCGGCAGCCTGGCCATGTCGGAGGCTGGCGCCGGGTCCGATGTCGTGTCGATGAAGCTGAAGGCCGAGAAGAAGGGCGACCGCTACGTCCTCAACGGCACGAAATTCTGGATCACCAACGCGACCGAGGCCGACACGCTCGTCGTCTATGCCAAGACCGGCGAGGGATCGAAGGGCATCACCACCTTTCTGATCGAGAAGGGCTTTGCCGGCTTCTCGATCGGCCAGAAGATCGACAAGGTCGGCATGCGCGGCAGCCCGACCGCCGAACTGGTGTTCGACGATTGCGAAGTGCCGGAAGAAAATATCATGGGGCCGCTGAATGGCGGCGCCGGCGTGCTGATGTCGGGCCTCGACTATGAACGCACCGTACTTGCCGGCATCCAGCTCGGCATCATGCAGGCCTGCCTCGACACGGTGCTGCCCTATGTTCGCGAACGCAGGCAGTTCGGCAAGCCGATCGGCGCGTTCCAGCTGATGCAGGCGAAGGTCGCCGACATGTATGTCGCGCTCAACAGCGCGCGGGCCTATGTCTATGCCGTTGCGCGCGCCTGCGACGCGGGCAAGACCACCCGCTTCGATGCGGCCGGCGCGATCCTGCTGGCCAGCGAGAATGCGGTCAAGGTCGCGCTGGAGGCGGTGCAGGCGCTTGGCGGCGCGGGCTATACGAAGGACTGGCCGGTCGAGCGCTATATGCGCGACGCCAAGCTGCTCGATATCGGCGCCGGCACCAATGAAATCCGTCGTATGCTGATCGGCCGCGAGCTAATCGGGGCGTGAGGAGTCTGTCTGCAAATGCGCGAAAGAGCGCATTTGGCCGCACCGGCCCGCACCCCCACCCGGCCGCCCAATCAGGATATTGTCGTGGGCGGCCGGGTGGGGTTCAGACGAGTCCCGTGCCTCGTCTGAAGGGCTGGCGCCGTTCTTTCCTGAATCAGCTCCGCCCTACGAACAGGAAGCCGACCGCCGCCATGATGCAGGCAAAGGCCGCCGCGTGGCGCCAGTGGAGCGGTTCGCCCAGCACCGTCACCATGAAGATGCCGAAGATCACGAGGGCGATGGCTTCCTGCGCGATCTTGAGTTGTCCGGCGGACCAGCCATGGGCAAAGCCGATGCGGTTGGCGGGCACCGCCAGGCAATATTCGACGAAGGCGATCGCCCAGCTGATCAGGATGACCAGCATCAGCGGTTTGTTCATGCCGCCTTTGAGGTGCCAGTACCAGGCGGTGGTCATGAACAGGTTGGAGAGGATGAGGAGGATGATGGTGGGCATATCTGCTCTGTGGCACGCGGACGCCGGGAAGGCGAGGGCATGAGCGCACCGGTTCTGGACAGCAAGCTGTCGCCCGATAGCGAAGCCTTCCGCGCCAATGCTGCGCATAATCGCGCGCTGGCGGAGGAATTGCGCGGCAAGGTCGCCGACGCGGCGTTGGGCGGATCGCCGGCCGCGCGCGACAAGCATGTCGGGCGCGGCAAGCTGCTGCCGCGCGATCGCGTGGAGCGTCTGCTCGATCCCGGCTCGCCATTCCTGGAGATCGGCCAACTCGCCGCCACTGGCCAATATGGCGACGAGGTGCCCGGCGCCGGCATGATCGCCGGCATCGGCCGGGTGTCGGGGCGACAGGTGATGATCGCCTGCAACGATGCCACGGTGAAGGGCGGCACCTATTATCCCGTCACGGTGAAGAAGCATCTGCGCGCGCAGGAAGTCGCGCTCGAAAACCGGCTGCCCTGCGTCTATCTGGTCGACAGTGGCGGCGCCAACCTGCCCAACCAGGCGGAGGTCTTCCCCGACCGCGACCATTTCGGCCGCATCTTCTATAATCAGGCGAACCTGTCGGCGCGCGGCATTCCGCAGATCGCGTGCGTCATGGGTAGTTGCACGGCGGGTGGCGCCTATGTCCCGGCCATGTCGGACGAGACGGTGATCGTCCGCAACCAGGGCACCATCTTCCTCGCCGGCCCGCCACTGGTGCAGGCGGCGACGGGCGAGGTCATCAGCGCGGAGGATCTGGGCGGCGGCGACCTGCATGGCCGCAAGTCGGGCGTGGTCGATCATGTCGCGGACAATGATGAGCATGCGCTGTCCATCGTGCGCGATATCGTCTCGACCCTGCAGCCCGATCGCCAGAGCGACCTCAACCTGCGCGACCCGCGCTCGCCCAAGTTCGATCCGGCCGACCTCTACGGCATCATCCCCCAGGATGTGCGCGCGCCCTATGATGTGCGCGAAGTGATCGCGCGGATCGTCGACGGCAGCGAATTTCACGAGTTCAAGCCGCTCTACGGCACCACATTGGTCTGCGGCTTCGCCCATATCTGGGGCATGCCGGTGGCGATCCTGGCGAACAACGGCGTGCTGTTCAGCGAAAGCGCGCAAAAGGGCGCCCATTTCATCGAACTGGCCTGCCAGCGGCGCATTCCGCTGCTGTTCCTCCAGAATATTTCCGGCTTCATGGTCGGCGGCAAATATGAGGCGGAGGGGATCGCCAAGCATGGCGCCAAGCTGGTGACGGCGGTGGCGACGGCACAGGTGCCCAAGGTCACGGTGCTGATCGGCGGCAGCTTCGGCGCGGGCAATTACGGCATGTGCGGGCGCGCCTATCAGCCGCGCTTCCTCTTCACCTGGCCCAACAGCCGGATCAGCGTGATGGGCGGCGAACAGGCGGCAAGCGTGCTGGCGACCGTTCACCGCGACGCATCGAAATGGACGCCGGAAGAGGCCGAAGCCTTCAAGGCGCCGGTGCGCCAGAAATATGAGGATGAAGGCAATCCCTATTTCGCGACCTCGCGCCTGTGGGACGACGGCGTGATCGATCCGGCCCAGACACGGGATGTGCTCGGGCTGGCCTTCGCTGCTGCGCTCAATGCGCCGGTGGACGATCGCGCCCAGTTCGGCGTGTTCCGGATGTGATCGGCGTGGAGGCGATGCTGCCCCTCTCATTCCTCCCCGAGCTTGTCTCGGGGAGGGCGCGCGTCTTTAGGCCCTATCGTCATGCTGAACTTGTTTCAGCATCCATCGGGGGCAAGGCTGGAAGCCCGATGGAGGGTGCAAGGTTGGCCCAATGCGGATTGTCGCTCTCGATCAGATTGATCTTCCATTGGCGGTGCCAGCGCTTGAGTTGCTTCTCGCGCAGGATGGCGGCCTCCATGCTGCCGAACATCTCGAACCGGACGAGGTGATGGACGGCGTGGCGCCTGGTGAAACCGGCAATGCTATCGGTGCGATGCTGGTAAAGTCTGCCTACAAGGTCGGACGTTACGCCGATGTAGAGCGTGCCATAGGGCTTGCTGCTCAAAATATAGACGCAAGGCTGTTTGTCCATCGCAATGCCCAGCCTGCGGCGAAATGGATGCTGAAACAAGTTCAGCATGACGAATTGGGAGACTGTGGTGCTTGAATCCCTCCTCATCGCCAATCGTGGCGAAATTGCCTGTCGGGTGATCCGCACCGCGCGGCGGCTGGGTATCCGCACGATCGCGGTCTATTCCGATGCCGATGCCGACGCGCTGCATGTGCGCGAAGCGGACGAGGCGGTGCATATCGGCCCGTCGCCGGTGCGCGAATCCTATCTGGTCGGCGACCGGATCATCGCGACAGCGAAGGCGACAGGCGCGCAGGCGATTCACCCCGGCTACGGCTTCCTGTCGGAAAATGCCGAGTTCGCGCAGGCGGTGATCGATGCGGGCCTGATCTGGGTCGGCCCCAACCCGTCCTCCATCACCGCCATGGGCCTGAAGGACGCGGCCAAGACATTGATGCAGGATGCGGGCGTGCCGACCACGCCCGGCTATCTGGGCGAAGACCAGTCACCCGAACGGCTGGCGGCGGAGGCGGATGCGATCGGCTATCCGGTCCTCATCAAGGCGGTGGCCGGCGGTGGCGGGAAGGGGATGCGCAAGGTCGATGCTGCGGCCGACTTTGCCGACGCCTTGCTGTCCTGCCGGCGCGAGGCCGCGTCCAGCTTCGGCAACGACCAGGTGCTGCTGGAAAAATGGATCACCAACCCGCGCCATATCGAGGTGCAGGTGTTCGGCGACAAGCATGGCAATGTCGTCCATCTGTTCGAGCGCGACTGTTCGCTCCAGCGTCGCCATCAGAAGGTGATCGAGGAAGCGCCGGCACCGGGCATGGATGAAGCGACCCGCGCGGCCGTGTGCCAGGCGGCGGTCAATGCGGCCAAGGCGGTCGACTATGTCGGCGCCGGCACGATCGAGTTCATCGCCGACGGCTCCGACGGGCTGCGCGCCGATCGCATCTGGTTCATGGAAATGAACACCCGGCTTCAGGTCGAACATCCCGTGACCGAGGAGATTACCGGCCAGGATCTGGTCGAATGGCAGTTGCGGGTCGCGTCGGGCGAGCCGCTGCCGCGGACGCAGGAGCAACTGTCGATCAATGGCTGGGCGATGGAAGCGCGCCTCTATGCCGAGGATCCGGCCAAGGGCTTCCTGCCCTCGATCGGCACGCTCGACAGGTTTGAGCTGGGCGGCGGTGCGCGCATCGACACCGGCGTCGAGGAAGGGGCGGCGATTTCGCCCTATTATGACCCGATGATCGCCAAGGTCATCGCCCATGGCGACACGCGCGACGCGGCCCGGCTGCGGCTGGCGGCGGCGCTCGACGAGACGGTGATCTGGCCGCTGCGCACCAATGCGGGCTTTCTGGTCAAGGCGCTGGAGAATGCGGACTTCGCGGCGGCCCGGCTGGACACCGGCCTGATCGCGCGGGAGGGCGACGCGCTGTTGCCGCCGGCCGATCCGTCCGACGCGGCACTGGCCGATGCGGCCGCGGCGCTGACGCCGGGCGGGGCGCTGGCGGGTTTCCGACTCAATGCGCCGGTCCGCGCGGAGGCGAGTTTCCTGCTGAACGGCCATCCCCATGCGGTGCGCTATGATCCGCGCCTGGGTGAAGCCCGGCCGCTGGAGGATGTGCTGATTGCCGAGGGCGGGCAGGTCTGGGAAATGACGCCCTGGCGTGTCGCCGGTGGCGCGGGCGGTGCGGCGTCGGACGGCGCGATCCTGTCGCCCATGCCCGGCCGCATCATTGCGGTGGCGGTGACGGCCGGGCAGGCGGTGACCAAGGGGCAGAAGCTGCTGACGCTCGAAGCGATGAAGATGGAGCATAGCCTGGTCGCGCCGTTCGACGGCGTGGTCGCCGAACTGAACGCGGCCGAGGGCGGGCAGGTGAGCGAGGGCGTGCTGCTGGCGCTAATCGATCAGGCCGAGGGCTGAGCCAGCTCCGGCGTCATGGAATGATAATTGCACTATTGTGCATATTTATATAGAGGGCGATATATGGCGGGCAGGCATTATGACGAATGGCAGGTGGGGGACCGGATCGCGCATGAACTGCGCCGCACGGTGACCGAGACCGACAATCTGCTGTTCACGTGCATGACCCATAATCCCCAGCCGCTGCATCTGGATGCCGAGGCGGCCAAGGCGTCGGAATTCGGCCAGATCCTGGTCAACGGCACTTTCAGCTTCGCGCTGATGATCGGCCTGTCGGTAGGGGATACCACCATGGGCACGCTGGTCGCGAACCTGGGCTATGACAAGCTGGTCATGCCCAAGCCGGTGTTCATCGGCGATACGCTGCGCTGCGAAACCGAGGTTACAGACCTCAAGGAAAGCCGCTCGCGTCCCGAGGCCGGCATCGTCACCTTCACCCATCGCCTGCTCAACCAGCGGGACGAGATTGTCTGCCAGTGCCTGCGTATGGCGTTGCTCAAGAAGAGGTCTGCATGAAACTCCGCTCGCTGCTCTTTGTCCCGGGCGATCGCCCCGAACGGTTCGACAAGGCGGCGGCGAGCGGCGCGGACGCGATCATCCTCGACCTGGAGGATTCGGTCGCGCCCGAGCGCAAGGGCATGGCTCGTGACGCGATCGCTGCATGGCTGGCGGGCGGGCGGGATTGCACCGCCTTCGTTCGCGTCAATCCGCTGGAGGGGGGGCAGACGGCGGCTGATCTGGCTATCATCCTGCCGGCCGCGCCCGATGGCATCATGCTGCCCAAGGCGGAAGGGGCGGCCAGCATCCTGGCGCTGGAGGAACTGGCCGGGGCAGGGCGCCTGCCGTCGATCCTGCCCATCGCCACGGAGACGCCCGCCGCCCTGTTCGAGCTTGGCAGCTATCGCAGCGTGCGGGATCGGCTCGCCGGCCTCACCTGGGGCGCGGAGGATCTGCCCGCATCGATCGGCGCC
Organism: Sphingobium scionense; assembly: GCF_014197035.1. GTDB lineage: Bacteria > Pseudomonadota > Alphaproteobacteria > Sphingomonadales > Sphingomonadaceae > Sphingobium > Sphingobium scionense. The sequence goes on along the minus strand of NZ_JACIEU010000007.1, from coordinate 74,025 downwards.
ACCAGCGCGCGGGAGGCCGATGGCCGCTATACCGCGCCGATCGAGATGGCGCGCAGCCTGACATTGTTCGCGGCCCACGCCGCCGGCGTCGCGGCGATCGACACGGTCTTCCCCCGGATCGACGCGATGGACGATCTGACCGCCTATGTCGGCCGGGCGCGGCGTGACGGCTTTACCGGCATGATGGCGATCCACCCGGTCCAGGTCGCGGCGATCAACGCCGGCTTCACCCCGACTCCGGCGGAGGTCGATCATGCCCGCGCCGTGATCGATGCCTTTGCCGCCAATCCGGGTGCCGGCGTGCTGAAACTGGACGGCAAGATGATCGATCGCCCGCATCTGGTGCAGGCGCAACGCGTGCTGGCCGCAATATAAAAAAAGCCCGGCATCGCGGCCGGGCCTTCCTGTACCGCCGCCTTTGTTCGGGCTTTTTCTCGAAATGCGCGAAAGAGCGCATTTCGATAAGCGGTGCCGGCCCACACCCCCACCCGATCGCCCACAGAGTGTATCCTGAATGGGAGGTCGGGTGGGGGTGTGGGCCGGTGCGGATGCGCCAAAGGCGCATGTCAAAACAGACTCTCAGCGGTAGCGGCTCTTTTCATAATTGGTCGACGATCCGGCGCCATAGGTACCGCGCGTGTCGTCGCGATCGCCGAACAGCGCCTGCTGTTCACGCTCGGTGCGCCAGGCATGCTGCGCTTCGTCGGCGCTCTTTTCCAGCGTCACCTTGGTTGCATCGACCGACTTGATCCAGGAGGACGGGATGGAGTGGTGGACACCGCCCGCATCGCTATCGCTCTTGGTTAGGATGATGCGGTCGCCGCGCAGCTTGTCGACGGTGCCGACATGTTCGCCATCGCTGCCGACCACTTCCATATGCTCGCGCACCTGCGTCACCGCCTGGCGCTGCTCGCCGCGACGGGTGCGCCATGTGCCGAACTCGCTGTTGAAGCGGTCGCGATGTTCGCGCTGATATTCGGCATAGTCGCGGTCCAGCTCGTCGATCCGCTGCTGGCGCCAGCTATGGTAATTGCTGTCATGATGCGCGCCATAGGTATGGCCCTGCCCGAAGGCGCGGTTGCGATAGCCATGATCCTCGTTGCCATAGCCGCTGCGTTCGCCACTATAGGGCGTATAGCCGCGGCCCGGCAGATAGTCGCTGCTGCTGGCGGCCGACGCATAGCCCAGCCGGCTCGACTGGTCGCGCGGGTCGCCATAGGGGCGGTTATAATATTCGTCATATTCGCGCCGGCGTTCCGCTTCGTCATCGCCGAACCAGCTGCGAATTTCGTCGCCGGCCCGGTCGAAGAAGCCGCGTTCGTCGGGGTCATAGTCGCTGGGATAGGGGCGTGCGCCCGGCCCGCCGAACTGGCCGCGCATGCCATAGCGATAGGCGCGATCGTCGCGCGTCGCGCGATAGCGATCGGTGCCACGATCCCAGTCGGTTGCGTAGCGATCATCGCCACCATAGCGTCGTCCGCCTTGGTAACCCATTGTCCTTCTCCTTATCTTTGCCGCAAGATATTGCACTTCGGCGGTGGTGCTTGCTTGCACCGACACGGCATCAATGGGTGACGCAGGGCATCGTTCCGGGCGTTACGGGCGGGTAATGTCGCGCCTTTCAACCGCCCTGCCGATGGCGGAAACGGCGGATTTCCGGGGCACTTGATCGAGATCAGGAAAGGCGGCGATTTTTTGCATAAAAGACCGTTGCAAGGCGAAAATCCCTCGCTTATAGGCAGCCCACCTTTGGGGCCTTAGCTCAGCTGGGAGAGCGCGTCGTTCGCAATGACGAGGTCAGGGGTTCGATCCCCCTAGGCTCCACCAAAGATTTTGCCGACGGCTTTGCCGGACATGGTATTGACCATCGGACACGCGGTTCACGCCGCATCAGGATGGGGCCTTAGCTCAGCTGGGAGAGCGCCTGCATGGCATGCAGGAGGTCAGCGGTTCGATCCCGCTAGGCTCCACCATTTTCTGGATAGATATGGATTAGGCCGAAAGGCGAACGGGTTCGTGCGTCTTATCCGTTCGCGCCCTGCTGCGCGTCGCGATAGGCGCGGGCGGACAGGCCCATGTTCCGCTGGAAGAAGCGGCTGAAATAGGCCGGGTCGGCAAAGCCGATCGAAAAGCCGATCTCGGCGATCGACAGGTTGGAATAGAGCAAGGCCCGCTGCGCTTCGAGCAGGGCGCGCTGGTCCAGCATCTGCGCCGGCGATCGTCCCGCCATCCGGGCGCAGGCGACGCGCAGCGCGGTCTGGCTGACGCCCAGCGCGGCGGCATGCACCGATACCGGCTCGCGCAGGCGGAAACGCTGCTCGATCCGTTCGCGCAACCGCGCCACGATAGCCGCATGCGGTCCGGCGCGGGGGGCAGCATGGACGGCGGCGCTGCGGTGGCGCAGCGCCGTTACCAGCAGCGACAGCATCGCCGCATTGACCGCCGCCCGGTGGCCCGGCGCCGACCAGCTGAGTTCGCGCATCAGATCGGCCACCAGCCGTTCGACCGGCGGTAGTTGGGTGGCGCTCATCTCGATCGCGTCGGGCCGCTCGAACAGGCCGGTCAGTTCCGCGCCATGACGGCCGAGATCCTGTAGATAGGCGTCGGCCATGGTGATGACGAAGCCGGCGGTTTCCTCCAGCCATTTGAAGCCATGGACGGTGGTAGCCGGCACCAGCAGGAAGCTGGGCGCGACGAAGCGCATCTCCGCGCCATCCGCCTCCATCGCCCCGCCGCCCGAGGTGATGAGGAATATATGGCTCAGCTCGCTATGGGCATGCGGCTTGATAGTCCATTCGCTGGGGCGTGATCGATCGTCCAGCGTTTCGACATGGACGAAGCCTTCCGCCACCAGCCTGTGCGGCTCGCCGTACAGATAGAAGGTCGGGAAGGACTGTTTCGACATCAGGGGCGATCTCAACAAGGCTGCTGAATTATCCAATTAATAGGCTGGCGCGCCCATGTCCATCGCGCGCAGCGCGGATAGGTTGGGCGCATCGGACAAACAGGGGCGCCGTCAGCGCGCCCGGATCTTGAGAGGATGCGAATGCGCACCAGCATAGCGATTATCGGCGCCGGCCCGGCCGGCATGTTCCTGGCCCATCTGCTCGCGGCGGAGGGGATTGCCGCCGTCGTGCTGGAACGGCGTGACCGGGCCTATGTCGAAGGGCGGGTGCGCGCCGGCGTGCTGGAACAGGTGACGACCGACCTGATGCATCGCCTGGGCCTTGGCGCCCGGCTCGATCGCGAGGGGCTGGTCCATGGCGGCACCCAGATTTCGCTCGACGGTACGCTGTTCCGTATCGACATGGCGGCGCTGACCGGCGGCAGCGCCGTCACCGTCTATGGCCAGCAGGAGGTGATGCACGACCTGTTCGAGGCGGCGCCGGAACGCGGTGTCGAGATCGTCTGGAATGCGGATGACGTGACGCTGGAGGGGCTGGACGGCGATCATCCCGTGGTCCGCTGGCGCCAGGATGGCGTCGCGCAGGAATTGCAGTGCGACTATGTCGTCGGCTGCGACGGCTATCATGGCGTCAGCCGCAGCAGCATCCCCGCCCATGTGCTGCGGACGTTCGAGCGGGTCTATCCGTTCGGCTGGCTCGGCATCCTGGCCGATGTGCCTCCGGCCGACCATGAACTCATCTACGCCAATCATGAACGCGGCTTCGCGCTCGCCTCGATGCGCTCTCCCACGCGCAGCCGCTATTATATCCAGTGCGGCCTCGACGAGCAGGTGGAGGACTGGTCCGACGATCGTTTCTGGGACGAGCTTTGCCTGCGCCTCGGCCCCGATGCGGGATCGCGCGTGACCCGCGGGCCGAGCTTCGAAAAGTCGATTGCGCCGCTGCGCTCCTTCGTGTCGGAACCGATGCGCTGGGGCCGGCTGTTCCTGGCTGGCGACGCTGCCCATATCGTGCCGCCGACCGGCGCCAAGGGCCTCAACCTCGCCGCGTCGGACGTCATCATGCTGAGCGAGGCGCTGGTCGACCATTATCGCGGCGGATCGGATGCCGGGCTCGACGGCTATTCCGCCCGCGCCCTGGCCCGCGTGTGGAAGGCGGAGCGCTTCTCCTGGTGGTTCACCTCGATCACCCACCGCTTCCCCGACATGGACGGTTTCGCCCGCCGCATCCAGGCGGCCGAGATCGACTATATTCGCGGGTCGCAGGCGGCGCAGCGCACGCTGGCGGAAAATTATGTCGGCCTTCCGCTGATGGCCGCCTGACGCCTCTGGCCGGGGCGGGGCTTTACCGCCCCGCCGGATGCTGCCTAGACCGGGGCATGAGCGAAGAGAATGACGCGGGACGCCCCGCAGCGACGATCGTGATCGTGCGCGACCGGCCGGGGGCGGCGCCCGACCTGCTGATGATGGAACGGGCCGCGACCATGGCCTTTGCCGCCGGTGCGCTGGTCTTTCCGGGCGGCGGCGTCGACGATAGCGACCGGGCGCTGGCCGCCAGTATGTCCAGCGACCTTGCCAGTGACGAGGTCGCGGCACGGATCGCCGCCATTCGCGAGACGATCGAGGAGAGCGGTCTGGGCGTCGGTCTGGCCGGTTCTGTCGATGCCGCCACCGTGTCGGCGATTCGCGCTGGCCTGCTCGGCGGGGCATCGCTGGGCGATCTTCTCGCGCCGCGCGGCATCGCCCTGGCGCTGGATGCGCTGGTGCCGTTCGCCCGCTGGCACCCGTCTGCGCGGGAAAAGGCGATCCGCGTCTATGACACCCGCTTCTATCTCGCCCGCGCGCCACTGGGGCAGGAGGCGAGCGTCGATGCGACCGAGAATGTCCGCCTGTTCTGGAGCAGCGCGGCTGCAACTATCGCCCGCGCCGATGGCGGCGACGGGCATGTCATCTTCCCAACCCGCCGCAATCTGGAACGGCTGGCGCAATATGACAGTTTCGACGCGCTTGCCGCCCATGCGCGCGGCATCCCTGTGGAAAAGGTGCGCCCCTGGTTCGAAGAGCGCGACGGCGAGCCGCATCTCTGCATCCCGACGCATCTGGGCTATCCGGTCACGTCGGAACCAATGCGGCAGGTCCGGCGTGGTTAGGGCATGCGCCGCCTCCATCTGACCCTTCGTGCCCTTGTCATCATCGCTGTCATCCTTGGCCTGCTCTGGCTCGGCTATGCGCTGCTGCGCCAGCGGCCGCAGGATCTGCCCTGGACCAGGCTGGACCTGTCGCAGCCGGTCGGCCTGTTCACCGGCCGCAAGCTCGCCGCCCTGACCGGCGACCGGGCGCAATGTCTGGCGCTGCTCGACCGGGCAGGCATCGCCTATACGGCGATGAAGCCGGGCGGGGGCGAGGGGCAGTGTGGCTATGCCGACGCGATCCGGCTGAAGGCGGAAAAGGGCATGATCGCCTTGTCACCGGCCGGGGTGGCGCCATCCTGCCCGGTGGTCGCCGCCCTGCGCGTCTGGGAATGGCAGGTGGTGCAGCCCGCCGCCCAGCGGCTGTTCGGCCAGCCGGTGCGCAGCATCACCCATTTCGGTTCCTATAGCTGCCGGCGGATGTATGGCCGCAGCCAGGGGGATTTCAGCGAACATGCCACGGCCGATGCGATCGATGTCGCGAGCTTCGTGCTGGCCGATGGCCACCGGATCAGCGTGGTCGGCGACTGGAAGGGGGAAGGCAAGGACGCCGCCTTCCTGCGCGAAGTGCGCGATGGCGCCTGCGACCTGTTCTCGACCGTGCTCTCGCCCGACTATAATGCCGCCCATCGCGACCATTTCCACCTCGACCAGGCGGAACGCGGCGCGACGGGCTGGCGGGCCTGTCGTTAAAGGCGTTTACTGCCCGTAGCCGGCCTGCTTGGCCAGGCTGACCGCTTCGCGCGCGGCGGCGAGCAGGGCGCCGCTCTTGGCCTCGCATTCGCGCTGTTCATATTCGGCGGTCGAATCGGCGACGATGCCGGCGCCGGCCTGAACGTGCATCACGCCATCCTTCAGCACGGCGGTGCGCAGCACGATGCAACTGTCCATATTGCCGTCCGGGCCGAAATAGCCGACGCCGCCCGCATAGGCACCGCGCGTTTCCGGCTCCAGTTCGGCGATGATCTCGCACGCGCGGACCTTGGGCGCGCCCGATACGGTGCCGGCGGGGAAGCCGGCGAATAGCGCGTCGATCGCATCCTTTTCGGGCGCCAGCCGGCCGACCACGTTCGATACGATGTGCATCACATGGCTGTAGAATTCGACCGTATAGCTTTCCGTCACGGTGACGCTGCCGGCACTGGCGACGCGGCCGACATCGTTACGGCCCAGATCCAGCAGCATCAGATGCTCGGCCCGTTCCTTGGGATCGTCGAGCAGGCTGGCGCGGTTGGCGGCATCCTCCACCGCATTCTTGCCGCGCGGGCGGGTGCCGGCGATCGGCCGGATGGTCACTTCGCCATCGCGGGCGCGGACCAGGATTTCCGGGCTGGACCCGATCAGCGCAAAGCCGGGCAGGTCGAGATAATAGAGGAAGGGCGACGGGTTGATCCGGCGCAGCGCGCGATAGAGCGCGATCGGGGGCAGGGTGAAGGGGCTGGTGAAGCGCTGCGCCAGCACCACCTGGAAGATGTCGCCCGCGACGATATAGTCCTTGGCGCGATCGACCATCTGGGCATAGCGGCCCGGCTCCAGCACCGGCGTCACGTCGATCTCGGCAATCTCGGCCGGGGCGGGCACGGCCGGCAGCGGCGCGGCCAGGCGCGCGGCGGTCGCGTCGATCCGCTCCAGCGCCTGGGCGATCGCCTTTTCCGCGTCGGCGGCCTGATCCTTCCACACCGGCGCGACCAGGAACAGGGCGTCGGCCAGACGATCGAACACCAGAATGACGGTCGGCCGCACGAACAGCATGTCGGGCAGGGCGATGTCGTTGGCGGCGGGGCGCGGCAGCTTTTCGACCAGCCCGACCGTCTCATAGCCAAAATAGCCGACCAGACAGGCCAGCGCGGCCGGCAGGGCGGGGTCCAGATCGGCGCGGCATTCGGTCACCAGCGCGCGCAGCGCCTGCAACGCATCCTGTTCGGCGGGGATGAAGGCGCCGCGGTCGGTCGCCCATTGGCGGTTGATCTCGCCCCGGGCGCCCTCGGCGCGATAGACGAGGTCGGGGGCCAGGCCGATCAGGCTGTAGCGCCCACGCACGGCGCCGCCCTCGACCGATTCCAGCAGGAAGTCGCCCCGGTCCGGCTCGAACAGCTTGAGCGCAGCGGAGATCGGCGTGTCGGTGTCGGCAATCTGCCGCCGCCATACCAGACCCGAACGGCCCTGTGCCAGCGCGGCGCGAGCGACGGCGGTGCCGTCCACCATTCCCCCCTGCGCCACCATCTTACTGCTCGCCGCTATTGGTGGCGGCCAGCGCCTTCTGGGCAGCGGCCACGGCGTTCGCCTTGCGGGTCACGCCCATGTCCTTTTCGATCGCGCGTTCGAACTGGGCGCCATATTCCTCGCCCACGACTTCGCCCAGTTGGGTGCGGACCTGGTTCAGCAATTCGGGCTGGCCAGCGGCATCGCCACGCTTGATGGCGTTGAGCTGCACCACGAAGGTACCGCGATCCTGGCCGATCGGCAGGGTCTTCACGCTGTTGGCGGCCATCGAGAAGAGGATGGCGATTTCCGACGGCGGACGCTGCTGCCCGCGCATCAGGTCGGCACGACGGCCGCCCACGACCTGCGGTGCCGGCAGCTTGACGCCGGCCTGGGCCAGCGCATCGGCCAGCTTCGTGCCCTTGGCGACCTTGGCGCGGATTTCCTCGGCAACCTTCTGCGCCTTCGCATAGCCCTGGCTCAGCTTATATTGGGCCACCACCAGCGGCTTGATCTTGGCGAGCGGCGGCGGTGCGGGGGCGACGATGTCGCCCGGCGCGGCCAGCGCATAGCGCTTGTCCGGGGTGATCGGCACCAACTGGGCATCATCGTCGGCGCTCATCGCGAAGACGGGGGCCAGCAGCGGACGCAGGTCGTTGTTGGGCTGATAGGTCTCGTCCTCGACCTGCTTGCCGCTCGCCACCAGCAGTGGCGAGGTTTCCAGCGTCAGGCCATTATCCTTCGCGACTTCCTCGAAGGTGCCGCCATTGGCGATCTGGTCCTCGATCTTGCCGGTGAAGTCGGTCAGCAGCTGCTTTTCCTTCTGGGTGCGCAGCGTGGTGATGATTTCATCGCGCACCGAAGCCAGCGCGCGGGCCGGGACATTGTTGAGCGCGGTGACGCGCAGCACGATCCAGCCGAGCGAACCCCGGACCGGGCCGACCAGTTCGCCCTGTTTGGCGGCAAAGGCGGCGTCGGCGACCGGCTTGGACGCGGTGGCGGCCAGCGCCTCGCGGCTCTGGTCGGTCAGGGTCGAGACGGCGAGGCCAGCACCCTGCGCGGCGGCGGCCAGCGTCTTGCCGGCCTTCACCTGGTCGGCGATCGCCTTGGCGGCCGCCTGGGTCGGCAGCACAAGCTGTTCGACGCTGCGATTTTCCTTGGCGGCATAGGCCGCCTTGTTCTGGTTGTATGCGGCGGTGATTTCCGCCTCGGTCGGCTGGGCCGCCTGGGCGAAACGCTCGCCGTCGATCACGGCATAGCGGATGCGACGCTGTTCCGGGATGGTGTAGCGCGCGGCATTCTTCTTGTAGAAATCGGCGACCTGCGCCTCGGTCGGTTCCTTGGCGTCCAGGAAGGCGGCGGCCGGGATCGCGGCGATCGTGCCCTGGCGTTCCTCCAGCAGCAGCGATGCATAGGGCAGGGCCACGCTGTCGGGCAGCTTCACGCCCAGGCCGACGGGCGCGAGCATCTGGCGTTGCAGGATTTCGCGGCTGATATCGTCACGCAGCGACTGTTCGCTGATCCGCTCGCGCTGCAGCAGGGCGCGGAAATTATCCTGGCTGAAATTGCCGGCCGCGTCCTGGAAGGCGGGGATCTGCGCAATCTGCGCATCGACCAGGCGCTTGCTGATATGGACGCCCTGGTCGCTGGCGAACTGCTTGAGCGTCAGCGCCGCGACCAGCTGGTCGAACACCTGCTTGCCGCCCCCCTGGGCGAAGAAATCGCCGATCTGCATGCCGGGATTTTCGCGGCGCGCATTTTCGAACACGCGCTGGATGCGGTCCTGCAATTCGCTCTGGGACAGCTTCGAACCGCCCGCCTTGGCGACGGTGTCACCGCCGCCCAGCGCATTGCCGAACTGTCCGCTCGAAATGTCGCCCAGGATGAACGCCGCCGCGATCAACCCCAGAAAGAGGATCGCGAAAAAGGCGCCGAATTTGGAACGGATGAAACTGCGGAAGACAGAAAGCATGAGAATGTCCGGTTTATGCGGCAATGTGGCGGCCCGCTTTAGGGGCGGATCGACCCGGCGGCAAGTGCAGCCGTGGCGGACGGTCTGGACAAATGCTGCATCGCCGTCCATCGGCATCTGCATCCGGCTGGGATCCATGGAGACGCGGCGCCAGCCCGCGGGAGGCCGATCGGATACGTGCAGCAATAATCACAAGGGGACTTGGACCGATGAGCAGGCGCAAGCTGGTGGTCGGCAACTGGAAGATGAACGGGATGCGTGCGCATCTCGACGAGGTGGAGGCGATCGGCAAGGTTGCCGCGCAGCATCCGGCGGTGGAGGTCGGGCTCTGCCTGCCTGCAACGCTCATCATGGCCGGGTCGCAATTGAAGGGCGCGGCGTTCATCGGCGCGCAGAATTGCCATATGGAACTGAGCGGCGCCTATACCGGCTCGCTGTCGGCCGAGATGCTGATCGAGGCGGGGGCGACCTGGGTCATTACCGGCCATAGCGAACGGCGCGAGACGCGCGGCGAGACCAACGCCGATGTCGCCGCCAAGTCCGCCGCGGCGCATGCCGCCGGCATGAAGGTGATCCTGTGCGTCGGCGAAACGCTGGCCGTGCGCGACGCCGGTGACGCCGACGCAGTGGTCACGGCGCAGTTGCTCGCCTCGCTGCCCGAAGGTGCGAGCGCCGACTGGCTGGCCGTTGCCTATGAACCCATTTGGGCGATCGGCACCGGCCGCATCCCGACGCTGGAGGCAATCCAGTCGATGCACGCCACCCTGCGGGCAGCGCTCGCCAGCCGGATCGGCGAGGCGCAGGCGGGGGCCATGCGCATCCTCTATGGCGGATCGATGAACGGCGACAATGCGGCCGAGATCATCGCGCTGCCGGACGTCGACGGTGGCCTGGTCGGCGGCGCCAGCCTGTCGGCCGCCAAGTTCGAACCGGTGATCGCCGCCGCGGACTGAGGCGGGGCGCCCTCTCTTCGTGCGGAAGAGGGGGCGTGCCGGCTTGATGCGAGTCGGGGGCAAGCTCCTTCTGGCGGTGCAATGGTTGAGCGAAACCAATCATTCCTCCCCGTGCCGGGTAAGATGCGCTTCTGGTCGCAATCGACCATGGAAGGTCAGTCGCAACCGCCCCTGCACGCGCCCTCATCCGCGCCTTCGTTCATATCGACCGGCTCGCCGGTTGCCCCGGCGGCCCATCGTCGCTATGTGCGCGCCAACGCATTCCTTCATTGGACAGAAAAGAACCCGCATGTTCACCTTCCTTCTCGTCGTGCAGGCGATCATCGCCGCCCTGCTGGTCACCGTGATTCTGATGCAGAAGTCGGAAGGTGGCGGCCTGGGTGTCGGTGGCAGCCCGGCCGGGCTGATGTCGGCGCGCGGTGCGGCGGATTTCCTGACGCGTGCGACCACCGTGCTGGCGACCCTGTTCGTCCTGCTGTCGATCACCCTGGCGGTCATCGCCTCGGTCCGTCATGCGGGCGGCGACATCGATACCTCGCTGGTCAAGTCGGCCCCCGCCACGCAGGCGCCGGCACCCACGACCGGTAATGCCGATCCGCTGGCCGGCGCAGCCGCCACGGCCGGCAATGGTTCGGCAGCGAACGGCGCAGTTCCGCTCGCTAACTGACCTTTTCGTCGTTCATCGCCATATTTTTTGCGAGCGTGCGGATTCGCGCGCTTGCTCAACTCGTTTGTATAAGGCTAAGCCTCTTCTCCCATGACGCGGTATATTTTCATCACCGGCGGCGTGGTCTCCTCGCTTGGTAAGGGCCTCATGGCCGCATCCTTGGCAGCGCTGTTGCAGGCGCGGGGCTATCGCGTGCGAATCCGGAAATTCGACCCCTATCTCAACGTCGATCCCGGCACGATGTCGCCCTATCAGCATGGCGAAGTCTATGTGACCGACGACGGGGCGGAAACCGACCTGGACCTCGGCCATTATGAACGTTTCACCGGCGTGTCGGCGCGCCAGTCGGACAATGTCACCCAGGGCCGGGTCTATCAGACCATCATCCAGCGCGAACGGCGCGGCGACTATCTGGGCGCGACCGTCCAGGTCATCCCGCACGTCACCGACGAGATCAAGGCGTTCGCCACGGCGGAGACGGACGATCTCGACTTCGTGCTGTGCGAAATCGGCGGCACCGTCGGCGACATCGAATCGCTGCCCTTCATGGAAGCGATTCGCCAGCTCCATAATGATCTGGATCGCGGCCAGTCGATCTTCGTCCATGTGACGCTGGTGCCCTATCTTGCGGCGGCGGGCGAACTGAAGACCAAGCCGACCCAGCACAGCGTGCGCGAGCTGACATCGCTCGGCATCCAGCCCGACATCCTGCTGTGCCGCGCCGAGCATCCGCTGCCCGAGAGCGAGCGCAGGAAGATCGCCCTCTTCTGCAATGTCCGTCCCGAAGCGGTCATTCCGGCGCTCGACGCCAAGAGCATCTATGCCGTGCCCGAGCAATATCATGCCGAGGGTCTCGACAATGAAGTGCTGCGCGCCTTCGGCATCACCGATGCGCCCGCGCCGTCGATGGACCGCTGGACCGACATCATGGATCGCCAGCTCAACCCCGAGGGCGAAGTGACGATCGGCGTGGTCGGCAAATATGTCGGCCTGCTCGACGCCTACAAGTCGCTGCACGAGGCGCTGCACCATGGCGGCCTTGCCAACCGGGTGAAGGTCAACATCAAGTGGATCGACGCCGAACTGTTCGAGAAGGGCGACGACCTGGCCGCCAGCCTCGAACCGATGCACGGCATCCTCGTCCCCGGCGGCTTCGGCGTGCGCGGGTCGGAAGGCAAGATCGCATCGGTCAAGTTCGCGCGCGAACGCGACGTACCCTTCTTTGGTATCTGTCTTGGCATGCAGATGGCCTGCATCGAAGGCGCGCGGAACACGGCGGGCATCGAGAATGCCTCGACCACCGAATTTGGCGAAACCAGCGAGCCGGTCGTCGGCCTCATCACCGAGTGGATGAGCGCGGAAGGCCTGCAGAAGCGCACCGCCGAAACCGATCTGGGCGGCACCATGCGCCTGGGCGCCTATCCGGCGAAGCTCGCGGGCAACAGCGTCGTCGCCGGCGTCTACGGCGCGACCGAGATCAGCGAACGGCACCGCCACCGCTATGAGGTCAATGCCGGCTATCGCGAACCGCTGGAAAAGGGCGGCCTGATCTTCTCGGGCATGTCGCCGGACGGCACGCTGCCCGAAATCGTCGAGCGACCCGACCATCCCTGGTTCGTGGGCGTGCAGTTCCATCCGGAACTCAAGTCCAAGCCGTTCGATCCGCATCCGCTCTTCGCCAGCTTCATCGAAGCGGCGGTCAAGCAGAGCCGGTTGGTATAAAAGAACGGGGCCTAAAGGCCCCGTTTTTCGTTTCAGCCCTTCGGCGCGTCGAACAGGTTTCGATACTGGCGCGGCTGGCAGCGCAGATATTGCGGCGCCGCCTTCACCGATGCGCCCAGATGGGCGGCGGCATGCCAGGGCCAGCGCGGATCGTAGAGGATGGTGCGGGCGATCGCGATCAGGTCGGCGTCGCCGGTGCCGATGATCGCCTCCGCCTGCTCGAAATCGGTGATGAGGCCGACGGCGATCACCGGCATGTCGACCGCCTGCTTGACCGCGCGGGCCAGCGGCACCTGATAGCTTGGCCCGACCGGAATATCCTGGCGCGGGTCGAGGCCGCCGCTCGACACATGGATCGCGCTGCAACCGCGCGCTTCCAGTGCCGTGGCAAATGCGATCGTCTGTTCGATGTCCCAGCCACCCTCGACCCAGTCGGTGCCGGACACGCGCATCGTCACCGGCTTGTGTGCGGGCAGGGCCGCGCGCACCGCATCGAAAATCTCCAGCGGCAGGCGCATCCGGTTCTCCAGGCTGCCGCCATAATCATCGTCGCGCTGGTTGGAGAGCGGCGAGAGGAACTGGTGCAGCAGATAGCCATGGGCGCCGTGCAACTGGACCGCGTCGATGCCGATCGCATCGGCCCGCTTCGCCGCCGCGACGAAGGCGTCGCGCAGCCGGTCGATTCCGGCCTGGTCCAGCTCCATCGGCGCGTTGGTGCCCGGTGTGAAGGGCAGGGCGGAGGGGGCGACCGTCTGCCAGCCATTCGCCGCATCGGGCGCGATCTGCGCGCCGCCCTGCCATGGCACCTGCGTCGAAGCCTTGCGCCCGGCATGGCCGAGCTGGATCGCGATGGGCATGTCGCTATGGCGGCGCACGCCGTCCAGCACCCGCTGCATCGCCGCCTGCGTCGCGTCGTCCCACAGGCCGACATCGGCATGGCTGATCCGCCCCTCTGGCAGCACGGCGGTCGCCTCGATCGTCAGCAGCGCTGCGCCGGACAGGGCAAGCTGGCCCAGATGAATGAGGTGCCAGTCGTTCATCTGCCCATCGACGGCGGAATATTGGCACATCGGTGCGATCACGATGCGGTTGTCGAGGGCAAGGTCGCCGACATCGAAAGGCTGGAACAGCTTGGGAGCGCTCATGCGGGTCTCCAGAAAAGGGAGAGGGGGGAGAAGGCCCGCAAGATAGGAAGTGGGGCAGGCGGCCGAAAGAGGCTGGCCCTCGCAGGCGCAAAATGGCGAGGCCATCAAATCGTCATCAATCGGTCACGGTAATGCAGCGAATTGGAAATGCCGCTGTCGCGCAGTTTTCCTAATCGCAGCCCCGACCAAAGGGGACTCGATCATGACCAGGATTTTCTCGACATCCATCAGCCTGTTCGCGCTGGCGATCGCGGGCACCGCCCATGCGCAGCAGCCGCTGCCCGAGGAGGAAGGCGGCATTGTGGTCACCGGCCAGCGCGCGCAGTTGCAACGATCGATCGACCAGAAGCGCGCAGCGCTGGGCATCGTCGATGTGACGGCGTCCGACGATATGGGCCAGTTGCCCGACAAGAATGTGGCCGAGGCGGTCGAACGGCTGCCGGGCGTCGGCGTGCAATATGACCAGGGCGAGGGTCGCTATGTCGCGGTGCGCGGCGTGCCCTCCAGCCTCAACGGCTATACCATCAACGGCTTCGAGATCGGCAATCCCGACGGGCTCGACCGGCGCCTGCCGCTCGACATCCTGTCGGGCCAGCTCCTCAAGCAGGTGGAGGTCGCCAAGGTGAAGACCGCCGATCTGACCGGTCAGGGCATCGGCGCCACCATCAACCTCGTCACCCAGACCGCCTTCGATTTCGACGATCGCTTCATCTTCCAGGCAAACGGGCAGATCGGCTATCAGGAACTGCGCAAGGGCGACCAGCCGATCAAGGGCGATGTCACCATCGGCACCCGCTTCGGCGCGGACGAACAGTTCGGCATCCTGCTGGGCGCCAGCTATTCCGACCGCACCTATACCAGCTATGGCATCTATCCCGATGACTGGACGCCCGACGCAGATGCCGCGCGCGGTGCCGTGCCGGTCAACATCAAATATAATGACTATCGTCTCAAGCGCGAGCGGATCGGCGCGGCCGGGTCGTTCGACTGGCGCGGCGAGAGCGTCCAGCTCTATGTCCGCGGCATTTATTCCAAATTCTCCGAGGATGAATATCGCCAGCGCTTCCGGCTCGATTTTTCCGATATCGACTGGGACGCCAACGGCCTGACCGGCATCGCGTCCACCAGCGAACAGCGTTCCGATCTGCGCCTGGAATATAAGGAAAAGTCGGTCCTGTCCTTCATGGCCGGGGGCACGGCGGAACTGGCCGACAACTGGTCGCTCGACTTTGGCGCCGCGCGGACGCGAAACGAAGTGATCGAACCCAATACCCTCTGGCAGTTCCGCGGCAATCCCGGCGCGGTCGCGGTCGATTTTTCGGACAAGCTGTTCAGCGCCGTGCCGGTCGACGGCTATCTCGATCCGTCGGACCTGGGCTTCCGCCAATATTCGGCGCAGGATGAATATGGCCTGGAAAAGACCTGGCAGGGCCGGCTCGACCTGACCGGCAAGCTGCCGACGATCGGCCAGAACAGCTTCGTCAAGTTCGGCGCCAATGGCCGCTGGACCGACAAGCGCTTCGATTCCTCCAACGCGGTCTATGGGCGCGGAAGCAGCGCCAACCGCTTCACCCTGGATGGCCTGTCGGGCGACACTGTCATCGTGAAGCTGGGCAATGGCCGCAACTATTTCCTCGGCCCGGTGATCGATGCCGACCTCATCAATGCCTATACCCAGGGCAAGCTGGGCGGCGCGCAGTTCGTGCTCAACGAAGCGACCAGCCTGGCCAATGAAACGCTGAGCGATTTCGACCTCAGCGAGAATGTCTATGCCGGCTATGCCATGGCGAACCTCGACTTTGGCGCGCTGTCGGTCACGGGCGGCCTGCGGGTCGAGCGGACCGAACTGGATATTGACGGATATCTGCTGGAGGGCGACGTCGTCAGCCCGACATCGGGCCGCACCCGCTATACCAACTGGCTGCCCAGCCTGGTGGTACGCGTCACCCCCTCGCACGACACTATGTTCCGCCTGGCCTATTCGCGCAGCATCGGCCGACCCAGCTATGCCGACCTGTCGCCGGGCGGCACCGTCACGGTGGAGGGCGCGGAGGAGATCAGCGTGTCGAGCGGCAATCCGGCGCTCAAGCCCTATGTCGCGGACAATCTCGACATGTCGGCCGAATGGTATTTCGCGCCCGGCGGCCTTATCAGCGTCGGCGCCTTCGCCAAGTTCATCCGCAACCCGATCTTCACGCAAAGCTATACCATCAATGACGGCAGCTTCGGCGGGGTCGCCTATGACCGGATCAATTTCAACCAGACGCTCAACGCGGACAAGGGCGACATCATCGGCCTGGAAGCTGCCTGGCAGCAACAGTTCACCTTCCTGCCGGGCCTGCTCTCGGGCCTTGGCATGAACCTCAACCTGACGCTGATCGATTCCAGCCTGCGCATGCCAGACCGCGGCACCGTAGCCTTCCCCGAACAGTCCAAGCTGCTCTGGGGCGCGCAGCTCTTCTACCAGAAGGGTATCGTCGAGGCGTCGGTCGCCTATCATCATACCGGCCGCGCCCTGCTGTCGGCGGGTGATATCCGCCTCAATGACCAGTATAATGACGATCTGCGTCGCCTGGACGCGAAGATCGGGGTGGATGTGACGAAGAATGTGCGCCTCTTTGCCGAAGGGCAGAATCTGACCGACGAGCCGACCCGCCAATATCAGGGCGGCGTGCGCGACTGGGTGATCCAGAATGAACGCTATGGCCGCACCTTCTATGTCGGAGCGTCGATCAAATGGTAAGGGCGCTGCTTGTCGGAACTGGGCTGCTGGCGCTGGCGGGCGGGGCGATCGCCCAGGCGCCGGCGGATGCCCCGTCGCCGCCCGCTTCGGCGGTCAGCCTGCGGATCAAGGCGCAGGAGGCGCATCAGGGCGCGGCGTCGGACGGCACTTATGTCTATGCGATCGACAATGACCGGATCGGCAAATATCGCATCGCCGACGGCCAGCGCGTCGCGCAGTGGCAGGGGGAGCGCCGCCTCTATCCGCACATGAACAGCTGCACCGTGGTCGGCGCCGAACTGGTCTGTGCCGCGTCCAACTATCCCGCCGTGCCGCAGACCAGCGCGGTCGAGATTTTCGACACGAAGACGCTGAAACATGTCCGCAGCGTCAGCCTGGGCTTTGGCCCCGGATCGCTGACCGTCATGGATCGGCATGACGGCAAATGGTGGGCGGTGTTCGCCAATTATGAGGGCAAGGGCGGGGAACCGGGGCGTGACTATCGCTATACCGCGCTGGTGCGGATGGACGACGCTTTCCGGGCGGAGGCGAGCTGGGCCTTCCCGGCGGACGTGCTCGCCCGCTTTGCGCCGAAAAGCTGCTCGGGCCTTAGCTGGGGGACGGACGGCCTGATCTATGCCACGGGCCATGACCGGCCCGAAGTCTATGCGCTGACACTGCCCGAGGCGGGATCGGTGCTGGAGCATGTCGGCACGCTCGGCATCGCCACGCCGGGCCAGGCGATCGACTGGGATCCCCGCGCGCTGCGCCGCCTCTGGTCGATCGGTCGTGGCGCCGGCGAGATGGTGGCGAGCGAGATGCCGCCGGTCCGATAGGCGGCCTCAGCGGACCTTCAGCCCCAGTTCGGCGAGCAGTTCGCCGGCCTGGTCGCGCGAGATGGTGGCGCCGCGAAAGCGGCTGGCATCGCCCAGATGCACGCCGCCTATATCCGCGCCGCGCAGGTCGGCACCCTCGAACCGGGCGCCGTCCAGCATCGCCTCGCGCAGGCTGCAGCCCTCGAAACTGGCCATGCGGAAATCGCATTTGCGCAGGTCCGCCTGCGAAAAATCGATGCGGCTCAGCCGCTGCTTGCGGAAGGACAGGCCGGGCAGGCGTGCGTCGATCAGCAGGCATTCCGTCATGTCGATCTCCAGCGCGCGCAGGTCCGACAGGTCGGCGCCGGTCAGCTTGCACTGGGCCAGTCGAGCGCCCTCCAGCCGCGCCCGCCGCAGCACCACATTGTTGAAGTCGCATCCGGTCAGCACCGCGTCACTGAGGTCGCAGCCGGTGAAATTCGCGCCGCCACCCCGACAGCCCTGCCAGCGCGTGCGTTCCAGCATGGCACCGGCCAGATCCGCGTTGCGCAGGTTGCAGCGTTCGAACTGCCAGCCGGTGAGGTCGAGTTGCGCCAGCGCTGCTTCCTCCAGGTCGCAGTCGATCAGGGCATGGGGCGTGCCCGCCAGCGCAATGATGTCGGCGCGCGCCAGTTGCTGCCCGTTGAGTGCGGGCAGGGCGGATATGTCGGTCATGTCGCCGTCTATGCCTTGGGCGTCAGCTTGAGCAAGCGGCCCTGAGACTTGCCGCCATCCTCCAGCAGCCACAGCGCGCCGTCCGGCCCCTGTTCGACCTCGCGGATGCGCGCGCCCATATCCCACTGGTCGGCCTTGGACGCAGTGTCGCCGTCCAGCTTCACCCGCACCAGCGACTGGCTCGACAGGCCGCCGATGAACAGCGATCCCTTCCACTGCGGGAACAGGTCGCCCGAATAATAGATCAGGCCGCCCGGCGAGATCACCGGATTCCACCAGAGCTTCGGTGCCTCATAGCCGTCGCCGGGCTTGTGGTCGGGAATGTCGCGGCCGTCATAATGGCTGCCGTTCGACGCCTTGGGCCAGCCATAATTGAGGCCGGGCTTGATCAGGTTGACCTCGTCGCCGCCCTGCGGCCCCATTTCCTGTTCCCACAGGCGTCCATCCTTGTCGAAGGCGATGCCCAGCAGGTTGCGATGGCCATAGGACCAGACTGCCGGATTGAAGCCCTTGGCGCTGAGCGGATTGCCCGCCGCCGGCGTGCCGTCGAGATTGAGGCGCAGCACCTTGCCCAGCGTCGACTTGGGATCCTGTGCCGGATCGAGCTTCTGCCGCTCGCCATTGGTGAAGAAGAGATATTTGCCGTCCGGCGAGAAGGCGATGCGGCCCGAATAATGGCCATTGCCCTCGACATAATCACTGGCGCGGAAAATGACCTTCACGTCCGCCAGTCTGGTGGTGCCGTCGCTGGCCTGGTCGAAGATGCCGGTGGCCAGCGCCACGCCCTTGCCACCGGCACGATCGCCCTGACCGGCTTCGGAGAAGCTGAAATAGACTTTCTTGTCCTGCGCGAATGTCGGGGAGGGGACGATGTCCATCAGCGCGCCCTGGCCCGCGCTGTCGACCTTCGGGATGCCGGCGACCGGAATCTTGGTGCCGTTCTTCGGATCGAACAGGATCATCTCGCCGGCCTTTTCGGTGATCAGCATCCGCCCGTCGGGCAGGAAGGTCATCGCCCAGGGGGATGTGAAGTCCGCGATCACGGATGTCTTGAACGGTTTTTCCCCGGCGGTCGCGCCGGCATTCTGGCCGGTCGCATTGTCAGCCGAACAGGCGAGCAGGGCGAGGGGGAGAGTGACGGCCATCACGCGCAGCATGGGAAACTCCTGTTATAATGTTCGCAGGGGAAAGCCGATTTTTCGGCGGGGGTTCCATGCCCGCATCCTCCACCGGATGCGGGCATGGATGCAAGCCTCATCGGCGACAGGCCGATTTCTTAAGCTTCTGCCGCTAGAGGACAGGGCGGCAAGAGGGGGACTATGGTGCTGCACGGCGTATCGGATTTCGATGCCGCGTGCGCGCAGGCGGGCGCCTTGCGCGTCGAGCCGCTGTGCCTTGCCGATGCCCTAGGTTCGACCGCGCTCGCCCGCGCCTGGGACAGGCTGGAGGCACGCGCCGACTGGCCGACCCAGACCCGCCTGTTCGCCGCTACGCTGAACGATCTGATCGCCGCCGGGGCAAGCCGCATCATGACGGTCTGGGCGGGCGGCGATCTGGTCGCTTTGCTGCCGCTGTGCCGCTATAAAGGTTATCTGGCCCGCTGGCGGATGATCGGCGCGCGCGAGACCTATGAGCCGGGCGACATGCTGTGCAATGGGACGGCGGCGGCCGATGCGCTGGCCAAGGCGATCGCGCGCCTGCCCCATCCGCTGCTGCTTGACCGCATCTCGGCCGGGTCGCCGCTGATCCCCGCATTGGTCCGCGCGGTGCGGCGGCGTGGCCGGCTGGTCGTGCGGCCGGCCATGGCCTGTCCCCATATCGCGCTCGATGAGGGCTGGCGCGACCCGGAAAGCTGCTTCAACGCCGGCCGCCGTTCCGATTTCCGGCGCGCCCGGCGCAAGGCCGAAGGCTGCGGCCACCTTCAGTGCGAGACGCTGGCGCCGGACGCGGGCAATTTCGATGCGCTGTTCGACGAGGCGGTGGCGGTCGAGGCACTGGGCTGGAAAAGCGAGGCGGGCACCGCCATCGCCACCGACCCGCGCCAGGCGGCGATTTTCCGTGCCTTCTTCCGCGCGGTCGCGCAGCGCGGCGACCTGCGCATCTCCTTCCTACGGATCGATGGCCGCGCCATCGCGATGCAGATGGCGGTGCTGTGGAACGGCCGCTACTGGCTGTTCAAGATCGGTCATGACGCGGCCTTCAATGCCTGCTCGCCCGGTGGGCTGCTGATGCTTCATGCCATCGGCTGGGCGGCGCAGGCGCGGCTGCACAGTTTCGAATTTCTCGGCGTCGCCGAACCCTGGATATGCAAGCTCTGGACCCAGGCGCAGCATGATTGCGTCCAGTTGCGCACCTATCCCTACACTCTGCGTGGCGCGGTGGCGTTTGCGGCGGACGGCGCAGCCTGGTCGCGTCAACGGCTGCGGCAACGATTGTGGCGGCGGTGAGGGGCGGGGCGGCCTGGCGCTTGTTGCGGGACACGCGCTATGCCCTTCCGGCTGCGCTGGGGCGGGTCATCCCGGCGCCCGATGCCCCCCAGGCTGTGGCGATCGCGCGGCAACAGGCCCGCGCCGGAAGCGCGACCACGATCGGCTATTTCGAAGGGGCGGGGGGCGATCCCTCGTCGATCATGGCCGCCTATGCGCGGGTGGCGCAGCGCGCGCGCGGCCTGGACCTCAGCCTGTCGGTGAAGGCCCCGCCGCTGCGCTTCGATCCGGTCAGCCTGCGCGAACTGGCGCAGATCGCGCGCCAGTCCGGCCTGTCGCTGATGTTCGATGCCCATGGCCCGCAGGATGCGGACGATACGCTGGCGGCGGTCGAGCGACTGCTGCCCGACTTTCCCGATACCGGCATGGTGCTGCCGGCCCGCTGGCAACGCAGCCTGGCCGACGCCGCCCGGCTGCACGACAGTAGCGCGCCCGTCCGTGTCGTGCGCGGTGAATGGCCCGATCCGGCGGGCGATACCGTTGATCCCGATGCCGCCTATCTGGCGCTGGTGACGGCGCTGGCCGGTCGCGCGGCACCGGTTGCGATCGCCACCCATCGCCCGGCGCTGGCCGACCGGGCGCTCACCCTGCTGCGTGAAGCCGGCACGCCGTGCAGTCTGGTACAGTTGCGGGGGCTGCCGGGCCGCCGCTGCCGTAAGGTGGCACGGGGGCAGGGGGTGCCGGTGCGCCTTTACGTGCCCTTTGGTCCGGGCTGGATCCCCTATGCGCTGGACCGGGCGCTGGCGCGGCCCTATCTGCTGGCCTGGCTGTGGCGCGACTGGACCGGCCGCGCCGATCCCTGAAAACACGCGTTTTACGAAACATGTTGCAGCCCATTTGCAACATGCCTATATGGAACTCGCTTCCTTACATCGTTACACATGTCAGGGTCGCAGACGGAATGTCTGCGGCGGCGACAAGCACCTATATTATTTTCTGGAGTATCCATGGCGGACATCGCCGTACTGACCGCATTGATCGAGCCCGAGGTAAAGGCCCTGGGGTTCGACCTCGTGCGTATCAAGCTGTTCGGGTCGGGCGACGAATATACGCTGCAGATCATGGCCGAAGACCCGAAGACCAAGCAGTTGGTCATCGAGGATTGTGCCGCCATCTCGCGCCGCCTGTCCGACGTGATGGATGAAGTCGATCCGATCGAGGAAGCCTATCGCCTGGAAGTCAGCTCGCCCGGCATCGACCGGCCGCTGACCCGCCTGCGCGATTTTCTCGAATGGGCGGGCCATGAGGCCAAGATTTCCGCGACCGAAGTGGTTGAGGGGCGCAAGAGCTTCCGTGGCATGCTCAAGGGCGTCGAGGGCGAGGATATCCTGTTCACGGATGCCAAGGTCGGCGATGTCGCCATCCCGTTCGCGCTGGTCAGTGATGCCAAGCTGGTGCTGACCGATGCACTGATTTCTGCTACCATGCCGCTCTCCTCCGATGGGGCGGACGAGTTCGAAACCGAGGAATAAGGGTTTTATCGTCATGGCCAACGCCATTTCCGCCAATAAGGCCGAGCTGATCGCGATCGCCAACAGCGTCGCCAGCGAGAAGATGATCGACAAGGCGATCGTCATCGAGGCGATGGAAGATGCGATCCAGCGCGCCGCCCGTGCCCGTTATGGTGCCGAGAACGACATCCGTGCCAAGCTGGACCCGGACAGCGGCGACCTGCGCCTGTGGCGCGTCGTCGAAGTCGTCGAGGTGGTTGAGGATTATTTCAAGCAGGTCGACCTCAAGCAGGCCGGCAAGCTGAAGAAGGACGCTGTGGTCGGCGACTTCATCGTCGATCCGCTGCCCGCGATCGACCTGGGTCGCATTGATGCCCAGTCGGCCAAGCAGGTGATCTTCCAGAAGGTTCGCGACGCCGAGCGCGAGCGTCAGTTCGACGAGTTCAAGGACCGCGTGGGTGAAATCATCACCGGCGTCGTCAAGTCGGTCGAGTTCGGCCATGTCGTCGTCAATCTGGGCCGCGCCGAAGGCGTGATCCGCCGCGACCAGCAGATCCCGCGCGAAGTCGTTCGCGTCGGCGATCGCATCCGTTCGGTCGTGCTGAACGTGCGTCGCGAAAACCGTGGTCCGCAGATCTTCCTCAGCCGCGCGCACCCCGAATTCATGAAGAAGCTGTTCGCGCAGGAAGTGCCCGAAATCTACGACGGCGTCATCACCATCATGGCCGCCGCCCGCGATCCGGGTTCGCGCGCCAAGATCGGCGTCATCAGCCGCGACAGCAGCATCGATCCTGTCGGCGCCTGCGTCGGCATGATGGGTAGCCGCGTCCAGGCCGTCGTGCAGGAAATGCAGGGCGAAAAGATCGACATCATCCCCTGGTCGGAAGATACCGCCACCTTCGTCGTCAACGCGCTGCAGCCCGCCCAGGTCGCCCGCGTCGTCATCGACGAGGAAGAAGAGCGCATCGAAGTCGTTGTGCCCGACGATCAGCTCTCGCTCGCCATCGGCCGCCGCGGCCAGAATGTCCGCCTCGCCAGCCAGCTGACCGGCAAGGCGATCGACATCATGACCGAAGCCGACGCCAGCGAGAAGCGTCAGAAGGAATTCGTTTCCCGTTCGGAACTGTTCCAGAACGAACTGGACGTGGACGAGACGCTGTCGCAGCTGCTGGTCGCCGAAGGCTTTGGCGAGCTGGAAGAAGTCGCCTATGTCAGCGTCGAGGAACTGGCCGGGATCGAAGGGTTCGACGAGGATCTGGCTGCCGAGTTGCAGAGCCGTGCGCAGGAAGCGCTCGACCGCCGCGAGCAGGCTGCCCGCGAAGAGCGTCAGGCGTTGGGCGTCGATGACGCGCTGGCCGACATGCCGCATCTCACCGAAGCGATGCTCGTCACGCTCGGCAAGGCCGGCGTCAAGACGCTCGACGACCTCGCCGATCTCGCCACCGACGAACTGGTGCAGAAGAAGCGCGTCGACCAGCGTCGTCGCAAGTCGGACAGCGGCAATGAGGACAAGGGCGGCATTCTGGCCGCCTATGGCCTGAGCGACGAGCAGGGCAATGAGATCATCATGGCCGCCCGCGCGCACTGGTTCGAAGGCGAGGAAGCGTAAGCCCCATGCCTTTCGTCGACATCCGCCTGGCCGGTAGCGCGACTCGCGAGCAGAAAGCCGCGATCGTTGCTGACGTCACCCAGTCGCTCGTGGAGCGGCTGGGGAAGCCGGCGGCTGCCGTCCAGATCGTGATCTCGGAAGTCTCGACCGAAAATTATGCGGCCGGCGGTCAGTTGATCGCCGACCGCGCCCTTTCTCCAAACAGGGAGGACGCCAATGCTGCGGACACTCCCCAATGAGAGAATAAGCCTACTCGACAGCGTTGGTCTTGCCCTTTTGTCCGTTTTGGCGGAGGGGCGCGCATGACCGAACGCAAATGCATATTGAGCGGCGACCGTGCCGATCCCGAAACGCTGATCCGCCTGGCCATCGGGCCTGAAGGGCAGGTGCTTCCCGACATCCGTGCCAAGGCGCCGGGTCGGGGCGCCTGGATCGGCGTGTCGCGGGCCGAGCTGGAAACGGCGCTGGTCAAGGGCAAGCTAAAGGGCGCACTCGCCCGCGCCTTCAAGGAAGGCGCTCTTGAAATTCCCGTCGATCTTCCCGATCTTGTGGAGGCAGGGCTGCGGCAGGATCTGCTCAGCCGCCTGGGGCTGGAGGCACGCGCCTCCATGCTGCTGACCGGATCGGAAAAGATCGACGTCGCATGCCGCAAGGGCATGGTGAAAATGCTGCTCCATGCCGCCGATGCGGGTACGGACGGCAATCGAAAACTGGACCAGGCCTTGCGCGTGGGACAGGAAGCGGAAGGCACGGATCTTGCGGGCATCGTCTTGCCTGTGGACCGGCACGCCCTATCTATGGCAATGGGGCGCGACAATGTCGTCCATATCGCGGTGACCGACTCGCGGGCGACAGTGCGCCTGCGTGCGGCTTTGGGCCGCTTGGAAAGCTATCTGGGATGCGCTACCGGGGCGCCGGTGCATGGGGAGCAGGACTCCGCCGATGCGCAGGCGCATGAGGCTGCATGGAATGATGCGTCGGCGGCTGCGCCGGCTGAAGATGATGTGAAGGGTTAAACATAGTCGATGAGTGACAGCAACGAAGACAAGCCGGTTCTGGGCCGCAAGCCGCTGGGGATCAAGCGCACGGTCGAGTCCGGTCAGGTGCAGCAGCAGTTCAGCCATGGCCGCAAGAACACGGTCGTGGTTGAGGTGAAGCGGCGCCGCGTCCCCATGGGCAAGCCGGGCGAAAGCACCGGCGCTGCGCCCGCTGCTGCGCCTCAGGCCGACCCGACGCCGGCCGCGCCCGCAGCGCCGGCCGCACCCCGTCCCGCCGCGCCTGCGCCGCAGCAGCGCGCGCCGCAGCCTGCTCCGGTGCGCCAGACACCGCCGCAGAGCCTGATGTCGCGTCAGGAACTGCAGGCCAAGCTGCTGCGCGAGGCCGAGGAAGCCCGCATGACCGCGCTGGAAGATGCGCGCCGTCGTGAGGATGCTGCGCGCCTTGCCGCCAGCGAGGAAGAAAAGCGCCGCGCCGAGGAAAATCGTCAGGCGGCCGAAAATGCCGAAGTCGAAGCGGCCAAGGCCGTGGAAGCGGCCGAGCAGGCCAAGACCGCGGAAGCCGCCAAGCCGGCTGCGCCGGTCGAAGCGGCGGCGGCTCCTGCTGCTGCCGAACCCGTCGCTGCTGCGGCCCCGGCTGCGCCCGCCGCACCGGCCACGACCAGTTCGACCATGCCGCCGCCGCGTCGCTTTACGCCCGTGGCCCCGGTCAAGCGTCCCGAACCGGCCAAGCCGGATCGCACCAAGCGCAACGACGACAATCGTCGCCAGTCGGGCAAGCTCACCGTCACCAAGGCGCTGGCCGATGACGACAGCGCGCGTGCGCGCAGCCTCGCCGCGCTGAAGCGTGCCCGTGAAAAGGAACGCCGTGCCCATTATTCGGGCGGCAGCCAGCCGCGCGAAAAGCAGAGCCGCGACGTCGTGGTGCCCGAAAGCATCACCGTGCAGGAACTGGCCAACCGTATGGCCGAAAAGGGCGCGGACCTGGTCAAGGCGCTGTTCAAGATGGGCACGGCCGTCACGCTCAACCAGCCGATCGATCAGGATACGGCGGAGCTGCTGGTCGAGGAATTCGGCCACCGCATCCAGCGCGTGTCGGATGCCGACGTCGAAATCGGCATGGAAGGTGAGGTCGACGCGCCTGAAGCGCTGAAGCCGCGTGCCCCGGTCGTGACGATCATGGGCCATGTCGACCATGGCAAGACCTCGCTGCTCGACGCGCTGCGCGGGACCGATGTGGTCGCGGGCGAAAGCGGCGGCATCACCCAGCATATCGGCGCCTATCAGGTGACGACGAAGAAGGGTGACGTCATCACCTTCCTCGACACGCCGGGCCATGAGGCCTTCTCGGAAATGCGTGCCCGTGGCGCCAATGTCACCGACATCGTCATCCTGGTGGTGGCGGCCGATGACGGCCTGATGCCGCAGACGATCGAAGCCATCAACCACACCAAGGCCGCCGGCGTGCCGATGATCGTTGCGATCAACAAGTGCGACAAGCCCGAAGCCAATCCGCAGAAGGTGCGCGAGCGCCTGCTGAGCGAGGAAATCGTGGTCGAGGACATGGGCGGCGACGTCCAGGACGTCGAGGTTTCGGCGCTCAAGAAGACCGGCCTTGACGAACTGATCGAGAAGATCCTGCTCCAGGCAGAAGTCATGGAGCTGACCGCCAACCCCGATCGCGATGCCGAAGGCAATGTGATCGAGGCACAGCTCGACAAGGGCCGCGGCGCCGTCGCGACCGTCCTCGTCCGCAAGGGCACGCTGAAGATCGGCGACACCTTCGTCATCGGTTCGGAAAGCGGCAAGGTTCGCGCGATGATCAACGACAAGGGCCAGCAGGTTAAGGTCGCCGGTCCCTCGACCCCGGTCGAGATCCTGGGTCTTTCGGGCGTGCCGATGGCCGGTGACCAGCTCACCGTCGTCGAGAATGAAGCCCGCGCCCGCGAAGTCGCTGCCTATCGCCAGGAACAGGCGACCAAGAAGCGCACCACGGCTGCCCCCACCAGCTTCGAGCATATGTTCTCGGCGCTGAACACCAAGGTCATCGAATATCCGGTGGTGGTGAAGGGCGACGTGCAGGGTTCGGTCGAAGCGATCGTGTCGTCACTCAACAAGATCTCGACCGACGAGATCAAGGTCCGCATCCTGCATTCGGGCGTCGGTGCGATCACCGAGAGCGACGTTACCCTGGCTGCTGCCAGCCGCGCGCCGCTGATCGGCTTCAACGTGCGTCCCAATGCCAAGGCCCGTCAGCTCGCCGAGCGCGAGAAGATCAGCCTGCGCTATTATGACGTGATCTACGACCTGCTTGAGGAAGTTCGTGGCGAAATGGCTGGCCAGCTCGCCCCCGAACGGATCGAGACGATCGTCGGCCGCGCCGAGGTGCTGCAGGTCTTCCCGGCCGGCAAGAAGGACAAGGCGGCTGGTCTGCTCGTCCTCGACGGCATCATCCGCAAGGGGCTCAACGCGCGCCTCACCCGCGACGATGTCATCGTGTCGCGCACCCATATCGCGTCGCTGCGTCGCTTCAAGGACGATGTGTCCGAAGTGCGCGCCGGCATGGAATGCGGTGCGGTCCTGCAGGACACCAACGACATCAAGCCGGGCGATACGCTCGAACTGTTCGAAGTCGAAGAGCGCGCACGCACGCTGTAATCACGGCGAAGCATCTTCCTTTCGGGGAAGATTGGGGGTGGGTGCGATTGCGTGAGCAATCGCTTCCACCCTTTCGCTATTCGGCCGCGCCCGCTACGCTCACCATGCAACCCGCACCCGCCCAGCCAGGGCAGGGGAGTTTTGATTTATGTCCAACCAGTCCGAAGGCCCTTCCGTCCGCCTGCTCCGCGTGGGCGAACAGGTGCGTCATATCCTGTCCGAAATCCTGACGCGCGGTGACGTGCATGATGATGTGCTGGCCAAGCATGTCGTCAGCGTCACCGAAGTGCGCATGTCGCCCGACCTGCGTCACGCGACCATCTTCATCAAGGCGCTGCTGGGCAGGGACGAGGAAGCGGTGCTCAAGGCGCTGCGTACCAACACCGCCTATCTCCAGCGCGAAGTCGCCCATCGCATGGCGCTCAAATATGCGGCGAAGCTCAAATTCCTGTCGGACGAAAGCTTCGACGAGGGTAGCCATATCGACAAGCTGCTCCGCGACCCCAAGGTCGCCCGCGATCTGGAACAGGATGAAGGCGAAGATTGACTCATGACGCGGTAAGACGCATCTTACCGCTATGAACGCCAAGACCACCCTGTCGGCCAAGGGCCAGGTTGTCATCCCCAAGGATGTCCGCGATCAACTCGGACTCGCGCCAGGCCAGGTGCTCGATGTCGTGCCGATGGGCGGTGGTATATTGTTGAAGCCGCAGCAACAGAAGTCGGGTCGCAGCTTTGACGAGATTGTGGCCGGCATTCGGGCGCGGATCGCCTATGATGGTCGGCCCGTGACGATCGAGGAAATGAACGAGACGATTGCGGAGGGCTGGCGCAAGGCGGCCGAGGACAGCGATCGTTGAAGGCGATCGATACCAATATCCTCGCTCGGGCGCTGGTCCGGGATGATCTGCGGCAGGCCGAGATCGCCGACGCGCTGATCGCCGATGGCGTCTTCATTCCGCTCACCGTCATGCTGGAAACGGCCTGGCTTCTTGGCAGCCGCTATAAGGTCGGGCGCCTTGCCTTAGCCGATATTCTGTCCGAAATCATGGATTTGCCGGGAGTGACCGTTGAGCAGGGCGATGGGCTCGGCTGGGCGATCATGCAGTTTCGCGGCGGCGCCGACATTGCCGATGCCATTCATGTTCTCGGTGCCAACGGTGCCGATGCTTTCGTGACGTTTGACGGAGAGGTTTTCCGCAAGCTGGTCGATCCGCCCGTAGCCATCGAGGTTCCCGAATGAAGCGCTTCCTGTCCGTCCTGATGCTCGCCAGTGCCGTGATTGCCCCCGCCATCGCCCGTGAACCCGCCACCCATCCTGCCGTCACCACCGATCCGGCGCCCGACGCCGCCAACCCCGCGCGGATGGACGCGTTCGTCATTCCCTCGGGCGAAGGGGCGATGAATGCGGTCATGTATGTCGCGGCCGGCAGCGGGGTGCATCCGACCCTGCTGCTGCTCCACGGCTTTCCGGGCAATGAGCAGAATCTGGATCTGGCCCAGGCGGCGCGCCGCGCGGGCTGGAATGTCCTGACCCTCCATTATCGTGGGTCGTGGGGCAGCCCCGGCATCTTTTCCTTCACCAACGCGGCGGAGGATGCGTTCAACGCTTTGCTCTTCCTGGAGGAGGCATCGACCGTCGCCAAATATCGTATCGACACCAGCGCGATCGTGGTCGCCGGCCACAGCATGGGCGGCTTCATGGCGGCCGAGGCGGCGGCCGCCGAACCGCGCGTCGCCGGCCTGTTCCTGATCGATCCCTGGGATCCCGCTCAGACCGTGGCCTCGCTCGCCACGCCGCAGGGCGAGGCAGGATGGAAGGCCGAGGTGGCGGGCGACCTGCCGCCGCTGTCGGGCGCCAGCTATGAAAGCCTGACCGCCGAGATCAGGGGCGATGCGCAGAAGTTCGACCTCGGCCGCAAGCTGGTCGGCTATGGCCGTCGGCCGCTGACCATCATCGGCGCCGAACGCGGCATCGGCGCGATGGCGCGCAAGGTCGGGGCGGACGCCCAGTCGGCCAATCCCAACACCCGCCTGATGGTCTGGCCGACCGATCACAGCTTTTCCGACAAGCGGATCGCGCTCGCCGATGCGCTGGTGCGTTTCCTGGCTGGCGTTGCGCCCACGCTGCGCTAAAGCGCGGCCATGGCCAAGCTCTATTTCTATTATAGCTCGATGAATGCGGGCAAATCGACGACCCTGCTGCAATCGAGCTTCAACTATCAGGAGCGCGGCATGGCGACGATGCTGTGGACGGCGGCGGTCGACGACCGCTTCGGCCATGGCCGGATCGCCTCGCGCATCGGGCTGGAGGCGCAGGCGCATCTGTTCGAGCCGGGTGTCGACATGCTTGCCGCTATCGCCGCCCAGCATGAGGCGACGCCGCTCTCCTGCGTGCTGGTGGACGAGGCACAGTTCCTGACCCGCGATCAGGTCTGGCAACTCGCCGCGGTCAGCGACAGCCTCGGCATTCCCGTCCTCTGCTACGGCCTGCGCACCGATTTTCAGGGGGAATTGTTCGAGGGCAGCGCCCATCTGCTCGGCCTTGCCGACGCGCTGACCGAGATCAAGACGGTGTGCGACTGCGGCCGCAAGGCGACGATGAACCTGCGCGTCGATGCGTCGGGCCGGGCGATCCGTCAGGGCGCGCAGACCGAGATTGGCGGCAATGACCGTTATGTGGCGCTATGCCGTCGCCATTTTGTCGAGCAGATGCGCGGATGAGCCGGATGGACGATCTGCTGGCGCCGATCGAAGCGCCCGGCCTCCATCTGGAGCAACTGGCGCCCCATCATCGCGAAATGCTGCGTGCGATCTGCCCGGTCGACGACCCGGTGTGGGAAATTTATCCCGTGCGCTTCGCCGGGCCGGATTTCGACACCGCCTTCGACGCGACGTTGGCGAGCGGGGACCGCAATGCCTTCCTGATCCTGGCGGAGGACCAGCCCATCGGCATGTCGGGCTATCTCAATATTCATCCGGCCGACAATGCTCTGGAAATCGGCCTCACCTATATGGTGCCGGCCGCACGCGGCACCGGTCTTAACGGCCGGATCAAGCCGTTGCTGATCGGGCGGGCGCTGGCCTGTGGCTTCCATCGCATCGAATTTCGGGTCGATGCGCGCAACATCCGCTCGCAAAAGGCGGTGGAGAAGCTGGGCGCCGTGCGCGAGGGCGTGCTGCGCAAGCAGCGCGTCACCTGGACCGGCCATGTCCGCGACACGGTGATCTATTCGATCCTCGCCGACGAATGGGCTGTGCGCGCCGCCTGAGCTTCAGTCCAGCGAGCCAATCCAGTCGGGCAATTCGCCCAGCCGCTCCAGCTGGGTGTAGCGCGCCGCGGCGGTCGGCGGCTGCGCCCGTTCATGCGACCAGGCGCCCTCCTGCGGGATGAACGCGGCCCAGGCCCCGGCCTCCAGCGCCGGCAATATGTCCGACCGCATCGAATCGCCGGCCATCACCGCCTGTTCGGGTTCGATGCCATGGCGGGCGAACAGGGTGCGGAAGGTATCGACCTTCTTGTCGCTGACGATCTCGATCCCGGAAAACAGGTCGCCCAGGCCCGATGCCGCCAGCTTGCTTTCCTGATGCAGCAGGTCGCCTTTGGTCACCAGCACCAGCGGGCCGATATCCGCCAGTCGCTCCAGCGTGTCGGCCACCCCGTCGAACAGCTCGACCGGATGGGCCAGCAGGGCGCGGCCCGCGGCCAATATCTCCTGGATCATCGCGGTCGACAGCTGGTCGCCGGCCAGTTCCACCGCCGCCTCGATCATCGACAGGGTGAAGCCCTTGGCGCCATAGCCATAGAGCGGCAGGTTGCGGATTTCGCAGGCGATCAGCCGCTCGCGCGTGACATCGACATCGGCAAAAGGCTGCAACATGTCGGTCAGCGCGTCCTGGGTCGCGTTGAAATGGCGCATATTGTGCCACAGCGTGTCGTCGGCATCGAGGCAGATGAGCTTGATCGTCATGGCGCTGGAATAGCGGAGCGTGATGGGCAGCGAAATGCCCTTATTGGATGGATGTTCGGAAAGGACGATGGAAGGTGACATGTCCGGGCAGGGGGGGTAAGGGCCGCCGCCATGCACGGCTGGATCATCCTCGACAAACCCCATGGCCTTGGTTCGACCCAGGCGGTCAGCGCGGTCAAGCGCGCGCTGCGGACCCAGCGCGAGGTGCTGGGCGGCACGGAGAAGTCGAAGGTCGGCCATGGCGGCACGCTCGATCCGCTGGCGACCGGGGTGCTGCCGATCGCGATCGGCGAGGCGACCAAGCTTGCCGGCCGAATGCTCGACAGCGACAAGATCTACGACTTCACCATCGCCTTTGGCGCACAGACCGACACGCTCGACCTGGAGGGCAAGGTCATCGCGCAAAGCGATGTGCGCCCGACGCTGGCGCAACTGGAGGCGGTGCTGCCGCGCTTCACTGGCGGAATCGAACAGGCGCCGCCGGCCTATAGCGCGATCCTGATCGACGGCCAGCGCGCCTATGACCTCGCCCGCAAGGGGGAGGAGGTGGAGATGAAGACGCGATCGGTGACGATCCATGCGCTGACCCCCGTTCGGTTCGAGCTTGTCGAGAACGATGCGCAAGGGTTCTCGACAGGCTCGAACCGAACGGATGAGGGGGCGCTTGCCTCCGTCACACTCACCGCCCATGTCTCCAAGGGCACCTATATCCGCTCCCTCGCCCGCGACATCGCGCTGGCGCTCGGCACGGTCGGCCATGTCACCATGTTGCGGCGGATCAAGGCCGGGCCGTTCACCCTGGAAACCGCGATTTCGCTGGACAAACTGGACGAAGCTGCTAGGGGCGGCGACATCGGCGAGCTTATGCTCCCGTTGACGGCAGGGCTGGACGATATCCCGGCTCTTGCAGTCTCTCCCGACGAAGCATTGGCACTCCGACAGGGGAAGATGCTTTCGGGACGTGATGCTGCCACCGGCCTTCATCTGGCGACCGACGGGTTCATGCCCGTGGCGTTGGTTGAAATAGAGGACGGAAATGTCCGGGTGGTGCGCGGATTTAACCTGATGTCGAAGGAAGAAGACTAGATGACGATCACTGCCGAGCGCAAGGAAGCGCTTATCAAGGAACATGCCCGCGTTGAGGGTGATACCGGTTCGCCGGAAGTTCAGGTCGCGATCCTGACCGAGCGCATCACGAACCTGACCGAGCATTTCAAGGGTCATCACAAGGATAACCACAGCCGTCGCGGCCTGCTGATGCTGGTCAACAAGCGCCGTTCGCTGCTGGACTATCTGAAGAAGAAGGATGCGGCACGCTACGGCGACCTCATCGCCAAGCTGGGCCTGCGCAAGTAAGCCTGCTACAAAGGGACGGCCCCATTCGGGGCCGTTTCCGATTCTAACGGACATTCCTTTTTTCAGGATGTCATCCGGGACGGGCGCAATCCGGCGACCCGTTTCGTCCAAGGGGCCACACGATGCCCCACAACCGCCGCGGACCGGCTTTGTCCGCATATGAGGCCCCGCCCGGCAATAGGGCCAGGTGGGCAAAGGAACATATATGTTCGATGTAAAGAAAGTTTCGATCGAGCTGGCCGGCAAGACGCTGACCCTCGAAACCGGCCGGATCGCGCGTCAGGCCGACGCCGCCGTGCTGGCAACCCATGGCGAAACCGTGGTGCTGTGCGCCGTGACCGCCGCCAAGTCGGTGAAGGAAGGCCAGGACTTCTTCCCGCTGACCGTCCACTATCAGGAAAAATATTCGGCCGCCGGCCGCATTCCGGGTGGTTTCTTCAAGCGTGAGCGTGGCGCCACCGAGAAGGAAACCCTGGTTTCGCGCCTGATCGACCGTCCGATCCGTCCGCTCTTCCCCGAAGGCTTCTACAACGAAATCAACGTCATCGCCCAGGTGCTGTCGTTCGATGGCGAGAGCGAGCCCGACATCGTCGCGATGATCGCCGCCTCGGCTGCCCTGACCCTGTCGGGCGTGCCCTTCATGGGCCCGATCGGCGCGGCCCGCGTCGGTTACAAGGATGGCGAATATCAGCTGAACCCGAGCCTTGACGAAGTGAAGACCGGCGAACTCGACCTGGTCGTCGCCGCCACCGGCAACGCCGTGATGATGGTCGAATCCGAAGCCAAGGAACTGTCGGAAGACGTCATGCTGGGCGCCGTCCTGTTCGCCCATGAAGCGAGCAAGAAGGTTGCCGACGCGATCATCCAGCTGGCCGAGAAGGCCGCCAAGGATCCGTGGGAAATCGCCAAGGGCGACGATCTGGGCGCGCTCAAGACCAAGCTCAAGGATCTGATCGGTGGCGACATCGCCGCTGCCTACAAGCTGACCGACAAGTCGGCCCGCTCGAACGCCCTGAACGAAGCCCGCGCCAAGGCGAAGGCCAGCTTCGCGGCCGACGGCCTCGACGCCCAGACGGTGATGGCCGGCATCAAGCTGACCAAGAAGCTGGAAGCCGAAATCGTCCGCACCGCCATCCTGAAGGACGGCGCGCGCATCGACGGTCGCACCACCACCCAGATCCGTCCGATCGAGGCGATGGTCGGCTTCCTGCCGCGCACCCATGGTTCGGCCCTGTTCACCCGTGGCGAGACGCAGGCGATCTGCACCACCACGCTGGGCACCAAGGACGCCGAGCAGATGATCGACGGCCTGACCGGCCTGCACTATGAAAACTTCATGCTGCACTACAACTTCCCGCCCTATTCGGTCGGTGAAGTGGGTCGCTTCGGTGCGCCGGGTCGTCGTGAAGTCGGCCATGGCAAGCTCGCCTGGCGCGCGCTGCACCCGGTGCTGCCGACCAAGGACGAATTCCCCTACACCATCCGCGTTCTCTCGGACATCACCGAGTCGAACGGTTCCTCGTCGATGGCCACCGTCTGCGGCGGTTCGCTCTCGATGATGGATGCGGGCGTTCCGTTGAAGCGTCCGGTGTCGGGCATCGCCATGGGCCTGATCCTGGAAGGCAGCGATTTCGCCGTCATCTCGGACATCCTGGGTGACGAAGATCATCTCGGCGACATGGACTTCAAGGTGGCCGGTACGGAAAACGGCATCACCACCATGCAGATGGACATCAAGGTTGCCGGCATCACGCAGGAAATCTTCGAGACCGCCCTGCGTCAGGCCAAGGAAGGTCGCGCCCACATCCTGGGTGAGATGAACAAGGCCCTGTCCTCGACCCGCACCGAGCTGTCGGCCCATGCCCCGCGCATCGAGACGATCCAGATCGACAAGTCGAAGATCCGTGACGTCATCGGCACCGGCGGCAAGGTCATTCGCGAGATCGTCGCGGAAACCGGCGCCAAGGTCGACATCGACGACGAAGGCATCATCAAGATCAGCTCGTCCGACATCGACCAGATCGAGGCCGCCAAGAAGTGGATTCTCGGCATCGTCGAGGAAGCCGAAGTCGGCAAGGTCTACACCGGCAAGGTCGTCAACATCGTCGACTTCGGTGCGTTCGTGAACTTCATGGGTGGCAAGGACGGTCTCGTTCACGTCTCCGAAATGAAGAATGAGCGCGTCGAGAAGCCGACCGACGTCGTGTCGGAAGGCCAGGAAGTGAAGGTCAAGGTTCTCGAGATCGACCCGCGCGGCAAGGTTCGCCTGTCGATGCGCGTCGTCGACCAGGAAACCGGCGAAGAACTGGAAGACACCCGTCCGGCTCGCGAACCGCGCGAACCCCGTGGTGATCGCGGCGACCGTGGCGACCGTGGCCGTGGCCCGCGTCGTGACGGCGGCGATCGTGGTGGTCGCGGTGGCGATCGCGGCGGCGACCGTGGCCCGCGCCGAGACCGTGGCCCGCGCAGCGAAGGCAAGGGTGATGATGACGGCTCCAACGCCGGTCTGCCCGACTTCCTGACCCAGGACTGATCGGCAGCATCATCGCTGACTAGAAAATGGGGCGTCCGGTTCGACCGGGCGCCCTTTTTCGTGCCAAATCCCGTCAGGGCTGATTTCGATCAAGGCATGGCTGTTGGCATCTGATACGGTCGCGTCACGGTTCCGGGGGAATGTCCATGCAACGGAGGAATGAGCGGTTTGTCGAGCGCCTGCCGCTCGTGCTTCCAAGGCCGGCCTATGGCTATGGCCTGAGCCTGCTGCTCTGCCTGCTCGCCTGGCTCGCGCGCATCGCTGCCGAAACGCTGCTGCCGGTCGGCTATCCTTTCGTCACCTTCTTCCCGGCGGTGATCCTCTCCTCCTTCCTGTTCGGGGTGCGGCCGGGCATCTTCGCCGCCATCGTTGGTGGCCTGCTGTCCTGGTATTGCTTCATCCCGCCGGTCTACACGCTGGTTTTCAACCCCGGCGTCGCCATGGCGCTGATCTTCTACGCCATGGTCGTGGCCGTCGATATATTGCTGATCCACTTCATGCAGCGCGCCAATTTCAACCTGGCGATCGAGCGGGAGCGCAGCCGTGCCCTGGCCGAGAATCGGGAATTATTGTTCAACGAACTCCAGCATCGTGTGTCGAACAATCTGCAGGTGGTGGCCGCGATGTTGTCGCTGCAACGGCGCCAGGTCGACAATGACGTCGCCCGCCGTGCGCTGGACGATGCCGCCGCGCGCCTGTCGCTGATCGGCAAGATCAGCCGTGCCCTTTATGATCCGTCGGGGCAGGGGCAGGATCTGCGCACCTTCATGGTCATGCTCTGCGCCGATATCGTCGATGCGTTCGGCCGCACCGACATCGACTGCACCATTTGTGCGCCCGATGGCCTGTCGCTGGAGCCCGATGTCATCGTGCCGCTGGCGCTGATCGTGGCGGAATCGGTCAGCAACGCGATCGAACATGGCCTGCCCGATCGCGCGGGGCGGGTGGCGGTGACGCTGGAACAGCAGGGGGATGGCGCGCTCCACCTGCGCATCGTCGACGACGGGCGCGGACTTCCGGACGGGACCATGCCTGATGGACCCACCAGCATCGGCCTGCGCATCGCCGTCGCGCTGGCGCAGCAACTGGGCGGCAGTTTCCGGCTGGAACCCGCGCCGGATGGCGGCGCGATGGCCTGTCTCGACCTGCCGCAACACACGCGCTGACACGGCTCGACGTTCTGCAACATTCTGGCGCTTGGCGACGGCGATCCGCTCGGCTATGACCCGGCGCATGCTGACGAAAACCCTGACGCGCATCGGCGCGGCCACCACTCTGGTCCTGATCGCCTCGCCTGTGCTGACCGGCTGCTCCACATCGAAGAACAAGGCCGACACCCTCTATGTCGCCCGCGACGTGTCGACCCTCTACAACAGCGGCAAGGCGCGCCTTGATCGCGGCCAGTACAAGCTCGCTGCCGCGTTGTTCGATGAGGTCGAGCGCCAGCATCCCTATTCGCCCTGGGCGCGCCGTGCGCAGCTCATGTCGGCGTTCAGCTATTATATGAACCGCGATTATCCGGAATCGATCGCGGCCTCGCAGCGCTTTCTGTCGATCCACACCGGCAACAAGGACGCGCCCTACGCTTATTATCTGATCGCGCTCTGCTATTATGAGCAGATTGCCGACGTCACCCGCGACCAGAAGATCACGCAGCAGGCAATGGATTCGCTGGGCGAACTGATCCGCCGCTATCCTGACACCCGCTATGCCGCCGACGCCCGCCTGAAGGTCGACCTGGTGAATGATCACCTCGCCGGCAAGGAAATGGAGCTGGGCCGCTTCTACCAGCGCCGGGGCCAGTGGCTGGCCGCCACGCTGCGTTTCCGTACCGTGGTCGACAAATATCAGACCACCACCCACACGCCCGAAGCGCTGGAGCGTCTGGTCGAATCCTATCTCTCGCTCGGCATTCCGGTCGAAGCGCAGAAGGCCGCCGCCGTGCTGGGCCGCAACTATCCCGGCACCAAATGGTATGAGCGCAGCTACAAGCTGATGCAGCAGCATCCGGTCAAGAGCTGAAGGCCCGCGCTTTATTTGTTCCCCTTTTGTGCGATGGCAGGTAGACAGGCGCCATGCTGACCTCGCTTGCCATCCGCAATGTCGTGCTGATCGAGGCGCTGGACCTGGAGTTCGGCGCCGGCCTGTCCGTCCTCACCGGTGAAACCGGCGCGGGCAAGTCGATCCTGCTCGATTCGCTTGGGCTGGCGCTCGGCGCCCGCGCCGATAGCGGCCTTGTCCGGGCAGGGGAGGCGCAGGCCAGCGTCACCGCCAGCTTCGATCCGCCGCCCGCCGGCCATCGCGCCGCGCAGCTGCTGGCCGACAATGGCATCGAGATCGATCCGGGTGAACCGCTGCTGATCCGCCGCACGGTCAAGGCGGACGGCGGCAGCCGCGCCTTCATCAACGACCAGGCTTGTTCCGCGGCGCTGCTGCGCGACCTGGGCGGCGCGCTGGTCGAGATCCACGGCCAGCATGATGATCGCGGCCTGCTCAACGCCCGTGGCCACCGCGCCTTGCTCGACACCTATGGCCGCTGCGAGGCGGAGGCTGTCGCAACCGCTTACACCGCCTGGCGCGCCGCCGCTGCCGATCTGGCGCAGGCGCGCGAGACCGTCGCCAATGCCGCACGCGATCGCGACTATCTCGACCATGCCGTCGCCGAACTGTCGAAATTCGCGCCCGAAGCCGGCGAGGAAGCGACTTTGGCGGAGGAACGCGCGACCATGCAGAAGGGCGCGCGCCTGTCCGATGACCTGTCCGCCGTCACCGATTGCCTGACCGGCTCCGACGGCGGCCTGGCCCAGTTGCGCCAGGCGGCCCGTCGGCTCGACCGGATCGCGGGCGAATATGAACCGCTCTCCGCCGTGCTGGAGGCACTGGACCGCGCCGTGATCGAAGCGGGCGAGGCGGAGGACAAGCTCGCCGAGGCGGCCGAGGCGCTGAGCTTCGACCCCGCCCGGCTGGATGCGATCGAGACCCGGCTGTTCGACCTGCGCGGCCTGGCCCGCAAGCATCAGGTCGCGCCCGACGATCTCGCCGCGCTGCGCGACGAGATGGCCGCGCGCCTCGCCGCGATCGAGGGGGGCGAGGAGCATATCGCCGCGTTGGAAGCCGATGTCGCGAAAAAGGCCGACGCCTATCGCGCCGCCGCCCAGGCGCTGTCGGCCGAGCGCCAGCTTGCCGCCGGCCGGCTCGACGCCGCGGTCGCGGGCGAACTGGCGCCGTTGAAGCTGGACGCCGCCCGCTTCCGTACCGTCGTCGCGCGGCAGGACGAGGCGCAATGGAGCGGCGCCGGCATGGACCGGGTCGAGTTCGAGATTTCGACCAATCCCGGCGCGCCCTTCGCGCCGCTCGCCAAGATCGCCTCGGGCGGCGAACTCTCCCGTTTCATCCTCGCGCTCAAGGTCGCGCTGGCGGAGCAGGGCGGGGCCGACACCTTGATCTTCGACGAGATCGACCGGGGCGTCGGCGGGGCGGTGGCCGATGCGATCGGTGAGCGCTTGTCGCGCCTGGCGCAGAGCAACCAGATCCTCGTCGTCACCCACAGCCCCCAGGTCGCGGCGCGCGGTGCCGGCCATATGCTGATCGCCAAGTCGAGCGACGGCACGGTGACGCGCACCGGCGTCCACGCGCTCAGCGATGGCGAACGCCGCGAGGAAATCGCCCGCATGCTCTCCGGCGCGGAAATTACCGCCGAAGCGCGGGCACAGGCGGAACGGCTGCTGGAACGGGCGTAAGACATTTCGTCATTGCGAGGATAGGATAGCCGCATGACCCATAATCGCAGAGACATGCTCGGCCTCACCGCCGCGACCCTGGCCGCAACTGCCATTCCCGCCGCCGCGCAGGAGGCAAAGCCGCGCTACGGCCTGATCGGCCAGATGCTCAGCACCCCCGGCAAGCGCGATGAACTGGTCGGCTATCTCAAGGAGGCGATCGGCGCGATGCCCGGCTGTCTTTCCTATGTGGTCGCGCTCGACACCGCCAATCCCGACGCGCTCTGGATCACCGAAGTGTGGGACAGCCGCGAAAGCCACGCCGCTTCGCTCAAACTCCCTGCCGTCCGCGCCGCCATCGCCAAGGCCCGCCCGATCATCGCCGGCTTCCCCCAGCATTTCGAAACCGTGCCGGTAGCGGGGGTATAAGATGGAAATGATGTGGTTGTCCGTGGTGGCGCTCTTGTTCGCTGCGTTGGTCTTGCTGGCCCGGTCCTATGTCGATTTCCGAAGGAAGGAATATCTCTGGGCCGGGATCTGCCTTGCCGGAGCCCTGGCCATTTTATGCGCGCCGATCCAAAGTCACGCCGTAAAAATCGACCTTCCTCAAACGAGCGAGCGATAGCGGCCTTTCTGGCCGGCAAGTGGTTCGCTAAGGCATCCCCATGACCGACCCCGCCAGCCTCCCCGAAGCCGAAGCCGCCAACCGCCTGATGCGCCTTGCCAGGGAGGTGGCGAAGCATAACCGCCTCTATCATGACCAGGACGCGCCCGAGATCAGCGACGCGGACTATGACGCGCTGATCCGCGAGAACAACGCGCTCGAAGCGGCCTTCCCGCACCTGATCCGCGCCGACTCGCCCAATGCACAGGTCGGCGCCGCCGCCACCTCGGCGCTGAAGAAGGTGCCCCACGCCGTTCGCATGATGAGCCTCGACAATGGCTTTGCCGACGAGGATATCGCCGAGTTCGCCGCCCGCGTCCGCCGCTTCCTGGCGCTGGCCGAAGACGCGCCGGTGGCGATGACCGCCGAACCGAAGATCGATGGCCTGTCCTGTTCGCTGCGCTATGAGCAGGGCGAACTGGTGCTGGCCGCGACCCGCGGCGACGGCACCACCGGCGAGGATGTGACCGCCAATGTCCGCACCATCGCCGACATCCCTGAGCGGCTGACAGGCGAAGCCATACCCGACCTGTTCGAGGTGCGGGGCGAGGTCTATATGGCCAAGGCGGATTTCGTCGCCCTCAACCAGCGCCTGCTGGACGAGGCGGAGGATGCCGACAAGGCGCGCCAGTTCGCCAATCCGCGCAACGCCGCCGCCGGATCGCTGCGCCAGAAGGACGCCAGCGTCACCGCCAGCCGCCCGTTGCGCTTCCTCGCCCATGGCTGGGGCGCCCACAGCGCGCTGCCCGCCGACACCCAGTTGGGCGTGATGCGGGCGATCGCGAGCTGGGGCCTGCCCGTGTCCGACATGCTGGTCTGCGTCGACAGTATCGACGCGATCCTGGCCCATTATCGCGCGATCGAGCGCGCCCGTGCCGACCTGCCCTTCGACATTGACGGCGTCGTCTACAAGGTCGACCGGCTCGACTGGCAGCAGCGGCTTGGCTTCGTGGCCAAGGCGCCGCGCTGGGCGATCGCGCATAAATTCCCGGCCGAACGCGCCCAGACCACGCTGGAGGCGATCGACATCCAGGTCGGCCGCACCGGCAAGCTGACCCCGGTCGGGCGCCTGACCCCGGTGACGGTCGGCGGCGTCGTCGTCTCCAACGTCACGCTCCACAATGCCGACGAGATCGAACGGCTGGGCGTGCGGCCGGGCGACCGCATCGTCGTCCAGCGCGCCGGCGACGTCATCCCGCAGGTGGTCGACAATCTCACCCGCGATGAAGTCCGCGAACCCTTTCCTTTTCCCACCCACTGTCCGGTCTGTGGATCGGAAGCGGTGCGTGAGGAGGAGGAAGTCGATTATCGCTGCACCGGCGGCCTGATCTGCGCCGCCCAGCGGTTCGAGCGGCTGCGTCATTTCGTCAGCCGCGCCGCGCTCGATATCGAGGGGCTGGGCGAAAAGACGATCGAGGAATTTCTCGACCTGGGCTGGATCAAGGAGCCGGCCGACATTTTCCGCCTGCGCACCCATGCCGGCGAACTGCTGGGGCGTGAGGGCTGGAAGGAAAAGTCGGTCGACAACCTCCTCGCCGCGATCGAGGCGAAGCGCGCGCCCGACGCCGCCAAGCTGCTCTTCGGCCTCGGCATCCGCCATGTCGGCGCCGTCACCGCGCGCGATCTGCTCAAGCGCTACACCACGCTCCCCGCGCTCCGCACCCTGGCCGACGAGATCATTGCCCTGCGCGATCAGGCCTATGAGACCCAGGCCAAGAAGGACAAGGCGATCGCCGAGCATATCGGGGTCGAGAATGTCGGCGCCGCCGTCGGCCATGCGCTCGCCGATTTCTTCCACGAGCCCCATAATGTCGAGGCATGGGATGATCTGCTGCGCGAAGTGACGCCGCCGCCTTATGTGGTCGAAACCACCGCCAGCGCCGTCACCGGCAAGATCGTCGTCTTCACCGGCAAACTGGAAACCATGAGCCGCGACGAGGCCAAGGCACAGGCCGAACGGCTGGGCGCCAAGGCGGCGGGATCGGTCAGCGCCAAGACCGACCTGGTCGTTGCCGGCCCCGGCGCCGGATCGAAGCTCAAGCAGGCGAGCGCGCTCGGCATCGCGGTGATTAGCGAAGAAGCATGGGCTGACATCGTCAAGGCGGCAGGCTAAGGGGCGATCATCATGTCAAACAGCAACAACAGCGGCACCGTCCTGGTCGACGGCGCCTATTATGAATGGGAACTCCGGCGCGAACCGCAATGGAGTGATGCCGATGGCTGGCGCGGCATGACCGTCGCCCTGCTGCAACAGGGGACGCAGCGCGGCGCCGTGCTCGAATTTCCGCCGCCCAAGCGCCTGCTGAAAGGACTGGCACGCGGCCGGCTCCAGATCAACGACGCCATCGTCGCGCGCGGCGTGCGCGCGGCGCTGGCGGCCGGCTGGGAACCGGAATCGCGTGGCAAGCCGATGCAGTTCGTGGTCGACGCCGACGGCAATTGACGGCACGGGGCTCAGCGCAGGAACGGCACCTTTTCCAGCGCGCGGTGCCCCAGCGACTTCATCCGGTTGCGGCCGGGGAAGGGGGCCGGCGCGCCGGGTTTCAAGCCCAGACCGCGCAGCTTGTGGTTGAACTTGTGCGCGTCGGCGGTCTCGATGCTATATTCGCTGCACCAGGTGAGCGACAGCGAGATGGACACCGCGTCATGCACCTTCACCCAGTGCGGCGCGAACAGCGGCACATAGATGGCCTCGCCCGGCGCGATCCGGATCGGGTTGCCCCGCGCGGCCCATGCATCCTGCCAGGGCAGATAGCGCTGCCCGCCGCTATAATAGCGCTCGAAGAAGTGCTGGCCGATGATCTCCGGGTCGGCCGGCGGGAACAGCGTCATCGTCTTGGTGCCGTGCGCCTGGAACAGGATATTATATTCCGGGTCGAAATGGAGTTGCGTGACCGCCTGCGGGCTGGAGATGAAGATATAGGCGCGCAGCTTGTGCATCGGGCCGGTCACCGCCGCGATCAGCGGCTCGATCTCGCCCAGCACGTCGCGCATCAGCGCGGCATAGGCCGGGTCCTGCTCGATTTCGCGCAGCAGCACCCAGGACCGCGCGGTCTCGATCTGCTCGATCGTCTGCACCGTGGTCAGTCCATTATGCGGCAGCTTCGTCGTCGGCGTGCCCAGAGGAACATCGACCGCGCCATTATGCTCCAGCGTGTGCGCCTTCATCCGGCTGGCGAGTGAAACCATGGCATCGAGCGTCAGCAGCGGGTGATCGCCAAGCTGATGCAGAAGATGGCCGGCAGTTTCCGGATAGATATTCTGGAACAATTGCTTCGACGGCGATGGCAGGACATCCATTCTTCTTACCCCCATGAAGGAAGATGGCGCGCAACCTCTTGCCAATCCTTCCTGAAGATGCGGTAAAGAGCGGCTATTGCCAAGGGGCGATGGGGCAGGAAGACGGGGTGAGAATTTACCCATTTTTATCGCGTAGCGCCTATAGGGAAGGCATGATGGGGCAGGGCAAGACGCGATTGCAGGAACTGGACGCGTTGCGCGGCATCGCGGCCTTTTCCGTGCTGCTCTTCCATTATTTCAACATCTATCCGAAACTCTTC
This sequence comes from Sphingobium scionense, assembly GCF_014197035.1. Classification (GTDB taxonomy): domain Bacteria; phylum Pseudomonadota; class Alphaproteobacteria; order Sphingomonadales; family Sphingomonadaceae; genus Sphingobium; species Sphingobium scionense. The sequence goes on along the minus strand of NZ_JACIEU010000007.1, from coordinate 31,017 downwards.
CCCGATGGGCATCGCCTGCCGCCTTTGTTCGAGCATGGCGGCTATGGCGTGCTGCTCTTCTTCGCCATTTCCGGCTTCGTCATCGCCTTCTCGCTGGAAGGAACGCGCAGCGCCGCCGATTTCGCGGTCAAGCGCTTCGCCCGGCTCTACCCGGTCTATTGGGCGGCGATGGCGCTCTCGATCGGCATCGTCCTGCTGCTCGGCGCCGGCCAGTTGCTGCCGCCCGCCTGGGTGATCCCGGTCAACATGACGATGCTGCAGGGCTATTTCTACCTGCCCGCGGTCGACGGCGTCTACTGGACGCTGGGCGTCGAACTCGCCTTCTATTGCTGCATGCTGGCGATCTGGATGGGGCGCGGCTTTGCCCGGCTGGAATGGCTGCTGCTCGGCTGGCTGGCGATCAAGGCCGCGATCGCCGGATGGCATGCGATGCCCAGCCGCCTCGTCATGCTGCTGGTGCTCGACTATATCCCCTTCTTCATCATCGGCATGCTCTTCTACCGCATCTGGTCGGGCCATCGCCGCTGGGGCCAGCAGGCGCCCTTCTTCGTGGCAGCGCTGGCGACGATCGCCTGGGCCGATCCGCGTGAATATCTGGTCGCCGCGCTGCTGGTGATGGCGATCTTCGCTGCGATGCTGCGCGGCTGGCTGCCCTTCCTGCGCGCGCCCCTGTTGCTCTGGCTGGGCGCGATCAGCTATGCCCTCTACCTCATCCACCATAATGCCGGGCTGGCGATCATGCACCTGGTCGACCGCGCCGGCCTGTCCACCTGGATCGGTTTCCTGCTGGCGACCGCCGCCTCGCTGCTGCTGGCAAGCGCGCTGACCTATGGCGTCGAGCGTCCCGCCGCCCGCCGGATCAACCGCTGGTGGCGCGATCGGACCGTGCCACAGGGCGAGCGCGCGACCCAGACCGGCTAGGCGGCCTCGGCCTCCCGCGCATCATGCGCCCGGCGCGCGTCCATGATCGCGCCGACATGGCCCTCGGCCCAGCGGGTGATCTGGTCCAATATGCCGATCAGCCCCTGCGCCATGTCCGTCAGCCGATATTCCACCGTCACCGGCACCGTGGCATAGGCCGCGCGGCTCACCAGCCCGTCCCGCTCCAGGCTTTTCAATGTCTGCGACAGCATCTTCTGCGAAATCGCGCCGATCCGCCGGCGCAGATCGTTGAACCGCACCGGTCCGTCCTTCAACGTCAGCATCACCAGCACCGCCCATTTGTCGCCGATCCGGTCCAGCACATGGCGGGTCGGGCAATCGGGATCATAGGCGTCGCCAGTGCGGGACAGGGGCGTGGGCGCAGTCATGGGGCAGTATCCTCGGCGTAACCAGGTGATGGCAAAGTGCCTTCTTGCGACCATGATATCCCAATCGCTATCTGGTTTCCATTGGTAACTACCCATGGAGAATGAAACATGAAGATCGCGATCATCGGCGGCAGCGGCCGTGCCGGGCGGGAAATCAGCGCGGAACTGGCCCGCCGCGGGCATCAGGTGACGGCGATCTCGCGCCATCCCGAAAATGCGGTGCAGGACGCCGGCGTCACCGCCATCGCCGGCGACGTCAAGGATGCGGCTGCGCTCAGTGCGCTGCTTGCCGGCCATGATGCGGTGGTGAGCGCCGTCATGTTCGCCGACACCGACCCGGCATCGCTGGTCGGCGCTGTCCGCGCGTCGGGCGTGGCCCGCTATCTGGTGGTCGGCGGCGCCGGCAGCCTGGAGGTCGCACCGGGCGTGAAGCTGATCGACACGCCGGAATTTCCCGAAGCCTATAAGGCGGAAGCCGGCCGGGGCGGCGATTTCCTCACCTATTTGCGCGGCGTTAAGGATCTCGACTGGACCTTCCTCTCGCCCTCCGCCCTGTTCTTCGTCGGCGATCGCAAGGGGACATTCCGCCTCGGCACCGACCAGTTGCTGGTCGATGGCGAGGGCAATAGCAGCATCTCCTATGCCGACTATGCCATCGCGCTCGCCGACGAGATCGAGACGCCCAAGCACATCCGCCAGCGCTTCACCGTGGGCTATTAGAGCATCGTGCGCAAAAGTGGGAACCGGTTTTGCGCTTAAAACGATGCGGCAACAAAAACTTAGAGCGCGCGATTTGCGTCGGGTATAACGCAGCGCGCTCTAAGCAAATTCCTCCCCAAGCTTGGCTTGGGGAGGGGGACCGCCGCAGGCGGTGGAGGGGCCAGTGCGTGACCTCGCATCATGTCCCTCCGCCCGTGCTTCCCGTTTCTCGACAGGCTCGAAACGAACGGAAGGTATGGAATGGGTGTCAGGCCACCCCCTCCAGTCTGTCCTGCGTCTTGGTGGCGAAGTCGCTCGCGTCATGCCGCTCGTGCAGCTGATCCTCCAGCGGCCCGTTGGTCTTGTTGACGATCCGCCCGCGCTTCACCGCCGGGCGCGCATCGATCTGCTTCGCCCAGCGCAGCACATGGGTGTAGCTGCTCGCGTCCAGAAACTCCGCCGCGCCATAGACCCGGTTCAGCAGCACGCCCGCATACCAGGGCCATATCGCGATATCGGCGATCGAATATTCGTCGCCCGCCAGATATTCGTTGTCCGCCAGATGCCGGTCCAGCACGTCCAGCTGCCGCTTCACTTCCATCGTGTAGCGGTTGATCGGATATTCGTATTTCTCCGGCGCATAGGCGAAGAAATGGCCAAAGCCGCCGCCCAGGATCGGCGCGCTGCCCATCTGCCAGAACAGCCAGCTCAAGGTCGCGGTGCGCTTGGCCGGATCGGTCGGCAGGAACTTGCCGAACTTCTCGGCCAGATAGAGCAGGATCGCGCCGGATTCGAACACGCGCTGCGGCGGCGACACGCTATGGTCCATCAGCGCGGGGATCTTGCTGTTGGGATTGACGCCGACAAAGCCGCTGCCGAACTGGTCGCCATCGCCGATGCGGATCAGCCAGGCATCATATTCGGCCTGCGTGACGCCCGCCTCCAGCAATTCCTCCAGCAGGATCGTCACCTTCTGCCCATTGGGCGTGCCCAGCGAATAGAGCTGGAGCGGATGCGGGCCGACCGGCAATGGCTTGTCATGGGTGGCGCCGGCGATCGGCCGGTTGATATTGGCAAAGGCGCCGCCCTTATCCTTGTCCCAAATCCAGACGGCGGGCGGGGTATAGCTGTCGGTCATGCGGGCATCGCTCCGATAAGGGCCTGTTCCAATAAAGGCCTGGGATGCCCGGCAGGTAGGAACGGCGCCCGCGCGCTGCAACCGAGCGCCGCTCAACCCCTGTTGATTATTTCTGCTATTCCGGTGCGTGCGTCCGCACCACTAGCACGCTGACCGGCGACTGGTGGATAATCGCCGACGCATTGGACCCCAGCAGCCTGGACGTGAGCGAGGGCTGATGCGATCCGATCACCACCAGATTGGCCTTCAGCCGCGCCGCCTCGGTCAATACCTCGTCCCGCACCCGCCCGCGCCGGGTCAGGAAATGGGTGCGATCAGGCGCCAGCCCGGCCTCGCTCGCCCAGGTCTTCATCGCCGCCAGCGCATCGCGCTCCTCATTCTCGTCGAAACTGCCATCCAGCAACTCGGAATAGCGGGTCGGCAGATAATAGCGGACATACAGCAGATGGACGACGCCCTGGCTCCCGGCCACATCGGCCGCGCCGGCAATGGCGGCACGGGCCAGGTCGGGGGCATTGACATCGACGGCGGCGACGATCGTGGCATAGGACATGGCGCTCTCCTCTTATCGCTTATGCGCCGTCCAACCACCGACGCGCGCGCGGGATGCCCCAGCCATCAAAGATTCCCGACGCGACATGAATAAGGACATGCCGCAATCGCCGGGCAATGGGGGAGGGGGCAGGCGCGGCCATTCCCACCCGCCGTTGGATGATGGAGTGGGGTGGGAAGATGGCTACCTGTTTCACAGCGTCATCCCCGCGCAGGCGGGGATCCATCTCACCAGCTTCGGACCAGATGCGAGGTCAGGAGATGGATTCCCGCCTGCGCGGGGATGACGAAAAGGGTGGGGAGCGGACAGGTCCTTATCCCGTCATGCCAGCGAAGGCTGGCATCTCTCTGTTCTTCTCAGAACCCAAAAGGAAGTGAGATCCCAGCCTTCGCTGGGATGACGAAGTGGGGTGGTTAGCGGAAGGGCGGCTTTCAGATCGTTCAACATGGTAAGCGGACGTTGATGGAAACAGCGGCAGCTGAGAGCGGCGGTCACCGTCGCGCTTCAATAATCTCCACTAGGCCAAGCTGCGGGGAGGATGCTTCCTGCGATGAGAGGTTTAACCAACCAATACACTCATGTGACACAGTGCCTAGCAGCACTGTCCCATTATCGCGGTAGATCGCGAGGTCTTCTGGCAATTTCGGCGATTTCCAATCATACAGGCTGCGGGCTTTCGCGGCCAGGATGTCGATGAAAGAAGGAGTAAGCGGAAACTTCCACAACGGGACCGAATGGCCAATCCTGCCGTTCTCCGGCTCTCCCAATGGCCATCGATCGACCGACCCAAACTCTAAGGACGGTTCCGCAGTCGCAAGAAAATCCGTCCTAGCCGATATGCCCTTCGCGCTACTGGGGAATAGGTCCACCAGCGTTCCATAAGCTTCATGCGCTGCGCAGAAGGCTAAAAGCGCGTCAAGTGATTGGCGACGCGGCTCGCTCACAATTCGATATCGGCAGATTTCATTATTCATGCTGGCATTCTGCCCATCGACCAGATCGTCCGCAATTAGGAAACCGGCCGCAGCTTTTCATTGGCAAAAAATGGTCGATCACGGCACGGCTGGGCTAAATACAGCTTGATGCCAATATGTGTCCGGTGCGCAAAACCATTCAGCGTTTGCGGCGGTTTGGAAGGACGCCAGCTGCCGCATGTCGATCCCATATCGCTGATGCAATGCGAGTAGTTCCCAGAGGTCATCATCGGTTGGAGTGCGGGCAAGCCGGATGAGAAGAGCGGTGCCTCGGCCCTCGTAATCAGATACGACCTCCATCCGATCAAGCCACCCGAAGAAGGTCGCTTCGTCATTCTCGTGATAATAGATGACACTATCTGCAATGATCGTGGCTCTTTCGCTCATCGCGTCATGTCCCACGATCTTCCATCTCGATCAATGACAGCTTTGAGGAATTCGCAGCCCTTGCCGTAATGGCAATAAATGGTCGTCAGCGGCTGTTCCGATTTAGCAACCGATCAAGCAGGCTGCGCTTGCGGATGGTTTCGCCAGACCACCAGATAGGAGTTTTATGATCCCGATCGAGGAAACCTTGGACCTTAATAAAGATCGGGCCACCTCGCTGCCGTTTCCAATCGGCTTCCCATGTGACGGCCATATAACGGCCTTCGGCTTCCGGCCTGACGTCGATCCTTCCAACCGGAATGCGATCCGCTAAATCAACCCAAGCGAAATCAGCGACTTCGTAGAGAACATCACTTACCATGAGTTCAAGTTCTTCACGTTCGGAATCGGTGGGGGCATCCATGATGCCAGCTTACTCCAGTCCCACTATGTCGGCTATCGGAGAGAGGCCGCTGTCCGATTTATGGCTATTTCTGGTCGCAAGCCGCCCACCCACATCCGTCATGCCGGGCTTGACCCGGCATCCCGCTTTTCTATGCAACAGATAAAGAAGCGGGACCCCGGCTCAAGTCCGGGGTGACGATGGCCGCATCTGGTCGTTAGCTGTCAAAGCCGGATATCGTCATTGCGAGCGGAGCGAAGCAATCCACTGGCGCGAGATGGATTGCTTCGCTCCGCTCGCAATGACGGAGATGCTCGCTTCACCGATACTGTCCTACATGCCCGATTTCTGATCTACCCTGCGGATGGATCAGCGCCTTTTTCCGCATCGCCGTCTTTGCCCCGCCCGTCGCCCGATTGACGCGCGGCAGGGGCATATGTGTCGCGTCGCGGTCGCCTCGCCGGCGCATGACGGGCGCGCGCCATGGACCCACGCCCCCACACCCCCGACGCGCGACAGGCGCGTAGGCGACGCGTTCCCGGCGCGTTGGCGGTGCAAAGACCCCGGAAACCCCGTTTACACTGTGAACTTCGACAGGCGCGTGGCCCTGTGCTGTCACCCGTCCGGCCGCCTGTCGCGTCGCAATCGTCGTGCGGTCCGTCGCGCCCGGCATGACGGGGCGGGGCGAGTGCGCTATGGCCTGCGCGCCGGTCCGATCGCTCCCCGATCCATCGGGACGGCGAAAATTTTTATCCTGTCCCACCCTTGACCGGCGAAACGACTTTTCCATATGCATGCCGCTAGCACTCTCCATCCGCGAGTGCTAACAATGAGAGAGTTCATCGGGAGAAGGACAAGGCGGGGCACAATATCGCACGGGGGCATTCCTCTTGCGGGCCGCGCCGGACCCATCCCAGCACAAAGGGAAAGGCAATCATCATGGCATTCCGTCCGTTGCATGACCGCGTTCTCGTTCGCCGCATTGAAGCGGAAGCGAAGACGGCCGGTGGCATCATCATCCCCGACACCGCCAAGGAAAAGCCGCAGGAAGGCGAAATCGTCTCCGTCGGCACCGGCACCAAGGCCGAAGATGGCAAGGTGACCCCGCTGGACGTGAAGGCCGGCGATCGCGTGCTGTTCGGCAAGTGGTCGGGCACCGAAGTCAAGGTCGACGGTGAAGACCTGCTGATCATGAAGGAAAGCGATATCCTGGGCGTCGTCGCCTAAGTCTCGCGCTTTTCCGTTTCCCCATTCTCCTATCAAGAAGGTAAAAGATCATGGCAGCGAAGGACGTAAAGTTTTCGCGTGACGCTCGTGAGCGCATCCTGCGCGGCGTCGACATCCTGGCCGACGCGGTCAAGGTGACCCTTGGCCCGAAGGGCCGCAACGTCGTCATCGACAAGAGCTTCGGCGCCCCCCGCATCACCAAGGACGGCGTCAGCGTCGCCAAGGAAATCGAACTGAAGGACAAGTTCGAGAATATGGGCGCCCAGATGGTCCGCGAAGTTGCTTCGAAGACCAACGACATCGCCGGTGACGGCACCACCACCGCGACCGTTCTGGCCCAGGCCATCGTGCGCGAAGGCATGAAGTCGGTTGCCGCCGGCATGAACCCGATGGACCTGAAGCGCGGCATCGATCTCGCCGTCGCCAAGGTTGTCGAGGACATCCAGTCGCGTTCGAAGCCGGTTTCGGGTTCGAGCGAAGTCGCCCAGGTCGGCATCATCTCGGCCAATGGTGACGTGGAAGTCGGTCAGAAGATCGCCGAAGCCATGGAAAAGGTCGGCAAGGAAGGCGTCATCACCGTGGAAGAGGCCAAGGGTCTCGACTTCGAACTGGACGTCGTCGAAGGCATGCAGTTCGACCGCGGCTACCTGTCGCCCTACTTCATCACCAACCCGGAAAAGATGGCCGTCGAGCTGGCTGATCCCTACATCCTGATCCACGAGAAGAAGCTCTCGAATCTGCAGTCGATCCTGCCGATCCTGGAAGCCGTGGTTCAGTCGGGCCGTCCGCTCCTCATCATCGCCGAAGACATCGAAGGCGAAGCGCTGGCGACCCTGGTCGTCAACAAGCTGCGTGGCGGCCTGAAGGTTGCTGCGGTCAAGGCACCGGGCTTCGGCGACCGCCGCAAGGCCATGCTGGAAGACATCGCCGTCCTGACCAAGGGCGAAGTGATCTCGGAAGACCTGGGCATCAAGCTCGAAAACGTCACCCTGGGCATGCTCGGCACCGCCAAGCGCGTCACCATCGACAAGGACAATACCACCATCGTCGATGGTGCTGGCGACGCCGACTCGATCAAGGGCCGCACCGAGCAGATCCGTGCGCAGATCGAAGTCACCACGTCGGACTATGACCGTGAAAAGCTGCAGGAACGCCTGGCCAAGCTTGCTGGCGGCGTTGCCGTCATCAAGGTCGGCGGTGCGACCGAAGTCGAAGTGAAGGAGCGCAAGGATCGCGTCGACGACGCCCTGCACGCGACCCGCGCTGCCGTCGAAGAAGGCATCGTCCCCGGTGGTGGTACGGCGCTGCTCTACGCGACCAAGGTTCTCGACGGCATTGCCGGTGCCAATGACGACCAGACCCGCGGCATCGACATCGTCCGCAAGTCGCTGACCGCTCTGGTTCGCCAGATCGCCAGCAACGCCGGCCAGGACGGCGCTGTCGTCTCGGGCAAGCTGCTCGACCAGGACGACACCTCGTTCGGCTTCAACGCGGCGACCGACACCTATGAAAACCTGGTCGCCGCTGGCGTCATCGACCCGACCAAGGTCGTGCGCACCGCGCTCCAGAACGCTGCCTCGGTTGCTGGTCTGCTGATCACCACCGAAGCCGCCATCTCGGAACTGCCGGAAGACAAGTCGGCTGTTCCCGCGATGCCGGGCGGCATGGGCGGCATGGGCGGCATGGACTTCTAATCCAGCCTTCCATATCGGAATGAAGAGGCCGGTGGAGCGATCCACCGGCCTTTTTCGTGCCCGCCGATCATGCTGTCCTACAGTGCGTTTCCAGCCCGATATGATCGGGCCTTTGCCGAGGGGGCGGGGCGCGGTGCTGCACATCGGGGAACGGGATTGATCTGCTTTGGTGGGCATGGGATTTACCAAATCTCAAGGCTGACCCGCCACTATGCTGGCACGTGTCACGCCTCGTCCGCCATTTGTGCGCAGTCCTGCGCGCGCGCTTTGCGCCCCGTACCCAGCAGAATGCTGAGGTGCAGGACAGCCTTGTAAAGGCGCTCTATGCCTCCCCGGCTTCGCTACTTTCCGGCGCAATTTCAGGTGGTTCTCTCAGTCTTGTGATCGCCTGGCAGGCCCATGTCCTGACCATGCACATCATCGCCGCGCTGGTCCTTATCGTGGGAATCAGTCGCTCCATTTCGGCCGTCTATTTCCAGCGCGCGCTGGCGCATCAGGATGGGCCGGCGCGTCCGATCTGGGGAATCGCCTATGAAATGGGTGCCTGGATCTATGCCGCGCTGCTGGGCCTTCAATCGCTCGCGACCTTGACGATCAGCCAGGATGCGACCCTGCATGTGCTGGCCGTCGGCATGGTGGCCTCCTATGCGGGCGGCATTTCCGGGCGCAATGCCGGCCGGGTCCATGTCGCCGTCGGCCAGACCTGCTTCACCATGCTGCCGACCTCGATCGGCCTGCTGATCGCGGGCGGCGCCGGCTATGTCGTCCTTGGCATCCTCTGCTTCCTGATGATCTTCGCCATGGCGGAAATCACAAAGACCACCCACCGCATCGTGCTCGAGGCGTTGCAGGGCAAGCAGGAGAAGAGCAACCTCGCGATCAAGTTCGAGCGGCTTGCCCGCTATGACAGTCTGACCGGCGTGGAAAACCGCATGGCGATGCAGATGCGGCTGCGCGACCTGTTCGACAATCGCATTTCCGATGCGGATCAGACCGCAGTCCTGTGGATGGACCTCGACCGGTTCAAGGAAATCAACGACACGCTGGGCCATATCGTCGGCGACCAGCTCCTGTGCCAGGTAGCCGAGCGGCTGACCCGTGCGCTCGACCGGCGCGGCCATGTCGCACGCTTCGGCGGCGACGAATTCGTCCTGATCTGTCCGGGTATCAGCCGCATCCAGGCCGAAGTGATTGCGGCCGACATCACCCGCATTCTGGCCGGCGATTTCGAGGTCGGCGGCCATCACCTGACCATCTCGGCCTCGATGGGCATTGCCGTCGCGCCCGACGATGGCGGCGATGGCGATGAACTGCTCCAGCATGCCGATCTCGCGCTCTACAAGGCCAAGCATGCCGGGCGGAACCGCCATGCCCAGTTCGACTGGAGCATGAAGGAGCGGCAGAACCGCACCTATGAGCTGGAGACCGGACTGCGCAGCGCACTCGCCAATGGCGAGTTGCAGCTTCATTATCAGCCGATATTCGATACCGAGACCGGCCGGATCACCATCTGCGAGGCGCTGATGCGCTGGCAGCATCCGGAACTGGGCTGGATTTCCCCCGCCGAATTCATCCCGATCGCCGAAAGCTCGGCCCTGATCGAGCCGATGACCAACTGGGCATTGGTCCAGGCGTGCCGGGACGCGATGGGCTGGGACGAGGATATCCGGGTCGCGGTCAATATCTCGCCGGCGCTCATCAAGACCGACGGCCTGCCGCGCGCGGTCATCTCCGCGCTGCTCCAGTCGGGCCTCAAGGCCCGCCGGCTGGAACTGGAAGTCACCGAATCCATCTTCCTGGAGGATGACCGTCGCACCCACCTGATCCTCAGCGAATTGCGCCGCATCGGCCTGCGCCTGGCGCTCGACGATTTCGGCACCGGCTATTCCTCGCTGGGGGCTTTGCGCACCCATGAGTTCGACACGATCAAGGTCGATCAGAGTTTCATGCGCGGCGTCGGCGAAAATCCCCGGGACCGTGCCATCGCCCAGTCCGTCGCCTATCTGGCCCGCGCACTGGAGGTGGAGACGGTGGCCGAGGGGATCGAGACCGAGGAGCAGTTGCGCTATGCCCGCGAAACCGGTTTCACCAACGTCCAGGGCTTCGTTCTCAGCCGGCCGGTCCCGATCGGCGAATTGCTGGCCCTGCTGAAGCGCAACAGCGCCGACGTTCATGACATGGCGGCGCTGATCCGCCAGCGCCGCCTGGCCTGACCCCTATTTGGTGAGGCGCGTCTGGGCCGACGCCAGCCGGCGCATCATGCGGATATCCTTTAGGTCGGTCTTGAGCGCCGAAGCGGCCCAATTCTCGACAATATCCTTCAGTTCGTCATGATGCAGCGGATCGACCCGGCGCCCGGCCTCATAGACGCCGACATGGCCGGCATGGTGCGGGCGATTGCGGGCGACGAAATCGCGCACCGCCGCTTCGCCCTCGCCATCCTCGACCAGCGTATGGACGATGCCCATGTCGAACATCTCTTCCGCGGTGAAGACCTTGCCCGACAGGATCATGCGCTCGGCCGCCAGCCGGCCCAGCTTGCGCGACAGGATCGAATAGGCGCCCATGCCGGGGAACAGGCCGAACAGCATTTCGGGCAGGCCGAAGCGGGCGCTGCGTTCGGCGATCACCACGTCGAAACAGAGCAAGGCCTCGAACCCGCCGCCCAGCGCATCGCCCTGTGCCAGCGCGATCGACACCACCGGCATGTCGCCATTGCGCCAGGTGCGATGCACGACATCGATGCAGGCATGGCCATATTGAACCAGGCCAGGCAGGTCGCCACGCTCGATGCAGCCGGCGAACAGTTCCAGGTCGCCGCCCAGATTGAACACGCCGGGGAAGCGGGAGCCGGCCACCATATATTTGACGGGCAACTGGCCGGCGTCGAACAGCCGCTTGGTTTCCGCATACCAATAACGCACGTCGCGCAACATGGTCATGCTGAAATTGGGGCGGTTGGCAGGCGTCATGAAGGCCCACAGGATTTCGGATTCGGCCTCCCACTGCACGTCGATCTGGCCCAGGTCGAACAGTTTGGAAGGGGAGGTGCCAGACGTTACGGCATCCTCATTAAAGGTCTCGATCCCGAACGCGGCTTCCACTTCGGTCGCGCGGTCGTCAGCTGCACTAAAGCGTCCTGAATCAATCATATGCGCCCCATTTTTTTATTGAATCTGAACCTTCGACGGTCGGGCGCATGATGCAGTGCGGGACAAATAGTTGACAGATCATTAACCATTTTTATCCGAAACTGTTGCGCAGAAGGCGCGCTAAAAACACCGAAATGGCGAGTGTTGTTGCGATATCGCAACAGAAAATTTCGATGACCCTTTTCACTCTGTCTGCTCAGCCCTTTGTTAACCATTGTTAATTAGAGCGGTGCCATGGACATGCACCGCCTTCCGGCTCGCAAGAATGTGACACTCACGCTACAGGATGCGCAGGGCCAGCCCTGGACCTTGCGCCTGTCCACCGATTGCCTGCGCTTCATCGGCCGCTATCGCCGGGTCGCGGGCTTCGACATCGACGCGATGACCCTGTTCGACGGCGTCCGTCGGGCCGGCTGACCGGGCTTCGGGCCGCGCTCCCCTTGTGCGCGCGCGCGTTCGCTCCTAGAGCGCGGCGATGACCAAGCCCCGCTTTTCCTTCTCGATCGCCGCCACCGACGGCAAGGCCCGCACCGGCACGATCCAGATGCGCCGTGGCGAGATTCGCACCCCCGCCTTCATGCCGGTTGGCACCGCCGCCACCGTCAAGGCGATGCGTCCGGCCGAAGTGCGCGCCACTGGCGCCGACATCATCCTGGGCAACACCTATCATCTGATGCTGCGCCCCGGTGCCGAGCGCATGGCGCGACTGGGCGGCCTGCACGGCTTCATGGGCTGGGACCGGCCGATCCTGACCGACAGCGGTGGCTATCAGGTGATGAGCCTGAGCGCTCTCACCAAGATGAGCGAGGAGGGGGTTGCCTTCTCCAGCCATCTCGACGGCTCCAAGCATATGCTCAGCCCCGAGCGTTCGATGGAGATCCAGCGGCTGCTCGACAGCGACATCGTCATGGCCTTCGATGAATGCACCAAGAATGGCTGCACCCATGACGAGGCCGCCAGGTCGATGGAGCGATCGATGCGCTGGGCCAAGCGCTCGCGCGACGGCTTCGACGCTGGTGGCGAGCATGCCGAGCGCGCCGCCTTGTTCGGCATCCAGCAGGGTTCGCTCGACGAAGGGCTGCGCAAGATTTCGGCGGAGAAACTGATCGAGATCGGTTTCGACGGATACGCCGTGGGCGGCCTGGCGGTAGGCGAGGGGCAGGAGGCGATGTTCGCCACGCTCGACTTTGCGCCCGACATGCTGCCGCAGGACAAGCCGCGCTACCTGATGGGCGTGGGCAAGCCCGACGATATCGTCGGCGCCGTGGAGCGCGGTATCGACATGTTCGATTGCGTGCTGCCGACCCGGTCGGGCCGCAATGGCCAGGCCTTCACCTGGGCGGGGCCGCTCAATATCCGCAATGCCAAGTTCAACGAAGATCTGGGGCCGCTCGATCCGCGCTGCGGCTGCCCGGTCTGCGCGACCTGGAGCCGTGCCTATCTCCATCACCTAGTGAAGTCGGGTGAGATGCTGGGCGCGATGCTGATGACCCAGCATAATATTCATTTCTACCAGGAACTGATGCAGGGGCTGCGCGACAATATCGCGGCCGGCACGCTGTCGCGCTTCACTGCGGATTTCCGCCGCGATTACCAGCGGGTCTGACGCCTTTTAGGGAATGACGCTGATCGCGATGCCGTAGCGGCCTGCTTCGGCATCATGGTCCAGTGGCGATCGCAACTGGCGCGACAGGCCGGTCAGCACCCGGCCATAGCGTTCCGCCAGCAGCACCGTCATCGCCGGTCCTGCGCGCAATGCGGGGGAGGTCATCTGCAAAAGGGCGCGGTCCTCCCGCTCAGTCTCCAGATGTACCGAAATCCGCATCGTCGCGCGCGGATCGGACAGCATCGCCAGTTCGACCAGTTCGGTCACCAGGAAGGCGACCGGGACGGCGACGTCCTGGCTGATATGCAGGTCGTCGTCGCTGTCGATCTGAATGCCGAAGCGACGCGCTTCATGCGGCGCGGTGCCGCGCAGACTGGCGGACAATTCACTGATCAGCGGGCGTACACCGACGCCGCGATTATCCTCCAGTTCGGCGAAATGGTTGCGATGCACCACCGACAGGGCATCGACCCGCCGCTGGATCGATCCATAGGCTGATACCGCTTCGGGCTCATGCGCCGACCGGGCATGCAGGCTGATCAGGCTGGCGATGATCTGCAGGTTGTTCTTGACCCGATGATGGACCTCGCGGGTCAGCTTGCGCTGGGTGTCGAGCGCGGCGGCCATTTCCGCCTCATGGGTGGCGACATCCTCGCTGATCTCGCGGAAGGTCTCGCCCAGGTCGCTGATCTCGTGCGCGGGCGTGCGGATGCGCCGCAGCGGTTCCAGCACCTCGCCCGGCTGATAGGCGGCCACCTGGCGCCGCAGCAGCACCAGCGGGCGGATCAGCAGCCGGTTGACCACGAACCAGCCGATCGCGGCGGCGGCAAACCACATCACCAGCGGCAGGAACAGTGACAGCAGCCGCGCGATCGTCGCCGGCGGCTCGCGCACCGTCATGGTCAGCAAGATGTCGGGCGGGTCGAGCCGGGCGGACAGGCTGCTGCTATCGCCATCGATCCGGCTGCCGGGCCGGCTGACGATCATCTGCCGCTCGCCCTGGCGCAGGCTGAGTTGACGATTCTGCAGCGCGGTCGCCGGGTCGGCAACGCTTTCGAGATGCGGGCGCGCATAATAAGCGAGCGCCGCGACGCGATTGTCCCTGCTATGGGTGCGCGACAGCAGGAAATCGCCCGATGGCAGCAGTTCGACGCGCGGACCGACAAAGCGGCGCGCAGCCGGGATGCCGACCGGTTCCGGCGTAGCCGATCCGCACAGTTTCTTGCCGGACCGGTCGTAGATATAGAAACGAATGCCGTCCCGGTCCTGCGCGGTGAGGAAGAAGGACAACCGATTGCAGATTTCGCCGTCCGCCTTCCCGTCGGCCAGCGCATTGACGGTCAGGCCCAGCGCGGTGCGGTCGGCATTGAGGTCGGCGGTCAGCTTGCGCGCGCTCTGCGTGACCGCGACGCGCAGCAATGCTTCCTTCTCAAGGTCGGCAGTGCGAATCGCCTGCAGCGAAGCCACGAGCGCGATCAGCCCCAGCGGCAGCAGCGCAAGCGTCAGGATGAGGAACATCTTGACGCCGGTGGACCGGAGATAGACGCCGAACATGGTCATGGGGGATCTGGAGCGTCCTTGTGGGGGTGGCATAACGGCGCCACCCTGACCAGCGATGATCAGTCCAGTTTGCTGAGCAGGTCCAGCATTTCTGCGGGAATATCTTCGTCGACCGTGCGCTGGTAGACGGACTTGAGCACCTGGGAAACCTGTGCTTCGTCCTTCTTTGCAGGGGTGCCGCGCTTGCGCGCTGTGGGCGCAGTCTTCATATCGCGGTCGTGGATGGTCGTGCCGACGTCAATGTCCCCTCCCATCCTGTCCCGTTCCGTTGTTGAAGAAACCAAAATCAGCCCCTCTGAAGCTAAATCCGTGACGCCAGCTCATCCGCTATTTCGCCGCAACGCAAAGCGGCGTCAATTCACCAAGCTGGGCAAATTTCACCAAAAAGCTGTTACCGTCGAAAAAACCGGACGAGAGTGAAACAAATCTTGGTGTTGATGGTTCCGGCATTCGAAGCATTTTTTGCACCGTCGGTCATTCGGCGGCGGGGGGAGAGGGGGCTTGCCAGCGCGGCATCGTCATCCCATCCTCCAGCAGAGCCGATGTTTTGGACAACAGGCCCGACAGGGCAGGGAGAAGACTTACCGATGTCGCTTGGACAGCAACTGCACCCCCATCTTCCTTTCTTGCGGCGTTATGCGCGCGCGCTGACCGGCAGCCAGACCCATGGCGATGCCTATGTGCGCGCCACGCTGGAAGCGATCGTCGCCGCGCCGGAGGAATTCCCCAGCGGTGTCGATCCGCGCCTCGGCCTCTACAAGACCTTTCATGCGATCTGGTCGTCCTCTCACCTCGACGACGAACCCGGTTTTTCGGGCTCGCTCGGGCAGGAGGCGATCGCCCATGCCCGCCTTGCGCGCCTGACCCCGTTGCCGCGCCAGGCGCTGCTGCTGACCGCGCTCGAAGGCTTCACGTCTGAAGATGCCGGCTATCTGATCGGCCTCGACGCGGCGGATGTCGAAGCGCTGGTCGAGGAAGCGCTGGCGGAAATCGAGGCGCAGACCCGCGCCAAGGTGCTGATCATCGAGGATGAGCCGATCATCGCGATGGATATCGAGACGATCGTGCGCGACCTTGGCCATGATGTCACGGCCATTGCCGTCACCCGTGAGGATGCGGTGCGCGAGGCGCTGGCGGAACGTCCCGGCCTGGTGCTGGCCGACATCCAGCTGGCCGACGATTCAAGCGGCATCGACGCGGTGAAGGACATCCTGGCCGAATTTTCGGTGCCGGTGATCTTCATCACCGCCTTCCCCGAGCGGCTGCTGACCGGCGAACGGCCCGAGCCGACCTTCCTCATTACCAAGCCGTTCCAGCGTTCGACCGTCAAGGCCGCGATTTCGCAGGCCCTTTTCTTTGACGAGGCGACCGCCCCGGCCTGACCCTCGCCTTCCCGCCGGCTGATCCTTTGTGACGGTCGGCGGAACCCTCCCCGACATGGCGCGTTGAATATGCGTAACGATCGGAGAGGGCCAATGGCCGACGAGGAACAGCATATTTCAACGCAGGATGCGCGGAGTGGCACGACGCCGCACGTCGTCCGTTATGTGCTGGGCATCTCGCTCGCGCTGGCGGTGATTGCGATGCTGCTCGTAATCTGGCGGTGAGACAGTAGAAAAATGGGCATTTCTAGGGGTATCTCAGGAATTGGCCTTTGGCGGTAATCGATCTAGGGTGCGGATGCATATATGGCTTTGACGACTTCGGTTCATGCCGCGAGGGCGACAGTCGAGACGGGGGTTGCTGCCGTGGATGAAGGGCTGAATCAGGCGCCGCGCGAGGCATTGTCGGACAGCGAGTTCAAGCGTGAACTGGCTGCTGTCATTCCTCATCTGCGCGCCTTCGGACGATCCCTGTCGGGTAACCGCGATACCGCCGATGATCTCGTGCAGGAAACGCTGCTGAAGGCGTGGGCCGCCCGTGCCCGTTTCCAGGCCGGCACCAACATGCGCGCCTGGACCTTCATCATCCTGCGCAACCATTATCTTTCGCAGATGCGTCGCTCGCGCTTCCGTGGCGACTGGGACGATCTGACCGCTGATCGACTGCTCGCGGCGCCGGCGGGGCAGGACAAGCATGTCGAACTCTCCGACATGCAGCGTGCCCTGCTGCAATTGCCCCAGCCCCAGCGCGAGGCATTGATCCTCGTTGGCGCGGGCGGCTTTGCCTATGAGGAAGCGGCGGAGATTTGCGGCGTCGCGGTTGGAACGATCAAGAGCCGCGTTGCGCGTGGTCGATCTGCACTGGAACAGATTCTCGAAGATGGTTCGCTCCCGTCACGCCGGACGCAGGCAACGACCGATACGGCCGTGCTTGACGAGATCATGGACGATGTCGATCGCCTGAGCCGCGGTCGCATCTCGGATAACCTGGTCGACCATGGCGCCGACGATGACGGCGATGATGATATCGCGGGCAAAGCCGCCGACTATTGAGGCGGCATGCTATGCCGCAGACCGGATATGGAACGATCCGCCCGGCCTGTCGGTTGAAATGGCATGGGAAGGACGCAGGCCATGGGCAACGACCCGCAACATCGACAGGATCGGACGGCTCGGCGCGGTGATCGGCCGCAGGGCAGCGGCGGTATTGTCTTCGCGCTGGTCGCGCTGGCCCTGATCCTGGCTATCGGTTTCTTCTACCTTACCAATGAAAGTCGTCAGGACCGGCGCGCCGATGCCATTACCCAGGCAGCGGACTCGGTCGACAATGGCGCCCGGATCGTCGGCGAAGCCGCGCGCGATGCGGCTGACAAGTTGCGCAACAACAATTGAGCATCGCCACGATCTGGCGCCTTTAGTGCTGCCCAGTGTCGCTCTCATTTACACTGACCTTCGCCATCTTCAGATTTTCTTTGCCATTTTCAGGCAGGGTCTGATCCCTGTCGGATTTCCTTACAGCGTGTTGTAAGGCTGTGCCGACTCCAGTTGGCGGCCCTTCCTGAGCGGAGGGGCTGTGCTGCGGGAAGAAGCGCGATACGATGATCAGGCTGTTCAAACATTATGTCCCCCATGCCGTGCTGCTGCTCGGCCTGCTCGATTTCCTGCTGCTGATCGGCGCGGCGGAAGCGGGCTGGATTCTGCGCGCGCATCAGATCGGGATGGATATCGAACCGATCGCGACCCGCATCGGCCCGTTGCTGAGTTTCGCCTTCGCCATCCAGACCGGCATGATCGCGGTCGGCGTCTACAGCCCGGAAGCGCTGCAATCGATCCGCTTTGCGTTCGCCCGCCTGCTCGTCGCCATCTCGCTTGGCGTCATCTTCCTCTCGGTCATGTATTTCCTGCTGCCCGGCATCACCTTGTGGCGCTCCAACTCGCTCTACGCGATGGGGCTGGCGATGGCGCTGCTGCTGCTGGCGCGGATGCTGCTGGGATCGCTGCTAGGCGGTGAGGCGTTCAAGCGCCGTCTTGTCGTGCTGGGCGCGGGTCGGCGGGCCAACCGTATCCGCGATCTGGAACAGAAGCGCGGCGCCGGGTTCCTGGTGGTCGGCTATATCGCCATGAATGATGGCGACCAGGTGGTGGAGGAGGCGATCAACCGCAGCGCCATCTACAATATGTCCGACTATGTCGTGCGTTTGAACGCCAGCGAAGTCGTGCTGGCGCTGGAGGAGCGGCGCAACGCCATCCCGATGTCGGACCTGCTGCGGATCAAGACCACCGGCGTCCATGTCAACGATCTCTCGACCTTTCTGGAGCGGGAGACCGGGCGCGTCGATCTCGACAGCGTCAATCCCAGCTGGCTGATCTTTTCCGATGGTTTTTCCGCCGGTCGCCGCTTGTCCAGCATCGCCAAGCGCATCTTCGACATGATCGCCAGTTCTATCCTGCTGGCGCTGACCGGCCCGATCATCCTGCTCGCCGCCCTGCTGGTGAAGCTCGACAGCCGTGGCCCGGCTTTCTACCGGCAACAGCGCGTCGGCCTGTTCGGCCAGGAATTCTGGATCGTGAAGCTGCGCACCATGCGCCAGGATGCAGAGGTCAAGGGCCAGGCGGTCTGGGCGGAGAAGGATGATCCGCGCATCACGCGGCTGGGCTATTGGCTGCGCAAGCTGAGGATCGACGAACTGCCGCAGAGCTGGACCGTGCTCAAGGGCGAGATGAGCTTTGTCGGCCCGCGCCCCGAACGACGCCAGTTCGTCGAGGATCTGGAGCAGCAACTGCGTTATTATGCCGAACGGCACATGGTAAAGCCGGGCATCACCGGCTGGGCGCAGATCAACTATCCCTATGGCGCGTCGATCGAGGACGCCCGCCACAAGCTCGAATATGATCTCTATTATGCCAAGAATTACACGCCCTTTCTGGACTTGCTGATCCTGATCCAGACGGTGCGGGTAATCCTATGGCCCGACGGCGCGCGCTGAGCGGCCGGCGATGAGCGCGCTGCTCCAATTCATCGGCGACTGGGGCCATGCGCTGGCCGCGGTCCTGTTCGCCGCGCTCGGCATCTTCATCCTGCGGCGCCGCGACGATGCGGCCGAACCACGCATGCTGGCCAGCGCACTGCTGCTGACCTCCTGCTGGGCGCTCTATGTCTCGTTCGGCGGCGTGGACAAGCCCCTGTCCGGCATCGGCGAGAGCGTCCGCAACGCGGCGTGGCTGATGCTGCTGTTCGTCATGCTGCGGCGCGGCCCTGCTTCGCGCGGTGGGTCGCTGGTCGCGATCGGCCTCGTCTATCTTGCGGTCTCGGGTCTCATCTTCCTGCAAACCTCGACCGACCTCGCCTGGCGGCAATTGCCGGTGCGCAGCGACCTGCACCAGATGCTGGTCGCGGTGTCGCTGGTGCTGCGGATGATGACGGCGATCGGCTGCCTGCTGCTGGTCCATCATCTCTACACCGCCTGGCCCTCGCGCGATCGCGGCCGGGTGTCGCTGCTGCTCGGCGCGCTGGCGGCGATGTGGACCTATGACCTCAACCTCTATGTCATCGGCTATTTCGCGATGGACCGGGTCAACGAACTTTATGCGCTGCGTGGTCCGCTGATGGCGCTGCTCGCCCCGGTCATCGCCATCGGCATGCGCAAGGAAATGGCCGGGCGGCTGCAATTGTCGCGGACCATCGCTTTCCAGTCGCTCTCGCTGGTCGCGGTCGGCCTCTATGTCGTGGTGCTGACCGCCGCCGCGGTGCTGATCGAGATGATCGCCGGCCCCTATGCGCGGGTGGTGGAGATCGGCGCGGTCTTCTTCGTCGCGGTCACCGCGCTCGTTCTTCTGCCCTCGCCACAGATGCGCGCGCTGTGGAAGGTGCAGGTCGCCAAGCATTTCTTCCAGCATCGCTACGACTATCGCACCGAATGGATGCGCTTTGGCGAAACCATCGGCCGACCGGGCGAAAATGCCCCGCCGCTGGGCGAGCGGGTGGCCAAGGCGGTCGCCGATATCACCGATTCCCCCGCCGCCTTGCTGCTGTTGCGCACCGATGATGGTCGGCTGGCGTTCGAGGCGCAATGGAACTGGCCGCAGGAACCGATTGCCGGCCTGTCCCTGCCGCTCGACCAGTTGGCAAGCTGGGAAAAGAGCGGCTGGATCGTCGATGTCGGCCGCATCCGTGATGGGGACGTGACCTTCGACCTTCCCGGCTGGCTGATCGAAGACGCCCATGTCTGGGCGCTGGTCCCGCTGCTCCATTATGGCCGGCTGATCGGCGCGATCCTGCTGGCGCCGCCGCCGATCGACCGTCGCCTCGACTGGGAGGATTTCGACATGCTGCGCGCCGCCGGGCGTCAGGCGGCGACCCATATCAGCGAGGCACAGGGACAGCAGGCGCTCGACGATGCCCAGCGCTTCGACGAGTTCAACCGCCGCTTCGCCTTCATTGCGCATGACATCAAGAATCTGGTCAGCCAATTGTCCCTGCTCTCGCGCAATGCGGAGCGGCACGCCGACAATCCCGATTTCCGCGCTGACATGCTGCTGACGCTCAAGGAGTCGGTGGGCAAGATGAACGACATGCTCGCCCGCCTGTCGCAGCATAACAAGGGCCGGCCGGAAGAGCCGCGCCCGGTGGCGCTGGGACCGCTGGTCGATCAGGTCGTGCGCGGCCGCGCCCGCCAGCGGACCATCACGGTCAGCGGCGACATGCCGATGGCGCTCGCCGATCCCGCGCGGGTCGAGCAGATATTGGTCCATCTGCTGCAAAATGCGATCGACGCCAGCGATGCCGATTGCCCGGTCGAACTGCATCTTGGCAGCGCGCACGGGCAGGCGACGCTGGCCGTGGTCGATCAGGGCTGCGGCATGACCGCCGAATATATTCGCCGCGATCTGTTCAAGCCCTTTTCGTCCAGCAAGGCTGGCGGCTTTGGCCTAGGCGCCTTCGAGGCGCGCAGCCTGGCCGAAGCGATGGGCGGGCGGATCGACGTGGAAAGCAAACCCGGCGTGGGGAGCCGTTTCACCCTGCGCCTGCCGCTGGCGCCCGCGCCGGCGCGCGATGATGTTCAAGGAAAGGCCGCCTGATGAGCGACACCCGCCCCAAATTGCTGATCGTCGAGGATGATCCGGGCCTCCAGCGGCAGTTGCGCTGGGCCTATGAGGATTATCAGCTCTTCATCGCCGGCGACCGGCTCGAAGCGATCGAGATGCTGCGGATGGAGGCGCCCGATGTGGTGACGCTCGACCTGGGCCTGCCGCCGGACCCGGACGGCACCAGCGAGGGCTTTGCCACGCTGGCGGAAATATTGCGCATCAAGCCCGATACCAAGGTGATCGTGGCGTCGGGCCATGGCGCGCGGGAAAGCGCACTCAATGCCATTTCCGGCGGCGCCTATGATTTCTACCAGAAGCCGGTCGACATCGACGAACTGGGCCTGATCGTTCGCCGTGCCTTCCATGTCCACGCGCTGGAACAGGAAAATGTCCGCCTCGCCGAAGCCGCGTCGGAGGGGGGCAGGGTGCTCGGCCGGATGATCACCGGTGCGCCGGAGATGATGCGTGTCGCCCGCACGATCGAGCGGGTCGCCAGTGCTGACGTCTCGGTCATGCTGCTGGGCGCCAGCGGCACCGGCAAGGAATTGCTGGCACAGGGGCTGCATGATGCCAGCCCGCGTCGCGGCGGTGCCTTTGTTGCGATCAACTGCGCCGCCATCCCCGAAACCCTGCTGGAATCAGAATTGTTCGGTCATGAAAAGGGCGCCTTTACCGGCGCGGTCAAGACCACGCCCGGCAAGATCGAGCAGGCGCAGGGCGGCACCCTGTTCCTCGATGAGGTTGGCGACATTCCCTTGCCCCTGCAGGTGAAGCTGCTGCGCTTCCTGCAGGAAAGGGTGATCGAGCGGATCGGCGGGCGCCAGCCGATCGCGGTCGACACGCGCATCGTCTGCGCCACCCATCAGGATCTCGACGCGATGATCGCCGCCGCCAGCTTCCGCGAGGATCTCTATTATCGCCTTGCCGAGATCGTCATCCGCATCCCCGCGCTGCGCGACCGGCCGGGCGATCCGGCGCTGCTCGCGCGCCATTTCCTGACCCGCTTCGCGCAGGACATGAACCCGCAGGTCAAGGGTTTCGCGCCCGATGCGCTCGCCGCACTCGACGCCTGGGGCTGGCCGGGTAATGTCCGCGAACTGGAAAATCGCGTGAAGCGCGCGGTCATCATGGCCGATGGCAAGCATGTGACGGCGGCCGATCTCGATCTGGACGGCGACCGGGCGGAGGGCAGCGAGGTCGTCAATCTCAAGGCCGCGCGCGAAATGGCCGATCGCCGTGCCATTCGTCGGGCAATCGCCCGCACCGACGGCAATATTTCCAGCGCCGCCAAGATATTGGGGATCAGCCGGCCGACCCTCTACGACCTGCTCAAACAATATAAGATGCAGGGCTGATCGATGCGGCGGTCACGCCTGATCCTGCTCGCGGGCCTCGCTCTGTTGCTGCTGGCGCTAGCCGGCCTGTGGCAGTGGCGCGTGCATGAGGCGGACGGGAGCGCGGCGCTGACGCGCGGACTGGCCGCGCTGGACGCCGGCGACGCGCGCACCGCCCGGATCGAGTTGATGAACGCCATTCGTGGCAATCCGGCGTCGCTGCCGGCGCGGCTGGGGCATGCCCGCGCGCTGGTGCAACTGGGCGATGGCGCCGGCGCGCAGGCCGACCTGCTGCGCGCGCGCAAGCTGGGCGCCAGCGTCGCGGACATAAATGGGCTGCTGGCGCAGGCGTTGCTGTTGCAGGGCGACGCCGATGGCGCCCTGCGCGCGGTGCAGGCGGGCGAAGGCACGTCGGCCGAGGCTGCCCGTGTCGCGGCCCGCGCCTGGCAGGCCAAGGGCGACAATGACGCTGCCCAGCGCGCCTTTGACGATGCGCTGCATCTCGCCCCGCGTGCGGCCCGGACCTGGATCGATCTCGGCCGGTTCCGCCTGATGCTGGGCGACCAGGCCGGGGCGATTGCGGCGGCCGACAAGGCATTGGCGCTGGCACCGGGTGATCCCGATGCGCTGACCCTGCGCGGCATGTTGATCCGCGATCAATATGGGCTGGTGGCGGCGCTGCCCTGGTTCGAACGGGCGCTCGACGATCATCCCAATGCGCTTGCCCCGCTAACCGAATATGCCGCGACGCTGGCCGATGCCGGCCGGGCGAGCCGCGCGCTCAGCGTCAGCCGGCGCATCCTGGCGCTCGATCCCGGCAATCCGCGCGCCTGGTTCCTTCAGGCCGTGATCGCCGCTCGCGCCGGACGCACCGATCTCGCCCGCACCCTGCTGGCCCGCACCGATGGCCGGCTGGACGGTGAACCGGCGACCCTGTTGCTGCGCGGCGTGTTGCATCTGTCGGATGGCAATGCGGTGCTGGCCGCCGATGCGCTCGGACCGCTGGTGGCGATGCAGCCCGACAATCGCGTCGCGCGCACGCTGCTGGCCCGCGCATCCTATCTGACCGGCGACTATGCCGGCGCGGCGGCGACGCTCGCGCCCCTTGTCGATCGCCATGATGCCGACCCCTATGTGCTGACGCTGGCCGCCCGCGCGCAGGAGCAGCTGGGCGATCGCGCACAGGCCGATGCGCTTCTGGCCCGCGCCTCCTGGCCGGTGCGTCCCTCGTCTGACCTTCTGGGTGGCACGAACGCTGTCATGACGCCGCCGGCCGATGTCGCCACCGCAGCCGACAATATCCCCTACATCCGGACCCTCCTGATGCAGGGGCGCACGGGCGAGGCGGTCGACCGCGCGGCGCTGCTGGCGCGGGCCAATCCCGGCGCGCCGGGCGCCCATGTCGTGCTGGGCGATGCGCTGGTCGCCACCGGCCGCCCCGCCGATGCCGCCCGCAGTTTCGAGGCGGCGGCGAATATCCGGTTTGATCGCAATGCCGCGCTGCGGCTGGTCGCAGCCTGGAGCGCAGTGGGCGATCCCGCCCGCGCGCTGCAACTCATCCGCCTGTTCCTGGCGCAGAATCCGATGGATGTGGAGATGCAGCGGCTGGCCGCCGGGGCAGCGATGCAGGCGCATGACTGGCGCGGTGCGCTGCGCCTGTTGCAGGCGGTGCAGGCGCAGACGGGCGGCCATGATGCGCTGCTGATGGCCGATCTGGCCCGCGCAAGCCTGGAAACGGGATCGCCCGGCAAGGCGCGCCTCTATGCCGCCCAGGCCTATCGCCTGATGCCGGCCAACCCAGTGACCGCCGATATCTATGGCCTGGTGCTGCTGCGCACTGATGCGCAGGGGCCGGCGGCGATCGACCTGCTGGAAAAGGCGGTCGCGCTCGCGCCGCAAAACCCGCCCTTCCAGCTCCATCTGGGACAGGCCTATGCCGCTGCCGGGCGCAAGGCAGAGGCGAAGCGCGCGCTGTCGCGCGCGGCCGCCGCCAATTTCCCCGATCGCCAGTTAGCGGTGAAGGCGCTCGCTTCATTGTAAAAAAAAAGCGCCCCTGGGGGCGCCCTTGTTCAAACCTTCTGGCTGTCCAGTTCGTCGAGCCGGATGCCCAGCCGCCTTATCTGCGCCGCGACCGGCGGCCATACGCTTTCCAGGAAGCGGCTGCGTTCCGCCTCGCGCAGCTTGCGGGTCGCACCATCGGCGACGAACATGCCCACGCCGCGCTTCACGATGACCAGGCCGTCATCCTGAAAGCTCTGATAGGCCTTCGCCACGGTCAGCGGATTGGCCCCCTGTTGCGCCGCAAAGGCGCGGACCGAGGGGAGGAGGTCGCCATCGCGATACTCCCCATCCAGGATGGAGGCGGCAATGATCTCGCGAAGGCGGAGGTAGACGGGTTTGGATTCGTCGCTCATAAGTGCATCAGTGCCATAATACAGCCGTGCAGGTCAATGGACCGCGTTACGTGAAAGCCCATATTTTCGGCAATTATCTGTCCCAGGTCGATACGATATCGTTATAATCTGGCCGGGGGCGCTCCTCCAGGTCACGAGAGGGGGTGCCGATGAAGACGAATCCGGCCAGACGCTCGTGCGCGCCGCCAAAGGCGTCGCGCACATCGTCATTGAAACTCGGCCAGCCTGTGAGCCAGCCGCCGGCAAAGCCGAGCGCATGGGTAGCGTGCAGCAGGTTCATGATCGCCGCACCCGCCGACAATTCCTGCTCCCAGACCGGGATCTTGCTGCCCGCGACCGGCTTGGACAGCGCCACCACCAATGTCGGTGCCTGATGCGCGAACTGGTGCATCGCCTCGATCTCCAGCCGCCCGGCCTCGGGCTTCTCGGCGCGATAGGCGGCCTCCAGCACTTGGGCCAGTGCCGCACGCTTGTCCTGCGGCACGATCACGAAGCGCCAGGGCGCCAGCTTGCCATGATCGGGCGTGCGCAGCGCGACTTCGAGGATCTGGCGCAGCTGCGCATCGTCCGGGCCGGGCGCGATCAGGTCGCGCGGCTTGCCGGAACGGCGGGTCTGCAGCAGGGCGAGGGGGCTGGACAGGTCGTTGAACATCGGTTGCCAAATGGGACGCTTTGCCGCCGGACGCAAGGGCCAAGGGCACACTTCCTATCGCTTCAGCCCCGCCCCCAACCCCGCTTTGACTCTGCCCACCTTTCCCCTCTAGGGTCCGGGCCATAACGCCGCCGCGTTTCGCCGGCCGGCACAAAAAGACAATTTCAAGGGGGTCCGATGGCGACCGCAATCACCGTACCGGCGGAGGCAGGCAAGACCTGGCTCGGCCATCCGCGCGGCCTGTTCCTGTTGTTCTTCGCGGAAATGTGGGAACGTTTTTCCTATTATGGCATGCGTGCCATCCTGATTTTCTACCTCACCAAACATTTCCTGTTCGGCGAGGACAAGGCCTATCTCCTCTACGGCGCCTATACCTCGCTGGTCTATATCACCCCGGTCATAGGCGGCTATCTGGCCGACCGGTTCCTTGGCCCGCGCAAGGCGGTGCTGGTGGGCGGTGTATTCATCGCCATCGGCCATTTCCTGATCGCCATCACCGAAGGGCCGGGGGGGCAGGATCCCTTCTATCTCAACGGCTTCTATCTGGCGCTGGCCAGCATCATCGTCGGCACCGGCTTCCTGAAGGCCAATATCTCGGTGCTGGTGGGCGAACTTTATGCCCGTGACGATCATCGCCGCGACCCGGCCTTCTCCATCTTCTACATGGGCATCAACCTGGGCGGCGCCAGCGGCCCGATCGTCTGCGGCCTGCTGGGCGAGCTGTGGGGCTGGAGCTGGGGCTTCGGCGCCGCCGGCGTCGGCATGTTGCTCGGCCTCGCCATGTTCGTCTGGCTGCGGCCCTGGCTGCTGGGCAAGGGCGAGCCGCCTGCGCCGCAAAGGCTGCGCGCGCCGGCGATCGGCGCGATCTCGCAGGAATGGACCATCTATGCCGGCGCTGCGCTGGGCGTGGCGGCGATCTGGATGGTGATCCGCTATGCCGAACTGCTGGGCTATACGCTGCTGATCTTCTCGGCTCTGACCGTGGCCTATATATTGTGGCGAACGGTGACGGTGCTGACGAAGGTGGAGCGCGACCGGATGTTCGCCGCGCTCTTCCTGATCGCGCTCAATCCGCTCTTCTGGGGTCTGTTCGAACAGACCGGTTCGTCGCTCAACATCTTCACCGACCGCAATGTCGATCGCGTCATCCTCGGCTGGGATGTGCCGGCCTCGCTGTTCCAGTCGGTCAATTCCATCTACATCATCCTGTTCGCGCCGCTGTTCGCGGTGCTGTGGACCTTCCTCGACAAGCGCCGGCTGGAACCATCCTCGCCCGCCAAGTTCGGCATCGGCCTCATCCTGTGCGGCGCCGGCTTCCTGGTGCTGGTCGCGGGTGCGGCGATGGCCGGCCAGTCGCTGACGCCGGTGATCTTCGTCTTCCTCATCTATCTGCTCCACACCATGGCGGAACTCTGCTTCTCGCCGGTCGGGCTGTCGGCGATGACGCGCCTGTCGGTGTCGAACATGGTCGGGCTGGTGATGGGCACCTGGTTCCTGGCGATGGCGGCGGGCAATTTCATCGCCGGCCTGATCGCGCGCGCCACCGGCAGCGGCGGGGCGGGCGACGTGACCCAGGTGCTGGACGTCTACAGCCGCATCGGCTGGTTTTCCGTGGTGGTCGGCGGCCTGGTGCTGCTGGTCTCGCCCTATGTGAAACGCATGATGCATCTCGATCTCATTGCCGCTGAAAAGGGGAAACAGGCATGAACGCACGCAGCAAGCTGCTGCTGGGGCTGGCGCTGGTCGCGACCGGCATGACCGCGCCGGCGGTCGCCAGGAAGGAAAAGGATCAGCCCGCACCGGCGGCCCAGGGCAGTTCGGCCGAGCCGGACAATCCCTATCCCTCCACCTACAAGCCCTATCCGGGCGTCGCCACGGTGATCCGCAACGTGACCATCTTCGATGGCGAGGGCGGGCGGATCGACAAGGGCGTCGTCTTCCTGTCGGGCGGCAAGATCACATCGATCGGCGGTCCCGACACGCCGATCCCGGCGGACATCGCGGTGTTCGACGGCACCGGCAAATATGTGACGCCCGGCGTCATCGACATTCACAGCCATCTGGGCGTCTATCCCTCCCCATCGGTGGAGGCGCATTCGGACGGCAATGAAATGACCTCGCCGGTCACGCCCCATGTCTGGGCCGAACATTCGGTCTGGCCGCAGGATCCCGGCTTTGGCCGTGCGCTCGCCAATGGCGGCGTCACCACGCTTCAGGTTCTGCCCGGTTCCGGCAATCTGTTCGGCGGCCGCAGCGTGATCCTGAAGAATGTTCAGGCGCGCACCATGCAGGGCATGAAGTTCCCCGGCGCGCCCTATGGCCTGAAGATGGCCTGCGGCGAAAATCCCAAGCGCGTCTATGGCGCCAAGGGGCGCGAGCCCAGCACCCGCATGGGCAATATGGCGGTCGATCGCCAGACCTGGATCAAGGCGCGCGAATATCAGAAAAAGCGCGCCGCCGGGAAGGACCAGACCCGTGACCTTGGCATGGAGACGCTGGCCGACGCGCTGGAGGGCAAGATCCTGGTCCAGAACCATTGCTACCGCGCCGACGAGATGGCCAATGTGATCGATATGTCGAAGGAGTTCGGCTACAAGGTCACCGCCTTCCACCACGCCGTCGAGGCCTACAAGATCGCCGACCTGCTGCGCGAAAACGGTATCTGCGCCGCCATGTGGGGCGACTGGTATGGCTTCAAGATGGAAGCCTATGACGGGATCAAGGAAAATGTCCCGCTCGTCCACCAGGCCGGCGCCTGCGCCATCGTCCATTCCGATGACGAGAATGGCATTCAGCGCCTGAACCAGGAAGCGGCCAAGGCATTGGGCGCGGGCCGTCGCATGGGCATCAACATCCCTGACGAGATCGCCTGGACCTGGCTCGCCATCAATCCGGCCAAGGCGATGGGCATCGCCGATCAGACCGGCAGCCTGAAGGTCGGCAAGATGGCCGACGTCGTGCTGTGGAACGGCAATCCCTTCAGCACCTATACCCGGCCGGAAAAGGTCTGGGTCGACGGCGCCTTGCTCTATGACGCCAATGATCCCAAGCGGCGCCCGGTAACCGATTTCGAACTCGGCCAGATCGGCGCGGGAGACGTGAAATGACGATGAAGACCGCAATCCGCGCCGCCGCCGCGCTGCTCGCCGTTGCCGCCTCGCCCATGGCCATGGCCCAGACCATCGCCATCACCGGCGCCACTTTGGCGATCGGTGACGGGTCGGAACCGATCCAGAATGGCACCGTGGTCATTTCCGCCGGCAAGGTGGTGGCCGCCGGGACCGGCGTCGCCGTGCCGGCCGGCGCCAAGACCATCGACGCCAGCGGCAAATGGGTGACGCCCGGCATCGTCTCGGGCTTCTCGCGCGTGGGCCTTGCCGAAGTGCCCGGTGTCAAGGAAACCAACGACATCAACGCCCGCACGCCCTTCTCGGCCGCGATCGACGTTGCGCCGGCGATCAACCCGCTGGCCAATCCGATCGCGATCAGCCGCACCGCCGGCGTGACTCGCGCGGTGGTCGTGCCCGCGACCGGCAACGGCATCTTCGCCGGGCAGGGCGCGGTGGTCGATCTGGGTGCCGACATGGACCCGATCACGAAGGCGCGCGCCTTCCAATATGTCGAGATGGGCGAAGAGGGCGCGGAGGATGCCGGCGGCAGCCGTCCGGCCGCCTATCTGACCTTTAAGATGATGCTGCGCGAGGCGCAGGATTATGCCAAGGCCCCGGCCAGCTATGATGGCCGGTCGAAGGACGCGTTGCTCAACCGCGTCGATGCCGAGGCGCTGGTCCCGGTCGTCACCGGCGCCATGCCGCTGATGATCCATGTCGAAAGCGCGCGCGACATTCTCGGCGTGCTGGCGCTCAGGCAGGACTTCCCGGCGCTGAAGCTGATCCTCGCCGGCGCGACCGAGGGCTGGATGGTGGCGAGCCAGATCGCCGCTGCCAAGGTGCCGGTGATCGCCGGCGGGCTCGACGACCTGCCCTCCAGCTTCGAGAAGCTGGCCGCGACCCAAAGCAACGTGGGCCGCATGGTGAAGGCCGGCGTGCCCGTCGCCATGGGCCTGATGGACCGGGACGAAGCGCTGCAACTGCGCCTCGCCACCCAGCAGGCGGGCAATATGGTCGCCCTCAACAAGGTGCCGGGCGCCACCGGCCTCAGCTGGGGCCAGGCGCTGCGCAGCATCACCTCCGCCCCGGCCGAGGCGATGGGCCTGGGCGACCGGATCGGCTCGCTGAAAGCCGGCAAGGCGGGCGACGTGGTGATCTGGGACGGCGATCCGCTGGAAATGGAATCGGCGCCGGTCGCGGTGTGGATCGACGGCATCCAGCAGCCGATCGACAATCGCCAGACCAAGCTGCGCGACCGCTACGCCACCCCGGTCGAGGGCAGCCTGCCCAAGGCCTATGAATGGTAGGATGGGGAAGGGGGCCACGGCCCCCTTTTTCATGAACTGAGGCGCATTTTTGCCCGGCAACTTGCCGATTCCGAGCCCGCCGTCGCGCGCTATCGATCGGCCCGGCATAGCGCGTCGCTGTGACGCGACAGCCCAAATCTCCTACGAAGTTCACAGTGTAAACGGGGTTTCAGGGCCTTTTGCCCCCACGCCGCACCCATGACGCGTCCGCCGCGCGCGGCTAATACCAACCTGCATTGATCATGACCCACGCGCCCATTTGCGGCGCCCGATGGTCATGATGCGCCAAGGCTGGTCGACGAGCTTGTTCCAAGCTTCACAGCAGAGGTCGACAATGTTTTCGTAGGATGTGAAGACGCGATTGGAGAGCCAGTTGTCGCGCATGAACTGCCAGATGTTCTCGACCGGGTTTAGTTCGGGGCATTTGGCCGGGAGCGCGACGATGCTGATGTTGTGGGGGACATCGAGCTTGCCGGTCATGTGCCAACCAGCTTGGTCCATCAGCACAACCGCGTGAGCACCCGGCGCGACGGCAAGGGATATTTCGGCCAGATGCAGTGACATGGTATCGGTATTGCAAAAGGGCAGGATGAGCCCGGCGCCCTTGCCCAGTTCCGGGCAGATCGCACCAAAGATATAGGCTGATTTCGTTCGCTGATCTTTCGGTGCCGATGGCCGCGTTCCGCGTCTGGCCCAGCGCCGTGTGATTGTGTTCTTCTGGCCGACACGCGCCTCGTCCTGGAACCATACCTCTATGGGCGTTCCCTTCGGGAGGATGGCTTTGACCTTTGCCAGCTCGGCAGCGAAGCCCCTTTTTTGAAGGCCTCCATAGCATGTTCGTTCTGGGCATGGTGGCGAGGCCGCGCCGTGAGTTTGACGTAACCCAGCTTCTTCAACTCGCGGCTGATGGTGGTCTCGTCGAGCGAGACGGCAAACTCGTCATGGAGCCACTGGGCCAGATCAATCAGCCTCCAACGCACCACTCCGTGGATTGCCGGGATCGGGCCGCTCTCGACGACATCGATCAGTGCTTGGCGCTGCGTATCAT
>NZ_JACIEU010000006.1 GCF_014197035.1 Sphingobium scionense | reverse complement strand
GCGATCTTCCCCTTCGACGAAACGGCCCATGACCAAGTCTCCCGAGACGCCAGAAAACCCTATCATACAAAGGCGTTTTTACACAGCCTCGGTCGTATTCGCCCGCTGCGTAAGCATCAGAATCAAGCATTAAGCCGCATTTTTCGAGCGCAGGAATAAATATTTCAGCGACAGCAGACTCCAATTGGTCAATCCAGCTTTGAAATGCTTTAGACGGCGCGCCGGCACGGGGACGGTATTTCTGGACGACGTATCCAAGAAAGCGCGGATTGCTGTGAGGGAATGGATATTCCGCGTCGCGCAACGTATCGATCTGGGATGCTGACTCCGCCCATGCCTTCCATTTTGGAAGAACGCTTGTCAGTGATTTTATTGCCATCGTCGAGAAGTAATCTGGATGCATAGGTACCAGAAATAGATCACTAATTGTAAGAAGGTTTTGATTAACGGCGCCGAGGCTTGGGCTCATGTCGACAATAACAATGTCGATTCCGTAGGCATCGGCTGTTGTATCTATGAGATATCGGAGGGAGCCCGGCAGGTTTCTTAGCGTTACGAGCGACCCTGACAGTTCTTGGGCGATGCCTAGGGTGACTTCGTATTCGGCTAGGCCGATGTGTCCAGGCATCAGCCAAAGTCGATCGTTGCCGGGTACTTGGGGGCAATCGACTGGTTGGATAAGCGAAGGACGCGACTCAAACGCGGGAGCAAGTCCCTCTCGGATATTTAGCGGTCTGCCGTTTTTGGTACCTTGGATTGAATCCGCTGTCGCCAAATCTTCCAGTCCAAGAACCATGCCGGTCAAATTGCATTGCGGGTCACAATCTACAAGCAGTACATTCTTGCCTTGGCGTGCGATCATCCAACCAAGATTAAATGCGGTTGTCGTTTTGCTTACGCCGCCTTTGTGGTTAAACAGGCTAATAATGGTTGCCACATTTGTTCTCCATCCGGAATGATTGTTCATAGCGCCTGCGAGATGGTGCGCAACCCTGATACTCAAGGATTTTTTTCGTACTTTATCGGTGGATTAGATTCCGGTTTCGCAATCAGAAGTTGGCAGTTGCGTTGAACTGTAATATTTTTTGGTATATTCTCGCCTCGCTCTGCGACAGGAAGGTGCGGCGATGGCGCGCAACACATCGGTGACGATCGGCGATCATTTTACCCGCTTCATCAGCGATCAGGTGCAGACCGGTCGCTATGGATCGGCGAGCGATGTCGTGCGGGCGGGGCTGCGTCTGCTGGAAGAGCGTGAGGCGCAGGTGCAGGCGTTGCAGGCGGCGCTGATTGCCGGAGAGGAGTCGGGCGCAGCGACGCCGTTCGATTTCGAGGCGTTCAAGGCGGCCAAGCGCGGCTGCTGAGGCGAGCGGGGCGGTGAAGTGGCTGCTTTTTACGCCGGCGGCGCAGGCCGATCTGTCCGACATCTGGGATTATAGCGCGGCGACCTGGGGCGTGGATCAGGCCGATCTCTATATCGATGCGATACGCGATGTCTGTCTGGCATTGGCGGATGGGCGGCGGCCGGGGCTGCCGGTCGATGTGCGGCCCGGCTATCGCAAGGCGCCAGCGGGATCGCACATGATCTATTATCGCGACGGGGGCGATCATCTGGCCATTGTCCGTATCCTGCATGGGCGACAGGATACGGGGCGGCATCTGGCCTGAGGGAGCGGTCGCTCCGTTCGTTGTGGTGCGCGCGTGGCGCTACGATCGGGGGCGCGTGCCGAATGGATCCCGGATCAAGCCTGTCCTGAGCCTGTCGAAGGAGTCGGGATGACGGCGGTTCGGTGGGGCTGGCGTGGGGTCAGGTGCCCTCCACCCACAGCACCGTGCCTTCTGCGCCCGTCACGCGGACCCGCGCGCCCGCTTCGCTGTCCGGGCCGCGGGCGGTCCAGACGCTGTCGCCGACCTTGACCCGGCCTTCGCCGCCGCGGATCGGCTCTACGACTGTCACCAGTTCGCCGATCAGGCGGGCGGTGCGGTCGTTGAGATTGGGGTCGGTCGAGGGCACCGGATTGTCCACATACCAGCGCCGCCCGGCCCAGACTGAGGCGACCGAGAGCGCGGCGAAGATCAGCAGCTGGAGCGGAATGGTGATCGGCAGCGCCAGCGCGGCGAGGCCGGTGATGGCGGCGGCGATCGCGATCCAGATCAGGAAGACGCCGGGGATCAGCACCTCCGCAATCGCCAGCAGCGCGGCGAAGACCAGCCAGGCCCAATGATCCTGGAGCAGGGTGAGCCAGTCGTTCATGGGGTGGTCCTGTGGTTGGTGGGGTGGGGTGTTTTTGTGTCATCCCCGCGGAGGCGGGGATCCATCTCATGCGATTTCGGGCTTGAACCAAGGTGGGGAGATGGATTCCCGCTTTCGCGGGAATGACGGGAATGACGGGAATGACGGGAATGACGGGGATGGGTGGGGCCAAACACAATCCGTTCGGGCTGAGCTTGTCGAAGCCCTCGCCTGAGCGGAGCGAAGGCCTCACTTTGTTCGGCTGAGCCCTTCGACAAGCTCAGGGCAAACGGTTCCAGGAGGATGCGTAGCGCTGCCGGCTTCTCGACTTGGCTCGAAGCGAACGGAAGGTGGAGGACTGGGCCGCTCAAATTGGACCGGTTGCGCAGGGGCGCCATGGTCACCCCCCGTCAGCCCTGGGTCTGGCCGAACGGTCCCCGGCGTGGCGCGGCGGGTGGCGCTGGTGGGGTGGGGGTGTCGCCCAGCGCTTCCTTGGCGAGCTGGCCGATGCCGCCGAGCGTACCGATGAGCTGGGTCGCCTCGACCGGGAAGAGGATGGTCTTGGCATTGGGCGAGGTGGCGAACTGGCTGACCGCGTCGGTATATTTCTGGGCGATGAAGTAATTGAGCGCCTGCGGATTGCCGGCCGCGATCGCGTCCGACACCATCTGGGTCGCCTTGGCTTCGGCTTCGGCCTCGCGCTCGCGGGCCTCGGCATCGCGGAAGGCGGCTTCGCGGCGGCCTTCGGCTTCGAGGATCTGCGACTGTTTCTGGCCCTCGGCGCGCAGGATTTCGCTGCTCTTGAGGCCCTCGGCCTCCAGGATGTTGGCGCGCTTCTCGCGCTCCGCCTTCATCTGCCGGCCCATGGCGTTGACGATGTCGGCGGGCGGGCGGATGTCCTTGAGTTCCACGCGGGTGATCTTGATGCCCCAGGCGTTGGTGGCATGATCGACCACGGAAAGGAGGCGGGCGTTGATCTCGTCGCGCTTCGACAGGGTCTCGTCGAGGTCCATCGAGCCCATCACGGTGCGCAGATTGGTGGTGGCGAGCTGCATGATGGCGACATAGAGTTCGGACACTTCATAGGCGGCCTTGGCGGCGTCGAGCACCTGGAAGAAGACCACGCCGTCGACCGACACCATGGCATTGTCCTTGGTGATGATTTCCTGCCCCGGAATGTCGACGACCTGCTCCATCATGTTGATCTTGCGGCCGACGGCGTAGAAGAAGGCGGGGTAGAAATTGAGGCCGGGCTTCGCCACCTCGGTAAAGCGGCCGAAACGCTCGATGGTATATTGATAGCCCTGCCGCACCACCTTGACGCTGACCGCCAGGTAGAAGAGCACCAGAAATGTGACCGTGAGTGCGAAGGTCGTCACCATATGTCCTCCCCAGAGAAGGGGAGCACTATGGCGGTTCTTCGTTAACGGGAAAAGGCAAAGTGATGGAGAGACATGAGATGCAGTTGCGCCACGCCCGATCCCTGCTGTTCCTGCCCGCGTCCAATCCGCGCGCGGTGGCCAAGGCGCGCACGCTGGCGTGCGACATGGTGATCCTGGACCTGGAGGATGCGGTGCCCGACGCGGACAAGGCGGCGGCGCTGGACGCGGCGGTCGAGGCCGTGGGCGAGGGCTTTGGCGGGCGGCTGATGGCGGTGCGGATCAATGTCGAGGGGATGCCGTCGCATGGCCCCGAGATGGTGGCGCTGAAGCGCACCGCGGTCGACTATGTGGTGCTGCCCAAGGTCGAGAATGCCAAGCAGGTGAAGGACGTCTATTCCGTCGCGCAGAAGCCGGTGATCGCGATGATCGAGAGCGCGAAGGGCGTGCTGGCGGCGCCGGGAATCGCGGCGGGCGAGGGCTGTGCCGCTTTGTTCGTGGGCACCAATGATCTGCGCAAGGATCTGGCCATTCCGCCCTCGGCCGGGCGGGCGGGGCTGGCCCATGTGCTGCAGAGCGTGGTGCTGGCGGCGCGGGCGGCGGGGATCGCGGTGTTCGACGGCGTGTTCAACCGGCTGGACGACGAGGCGGGGCTGGAGGCGGAATGCGCCGAGGGCCATGGCTTCGGCTTTGACGGCAAGACGCTGATCCATCCGGGGCAGGTGCCGGTGGCGAACCAGGCGTTCGGCCCGGACGCGCAGGCCGTGGCGGACGCGCGCCGGCTGATCGAGGCGGCGACCGGCGGGGCCGAACGCTTCGAGGGACGGATGATCGAGGCGATGCATGTCGAGGAGGCGCGGGCGCTGGTGGCGCGGGCGGAGGCGGTCGGGCAATAGCAGGAGGCGACAAAGGCATGGCGGTGCGGTTCGACAAGGTTGCGATCATCGGGACCGGTCATGTCGGTGCCACGGCCGCCTATGCGATGATGCTGCGCGGGCTGTTCACGCAGATCATGCTGATCGATGCGGACGGGCTGCGCGCGCAGGCCGAGGCGCTGGACATCGCCGACGCCAATGCGCTGGCGCGGCCGGCCCATGTCCTGCGCGGCGACTATCGGGATGCGGGCGACGCGGCGATCGTGGTCATCACGGCGGGCGCGACCACCCATGGCGAGGAAAGCCGGCTGTCGGTTGCCGGGCGCAGCGCCGCGATCGTGGCGGACTGTGCGCGGCGGGTGGTGGAAGCGGGCTTTGGCGGGGTGATGATCGTCGCGTCCAACCCGGTCGACGCGATGGCGCAGGTGGCGCAGCGCGCGTCGGACCTGCCGGTGGGGCAGGTGATCGGCACCGGGACGCTGCTCGACAGTGCGCGCTTTCGCCGGCGGCTGGCCGACCGGCTGGGCGTGGCGCCGGTGTCGGTCGAGGGGCAGGTGCTGGGCGAACATGGCGACAGCGAGGTGGCGGTCTTTTCGGGCGTGCGGATCGGCGGGGTGACGCTGGACCAGTTTCGCGGCGGCGCGGTTCTGGACCGGGCGGAACTGGCGCATGAGACGATGCGGGCGGGCTATGCGATCAACTATGGCAAGGGCCATACAAGCTATGGCGTGGCGACGGCGATCGTGCGGTTGTGCGAGGCGGTGCGGCGCGACGAGCAGGTGGTGCTGCCGGTGTCGACGCTGGCCCATGGCGAATGCGGCGTGGCGGGCGTCTATTTGAGCCTGCCCTGCGTGATCGGGGCGCAGGGGGTGAGCCGGGTGCTGGTGCCGGACCTGGATGCGGAGGAACGGGCGGCGCTGCTGGCGTCGGCAGCGGTGTTGCAGGGCATCATGGACGGGCTTGATTAGGCGATCCGGGAAAATGGGCGCGTTGGTTCATATCGGGCGTCTGTGGCGGGCTTGTGCTTCTTGGTCCATCATCCGCGCGGAGGCTGGAGGCGCTGCCCTGACATTCCATTGGATTAGGCCTTGGGAGATGGATTCCCGCTTTCGCGGGAATGACGAGGAAGGGTGGGAAGCGGAAGGTAGCTCTCGGATGAGAAGATCGATTAGTTGACATCAGTCGAACGACAAGCAGCTAGTCAAATCCGGGCACGACGGCGATGGTCACGCACTTGCAAGCAGGTGCTAATCCTGGGAAAGTCCACTCACCGTTGATGAGCATCCCCTTAGTAAGCAGGAATGTCTGCCGGTTAGCCGCGCTGTGAGCCGCGTCAATTTTACGTTCCTCAGGACTGGGAGGATTGGCCGACCAACACGGGGAGCCTGAATATCCCCATTTGCCTTCTGTGATTCCACTGTCCCGCATACGCTGCACATTCATAAGTGCGGTCGAACGATTGAGCAGATAGCGCGATATATAGCTGGCCCGGCTCTTTGAAACGCCAAGGTTCGTTAGCGCATTAAAAAGATGTGCCGCGTCGCGTCCTCGCTGTGCTGCCATAACCGCAGCCTCGAACACACTCTGCACTTCTCCGACAGGCAAATCCTCAAATTCTTGGACGCGCTCCCACAGATCGGCACGGATCGTCATAGTGACGTGTGAGGCATCGAATTTGACGGTTGGGATTGATGGGCGAGGTGCTTCCGGCCCATTACCCTTTTTCAAGAAGAACCCAAATACCATGCCCGCCTTAAACGACATCCGATAGATGTCTGCAATGCAGCGATGGCGGATTGCGAAGGAATGACCAAAATTGGTCGTTAGCCGCTGTACCCACATCCGTCATGCCGGGCTTGACCCGGCATCCCGCTTTTCTATGCAACAGATAAAGAAGCGGGACCCCGGCTCAAGGCCGGGGTGACGATGGCCGCTTCTGGTCCTCAGCGGACGAGGTCGGACAGGATCATTGCTTCGCTGCGCGCGGGGATGGAAGCGGTTGGCGGTCATTTCTTCTCATATTTCCAGTTGCGGCCCTTGCCCTGAGCGATCCAGTCGACGGCCTGGGCGATGCGCTTGTCGCGGGTGGCGTCGGTCCTGGCCTCATTGACCCACTCGCAATAGTCGCGGATCTTGCCGGGCGGAAAGGCGGCCCAGACGGCGGTAGCGGCCGGGCTGGCGGCGAGGGCGGCCGCAAAGGTCGGATGGACGGGCAGAGGCAGCTTTGGCGACTTGGGGCCGGTGCGCGGGCGGTCGCCGGCGTCGATCAGGGCGATGGCCTGCGCGATCAGCGTGGCGATCTCTTCGTCGGAGGGGAGGTCGGCGCGGGTGGTGATGCGGCCGAACTGGCCCATGGCGTCGTCACTGGCATCGTCCCTGCCAACCTTGTCATGCCAGAAGCCGAAGGCGGCATGGCCCTTGAAAGCGGCCATGTTGGCGAGATTCTGGTCCTTGTAAGTGAAGAAGGGCATGCCCCATTTGACCGCTTCGCCCATGTCCGGCGACGCAGCGTGCATCAGCGCCCGAATATGGGTGAGGATGGGGCGGGCGAAATCGGCCTGGGCGGCGATATAGGCGTCGATCCTGTCGGGAGCGTCGGTCATGTCCCAATCTCCTGATGGCAGTGGGGTGCCTGATCGTTGCGAAAGCCCGTCCCGTTTCAGTCCTTGTGCCGCGCCGTCAGCAGATAGTTGATCGCTTTGTTGGCCGACAGGGTGAAGCCGCGCGCCGGATCGAAGGCGAGACCGCTGCTGTCGGTGACTTCGAGGCCCGCGTCTTCGAGCAGGGCGGTCAGTTCATCGGGGGTGATGAACTTGGCCCAGTCATGCGTGCCCTTGGGAATGCCGCCGATGCTTTCGCCGATGGTGATCATGGCGAGGCGCGACATCGGCGTGCGGTTGGGGGTGGACAGGATCATCAGGCCATCGGGCGCGAGCCTGGCCGCGAGGGCGCGGACGAAGGCGGCGGGATCGGCGACATGTTCGATCACTTCCATCGAGGTGACGAGGTCATAGCCGCTGTCGCCGACCTGCTCGACCGGGGTGGCACGATAGTCGATGGAAAGGCCCTGGCCCTGCGCATGGGCGACAGCGACGGCGATATTTTCCGGCGCGGCGTCGAGGCCGGTGACGCTGGCGCCGAGGCGGGCGAGCGGTTCGGCCAGCAGGCCGGCACCGCAGCCGACATCGAGCGCGCGCTTGCCGCTGAGCGGGCGGAAGCCATGATCGTCGCTGTCCCAGTGCCGGTCGATCGCGGCGCGGATATAGGCGAGGCGGACCGGGTTCAGCTTGTGCAGCATCGCGCTCGACCCCTTGGGATCCCACCAGTCGGCGGCCATGGTGCCGAAATGGGCAGCTTCCTTCGGGTCGATCGTCGCGGTCGTCTCAGTCATCATGCACCTTGGGTCTTGCTGGGTGGGGAAGCACCCGTGCGGCCGTTCTAGCAGCGGGCGGCGGGAAGGCCAATGTGCCATGCTGCCATAGCTATGTCTTTGAAGGCGGGGCATGGTGCGGGAAATGGACCGCTGCTGCGGCGGGCGGTGAGGCAGGATTGCTTGCCATATCCGCCGCGGCTGCTAATAGGAGCGCCGTTTTGGCCCTTTGGGACATTTTGTTTCACAAACAGGAATAGGTTCGACAAGCAAATGGCGCGCATCGTGATGAAATTCGGCGGCACCTCCATGGCGGGGATGGAGCGAATTCGCAACGTGGCGGCACGCGTCAAACATGTCGTGGACCAGGGCCATGAAGTGGCGGTCGTGGTGTCGGCCATGGCGGGCGAGACCGATCGCCTGGTCGGCTTCTGCAAGGAAGCATCGGCCCTTTACGACCCGGCCGAATATGATGTCGTCGTGGCGGCGGGCGAGCAGGTCACCAGCGGCCTGCTGGCGATGACGCTGAAGGCGATCGGCGTGGACGCGCGCAGCTGGCTGGGCTGGCAATTGCCGATCCGCACGATCGAGGCCCATGCCAAGGCGCGCATCAGCACGATCGAGACCGACGCGCTGGTTGCGGCGATGCAGTCCGGGCAGGTCGCCGTCATCCCCGGTTTCCAGGGCATGATGGACGATGGCCGGGTGTCGACGCTGGGCCGTGGCGGTTCGGACACGTCGGCGGTCGCGGTGGCCGCGGCGGTCAAGGCCGATCGCTGCGACATCTATACCGACGTCGACGGCGTCTACACCACCGACCCGCGCATCGTGGCGCGCGCCCGCAAGCTGGACCTCGTCACCTATGAGGAAATGCTGGAGCTGGCCTCGGTCGGCGCCAAGGTGCTGCAGACTCGCTCGGTCGGCCTCGCCATGAAGGAAGGCGTGGTCGTGCAGGTGCTCTCTTCCTTCGATGATCCCACCCAGGACGACCTCCCCGGCACGCTGATCGTGAGCGACGAGGAACTGGAAGCCAAGCTCAAGGAAAGCAAGATGGAACGTCAGCTCATCACCGGCATCGCCCATGACAAGAATGAGGCGAAGATCATCGTCACCCGCGTGCCCGACAAGCCGGGCGCGGTGGCCAGCATCTTCACCCCGCTGGCCGATGCGGCGATCAACGTCGACATGATCATCCAGAATGACAGCAAGGACAATGAGGAGACCGACGTCACCTTCACCGTCCCGCGCGCGGACCTCGCCCGCAGCGTCGACATACTGGAAGCGAACAAGGACGCGATCGGCTTCCGCCGGATCATCACCGACACCGAAGTCGCCAAGATCAGCGTCGTGGGCGTGGGCATGCGCAGCCATGCCGGCGTCGCCGCCACCATGTTCAAGACGCTGGCCGAACGCGGCATCAACATCGAGGCGATTTCCACCAGCGAGATCAAGGTTTCGGTGCTGATCGACGAGGACGAGACCGAACTGGCGGTGCGCGTGCTGCATACCGCCTATGGCCTCGACGCCCCGGCGGCTTGATCGCTATTTGGCTGAGGCCGGCCTGCAAATGTTGAAACGAGTCACGTGCCTCGTTTCAACTTTCTCCGCTTCCGGTGCTCACGTGCTTTAAGCACGCTGCGTCGGGCCGAGGCACGTGACTCGGCCCGAGGTTCTCGAAAGGCACCATTTTCGGCTCGGCCTGAGCCAAATATCGATCAAGCCGAGTTGCTCTTTACTTTCGGTGTTATCCCCGCAAAGGCGGATTGCAGAAAGTCAGGTGACTCTCTTTACCATCCCCGGACATCGCGTTCGGGGATGCTTTTTGATTCTTGAAGGCTGAACTTATGACCACTGCCAAACTCGCTTCCCTGATGGCCCGCGGCACCGAATTTCTCGGCTGCGAGACGGCGATCCTGTGCGGGGCGATGAGCTGGGTCAGCGAGCGGCACCTGGTATCGGCGATCTCGAACGCCGGCGGTTTCGGCGTGATCGCCTGTGGCGCGATGACGCCCGAATTGCTGGACGCGGAGATTGCGGCGACCAAGGCGCTGACTGCCAAGCCGTTCGGCGTGAACCTGATCACCATGCATCCGCAGCTGTTCGACCTGATCGCGGTGTGCGCCAGGCATGACGTGAGCCATGTGGTGCTGGCCGGTGGCCTGCCGCCCAAGGGCAGCATCGAGGCGATCAAGGCTAATGGCGCCAAGCTGATCTGTTTCGCGCCCGCGCTGGCGCTGGCGAAGAAGCTGGTGCGATCGGGCGTCGACGCGCTGGTGGTCGAGGGCATGGAGGCAGGCGGCCATATCGGCCCGGTCGCGACCAGCGTGCTGGCGCAGGAAATCCTGCCCGAAATGGCGGAGCAGGTTCCGGTGTTCGTCGCCGGCGGCATCGGCCGGGGCGAGGCGATCGCCGCCTATCTGGAAATGGGCGCGGCCGGCGTGCAACTGGGTACGCGCTTTGCCTGTGCGAGCGAGAGCATCGCCCATCCCGCGTTCAAGAAGGCCTTCTTCCGCGCGTCGGCGCGCGATGCCATTGCCAGCGTGCAGATCGACCCGCGCCTGCCGGTGATCCCGGTGCGCTCGCTCAAGAATGCGGGCATGGAGAATTTCACCGCCAAGCAGCGCGAGGTCGCCAACCTGCTGGATCAGGGCGCGGTCGACATGATGGAAGCGCAGTTGCAGATCGAGCATTTCTGGGCCGGTGCGCTGCGCCGTGCGGTGATCGACGGCGATGTCGAGGGCGGGTCGCTGATGGCGGGCCAGTCGGTCGGCATGGTGACCAAGGAAGAGCCCGTCGCCGACATCATCGCCGAACTGATGGTGCAGGCCGCCACGGCGCTGGAGCGTCGCGCGGCCTGATCCCTGCGCCTGAAAAACAGGCTTTATCGGCTTTTAACCAATATCGGGCATGGTTTGCGGCATCAGATTTGCCGGAGACCGTCCATGCGTGCCTCGATCCGTCGCCTGCTATTGTGCCCGCTCACCGGGATTGCGCTGCTGTCGGGCTGCGCGGGGCAGAAGGAGGTGGCGGTTGCGCCGCCGCCAGTGCCCGTGCAGGCACAGCCCGTGCCGCAGCCGCTGCCGCCGCTGGGGGCGACGGCCAATATGCAGATACCGTCGATCGGGGTCGATGGTCAGCGCGTGACGCCCAACCGCGACCTGAGCGGGCCGGCGACGCTGTGGCATATGCGCATGGCGCTGAATGTGGCGGCCCTGTCCTGCCAGGGGAGCGGCGACGCGGCGCGGCTGCAATATAACCAGTTACTGGCTCGGCACAGGGCCGCGCTGACGCGGGCCAATGCGCAGGTCGAGGGGGAATATAAGGCGCAGTTCGGCGGGGCGGCGATCCCGCAGCGCGAGCGGCTGAATACCGTGGTCTATAATTTCTTCGCGCTCCCGCCGGTTCAGGCGGCCTTCTGCGCAGAGGCGGTGCGCGTGGGCGCGACCGTCAACAGCCTGCCGGCGGACCAGTTGCTGGCCTATGCGCCGGCTGGGCTGGCAGCGCTGGAAAAGCCGTTCACCGATTTCTATGATGCCTATGCCCGCTATCAGAGCAATCTGGCGGCCTGG
This sequence comes from Sphingobium scionense, assembly GCF_014197035.1. Taxonomy (GTDB): domain Bacteria; phylum Pseudomonadota; class Alphaproteobacteria; order Sphingomonadales; family Sphingomonadaceae; genus Sphingobium; species Sphingobium scionense. The sequence continues at coordinate 245,594 of NZ_JACIEU010000006.1, read as the reverse complement.
CGTTCGGGGCGGGCGCTGGCGATGGCGCCGGTGGTGCTGGAGGTGCGGCTGAGCCGGGCGGACCTGATCGCCGATGATGGGGTCATCGCACCGAAGGGGACGCTGCCCCGCCTGCTGGCGCGGGCCGACTGAGAAAAATCGGCTTTTCCGCCCTTTTTCGCCGTCGCCGGCTTGCTGCGTTGCAACCAATTGGGATAGCGGGCTTTTAACAGCAGCCGGGCGGGTGTTCAGTCGTGAACCAGGGGCGGGGTCGTTGCCGGCCGCGCATTAAGCATATTTCCTCCGGTGGAAATGCCCGGCATGTTTGCCGGGCCAGGTCGTCGGAGTAGTTGATGTTTCTGCCACGTTCCCTGTCTTCCCGCCTGTCGCTGCTCGCCCTGATGGCGCTTGCGGCCTGTGCGACGCCGGTGAAGCAGGTGCCGCCCACGCCGCCGCCGGCAGTGGTGCCGACGGTCATGCCGACCCCGCCACGCTATTCCGCGCCCGACATGGTGCCGCCGGACAAGGACGAGGCCGGGAAGTTCATTACCCCCAATCGCGATTCCCAGGGCGACCAGGCGCTGTGGCATGTGCGCATGGGGCTGAACGTTGCGGCACTGGCCTGTACCGAGACCAATGGCCAGACGCGCATATTGTATAACCAGATGCTGAGCGTGCATGGCGCGTCGCTGAAGCGGGCGAACGACACGCTGGAGGCCAGCTATCAGCAGCGTTACGGCAGCAGCGCGATCCGCATGCGCGAGGTGCTCAATACGCTGGTCTATAATTTCTTCGCCCTGCCGCCGGCCCAGAAGGCCTTTTGCCAGAAGGCTGTGGCGACGATGACGATCATCAACGGGCTGACGCCCGAGGCGCTGGCCGCCTATGCGCCCAAGGCGCTGGATGAGCTGGAGCAGCCCTTCCGCGATTTCTGGGCGGAATATGAGGATTATCTGCGGCGGCTGGAGGAGTGGCGCAAGCGCTTCGGCGCGACGGTGAAGCTGGTCGGCCCGGTCGGCGGCGATGATCTGAACGACCATGAACCGCCGGCGCCGACCGCGCCCGCGCCGATGGGGCAGGTGCCGGCCACGCCGATGCAGCGGCCGTCGGACATGATCCTGCCCGATGCGCCGGCTTCCGTGCCCGCGCCTGCTGCTCCGGCCCAGTCTGCTCCGGCCCCGTCTGTTCCGGCAACGCCGAGCGCGCCGCCGCCGGTGGTGCCGACCCAGCCGCAGGTGCAGGCGCCCAGATTGCCGTTGCAGCCGGTTCCCGCGCCGCCCGAAACCTGATCGCCGGTCAGGCGTCGCGCGCGTCGAAGCGGGCGCGGGCATCCTCGACCGTGGCGAGATTGCGTTCGGCCCAGACCCATACGCCGCAGAAGGCGGCGCTGAGGCTGTTGCCGAGCGGGGTGAGGGCATAGTCGACGCGCGGCGGCACGACCGGATGGACGGTGCGGGTGAGCAGACCGTCGCGCTCCATCTGGCGCAGCGTCTGGGTCAGCATCTTCTGGCTGATCCCCTCGACCGCGCGGCCGACCTCGGTAAAGCGCAGCGTGCCGCGCTCCTCCAGCAATTCCAGGATCAGCATCGTCCATTTGTCGGCGACCCGGCCGATCAGTTCATTGACGAGTCGCTCCACCCGCGGATCGAGTTCGGTCGGCGGATCATGGTCGAGATACTGCTCGGCCGCCGCTATTTCGGCGGTGGCGAAGCGGGATTCCAGAGGATTTGCCATTTCTTACCTTTGGGTGCCTATGGCACTTTTTGGTGCCTTCTTTCCAAAAGAGAGTGTGGGATTAAATTGATCGGCAAGCAACTGGAGCATGCTCCAGTTTTTTGTAACGCATCGCTCAGCGTAAAACCGGTTCCCACTTTTACGCGCGATGCTTCGGTCAAAGGAGCTTTCCTCATGAAAAATTCCGGCAATACCATCCTCATCACCGGCGGCGGTTCCGGCATCGGCGCGGCGCTGGCCCATGAATTCCACGCAGCGGGCAACCAGGTCATCATCGCCGGACGGCGGCAGGCGGCGCTCGATGAGGTCGTCGCAGCCCACCCCGGCATGGCGTCGATGGTGATCGACATGGAAAATCCGGCGGCGATCCCGGCCTTCGCGGAAAAGCTGGTCGCCGATTTCCCGGCGCTCGACGCGGTGCTGCTCAATGCCGGGATCATGGTGGCGGAGGATCAGATCGACCTCGCCATCGCCGAGGCGACGGTCGCCACCAATCTGCTCGGACCTATCCGCCTGACCCATGCACTGCTGCCGCACCTGCTGGCCCAGCCGAGCGCGACGATCCTGACCGTGTCGTCGGGCCTGGCCTTCGTCCCGCTGGCGGCGACGCCGACTTACAGCGCGACCAAGGCGGCGATCCATGGCTGGTCGCTGGCGATGCGCGAGCAGCTCAAGGGCACCAGCGTCGATGTGGTGGAGATCGTCCCGCCGGGCGTGCAGACCGACCTGATGCCCGGCCATGCCGACAATCCGCAGATGATGCCGCTCGCCGATTTCATCAGCGAGACGATGGGCCTGTTGCGGCAGGAGCCGACCCCGGCCGAAATCCATGTCGAGCGGGTCAAGTTCCTGAGCGAGGCGACCAGGCGCGGCGAGTTCGACCAGGTGTTCGGGATGCTGAACGGGGCGCATTGACGCCCGCAAAGCTTGCCTCCTGCATGGGGGAGGACTATCTGGGCTTCGTCAAGCGAGGCCACGTCCTCCCCCCGCGATGCGGGTTTCAAGTCCGGGACGGCCCGGCGCCCCTCTTGAAGGAGCGCCATCATGGCCTGGATTGCCCTGTTTTTTGCCGGATTGCTGGAAATCGTCTGGGCCTTTGCGATGAAGCAGTCGCATGGCTTTACCCGGCTGGTGCCGAGCCTCATCACCCTCATCGCGATGATCGCCAGTTTCGGCCTGTTGTCGATGGCGATGCGCAGCCTGCCGCTGGGCACCGCCTATATGATCTGGACCGGGATTGGCGCGCTGGGCGCCTTTGCCGTCGGTGTCGCCTTTTTGGGTGAGGCGATCAGCCCGGCGCGGCTGGCGGCGGCGGCGCTGATCCTGTCGGGCCTTGTCATGATGAAGCTGGCGTCGCCGGGCTGACCGTCGAGGGCGCTTTGGGCGGCAGGGGGAAGAGGCGGACGAACTGTTCCGCCAGTGCCCGGTCGCCCTCCACCTGCAGGGCCGGCGCCATCGCGGCGAAGGACTGGCCACCATAGACGATGGCAGCGAGCGCATTCTGGTCGCCGGTAAAGATCACATCCGCCCCGGCTGCTTCGCCCCGGCCGATGGTGAAATCGCCATCATGGAGCGTGGCGCGAAATGCCTCCTCGCCGAAGCGGAAGCCGATGGCCGCATCCAGATCGCCGATCGCGGCCCGGTCGATCATCGTGCGCATCGACATCACCACCGACACCTGGCTCATCGGCATGCCCGGCTGCATCGTGGGCGATCGGCAGGCCCAGCGGCCCAGCACCATGAACAATATTTCCGACTCGCGGCCCCATTCGGTCAGCTCGTAAATCTGGCTGGCGGCGGGCGGGGGCAGGCGGCGGCGGACAAGGATGCTGGCCGCTTCCAGTTCCTCCAGCCGCTGGGTCAGCACATTGGCGCTGATTCCGGGCAGGCTGGCGCGCAGGTCGGTGAAGCGCTTGGGACCGAGCAGCAATTCCCGCATGATCGGCATCGCCCAGCGATCGCCGATCAGATCGAGCGCATGGGCGGTGGCACAGCCATCCTGATAGGCGCGTTTGCGCGGGTTGGGACTCATTGGTTATCTTTTCTAACTTGTCTGTTGCATAATATAATCTTCGGGCGCACAAAGTTCAAGTCGGCGACTCAAGCCAGGGTGCGAGCCGCCATGAAAGCATGAGGAGAGAGACGATGGCCGATGCACCCGCGCCGAAGATGATCTTCGTCAACCTGCCCGTCACCGATCTGTCCGCCGCGATCGCCTTTTATGAAGCGGTCGGCGCCGTGCGGAACAATGATTTTGCCGATGACAGCGCGCAGATGATCAGTTTTTCCGAGACGATCCACGCGATGCTGCTGACCCATGCGCGGTTCGCCGGCTTTACCCCGCGCAAGATCCCCAATGCCCATGAAACCGCACAGGTTCTGCTGTGTTTGAGCGAGACGAGCCGGGACGCGGTGGACGCGACGGTGGACAGGGCGCTGGCGGCGGGCGGGACCGAGCCGAACCCCAAGCAGGATCATGGCTTCATGTATGGCCGCAACTTTGCCGATCTGGACGGCCATATCTGGGAAGTGATGTGGATGGATGTCGCCGCCGCGATGGCCGCGAGCCAGGGAGAAACTGCCGACGCCTGATGTCGACGACCTTGCACAAGGAGAGAGACGATGAGCTATATGGACGGGTTCGTGATCCCGGTGCCCAAGGGTAACAGGGAACGATATCGGGAATTGGCGGCCTTTGCCGCGCCGATCTTCATCGAATATGGCGCGCTGCGCGTGGTCGAATGCTGGGGCAACGATATCAAGCCCGGCAAGGTCAATGATTTCCGCACCGCCGTGATTGCGCAGGAGGATGAGGAGGTCGTCTTCTCCTGGATCGAATGGCCCGACAAGGCGACCCGCGATGCCGGCGCCGAAAAGGTGATGAAGGATGAACGCATGCAGCCCAAGGAGGGCGAGGACATGCCCTTCATTGGCGCGCGGCTGATCTATGGCGGGTTCGAGGTGCTGGTCGACGAAAGCGCCTGACCTTTCCCAATATCGCATTCCGGAGAAAGACGATGACCGACTTTAGCGGCAAATTCTTCTGGTATGAACTGATGACCAGCGATCCCGCGGCGGCGCTGGCTTTCTATGGCGATGTCGTCGGCTGGACGGCCCAGCCGTTCGGCCCCGATGGCGATTATAATGTCGTCAGCGGCAGCGCCGGGCCGCTGGGCGGGGTGATGGCGATCCCGGCCGAGGCGAAGGATTGCGGCATGACGCCCTGGTGGGGCGGCTATGTCGGGTCGGCCGATGTCGATGCGGATGCCGAACGGCTGAGCGCGGCCGGCGGCAGCGTGAAGCGGCCGCCCGAGGATATTCCGGGCGTCGGCCGCTTTGCGGTGATGGCCGATCCGGGCGGCGCGGTGTTCATGCTGCTCAAGGGATCGAGCCCCGAGGGGATGGATGCGCCGCCGCCGATGGCGCCGGGCCATGTCGGCTGGCACGAGCTATATGCCGGCGATTTCGACAAGGATCTGGCCTTCTATACCGGGGCGCTGGGTTGGACCAAGGGCGAGGCCATGGATATGGGCGAGATGGGCAGCTATCAGCTTGTCTCGCAGACCGGCTCGACGGACTTTGACGGCATGACCGGTGGCATCATGCCGGTGCCGCCGATGATGCCGGTGCCGCTATGGCTGTTCTATTTCACCGTCGGCGACATTGACGCGGCGGTCGCGCGGGTGAGCGCGGGTGGCGGCAGCGTGCTGCAGGGGCCGATGGAGGTGCCGGGCGGCGCCTGGATCATCCAGGCGACCGATCCGCAGGGCGCGATGTTCGCGCTGGTCGGCAGCAAGGGAGAGGGGTGATGGACAAGATTTCCCCCTGCCTGTGGTTCGACGGCCAGGCCGAGGAAGCTGCGCATTATTATGTTTCGCTGTTCGGCGGGTCGGTCGACCATGTGAGCTATTATCCCGAGGTCAATCCGTCGCCTTCGCCGCTGCCGGGCGGGAGCGTGCTGCTGGTCGAGTTCAGCCTGTTCGGGCAAAGCTATCAGGCGCTGAACGGCGGGCCGCAATTCAGCTTTGACGAGGCGATATCGCTGTCGGTGGCGTGCGCGGACCAGGCCGAGTTGGATGGCTATTTCGACCGGCTGACCGGTGATGGCGGCACGGCCGGCCCGTGCGGCTGGGTGACCGACAAATATGGCCTCTCCTGGCAGCTGGTTACGCGCCAGATCATGGACAATTATCATACCGGCGACCGGGCCGGCATTGCCCGCATGATGCAGTCGATGATGACGATGCAGAAGCTGGACAGCGCCGCGATGCATGCGGCGTTCCTGGGAGAGGCGGCATGAGCGGGGCGGAGCATGAATTGTCGGTCACCTGCCTGATCGAGGCGCCGCGCGAGATCTGCTGGAAGGTGTGGACGGACCTGAAGGATGAATGGTTCTGTCCCAAGCCCTGGCGCGCCGAGGTGATCGAGGAGGATATGCGCCCCGGTGGCCGCAGTGCGGTGCAGATGTTCGGTCCCGATGGCGAGGAAACCGGGCCGATGGAGGGCATTTTCCTGGAGGTGGTGCCGAACCAGCGGGTGGTGACGACCGATGCCTATGCCGCCGGCTGGATACCGCAGAGCCCGTTCATGACCGCGATCTGGGAATTTACGGCGGAGGGCGATGGCACCCGCTTCACCGCGACCGCCCGCCACTGGGACGCGGAGGCCAAGGCGCGGCATGAGGAAATGGGCTTCCATCCCGGCTGGGACGAGATGATGGCCCAGTTCAAGGCGTTGTGCGAGACGTCGGCCGCGAGCGCCTGAGCGGATCGCCGGCGGGCTGGTCGGGCACCAATATTTCCGCCGGGTCCATTTTCGACATGGCGATGGCGGCGCGCATGAAGAGCAGGGCGGGCTTGAGCGAGCTGTCGTCGCTGTCCTGCGCCGCAAGCTGGAGGGCGCGGGCGAAGAGATCGGGCCAGCGGTCGATCACGACGCCCTGGCCACGCAGGATGAGCGCGGTGGCGCTCCAGTGGCGCTGGAGCAGGGCGATCATCTGCGCATAGTCGGGATCATCGCCGACACAGGCATCGGTCATCTCGCGGAAGAGCGGGCCGAGCAGCAGTTGCGGCTTGCCATCGCCCACGCCCGCCCAGAGCGAGCCGGGATATTCCGCGAGCAGGCCATTGAGCGCATCGCCGAAATAGCGCAGCCGCCCGTCATGGGTCGCGACCTCGATCAACGGGGCGGCGGTGCCTTCCTGCTCGGCGCGATGGCGCAGCAGCATCTGGCAGGCGAAACCGGCCAGGGCGCCCAGCGTCTCTTCGACCGAACGGGTGCGCGGCGGACGGACGCGGTCGAGCAGGCGGCGGGCGAGCGCCTCGTCGGGATCGAGCAGGGCGGGAATGCCCTGTCGCGTGCGATCGACGCGGTGCAGGCCGCGCGTGGCGTGGCGGACCCAGAGGAAGAAGGTGATGCTGAACAGCGCGAAGCTGGCCGCCATCGCGCCGAGCAGCGGCAGGGCGTAGGCGTTGCGGACAGGTGGCAGGAACAGCGCGAGCAGGCAGAGCATCGGCAGCAGGGCGAACGGTAGCAGGCGCGCGACGCCGCGGCGCAGGCGCTGCGCGGTGGCCATGTCGGGGATGGCATATTGGCCGCCGATCAGGCCGAACGGCATGAACAGCGGGCGGCCGTCCGCGCCATGGCCGAAGGCGCTGTCGAGGAAGCTGGCAGCGAGAAAAAGGGCGGTGGGGCGGCGCATGGCAAGGGTCCGGCAGGGAGGAATGCGGGCGCGCCGCGGCGGCAGCCTGACGGGGAAGCTGTTACCGGAATATGAGGGAATGGGCTGAAGGGGGTGTTTACCCTTCGATGTGACTTCGCGATTTCACCGGTGGCGTAAATCAGGCGCTATTCTTTGGTTCTGCGCCGCTGGGGCAAATTCGGACGGTCTGGAAGCGACCAAGAGCGGCTGGTTCCAATTCCTCCCCAAGCTTGTCTTGGGGAGGCGTCAGGCGCGTAGCGCCTGACGGAGGGGCAATAGCAAAAGCACAATTCTCTGGCCCCTCCACCGCCTTTGGCGGTCCCCCTCCCCAAGCAAGCTTGGGGAGGATTTCCGGACAGTCCGCTTCCCACCTAACTCCGTCACCCCAGCGGAGGCTGGGGTCTCAGGCGGTGAGACAAGAAGGTCAGCCGTCTTGCGCTATCCGTTTATGTCGCGTGCGCCTGCCTGAGATGCCAGCCTTCACTGGGCCACCTTTGTTGTAATTCGCTACGGATAGCTATCTGAGTTGAGGATGCATCACGGCGTTGAAGGTTGGGGCAGCATGCGTTGGAGCTATCGCACGCGCTTATAGTTTTAAATTGCGGATATCGGCCCATAACGGCTACCCTGGCGCTGAACAATCGGAGGGTGATACGTGCTTATCGCTTTGATACTTGCCGCCGCCCTTCCGCAAGGCGCCAATCCACCAGGCACTGACGAACAGCAATCATACTCAGTGGAAATTAAATTCCCTGCCAAGCCGGACCAGGCTCCCGCGCCCGTCGAAATTGTTGATGGACATATACTTTTCCGCGCGAAGCTGGCGGGGCAGGATGCCTTGGTCATGATTGATAATGGCGCATTCCCCAGCGTGATCGACAGTTCTTTCGTCGAACGGCTTGGTCGGGAGATAGAGCAGCGCGACGGAGTGATTACCACCGTCCATAGATCTGTCCCAAAGCGCGTTGTTCGGGACGTAGCATTTTCTGTTCCTGGCGTCGTTGATATAAATGCGGGAGCGATCGCCGTCGCAGACCTATCTCACGTTCTCAGTGCTGAAAATCGCAGAATCGACGCTATTTTTGGGGCAGACTACCTGCGCTCCCTAGCTCTGATATTTCAGGGAAGTAAAAATAGCTTCCGCCTCGGGCCGGGAGGTGGGATCACGCTGCCTCCGGCATTTCCTGTGGTCCCCTTAATCGGCAACAGACCCACGGTTGCCGTCACAATTGGGGCGCAAACTCTGAATCTTGTTCTGGACTTGGGCGATAATGGGATGATGTCCATTTCCCGTCGTGTCTGGGATCGTATCGCTCCGAAGAATCAAATGCTTACGCAGACCACAGTCGCGGGGCTGGACGGTCAGCCGTTTCTGGTTGATCGCGGCGTTCTTCCTGCCGTGACTTTAGGCCGCCTACGCCGTGAGAATGTTGCGGTCCGCGTCGTTCCTGATGCTCCGAACCAAGAGGCTGATGGGCGGCTTGGGTTCGGCTTCCTTCTGAACACTGATTTCGTCCTTGATATCAAGGCCGGAAAGTTGGTGGTCGTTCCGTATCTGCGTTCTGCCCCAGCTCGCTGAATCGAGTCTCCTCCTCTCCAAAATAAAAAGCCCCCGGCTGGATCGAAAGGTGGTCGCGACCAAGGACACAGCTACACATGCGGTGTGCCGTCGGCGTCCAGCGTAACGATTGATGTTACGGCCAGATATGGGACGAAGTTCGTCACATGATGTAAGTCGTTGATTTTTCTGGTGCCCCCCCTACGGGCACCCGGCAGTGGCAGCAAGGTGCTCAATTTACATCGACATTTATCCGATGCACGATTTATATACCGTCACAAATGCCATCTGTCCCTTGGGTCGATATGACATCGCACTGGCAGAGAGTTTTCATGCGGGTGGCCAACCGATATCGGTGGCCTTGGGTTCACGGCGTCGGGACCATGTTCGTATATGTCCTAAACTACTGATTGCTTCCTGTTTACCAGGAACTTAGCAGGTCTCTACGAGCAACTAGGGTGGCATGAAGGATATGACTTTTAACAAGCGGCGCACACCACTGACCGAACCAAGCCATTCGAAATTAGCGTTAGTTGAAGCTCAACTTTCAGTTGCCAATCAATCCCTCCAGGCATCGAGCTTGATTGATAGGGCGACCGAACGAGTAGCCGAACGCATTTTGTCTGATCCGAAGATGTGTAAGAAATTGCTGCATCCGCTATCGAGCCATTGGAATGAACAGCAGATAATTTCTACGCCTCATGAGAACTTATGGCAACGGGAGCGTCTAGTGTGTACAGGACTGCTCAAAAAGTTCAAATTTGCTGTCGATAGCGAAGATGTTACGTACTTCATCTTACTACTAAAAGAGATAAATCTTGCTTTGACAGATAATAAGTACGGGGACTTTAGGAAAACAGATGTAAATACTGCGCCAGATGCATATGGGAATAGGGTATTCTATCCATCCGCAGATAACATAATATCATCAATAATAAATATTAAGAATTACTGCATGGGTGGAGGAATTGGTCTACGAAAGGCGATCATTTCTCAAGCAATTCTTGTGAATTCTCACCCATTCCATGACGGAAATGGTCGAGTTGGCCGAATTCTATTCAACTTGACGATGCAATATTCCGGTGCGTCTGATAATTTCTATATTCCACTAAAGATATTTTCCAATATGGCTACCGGGGGTTACGAACTGAGTCTCAGAGAAGCGGAAATATTTGGAAGATGGACGCCGTTGATTTCATATTTCATATCTATGTCCAGCATAATTGAACGAATATTGCGACAAAATTAATTTATTGCCTGACGTCAACGATCACTAATCCGCGCACAATATTTAATTCATTTCGATTTTTTACATAAAGAGTGCTAAAATAGGATAGTGCTTTTGCAGCAAGGATAGGGTCGGTGTCCCAAGGAATAAGTCGTAAATCGATCCTTCTCAGACGTGAGAGCTTCTGAAAATCAGGTATTGCACCCGCATTGAAGCCTTCAATCGCTTCATAAAATACAACACAATCTAGGTCGTTGGGATCGATTTTAGGGCCAATCGCACTGCCTCCTAACAGCGCAAATACGGGTCGAATCGCGATATCTGGCAGGCCTTCCACCGTTTCTACGAAACGTTCCATCAACTCCGCGCGATCCGCGAGCGCTGCTCCGGCCTTTATGGCTGCGATATTCGTAACGTAGGGGGTGGAATTGAACGGTGTACTTTCTTGTGCAGTGGGTAGAAAGGGCGGAAAGCTTCGACTTTCCGCCTCAGAAAATGCCTTCTCGAATTCAGATTTCAAGGGCGCGACTCCGGCAGCGCGAGATCCTTTCGTAATGCCTGCGGCAAAGGTGCGACTGTATCCGGTGCGGGGGAGGCTTGTACGACCGACTGCGTACCGTAAATCTGTGGCCGACCGATAGACTCGAGGTATCGATCCATCGACGCGGTTGCTATCCAGACCGCAGACGGGGCGCCCTTCGACAGTGCAGCAAGTGCCAAGGAATGAGACATTAGAAAGTCGTCGGATGTCTCTCCATGCTGATATATAATCGCGGCACGCTCATAGTCTTGACCGGTTTTTAGGTCGCCTTCTTGCAGCAACTTCATCACCGCCTGGCGGCGAACTTTGTCGCTTTTAGCAATCTGCTTCCAATCTTTAGAGTCCTGCCCTGTTCGCAAAGCCTGATCCTCATCAAAAATCTTTTTCAAATCCTCATTTGACGCGAACGGCGTATCGGGTCGCACGCTAATATCCGGGGCCCAATCCTGCGCCAGATCAATTCCCGAGTTGCTGCGCATCAAAGGAAAAAGTCCAACCGGCGCGCCCTGAATTTCCATAAGCAATCCATCATGACCCAGCTTCGTCAGAATGTACGTATCAACTTTCTTCGGATCACGCCGGTTTTCAATATCCACAAACAGCCTGTCATTCTCAAATCGGCTCGATTTTACAGCCAACTTGGTCGGGGAGCCAGAAGGGTTGCTAATGATCGGCCCCACCGACAAACTCATCTTGGCCGGACGGCGAAACACGCCAACCAAATTACCTGATCCACCATCCCTGTGGAGCGTCAGAGACATCAGGGCGCGACAGTGCGCTCTCACGACCCAGTTGCCTTCAAAGTCTCCTGTGGTCGCCGCGTAGGAACTCGTAAACGAGCAAGCGGCGACAAGGCCGACAAGCAACGCGGATAACCCACGCCCAGTTAGGACAACCATCGCTCGGAAATTTCCCATTGCTACCATCTTCCTCCCACAACACCGCAACGCAGAATGCACCTCTGCAAAACCAATGCGTGAAGTAAGGACTAGCAATCAAGGCACCATATGCCAACTCGAGTAATCTCGGAAAACCGGCATTTCGCCACCTCGAACTAGATAGTGAATTTCGATTCCTGCAAGGAAGTGGCTAATATTGCTAAAGCGTTTCCATCCATTTTGGTTCTGTGCATTTGAAGATCATATATATACTTGACACAAATCAGCCTTGACAGCCCCTTGCTCGGCCGCAACAATTAATTTCCCTGCCTGAACCAAGGAGATTGTTATGCAGAAAAAGCGTACCATCAACCGCACGAAGGCCCGTGAACTTACTCCGGAAGAAGCAGCAATTGTTGCTGGCGGTGCTCCTAGTGAAACTCCAATAGCGACCAATATCGGTCCGAATGGAGATACAGAAACACGTTTCGACTATTAAAATATTCAGCCCATCAGCCACTAGTGGCTGATGGGCTCCATCAATTGGTTTAGAGCTATGTCGATACTCATCGTGAGTGTGCCAGGTGATGCGCACGCAATCTATGTAGAACTTGGCTTAAAAGCTCTAAATCAACCTATGAATAAAATATTCTTAACTGAAATTCCGCAACGCGCATCCATATCGCATGACTCCAACTGTGGACGAAATTCGATCATCTATGAATCGAGCGCGGGCAGCCTCAATTTGACGGAATTTGACACTATATGGCTAAGGCGCATGGGGCGTCCGGTTTTAGGCGACGCCGTTCATGAGGATGACCGTCGGTACGCAGAACTTAGCTGGAAAAGCCTAGTGGAATCGATATGGCTACAAACAGAGCTATCGGGCGGTTTTCACATCAACGATCCCCGATCGGCGCTGGAACATAGTGCGAAGCCTCTCCATCTTGATATCGCAACAGCCAGTGGTTTAAAAATTCCACCGACATTGATAAGTAATTCCCGCGATAAAATTATTGATTTCATCAATCTTAATACGGATAATGATCGACAAACAATCGTAAAAGGTTTCTTCATTCCTGTCTGGTATTGTCAATCATCCGGAAGCGGACTAACAACTGGTACGGAAATTGTAACGATACGGGATGTCGAAGCTTCGGAAATAGAAGCTTGCCCCGCTATTTATCAAGCTCGCATTCCCAAATCTTATGAAGTGCGACTAACTAAAATGGGCGGCTATTCGCTCGCCGGGCGGTTCGTGCATAGGCCCGGGGATGACACTGAAGTTGATTTCCGACGAACGCCGGATTGGACGGATTTAGGGATGGAGCGCTGCGATATCCCCGACGCAATCAACATTGCGGTATCAATTATGTTCAAAAAGTTGAACCTCGTTTTTGGTTCTATAGACTTCATCGTGGATGATCAGGGACAATGGTGGTTCGTAGATCTTAATCCGATGGGGAATTTTTTCTGGGTAGAAGCATACTGCCCGGAAATTCCCCTTTTGGATACATTCTGCCATTTCCTGATGTCTCGCGATCCGAAATTCCAATTGCCTCGCAACCATAGGCCAAAGTTGCGCTTGCAGGACGTGGCACCCAATGAATTATTACGATCGTTCATCGACACCGAATTAACAAATAGCATAAAATATGTTGGGGAACGACCGGTTATTGAGTTAGGTGCTGTCTAGTTATGGCATATGTTTCATTTATAAGAGGCGTTTCTCGTGCTATTTCGTAAAGAAGTAGTTCAAAATAGAAGTGCCGACATTTCAGGGAAGCCATTTCTCGCAACGCCGGTATCGTGGCAGATATTCGGATTTTTCCTGGCATCCTTAATGCTTTTGGCCATTTTGGCTCTTTCGATCGCATTCCATGTGAGATCGGAAACGGCAACAGGCAAAATCGTTCCCGCTGGTGGCCTAATCAGTTTGAGAGCGGATGCCATGGGTTCCGTCGCCAAGATTTTTGTTAAACAGGGCCAGACCGTCAACTCCGGTGACATAATAGCCGAAGTGAGGGTGGAACGATCAATATCTCAATATGACACCTCTGAAACACTTGTCTTGAAATCACTTAGTGACCAAGATTCCGATCTTGATAGTCAGGTTGAGGAAAGTCGAAAGGCGGAGAAGGCTCAAATTAATCGGGCTAAGGCAAGGATGGAGGCCTTAGCAAGAGAGATAACGAGCTTGGACCGGCGGGCGTCCCTTTATACGGATTTGGTGAAAAGATCTGAGGATGATCTTCAGAGAATCGCAGATGTCGTAGACAGGGGATTTATTAGTGTAAGAGATGTTAATGATCGAAGAGATACCCTCGCGACGAAACAGATTGCGCTTGATGAAATCATTGATCAACGGGATCAAAAGCGTAGCGAGTTATTTCAGGAAAAGCAGGAGCTTGATTTGCTTCTCGCAACCTCGAAATCTAATCAGGCGGCCATCTCTCTTAGACGCAATCAAATTTCGGAGGCGATATCTCAGACGATGGGCCTTCGCTCTTATCTAGTAAGGGCACCCGCATCTGGTACCATTGCCGCATTGGATTTGGGGTTGGGGAGTTCCATCGTCGCCGGTCAGGAAATAGCGAGTCTCTACCCGCGTAACTCTGCTCTGGAAGCGGAATTAAATGTTTCTCCTTCCGCTATAGGATCCATTCGGGTTGGGATGCCTGTCGAGCTTGCAATCGACGCTTTCCCGAAAAGTCAGTACGGGATGCTGGTCGGCGTGATTAGTGAGGTGGCTGGGGCTCCCGTGAAAGCCTCCCCATCCGATCAAATGTCGGCCTATAAGGTGCGAGTCAGATTCTACCGCAAGAAAGGCAATGAGGCCCTGCGACTTATTCCAGGAATGACGCTGAAGGCTTCCATTGAGGTTGAGCGACGCCGGATGATTAGATGGATGTTCTCTGGTTACGAGCGGCTGTAGGCGAAATGCTAGATCTTCATTTTTTTAGGCGTCGCAGCGTCCGAATGGTTAGGCAGATTGAGCTGGCGGAATGCGGCTTGGCTTGCTTAGCGATGGTGGCAAATTACCATGGAAGAGGGCAAGCACTTCAAGACCTCAGACGGCGTTTCCCGCCTTCTCATCGGGGAACCAATATTGCGAAACTGATGTCGATTGCGGATCAAATCGGTTTCCTGCCCCGGGCACTGAAGGTTCCACTCGACGAATTGCGTTTGCTCACGTTTCCGGCAATCTTGCACTGGAATTTGAAGCATTTCGTTGTGGCTGAGCGGGCATCTTCCCGGGGCGTCATGATCCACAACCCGGACGGCCACAGCCGGTGGTACAGCTGGAATGACTTGTCACTGCATTTCTCCGGCATAGCCTTGGAATTGCGGCCCAGCAGCGAAAAGCAAGAGCCTTTGCCAACCGCTAATACCTTACGTATACGTGAGCTTTTTTCAGGAATGGGCGGAATACTGAGCGTTATTGTGCAGGTTCTAACCATGACGCTCATAATACAGATTGCCTCGATCGCGACCCCGTATTTCATGCAGGTCGCTTTGGATAATACTATTTCAATACAAAGTGTAGATTTTCTGTTGGCTCTTGCGGCTGGATTCGGCATCATCAGCGTAGTGGGAGTTGCTGCTGGCTGGCTCCGATCGTTCACAATTCTTACGGCTTCCTCGCAAGCCAACCTCTCCATCGCGTCAAATACAGTTAGAAAGCTATTCAGGCTGCCGATTTCGTGGTTCGAGCGCAGGCATCTTGGTGATATTTTATCCCGTTTTTCGTCTATTCAGCCTATTCAGCAGTTAATATTAGAGAAAGGTATTATATCAATTATTGATGGAATATTTTCTATTTCGGTAATGATATTGATGTTTTTCTATAATACGCTGATGACGTTAATTGCGTTATTGGCTATATTAACTTACGTATTTACAAGGATTATATTTTTTCGGTATGCGCGTGAGGCAAAGCAAGAGTCTATCGTTTCTCATGGTCGTGAGCAGAGTTTTTTAATTGAATCCATACGAGGAATTTTGAGTCTACGTTTATTCGGTGCTGAAACTAAGCGCTTTTCTGCTTGGCAAGCGAAGATGGTCGATGCGCTGAATGGTGACATCAGAACAGCACGAATTCAGAACTGGGAATCATCACTCTGCAGCCTTATTATGGCTTTGCAAGATATATTGATAATTTTCATCTCTGTCATCATGATTAGTCGCGGTGACATGACAATTGGCATGACATTTGCTTTCATTGCCTATAAACAGATGTTCATTTCTCGCATTTTTCTACTTGTGGATCAGTATATCTCGTTCAAAATGCTCGGCCTGCACTTGGACCGCCTTTCGGATATTGTAAAAGGGGAAGAGGATTGGGCCTTTAATGGTCGAAGCGCAGATCGTGAATTAAAGGGAGGTATAACCGTAGACAATGTTTCGTTTCGCTATTCATCGGGTGATAATTTAGTATTGAGAAACATTAGTATGGAAGTGTTTCCTGGAGATCATGTTGCACTAACTGGTGCGTCAGGGAGTGGGAAGTCAACATTACTAAAATTAATCGGTGGCATTGAAAAACCAACTCAAGGAAGCATACTTATTGATGGGGAGCCGATGGAGGAATTTGGCATAAGAAGCTTTCATCAACAAATTTCTGTAATATCTCAGAATGATAATCTATTTTCTGGAACAATTGCGAGTAATATAGCGTTATTTGAAGAAATTATGGATATTGATCGGGTCCATTCTGTCGCCCAAGATGCAGCTATTCACGATGATATCATGGCGATGCCTATGAAATATGATACTCAAGTGAGTGAACTTGGGTCAACTCTTTCTGGCGGGCAAAAACAACGCATTATCCTCGCTAGGGCTCTTTATCGGAATCCGAAAATTCTACTGATTGATGAGGGGACTGCTCATCTTGACTTAGTTCGCGAAATGCAGGTCAATCAAGCAATTAAGAGATTGGGTATAACGCGCATAATTATAGCGCACAGAACGGAAACAATAAACTCTGCTGATCGGATTTATATTATGGAAGACGGAAGTTTGATTTGCGACAATTAGACGAAGAATAGAGTGTAAATTTGATGCTGTGAAATCCATCTTGTACCCTGTATTGATTTATTTTGTGGGTCATAAATCTATCACCATGCTCGTCTAACAGCTGGCCACTTTCACCGTATCTGGCAGCCTTGGCAGCCTAGAGCAAAATGTCGAGCAATCGGCTTCGCGGCCCCGCCCCGAGCGGTTTCCGGCGCGGTTAGGGCCTTCTGACACTGATGGCGCATCGCACCCGCTTTTCGGCCTTGGTGGCTGCTCGTTCGCAAGCCCCGATGGCTTCTCTGTTCTCCTGCCGCATATCAGCGGCATCCACGATCGCCTGCCAGCGTTTCGGGTTCCCAGCGCGCATTAGACGGATCCCGGCATCCCATAGGGATGCCTCGCCTAACGTGCGGGCGGCCACCCGTTCCGGCCAAAGCCAACCTTGCGGCCCGACATTGGCCGCCCATCCCGGATAGAACAGCCACAGAAGCGATACTGCCAGCGCCGTGCCTATGCCGGTGTAGACCAAGTGCCGGCGTTGCCGGTCCTTGGTGCGGATCGCGCCGATAGCTTTCATCTGTTCGACATGAGCTTCGCGGAGCAGCGCCTGCGCCTGTTTGATGGATGCCTTGTCCGTCTCCCGCGCCGCCTCCGCTGATGCTATGATCCGTTCCGCCATGCTCTCCGGGGTCATGTTGAGCGCCTCGGACTGCGAAAGCGCCTTCATGTGCTTGGCGAACTCGGCGATGTTGGCGTTAATCTTGGCGAGCGTCGGATTGTAGTCGGGAACCTCGATGCTCTGCTTCTCAACGGCGATATGCTCAAGCGCTCGGGCGATTACCGCCAAGCGCCCGTCAAGCCGCTGTTCCATCGCCTCCACGCGCGCCGCCAGGCGCGCGAACGCCTCCGCCGCCGTGCCGGTCGGTTGCTGGGATTCAGGACCGTTCAACAGGGATTGGTGGTCCATGCGTCTTTCTCCTTTGGTCTAGCGTTCCATGCCGCGGCTCATGTCGCGGCCATGATCGAAGGGGATGGAAGCGGCGAGGTCGCGACCGATGCTGCGGCCCATGTCCTGACCGATCTCAAGTCCAAGCTCGCGGCTGCGCAGTCCCAGCACCGATTCAAGCTGGGCATCGCGCTCAAGGCTTTTGGCCATGTCGGCCATGTGCTGCGCCGTGGTCTTCGCGGCCCGGAAGTTGCCGTCGCGCACAAGTTCCTGATGCTGGCGCTGCAACTGCTGCCAACCTTCGACAAAGCGGTCCGCGCGCTGGAAGGGGTCGATACGGATTTCCGCCTCCGCCTGCATCGCGCGCACCGCTTCATGGCCGCGTCCTTCCGCCGCCTCGCGGATCAGTTCCGGGCCTGCCCGGAACGCGCTGTTGAGGTCCGTCGAGCCTTCGGGCCGGATCGCGTCGAGGGCGTCGCGCGCCTTATCCAGCGCCTCGCGCTGGTGGGGCATGGGGTCGATGCCCTGCGCGCGGGTCTGCCGGATCGCGTCGAGCGCCTTGGCGTAGCGCTCGACCGCACCGCGCAATCCGCCTGCGCGCATCGGCTGCGGTTCGTGATCGCGCTGTTGCTGGCGCGCGGGATCATGGACAGGCGCAGAAGCGAAGCGCCCAAGATCCAGACCGTCGAACATACCGCGCTCGGGTGCGGGCGATGGCGCGCGATCCTGACCGGGCAGCGAGAGGCGCAAGCCGTCGAAGATCCCGCGCGCCTTCTCCGCGATCGGCCTGACGATCTCGGCGACGCGCTCGCCAAAGCTGATGCCGCGCCGCTCGGCAAACTCCTTGGCCGGATCGACTTGGCGGTAGTCGCTCGCCATGTCTTTGGCACGCTCGCGGGACAGGGTGCGGATAAGCCGGGACTCGTCCTTGAAATCATCCCGCCCATAATGGAAGTCCACGCCGTCCCGGTGGCGGGTGAGAACGACATAGGTTCCGTGCCGATCCATCCCCTGCGTGGTGAGCGCGTGCGTGCGATCGACGCTCACCGCCTGCGTCTTGTGAATCGTGGCGGCATAGCCATGGTCGAGGTCGCGATAGTCCTTGAGGTCGAACGATACGGAGCGCCCGTCATCGGTGCGCACCGTCATGTTCTGCTCGTTGACCCGCTCGATGGTTCCAAGCGTGCCGTTCTTCACTTCCATGCTGCGGTCGTTGCGCCGGAACATGACGCGATCCCCGGATGCGAAATCCCGGTCGCCGTTGACGGTCTTCACGCGGGCGTCGTCGCCCAGTTCGCCCGCCTCACGCCGCCGATCGCGCGCCATCTCGTTGAGCGTGCGCACCTCGTCATTGGTGTGGGTGAAGATCATCCGCGTCTTGTCGGGTTCGGCCTGCCGTGCGGCGTCCCAACGGTCGATCAGGTCCGCGCGCGCCTGTTCTCGCGTTTCGGCCGCGTGGACCATGCCGTGATCGGCATAGGCCCGGATCGCTTCGCCGGTCCTGCCGGTCGCCAGATGGCGCGTAGCGTCTTTCTGCCAATCCTCATGTTGGCGGCGGATTTCGGTGATCTCTACGCCACCATGCCGCTCATGGATCGCGCGGAACGCCGCGCCCGCCTCGATCGCCTGCAACTGCTCGGCGTCACCGACGAGCACCACCTTCGCGCCCGCCGCTTCTGCATGGGACAGCACGCGCTCCATTTGGCGCGTGCCGACCATGCCCGCCTCGTCGATCACCAGCACATCGCGGGACGTGAGCATATCGCGCCCGTTGGCCCAGCCATATTCCATGCTGGCGATGGTGCGCGACGCAATGCCGGAACCGTTCTCCAGCCCCTCCGCCGCGATGCCCGATAACGCTACGCCGCGCACCTCGAACCCCGACCGCTCCCATGCCTCCCGCGCAACGCCCAGCATCGCGCTCTTGCCGGTGCCTGCGTAGCCAACGACGATGCTCAAATCCCGATCGCCGGTCACATGCTCGAACGCTGCCCGCTGTTCGCCAGACAGCAACAATCCGCGCCCCTCCGCGCTGACCAATGCTGCCTCGCGCGACTTCTCGTCCGTGCGATGCTGTTCGCGCTCCGCCATCAATTCGCTGGCGCGCTGCAACCGCTGCTCGGTTTCGATCATGTCACGCGACGTAAAGCGATCGTCGCCGCGCCCGTCCTTACCCAAGGCGACAAGATCAGGCGAGGCACGAACGGCGCTCATCGCACGGTCATATTGGTCCTTGCCGTCGCTGTGCCGGTGGATGAACATCGCAAGGTCGCGGCCCGTGAACGTCGCCTGATGATGGGTGATGGCGTTGAGCGCCACGGATGGATCGGCGATGATCCGATCGCCATTGCGCTCGGCGATGGCGCGGTGATCCTCGATGCGCTCGGCCTCAAGGCCGCGCTCGCCCATGCGCGACGCTGCGGGGCCGATCTTATCTTGCGGCTCAAGCTCGATGCCCTGGGCTTCAAGGCTGCGGTGATCGATCCGCGCGTCTATATCGAGTTCGGCAAGGCGGACGTTGACATGATCGGCCCAGCGCTCGCGCCACTGCTCCACCAATTCCGTGCGGTTCCAGTCGCGGACCTTCTGCCCGAAACCTTCCTCGCCTACTTCCCGCATGGTGAGCATGACATGGGCGTGGGGCTTCGCCAGCTTGTCCGCGCCGATGTCCCAATGCACATTCAAATCCGCGATCATGCCGCGCTCGACAAACTCGGCGCGCACGAAATCCTGCGCGAGCGCGACGCCCTGCGGCTGGTTCATCTCGCGCGGAATAGCGAACTCGACTTCGCGCGCTAGCTGCGCATCCTTGCGCTTCTCGGTTGCCTCGACCTCATTCCAGAGAGTCGCGCGATCCGAGAAGCGTTCGGGCGCACCTTCGGGCAAAAGGATTTCCGAATGGACGACGCCCGCCTTGTTCGTGAAGTCATGGTCGCGGTCGAGCCGATCATCGTGCAGGCGCTCGGCCGCACGATAGGCCGCCGCCGCGACGGCGCTGCGCCCTTGCGCGCGGCCAATGACCTGAACGGAGAAATGGAAAATCGCCATAACGATCGTCCATTTACTATCTCAAGCGCACGTCGGCACGACGTATAAGCGCGCCCTCCTCGAATAAAATCCGAGAAGGGACTAGGCGGTGTCATCCCGTCCCAGCGACTCTACTGCGCTACCGCCTACCTTCTTCTATCATGACTGCATCGTCACTCAATGGAGACTTTGCCATGCGCAAACCCAAGGATTTCGATTCGGAACTGAAAGCCCTCGCCGACAAGGCGAAAGCGATCAAGGAACGGCGCGTGCGCCAGCTTGGCGAACTGGTCACGGCAACCGGGGCCGATACGCTCGACGCTGATATGCTAGCCGGGGTGCTACTCCATGCCGCCACGGTTAAGGACGCCGCGACAAAGGAGGGATGGCGCAAGGCGGGCGCCGCCTTCTTTCAGGGCAAGACACGTCAGCCTGCGCCGCGATCTGACCAACGGTCGGAAGGCGCTCTCCCGCTCGACGGCGGCGCGGCACCGCGTTGAGGCCCAAAAGGCGAGAACCGACATGCGCGATTGGATGGTCGAGCGCAGGGCGCGCACGAAGCAATTGATCGAACTGGGCGGCCTGGTCGTGAAGGCTGGCCTCGTCGATCTCACCGACGATGATCGGACGACGCTTTACGGGGCGTTCCTTGCGCTAGCGAGGAAGCTGCAAGGCGAGGATCGCGATCAGGCGCTTGCCTTGTGGAAGCGTAGCGGCAAACGTGCGTTCGAGGACGAAGCGGAGCAGCAGAAACATATCGCAAGTCGATCTCACGAAGACAGCCGCCAATAGGGCCAGTCTTTTGCTTCAGCAGGGTTGACTTGGGTCTCAGATCGAAATCTTCTCGCATGGGGCAATCGATCATTGGCGCACGCCCTATATTTCGCACGGAAGGAAACCGGACCGCCATGCAAAGGCGTGATGTTTTGAGCGGATTTGCGTTCACCCTGATCGCGGGGCTGGCAAGGCCCGTTCTCGCTCAGGAAGGGCGTGTGATCGTCAGCAAGATCGCTCTTCTGGATGGTCGCGTAGTGATGCCGGTGACGATTGCGGGCAATGGGCCATATCTGTTTCTGCTGGACACAGGCGGGGCCGGTAGCCTGATCGATGCGAAGCTCGCTCGCGAGTTGAAGCTCCAATCGACGGGTTCGGTCAGGACGCGCGGTGTCGGTGGGCAAGCAGTGCTTGGCAGCTACACCGCAAGGGACGTCATATTCGGCGGCGGAGCGCGCCAACCCGTCGTGTCTCTTTCGGCCATAGACGGAGGTTTCGGTCCTCGTGTGCGCGGGTCATTGGCCGCAGGGATTCTGACGACCGTCGATAGTGATCTCGATATCGAAGCAGGCGAATGGCGAGCCTATCCGGATGGTCGTCCCGAACGTGTCGGCTTTGTGAAGCTGGAACGTGCAATCCGCAGTGACAGTACATTGGGCCGCAACGCTGCATCGCCACGCCTCTATGGCGATATACAAGTCAACGGCATGGTGCTCGAATGTCTGCTCGATACCGGCGCGCCAGGCGCGATCTCGATCAGCTATGACAATGCCCGCCGCCTCGGGCTGTGGGATGATGCCAGACCCTTTGCGCCGCAGGCGACAAGCGGGATTGGCGGCAGCGGTGGGATCGGCAGGATCGTGCGGGCTAACAATGCCCTGTTCGCCGGTCAACATTTTGATCGACCGCTGGTCCTGCTGCGCGGCCCCTCGGATGGTGCGCGGAGTCATGACGGCATTGTCGGCTTGACGATGCTTCGCGGCTTCAACCTCTCTACGGAGGTAAAGACGCGCTCCCTTTGGTTGCAACGTCATTCGGATGCCGCGCCTTTGCCGGAACGTTATGGGATGTCGGGTCTGTGGCTGGAGAACAAAGGGAACGAAATTCGTGTCGCGGTCGTGGGTACGGGAAGCCCCGCTTCGGCGGCAGGTATTCAGGTCGGGGATCGGATTGCCGGCCTCGATTTCCGCGCGGCCATCGCGAGCATCACGGGGGCTCCGGGGAAAGACGTTACACTATCGGTTGCGACGAACGATCAGGCGCGATCGGTTCGTTTTACCTTGACCCCGTTTCTTTGATTTCTTGTGTTGATCGATCCTGCCTTCCCGATGGTCCTGCGCAATGACGCCGTGCGCGTTCATCGCAATGCCGTGAGCCGGGATTTCACGGTCAGCAAGGACACCTATGATCTCTACTCGCTCTCAGGTCTCACCAAGGGCGAGGAGAATCTCTGGGCGAAGTTCTCGACGCTGGGACAGGGCAAGGCCCGATATGACCTGTTGCAGAAGCTGATTGCGCGCCAGCCTGCTCTTCGTCTGGGCTTGTTGCTGGACGATCTAGCCGAAGCCTTGCTTATTGTCGGTGTCGCCGATCTGCGCACGCGCGAAGGCGCGCTGCTGGTGCTGGAATGGATAGACGACAACTTCGGCGCACCGTTGCTCCCGCCATCGGTCCTGAACATGTTCAGGCCCAAATTGCGGGCGCTTCGCCGACGGCGCTTTGGCTGGGTGGTTCCGCCGCAAAGTGGGGGCAAGGACCATGGGGCCGCAAGGGAAGGCGACGGTCCCATGGAATATCCCCGCGTGTGGCTGTCCGAACCGCAACTCGAACTCTATCGCGCCGATGCCGACTGGCCTGCAATTTTTGATGACGACAGGTCGCGCGGCGCATAGAGCCGAGCGCCATGGACGAACATATTCAGGCGATCATTCTCGCCGTAGTGGAACGTGCGCCGCAATGGGTACGGCGCGATCTCGAAGCGAAGGATATCGGGGTCCGCGCGCGCGCGGAAGAGACGCTTGCAGCGATGATTACCGCTGCGCTCAAAGGTGAAGCGGTGCCAGCAACACAAACGGCTGCGGCCACGCCGGATTGATCGCCATCGGCGATGCGGTGACGGCAGGTTCCCCACGCTATATCATACTCGCCCGATACCTTCGGGAGATAGGACATGGACGATGCGGATATCGACACCGATCGGATCGACGAAGCGGTCCTGGCGCTGATGTTCCTGACGCTGCACGAGGAAGACCGACGGTCGGGCATGGCGAGAGCCTGGAAGTCCTTCGACTGGGACGCGCTCGATCGCTTGCATGCGCAAGACCTGATTCTCGACCCGGTGGGAAAGGCAAAGTCGGTCCTGCTGACACCCGAAGGTCGCCGCCGCAGCGAGGAACTTTTCTACCGGCTATTTGCCAAGGGCGACTGACGGCTCAGGCGTCAGTGCCCAGCGTTCGCAACCAATCCTCAAAGCGCTTCGGGCCGATCTCGATCAGGTCAAGCACGCTCGATATGCGCTCAAAGACATTCTCTCGCGTGATCGCCATCCGCGCGGCGATCTGATCCAGGGTCAATTTGTCGGCAGAGAAGAGAAGGACCGTTTCCCGCAACGGTTCGGGCAGGGTTTCGATCAGCAGGATCGCGACGGTAAGGTCATCATCCATCTTCCGCTGCCAGACGACCGGCTTGTCGATGCCCATGGCGCGTAAACGATCCGCGCAATAGCGTCGGTGCCGCTCACGTAAAGCTCGCTCTGTCGGGCTGATCTGCGCGGCGCGCCAGCGCCTTGGCCTCTCGCCGTCGAGCATAGCGACGATCATCCCCAGTGCCTCTGCGATGCAGGCCATTACCGCTGTCATGTCGATGGACAAGCGGCGAGCGATTTCCTCGAAGGGGAGATCGTCGGCCTGATGCATCCTGAGCACCACGCGGGAAAGTACCGGCAGGCGCTCCACGGCATCGAGATAGGCGGCGCGCATTTCAGCCGTGGGATCAGGCGAACTGGACATGATCCGCCTCCCGCCCAATCTCATCCAGCCCATCGAGCCGTTCGAGGCAGACCGCCTGCACCAGCTTGTAGAGAGCGGCGGTGCAATCCATCGCCCAGGCCACCTCTTCAGGCGCAATCCGGTATGTGCGCCCGTAGCGCACCTCGACATAGGCGCGCCGGATACAGCCGAAGACACGCCGCTCGAAAGGCGTTTCCTGCGGCCATGCGAGTGCAAGGCGGCTGTCGAGATATTCGGCGACTTCGCGCAGTTCGTCGAGGGCGTGCGTGCGCAGCCCATTGAGGGTCAGCGACCACGCCACGCACTGGTAGAGATGCTCGTTGGCCTGGTGCAGGAGGAGCGCCGCCATGGGCGCATTGCCGCGCTTTTCGAAGAAGGCCGCGCCCATGAGAAAATCACCGGCCCGTTCGTACCAGCGTGCGAACTCGCCATGCCCGCGCTCGCGCCGCCGTGCGGCAGGTAGCCTTCGCGGCGCTTCGAGGCGCGCGCTGCTGGCCTGATAGAGCGCGATACCGTCGGTCGCGATCGTCACGAACCATGGGACGCCGTGAACGAGGGCGTGGTTCACATGGCTGAGCGTGTGAATGCATAGCCGCACCGGGTGGGTTATCTCGCCCACTTCCCATGCGCGCCGCAGCCGGTCGCGGATCGGCGCCCAATCATCCCGGCGCGCAGCGATCCGGTTGTGGTTGACGATAACCAGCAGCCGGATGGGCGCGAGTGTAAGTACAGGACTTGCGCCCTGATCCCGGCATGCGTGCGCGCCGTAGAGGATCAGCTTGTCGATACGGGCCGTCTTGTAGCGCTGCGCGCGCTTGTGGGCGCACAGGTCGTCGAAGCCCTCGAACAACAGGGCAGCGACCCGGCGCAGTTCCTCTCGCATGGAACCGGAGAGATGATCGAGGTCGGTGTGCAGCATCACGGCAATTCCTCCCCCGGCAGATCGGTATAGCCGGTGATGGTCCCCACATCGGCAACCAGCGTGGCTACCGTTTCGATGATTTCGGCGGGAGGGAGTGCCATGAGAACGGCTCTTGCCTGATCTGGCCGTCTGCCGCCGCGATGATAGTCTGACAGCGGCGTGATCAGCCGTTCGAGTTCGTCGCTGGGCGGCGCGAGCCCATTCGCGCGCGCGTGTCTCAGGGCGCCCTCCAGATCGAGCCCGATATGCCTTCGGTTCCAGTCATCGCAGTAGCCTGCATGGAGCAGCAGGGCCTTGAGCGCGAACTCCGTGGCATAGGCTGCCGCCTGCACGATCTTCGAGGAAAGGTCGCGCGCATGGGCCTCGACCATCATGCCGACGTGATCGACGGCGCGGCGGTAGAAGGTGACGGCAAGCAGCAGGTCGAAGTCGCCGGGGCGGTGGTAGAGATCGAGATTGTGGCGGGGATGATTGCCAAGATGGGAACGCAGCGAGCGTGGCCGCGCCTCGTTGTCAATCTCGGCCAGAAGCGTGCCGAATGCCTCAGCAAGTATCATTCGAGCCTCGGCCTCGCTGGTGCGCAGGGGGCGGGAGATCCGGCCAAGGTCGAGGCCGTAAGCCCGGTAGCGTTGGAAGGCGATCCGTTGCGGCTCGTCCAGGGTCGCGACTGCCGCCATGAAGCGGTCATGGACCCTCTTGGCCTCGGCATTCCGCGGCGGGTCCATCGCCCGGTCGAACAGGACGATGCCGCCCGCGTAGCGCTCCGCCAGCCATGGATTGGTATGGGAAAAGCGCGCGGCCTCATCGATGGTGAAGACCGATAGCTCAACCTCTATCGCTCGCACGAGTTGAGACTTGAGGACGGCCTGGGCGCGGCCCCAATAGCGCTCTTTTCCCTTGTAGGCCTCATGGTCGACGAAGGCCCAAATCTCGAACAGCAGCGGCTCGCGGTCCCATTTGATGATTGCTGATCGATCGGCATTCTTGCCGACCAGCATCAACCCTTCGAGCCTGCCGCGCCGGGGCGCGCGGTCGCGACGATCGATGAAATAGGCGCGAAGTATGCGCACCGCGCGCTCAATCGCCATTCTGGGATAGCGATCGAGATGCAGCACGCGGGCGACGACGCGATCTCGCATCTCATTGTAGTCGGACATCTCGCGATCATGCTTCGCGTCAGCCGCAAGTGTCGGCGAACCTCCGTCATGGTTCTCGTCCATGGGAACCTCCAGTCCGCATCCAGGCGGATGAGGCGGAAGGAACGGGGCGGATGCGGTAATACGGTCCCGAAACTCCCGCGCGCTGAGACGCGGGAGCCACCGGGGCTGGTAACATGATCCGAAGACATGCGCCGCCGCTTTTAACCCGAAGGCCTGGACATATGCGACGGCACCCCGAAAACGATGAGTTTTCGGGCGCGTTATTTTCGGATCGGGATTACCAGTCCCGGCGCTGCCCTTTTCGCAACGCGAAGATAGCATATCAGAAAATGACCATGAAACAAAGAGTCGGCTGAAGCGATGGGCTTTGGTTCGGTTTCAAAGAGAGCCGATCGTCAATGCCACTTGTCGCACTATTTGCGCCAGCGGATGGACGCCTATCCGTCAAAAACGCTGGCCTTTAGCGCAACCAGGTAGTTAAATTTCTTCGAATCGCAGTGGGAGGCCCAATTGATCCTGTTTGGCACTTTATTAGCCGTCAGTGTCGCTACACCGATTCAGGCAGAAGGGTTGTATGGAAACTGGGCCTCGGATTGCACCCCAATCGGCAAGGGCGGCCGACATGGGATCATCACCCGGATCGCCATCAAGGACGGGGCGATCGAAGCCAGCGCTCGATTATATGCCAAGAATGACTGTCAAACGCCCACGCTGGACGTGGACTATCGTGGCATAGACCTCCAAACGAACAAGAAGGAGGACGGCATCCTGTTTCATCATACGGTGGCATCAATCACGCTGACGCCACTGTCCGAGGCAGTCATAGCCCAGTATAATCTGGTCGATGGGGAGGTGCATGGCTGCGGATTGAAGAGGTGGGCGCTCAATGTGCCAAAATCTGTTGCGGGGCGGACATGCGATCCGTTCTACTTCGCACAGGAGCGAACAACGCTGTATGATACAGCCTGGATCGCTGACGGCGCGGTTCAGTTTGCAAGTCTGCCTATGATTTGGACCAACACCGACGCGGGTCGGCGCACAAGTAAGCCGCTTCCCATCCGTTACAGCCGGACAGCTTCGAAATGACCGTTGCGAGAGGCTTTCTATGGCCCCAGTAGTTGGACAGCAGTGAAATATTCCGTTCGTCGCAAACCGCTCCTCCGGCATTTTGGCGGAGGAGCGGTTTTTCAAATCTGCGTTCGTCATGCTCGTCCTTGGTGGCTCTTCCCGCCGAGCGGTAGAAGCCCCGGAGGCGATACCGCCTCCGGGTCATGCAAGGTCAGGCGGCTTGCGCCATCGGCTGATCCACGGTTTCTGCGGTATCGAGCAACGAGGCAATCTCGCTCCACCGCTCGACGCTGCCAACGCCGCCCCGCTCAGTATAGGTGGACGGCAGGAAGGACATCCAGCGCGGCACCCAGCCATCAACCTTCGCCCGCCCGTTGGTCCCGGCAACGCAGTCGCGCACGATCTGCCGCTGGACCTTGGCGCTTTCCCCGGCATTGGCGGTTGCGACCGTGTTACCGGCGACATCCGCGACGATCTTGCCCATAATCTCCTTGTCGCGGATGCTGTCGAGCAAGGCGTCGTCGGCCTGCCAGACCGCCGCCATATCCACCTTGAGCAGCACGCCCAGCAATTCGACCATCCCGCTTCCCGCCGCCAGCGTCTCGCCCATGACGATGGCGAGGACGGACATGACACCCTCATCGGATAGGCCTAACAGATGGTTGAATAGCCCCGGCAAACCATGATCGCCTGTATAGCCGCCCGTGACGGTGGGAGTCTCGAGATCGAAGTCTAGCAGGCTCAGAACCGCGCGCCGCTTGGCATCGAAGATGGCTTCCGATGCACTGGCTTCCACGCTTTCCGCGATGGCATCGGTATTGGCTCGCTGCTTCTCGACATCCACCCGCCACAGGGGCGAACCGACAATGACATGGGCGAGTATCAGGCGAAGGGCCATCGCAGGCTGCGAAATTAGGGAAGCGCGCACGGCGGCATGCCGGTGAAGATCGATATAGTTCTGGATAGGAGCGCTGACCTCAGGGCGCACGGGCTTGGATAGGGTTTCTCCTGCCTCGCGCTTACGGGCTTCCTTCCCGGTGATGTAGCCCTCATGGAAGGTCACTTCGCCGCGTTGGCTGATAGCCACATAGACCCGACCGCCTTTCTTCTTCTGGCAGCGCTCATGCTCCCATGTGTGGAAATATTCGCCGCGCCCCATCACGACGACCTCCGGCCAACCTGCCTCCCGGAAAGCCTCCGCGCGTTTCTCGATCGCTGCCATCTGTGCGGTCCAGAAATCGGCGGCACAGGCAAAATAGCTGTCTTCGCCGAACAGGTCGGAGACGATCTCGCCACCATAGCCTTCAAGACCGAACAACGCGACCTTGGTGGAAATGGCCGCACCGCCCATGAGCCACGCCTTGAGGTTCTGGCCCAAGGGAGCATGGTCCCTCTCGCTGTCAAGCAGTGCCAGCCATTCACGCTGCTGCGCCTTGGTGGCAAGGGTCAGGTGCCGCACGGTGACGGCATCGATGCGATCCGTCCGGTAGAGATTGCGGATGCGCGGCATCAGATTGCCCAGCGCAAGGGTCCGCTTCACCTGTAGCGCCGTCAGCCCAAAGGTCAGGGATATATCCTCCACGTTGCGCCCCTCCCGGACAAGCCGGGTGAAGGTTTCGTGGCGGGTCATCTCGTCGGGGTCCAACCTTGCGATGTTCTCGATCAGCGAGGCTTCCAGCGCCGCCGCATCGTCACCTGCTGCCATGACGGCGCAAGGCAACGGCTCAATGCTGCCGTTTTCCTCTGCGATAGCCAATGCGGCATGATAGCGCCGCTTGCCTGCCACGATCTCATAGCTGTCACTATCCTTCTCCCGCACGATCAGCGGCACGAGGACGCCCCGCGCGCGTACCGAAGGCAGGATGTTGGTCAGATCAGGAGCCTTCTTTCCCCCGCGCATGTTGGCCGACGAAACCGAAAGGCTGGCGATATCGATGTGCTTGAGTTCCATGTCTCTTTACTCCTCTTCGCATCATCCCGGCCCCGGAATGCGGGGTGGGCGGCAAGAGCGCACCGGCAGGCGCGGCGGCAGAGGCGGGTTGCACCCGCAGGGCTGGAACGAAGAGAAAGACCCGGCGCAGCCAGGTTGCGGCCCGCCGCGACGCGCCTAAAGGGTAGCGACGCCCACACCGCTTGTCGGAGCCGGTTTTACGCCATCGCGCGCATGCACGATGTCCGCATGGAAGCGGCGCAGGCGCTTTCCCCGCGTCATGCGATCGTCATGCCATGAGGCGCCGAGACACAAGCGCAGCGTGGCTCGGTGGAGCGAAGCGGAATAGAGCGCGGCCCGCGCCGCAGCGCGGGGACGCCCTTGCTGATCTCCAAATCCTACTACGTCACAAAGAACATTCCAATGCGTCGCTCGACCAGCACCATTGCTTGCGCGGAGCAGGCGTGCCTTCTAGAAATTGCATAACTACTTACTTTCGAGGTTGACCCATGGGCTTTCCTGCCACGCTGCTTGCCATCGCGTTAGCCGCGTCTACGGCTCCTGCGCCACTCGAAACCTTTCCTGAGGTGCAAGGTCCGAACGGGGCGCTGAAAGGGACGATGCTGTCCCCCGCGAAAAGCGCACCGATCGTCCTGATGATACCTGGGTCCGGCCCAACAGACCGGGATGGCAATAATTCTGCAGGCTTGAAGGCAGGCACGCTGAGATTGCTTGCCGAGGGGCTGGCCGCGCGGGGCATTGCAACCGTCCGTATCGACAAGCGGGGCATGTACGCGAGCGCGGGCGCAATAGCAGATGCCAACGCCGTCACCATGGAAGATTATGCGTCGGACACGCATTCCTGGATCACAAGCATCCAGCGCTCTACCGGCGCCAAATGCGTATGGCTGCTGGGGCATAGCGAAGGCGGGACAGTGGCACTGCTGGCCGGGCAGGATGATGAGAAGATTTGCGGGGTGATCCTTATATCTACACCGGGCAGGCCTTTGGGACAGGTGTTGGATGAGCAGTTGAAAGCTAATCCGGCAAATTCACCTATTTTAGATGAAGCCGAAGGAATAATTTCCGAACTCGAAGCAGGGCACCGCGTCGACAAGGCCAGCATAAATCCCGTCCTGCTTCCATTGTTTCACCCGGCGGTTCAGGGGTTTCTCATCAGTCAGTTTGCCATCGACCCGGCAAAGCTTGCTGCAAAATGCTCGAAGCCGGTTCTGATCCTTCAGGGCGAGCGTGACATCCAGGTCAGTCGCAGGGATGCGCAATTGTTGAAAGACGCGCAGCCCAAGGCCAAACTGGTCCTGTTACCCGCCACCAATCATGTATTGAAAGAGATTGCCTCCGATGATCGGAGAGCCAATATTGCGACTTACTCAGACCCCGGCTTGCCGCTGGCTCCCGGTGTAGCGAACGCTATAGCGGACTTCATCAAAGCACCCCCTCGTTAAGACAAGCCTTCCAGCGTCAGGGTCATGCATTGATCCGAGAGCGGATGAAGGCCGCGCGCTCCGACACGGATGCAAGAGGCAAGTGAACAAGTCGGTATCCCAACGACGTGTACGCATCGACCATGGCCTCGAAAGTGACCTTCGCTTCCATTTCGCTCTGCGTCCGCTCGGCATCCTGCCTGTAGATCGCAGGCCAGTGCGGCGCGATGAAGACCTGCTCGGCGTAGCGAAGGACTTCTACCGCGTGCATTACCGTAAGGGGAACGTCCAGACCGTTGAGCTGGAGGTATCCCACGATATCGGGAAGACCCCGGTCGAAGACGACAGGCCCTTCGCACAAAGCTGCCGCTTTGTAGGCGTGCAATTCCCAGTCCAACATCATACTGGCGAACGCAGTGCGATCCGCCCAGGGGAGAGCCGTCCCCCCGTTTGCGACCTGCTCCTGAATGATCGCACGCCCCCCTTCGGGCATGCAGCATAGACCCTGCATCGCGAGCAGCCCTACCAGGCTGGTTTTGCCGGAACCCGGTCCGCCGGTGATGATATGGAAACGCGCGGACATGCGCTGTACCTCCAGGCCGCTCGCAGGCTTAACGGTCGTTGATTTGATGGCACCCGAACCTGCGCGAGATCCGCGCCGCCGCATTCGGCATGACATAGCAGCCTCTTGCGTGAAGCACGTGATTCGCGCAATCATCTCACTTGGCGGGCAGGCCATCGGGGAAAGGACCGATGGATATGCCGAATACATCATAGCTCAAATGGTCTGAGGCGGATCGGCGAGCGTAAAAAGCGTGGCAATCAGGCAACAACGCCTGAGGAAAACGCATACGGAAGCAAAGCGGGCAAGTTCCCGCCAAGTCCCGCTATGACCGCCGATGTCCCTCTACGTCCCTCCATTGCCCTACAACCGGCATCCGGCCTTCAGCAAGGTCGGTGGCGCGCATCTTGTCTTGCGCGGAAACTGCGCCATTCTGGGCTTTAGGGGGCATCGCCAACGCTTGATTGAAAGCCTCCCTTATGTCGAATGCAGAACGTATTATCCGTCTCGATACCGTCCGCGCCCGCACCGGGCTTTCCCGCTCGACCATCTACCGCAAGATGGCGGACGGAACCTTTCCTGCCCAACTCAAGATCAGCATCCATGGCGCTGGCTGGCACGAGTCCGCCATAAGCCGCTGGATCGCTGATCCCGCTGGCTACAGGGCCGACAACGACAATCCTTCCTCGCAGGGAAAGGCGAGCCATGGAAAAGGGTGACGATGCCGCGCCCCCTGATCGCCTTCGCCCCGCCAACGACAATGAGCCTGCCCAGCAACCGCCCGACATTGATGTGGAGGCGGCGCTGACCCGCATAGCGGAGGCCATCGGCCGCCACATCGCACGGGAGCATATCCGCGCCTGGAGGGCGGCCAATGACAATGAGCCGGAGACAAGCAAATGATGGATTCATTGACATCGAATGCTAATGATGGCATATAAGCCATCATGAAGGCGGAACCGTTGCTCAATGAGCGGCACCAGCTTGATGCAGTCTCCTTCGTCGAACTGCGGATATGGCGGGTGCCAAAGCCGGTGAAGGGATCGGCGCACGATCTCAAATACGCCCTTGCCTATGTCGTCGATAGCGTTTGCGTGCTGCGCTACGACAATGAGGCAGGCAAGGGCGATCACCGGCACATCGGCGAGGTGGAAACGGCCTATGCCTTCACGACGCCCGCCGCGCTGCTGGCGGACTTTTGGAAGGACGTGGATCAATGGAAACCGACATGAACACTGTAACGCTCTCGGTCGCCTCCCGTGAAGAGGTGACACGCCGCGCGCTGGCCGCGTTCGAGGGCAAGGCCCAAGGCGCGCATCACAGCTTCGCCAGCCCCGACCTGCTGTGGCAGACGTTCACGCGCAAGCGCTGGGACCTCATTCAGGCCATGACCGGCCAGGGCGTCATGTCGATCCGCGAGGCGGCGCGCCGTGTGGGACGGGACATGAAGGCGGTGCATGGCGACGTGCAAGCGCTCCTTGCGGCAGGCGTGATCCGCAAGGAAGGGCGCGGCATCGTGTTTCCCTTCGATGCCGTCCATGTCGATTTCATGCTGACCAAGGCCGCCTGACGGCGCGAAACGGGAGGTATGTCATGATGCGTATTGCCCTCTATGCCCGTTACTCCTCCGATCAGCAAAGCGCGGCCTCGATTGAGGATCAGCTTCGCGTGTGCCGCGAGCGCGCGACACGCGAGGGCTGGCATGTGGTGAGCGTCTATGAGGATGCCGCGATTTCCGGCGCGAGCATGATCCTGCGTCCCGGCATCCAGTCGCTGGTGCAGGACGCTCAGGCGGGCAAGTTCGATATCGTCCTTGCCGAAGCACTGGACCGGGTGTCGCGCGATCAGGCGGATGTGGCGACGCTCTTCAAGCATCTCCAGTTCGC
This sequence comes from Sphingobium scionense, assembly GCF_014197035.1. Classification (GTDB taxonomy): domain Bacteria; phylum Pseudomonadota; class Alphaproteobacteria; order Sphingomonadales; family Sphingomonadaceae; genus Sphingobium; species Sphingobium scionense. Next base: position 212,231 of record NZ_JACIEU010000006.1, on the reverse strand, counting down.
GCGCGTTCCCTTGGTGACGCTCGCCGAAGGCGAGATTTCGGAACTGCATGTCGGTCTCAAGGGCACGATGAACGCGCTGTTCCTGAAAGACCTCGCCAGGAAGACCCATCGCGGGCAGCGCGGGCGGGTCGAGAAGGGCTTCTCGGCGGGTCCGGTCGGCTACGGCTATCGGACCGTTCGCCGCCTTTCCAGTGAGGGCGAACTGGTGCGCGGCGAATGTCGGATCGAGCCGTCAGAGTCGCCCATTGTGGAACGCATCTTCCGCGAGTTCGCGGCTGGCAAGAGCCCGCGCGCTATCGCGCGCGATCTTAATGCCGATGGCATTCCGGGGCCATCAGGCCGTCCGTGGAGCGACACCACCATACGCGGCAAGCGCAGTCTCGGGATCGGCATCCTCAACAATGAACTCTATGTCGGCGTGCGTGTGTGGAACCATAAGCAGGCCGTCAAGGACCCGCGCACCGGACGAACCGTGCGCCGTCCCAATCCTGAGGCCGAATGGGTTCGAGCCGAAGCGCCCCAACTTCGCGTCGTCAGCGATGATATGTGGCGGGCGGTAAAGCACCGACAGGACGTGCTTGGCGAGCAATACAAGCCGATGATCGATGGCGTTCATGCGGCGCAGGCGAGCCGGATGCACCGCGCCCGCCGCCCCGCCACTCTGCTGTCTGGTCTCGTCGAGTGCGGTGTGTGCGGCGGCAAGGTCGGTCTGGCGGTCAATGGGCGCTTTGGCTGTATCAATCATCATCGCCGCCATACTTGCGACAACAACCGCACCGTTCGCCGCGAGGCACTGGAAGAGCGGGCGCTTGCTGGCCTTCGCGAACGGCTGGTGTCGCCGGAGAAGGTGCAGGCAGCAGTCGCCGCCTATGCCGAGCATATCAACCGCGAGAACCGCGAGGCGCGCGCGCAGGTCGAAGCCGACGGCCGCGCGCTGGACAAGATCGAGCGCGCCATCGCCGGGATCATGACCGCGATCGAGGACGGGCTATACCAGCCCACGATGAAGGCCCGCATGGCGGAACTGGAACGGCAGAAGGCCGACATCGCAACCCGCATGGCGCAGGCCCCGCAAGCGATGCCTGATGTGCATCCAGGTATCGCCGAAATCTACAAGCGGGAAGTGGAGCGGTTCTGCAAGGCGCTCGAAGACCCTGAAACCCGGCTTGACGCCTCCGGCGCTATTCGTTCGCTCATTCACCGGATCGTCCTGCATCCCGGCGAGAAGCGTGGCGAAATCCACGCCACGCTACATGGTGCCCTGATGAGCATACTCGATTTTGCAACCGAAACCCCTCGGCCCGAACCTATTGTTACGACAAAGGTGGCTCAGGGTTCGCTGGCATGACGGGATAAGGGGCATTGCGCACCCCATCCATCCTCGCCATTCGGCGGGCGTCGGACTTGTCCGCGCGCGGTCTAGCGGGGTTTCGCGGTTTCGACGGCATAGATGGCGGGGCTGCCGGCGACATTGCTGCGATAGACCAGCCATTTGCCGTCGGGCGTGAAATGCTGGTTGGGTTCGAGCGTGTAGTCATGGCTTGCGAGATCGACGAGCCGTTCCGTTTCCAGCGTGCCGGTGGCGATCAGCGCGTCGCCGCCGAGCGTGTTGCGGGCGCGGGGATTGTCGTCGGGGCGAGGGTGGAAGAGGCTGATATATTTGCCGTCATTGGCGCCGTCGCCGGAGAAGCTGCGGCCGTCGGGCGATGAGGCGAAATGATAGGAGCCCTGGCCCGGACGGATCGCATACCAGCGACGCGCGCCATTGGTGACGTCATGGCCGGCAAGCCAGCGCATCCCCTGCGGCATGATGAGGTCGTACCAGATGGTGCGGCCGTCGGGCGCCCAATATTCATGGCCGGCAATCTCGCCCTGCAGAATGCGCTGATGCACCTTGGTTTTGGCGCTGCCGTCGGTGCGGATGGTCCAGATGCGATCGACCTGCTGCCAGGGGCCTTCATGGCAATACATCAGCAGATCGGGATCGGTCGGCGAGAATTGGACATGGTTGAGCCAGTCCTTCGACGCGGTGATGCGGCGCTGCTGGCCGGTGGCGATGTCGATCGCGAAGATTTCCATCGGCACGCCGGCGGCGAGCCGGGCCTCCATCCATTTTTCCTTGGCGGCGGCGAAGGAGAGGGGGCGGCCCTGATCGTCGGTGCCGCTATAGCTGGGCGAGCCGGTCTTGGGATCACGCTTGCCCTGGGCGGCGATGGCGGGCGGCGGCGGGGCGAGTTCGCGATGGCCGGCAAGCAGCGTGTCGTTAGCATTGATGGATTCGATGCGGCCGCCCGGCATTGCCGCGATCCGGCGGCGCTTGCCGCTGTCGAGATCGACCGACCAGACGATGAAGGAGGGCTCGCCGTCGCTGCTGCCGGTCGGGTTGGTGGTATAATAAGCGACATTGGCGCGGTGGCCGACGAACAGCAGCCGGTCGACCTTTTCCTTCAGCACCAGCCGGGTGCGCCAGTTGCTGGTGTCGGCAACGCGGATCCCCTCCGGCGTCAGATAGACCATGCGCTTTCCGTCGGGAGTGAAGGGATTATAGTTGAAATAGAGGCCATAATTGCCCGGCCGGTCATCGACGCGGACGATGCGGTGGCCGGTGGTCGGGTCGGTCCAGCTGGCGGGCGAGGCGGCGGGAGCGGGCGACGCGTTGGGCTTTTGGGCCGCGACGAGCAGGGGGAGGGCCAGCCCGATCATTGCCTGCCTCAACCGCATCCCATCCTCCCAGTTCAAGTTCAATTTGCGGGATTGGATACCGGATATCGGGAATTTAGCAAGGCGGCGGTGATGCGCGCGCGCACCGGAGGCGCCATCCCAAGCCTTTGAGAGAGGAGGGCAATAAGGCGCGGGCTTCTGAAATATTCGTGAAATGCCGGGGCAAAATGGGGTGGCCACAGACGGGACGGAGATTTTCCACCCACATGAAAGGCCATGACATGACTTATCCTTCGCTCCTGACCCTGGGCGCCGCCGCGCTGATGGCGACGCTGGGCGCGCCGGCCATGGCGCAGGCGCCGCATCATGGCGCGAGCCAGCCGGCGAGCAGCAAGGCCCCGGCCAAGAAGCCTGCCCCGGCAAAGGCCCAGCCCGCCAAGGCCCAGCCGGTCAAGGGCCACTCGACCGGCGCGGCGCACCAGAAGGCCTGCCGCAATCGCTACAAGAGCTATGACGCCAGGCTGGACAGCTATCTCTATCGCGGCAAGCGGGTGCGCTGCACGCTCTGATCGCGATCGACGCGGGGCGGCGCCGGGGGACGGCGCCGCCCCCTTCCCATTTTCATGAAGAAGGATGAGGCGCGATGCGCAAGATGATGATCGGGGCGGCGCTGCTGCTCTGTTCGGCGCCGCTGCTGGCCCAGGGGGGCATGGGTGGCGGTATGGGCGGCGGCGGCATGGGGGGAGGCATGGGCGGTGGCCCGCCCGGCGGCGGTGGCGGCCCTCCCGGTGGTGGCGAAGGCCGGCCGCAAAAGCCGCGCGAGATGAAGCCGATCAAGCGCAGCCAGATCGACAGGATCGTGACCGCCATGTTTGCCGAAGCCGACAGCAATCGCGACGGCATCGTGACGATCGACGAATTGCGGCTGGTGGTGCAGGCGCGGCGCGAAGCGATCATCCGCACCCGTTTCGAGGCGATCGACGGCAATCATGACGGCACGCTGAGCCTGGTTGAGTTCCAGGCCTGGCAAAGCAGCATGGGATCGGTAGCCTTGTCGGAAACCGGCGCGATGGGCGATCAGGGCGGGCCGGTGGCCGAGGCGATCATGCCCAAGCTGGGCGACGACCCCGAGGATGCTATACTGGGCCGCCTGATCGAGCCGCTCAATGCCAGCGCGATCGCCCAGGCCAACAGCAATTATGACGCCGGCGCCTCGCTGGAGGAAGTGCTGGCGTTCGAACATGCCCGCTTCGATGCGGCGGACGCCGATCATGACGGCGTGCTGTCGGCCGAGGAGATGCGCAGCCTGATGCCGCGGCGTGGTCCCGGTGGAGGCCCCGGTGGCCCCGGCGGTCCGGGTGGACCGGGCGGCGCGGGCGGACCGCCGCCGCGCAACTGACGGGATAGATGCCGATGCCTTGCCTATCCTTGTCCTGCCGTCGGGTGGGCAGCGCCCTGCTGCGCGCCGGATGCAGCCTGTTCGCCCTGTCCCCGTTCGCCCTGTCGACACCGGCGGCGGCGCAGAGCGTGGCGAGCGACGATATCGTCGTCACCGGGCAGGCGCCGCCGGGCGCGGTGATCGGTGACATTCCCGCGCAGAACCAGCTCGGCCGTGCCGACATCGATGCCTATGGCGTCGGCACGGTCAGCGAATTGCTGGACGAGATCGCGGCGCAGACCAGCAGCAATCAGGGGCGCAGCGATGACGGTCCGGTGGTGCTGGTCAATGGCAAGCGGATTTCGGGCGTCAACGAGGTCAGCGACCTGCCGACCGAGGCGATATTGCGGCTCGACATCCTGCCCGAGGAGGTCGCGCTCAAATATGGCTATGACGCGCAGCGCAAGGTGGTGAACATCATCCTGCACCGGCGCTTCCGATCACAGGTCGCCAATGCGGGCGGCGGGATCGCGACGGCGGGGCAGGGCGAAAATCTGGCCGGCGACGTGGGCTATACCCGCATTCGCGACAATGACCGGGTGAGCGTGACTGCGCGGGCCAAATCCTCCGCCTCGCTGCTGGAAAGCGAGCGCGACGTGATCGTCGATCCGGAGGCTGCGAGTGATCCGACCGGGCGGGTCAGCGACGACCGCGCCTATCGCACCCTGTCGCCCGCCACCCGCAGCTATATGCTGAACGCCACGGTCGCGCATCAACTGAGCGAGACGGCGAACCTGTCCTGGAACGGGCGGGCGGACTACAAGACGAGCAAGGCACTGAATGGCCTGCCCACCGGCAGCCTGACCGATGGCGACGAGACGGTCGACCGCATCCTGTCGCTCGATCCGCTGCATCAGGATGCGCGCGCGCTGACGCTGAGCAGCGGCGTCAGCCTGAATATCGACCTGTCGAAGACCTGGCGCCTGTCGGTGATCGGCAGCTACAGCCATAGCGATAGCCGGACCGACAGCGATCGCGGCTATGATCTGGACGATGTGCAGGCGGCGCTGGACGCGGGCGATGTGGCGGCCGATGGCGTGCTGTCCGCGAGCCTGCTGGGGGCCATGGGCACGCAGAAGGCGCGCGCGTTGCAGGACACGGGCAGCGCCAGCCTGCTGGTCAATGGCAAGCTGTTCAAGCTGCCGGCCGGCAATGTCGGCATGAACCTGCGGCTGAGCGGCGACACGAGCAGCCTGCGATCGTCCAGCACGCTGGACGGGGTGATGTCGCAGCGGACCGCCAGCCGCACCAATGGCGGCGCCCAGATCAGTTTCGACCTGCCGATCGCCAGCCGGCGCAATGGCTTCCTGCCGGTGCTGGGGACGCTGACCGCCAACATGAACGCGTCGGTGACGCAGGTTTCCGACTATGGCACGCTCGGCACGCTGGGCTATGGCCTGAGCTGGACGCCGCGCACCGGCATCACCATCATCGCGGCGGTCAATAATGACCGGACCGCGCCGACGCTGGACCAGCGCAACAGCCCGACCATCACGACCAGCAATGTGCGCGTCTATGACTATGTGCGCGGGCAGAGCGTGACGGTGACGCAGGTGAGTGGCGGCAATCCGGCGCTGACCGCCGACAATCGCCACCAGTTCAAGCTGGGCGCGACGGTGAAGCCGCTCACCAAGGTCAACCTGACCCTGTCGGCCAATTATGTGAGCAGCGAGACGCGCGACGCGATCATCAGCCTGACCGGCGTGTCCTCCGCGCTGGAGAGCGCCTTCCCCGATCGCTACAGCCGCGACGAGGAAGGAATGCTGACGCGGATCGACACACGCTCCGTCAATGTCGCGCGCGAGGAGGTGAAGCAGCTGCGCTGGGGCCTCAATTTCACGGAGATATTGCGCAAGCCCAAGCGGCCCGAGCCCCCGGCCGGCTTCGTGCCGCCATGGCGGCGGGCAGCGGCGCAGGGGAATGAGGCGCAGATGGCGGCGCCAAAGGCGGAGGGTGGCGATGGGCCGCCCGCAGAGGGCGCGCCCGGCGGTGGTCCCGATGCCGAGCAGGATGCGATCCTGGTCGACGGCCACCGGCCCGATGATGCGACGCCGATGGGGCCGCCCGGCGGCTTTGGCGGGCCGGACGGCTTTGGCCCGCCGCCTGGCCCTCCGCCCGATGGCATGGGGCCGCCGCCTGATGGTCCGCCGCCCGGCGGTGGTCCGGGCGGTCCCGGTGGACCCGGTGGACGGGGCGGCTTCGGCCCGCCCGGTGGCGGTCCGTTCGGCGGCGGCAGCGACAATGGCGCGCGTCTGCAACTCTCGCTCTATCACAGCATCATGCTGCGCGACGCGGTGCTGCTGAGCGAGGGCGGGCCGTGGGTCGACCTGCTGAACGGCGGCACGCTGGGCGGCAGTCCGCAGCCGCGCCACAAGGTGCAGCTGAGCAGCGGGGTGATCGACAATGGCGTCGGCATCCGGCTGGACGGCAACTGGCAGAGCGCGTCGCATGTGACCGGGGACCAGACGGCGTCGGGTGGCGACCTGCGCTTTGGCCAGTTGGTGACGTTCGACCTGCGGCTGTTTGCCAACATGGCCAACCGGTTCCGTGGACAGGACTGGGCGCGGGGCATGCGGCTGAGCTTTACCGTCGGCAACCTGCTCAACCGGCGGCAGAGCGTGACCGATGGCACGGGCACGACGCCCGTCGCCTATCAGCCCGCCTATCTCGATCCCGAGGGGCGGACGCTGATGCTGTCGGTGCGGAAGATCTTCTGAGCGGGGCGCGTCCTGGCGGGCGCGCCCTTATTTTCCTGCCGATCGCCGATCAAATTGGACAATGGCCTAGATAAATTCAGGAAATCGTGATTATCGCCCAATATTGCGCCGGTGCAGCAGGTCGTCTGCATACGGAACGGGCAGGAAGCGAGAGACGATATGCCGGGGATATTCATTGCGCTTTATGCGATCGCGCAAATCGTCGCATCCCTGCAGGGGCTGGAAACCTATCTGGGCGTTCTGGGCGCGTTGTTCGTCATCGCTCTGTGCCTCTATTTCCGCTTCACCTTGCCACTGACCATCGCGGCTTTCCTGTGCGCCAAGAATGTCTGGGGCTGGCACTGGTTCTTCGCCTTGTTGTTCGTGGCGCCGGGCCTGGCCTTCCTGTTGCCCGCGATCGCAGCGATGGTGATCGCGGCGACACTGGCGCTGCTGCCATTGGGGCGAGGGCGACGAGTGCGTCAGAGGCCGGTCGATGACGGTATCATCGAGGCCGAATATGAAGAGGTGTTCGAGCCGGGGACCAAACCGACGCCCCATGTTGCGCAGGCCGGCAATCGACGGCGGACAGCCGCACCGAAGGATAGCATGCGGGCGGCAGGGCGCCTGGCTCGGCGCGGGACCAAGATTGCCGGCTATGCCGTGCTGGTCGGGGCGCTGGCGATGATCGCCCTCTATTGGCAGGATCGATCGCGACAGCCCGACGCGGCGGCCACGTCCTATAATGATGTCGAGCCGATCAACGATATGGCTGGCTATGCTTTGTCGGGCGAGGCGTTGGCGGAAGAGGGGACGGGTGGCGCATCGTTCATCCCGGCGCTGGACAAGGCGGACATCGAGTGGGCGGTGGCCGAATTCGACCGGGTCTATATCGATACGGGCATGTCAGGCGCGACCGACTATAGCCGGGATTGCCACAATCGGCTGGCGGCATCGCACATGGTGCGTGATTTTGATCGGTGCATCGGTTTCGACTGGGCGGCCGCGCTGATCGATGCGGCGGCGGTGCAAAATGGCATGCCGGCCAACTATTATTTCCAGGGGGTGGTCGCCGATGACAGCCAGCAAGCGGCGGGGCGTCTGGTGTCCGATGATGACTCGGTCATCGCCGGTCGCGTCCGACGCATCCGTGCGGAAACGGCCGAAGCGTTGAATCAGTTGGGCGCGGCGAAGGCGGCCGGCAATGGTGATGGCGCGCTGTCGACGGATGTACCGAGTGACGGCGGGAACCTGTTCTGACGCGTCGGGTGGATTACCGTTATTGAAAATACAGCATAAAATTCGCATCTCGCGCGCATGAGAAAATTATGCACCCTCGCTCTGCCGATGAGCATTTTGCTGGGTTCTCCCGCCGCAGCGCAGGAGGCGCCGGACTTTTTCGGCGCGGCACTGTGCCAGCCGCCCTATTCGACCGACAGTGCGACCGCGCTCTATGAGGCGGCCGAGAAGCTTGCGAAGGCGGACATGTCCATGCTGGGCGCGGCGATCTATACGCTGCCCACGCCGATCGAACGGGACGGCTTTATGGCGCGGGCAGTGGTCTTCGCCGGCATGTCGGTCGGCGTGCTGCTGGATGGCGAGGTCGCGGAGGCCGCTGCCGCCCGTTATGGGCTGGCCAAGGAAAAGAGCCGGTTGTTCGGCGCGTCGAGCCTGGGCTTTGCGCGGCAACTGGACGATGCGGCGCAAGACATGCGCGAAATGGGGCTGATTTCCGTCGTCGCGCGGCAGGGGCCTGCCCTGGCCGGGCGCACATTGCTGACCTGCGAGTTCGTGTCGCATGAGGATCGCAAGGCGCTGGACAGTCAGGAAGGCGCTGCGCCTTGACGCGAAAGGGGCGCCCGGTTGTCCGGACGCCCCTCCTTCGTGACGGCTTTGCTATGGGGTGCCGTGGACGGGCTTAGGCCTTGTAGACCTTGTCCACAGCCGCACAGAATTTCGTCATGTCTTCGGCCGAGCCGACGGTGACGCGCGAGACATTGGGCCAGATCGGCCAGTTGCGGCCGATCTGCACCTTTTCCGGCGCGGCCATCAGCGCGGCCTGCATTTCCTTGGCCGGCTTCTTCCAGTTGACCATGAACATGTTGGCTTCACTGCCGGGCTGGACTTCGATGCCCTTCTTGGTGAGCCAGGCGATGGTCTTGTCGCGGGCGGCGATCATCTCGTCGCGGCGCGCCTTGATGAGCGCGGCTTCGGGATAGACGGCGTTGCCGCAGGCCATGGCGGTGATCGACAGGCCGCCGGCCGACGGGCCGAACAGCATCAGGCGCTTCTGCACTTCGGGATCGGCGAAGGTGAGGCCGAGGCGGATGCCGGCCATGCCGAACAGCTTCGAGAAGGTCCGCATGACAATGATGTCCTTGCGGTTGCCGATCAGCGAAGCGGCGCTGGGTGCGTCCGAGAAGTGGAGATAGGCTTCGTCGACCAGCAGCATGGCGTCGGCCGGCTTGTTGTCGAGCAGCCACTTGATATCGGCGATCGGCGTGATCGTGCCGGTCGGGTTGTTGGGCGTGCAGATATAATAGAGGCCGGCGTTCGGGTTGGCGGCCAGCATCGCCTTTACGTCATGGCCCTTGCCGACGGCCTGAGGCGCCTTGGCGATCGGGGCCTTGAGATAATCGGCGGTGCGCCAGGCGGATTCGAAGGTCGGGTCGGCGGTGACCAAGCCCTTGGTCGGCGAGCAATAGGCTGCGACGGTGGACACCAGCGGGCCGCCCGAGCCGGGCCACAGCATCACCTGCGCTTCGGGAATCCCCTCCACCTTGGCGATGGTCGAGACCAGGTCGCCGCGATAATTGTCGGGATCATACCAGTTGCCGACCGCGCCGGCCTTGGCGATGGCATCGACGCCCGAGGGGAAGGGGCCGGTCCAGCATTCGTTCGAGCCGATGCGCACCGCGCCCTTGACGCCACGGGCGGCCTGCTGCTGTGCGAGTGCCGGCGAGGCCAGCATTTCGTGCATAGCGGCGCCGGCGCCGATCAGGGCGGCGACCTTGGCAAGCTGGCGGCGCGAATAGCCGCGCTCGATCAGGTCTTCCCGCGCTTCCTTGTCCAACATCATGGTCATGCCGATTGTCCCCTTATTTTCCTGCGAAATGCCTTGGATTTCGTTTGGGAGAACGAAGTCGGAAACAATTTCCGCAATGCAAAAGGGGCTGCGGCGCGCTTTATTTTGCGCGCCGCAGCCCCTTTTTCGTAAGGTCAGGCTAGATCAGGCCTTCCAGACCGCATCGACGGCCTTGGAGAAGGCGTCCATTTCCTCGGCCGAGCCGACCGAGACGCGCGAGACATTGGGCCAGATCGGCCAGTTGCGGCCGATCTGGACATTCTGCGCCAGCAGGGCGGCCTGCATGTCCTTGGCGGGCTTACCCCAGTCGACCATGAACATGTTCGCCTTGCTGCCCGGCAGAACCTTGATCCCCTTCCTGGTCAGATGGGCGATCGCCTTGTCGCGGTTGGCGGCCATTTCCGCCTGGCGCGCCTTGATGAGGTCGGCCTGGGCGACCGAGACAGTGCCGCAGGCGACGGCGGTCATCGGCAGCATGCCGGTGACCTGGCCGCCATCATAGCGCATCATCTTTGCCATCAGCGAGGGCGCCGCGAAGGTGAGGCCGAGGCGCATGCCGGCCATGCCGAACAGTTTCGAGAAGGTGCGCAGCACCAGCACATCGTCGCGCGTGGCGGCGAGCTTGGCGGCGCGCGGCGTGTCGGTCCAGTGGATATAGGCTTCGTCGACGACCAGCACCGAATCCTTGGGCTTGTTGGCGGCCAGCCATTCGATGTCGGCGATCGGCGTGATCGTGCCGGTCGGGTTGTTGGGCGAGCAGATATAATAGACGCCGGCATTGGGATCGGCCGCCAGCATCGCCCGGACGTCATGGGCATTGTCCTTGGTCAGCGGCACCTTGATGACCTTGGCGCCGAGCCAGTCGCCGGTGCGCCAGATCGCTTCATAGGTCGGGTCGGCGGTGACGATGCTCTTGGTCGGCGAGGCGAAGGCGACGGCGACGCGGCTCAGCGGATCGGACGAGCCGGGCCAGGCGACGATGCGGTCTGCCGGAATGCCCTCCACCTGGGCGACGGCGGCGAACAGCTTGGCATGTTCATCATCGGGTTCGTAGCGATTGCCTTCGCGCACCAGCTTGAACGCGGCTTCCTGCGCCACCGGGAAGGGGCCGGTCCAGCATTCGTTGGCGCCGATGCGGACGGCGCCCGCGACCGGCTTGGCCGCCTGCTGCGCGGCGGCACCCACGGTGCGCATCGCGACGGCGCCGGCGCCCAGCAGCGCGCTCACCTTCGCCAACTGGCGACGCGAATAGCCGCGGTCGAGAAGATCCTGTTCAAACTCCGTCGGCGTGGTCGTTTCCATGATCCCTGAACTCCCTGAAGGCCTGAATGGCGCCTTTGCTCGATTAAACGAATGTACAGGATGTTTCCGCCAAGCAAATGAGGAAGATCATGTCGGTTATCAGCGATGCGCAACAATCGTGCTTTTCTGCCGATGTGATCGTCATATCGATGTGAAAGCGCTTGGAAAGAAAGCGGCCGATCTGTTAGCGCATGGGCATGCCCAGCACGCCCGCCGCCGCCGCCCGCCAGATACTCGTCCGCTTGCAGGAAGTGATGGCGGCGCGCACCAGCGCGCAGGCCAAGCTGAACAAGGTGGTGGAGATCATCGGCGAATCGCTGTCGAGCGAGGTCTGCTCCATCTATCTGGTGCGCGAGGGCGTGCTGGAACTGTTCGCGACCCGCGGCCTGAAGCAGGAGGCGGTGCATGTCACCCGCATGGCGAAGGGCGAGGGGCTGGTCGGCCTGATCGCCACCAATGTCGAGACGCTGAACCTGGACGAGGCGGCGGCCCATCCCGACTTTTCCTATCGGCCCGAAACCGGCGAGGAACTGTTCCACAGCTTTGCCGGCGTCCCCATCGTGCGGCGCGAGCGGGCGCTGGGCGTGTTGTGCGTGCAGCATGTCGAGCCGCGCAAATATGAAGAGGTCGAGATCGAGGCGTTGCAGACGGTGGCGATGGTGCTGTCCGAGCTGATCGCCAATGCCGAACTGGCCGATGACGGCCCGGCCGATGCGCGGGTGCAGGAAACCGGGTCGAACATCATGACCGGGCTGCAACTGGTGATGGGCATGGCGCGTGGCCATGTCGTCTTCCACCAGCCGCGCGTCCATATCGAGCATACCGTCGCCGAGGATACCGAGGCGGAGCGCGCGCGCGTCATTTCCGCCTTTGCCAAGATGCGCGAGCAGATCGATCGGATGACCGGCGCGGTCGAGTTCGGGACCGAGGGCGAGCATCAGGAGGTGCTCGAAACCTACAAGATGTTCGCTTATGACGAGGGCTGGACGCGCCGGATCAACGAGGCGATCGACAGCGGGTTGACCGCCGAAGCGGCGATCGAGCGGGTGCAGCAGCGCACGCGCATGCGGATGCGGCAGATCGACGACCCGCTGCTGAGCGATCGGATGCATGATCTGGAGGATCTGGCCAACCGGCTGTTGCGGATCGTGTCGGGCCAGTTGGGCACGGCGGCGCAGATGGGCCTGCGCCAGGACGCGATATTGATCGCGCGCAACCTGGGGCCGGCGGAACTGCTGGAATATGACCGGCGGCGGCTGAAGGGCGTGATCCTGGAGGAAGGATCGCTGACCGCCCATGTCACCATCGTGGCCCGCGCCATGGGCGTGCCGGTGCTGGGGCGCGTGCGCGACATTCGCCATCAGGTGAATGAAGGCGACGTGATCCTGATGGATGTGGGTAGCAATGCGCTGCTGATCCGGCCGACCCCCGACATGGAGGAGGCGTTCGAGACCAAGTTGCATGTCACGCAGAAGCGGCGGGCGGAGTTCGCGGCGATGCGCGACCTGCCGTCGGTGACGCTGGACGGGGCGCGGATCGAGCTGATGGTCAATGCGGGCCTGCGCGAGGATGCGCAGGCGCTCGACATGGTCGGCGCCGATGGCATCGGCCTGTTCCGAACCGAATTCCAGTTCCTGGTGTCGGCCACGCTGCCGCAGCGCGAAAAGCAGCAGCGGCTCTACAAGGATGTGCTGGACGCGGCGGGCGATCGCCCCGTCATCTTTCGCACCGTCGATATCGGCGGCGACAAGGCGTTGCCGTACATGCAGCGCGAGGATGACGAGCATGAGGATAATCCGGCGATGGGCTGGCGCGCGATCCGCCTGGCGCTGGACCGTGATGGGCTGATGAAGGCGCAGGCGCGCGCGTTGCTGGAAGCGAGCGCGGGCAAGGTGCTGAACATCATGTTCCCAATGATATCCGAGCCATGGGAATATGACGAAGCGCGCGCACTGGTGGAGCATCAGCGACAATGGCTGGCGGGGCAGAAGAAGAAGCTGCCGGTTGCGGTCAGATATGGCGCGATGCTGGAAGTGCCGGCGCTCGCCGAAGTGCTCGACATGCTGTTGCCGCGGCTCGACTTCCTGTCGATCGGCACCAACGATCTGACCCAGTTCCTGTTCGCCGCCGATCGCGCCCATCCCAAACTGGCGGAACGTTATGACTGGCTGAGCATCGCGATCCTGCGCTTCCTGGATCGGGTGGTGCGCATTTGCGAAATCTACAAGGTGCCGGTCGGCGTTTGTGGCGAGATGGGGGGGCGCACGCTGGAGGCGATGGCGCTGATCGGCCTTGGCGTGCGGCGCCTGTCGATCACGCCGGCATCGGTTGGTCCGGTCAAGGCGATGATCCGGGCGATCGACGCGGCCGAGTTGCAGGCGCTGATGCGCGACTTGCTGGATAGCGGGGCGGGAGACATTCGCGCGCAGCTGACCAGTTGGGCCGAGCAGCGGAACATCGAGCTGGCCTGAAAAGACACCGCCCCGGCGTTGACAAGCGCCGTCCCGCAATGAGACAAGGCCGCCAATCAAGGTCGCGGAGCAGCATGGCAGACGAACCCGAATTCGAACCCGTCGCGGACGACGCGACGGAAGCGCAGCCCAGCACCCCCGGCGCCAAGTTGCGCGCCGCGCGCGAGGCGCAGGGGCTGTCGGTACAGGATATTGCAACCCGCACCCGGATAGCCCAGCGCCAGCTGGAGGCGATCGAGCGGGACGATTATGCTGCACTGCCGGGCATCCCCTATGCCGTGGGTTTTGCGCGTGCCTATGCCCGGGCGATCGACCTGGATGAGGTGGCGATCGCCGCCGACGTGCGCAATGCCGTGCATAATTCGGACATGGGTGCGACCCGTTACGAGGCGTTCGAGCCGGCCGACCCGGCGCGCGTGCCGTCGCGCACCCTGGCCTGGACCGCAGCGGTCATCGGGATCGTGGTAATTGCTGGCTTCACCATCTGGCGCACCCAGTTGCTGACCCCGCCGACCGGCGAGCAGATCGCCGAGCAGCAGGAGCAGAAGCCGGCTGCGCCGCAGCAGGCCGGGGCGCCGGCGCCTGCCGCCGCGCCTGTCACCGGGCCGGTCGTGTTCACCGCCAATGACGATGTGTGGATGCGCATCGTCGACGAGGCGGGGGAACGGTTGAAGGATGGGCTGCTGAAAAAGGGTGAAAGCTTCACCCTGCCGGCCGACGCGCGCAATCCGACGATCCTGACCGGTCGTCCGCAGGCGCTGGACGTGACCGTGGGGGGCAAGCCGATCCCGCCGCTGGGCGCCGCCGATCGGACCATCGCCGATGTCCCGGTGAGCGCGGAAGCGCTGCTGGCGCGGGCGACGCCGGCTGGCGTTCCGGCCGGGCAGAGCTCGCCATCTGGGCCGGGGCGTGCGCCGGCATCGGTTGGCACACCGTCGCTTCAGGCGCCCGTGCCCGCTCCGGCGGCATCGACGCCCGCGCCCGCCGCGCCGCAGCCCAGCGCCGGTAACTGATCCGTCCCATTGCCGGACAGATGCCTGAGGGCCGCGCTTTATTGCGCGGCGTGCCCGCCTATGGTTAAAGGCGGATAGATTTAGTCGGGGATCATCATGCGTTACGCCTTTCTTGCCACCACCGCCATTGCGCTGGCGGCCCCGCTGCTGTCGCCTGCGCCGGCCGCTGCCCAGCAGAACCCTACGGTCGAGCTGCGGGTCGACCGGCTGGAAAAGGAAATGCGGGCGGTGCAGCGCAAGGTGTTTCCCGCCGGCACGCCGGTAGAAGCGGAAATCACCCGCCCCCAGACGCCGACCATCGCGCCGGGCAGCCCGACGTCGAGCCCGGTGGCCGACCTGACCGCGCGGGTGGGCGCGCTGGAATCGCAGCTGGCGTCGATCACCGGCCAGGTCGAGGAAAACAGCTACAAGCTCAAGCAGCTGGAAGAGGCGTTCAACCGTTACAAGGCGGAAGCCGAAGCGCGCGCTGCGACACCGGTCGAAGCTGGCCCGCCGGTGATGCGCCCGACGGTCGCGACCGACGCGCCCGCGCCCAAGCCGGCCGCTGCCAAGCCGACGACAGTGCCCGCCAAGCCTGCAACGGCGCCGGTGGCGAGCGATGCGCGCAAGACGGCGGTGGCCGCGATCGAGAAGCCGGATACCGGCGATGCGGCGGGTGACGCCTATAGCTATGGCTTCCGCCTGTGGGACGCGAAATTCTATCCTGAGGCGCAGGCGCAGCTCAAGGCAACGGTCGACAAATATGGCGACGGGTCGGTCGGCAGTCGCGCCGCGAACCTGTTGGGCCGCGCCTATCTGGACGATGGCAAGCCGGCGCTGGCGTCGGTTGCCTTCTACGAAAATTATCAGAAGCGCCCGCGCGGCGAGCGTGCGGCCGACAGCCTCACCTACCTGGGCGAAGCGCTGATCCAGCTGAAGAAGCCTGCGGACGCCTGCAAGGTCTATGCGGAGCTGGAACAGGTCTATGGATCGACCCTGTCGAGCGGCCTGCGCGGCATGATGGACAAAGGCCGGACCAGGGCCAAGTGCAGCGTCTGAGCCGATAGACGTGCCGGAACTGGCACCTTCCCATCGCCCCGATGCGCTGCGGCTGGCCGTGCGCGCGCTGGTGGATGGGGAGGAGACCGCCCGGTTCGGCATTGCGGTATCGGGTGGACCGGACAGCATGGCGCTGCTGGACCTGGCGGCGCAGGCCTGGCCCGGCCGGATGGCCGCCGCGACGCTGGATCATGGATTGCGGGCTGAATCCGCGGCCGAGGCGGCGATGGTCGCGCGCTGGTGCGCGGAGCGGCGCATTCCCCATGCGACCCTGGCGCCGGAAACGGCGGTGTCCGGCAATATCCAGGATTGGGCGCGGCGGCAGCGCTATGCCCAGTTGGAGGCGTGGCGGGCCGGTGCCGGGTTGGACTGGATATTGACCGCCCATCATGCCGACGACCAGCTGGAAACCCTGCTGATGCGGCTCAACCGGGGATCGGGGGTTGGCGGTCTGGCCGGGGTGCGGCCGCGGGCCGGCCGGGTGCTGCGACCGTTGCTGGGGGTGCGCAAGGCGCAGTTGCAGGCCCATGCCGACCAGGCCGGGCTGCACTATGTGCTGGACCCGTCCAATGCCGATCCGCGCTTCGACCGGGCGGCGCTGCGCAAGCGGCTGGAGGGCGTCGACTGGATCGATGCGGAGGCGGCGGCGCGCAGCGCGGCGGCGCTGGCGGAGGCGGAAGCGGCATTGCAATGGACGGTTGCGGGGCTGGCGGCGGCGCATATCCATCCGTCCACCGATGCCTGGGTGCTGGATCGCACCGACCTGCCGCGCGAATTGCTGCGGCGCCTGCTGATCGAGATGCTCTGTTCCGCCGACCCGGAGATCGTGCTGCCGCGTGGCGAGGCGCTGGACCGGGCGATTGCCGCCGCACGGGCCGGGCGACAGGCGAGTCTGGGCGACTGGCTGCTGCGCGGTGGCGCGGTGTGGACCTTGTCCCCGGCACCACCGCGCCGCTGAGACTCCTGGGAAGGTTCCACCGTCCGACTTGCCGTGCTTTCGGTCCGTCGCTTTTGGGCGGCATGCTGACCGGTTCTTAACCCATGGGCCGTTAACCACAAGAGCGTGACCAATAGCGGGATTTGTTCGGAATGATGGAATTTGCGGCGCTGACCTATGGCTTGCTGGCCAGCGTGATCCTCTCGGCGGCAAAGCGGAACCGGAAGCTGAACCAGCCGCATCCGCCGCTGCTTCTCTATATGGGCTATCTGCTGTGCGGCCTGTCCGCCGGCCTGGCGCTGGTGCTGGTCTATGTCGCGCTGTTCCAGTTCACCGGCAACTGACTAGCTGGAAATCGGCAGCGGACAGTGCGTCCAGCTTGCGCTTTGTCGGCCACACCCTATCTTGCGGGGTGAAAGAGAGTGATGATGAACGACGAAAAAGACCCACAGGGTAATCCCTGGATCAAGAGTGCGATGATTTGGGCAGGGGTCATCATCGCCCTGCTCCTGTTCGTTTCGCTGTTCGAGCGCCCGACCACCCAGGCCGGTAGCGCCATCGCCTATTCGGAATTCCGCGCCAAGGTGCAGGAAGGCCAGGTCAAGGATGTGGCGATCGCGCCCGACCGGATCACCGGCACCCTGTCGAGTGGCCAGGGTTTCAGCACGGTCCCGGTCAATGATCCCAAGCTGACCGACCTGCTGGACGATTATAATGTCAAATATTCGGGCCAGGCCGAACAGCAGCCCAGCTTCTGGCAGATCATGCTGTACCAGTCGCTTCCGTTCCTGCTGATCCTGGGCATCGCCTTCTTCGTGCTGCGCCAGATGCAGAAGGGGGGCGGCGCCGGTGGCGCGATGGGCTTTGGCAAGTCCAAGGCCAAGCTGCTGACCGAAAAGCATGGCAAGGTGACGTTCGATGACGTCGCCGGCATCGACGAAGCGCGCGAGGAACTGCAGGAAATCGTCGAATTCCTGAAGGATCCGAGCAAGTTCGCACGCCTTGGCGGCAAGATCCCCAAGGGCGCGCTGCTGGTCGGTTCGCCGGGCACCGGCAAGACGCTGCTGGCCCGTGCGATCGCGGGGGAAGCGGGCGTGCCCTTCTTCACCATTTCCGGTTCCGACTTTGTCGAGATGTTCGTCGGTGTTGGTGCATCTCGTGTGCGCGACATGTTCGAGCAGGCCAAGAAGAACGCGCCCTGCATCGTCTTCATCGACGAAATCGACGCGGTCGGTCGCCATCGCGGCGCGGGCCTGGGCAATGGCAATGACGAGCGCGAGCAGACGCTGAACCAGCTGCTGGTCGAGATGGACGGCTTCGAGGCGAATGAGGGCATCATCATCGTCGCGGCGACCAACCGCCCCGACGTGCTGGACCCCGCATTGCTGCGTCCGGGCCGCTTCGACCGTCAGGTCGTGGTGCCCCGTCCCGACATCGAGGGCCGCGAGAAGATTCTGGCCGTCCACATGAAGAAGGTGCCGCTGGCGCCCGACGTCAACCCGCGCACCATCGCGCGCGGCACGCCGGGCTTTTCGGGCGCCGACCTTGCCAACCTGGTCAATGAAGCCGCCCTGATGGCGGCCCGTCGCGGCAAGCGTCTGGTCGCGATGGACGAGTTCGAGGCGGCCAAGGACAAGGTCATGATGGGCAGCGAGCGTCGCTCCATGGTCATGACCGACGACGAGAAGAAGATGACCGCCTATCATGAGGCGGGCCATGCCATCGTCGCGGTCCATGAGCCGGCGTCCGACCCGATCCACAAGGCGACGATCATCCCGCGCGGTCGTGCGCTGGGCATGGTGATGCGCCTGCCGGAACGGGACAGCTACAGCTATCATCGTGACAAGATGCACGCGAACATGGCCGTCGCCATGGGCGGCCGCGTCGCCGAGGAAATCATCTTCGGCTATGACAAGGTGTCGTCGGGTGCGTCGGGCGATATCCAGTATGCCACCAAGCTGGCGCGCGACATGGTCACCCAGTGGGGCATGTCCGACAAGCTGGGGCCGCTGCAATATGAAGAGCAGCAGGGCGAGACCTTCCTTGGCTATTCGCAGAGCCAGCGTGTCCATATGTCGGACGAGACGGCGAAGCTGATCGACAAGGAAATCCGTGGTCTGGTGGAGCAGGGCTATGCCCGCGCGCAGGAACTGCTCAAGAACCATGAGGACCAGCTGCACCTGCTGGCCAATGCCATGCTGGAATATGAGACGCTCTCCGGCGAGGAGATCAAGGCGCTGTTGGAGAAGGGGGAAATCACCCGCGACGACGGCACCACGATCAAGCCGTCGGTGATCCCGGCCGCGGGGTCGTCCATCCCCAAGACGCGCAAGCGCAAGGGGCCGTTCGGCGATCCGACCCCCGCTGGCGCCTAAGCGCCGAGCAGGCAGTGGAATGAAAAAGGGGCGCGACCATCATGGCCGCGCCCCTTTTCGTTTGGGTGGGCAGGATCAGTCGCCCCGGCGTTGCAGCGCCTCCCGGAAGCCGCTGAGCCATATGCCGACCCTCTGGATCGCGTCGCCGCCCTTGCCGAGCAGGCCGCGCAATTCCTCCTCCGCCCGGTCGAGTGGCGCGCCGTCGGGTGCGGGCGGCAGGATATGGGCGAAATAGGTGCGGTCGAGCAGGCGACGCAGCAATCGCTCGCCGATGAAGGGTTCGCCATTGTTGAGCGCGCGGGCGGCTTTCAGCAGATTGCGGATATCATATTGGGTCGGGCTGAGATCCGGCACGGCCTTGGGGATATCGAGCAGCGTGTAGACCGCGACCCGCGCGGTGCGGACCGAACTTTCCATGGTGAAAACCACGTCATTATTGGTTTCCACGAACTGGCCGAGCAGGCCGAGATTGGTGCAGCCCTCCGGCACGATGCGTGGCCGGTCGCCAGCCGCGCGCGGCATGAATTCGGCGGTGATATAGGGCATCAGTGCCAGGCGCACCTTGGTATTGGCGGCCACGGCATCGATCTGGTCGGCGATGCCGAGATGATAGCAGAGTTCGGCCAATATCTCGCGCCCGGTGCAGGCGGGCATCGGCTTCTTCACATGATTGCCGTCCTTGTCCATCAGCAGCGCATAGACCCACAGCACCAGGACATCGCCGGGCTGGTCGGGGAAATGGGGCTGGCGGTTGCAGGTGAAGCTCATCACCCAATTGCTGTCGGTGAAGGTGATGACCCCGCCGGTGACGGTGCGGCCCGAATAGGGATCATTGACGGACAACTGCTTCAGCCGGTCGACCAGCGGCGAGGGCTTGCAGGTGAGTGTCGCCGATTCCCAGGTCGAACGGTCCGCGTCGCCATAGAATTTCTCGGGCCGGCCGAAGATCGGCGACTTGGCGGCGAGATTCTTCCACAGCGTCCAGTCGCTGTCGGGGCCGGGATCGGCCTTGCCCCGTTTCAACGCCGGCGCATGATCCATGTCGCCATAGGCCGTCCCCTCGGTGATCGATCCGGTGAGGGCGAAGACCAGATCCTGCGGGCCGATGGCGATATTCTGATCCTGCCCGACGATGCGACACACAAGGTCGGTGACGGTGCGCCGGTCGCCGTCCAGGCGCATGTGCATGTCGCGGACCTGGGTATCGAAGCGGATCTGCACGCCCTTGTCGCGGAGCAGCTTGCTGAGCGGGCGGACGAAGCTGTCGAATTGATTATATTTCGGGAAGACCAGCGCCGACATATCGTGCAGTCCGTCGAGCGCGTCGAGGAAGCGGTGCATGTAGAGCTTCATTTCCAGCAGGCTCTGCCAGTTCTGGAAGGCGAACATGGAGCGCCAGAGGAACCAGAAATTGCTCTGGAGAAAGCCCCTGGAGAAATAATCCTCTATCGTCAGGTCATCCAGATCCTCCTTGCGCTTGAGCAGCAGGCGAATGAGTTCCCATTGCTGCGCGCGGGTGAGGCCGAGGGTGGAGAAGTCGCGTATCTTGCCCTGCTGATGCATCAGCCGGGCCTTCGACCAATTGGGGTCATTGTCGTTGACCATCCGATATTCGTCGAGGACGCTGAACCCTTCGGGTAGTTCGAGCGCGGGGACATGCTGGAACATGTCCCACAGATTGTCATAGTTCCAGTTCATCTCGCGCCCGCCGCGGATGATATAGCCGTCCTGCGCATTGCCTGCGCCGTCGAGCGAGCCGCCCTCTATATCGAGATTTTCGAGGATCATGATGTTGGCCGGCGGCATATGGCCGTCACGGATCAGATAATAGGCGACAGCAAGGCCGGCGATCCCGCCACCGATGATATAGGCCTTGCGGTCTTCGATGCCATCCGTGGGCAGGGGGCGATTGCGCTGATAAGCGGCAACCATGTCCGGCGGGGGCAGGGTATTGGCGGCGCTGTTTTCCCAGAAGGCGCCGGCCGCGTCGGGTTCATGGACGAATCCGTCGGGGGCGGTGCGGGGAATGTCGAAACCCGGTATCGGCGATGACGTCATCTTTGCCGTCTCCTTCGCTATGGCCGTGGACAGGATCACAGGGGGAAGCCTTGGTCGGGGGCCGGTCTAGCAGCCGGGGCGCAGGCTGGGCACCGCGTAAATACCCTGAGACAGGGCAGAAAATTGTCGAGATGCGCGTGTCGCTTCGGGGGATGGCCGGCGGATTGCACGGGTAACGGGCGCTGTTGCGCAGAAGCAGCAATAAAATGACGCCGGGGGCTGGCCGTTTTGCGGGTTAATGGTTACATGGGCCGCCACAAATCCCCCAGCGGTCCGGTTCCCCTCCACCTGACCCGCGCAGCAGAAAGTGGCTTTTTCCATGGACATCCGCCTTGGCCTCACCTTTGACGACGTGCTGTTGCAGCCCGCCGAATCCGATGTGCTGCCCAGCCAGGCGGACACGTCCACCTATGTGACGAAGGCGATCAAGCTCAACATCCCGATCCTGTCGTCCGCCATGGACACGGTGACGGAGGCCGACATGGCGATCGTCATGGCGCAGCTGGGCGGTATCGGCGTGCTGCACCGCAACCTGACCGTCGAGGAACAGGCCGATGCGGTCCGCGCGGTGAAGCGCTTCGAAAGCGGCATGGTCGTCAACCCCATCACCATCCTGCCGACCGCGACGCTGGCCGATGCCCAGATGCTGATGCAGCGCCACAAGATCAGCGGCATTCCCGTCGTCGAGGCCAATGGCAAGCTGGTCGGCATCCTGACCCATCGCGATACGCGTTTTGCCGAAAATCCGGCTCAGCCGGTCAGCGAACTGATGACCAAGGACAATCTGGCCACCGTGAAGGTCGGGGTCGGCCAGGACGAGGCGCAGCGGCTGCTGCACCAGCGCCGGATCGAGAAGCTGCTGGTGGTGGACGACGCCTATCATTGCGTCGGCCTGATCACCGTCAAGGACATCGAGAAGGCCGTCACCTATCCGCAGGCGACCAAGGATGCGTCGGGCCGGCTGCGCGTCGCCGCCGCGTCGACGGTGGGCGACAAGGGGCTGGAGCGCAGCAAGGCGCTGATCGATGCGGAATGCGACCTGATCGTCATCGACACCGCCCATGGTCACAGCAAGCAGGTTGCGGTCGCGGTGGAAGCAGTCAAGAAGCTGTCCAACCATGTCCAGGTCGTGGCCGGCAATGTCGCCACCGCCGAAGCGACCAAGGCGCTGATCGACGCCGGCGCGGACTGCGTGAAGGTCGGCATCGGCCCCGGCTCCATCTGCACCACCCGCGTCGTCGCGGGCGTGGGCGTGCCGCAACTGACCGCGGTCATGGATTCGGCCAATGAGGCACACAAGCATGGCGTGCCGGTGATCGCCGATGGTGGCCTGCGCACGTCGGGCGACGTCGCCAAGGCACTGGCAGCGGGCGCGGGCTGCGTCATGGTCGGATCGCTGCTGGCGGGCACGGCCGAAGCGCCGGGCGAAACATTCCTCTATCAGGGCCGCGCCTATAAGAGCTATCGCGGCATGGGCAGCGTCGGCGCGATGGCGCGCGGCAGCGCCGACCGCTATTTCCAGGCGGACATCAAGGACCAGATGAAGCTGGTGCCAGAGGGCATTGAAGGCCAGGTGCCGTTCAAGGGACCGGCCAAGGATGTCATCCATCAGCTGGTCGGCGGCGTGAAGGCGGCGATGGGCTATACCGGCAGCCGCACCATCAAGGATCTGCAGGAGCGCGCCCGCTTCGTCCAGATCACCAATGCCGGCCTGTCGGAAAGCCATGTCCATGACGTGACGATCACGCGTGAGGCCCCCAACTATCCGACGCGCTAACCCATTTCATTCCCCTCCCTTTCAAGGGAGGGGTCGATCAGAGGCACGTGACTCTGATCGAGGGTAGGTGGCGAGCGGAGCGAGCCTCCTGCGGAGGCTACCCACCCCCAAGCCCCTCCCTGGAAGGGAGGGGGGAAGGTATACATGACACCATCCGCCCGTATCCAAGCCGCGATCGACCTGCTGGACGCGATCATCGCCGCCGCCCGCGATGGCGGGCCGGCGGCGGACACGCTGATCGCGCGCTATTTCAAGGAACGGCGCTATGCCGGGTCGCGCGATCGCCGGGCGGTGCGCGACCATGTCTATGATGCGATCCGCCGCGTCGCCGATCGGCCCGAAACCGGCCGCGCGGCGATGATCGGCCTGGTCGAGGCGCAGCCGGAGCTGGCCGCGCTGTTCGACGGATCGGCCCATGCGCCGCTGCCGATCGAGCCGGGCGAAACGGGGGCGGCGGCCGGCGCGGTGCCGGGCTGGTTGCAGCCTTTGCTGGCCGCGCCGGTGGAGCAGGATGCGCTGCTGGGCCGCGCGCCGGTGGACCTGCGCGTCAACCGGCTGAAGGCGACGCCCGCGCAAGTGGCGCCCGAATTGCCCGACGCGACGCCGATCGCCGGCATCCCGGACGCACTGCGCCTGCCCGAAGGCTATCCGGTCGAACAGAGCGAGGCGTGGAAGCGCGGCGCGGTCGAGGTGCAGGATGCCGGCAGCCAGCTTATTTCGGCGGCATGCGGGGCACAGGCCGGGCAGACGGTGGTCGACCTGTGTGCCGGCGCGGGCGGGAAGACGCTGGCGCTCGCCGCAGCGATGGGCGGCAAGGGGCGGTTGATCGCCGCCGACACGATCCGCAACCGGATCGACCGGCTGGCGCCACGTGCCGAGCGGGCCGGCGTCACCTGTATCGAGAGGCTGCTGCTGGACCAGGGGCATGAGGCGCGTGCGCTGGCGCCCCTGGCGGGGCAGGCGGATATCGTGCTGGTCGACGCGCCCTGTTCGGGCACGGGCACCTGGCGCCGCAATCCCGAGGCGCGCTGGCGCCTGACCCAGGCGCGGCTCGACCGGCTGGTGTCGGAACAGGCCCGGATCCTGGATTTCGCCGCGCCCTTGCTGGCGCCCGGCGGTCTGCTGGTCTATGCTACCTGCGCATTGACCGACAGAGAGGGGCGGGATCAGGTGGATGCGTTTCTGGCGCGTCAGGCCGGCTGGAGGGCCGAGCCGATCGAAGCGGGTGTTGACCAGTCGACCATGGGTCGTGCCCATGGCCATGGCCTGCTGCTGACGCCCGGCCATGACGGCACTGACGGCTTCTACTTCGCCCGGCTGCGGAGGACCGCCTGAAACAGGCCATGGACAAGCGCGCGCAAAATAGCGACACTTGCCCTTCGGTCTGCGGGCCTGAGTCAATGCCTGAAACATGGCTGGAGATTTTGATGCGTTTCACCCCGGCCTCGATTGCCCTTGCTGTCCTTCTGACCACCGTTTCCAGCGTGGGCCTGACCCAGCGCCCCGATACCCAGATCGAACCGCGGTCGATCGAATGGCAGAAGGCGGGCGAGGCAGCGCGCAAGGCGGGCAATCTGACCGGTGCCACCGATGCGCTGGAAAGCGCGCTGGCGGTCGATCCGCGCAATCGCGCGGCCTATATCGAACTGGCCGAAGTGGCGCGGGCGCAGGGGCTGCAGGGCAAGGCGATCCGCCTCTACAAGGAAGCGTTGCTGCTCGACCCCACCGATGTGACCGCGATCGCCGGGCAGGGCGAGGCGATGGTCGAGAAGGGCGCGATCGCCAAGGCCAAGGAAAATCTCGCCCAGGCGCAGAACCTGTGCAAGGGGAACTGCCCCGAGGTCGCGCAGCTCAATGCCGCGATCCAGAAGGGGCCGCCGGCAGTGGCGATGACCAGCAAGGAAGCGGTGCCCGGCGCCAAGGCCAACAGCACCGATAATCCGTAATTTATCCGGCTTTCGCCGGTTTAATCGATCGTTCGTAGAAGCACGTGTCGACCGCCATCCTGGGGAAGGCGGGTGGCAGGTCGTCGGCTTCGACCAGCGCGAAGCCATTCTTCTCGTAGAAGCGATGCGCCGCCAGGAAACGGGCGGTGGTGCCGAGATAGATTTGGGCCAGGCCGCGATCGGCCGCCGCGTCGAGCAGATGGTCGAGCAGCGCCTGGGCGACGCCGGGGGCGCGGCCGCGATGGCTGGCCGCGACGAACATCTTGCGCAGCGCGCCCTGGGCGTTCCCGATATCCTTGAGCGCGATCGTGCCGACGATCGGGCCGTCCTCCTCCGCGACCCAGAAGCCGCCGGCGCCGGGCAGGTAGAAGCCGGCTATGTCAGTGAGGTCCGGCTGGTCCGCTGCGGTGATGGCGATGCCATATTCGTCGCGCTGGATGCTGAGGATCAGGTCGAGAATGCCCCGCTGGTCGGCGGGGGCGAAGGGGCGGATCAGGCGCAAGCGTCTAGGGTTCCTGTCAACGGATCGGGATGATCGACGCGGAAGGAAACGAATGACCGCGCCGAAAGCCGCCGGTCAGTTGCTGGCGTTGGCGGCCGGTGCGGGCGTGGCCGTGGCGCTCGCGCCCTCCGGCGTCTGGCCCTCCGGAGTCTGGGCCTTGGGCGCGAAGATGCGCAGGCTGTCGAGCAGGGTCTGGGCAATCGGCTGATATTGTTCGCTCAGCATTTCGGGATAGACGAAGGTCGCGGTGACGATCGCGCCATCGGGCTGTTTCAGCAGGCGCAGCGCGACATTATTGCCTTCGCCGTCATTGGCGGTGCCGCGATATTCATTCTCGCCGATGAAATCGCCGTCCACGCCCTCTGCGCCATTCGACAGGGCTTCCACGATCTGCTGCAGCGTCTGGTCATTGGCATTTTTTTGCCAGAAGACGCGGACGTCGGCACCGGCGCCGGGATCCTGATAGACCACACCATCGGCATTGCTCGCCTCGCCATCCTTCATCCAGCCTTCGGGCATGGTGACGGAATAGCCATGGTCGATATTCACATAGTTGCGCGTGGCGCCGGCATCATCCTTCTGCGCGTTTGCCAGCGCACTGGCAGCGGCCGCATTGGCGGCGGCGGCCAGTTCTTCCTGGGTCGGCATGTCCGCGACCGGTTCGGCGCGGCCGCAGGCGACCAGCAGCAGGAGGGGAGAGCAGGCGGCGAGGAGGGGCGCTTTCATGTCCCGTTCAAAAGCATAGGCGCGGGGATAATTCAACGCCGTAGCGGAGCCTCCGCGACAATATGCCCCAGTCGCGGGGCGCCCGGTCCCGCGATCAGGCCGCGTTGTCGATGCCCAGTTCGGCAAGCTTGCGATAAAGGGTCGAGCGACCAATCCCCAGCCGGCGCGCGACTTCGGTCATGCGGCCGCGATAATGGCCGATGGCGAGGCGAATGACGTCGGCCTCGATCTCGGCCAACTGGCGGACATGGCCATCGCCCTCGAACAGGGTGATGCCGGCCGCTTCGCGGTGCGGTGTGCTGGCGGCGCGCTGGCGCGGACCATTGGCGCCGCGCGACAGGATATGCGCGGACACCTGCGGGAAATCATGCGGGGTCAGCGCATCGCCCTCGCACAGCACCGCGGCGCGGAACAGCGCGTTCTGGAGCTGGCGGACATTGCCCGGCCAGTCATGCTGCATCAGCAGCGCGAGCGCATCGTCGGTGAGGCCCAGGCCCCGCAGGCCCGGCTGGGTGGCGATGCGGGCGAGGAGGTGGCGGCAGAGGGCGGGAATGTCGCCCATGCGTTCGCGCAGCGGCGGCACGGTCAACTGGACGACGTTCAGGCGATAATAAAGATCTTCGCGGAAGCGCCCGGCCTCGATTTCTTCGCTGAGCTTCTTGTTGGTGGCGGCGATGACGCGGACATCGACATGCAGGGGGCGGCGCGCGCCGATCGGCTGCACCTCGCCATCCTGAAGTACGCGCAGCAGCTTGACCTGTGCGTCGAGCGGCATTTCGCTGACTTCATCGAGGAAGATCGTGCCCATGTCGGCCGACAGGAATTTGCCGACATGGCGGTCGAACGCGCCGGTGAAGGCGCCGCGTTCATGACCGAACAGTTCCGATTCGACGAGATTGGCGGGGATGGCGCCGCAGTTGAGCGTCACCATCGCCTGCTTGTGCCGGGGAGAGGCCGCATGAATTGCGCGCGCGATGACATCCTTGCCGACACCGCTTTCGCCCTCGATCAGCACCGGCACGCGGGCACGCGCGGCCTTGGCGGCGATCGCCAGCGCGGTACGGAATTGGGGCGCGGCGCCCACCACGTCTTCGAAGGCAAGGGGCGCGGTGATCTTTTCGGTGAGGGGGCGCAGTTCGCCGCGCACATTGCCTTCGACCGCCATGTTCAGCGCGGCCAGCAGCCGTTCCGGCGCGATCGGCTTGGACAGATAATCGGTGGCGCCCGCACGCATCGCCTGTACCGCGACGGCGACGCTGTTATGGGCGGTCAGGATCAGGATCGGCAGATTTGGCCGTTGTGCATGGATGTCCCGGATCAGGCCGGTGGGATCGAAATCGGGGCTCCACTGATCGATCAGCACCGCGTCGAGCTGCATCCCGTCCTGCGTGCCCAGCGTCGCCAGGGCGGTTTCGGCGTCGCTGGCGAAGATGGTCCGCCATCCCGCACGCGCCGCCAGCGCGGACACGAGCCGGCGCTGGGCGGGCTCGTCGTCGATCAACATCAGCAAGGGAACGCCTTCGCGAACCATCTGGACCCCTCATATGCAAACAGAGCATCAGGGTAGGCGCCGGGGGTAAAGGCGCCCTTAACCTCTAAAGATTTTCTTGTGCCCCTACGGCTTGAGGGGGGTAGGGCGACAGGATAAGAGGTTGCACAACAATGTAAGAACTAGGGGAACGGATATGGCTTCTGACGGGAACATCAAGAGCGCGACCCAGACCTATGAAGGGTTTGTCGGTTTCGTGAAATGGGGCACGATCGGCTGCATCATTGTCGCCGCCCTTGTCGTGCTGCTGATCTCCAGCTGAACCGGCCGACGTCATAGGAGGGGATGCAGATATAATGAAAATTGCGATATTGAAGGAACAGGCTGCGGGCGAACGGCGCGTGGCCGGTACGCCCGAGACCGTGAAGAAATTTATCGCGCTGGGCGCGAGCGTGGCCGTCGAGGCCGGCGCGGGCCTGACCGCATGGATTGCCGACGATGCCTATGCGGCGGCCGGTGCCAGCGTTGGCGATCGTGCGGCGACGCTGGCGGGGGCTGAGATCCTGCTGGGCGTGCAAGGCCCCGATCCGGCAAGCCTTGGCGGCGCTGCGGCGGGGGCCTGGATCGTCGCGGGCCTCAACCCGTTCGGTGAGCGGGTGCGGGTCGATGCCTATGCCGCCGGCGGCTATGAGGCGCTGGCGATGGAATTCATGCCGCGCATCACCCGCGCGCAGTCGATGGATATCTTGTCGTCCCAGTCGAACCTGTCGGGCTACAAGGCGGTGCTGGACGCGGCGGCCGAATATGACCGCGCTTTCCCGATGATGATGACGGCGGCGGGCACCGTGTCGGCGGCCAAATGCTTCGTCATGGGCGTGGGCGTGGCCGGCCTTCAGGCGATCGCCACCGCGCGGCGGCTGGGCGCGCAGGTGAGTGCGACCGACGTGCGCGCCGCGACCAAGGAGCAGATCGAATCGCTCGGCGCCAAGGCGATCTTCGTGGAGAAGGTGGCCGGCATCGAGGGGGAAGGCACCGGTGGCTATGCCACGGAAATGTCGGACGAATATAAGGCGGCTCAGGCCGAGCTGGTGTCGTCGCACATCGCCAAGCAGGACATCGTCATCACCACCGCGCTGATCCCCGGCCGGCCTGCGCCGCGCCTGATCAGTGACGCGCAGATCGCATCGATGAAGCAGGGCAGCGTGATCGTCGACCTGGCCGTCGAGCAGGGCGGCAATGTCGAGGGCGCGGTCGCGGGCGAAGTGGTCGTGCGCCACGGCGTCAAGATCGTGGGCCATCGCAACGTGCCCAGCCGCCTGGCCGCCGACACCTCCGCCCTGTTCTCGCGCAATCTCTATAATTTCCTGTCCGCCTTCTGGGACAAGGAGAGGAATGCGCCGGTGCTGGACGAGGAAATCGGCAACGCCATCCGCCTGACCCAGGGGGGCAAGGTCGTCAACGAACGGCTGCTGGGCTGATGCGCGTACTACTCTCACCTCTGCTAGTTTTGATCAGTCTTCCAGGACAGTCGTTGGCTCAGGAGGATCGGGGCTCCGAAGCAATTCGATATATTTTTCCAACATTGTTGGTCCCAGATAAAGCTGACAATCAATCGCAGACAATCAAGAAGAAGGGGGCTTGGCTCCTGGGGAAGGCGGTTCCGGTACGCGCTGTAGTTCTTGAGAAAGCACTACCGATTTCTGAAAAGGGCATATTCCTTGAGAAGGGTACTGTCTTCTCGGTCGCTAATAGCGCGCAATTCATGGCTTGTCAGAAGAATGCCCCCATATCGCAAGGCATCATGGGTATGGGTAAATCACCTGTTTGCCTGATTGATCGCGATGGGGATGGCGTTCTCGATTCCTGGTTTAAGAGCAGCATCAACATTATTTGGGGTGGATATTATGGTCACTTAAAACGTGATGATATCTATCCGATAGATCCGGTGCCAACAAAGCCGTTGACGATTTCGGAAGTAAGGGGCCTTGAGCCTTGGGGGACTTTCGAGATCCGTTACGCCCAGGGAATGCTGACATATTGTGTCGATGGCACGGAAGTTTGTCGTCAAAATGCGCCAAAAATAAAGCCCTCTGATTTAGAGCAGACGGTGGAATTCATGGGTGGGGCATTTTCTTATAAAAAAACTGATGGTGACAAGCTGATCATTAAAATGATCCGTGAACCAAAGGGGGAGGTTTACTAACCATGGACTTCATTGCCATCCTGTCGATTTTCGTGCTGGCGTGCTTCGTCGGCTATTATGTGGTCTGGTCGGTGACGCCGGCGCTGCACACGCCGCTGATGGCGGTTACCAATGCCATTTCGTCGGTCATCATCGTCGGTGCGCTGGTCGCGTCGGCGGAGGCCGGTAGCCTGGCGGCCAAGCTGCTGGGGCTGGTCGCGGTGGTCTTTGCATCGGTCAATATCTTCGGCGGCTTTGCCGTGACCGAACGCATGCTGGCCATGTACAAGAAGAAGGAGCGCAAGTGATGCACGAGCTTGCGCCCGTCTCGCCCTTCGTCGCCTTGGCCTATCTGGTTTCCGGCGTCCTCTTCATCCTCGCGCTGCGCGGCCTGTCGAGCCCGTCGACCAGCCGTCGCGGCAACCGCATGGGCATGGTCGGCATGGCGATCGCTATGGTCACGACCCTTTACACCCATGACGTGCTGAGCCTGCCCGAAATTCTGGGCGCCATCGCCATCGGTGGCGGCATCGGCTTCATCATCGCCCGTCGCATCGAGATGACGGCGATGCCGCAGCTGGTTGCTGCCTTCCACTCGCTGGTCGGCCTGGCCGCCGTGCTGGTCGGCGCGGCCGCCTATCTCAATCCCGGCGCCTTCGGCATTCTCGATCCGCTGACGAACGAGATTCACAATGCCAGCCGCATCGAGATGGGGCTGGGGGTCGCGATCGGTGCGATCACCTTCTCGGGTTCGGTCATCGCCTTCCTGAAACTGAACGGCAACATGTCGGGCAAGCCGATCATGCTGCCGGGCCGCCATGTCATCAATCTGGCGACACTGGCGGCGATCCTGGGCCTGATCGCCTATTTCGTGACCGACCAGTCGCCCTGGATCTTCTGGACGGTGACGGCGCTGAGCTTCGTCATCGGCTTCCTGCTGATCATCCCGATCGGCGGGGCGGACATGCCGGTCGTGGTGTCGATGCTGAACAGCTATTCGGGCTGGGCCGCCGCCGCCATGGGCTTCACGCTCGGTAACACGGCGATGATCATCACCGGCGCATTGGTGGGCAGTTCCGGCGCGATCCTGTCCTACATCATGTGCAAGGCGATGAACCGCAGCTTCATCAGCGTGATCGCCGGCGGCTTCGGCGCGGAAGCCGGCCCGTCGGGCGGCGGCGCGGCAGCGGCCGATCGTCCCTACAAGCGCGGCAGCGCCGAGGATGCCGCCTTCCTGATGAGCCAGGCGGACAGCGTCATCATCGTGCCCGGTTACGGCATGGCGGTCAGCCAGGCGCAGCATGCGCTGCGCGAAATGGGCGACATGCTGAAGAAGGAAGGCGTCAGCGTCAAATATGCGATCCACCCGGTCGCAGGGCGCATGCCCGGCCACATGAACGTGCTGCTGGCCGAAGCCAACGTCCCCTATGACGAGGTGTTCGAGCTGGAGGACATCAACAGCGAGTTCGGCCAGGCCGACGTCGCCTTCGTCATCGGCGCCAATGACGTGACCAACCCGGCGGCCAAGACCGACAAGGCGTCGCCCATCTATGGCATGCCGATCCTGGACGTGGCCAATGCCAAGTCGGTGCTGTTCGTGAAGCGCTCCATGGGCGGGGCCGGCTATGCCGGCGTCGACAATGAGGTCTTCTACATGGACAATACGATGATGCTGCTGGCCGACGCCAAGAAGATGGTCGAGGAGATCGTCAAGGCGCTGGCCCATTAAAACCGAACGATCCACCCGCGTCGGATCGCCCCGTCGACGGGGCGGGTGGATCGTCCTGACTTGTCGAAGCCCGCATCTTTCGTAAAAGAGGGGGTGGGGCACTGACATGCCCGGCCCGAACGGGGCCGGACAGGCGCCCTCATATTGGGAGCGACATGCGTAAACTTGGTCTGATTGGTGGTCTCAGCTGGACGTCCACCGCCCGCTATTATGAGATCATCAACCAGGCGATCCACCGGGCAAAGGGCGGCCAGCACAGCGCGCCGCTGCTGATCGAGAGCCTGGATTTTGCCCAGGTTTCTGGCTGCGTGACCCAGGAAGACTGGGATTGTGCATCAGGTCATCTGATCGGCGCGGCGCAGCGGCTGGAGCAGGGCGGGGCGGAAGCGCTGCTGATCTGCGCCAACTCCATGCACCGTGTCTATGATCGGGTAAAGCCGGCGGTTTCCATTCCCATCATCCATATCGCCGATGTCGTCGGTACGCGGATGAAGGCGGACCGGATCGATCGCGCCGCGCTGATCGGCACGCGCAACGTGATGACCGAGAAATATTATCGCCAGCGGCTGGTGTCGCATGGCGTATCGCTGCTGCCCGCCGATATCGCGCTGGCCGAGCGGATCGACCGGATCGTCTATGACGAACTGACCGTCGGCAAGATCAACCGCGATTCCGAGCGCTTCATGAAGTCGGAACTGACCGACATCGCCAAGGAGGATGTGCAGGCGGTGGTGCTGGCCTGCACCGAGCTGGAGATGATCGTCGACGTGAAGGCCAATGTGCTGCCGATCTACGACTGCACCGAAATCCACGCCATGGCGGGCGTGGAATTCATCCTGGGCGAATGAGGGCGGAGGCGGCCGGGCGCGGTGTCAGACCGCGCTCAGCCCCGCATCGGCCAGGCCCCGCCACAGATGGAGCGCCTGGACGCTTTCCTTGACGTCATGGACGCGGACCATCTGCGCGCCCAGTTGCGCCGCGCGGAAGGCGAGGGCGACCGAACCGCCCAGCCGGTCGGGCGCGGGCGCCTCGTTCGACAGGGCGCCGATCAGGCGCTTGCGGCTGCCGGCGAAGAGTAGCGGCACGCCCAGCCCCTGGAAGGTGGCGAGGCCGTTCACCAGCGCCAGATTGTCGGCCAGGTTCTTGCCGAAGCCCAGGCCCGGATCGACCATGATCTTCTCGCGCGCGATGCCGGCGTCGAGACAGGCGGCGATGCGGGCATCGAGATAGTCGAACACGTCGGTGACGACATCGGCATAGCCGTTGGGATTGTCGTGCGGATCGTCGCCGGCGGAAGGGGCGTGCATCAGGATCACCGGGCAACCGGCGAGGGCCGCGACCTCCAGGC
Source organism: Sphingobium scionense (assembly GCF_014197035.1). Lineage (GTDB taxonomy): Bacteria > Pseudomonadota > Alphaproteobacteria > Sphingomonadales > Sphingomonadaceae > Sphingobium > Sphingobium scionense. The sequence goes on along the minus strand of NZ_JACIEU010000006.1, from coordinate 179,458 downwards.
TGCGGGGATCATGTTCCAGCGCGCTGACATCGTTGACGACATGGGCGCCGGCGGCCAGCGCCGCCTCCATCACCGCCGCCTTGCGCGTGTCAACCGACATGGCGACGCCGGCTGCGGCGAGCTTCTCGATCACCGGCACGATCCGGGCGATCTCGTCGCCTTCCCAGAGCTTGGGTGCCTTGGGCCGGGTGGATTCGCCGCCGACATCGATCAGCGCGGCGCCGGCCGCCGCCATGGCAAAGCCGGCATCGGCCGCCGCCTGCGGGTCGGTCATATGCTTGCCGCCGTCGGAGAAGCTGTCCGGCGTGATGTTGAGGATCGCCATCGCCTGTGGCGCGTCGAAGCGGATGACGCGATCGCCAAGGCTGAGCGGCGCGCGCTGGGCGGAGATGTTGGCGGCCAGTTGGCGGGCGCGCTCGGCCAGCGGGGCGGGCAGGGTGGCGGTGACGGCCTCGAACGCTGCGACCGGGATGGTGTCGCGGGCGATGCGGCGGCCGGCATGGCGCGCCGTCAGTTCATAGGCCTGGAACCAGATCAGGCCATTGCCCATCCGCGCGGTCGATCCGTCCGGCAGGCCGATCGGGCTCGGCACGAACCAGGTCGGCTTGAGGTAGAGCCGGGCGTCAGCGGGGATGGAGGAGAGGGTCATAAAGCTCCGTTCGCCCCGGACGGGTCGGGGCCATGTCTTGGAAGAACTATGGCTGCCTCAACCCGAACGGGGAACGGAAATCAAGGCTCGTTGGCGAGCAGATAGGTCTGGCGCAGCGTGTCGATCGGGTGGAGCTTGCCCGCCTTCTCGATATGCCAGAAGGTCCAGCCATTGCAGCTTGGTGCGCCCTGCAGCGTGGCGCCCAGCTTGTGGATCGAGCCGGTGTCGCTGCCCACGGCGAGCGAGCCGTCGGCGCGCACGGTGGCGCTCCAGCGACGCTTGCTGTCCATCAGCACTGAGCCAGGCTGGAGATAGCCGGTCTCGACCAGCGTGCCGAAGGCGACCTTGGGCTGCTGGCGCGCGGTCTGCATGATGGCGAGCGCGGATTCATCGAGTGGCAGGGCTTCGGCAATGCGTTCCTCGGCAACCTCGATATAGTCGGGCTCGCGTTCGATGCCGATCCACTGGCGGCCCAGGCGCTTGGCGACGGCGCCGGTGGTGCCGGTGCCGAAGAAGGGGTCGAGCACGATGTCGCCCGGCTTGGTGCAGGACAGCATCACCCGATAGAGCAGCGATTCCGGCTTCTGCGTCGGATGCGCCTTGGTGCCGTTGCGCTTCAGCCGCTCCTGGCCACCGCAGATCGGCAGCACCCAGTCGGAGCGCATCTGCAGCTCGTCATTGAGCGTCTTCATCGCCTTGTAGTTGAACGTGTACTTCGCGTCCTCGCCCTGGCTGGCCCAGATCAGCGTCTCATGCGCGTTGGTGAAGCGGGTGCCCTTGAAATTGGGCATCGGGTTCGCCTTGCGCCAGATGATGTCGTTGAGGATCCAGAAGCCTTCATCCTGCAAGGCAGCGCCGACGCGGAAGATGTTGTGATAGCTGCCGATCACCCAGATCGTGCCATTGGGCTTCAGGATGCGGCGCGCCTGCGCCAGCCACGCCTTGGTGAAGCGGTCATAGCTGCTGAGTGTGTCGAACTTGTCCCAATCATTGTCGACCGCATCGACACGGCCGCCTTCGGGGCGGAACAGGTCGCCGCCCAGTTGGAGATTATAAGGCGGATCGGCGAAGATCATGTCGATGCAGCCGTCGGGCAGCTTGGCCATTTCCGCGATACAGTCACCGCGCAGCAGGCGGTTTGCCTCGATCGCCGGTGCCGGCGCGAGCGCAACCGCCTTCTTCCGCCGCGGTGCGACGCGTTCCATGACACCCATGTGTGCAACCCCCATTCGTTTCGTCCGTCAGCACTGAGTCCTCAGGAGTCTGCCGTCAAGGTCAGGGCTTTAGCGGTCGTCCCTGTGAGGATTGCGAGGATGGTGGAGAACGAAGCGGGTAGCCACAACATATTGAGTCATGCGAGTCGCGCGAGACTCATCATCGGGTAGTGTGACTCAAAAGACTCAGCGGAGCGCCGCTTTTCATTTTTTTTGGTTAATGGCGCGGGCGAGTCGAAAATCATCCGCCGCTTGACCAATTCATAACCAGATGATTATGAAAATTGGATGACGGAAGTGAAATTCAGAGGCGATCTGGGAGCGAACAGTGATTCACTCTTCAAGGCGCTGTCCGACGGTACGCGACGTGCCCTGCTGGAATATCTGGTGCGCGAGGGGGAGCAGAATGTCGTCGCGCTGACCGCCGTGGCCGGCGTTTCGCAACCGATGGTGTCCCGCCATATGGGCAAGCTCAAGCGCGCCGGACTGGTGACGGCGAGGCGGACGGGGCGTGAAACCTGGTATGCGGCGCGGACCAAGGGTCTGGGGCCGGTGGTGCAGTGGATGGCGATCTATGGCGCGCTCTGGTCGCAGCGCTTCACGCCAATGGAGCATGCCGGGGATTGAACGGGGAAATATGGATAGCAAAAGGGGCGCCATTGGCGCCCCTTCTTTTTGCCGGTCGGCGCGCGGGATCAGCGCAGCGGCGTCCAGGTCTGGGTCTTGCAGAAGAAGGCGATGCAGCCCTGCACCTTGAGCGTGCCGTCGCTATTGCGGCTGACCTTGGACGTATAGCTCTTGCCGCTTTCCGGGTCGTAGATCGTGCCCTTCCAGATATCGCCGGCATCGCTGAAGCCCGACAGCAGGGCCAGGCCCACCAGCGGCTTCGTGCGCAGCGCGGGATCGGGATTCTTGATGTCGGTCTGGGGGCGGCCGGGCGTCGGCTTCACGATCTTCTCGATCTTGCCGCAGATGCTCTTTCCGCACGGCGCGATCTGGACGATCGCCTTGCCGTCAACGGTCGACCAGCGGCCGGTGATGGGCTGGGCTGCATAAGCGGGCAGGGTGGCAGTGAAGGCGGCCAGAGCGGCGATGGCGATGCGAACGCCGGTCTTGATGGTCATGATGCGATCCTCTCCTTTTAGGGTTGAGGGCGAGAATAAGGGAGGAAAATGAAGCGCGCTAGGCGTTTGCCGGCAGTTTACGGAAACGGAAAGAGGGGACGCTACGGCAGCGCCCCCTCCTTAGCCCGATTTTTTTAGAAGGCCGTGCTGATCGAGCAGGCGGCCGGGCCGAGAATGACGACGAACAGGGTCGGCAGGATGAAGAGAATCAGCGGCACGGTCATGATTGCGGGCAGTCGGGCGGCCTTTTCTTCCGCGCGCATCATGCGTTCATGGCGGAACTCGGCCGACAACACGCGCAGTGCCGAGGCCAGCGGCGTGCCATATTTCTCGGTCTGGATCATGGTCGTGACCACGCCCTTGACCGCGTCCAGCTTTACGCGCGTGGCCAGGTTTTCAAAGGCCATGCGGCGTTCGGTGAGGAAGCTCAGTTCGATCGCCGTCAACTGGAATTCGTCGCCCAGTTCGGGATAGGCGCGGCCCAGTTCGCGAGCGACGCGGCTGAAGGCGGCGTCGACGGTCAGGCCGGCCTCGGCGCAGATGACCAGCAGGTCGAGCGCGTCGGGCAGGCCCTTGCGGATCGCGGCGGAGCGCTTGGCGATCTTGTTGTCGATGAAGATGTCGGGCGCCTTGTAGGCGAGCAGCAGCGCGGCGGCGAAGGCCATGAAGCGCTTGGCGCCACCCCATTCGGGATAGATGCCGACCGCATAGAGCAGGATCGCGGCGGTGCTGCCGATGACGATCGGCATGATCATGCGACCGAAGATCACCGCGACCGCCCAGTCCTTGGAACGGATGCCGGCCTGGGCCAGGCGGATCTGGGCGTCCTTGAGCTGATCGTCCTGCAGCACCTTGAGGCTGGTCAGGAATGACCGCATCTGGTCGGTGGTCTGGTTCTTGTTGACCAGTTTGGCGCGACGCTTGGCGGTCGATGCGGTGATGCCGGCCTTGAGCTGTTCGCGGCGTTCGTTCAGGGCCTTGACCCGCTTGGCCATCGGATCGCGCACGGTCATCACCGCATAGAGCGCGTAGAGCGTGGCGAGCGTGGCCAGCGCGGCAAGCAGCGTCCCGAAATCGGTCGCGGTCATGCCGAACAGGGTGCCGGTGGGGGTAGGGGCGTCCATATCTCTATCCGTTCCCCGTCAAATCTCGAAGTTGATCATCTGGGCCATGATGAAGGCGCCGATGCCCATCCAGCAGAAGCCGCCAATGCCGACGACCTGCATGGTCGAGAGCCCGAAAATGCCCGCCGGATCGGGGGTGAAGAAGGGGCTCATATAGTTGAAGTTGATGTAGCAGATCATGCCGAATACCAGGAACGGCAGGGCGCCGATGATATAGGCCGACGCCTTGGATTCCGACGACATGGCGCGGATCTTGAGCTTCATCTGGGCACGCTGGCGCAGCACGGTGGCAAGGTTCTGGAGGGTTTCGGCCAGGTTGCCGCCGGTTTCGCGCTGGATCGCCAATGTGATGACGAAGAACTGGAATTCCGGCGTGCCGAGGCGATCGGCGGTTTCCTGGAGCGCCTGGTCCATGCTCTTGCCGATCTTGATGCGCTCGGTGATCAGCTTGAATTCCTCGCCGACCGGACCGGGGATTTCAGTTGATACGATACCCAGCGTCTCGCCAACCGGCAGGCCCGAGCGAAGCCCGCGGGTCAGCAGTTCGAGGGCGTCGGGAAATTTGCCGGTGAACTGGTTGATCCGCTTCTTGATCAGTCGGCCGATCCAGAGATGCGGCAGGCCAAGACCGGCTGCCAGCCCCACCATCAGAGCGAGCAGGAAGGGGAAGCCGCGCATCAGCAGGAACAAGGTGGTCAGCAGGAAGACCACCGCGCAGGACGTCATATATTGGCTGAGCGTCCATTTCTTGCCGGTCATGCGGATGCGCTTGGCCAGATTCTCCGGATTGGGAATCAGCGACACCAGCATCTTGGCCTCGTTGCCGGTGGCCCGGTTGGAGATGGCCTTGCGCATGCGCGCTTCCATCATCGCCTCGGTGGAGTCGCTGTGGCGGCCACGGATCAGGGCGACACGGCGTTTCTGGGCCTTGTCGGGCGAGGGGCCGGCAAAGGCGACCACGACGAGACCAAGCATGGTCGCGATCAGCACCAAGATCAGAAGGAAATTGCCGTCCATTGTTCGCCCGTTCCCCGTGCGTGAATGTGCCTGTGCGGGGCCGCCCTGAAGCGGCCCGCGCGTCAGCCTTCCAGTGCCGTCGCCTTGTCCTTGCGGCGCGACGGGATCATGCTCTTGAAGTCGCCAATCTTGCCGAGCAGGGAGTCGCCCTTCCTGGCTGCCGACTTGCCGCCCGGATTGTCGATCTCATCGCCGGCCAAGCCGAGCACTTCGTCCATCATGGCGGTGCAGGCGGCGCCGACCTTGCTGCCCTTGGCCGTTTCCGCCAGCGTCTTGCCGAGCTTGGCGGCCTGGGCCGCGATGCGCAGGTCGAACGGCACGATCACATCGACCTTGCGTTCGATCGACTGTTCGAAATCCTTGCGGCTGATTTCCGGCGCACCGGGATGGACGCGATTGGCGACCACCAGGACGCGGGCCTGCGGCGCGTTCGACTTGAGCCAGGACAGGATGCGGATCGTGTCGCGCGCCGCGGCCAGGCTGAGTTCGGTCACGACCACTGCGACATTGACGTCGGTCATCAGGTGGGTGTGCTGGATCAGCATGTTGCGCGGCAGGTCGATGATGCTGCATTCGAACGCCTGACGAAACTCCTCCAGCAACTGGTAGAAGGCGCCGCCGTCGGTCATCATCGGCTGATTGATCGGCGCTTCGGCCGACAGGATGGCCAGCATGTCGCTGGCGCGGACCATGGCGCGCTCGATGAACAGGCCGTCGATGCGGCTGGGATTTTCGATTGCGTCGGTAAGGCCGCGACCCGGTTCCAGGTCCATCGCCAGCGCATTGGTGCCGAAATGGATGTCGAGATCGAGCAGGGCGGTCGGGCGCTTCTTCTTCTCGCTCAGCATCCAGGCGAGCGAAGTGGCCATGCTGGAGGCGCCGACGCCGCCACGGGTGCCGACGACCGCGACCGTCATGTGCGGCCGTTCCGGCCCGGCGTCGCGCGGGGCGAGGAAGACGGCCTGTGCCTGGGCCAGCGCATCGCGCAACTGGTCGGCACCAAAGGGCTTGAGCAGATAGTCCTGGATGCCGCTGGCGACCAGGTCGCGATAGAGGCGCACGTCATTGACCTGGCCCGCCGCGATCACGACGGTGCCGGGTTCGCATACCTCGGCCAGGCTGTTGATGTCGTTCAGCGGATCGCCGCTTTCGGACATGTCGACGAACAGGATCTGAGGGCTGGCGGTGATCGACAGGCTCTGCACGGCGTTGCGCATGCCGCCCTTGTTCACCTTTTCCGGTGCCCAGCCCATTTCGGACGCGACGGCGCGCAGCAGGTCGAAGCTGTGATCGTCACAAACGAAGGCGTGGAAGGGGTCGCGCTGGCCCACGGAACCATGTTTCCAGGGTGCGTTCATCTTACTGGCCTCCGTTCGAGAGCTGCTTGAGGTCGCCCGAGCCCGTCGGAGGCTTGTCGCGATAGGTGGAGATGGCGCGGTTCGACGTGGCGGTGCGCAATTCGCTGTCGCTGCTCTGGCCGCGGACCAGATCTTCGGGGTCTGCGACCATTGCCGCCAGATTGCTGTTCATGGCGCAGCCGAAATTGGACGACGTGCCCAGACTCATCGGCGTTTCGGCCTTGTTCGACCAGTCGGGGCAACCCGGCACCGATGCGGTGGTGCGGCGCACGACCAGGCGGACGGCGCCTTCGGGAGCGGACCCGGCAGCGGCCGAACTGTCCTGGCCCAGCAGCATGCCATGGCGGGCGACGACATTGGCGATGTCTTCGCCAAGGTCGGGGCTGTAATAGCCGGCGTCGGTGACGATCGCGACCTGGTCGCCATAGCTCAGCTTGATCGAAGCAAACCAGTCATCCAGGCGCGCGGCTTCTGCCGGAGCAAGGCGGCCGCCGCCAGCCTGCACGTCGAACGTGTAGCTGGTATAGCTGACGACCGGCTGGTGGACCGAGTCCACGCCGCGATTGGTGGTGTCGGTCGAGCAGGCCGCGAGCGGCAGCGCCAGCAGGGCAAGGGTGCCGAGGCGGACGATGCTCTTGTAGGACTTGGAAGTCATGTCTTTCGTCCTTCCGTCAGAAGCTGAAGCCGGGGGTCGCGCCGCCCGACTTGCCGGACGACCGGCTCTCTTCGCGGGCGGCAAGCGCGGGCGCCGCGATCGAAGCCTGCGGGCCGGGTGTGGGCGCCACGGGCGAACCCGGGGCACGCGTGGGCATGTTTGGCAGGGCGCCGCTGACGCCGTCATGGGTCTGTTCGAGGAACAGGCCCTGGCCAACATTGGCATTGCGGAAGCCGTCGGTCGGCAGGCGAATGTCGGACGCGTTGACCGGCTTCACCAGATAAGGGGTGACGACGATCACCAGTTCGGTCTCGCTGCGCTGGAAGCTGCGCGACTTGAACAGGCTGCCCAGGATCGGGACATTGCCCAGGCCCGGCACCTTGTTGATCGTATTGCCGGTTTCATTGTTGAGCAGGCCCGCGATCATGAAGCCCTGGCCCGAGCCCAGTTCCACCGTGGTTTCGGCGGTGCGGCTCTTGAGGGCGGGAACGGTGCTGTTCACGCTGAAGTCCAGGCTCGACACGGTCGGGCGGACGCGCAGCGAGATGCGGCCATCGGCCAGCACGGTCGGGGTGAAGGCCAGTTGCACGCCATATTGCTTGAACTGGATGCTGTTGCCCGACGACGGGCCGTTGTTGACTGTGTAGGGATACTCGCCGCCGGCCAGGAAGCTGGCGGTTTCGCCCGACAGTGCGGTCAGGTTCGGCTGGGCCAGGGTGGTGGCAAGGCCGCTGGATTCTGCGAGGTCGAGTGCGCCGGCGATGTCCATGCCGAACAGGCGGGCAACGCCGCCCAGGCTGTAGGAACCATCGGAAGGGGTGGAGAATGCCCATTCGGCAGGCTTGGTGATCAATCCGGTAGCCGTATCAATTTCCGGCTTGGTGTAGGTCGAGAAAGCTCGGCTTCCGCCGCCCACAAAACCCAGGGAATTGCCCCGATCCACGCTGGCGAAGTTGGTGCCGATCTTGTGGCCGACATCCTTGCTGACTTCGGCGATCTTCACCTGAAGCATGACCTGAAGCGGGGTAGCCATCAGCAGGCGGCTGACCACGGTCGTTTCCTTGCCGACGAAGGCCTGGGTCAGGCGTTCGGCTTCGGCCGCGTCTTCGGGTGCCTTGATCGTCCCGGTCAGCAGCACCATGCCGTTCATCTTGTTGACGGCGATGTTGGCACCCGGCATCGCCAGACGCAGCATGTCGTCGATGGTGGTCAGGTTGTTGCCGACCCGAACGGTGCCCGAAAACAGCACCTTGCCATTGCCGGCCGTCACGAAGACGGTGGTTTCGCCCGGCTTCTTGGCGATCAGATAGAGCTGGTTGTTGGTGCGGACATGGACATCGACCACTTCGGGGTTTGCGATGACGACGTCCGACATCTTGGCCGGCAGGTTGACGACCTTGCTGCCGCCGACCGACATCAGGATCGCATTGTCCTGATCGGCCGCAGGGGCGGCGTTGAGGGCCGTGGTGGGCGCCGCGACGGCGGCGATAGCCAGGCCGAGCGCGATCGCCGGGGCGGCGAGCGGACGGGCCGCCTTGTGCCGCGCGAGCATCTGGTAAGCGTTCATCTTACTTCCCCCCGACCGGAACTTCGGTCACATTGGTGCCGCGGGCGATGCGGACGGTCGGCCCCTTGAAGACGGCCGTGCCGACCGGTGCGCCACCCGGAGCTGCCATCGCGGGCATGGCCGCATCAGGCTTGGCCGGGACGCTGCTGCGCTGGTAGCGCGACACGTCGGCGCCGGTCGAATAGGTGGAGCCGCGATCGACCGGGCGAGCGGCGATCTTGGCAATGATCGACTTTTCCGAACCCGGATTGGTGCCATCGGGCAGGTCGACGTCAGAGCCGGCGATGGCGGCATCCAGGTCCGACGCGGTGTCGGCGATCGAGCGCAGCGACAGCGACAGCGAGCCGATGGTCTGCGACACGGCGAGCTTTTCGGCGATCTTGGGCGTCACTTCGACCGTGACGTTGGAATAGGTCTGGACGACGGGCTTGCCATCGGGGCCCATGGCGTCGGTCCGCTGGTCGGTGGCGAGCACGCGCAGGTTGCGCAGGATCGTTTCCGATACCTTGAGCGGGGCGCCATCGCCGCCGCCCGAGACCGTCTGGGTCAGCACCAGATCGATGCGATCGCCCGGGAAGACGAAGCCGGCAACCGCGTTCTGCGAGGACACTGGCACGGTGACGGCGCGCATGCCCGGACCGAGCGCAGCAGCCAGGAAACCACGGTCGCCCGGACGGATGACGGCGCCCTGGGTCAGCGGCTGGCCGGCGGTGATCGGATTGCGCACCACGCTGCCCGCGAGCTTGAGCGGATCGGCCTGGCCCTTGAGATAATAGGCGGCTTCGATCAGATCCTTGGGCCAGGGCTGGAAGCGGAAGCTTTCCGCATCCAATATGGTCCCCACCGGCAGGGCCTTGGTCGCGACCAGAACATGCGGTTGATCCGCCTCGTTCGGCATTGCGGCCGCGTTCACCTGCGGCGTAGATGAAGAACTCAGCATGCTGCGTGCAAGCAAAGCTGTAGTGACCGCTATGATTAACGCCCCCACCAGCAGCACGATCTTCTTAGCATCCATGACGGAACTCGCCTTTCTCAAATGGGTGCACTGCCCCCAGGCCCCAAACATCACGCAAATTGGTTAAGATATCGTTCGCCAAGTAACCAAAGGGCGGCGATCGATATGGCTACGCCGTAGGGTATTTCGGGCTGCCCCTGTTTCCGGCGGAGGCGGTGGTGGACCACGGTGACGATCGTCACGGCCCCCCCCAGGATCGCCATCAGCGTCAACAAGGTCAGCACTGCCTGCCACGGGAACCACAGCGCCAGCGCGCCGAGCAGCTTCACATCGCCGCCGCCCATCATGCCGAACGCGAACAGCGCGGCGAACAGGACGAAGACCAGCAGGCCGACCAGCAACTGCACCGCCATGCCAGGCCAGAACGGCAGGCCGCAGGCGAGCCACCATAGTGGCGCCAGGGCGGCGATGCCCAGGTTCAGCCGGTTGGAGATGATGCGCGCACGCAGGTCCGTGATCGCGGCTGCGATCAGCAGAATGCCCAGTGCGGCGATCAGCGCCAGTCTGAAATATTCCCCCAACATGAGGGTCAGGCACTAGACCATATGGCTTACCAAACCTTTACCAAGAAGGAAGGTTTTCTGCGGCTCTCCACGGATTGAACCGCAAAACCTCCGCTATTTAAATCAATATCATAGCGGCCGAATGGAAAACAAAAACGGGCCGGAAATGCGTCTGCAAACGCACCCGGCCCTCACCAAGCGAATGGAGGTTCGCAATGGCTGACAGCAGCTTAATCGATCAAACGACTCACGTCTATTTCATCGGCGGCGATCGGGGTCTGGTAAAGATCGGCATCGCAAAGGACGTGCGGAGGCGCCTGCACAGTCTCCAGATCGGAAACCCGGTGCCGTTGAGGCTGCTCGCCTCCGTCGCCGGCAACGCTACCCTTGAGGCCCACTATCACCGCATGTTCGCTGACACGCGCATCCGCGGGGAGTGGTTCCGACGCAGCGCCGCGATGACCAAGGAGATAAACCGCATCGCTGCGCTCCGGCCTGGCAGGCACGAAGAGCGGCGCTGGAAAGCGCATGTGGCCCTCATGGAGGAATGGGGCGTCATCCCGGTTGGTGCTGTCGCTGAAATCCTCAACGCCACCCGCCCCGCCGATCTGATGGGGAGGGGTGTATGATCGCCGCCCTCTATGTCGAAACCAACGGCTGCTATTTTGGACTGCCCGGCGTCCAGGTCGTTGGGCACGGCGAAGACCATGCCGATGGCTCAACGACCGTTCATATGGATGGGCGGACCTATGCCGGCCCCTGGCCTGTCGTGGCGCATCCGAGTTGCAAGCGCTGGGGCCGTTTCTGGCACGGTAGCACGCGCAAGCCTCACCAGTTCAAGCTGGGCGATGATGGCGGGTGCTTCGAGCATGCACTCGAATCGGCTCGCGAGCATGGCGGCGTCATCGAGCATCCGGCTGACAGCAAAGCCTGGTCACACTTCAATCTGAATGCCCCCCCACGGGACGGCGGATGGGTTCGCGCTGATATGCTCGGGGGATGGACCTGCTGCGTCGACCAAGGGCACTATGGTCATTTCGCGAACAAGCTGACGTGGCTTTACGTCAACGGCGTGGACCCCAAAGACCTGCCCGAACTGATCTGGGGCAAGGGTAGGCAGCGGCTGCACCCCCGCGCCCTGGAGCGCTACGGATATGCCAAGGCGCGGCGGATCGGGATGATGGCCATGGTCGGCGGCAAGGACAAGGTGCGCATCCGCAACCGCACGCCTGGTCCGTTCCGCGACCTGCTGCTGAGCCTTGCGCGCCTCGCGAAGAATAGGAGGGCTGCAGCATGACACGCGATCAACTAGCCGATCTGTTTCTAGTCAGCGAGTTCAACACCCGCAGCCCTCTGGATAGCCGGCCTCTGTTCGATCCGGCGCAATGCACCTCAGCCGAGTATGTTGCTCACATCCGATCCTACAAGCCGTTCGCTCTCGAATACGCTTATCGCATGGCAGACTGGGCGATCCATGTGGCGACCCTGGCGGAAGGCCTCGCAGCATGACCCCCGCCCACCAGATAGCCGAGAAGCTGACGGAGGATCAGGCCTTCGTCATCGCGCGGCGCGGCATCGCCTTCGGTAATTGTCAGTATGCCGCATCGGTCATGCGCCCGCTCGGCAGGCTCGGCCTGTTCAAACGCGTGACTGCGCGGGGATTCCGTGACCGCTGGACCCTGACAAAGCGTGGCGAGCAGGTCCGCGCCCACCTCCTATCCAAGGAAAACGAACATGACTGATGCTGTGAAGATGGCGATTGAGCGGATCAAGGCCCGCTTTCACCCGCACTATGGAATTGATGGCGCGTCCGATAGCAAGCAGCTGGCCAGCGATTGCCAGACGCTGATCTCCGCCCTTGAGCAGGCCGGGGAGCCGGTGGCTCCGAAGGTCATGCTTTCGCTCGTTGAAGCGCGCCGCATCGTTGATGCCTTGGTTGAGCATTGCCGAGGTGCGGATTTCTCCTGCGACATGAAGGCCGCGACAAAGGATGTGATGCGGCTCGTGAACGTCGATATGCGCCTTTGCCGGCATCAGGCACAACCCGGCATTAGCCGCAGTCAGAGACCGGATTTGCAGGCGTGGCAGGATGCTCAGTCTGAATATTTCGATGACACGATTATCGGGATCGTGATGGAATATGCTGAGTGGCGTGACGCTCAACAGCCTACCGAAGCCCCACTCCCCACGCTCCAGCGTCTCGGCCAAGAGTTCGACGCGGGGGAGGGGCTGGAACCGGGTCATGTCCAGTGGCATTCCAGCGAAGAAGACGGCGACCCCGATGTCGGCATCATGATCGGCTTGGGCGGCGGCAAGGAACTGTGGCTAGGCGAGCTTCTCGACATCGAAGGTGGGGGCATGGGCTTCTCGGTCTATGGCCCTGAAAAGATCGCGGTTGCCAGCCTGTCCGATTGGGATGAGGTGCGCGATATCATCGAACAGCATATCGCCCCTGCCCTCGCCCACCCGCCCCAATCTCACGATACACCCGTCGAAAAGCGTAAATGCTATTTGCACGAATGGACGCCGAACGAATTGCTTTCTGGCCGGATAAGCGGTCTGAAAATAGACGCTGGTGAAATCTGGAAATATTCGCACACGGACACCGATGATGACGGCGAATACGACCTGTTCTGTCGCCCCCAATCTCGCGGGCAGGCGTTCGACGGGGAGGGGGAGGGCTTTGCTATCGGCGATCCGGTCGAGAAGTTCACAGGCGAGGCGATTTGGCACGGCGTCATCGTCGCGTCTTATCTGACAACCAAGGGCAAGCACCGCTACGTGGTCGAGGTCGAGCCACAGGGCTTCCAGATGATCGCGGTCCCGACGCAGCTACGCGCCCTCGCCGCCTCACAGAGCGCAGACCGCTATGCCATGCATCCCGATGTCGCCGCCTCACAGAAGGGGGATGAATGATGGACCTCGAAACGGCTATTCGGCGCAGCCATGAGGCTGGGAAGTCAGCGCTATATTGGGGATGCTGGGGCGCTCCGGGCCATTACCTACACGATCCCCAAGGCCGAACCGTCTGGGAGCGCGAGGCGTCCGCCATTCAACTGCCGTGGAAGCCTTCGCACATGGACGGCGGCCTGCTCAAGAATGGAAAGCGCGCCGACGATCCTGATGGTCGCGTGTGGTGGACCTGCGGCGGCCTGACCTTCTGGTATGCGTTCTATTGGTGGGACCGGTCAGGGGATAAGCGCGGCGCATCAAATTCAGGCTTCTATGTTCGGGGCTTCGGCTGGCCAGAGGCGGAACAGGCTTTCGCATTCGCCTGCAAATCATTTCCGCAAATCGTCGCCCGCCAAAAATTCCCCCTCACCCTGCAGGAGCACCGCCCATGACTGACAGACCAGAAGCCGAGAAGCTGGAGCCGTGCCCGTTTTGGTCGAAGGTAATTATCGGTGATGAATGTTGGGTTTGGACAGGTGCCACGAATAGTCGCGGGTATGGCAATTTCCGTTCGCAGCTCGCCCATCGAGTTGCCTATCAAGAAAAGGTTGGGGCTATACCGGACGGCCTTACCATCGATCACTTGTGCAGGAACAAACTGTGCGTGAACCCGGCACACCTTGAGCCAGTAACTAGCAAGGTCAACACACTGCGTGGGGATGCTCCTACTGCCATAAATAGCCGGAAAACTCATTGCTCTAACGGGCATGAGCTTTCGGCTGAAAACGTGAAAATCGTAGTTCGTGGCGACGGCACGCGCAGGAAATGCAGAGAGTGCGACCGGCAGTGGAAGCGCGAAAGGAGGAACAAATGACGAGCACAGAACCCGCCCCCGCCCAGCCAGTCGCGGAAGCTGGCGGGGTGACGGATGCGGATCGCGAGTTGCACATGTGGCTGACCGGCTATCCGCTGGACGACGGCGATAGCGAGACTGTGCGCCGGATCGTTTCCCACCGCCTCCAGTCCGTCGCCGCTGCAACCGCCGGGAAGGATGAGGAGATTGCGCGGATGCGGAAGGCGCTGGGCAAAATATCTGATGGACGAACGATCCGGTTTACTGGTTCGGAACACCATAATCGGCCGCTTCGGGACAAAGACGCCCAAGTTATCGCCCGCGCCGCCCTCTCCGAAGCGCGGGAGGCGGGGGCTAAGGATTAAGCCCCAGCGCCCAATCCCGCACATCGATCAGCCGGCGGGTGTTCTCGGTGCAGATCCGCACATCATCCGCCGTCACTGCAACCAGGTCGGCAGCCGCACCGGATCGGTCGCCACCTTGGGCACTGTCACCTTGGGCGGCTCCACCGGCTTCCCCGCCCGCACCTCGAACGACTGCTTGCCGCAGCAGGCGGTTGTCGCGAATATAGCGCTCAGCAGCAGCGTTCGCCGAAGCCAGCTCGGTTTCGTGCATCTGGTCAGCCGCATGGGCCCTCTCCTTCCATTTCTGTTCCTGGGCGGCGTTGACGGCCTTCTGAGCTGTCAGGGCTTCCGTTGCCTTGGCCGTCACCTGCTCGCGGAACAGGGCGTATTCGCGCCGCACGTTCGCCGCGTCGGCCTTGTGGGACGCGCGCAGGCTGTCAATGCGCCATACCCAGATGGCAGCGGCGAGGATGGCGATTCCGGCGGCACCGAGCAGGTAGGGACGGATCGAGGCGGGCAGGGGAATCATGCCAGTTGCTTCCAGATCAAGCATGCCGCGATCACCAGCCCGCCGACGACGGTCGCGGCGCCCATGAAAAATCCAGCGGCGAAGATCATGGCTGCGGCTCCTGTGGGTGGCGAGGCCGGAACGAGGCCGCCAGCGTGACGAGGCCGCCGGTGACAGTCCCCAACCCGAACGCCTCGATCTTGCCGATGAGCTGGGGCACCATGTAGGCGGCGACGAATGACGCGATCAGGACCATGAGCAGCGTTGCCAGGGTTGCGATGAAGGCGATGAGGGCGTGGGGCTGGCTCATGCCGCGATCCTTGCCAGCCAGCCAAACAGAAACGCCTCATTCGCAGCCCGGCCCTCGCACAGGGACAGATAGCGCTCACCCTGGAGAGCATTGAGCAGCAGCAACAGTCGGCGCTCACCTTCGGCGCCGCGCTTCTTCAGGAAGGCGGTCAGCGCGTCGCGCGTCTTCTGCCCGGCCGATCCGTCAACCAGAAGGTCGGCATAGTCCTTGCCCTGATTGTTCAGACCATTGAGCGCGCGCTGGAGGAACTGCGCCGCCACCTTCGGTCCCATGTTGACGCCCGTGTCGACCAGCTCGGCGCCGATCGAGGGCGAGATAGCCGCGATCTTGTCGAAGCCAGGCGCTTCCACATATTGCTTCACGTAGACGCCGCGCGCGAAGTCGCGGGTTATGGCCTTCATCGGGCCGGTGAAGCCGTTGGCGCGCGCCGTCGCGATCGTGATGCCGAAGTTGGTTTCGCCCCCGGCGTCGCGCGGATCATTCACATAGCCGCCCTCGTTCGCCAGCACGTCTTCAATGATTGCGTTGATGGTGGCCATCACAATTCCCCCTGAGCCTGCGCCAGGCGATCCGCCGCGACGATCGCTTGCGCCTTCTGGTTGATGATCCCCTTGCTCTCCACGATCGCGGTCAGCTTCATCACCTCGGCCTCGGCCTTAGCGTGCTGTTTCTGGCAGTCCGCCAGCAGTCGTTCGACCATATCGAGGCGTGACGTTAGCGTTTCGATGCGCTGTTCCAGCCCAGCGATCAGTTTCGCCGCAGTGTCGTCAAGGCGCTGCTCTCGCTTGTCGAGCCGCCCCGCGATCCATTCGGCGAACCATTTGACCGCGAAGAACCCGCCGCCACCGCTCGCGCCCAACGTTGCCACCGCGCCGATCTGCTCTAGATATTCAGAGGCCATCCGCCGCCGCTCCCTGTTGTGTGTGCATTAGCCTCTATGACCATCGCCAAATAAACTGCTTCTGCGACACGCTCCAACGGCTCACCGATTTGAAATCTGCGCATCTCCATAGCGCCTGCCTTGATCATCTCGGCTGTGATATTGATATTGCCAACGGGCTGCGCATGATTGGTTTTATCAGCGATCATACGGAGATACCGCGCACATCGAGTTCAAGCGCAGATAGCCACGCATAGCAGTCTGAAAGGTCTTCGTCGGACCAGAATCCCTCAGCAATGATCGCCCCACACATGTTAAAGGCGTCATCAGCCCCGCCAACGGACGAACTGCCGATGCGCAGAAGCCCAGATGCCTTGTCGCGAATATTCGAGCCGAACAGCGCTGTGGACTTGCCAGATGCATTAGTCAGGATGTCATGACAGACTTCCGTAGCGGTGAATCGGGCTGCATGGGTCATATACGAGCCTGCGCCGCCGCCGTTTATGACTGCGGTGTGAGAGGTCGTCAGCGATGATCCAGCCGCGGTCTGCTCCTCCGTTGTTTTGTAACCTGCGATCGCTCGGTTCTGCTTGCCGGTCGCTGGGCTCGAACCGCCACCGACTGCGAGCGAAACACCATATGAATTCCCGGTGCCGCCCTGCCGCGTTGTCCATGTGTTAGAGATAGCATTGAAGTTGAGATATTCGGCTGTGTGCCACGCGATTAGCGTCATCTCTTCGACTTCGGCGATCTGCGTCTGCAAATAGTTCGTCATGTTTTTCAGCGTGAGATACGACGCGTTAACCGCAGGCGCACCTACCGCAATCGCATTAGGCTGCGCCCCTTGCCACGGGGATCGGTTAGCGATGCTCTCATTGATTGAACCGCCGAGAAAAAACAGCCCGCGCAGGCCATCTACTTTCGGAGGATAAACCTTGCCAGTCCGAACCGAAGGAGCTGAAATGGCCTCAGCATTCTGAATGTTAAGAGCAGTCATATCGATACCTTTCGATCAGGAGTTTTTCAGAAGCTGGGCGCGGGACATTTTGACGGTGGCGGCACCGCCCGCGCCGCCGAAGGTTGTGCGGAAGCGAAGGCTGCCAGAACTGTCCGTCATTGAATTGCTTGGCACGCTGGCCTTGCCGGTTTTCATCACGCCCCCGACCAGGTCGGCCTGATCGTAGAACTGATATCCCCAACCCGCGCCGCTATTGACGGTCGCGTCGCGCTCCAGCGTGGAAATCGCGGGGAACACGGACCCATCACTCAAGGCGCATACCAGCTCATGGCCCTTGACCATCGACATGCCCGTGATATCGACTTGCGCCGCCGCTTCCAGCACATCGCCGGTTGTGACGCGGCTGCGAATGTCCTGCCCTATCAGCGTAAATCTGGAGCCATCGGCGGGTGCGTTCAGCGCGCTGACGACCCAGTCGTAGCCGTACCCGTCCAGCCGTGGCACCAAGGCCGAGGTGATACTTCCGTCCGCCCAGGCCCCGGTTGTTTCTATGATCCAGTCGTCTGGCAGACGGCCGCTAACTATCCCACCAGACGGTAGCGGATCACCTGTGGCAATCATCAACGGATTGTCGAGAAGCTGACGGCTTGCGGCCGAATTGTCGTAGGTGTCGGCCGCCGATGCAACCAGAATATCCATGAGCGGGAAGCCCGCCGCAAGCAGGCGCTGCGCCATTAAATATCCGGCATGTCGCGCACCAAAGGGAGAGGGGTGGATATTGTCATCGTCTTGAAGCCAATATTGCTTTGCTGATCCCGTGGCCGATAGCGGGTCCACAAACAGACCGGCAGCATCTACGGCCATCAGCCCGCTTTTGTAGCCGGGGGCGCGCAGCATGGCCCGGTTGACGCGGTTCAGCGTAGCAATATTCGCCGGTGTGAGGTCCGCATGGCCATCATGCCATGTCGGATCGGTCAGCCACAGCGTTCGGATACCGGCATCCTGCAGAATGCCAAGAATTGAATTGGAACTGTCCTGCGTTTCCGTGCCGATCTGGGTAGCGATGATCTCGGCTGCGGTGCGGCCAACATTGATGGAGTTGCAGGTGCCACCCATCATGAAACACCATGCCGGGTCTTTCGCGACGACATCGTTAGCCATGCGTGCGATGATTTGAGCATCGTTCTCGCCGCCTACACCGGCGTTCCAAATCCAGTTGATCGAACCGCGCAGATAATAGTCCGCCCACGCCAGCCATCCGAGGTCGGCTTTCCGGGCGGTGCCCCCGTTCGGGTTGCTCGGGTTTGTCGGGCTGCTCCAGCTATTCTGCTGCGTCTTTGAGTGGCCTTGGGTGACTACCGAATTTGCAGGCCGCGATTGCTTGAGAACGGCGGCCTTGTCGAGGGAGTCGCCTTCGTTGCTCGCCCCCGGTGGGAGGATACCAAAACGATGCTTGTCGGTGAAAACGATGCCGTCGATGCCTTCAATCAGGCTAACCGTCAACGGACCCACCGTGAATGCGTCCTTTTTAATGCTGGTATACGGCAGGCGAAGTTCAAGATCATCGAACGGGATGAATGCTACCTCCATCCTGTGCGCATCAACAATGGACAGGCCCGCGCCACCGGCAGAAGCGAAGGCCGTAAAAGGACCGACAGTTGCTCGATCAGCGGCTGCGGTGAGAAACGGAAATTGTGTTGAGCGAGTGGCGTCGAATGGAATGAAGCCAACCTCATTGCTGGCCGAGTCCGTGAATACGATCCCATCAACACCGTCAATGCTGCGAAAAATAACGCTCAGTTCTTGCAGTCTTACACGCTCCTCTGCCGTCATGCTGACCTTGGTTTCGCCATCCGCAACCTGATCGGCCGTCAAGTTGTCCAGGCGAAACGCTTCAACCGTTCCGGCCTCAAACCGGATATCACGGCTATTCACGGCAACCGCAATGACCGCACCGTTACCGACTGCAATCTTACCGTCAGTTGTCGAGACAACAAAAGTATCACCCGAATAAATCGTGCCACTATCCGAACGGATAGCATCCATTGACAGATTAATCTGCCCGGAAGACTTTACCCGGCCCCAACCGTTAGGCAGGATTTCGTCAGCATAGCAGAAGCCTGCGAAGGTTGACGCATCATCCGCCGGGGTCATCACCTGAACGTAGGGGCGCCCGGCATCCGCCCAACGAACCGCTGCTTTTTGTGGGATAATAACGGACGACAGGTTACAAACCCGTTCTTCTTCGGTCGGAAATTCCGGCCGATAATTGTTATTCAAGTTAACAAGTTCAATCGTGGCAGTGGAGCCAAGCGCGGTCTGCGCGGCCGTCAGCCATTGGGCGCTGTTCATACCCGCATCAAACGTAAACGTTACAGGCGATCCGCCGTCAATTGTGACGGTGAAAGGATCAGTAACAGTAAGCCGTGCGCTTATCTGCGTTACAGCTTGGTCGTTATTCGGGCCAACATTACGAGTAGCAATATCATAGTAACCCGTAACCGATGCGGCAACGTTTGTTGCACCCGCGCGGGTTGCTCGTTTGTCAACCGGACCAAGCAATTTATTAACGGCCGCTGCTGTATTATTCACGACAACAGACGAGCCGGGGCCTTTCGTGGCGCTGGTGATACGCAAGGCTCTTGAGCCGTCATCATCCAAAACAAACGAGAACGGGGCATTTGCGTGGCCAACAACGCTAAGGTTGATCTTGAACGCGGGAATTTTAAGCGGATCGGTTTCGTTCCATGGGGAACTACCGACAATGAGCGCACCGTTCAGGTTTGCGCCGGTAATATCGAGGCGGTCCCGAACAAGCGCAGACGTAACCATATGACGAAGGCCACCGACACTTGCACCGGGATCAGTGAACTTCGGTCGCGCGCAGAAAGCGGCATTAATGAATTCGATACGGCCGGGTTTTTTGGCGAGAGGGTCACCGTGACCGATGGCAGCATCGTAATTCCAAGCGATGAAATTAACGCCATTAAAGATTTTATGGCTCCCATCGGAAAGACCATAACCAAGGGCGGCGGTATTGCGCCATGCGCTGGCTATGTGATCGTTCCCGTCATGCTGGAAAACATAGTCTTCCCAGACCATTTTTTGATTTTTATAGCCGTTCGATCCGTCGTCGGTGTGGATGGCATATCGCATACCAAAGCCGCCGACATTGCCATTGGTGAAATAGCCGCTGAAATGGAAGTCGGACGCGCTATTGCCTTCCACATCGGGCAGCGAAGTGCCAACCGGCTGTTGCAGCAGAATGCGCGGCCTTGTCGCTCCCACGCCGATAACAATGGCGTTCTCGAACGGCGGGAAGAACGGCCGGGTTGAAATGGTCGAAGTCGTCGCCGTGATCGTGCCGGACAGCAGGACATCCTGATAGGCAACCACATTGGCAAAGGCGCTGTAGAGGTTCGTGAAGTCGCCACCGCTCAGCGCGACGCTGACCTGCTGGCCAACCGGACGTTCCTGCCGCCGCGCCCAGAAATTGCGCTGCAGCGCCATCGTCGCCTGCGCCCCGGTCAGCGATCCTTCAGCCGTGGAAATGATCTCCAACCGGACATCATCGAACTGCCAGTCCTGATCCGCCGCAGCATTGGCCGTGCTGATGTTGTTGACGGTGATCGTGATCTGCTCGGTGCCGGGGTCGAAAATGCCTTCGATCACCGCGACGAGACGGCCCGGTCGGATGTGCTGGGTCAGGGCGCGATATTCGTTGAGAGGCCCACCACCGGTTGCGCGGACATGACCCGACGCCAGAATGTCCAGCTTGCGGTCAAAGACGGTGCTGGTCTTGAGAACGACGGTCAGGCGGACCCGTGCGCCGCGCACCAGAACGAAGTCCTCAGGCGCCACCAGCGTAAAGACCGACATGCTGTTGCCGGCGCCAGTGTTGCCCGCGAGGATGCGCAGGCCGTTGGCATAGCCCTTGGTCGCATCGCGCAGGACCACGACCGTGCTATCGACCGGGCCGAGGCCTTTCTGCCCGACGCCGTTCTGAAATTCTCCAGCCAGCGAGAGGCCGAAGCGTTCTGCCGACTTCTGCGCCATCGCGAGGTCAAGCGTCGCGGCATTGTCGCCCACCACGCTATAGGACACCGAATTGAGCGTCAGGCTTGCCGCGCCTGCCGGAGCCGCTGGCGGGACAAGGGCGATGATCCCGAGGTGATCCTCGGTGCCCAAGACCGTGTATTCGACCAGTCGGGTGAGCAGGTTGCCGACCTGGCCCTCGTAGACGAGGCTGCCGCCCGCGGTGCCGGCGAAGTGGCCGATATCGACAAACTCGGCAGCGAGGCCCTTAGTGGCGAGGAAGTTGGCCGACGCCGCATAGGTCGCGAGGATGCGGATCGTCTTGCCTGCGAGGCTGGCAATCGTGCGGGTGTCGTGCAGAGGATAGGCGATAAGCACTGCCCCTGCGCCCGTCTGGCCCGATGCGATCGTGAAGCCGATCTTCGCATCGTCGCTGTCCGTCGTCACCGTCACACCCGCGATCGGCGTCGGGCTGTCGACGTTCAGGCCCTTTACGTCGGGGAGGAGGTTGCCGGTGGAGAGGGCGGCCAGCGTGAGAATATCTTCGATGCCAGTGCCCGAGAGATACCACGGGGCGGCGATCCACGCGCTGCCGGTCCACTCATAGAAGCCGTTCGCGGGGTCCGCGGCACTGCCGTTGTTCAGGTAGACATAGGCCAGCGCACCATCGTCCTGCGACGTGTCGGCGTCCATCGCGGGGACGTCGCCATAGCGCAGCAGGCCAGAGCCGATCGTCGCGAGAAGCGTGTCCAGCTTGTCCAGGCCGGCGCGGATTTGCCCCTTGTCAGGCTCGTTCTCGCCCGACGCTGGAATCCCGGCGGTGACGAAATCGCGCCAGGCAACTTTCAGGTCATCAATGGCCTGGCTCATTCATAGCTCCCGGTCATGTCTTCCACCAGCATGAGGGAGCCGGTGGCGAAGCGCGGGCCGCTGAGCGGCGCCGACATGTCACCGGACAGCCGCATCACGCAGCGAGGGTCGGAGAAGTTGAGTTCTGTCCCAGCCGTGACGGCTTCGCGCAGCGGTGGGCGGAAGGTGATGTCGTCGCCATCGATTGTCGCGATCTCATAGAGGCGGTCGCGCCAGGTCGGATGGTTGATGCTGAACCGCTCTCCGGCGATGAGGGGCTTGCCGAGCGTCACGATATCCATGGTCATCGACGTGGCGCGCAGAGGTGCGTTCGCGGCGGCCCTGACCTCGCAATCCCCACCGCTGTAGAGGCTGCTATCGCTGAACGGCGAACCATCGCTGTGAGGGACATGCTGGCGAGACGCTACGGGCTGGTGGCGGGCGTCGCAGATCGGGAATATGATCGCGCGCGTTCCGCCGTTGAGAAGCGCCCGAAGCGCGCGCCATGACAAAACCTTCTCACGACGGTTGAGCGGCGCGTTCTGATAATCAGCGACCCACCGGCCGCCTCCATCCGTGGCAATCACGCTTTCGTCGCCGTTGATCGCTATCCCGCCCGAAATGACGTTGGCGCGGACCATCATCTCGCGCGAGGCGAAGCTGAACTGGCACGTCGGGAAGGTCGCGAGCATGCGCGCAAGCGTGGCCATAGCCAGGGTGCCAAGCTACGGACGGGACAGTTAAGCGACCGTCACCGCGCTTGTCCCGACTGCCCCAGATTGTGCGCCCGATGCGCTAAACGCGCGAACGAAATAATAATATGTCCCGGCAGCGATCGTATCGACATAGCTTTGTGTGGCGCCAGGCGCTGACGGTAGATCCCCGCTCGCAAGAGCCGCGCCGACGATGGTGTTCGTGCTGTTGCGATAGACCCGACTATAGGACAGGTTCGCCGAGCTGGAGTTTGTCCATTGGATCGTCGCTTGGCCGGTTCCGCCAGTGCCGGAAACAGACGCCGGCGGCGATGGTGCGAGGGCTGCGGTTGAGGTGCTGACCGATTCAATGGCCGACCATTCCGAGCGCCGGCCATCGCCAACGCCATAGGACACGGCGACATCAATGCTGACATCAGTGGGGACGAGATTGGTCAGCAGTACCGCCGCCGGGCCGGGATCGATGTCGGTATATTCTTGTGGGACCCATGTTGTGTCGGTGGTGATCCGCCAGCGCGCATACCAAGTCACGTCATCGCGGTCGAAGCCGTCGACGGTGATCCGCACCCTCGCATTGGCGCCGCCTTCACCCAGCTCAGCTTCGGCATCCGTGATCGTCGGAGTAGGCAGGGGCACAACCGCCGGCCGCGCGCCGACAGGGGCTGGTTCGCCTTCCTCGGTTGCGGCGTTCCAGGCGTCGACATTCGGGTTGGCGCGCACCCAATCGAACTGGACGCCGGTCTGCGTCCGCTTGATGCGCACGATTTCCGCCGGGCCGGAATAGAAGACGGTCCCGGCCTCTTCGATATGGAGAGGGATGAAGCGCTTACCCCTGATCTTGCGCCCCTTGGGGTTGGTCGCGATCGTGCCGCGATATGGCGCCATGGTCTTGTCGAGCAGGCGCTTTGCCAAACGGGCTGCCTGCGCATGGCTGGGCACTGCGTTGTCCAGCGTGGTCGGCTTCTCGCCCACCTCGGCGATGCTGCCCTCGTCGCGCCAGTCACTCGTCGGGACGCTGGTGAAATCATGGTCGGAGGACAGATAGGTCAGCGCGACGACATTGGCCTGGTCCTCGTCAACGATCCCGTCGTCCATCGACCACGTGACGATCTCGCCGGGGCCGATCAGGTCATCAGGATCAGGTTCGACATAGCGACCGGACCATGGGACCAAAGCGCCATCCGCGCGCGTCGTCACCATGCCGTCGCAGCCCGCAAGCAGGTTGCCGAGCGTCACCTTGTGCGCATCGGTGTGCTTGTGGGCCAGAGCGACGCAATAGCGTGGCTCAGTCCCGCCGCCGATCCAGCGCAGCACCGTGCCGGCCTTGTAATCGTCGCCAAGCGAAGAGGTCAGTGTGACGATATTGCCGCTGACGCTATCCACCACCTTGTCGATGCCATAGGCCGCGAGCGTGACGGTCTTGCCGGGCGTCAGGCCCTCAACGCTGGTCAGCTCAATGCTGGTGTCGCCGGAATCCACATCGTCCACGAAGACGCCAGCGCCGTGATAGACCTCCATCGGGGCATCGCAGTCATCGGCGAAGGCGGTCCAGTAGGCGAGGGTCGGCGCGAAATGGGTGTCCCAATCCTTGTTGTTGCGGACGAGGTAATAGTGAGCGATGCAGAGGGCGTTGTTGTCCGACCATTTCCAAGTCGTTGGATCATTGATGTCCTGTGTTGGGTCGCGCCAGTCGAAGACCAACTGGGCACGCGCAACGATCGACATGGCATTCGCATCTGGCCCGCCGGTCGGATAGACATCGTTGTAGTTCTTGGCTTTCACCGGCTTGGAGATCATGCAGCCGGTCGCCACGCCGTCGCCACGATGGTTTGGCGTCCAGATGCCGGCCAGGCGGGCGATAACCTCGGCGAACGCGGTTTCGGTGGTCAGCCCGAGCCGCGTCCCGATCTGGATGGTGTCGCCGTCGCCGAACTCGCCGTCGTTCTGGGCAATGACGAAGCCACCGCCGTTCAGCTTGACCTGCTTGTCACCGAGATAGATGCGCTCGATGAAGTCGAGCTGGCCGTCATGGAAAGCCCAGACATCGACCGCATAGCCGTCGTCGTTCGTGACGTAGAGGATATAGGCGCCGAAGAGGCGGACCCGCCCATAAGCTGACACGCGCGCCGGCATGGGCGTCTTGATCGACCGTTCCTGCTGCTCGGGCTTTGGCCCCTTCGGTTTGTAGAGGACCGCCAGCGCCAGCGCGGCTGCGGCAGCGATGGGCTGTCCACCGGGGATGAAAGCGGCGCCGATGGCCACGATCTGGAGCGATAGCCGGCCCAGATCCCTGTCGATAATGCTGAGCGGCGATACGATCGCCCTAACGACACCGCCCATCAGACCCTCCAGATCATCAAAGGATCGCCCGGCGCGCAGATGAGGCCATGGCGATGGACGCTGGCCCAGCGCTGACCGGTCCAGATTCCGGTCGTCCGGTTGTGGCCGTCGTCGGTCGGCGCGTTGAGGATTGCCGCGTCGCCCACCTGCGGCTCATCGACCACAGGCAGGCCGATCGCCTCCATGCCTCGTTGCCAGAGCGGCAGAAGCCCGCGCCCAAGCACGATGGTGCGAATGGCGCTGCGCTCGCTGTCATAGACGATGCCGGTCGCCTCCATGGCGCTGGCGTGGCCACGAAGCACCAGCCATCGGTCGAGCCATCGGGAGCAGTCGTGCGTCTGCCAGTCCCATGCCGGCCGCTTGACCCGGAGATATTCGCCAAGCTCCATCAGCGCGGCCCGAACCGGCGCAGCACGCCCTGGTAAATCTGGGCCACATGGCTGAAGATCGCGTCGGTGGGCGACTTGCGACGCTGATCCGCATCGGTCCAATATGCCTGCGGGGACCGGTTGCGATCCGTGTCCTCGGTGGCGATCGAGAGGGTAAGGACGCGGGACCGGCCTTCGTCGGTTTCCTCGCTGCTGAAGGTCAGCTTGTCGGCGCGGAACACATTGTCATATTCGACCTCTTCAAGCTGCCAGTCCTCATCGAAATAGAAGCGGACGAAATGGACCTTGGCGCCCTTTACGGATGCCGCTTCGCCGATCGCGATGGCGAGAACCTCGGCGCTGACACCGGACAGGCGGATATCGATGCGCTCGGCCTGGCCGTTGATCGGTATCTCGAAGTCGGGCGCGTTGAGCAGTTCGCCGCCGCCGAGATAGATGGCCGGCGCGTCCTCCACGATGTCGGCGGGAATTTCGAGGTCGCCGAAGCCACCCCAGAGCCGGGCCGGGGGATCGGAGGCGATGCGGATGCCGAAGGACTCGTTCATGCGCTCAGCCCTTGAGCTGCTGATATTTGAACATCGTGCCTGGGGTGGATTGCTGGCCCTGCGCGTAGGAGGCGGCGCCGGAACGGGCAGACGCATCCCTTGCGATGGGTGAGGCAACCCGCGCCGAACGGGCGTCAACCGAACCCCAGAACTCTTCCGCGCCGGGGCCGATGTAATTGATGACGGTGGTGGAGGGAGACGTGCCCCCACGCAGCGCTTTGCTTCCTACGCTCAGCGTCTCACCCCGCGTGACGTTCGCAATCGGCCGACCGTTCAGCGACAGGGTGTTGCGGTCAGTGCCGCCGCGACCGCCGAGGACGCCAGAGCCGCCCGAGGCGAAGCCAACGCCGGTGCCGGTTTCGCCGCCGCCTGGCGTGCTGCCACCAGAAATGATCTTCCCGAGGGAGCCGAGCAACCCGCCGATCCCGCCCTGCTGATTGAGGGCATTCGCCAGCGGCTTGATGACGTTCTGCTGGATGAACATGTCGATGATGCCAGTCAGGAACGGGTCTTTCACCCCGAGACGCTTGGTGATGCTGTCCCGGATGCCGTCACGCACATAGTCCAGCTCCTGCGTGATCAGTTCCTCGACCTGATCCTGCGTGCTGGTTTCGTCCATGCGGCGACGATAGCGGGCAAGAGGGCCTTCATTGTCCCGCTCGATCGACGCGCGGTCATTGGCCATCTGGCCGCCAAGCGCGTCAATACGCGTCTGGAAGGCATCGCGTTCGGCCTGAGACGTTGCGTTCTTCTGCTGATATTCGAGCTGGCGGCGCCGCTCTTCATACTCAAGGTTGAGTAGTTCAAGCTGGACCTTCTGGCGCTCCTCGCGGGTGCCGGCCATGCGCTCCTGCCATGCCAGGGCGTCGTGCGCGATGTCATATTGCGCCTCCGCCTGCATGTTGGCGGCGTCCTCAAGGCGCTTCTGCAGGTCGCGCATGACAGCGCGCGGGAGCAGGCCGCCGCCGTCGACAATAATCTCGTCGCCCTGGCCGGCTGAGCCGTAGAGGCGGTTGATAACGTCGATCCGTGCCTGGCGCTGCTGGTCGGAAAGCGTCTTGTTCTGAGCGATTTCAGCAAGGCGTTGCTGGCGCTCAATATCCAGCATTTCGCGCTCAAACTGCGCCCGCTCTTCGATATCATCCGTGAGCGCAGACTTGGCGCGCAGGATATCGATCTGTGTCTGGCGGTCTTCCTGCGCGTTCTGGTAGGCTTCGCGCGCAGCCTTCTCCGCCTCGCGGGCGGCTTTGCGCTCGGCGGCCTGCCGCTTCTTTTTGTCGGCGTCGGATTCGCCTGACGTAGCGGACGGGCCTTTGGCTGGTCGGGGAGGAGCATCAACGAGCGGGTCAGCCGCCATGATGAGCGCCATACGGCGCTGCACGTCAGATTCCGCCGACCTCTTATTGAAGGTTTCCTGCAAACGGCTATCGAACTTGCCATTAGCGCCGAACCGGTTCGCAATCGACGGACCTATATTGAGCAGATCATCAAAGGCCCCAAGGATTTCGCTTATCTCCTTGCGGCCATTCATGCTGAAATTGCTCAGGTCGATACCGAGCAAGCGGAAAGCTTCAGCGCCCGCCTCGATCAGCGGATCGAAGGCATCACCAAGCCCCTCAAGGGTGCCGCGAACAGATATGCCGAAATCCTCGGCTCGCTTCTCCAGATCAGCAAAGCCGTCTGCACCATCCACAAAGAAGTTGGCCAGCATCGTGGAGAACTCGCCGCCACGGTCAAACCCTGAGAACGTCGTCAGCGCGGCGTTGTAGACCCGCGTCATCGCATCATCGAAGGTCAGTGGGAGTTGCTTGAACTCAGCATCTATCCCGGCGGTGAACTTCTGGTCCGTCAGCGCACGCAGCAGCTTGTCCGAGGTCAGCTTGCCCTCTTCACCCAACTGCTTGATCTGGCCGATCGGCTGCCCCATGCTTTCGGCTAGCAGACGGGCGAGACGGGGGGATGCCTCAAGGATGCTGTTCAGTTCGTCACCGCGCAGCGCCCCGGCGGCAAGTGCCTGGCCGAACTGCAGGGTGGCGGATGCAGCCTGATTGGCATCTGCACCGCTGATCTTGAGCGTCTTGGAGAACGTCTCGGTTGCGCGCGCCGCCTCGGCCTGCGTGCCGCCGAGTTCCTTCGCCCCGCGCACGAAGTTTGCATAGAGCGACGCGGTTTCGGACAAACCCGACCGCGTGTCATTGGCGATCCGGTTCACGTCCTTCTGTGCCTGGCCGAACGATCCAAAGCCCTGCGTGGCAAGCTTAAGCGTTGCGTCGAGCTTCTTCGCTTCGTCAGCCAGCGAGAGAAATTCTTGCGTCAGGCCAACTAACGTGAAACCGGCCACAGCTGCCTTCATGTAGGCGAACGCTCTAGTAACAACGGCCTCAGCAGCACTCGAGCTGCTTGATATCCCATCCATGGCCTGATCGAACTTTGCCTCAGCGCGAGCCAAGTCTGCCTCGTAGCGATCAAGCCGGGCCTCAAGCTCGACAACGACGCGATCGGCGGTGACGGCCATCAGTGGATCTTCCCAATGCCGGCGCGCTCCATGCGCAGGAACATGCTGCTCACGTCATCGGCGGACGGTGGCGCTTCCTCGCCGTCCTCATTGGCCAGTTCATGATGATGGATCAGCGCGGCATATTCCGGCATGGTGATGGCCTCCGCATCGCTCAGGCTAAGCCCGAGGGTTCGGCAGTTGTGGAGGACGAGGCCCCAGTCGATTTTCGACGGCTCGGTCGCTTCACCGGGGCTTTTTTTTTAGCCTGTTGCGCGGGCGCGTATCCGACATAGAGCGCAGCGATGATGGCCTTTGCGGTCAGGTGATGTTCGGCCAGGGCGTGGCCGTCGACATAGTTCTCGATGAGGCTGTTCGCGCGAAGGGCGGTTACATCGATCGCCTTGCCATTCACTTCGCCTTTGGCGCCACCGATTAGGCCCTGGCGCAGCGTCTCAATGACATCATGGATCGACCAGCCACCGTGCATCAGCCGATGCTTCACAAGGTCGATCGGCCCGGCCTTTTCCTCGATTTCGATGATGCGCTTGATGGGCAACCGGAACAGATAAGTCCCGTCAGCGAAGGGCAGGGCGATCTCGGTTTGCATGGGGGAACGCTATGTGCGAGGCATGGCGCGGTGCTACGAACGGGAGAGGTGGCTTGAAAACGTGCCCGCGATGCAGAACGAGAATCGACACTCGCGCGAGCAGATGCCCGCAGTGCAGCGCCGACTTCACCAAGGGTGAAATGCTAAGCGGTCAGTTTGAGGCTCGCAAAGCAATTGGAGGTAAGTTGTTCGGCTTCCTCGTGATCTTGATCCTGTTTGTGATTTGGATGAACCATGGGGGTATTGAGCACTTGGTAGAGGCAACCGCGCCTTCACCGAAATAGGGCGGCCCGAAGGCCGCCCCATTAGGCGATCAGCTTCCGTCCCTGCTCGATCATGATCCTGCGGTCGGCGTCGGTAGGAATGCCCCCTTCTTCATATTGAGCGATGAACTTCCGAATGAAATCGCGCTGCGTCGGCGGCTCCCAATCGTCCAGTTCGTGGATGACTTGGATATAGTCGTCCTCCTCCATGCGATTGGCGTTGACCGCATCGGTGGCCGCATAATAGCGCTCGACCGGATCGAGGCCGCAAGAGAAGGTCTGGGCGAGGGCTGGTGCCGCGATAGCGACGGGCGCCACCAACGCGGCGGTGAGGAATGCGCGACGGTCGGTCATCATGCCCTCCCCATCATATATTCGGCCAACGCCTGCTCGCTCTGGCTAAGCAGCAGATAGGAGCGGAGACCTTTCTGTTCGACCGACTGCGCCCAAGGCTGGGCTGGGGCATGACGCAGTGTGACAGCGCCATCCTCGATCGACGCTCTGCCGCCAGCAGCCTCCCAGGTGGAAAGCCATGCGGACGGATTGAACGGGTTGGCGAAAGCTGGATGAACGGATATATGGGCATGAGCCATGGTCGATCTCCTATTCAGATCGTTCAGGGGTTAGGAGCGGCGCTGGGAGGGCAATCCCGGCGCCGTTCTGTTTTTAGTGGGCGGTGAAAAGCTGATGCAGCTTGGCCAAGCCTTTGCCGGTCACCAGCGCCGTGACGCTCCGCTGCAAGCCCTTTTCAGGATGCTCCCAACTGCCGATTTTGACATCGAGCAGGCCGGAATTGATCTTGTCCTGATAAGGCTCGTTCGTCCGCGTCAGCCAGCCCTTCTGGCGAAGGAAGGCAGCGAGACGCGTCCTCCCGGTGCCGAGCGTCTTGGCCGCCTGGCTGATACTGATCGCGTCGGGCGCGGCCGAAACCTGATCGGCGAAGGCGACTTTGGGCGCATCGCTGGCGACGCGCGTTTCAAGCGCGATGACCTTTTCGACGTTTTCGAGCAGCAGGGCACGCAGAACCGACTTGTCGTTCAGCATTGCCTCGGGCGAACGGCGATCTTCCAGAAGCTGCCAGCGGTCGATGATCGCGGCTCGCATGTGGACATCGTAGCCAGACACGAGGATCAGGCTTTCCCGCTTGGGCAGATTGAAGCAGGGGCGGGCAGTGTTGTCCTGCCCGGTGTAGCTGCCCCCAAATTTGGGGAGAGCTTCTTCGCCATGCAATTCCACCAGCATTTTGCGGGTGTCACGCATGACGTGGTCATGCCGCTTGCCGGTCAGTTCCGCGATCTCGCGGCTGCTCATCGTCTGAGGCTGGCTATTCCCGCCAAAACCTCCTATCGTCATGTCATTCATAAGGTTTGCTCCTATGAAAGGCGTCGGCCCCAGGTTTCTCAGGCTGTGGGGTTCGACGCCGTTTTCTCCGACTTCACGTATTCTGTCAGAACCATGGTCGCCAGATTTGCGATCGATCGGTGCCGTGCGATTGCAAGCGCCTTCAAATCATCTCGCAACCCATCCGGCAGGCGGATTTGCACTTTGGTCATTGCTTGACTGGGAGAATGCTTCGTCATTTTTTCCTCCTTTCCACCGCGTGTCTCGGTGTGCCCATATGTGCCCATTAATAAGTGCACGTCAAGTGCCTATTTGTGCCCACTTCTATTTTCCGTGGGCGTCCGTATACCGGGGCAATGAGTGAAGATTCGCGAGTAAGAGACCAATCCAAGGTCCAGATCCGCATGAGCGATGATCTGAGGCAGCGACTGCTAGAGGCGGCGTTCAAATCCGACCGTTCTCTGAACGCTGAGATTGTGGCTCGTTTGGAAAAGTCCTTCGATGCCTCGCCTATTGATGAGCCGATCGTAGAGGCGATCGAAACGAAGCTCGGCGCGCATGAGCTGGAGATGAAAGACATCCGCGCGACGGTGAACGAGATGCGCGCAATGCTCGCCAAAATGAAAGACGCCGGTCTTTAGTCGCAAATAAAGGGCGGCCTTTCGACCGCCCCTCAAGGTTCGCTGGCAGATGGAGAGCGTCAGGGGTTAGTGACGAACGCGACCGGGCCTGCGCCGCTGATCGTGATGCTGATGTTCACATATTCGCCGTTGTTGCCGGTGATGTTAAAGTCGGTAACGATGCCGGGGCCTGCATAAAAGCCGTCGATCACTTCGCTGCCGGTTGGTTCATCAAACACGAAGCGAAAATTGGTCGGATTGCCGCTGTCAAACGCGGCCTGGAGATCGGCCAGAAGCGAACGGTGCAGCAGGCCCGAGCCGGTGATGGTCCAGTCTTTCGCGCCGATATCGCGAACCGTGATCGGCGAAGCATCGGGATCGGCACAGTCCCAGTCGACGGTGTCATTGGTCGCGCGGGTCTGCTGGAAGCCCTTGGTATTGATGCCGCACATCGGCGCGAAGACTTCGGTCGGGGTCGCGCCATCGCCCATCGCGATATAGACGCGCGTCGATTTCAGCTTGTCGGTATAGGCCATTCCGCAACTCCAGCGAGGATTTGCGGGCAGGCTATGGGGGAGGGGGCTGGCGATCTACGGACGCTAGGTTGCGGTGGCGCGCACTGTGACCATGCCATGGTATGCATCAGCCTCGGCGCCGTCCTCAATCACCTGCGTCTGGACCGCATGAACGCCCAGCGATTCCCCGTCGCCAAGATCGACATCATCGATGCCGCCGACGATGCGCACGATATGGCGATTGATGGTCGCAGCCTGCGCTTCGGGGTCCGGCACAGTGGGATTGACCAGTTTGGTGAAGCAATGGATCACGCCGGACTGCTCCGATCCGCTGCCGCCGTCCAGCTCGGCCACCGTGCCGATCAGCATCGGCACGCGAATGAAGGGGAAGACGGGCGAGGCGGGGGGCTTGCCAGGATAGATCCGCGTCGCCGGCACGATCGCGGTCAGTTGCGCGTCAGCCTTGAGGCTCGCTATGATCTTTCCCCTGACCGACAGGGATGGGTCCAGCGTCGTTGTCATTTATCGGCCCCATCCATGATCTGATCCCGAACGATTCTCCCCACATGGTGAGCATCGTCAGGTTTAGCCATTCCTCGACCTGTTCCCAGGTCGGCATTTGCGGGGGCTGCTGCATCGGCAACAGCCTTACCACGACGCTTCACCTCTGTCGCCCTGCCTTTGGCAATGGCGCGCTCTCCGACCTCGCGTTTCACCGTCCCCTCGTAGCCAGCGGGAAAATGGGTCATGGCACGCGATGGCCATTTGTGATCGTAATCAGCGTTGAATTTTACCCTCATAGAGAACCTCCGCGCGCCACGCGCTTTACCGCATCCTGCACCAGCGCCGTGGCCTTCTTGCGGTTCTTTTCGGCCGCAGGTTGCATGAATGGGCGCGCGGCCATCTTGGAGGTGCCGAATTCAAGAGCCGCGCTATAGGTGGCGTTGCTGCTAACCTCCGCCTCAGTAAGACCGGTGCGCTCGGATCGGATGTTGGCATCGTCAGCGAGGTTGCCAGTATCGTTATTCGGCGGCTCTCCAGGTTTGGACGGAGTATGGTTTTTCCCGCTGACTGAGCCGGCCGTTATGCTGATTTGAGCATCGCGGCGAATCAGATCGGCCGCCACCAACACAGCCTTACCCACTTCACGCACCATCTCTGCCGAGCGGATGCGTTTCAGGCGGGCCTTATGGGCCTTCTGGCCGGTGATCTTAACCACTGCCACGCCCCGTCAGATTGATCCGTTCGCCCTTGGAAACCTCTATCATCCGAGTTGGCCCAGGATTCGACTCCGTGCCGTAGCCCTCGCAGGATGGGACATCACGATTCGGGAGCGATCGGAATGCCTCAATTGAAAGCAATGCTGGTCCGTGGCTGGCAACTGAACACAGCGATGGGGATGGGCTACATTCTATTTGGCGTAGACGCGGAAGGAGACGATGGCTCGACGGGCGTGAAGCCTCTGGAAAGCGCTCTCCTCCTGAAAGAACAGCATTGTCGTGATCTGGCCGAACAACTCGTGCAGTTGGCTGACAGGCTGAAGAGTGAAGTTGGGTCCGCATGATCATGCTACGCTTCCTGTATTCGACACTACAGATCCCAGCTCGCAGGATGGAACATCTCGAATCGCAGAGGCAATATCCTCGGCGGGGATATCAGCGATGGCGAAATCAATGCGTTCGGCTTTGCCGTCTAACAGAGGGGCGATAGGAAATGGCAGGATCTTCGGATGATTGGTGGCCCGCTGAGCAAACAGCCTCAGCCATGCTTGAGCTTTTTCAAGCGGCGTTGATCGATAATAGCGCGTTGCTACGGTTCCAAAGCACCCATCCCGACGATTTCGACGGAACAAAGGGGCCGCTGTATACCCAGTTTCTCCTGGATGGAGCCGATTGCCGAGCGCTAGGCACATATCTGCTAGCCGTAGCCGACACGCTCGAACGGCATGGGAGGCCCATGAACTAATCATGCCGCCCGCCCCCGACAAATCCAATGCGAGCTGGCAGCGTCCAGATCGGCCGACCGGATCATCCACCGATCGCCGGCCCCATCGGTCGCCTGCATATCGGTCGTCACCTTCACCCCATTGAGCGGGGCGGCCAGGATGAGCAGCATAACGTCGCCCTCCGAATAGCCTTCGGATTGGCGCATGGCATATGTGCAGGCGTCGCGCTGGACCTTGATCGGAATGTCAGCGCCACCAGCATAGCCTGTAATGTTGCCCTCATTGTCATAGATCGGGTCGGTGCCGTCGCGATGAAGGGCGCCATCGAGATAGACGCCCGAGAGCGCTGCGTTGAAGATCCTCGCGATGCCGCCATCCAACAAGCCCATCAGCACCTCCCATAGGGAAGCGGCCCGGCGAACCCGTTGAAGCCGCAGCCGCCGATGAGAGCGCCGGTTCCGGTTACGCGCGGGCCGGCAAGGCAGTCCTTGAGCATGGGGTAAAGCTGCTGGCCGTAACTGGTCGTGCCCCAATCTCCCATGTCCTCGGCGTTGCTGCTATCGAAGCGCTCCAGATCGAGCGTGCCAGACTTGATCCGCTTGAACCCGCTCGCGCCTTCCGCAGCCAGCTGGCTTTCGGTCCCGGTCCCAATACCGGCTTGCGTCAGGTAGTGCGCCGTTGCCCGCATGGTCGCGAGGTCCATACGCGCGCCAAGGCAGGATTCCAGAGGCTCGGTGATCAACACCGCCTGCGCAGACCAGAAGGTATAGGCCTCGTCCGTCACGGCGGCGAAGGCCGGGAAGATCGCAATGAACGTCGCCTTGTCGGGCGGGGTGTAGGCCATGGGTCAGTCCTTACGAAAAGGGCCGCCGCCCGGCGTGAGCAGCGGCCCCGTTTGCCCCCGGAGGATGCGGTTACTTCTTCGTGTCGGCCGGCTTCGTCAGGGCCTCGACCTGCTTGGTGAGGTCTTCCTTGTCCTTCGCCAGGCCGTCGCGCTCGGTCGTCAGGGCCTCGACCTGCTTGGTGAGGTCGGCGACCTGTGCGGTGAGGGCGCTCACCTCATCGTCGTTGCTGACCGGCTCTTCCGGTTCGCGGCCCAGATCAGGCAGCGGGCCAGCGATATCGTCCTTCTTGATGTCCGCCGACTGCCCCGGATCGAGCCAGACGATCGAACCATCCTTGAGGGTGATGCCGCGCGAACCGCGCGCATAGTTGGTGATCTTCGCCATGGTCAGATACCATCCTTGTAGGTCATTGCCTTGGGCAGGCGGACTTCGGTGCCACCGATATTCATGATGCCGCCGACCTCATAGGTCATGGACGACTTCTGGAACGCCGGCAGGAACTCATGGTCGCCGGGCAGGTGGAACTGCACGACTTCCTCGGAGCTATCGAACGCGACCATGCGATCGGTGCCCGAGGCGCCGGCGCCGGCCAGTTCGCGGATCGGCTTGAAGGTGATGTTGTCGCCGCCGTCGCGATTGCCACGGATGAAGTCGAGAATGGTGCCCGAACCATCGGTCATGCGGGTCTGCTCGATGTAGCGCAGCTTCTGGGTCGGCAGGGCCACGACGGTCGCGGTGTGCGTTTCCTTGGTCTGCGTCTCGACCAGATTGACGGCAGCCCAGATGTCGCGGCTGATCTGGTCCGGCGACTTGGTGGCCCAGGTCGTGGTCGAACCGGTGCCGTCCGCCGTCACGTTCGATGCGGGCACGTTCGGATCATTGGTGAAGCCGGTCCAGCCCTTTTCGGAGGTGGCGGCGCCGGGGGTGCGACCGGTCATGGCGACCGAGCGCTTGAAGAACTGCGCAGCCTTGCGCGCTGCGCCGGCCTTGTCAGTCGGGAGCGAGCGGCCCAGCTTGGCGGCGCGCTGCAGTTCCTGGGTCGACCATTCATAGCCGATGCCGGCCAGGTGGAAACCGCGGCTCTTCTGGTCCATCAGCGTCGAAGCATAGGGCATATCGAAGCCCTTGCCGCTCAGGAACTCGGCCTTGCCGACCTCGTCCATACTGTAGAACACGGTGCCGACATCCCACATGTCGCCATCGGTGTTGATGGGAATCAGGCCGTTGAGATCCGCGTTGGGATAGCGGCGCATATAGACCTGCGTCTCGATGCGGAACAGCTGCGGGGTCAGGAACGCACGGCCGATCTGGGCATCGACGTAGAACTGATCCGCCTTGTCACCGAAGGTGCGCGCGATTTCGGCATCATACGCCGCCCAACGATCGAAGGCGATCTGCTGCTGGGAGGCGTCGGCCGTGAGGAAGGAGGCGGCATCCTTGAACATGCCCCCGGTTGCGTCAGAGAAATTGATGAGCATGATGATGTCCCCCTTAACGGCGCGAGAGCTTGACGAGGTCGGCGTTGGCGCCGGTGATGTCGAACTGCCAGTCGGTCAGCGCAGTGTTCGAGCCAACGGTGTCGACAATGGCGGAGCCGGTGTCATAGGCCGGAGCGCCATCGGTGACGGCCTCACCAGCGACGACCCAGATCACGCCCAGCGGAAGGATCGCGACATTGTCATACTGCTGGTAGCGATCGACGGTCTGGCCGGTCAGCAGCCCGAGCGCTTCATGCGCGATCGTGATGCCGAGCAGAAAGGCGTTCGGGGTGCGGGTGCAGCCATGATCGCCTGCACCGCGATAGACCGGCACGCCGAACGGGATGCCGGCAGAGTCTTCGCAGGTGCGCGAGATACGATTGCTGGTTTCGCCGTTCGCGACCATGCCCGCATAGGCGGGCGCCAGCATGTCAGTGTAGGTGTCCTGATTGACAGCCATGGTTCAGCCCTCCTTAGCGGTTGCTCGCGGCGCGGGCGGCGTCGCGGATGTTGGCGATGTTGGTGACTGCGCCGGGAGCGGCGTTGTCGATGATGCCCTGGCGCAGCGGGTCGAACGAGTCGGCGGCCTTGAGGGTGGCGAAGGACACGGAGATATCCTTGTCGGTCCAATCCTTGGCCGCGTCACCGACATGCTTGGTGACGGCCGCCTTCATGATGGCCGTCTCGTCCATGCTGTCCGTGACCGTGATGCCGAGAGCTTTGGCCTTCTCGACCACCTGCGAGAACTGCTTGGCAGCGTCGCGCAACTGAGCGGGGGTCGGCTTGGCGTCGGTCAGTTCCTTGACCTGTTTTTCCAGCGTCGCCTTGTCAGTCGTCAGGGTGACGACCTGCGTTTCGAGGCCAGCAACCTTCGCTCCGGCCGCATCACGCGCGGCGATCAGGGTCTTGATCGTGGCCTCGGCCGTATCGGCGTTGGACACGTCGACGGTCAGCCCGTCGATCAACATGGTCTTCATGGCAGGGGCTCCGTAAGTGGACTGGTCCATCTTCATGGATTTGCCGGACGATCCGGACTCAAGCTCGGACAACGCGTTTTTCATTTGCGTCATCATGAGCATTTGGCTTTTTTCGCCATCGCTACCTGTCGTGGGAGCGGTGCCGTCCATATGCTTTTTATGCAGAGCGATGGCCTTCTTCAGCCACGCAATGGCCTCTGCGGCTCCGTCGGTGGTAAGGCTGTCGAAGATGGAACGAGGGGCGCTGTCGCAGCGAGCGGCATCGGTGATGGCGCAGGACGGGCCAGCGCGGCCCCGGTCCACGATTGCGACGTGATTGCCCTTGATGGCGATCTGCTTGGCCACGCATTTGACGCCGCCGGGGCCATCGAAATCGCCGAATTGCAGTTCCGCCGCGTAGCCGTTCGACAGTTCGCGCTTGCCTGCGTCCACCGCATCGATGGTGTCGGCATCCGTCAGCATCAGGTCGAAGGCGAGATAGCCGCCTTCCTCCCACTTCGCGCCCATCACCGTCCCGCGCGCGTGATCGCGCCAGTTCTTGGCGTTGACCGCTACGGTAGGGTGATTGTCGGTGATCGGCTTCCCGATGAAGCTGTGCGCAGACAGCGGATCGAAAACGGCAGCTGCGTCCCGCAGGACGTTGACCATGCCCGCGTCGCGAAGGCCGTGCTTGTTGTCGGGATCGATTTCGCTGCCCAGGTATGCGTATGTTCCAGTCCGAGCCGCCTTTGCCCGCACGGCCATGTAGCCGTCACTGGTGCGGCGGGGCGCGTCAAGGGTCAGGGCGTCGGAGAATAGCACCATGGGGCTTGTCTGCCGCATGGTCTTGGCTAGGCTCTACGGACGGGAGGGCGTGCTATCCGTTGGAGAATGGTCCGAAGATGACGCCTGCGCCGGGCGGATGCATGCCGGGCTTCAAAATCATGAACTGATATGTCGCCACGAACGTCCCATCATCGACCACAGGGTCGGAACGCCACACCCGATTGCCGACACCCTGCGCGATGGCTTTCCAGCACCAGCGATCAGTTTCCGCCTGCAAGCGTTCCTCGTGGTCCTTGGCTTGCTCGGCGGCGAGCGCGTTCCAGGCATCCATAGCTTCGGCTGGAATGTCGCACTTGAATTCCAGCTTCATATCCAGCGGCCTGATCCTAGCCGGCGGGTCAATTGGGCGGATCGGGACGAAATTGCCTAACCCATCCTCGATGCTCAGATTCATGCCGTAGATTTTCCTGGGTTCCGCCATCACCCTTCCTCCAGCATGGCGTCGATCATGGCTTGCCAGAGTGTAGCGGCACCTTTGTCCGGCTCGCCTTCATATTCGACGCTGACCTGGCCCACGTCTGACATACCGCTGCCAGAGCGAAACGAAACTTTCTGGGCGAAGGCTGCGGCCTGCATGGTGTGCGTCGGCTCCCGGATCGCGGCGATGACGGCGCGGGCGTGATCTTCGAACATATTCCAGTTCACGTCTCCATCCTCGCCAAGCCCGACCTCGTCGTCTTTATCGGGGTCGTAACCGAACGTGGCGCATATCGCCCGCGCGGCGCGTTCAAGCGGGGTCATGCGCGCACATCTTCATGATCATAATCTGCATCGATCACGCGCCTCAAAAATAGCTGGTCGCCATCAACTCGGTCGATGCTAAATTTTGCTTCAAGATGCCCATCTTGCACCTTGACAAGCTTCCCAATCGCCTCGTCAGGTGTCTCTGCTATAGCGTTTGGCCACCCCGTCACGCTGATAGACTGGACTTTCGGCAAATGGCGCCGCCCAATTGCGCGCATCATGCGGTGCTTCAAATCGGTGATCGGCGTGTATATGAATTCGTCAGCCATACCGCACTCCATTGCGTTGTGGTCAGGGTCGGCGGTGTTCCCGCACCGCTGGCCCGCAACCTACCATTTCTGCGGAGTCGTGGCTAGTCGATCTCATCCAGCAGCGCGATATAAGCCTGCTCGCGGCAGCCACACCAAGGCGCCATCCCTGCGCGATCATCGGCAGGGATGGCCTCGCCGCCGTCGACCGGATTGCCGCTGCGGCTGAAATAAACCTTGCCGTCGCGCGCCTTGTGCCATGATCGCGGGTGAACTTTCCCAGAATGGCGCCATTTGAACTGCGTCAGCCCGGCTTCTGCCTGCCGTTCACGGTCGAGCTGGGACGATAGCTTGCTCGACTGATCGGCCGCCACGCGCAAAGCCCGGTCGCGCCCCATGCCCGTCGCCTCGCGGATTTCCTTGGCCACCTCGCGCACCGGCGTGCGCTGCTCATATCCTCGGAACACGGCGTCAGCGATTCGGCCCTGTGCCTGATCGGACACGTTCGTTACCAACGCCACATTGCGCGCGAGCCAAGTCCCCAGCGTCTCCTCCACCGGCTGCGCGGACAGGATCAGGTCGAGATCGACGCCCACGCCGGCTTTGATCGCGGCAGACCATTTAGAGCGGTGGACGCGCTCCGCACGAATAGCCCACTGCCGCAGCCCTGGCGCTATCTTCGCGGTGAGGATCGTCAGGAACTCCTGCGCCACGCTGCTGATGGCGGCCTGCACCTGATCCACAGTGTCGATCGTCAGCGCGTCGGCGGTTGGCAAAGGCTGTGGGTCATAGCCGGCAAGGATGCGGTCGATGTTGTCGGCCCATATCTGCCAGGCTGGCGCGTAGATCGCGGCGAGGTCGGTCGCGGCGGCTTGGGTAGGGATGATGGGGCGCAGGGTGATGTCGCGGCGCTTGCCTGCTTGGCGAGCCATGCGGTGGAGGGAATAGGGCACCGTCAGGCAGTGATGTGCTTCACCGCCCACATCACGGCTTCCTCAATCTTCTCGGCGGCGATGTTCAGTTCGCGGTCGAAAGTGTGGACGGCGAAAGCGCTTTCCGTGCCATCATCATTGATGACAGGCTCAGGCTCTTTCCGAAGGCTCTCGATCAGGTTTAGGAACTCAGCCCCTTTGTCTTTGATCGCGACCATCTGCGCCTTCTCGACATCGCCCAATACGCGATATGTATGGCGGACGGCATTGTTGGCGGTGCGGTCGTCCGATGCGCTGTCTACACGGTCCATGGAATTTTTCTCCAGCTTTTCGAGGCGGCGGCGAATCGATTTCACTGTTCCGTCACCTTCGACTTCCAATCCAGATCGAGCGCCTCGAATATCTCAGGCCCGAACCGCAGCGCACCGTTGAACGGCTTGAGCGCATCGATGTCGACACTCTCGGGCGCGGTGTAGCTGATCGTCACATGCGGCGCATATTCCGGCCAGTCATGCGACCCGCCCGCTTCGATCATGTCCTTGTGGCGCCAGTCCAGATCGGGGCAGGCGAAGCGCAGAACGACGGCGTTTTCGCCCAGCTTCTCGATGACGCGCGGACCGCCGGGGCGAACGATGATCTGGCCCTTCTCGTCCTCCCGCCAATCGCGGCCCATCTTCATGGGGTCGACCGGGCTGCGGGAATAGAGGGCCGTCACATGCATGTCGCTGGCAGGCAGGGTGGTGGCAAACCCGTTGTCCTTGGCCCATGCGATCAGGTCGGCGGCGTTCAGCAGCTTGCGCTGGACATAGAGCGCGCGCGGCGTGGCGTCGGATAGCCATGCGTCGGCGGTAGCCACAGTGGAACGGCCACCGCCCGGCGCACGAGACGACTGACCACCTCCTTTCTCTCCGAGGGGCACGATCCCCAGTTCGGATTCGTCAACCCTCTCGGGAAGCTCCTCGCCGGAGGCCTCAGCTTCCTCGATCGCCTTCTTCAGCCCCGGCCAGCGCCCGCTTTCGATCAGGCGGTTCTGGACGGTCTTGGCCATCGCGGTTTCAGGGACCAGCGCGAGGCCCACGATCTTTTCGAGCGCTTGGGCTTCCTTGAGTTCAATCTCTGCTGCCTGCTGCTCGGTCAGCACCATGAGCGTCGAGAAGGTCCAAGGCAGATCGGCGGGCACGCCGGCGGAAGGGATCATGACCGCGTCGATCTGCTGCATGGGTGGGCGAAGCTGCATGTCCTGCTTGGCGCCAACGCCCTGGAAATAGTTGGCGAGGTCGCTTTCACCGGTGCTGTTCTGCCCATCCGGTGACTTCCCGAACAAGCGGGTCGCGGGGATATCGGCCGCGCCTGCCACGCGCGCGTCATAGGTGATGATGACATCGCGGACACCAGCCAGCGAAAGCTGACGCTGCACCCACTCGTCTTCCTTGTCGAGGATGACCGCGCGATGAACACTCTTGCCGGTGTTGGTCAGTTCCACGCGCTTCATCAGCTTCGCTTCGCCATCGGGCTGGCTGAGCTGTTCGACCGTGCCGTTGAACCGGAACACGTCGATCTTGGCTTCATCGATCAGCACGGAGAAGCCCGCGCAAGCGGTGGTCGCCTGCTGGACCGCCTCGTCGCAGGCCTCCACGACGGACATGCCCCAGAAATTATCCTCCCACGATGTCATGCGGATCGCGGGGATGGGCAGCCCCTTGAACACGGCGACACGCGAGGGGTGGATATCGACCTGGCGCCCGGTTCCTGACAGGCGAAAATAGCGGGGCTGGCCGAAGTTGTCGCTCTCCGGGTCCGTCTCCATTTCGCCGAGCGACA
The DNA here is from genome assembly GCF_014197035.1 of Sphingobium scionense. Taxonomy (GTDB): domain Bacteria; phylum Pseudomonadota; class Alphaproteobacteria; order Sphingomonadales; family Sphingomonadaceae; genus Sphingobium; species Sphingobium scionense. The sequence goes on along the minus strand of NZ_JACIEU010000006.1, from coordinate 137,958 downwards.
GTTGCCACCGCGAGAGGACGGACAGGTATCGGATCTGGCCGGGCCGGATCGATGTGGGCAGGGGCTTGGTCGGATCATCGCCAAGGCCGATAAGGATGGCGCCGCCACCGAGGCGTCCAAGGGTCAGCGCCTCATACAGCTTGGGCCAGTAACCGAGCCGCCTTTCCTCTTTCTCGATCGCGCTGATCTGGTCGTCCGTCGCGTCCCAATCGCGGCCGGCGCGGGTCATGTCCTGAGCCGGGATATCCACGATCTTGCGATGCAGCCAGGAGCCGAGATAGGCGCTCTCGATCTGCTCGGGGGTGGTGAACCGGCGCATCCAGAAGTTGTGCGCTGAGCGGTCGACCGTCGTTCCGCGCCCGGTCAAAACGTTGGCCAGGCCATCCCAGAGGCGCGTCACGGTTCCCATGTTTGCGACGGTGCGGGGAGGGGCCGCTTATCGCTACGGACGCTAAAGCACGTCGAAGGCGCTGCCCTTGCCGTTCAACATCAACTCGGTCAGCGCCCACACCAACGCATCGGCCCGGTCAGGTGACCCCTCGCCGACGAACCCCGACGCGGTGAAATTGCACATCTGGTCCTCAAGGTCAGGGTGATCCCCCACATGGCTGATCTTGCCCTGCTCGTAGAGCGCTGAGATCGGTTCAGCGCGCACAACCTTGCCTCGCGTCGCGTTCGCCTCCTTGTAAGGCACCGACTTGTCGGCCGTCTTCACCACGAACTCGACCATGGCGCCGCCAAAGTTGCGTTCGCCAACGACGCGATCAGCACCCCACCGACGATACATCTCGACCGAGCGCCGGCCCCAGCCATCAGGCGATAGCTGGCAGGTCGCATCCTGCAGCACATAGCCGCGCCCGTCGACACCCTTAGCAGCGACCACGATGCCGATGTCATCGCCGCCTCCGTCGCCCTTGGTGCCGCTAGGATCGACCGCGACCACGATGCGCTGCAGGTCGATCACTGCGCCTGCATAGCGCACCTGAGGCCTGCCATCGTCAGGGCTGCGTTCCAGCGTCGCCCGGTGGCCATCGATGCCGGGTATAGTCCCGCCCTCTGTCTGACGGTCCTCCAGCGCCCAAAGCGCGCCATTGACCTCGCTGGCCCATTCGCCAGCCTCGAACCGGAGCCGCTTGGCCGCAGACATGGACGCCAGCACCTCGAAATATTCGGCAGGCAGGTTATCGGCATTGTCCGAAGGGTTGACCTTCATTTCGACATAATCGGCGGGGTTGGGCAGCGCTTCCTTGGTGCCAGGCTTCACCTTGGCGCGGAACAACTGGAACGACCAGTGCAGCTTGCTCGGCGGGTTGCAGTCGAAATATGCCTTGAGCGGCAGATGGGTGCGGCCGGTCGCCGCCGCGATCTCTGGAGCCAGTTCGCACTTCTGCGCGAGGCGGGACATGGCGATTTCCACCGATCCCCAAGGTATCTGGCTACTCTCGTTGAAGTAGAGCGTGCAATATTCCGCGCCAAGGATCTTCTCGACCCGTTCCTTATCGTCCAGGCCGGCGATCCAAATTTGCGACCCGTTTGGCAGCTCGACATAGAAATCCGTCTTGTCGAACCGGACGCGCAGGGCAGGAAAGCACAGTTTCAGCACCTTGGGCAGCGTGTCGGCCCATATGCTGGTCTTGGCGTGGTTGAACCGGAATCGGAAGATCGCATGCCGGCTGCCCGGCGCGTTGATGGCGCGCTGGAGGATGGCGCGGACCAGCAGGAAGGTCTTGCCCGAGCGCGATCCGCCCCGAAGCATGATGTTGCGGGCCGATGAGGCGAGGAGGTCGCGCGCCTCTTCCTGCCTCGGGGTCAGTTTGGCAATCGGAGGGCCGCCGTTGTGGCCTATGCCAACAGGGCGTTCAGCAGTAATTTCGTCAGCAAATCCGGCTGCTGGACTCAAAGCGCAGCATCCTTAGGATCGATCACCAGCGTCATCGCCGCAGCGACCTCCAGCTTTTCCTTAAAGGCTTGCACGTCGACATGCTTGCCGATCAACTCGACCCGCTTGATCCGCTCGCTGATCTTGATCTTGGTAACGTGGCCCGCGCCTTCCCCGATCGTCTCGACTTCGATCCCCGCGACAAGCCCCTGGCGCCACACCAATGGCCAATCCTTTACCGGCTTCACCCGACCATGTTCATCATACAGGTCGGCAAGGTCGGCAAAGGCTTCGGCGGCGAGCCGGCTCAACACCCACGCTGCGTCGATGCCTGTTTCCTTCGACCGCTTGGCCTTGGCCTCTGAGACAGCATTACGGACGCTAACATTCGCTAACAGCCGCGCACCTTGCTCGTTTGCCGTCTTCGCGCTGTAGCCTGCCCGAATGGCCGCCTGAGTGGCATTCAGGTCGATCAGATATTCGTCAACGAAGCGCTGTTGCTTCGGAGTCATCCCTTCCGCCTCCCAGCCATATACTCCCGCCGCAGCCGCTTAAGCTCGCGCTCCCCGCCGGCCATGGCTATCCACTTGCGCACCAGATCATTGCGGGCACCATAGACCCGCTCGATGCGCCGCCATCCGCCTTCCACGAACTGCTGCGCGAACTCGGGCGGGAGCGGGGGCACCAGCCTGGACGATGGGCGACGATGCGCGCCCCGTGTGCCGTGATTAAGCATCGATGACCCCCATATTGCTTGCCGCGATCAGTTCGGCGAAATCCTCACGCACCGAGGGACTGGCCCGGTTCCAGGCATGCTGCAGTTGCATCCGGCAAAAATCGTCATAATCGTCGGGCGAAAGAAGATGAGCCAGGCCGCTCGCCACCTTTGTGGTGATCACTTCCTTGCGCAGGTCCACATCAGTCCACTTGTTGGCAGCGGCCTCATTCAGGAGTTCAAATCCACGTTCTTTCGGGAGGTCAGCCACATGAGCGTGATGCTCCACGCTAAGCTTTGGGTGTCTGGTTCCGGGGGGGAATGCGTCTGCGGCCTTGTCGATTATTTCGAGCCTGCGCGGATCAATCCCAAGTTCATGGCCAAGGAAATTGAAACCAAGCTGCTTGGTGTACCCAAGGACTTTCCCTTGGCGCGCCCAGTCAGCAAACGCCCACCCCACGCGGCGGCCTTCGTCGGCAATCGCTCGGCCGATGTCCAGCCATTGTTCCAGCGTGGGAGCCGGAACCGGCGCCGCCTCAATCACAGCAACAGCGTTCATACCCGATCCTCCCTCAAATCAACCCCACACCCGGTAAGCACGCGCTCCATGCGCTCGACGCGGTGCTGCGTTGGCGAGCGGGCGTATCGGCTGCCGGGGGCTTCCCAGCGTTTCGTGGTCAGCACTGACACCCCCATGGCCCTTGCCCATTCGTTTCGGGTCATGCCGGATGCCTGGCGGGCGGCTCGGGGGTTCATGGGCGGTCCTCCGATTTAAGCCCCGTGGAGCGCTTTTGTTGGTCTTTGGCTACCCAACTACCATGTGCGGCTGTTTTGGCGCTGTGTGTGGCGCGTTCTGCCAAATTCGGCCCATTCCCCATCACTTCCTCCCCTCAACCTTGGCGATCTCATCCCGAACGAGGGAGCCGCGATCCCAGGAACCTTCGAGCACAGCCCTTTGCTGATATGGCTGATGGAGGCGGGCCGCGACGTTCTCGCGGGCTTGCTGGAGGGTGGTGGGGGTCATCGATCCCACCTCCCCATGCCCATCTTGTCCCCACAGCCCCAGCAAGGCCGGGGTCGGTTCTGCCCGGTGTCGCGCTCGCGGGCGCCGCAGAGGCAGGCGATTTCTTTGATGCGCTGCTGGTCCATCACAGCCCCACATTCTCGCAGCGGCGTTCGCGGATCACGAAAGCGCCATCGTCAAACCGGCGCAGATATCCGCGCTCCTCGGCAATCTTCCGCCAGACCTCAGGCGCTCGATCGACATCGCGAGCGGTAGCGGTGCCGTCGTGCAGCTTGCCCATGAAACGATCCATGTCGGTGCGATAAGTCGGGTCCAGCTCCAGGTTCACGCCGGTGGAATTGGCGACCCAGCGAACACCGCGCCGGGCTTCTGGGTCAGCGTTCATCCGGTCATTCCGGCGGCGCGCGACATCCACCCAATCGGTCGTAACCTCGCGCTGCTGCGGATGAGCCTTGGCGAGATAGCTCTTTGCCAACTGCACCAGGTCGAAGGCTTTCGGCATGAATGGCGACTTGATCGACCAGTCACCGATAGCCCGTTCCAGTAGATCAACGGGGAGGTCGTGCAGGTCGGTTGCAAGCATCGCGAGCTGGCCGGCGTGGGCCTCAAGATCGGTCTGTGAGGTAGGACGGTAGCGCAGCCCAAGCTTGGCTATCGCTTCCTTCGTCTTCGCCGAAACCTGCCTCCTGCTCGGCGCGGGCTTGTCGGAGGAGGTCAACGGCCGGGTCTGGCCTTGGCCCACGTACGCCGTGAGCGGCTTGTTGAACAGCGGGTTGCCGTGTGCGTGTTCCATGTCGATCGTCCTTGTCGGGATTGTGTATGCTGCCCCAGCCCTTCGCGGTGGCGTGTTCGAGCAGCCGACCCGGCGGCCAGTTCTCATCCTGCTGGTCAGCAATGGCGCGCAGGAAATCCCGGTAGGCGGTCGCCGTGTTTTTCATGCGCTTGGATTTTCGGTTCGCCAGGAAGTCTGACCAGACCTGTGGATCGGCAAAGACGGGCCGGGGGAACGGATCGGGTTTGCGCGCCTGCGCGATGTTCACAACTGAGGAAGATTTATCTTCCGAAGTATATTCTTCAGTTCTTTGTTCTGTGTCTTGCGCCTGTCTTGCGCCTGTCTCGTCTGGTGTCTCATTCACCGTCTCGGACGTGTCTCGTTCACCCTGAAATGTATCGTAATTACAGATTGTTACGACGCTAACGCCTGCATCAACCACTGTCTCAATCATCGTCTCGGATTTCAGGCGCTTCCAGAGGCGTTCAACCCATGCCTTATCCCGGTCCATGGCCGCGCCCATGTCGCGAACGGACATAGCAAGCTGTCCACGCTTGAGCGTTATGACGCGATCCTTGTAGCGGACGCGCGTCCCCTTCCATGATGCACGGATAACCATCCAGGCGAACGCCATGGCCTCCGCGTCATTGCGAAACGCTGGGTGCCCAAGGAGGCTTCTGTACATCTTCACGAACCCAGCGTCGGAGGTCATAGCGCCAAAACCTCCACCTCAACCCGCCCCGGTGCCTCGGGCGCGGCGAACTCATAGGCCGGCACGAACCGGCTATCGTTTACGCCCAGCGCATCAGCGATGCCGTCGAAATAGGGCTTCATCCGGTTGGGATAGTTCACCCGGTCACCGCGCCGGTTGGCGGGCACGAACCGGACGCGCACGGTGATATCTCCCGTGGCCGGCATGGCAGCGCGAACGGCAAGCGCGGCATTGCGCGCCCACTCTCGGTGCTTCTTGGTGTCCGCAATCTTCTTCCACTGGCCGTTGCCTTTGGCATGGCCAGCGAGAGAGGATGCGGGGAAGGGCAGGTCGAATTTCATATCGCGTCCACTGGTTTCATCCTCGCCCCGGATTGCTCCGGGGTCCGGTGACGCCAGTGATTACTCAGGCGCGCCCACCAGAAGCGGCAGGCCGGTTTCGTCCTTCACGCGCGTGCATGCCTTGTCGAAGGCGTCGTCAAAGACGAGATCAGTGCGCCAGAGGTCGTACCAGAACACGATGCCTTCGCCCGTCTTGCGATAGCGGAGGCGAGCCGCGATCCGATAATATCCGTCGTGCGCGAACACCGGGATGCAGATGATGAACAGGCCTGGCACATCGACCGGCGCGCCATTGGCGTCGGTATGCTCGCTTTCGAAACGGATTTGGCCTTCGCCGCTCGACAGCTTGTTGGCCTGCTTGATCACGCTGGTTTCGTGAATCTGGAGGCCGTTGGACAATTCCATCAGCTTGGAAGCGCTGGCGATGTTCGAGATGCGAGCGGCGCCGATATATTCCCGGATACCGGAAGAAAGGTCATCGATATCCTCGACCGTTTCGATGTCGGTAATCCGCTCTTCGATGAACTCGGCAAATTCGATCATCGGCATCTTCTTGCCATCGGCGGCGATCCACGCCTTCCATTCATCAGACAAGGGGAAGGCGAAAACCGAACGGTGCTGGCCAAAACGGGGCGAGCCTTCCGCACCCTTCGAATGATAGTCCAGCACTGCGGTCAGGCGGGGAGCCTTGCGATCGTCGTGAGCGAACAGAACGCTGTCTTCATCCTTGAAGCGGTTGACGTGATCGATCAGGCTTTCCAGGCGGGTTAGGATAGACGTTCCCTTCCGCCGTTCCGGCGCGTTGCGATATTCGTCAAACACCGCCTTGGGGATGGCGCTCAGTCCATTGCGGGAAAGAACGGCGTCGACCTTGAGGCCAGACGACGGCTCCATGATGCTGATCACGATGGGCTTCTGATATTCTTCCGACGCCTTGAGGGACTCGGTGATCAATTCGCCGACGCGGGTGGTGTGGATTGCTGCTTCAGTGGTGGTCATGGACTTGGCTCCTGATTAGTTGCGGACTTCGCGACGGGGCGTCACGTCGCGGACGGTGCCGAAAAGGTTTCCCTGGCGCGGCTTGTTCGGGGTGAACTTGTTGTCTTCGGTGACCCACCCGACCGACTGCTTTCGCTTCTCGTCGGGGCGTTTGATCGTGTGTTTGGCGGCGAAGACGTAGAAGCCGGCTGGATCGCGGGCGATATCGACCGTGATGGTCAGCTTCGCCTTCAGTTTGCCTTGCCCGGTGTCCTGCGCGAGTTGCTCCAGTTCGGCAGCAAGCTCATTCAGATCGAACGCGACATCCGCATCGAACTGACCATCCTCCTGCATGCGGATGAAGTCAGCCAGACTATGCGCGGCGGGATAGCGTTGCCCGCCATCGGCGGCGCGCTCCACAATCTCACCTGTTTCCTGATCGATAGTTTCCATCTATATTCTCCATCGGCGTAGTTCGGGCCGTGTCTCGCTTTCCTCGGGGCGCGGCCCATCCCGCCCCGGCGAATTGTCAGCCGCTCGGGCGAACTCCTGTTTCAATGATGGTGCGGATACGGGCCTGACGTTCGGCCGGAAGCTGGGCGCGGCGCTTGGCAGCCCATGGGGCGTTGGCGGCGCGGGTGGCGGCGACCAGAGCGTCCAGCGACAGGGCCGGGCGACGGCGCGCGAAGATGCGGCGCCAGTTCATGCCGCCCTCCGATGCACACCGCGCAACAGCAGCGCCTTGACCGACCAGCAGTGGCGGCAAAGTCCCGTCTTGGGCGCCCGACGGCGGATGGGGAATGCCTTGCCGCATTGCTCGCAGCAGGGCGCGGCTTCCTGGGGGCCGGTCATGCTGCCTCGCCCCGCTCGGCCCGGTCCAGCAACCAGTTGAGCGATTTGATGGCCTCGCGCAGAACCGGCTTCATTTCGGCCAGTTCGCCATGGGTCATGACTGCGCCGCCGGGGCTGGCGGGCGCGCGGGCCTGTGCGATGCTGTGAACCGAAGCCGTCAGCGCGGGTAGGGCGTCGGTGTCGCAGATCGCGCCGACCGGGACGCCGCGGGTGCCAGACAGCTCGCGGATAGGATCGATCGTGCCGGGGCCGAACTCGAAGTCGATGTTGAGCAGCGTGACCGGGTTGAGGTTGGTCCGCATGTTCTCGACATTGCTGATCGTCTCGTCCGAGCAGCCCAGGCGGTCGCCCAGTTCCTCGTTCGTCAGGCCATGTTCCAGTTTGAGGCGCCGGATCACGTCGGCGCAGCGCTGGCGGTAAGCATTTTGGGTGGGGCGGGCGAGCCGACCGGACACACTTGGGCTAGTCTGCTGCATTGCGGTATCCATGATCGAGAGTGGAAACATTGGCGCCGAGAACCGGAGAGAGGAAACGACCCTCGGCGCCGTCTTCGGATGCGACCCGAAGAACTGGAAAGAACTGCGCCCCGAAGCCGAAGCTATGGCCGCCGACACGAACCGCGCAGGGGGCGTGGATCGGCGTGGGGGACAGGCGATCGATGAGGCTGCTCACGAAGCCCTCCGTGCTATGGTCAGCGCGAAGGGAGATTCGGGATGGACTACGCCACCAAGCTTGCGCTGCGAGCCATCGTTTCCGGGCTGCATCACGCGGGCACCATCGATCAGCGGCATATCAGCAAAATCGTGGAAGCCTTGGTGGATGCCGACGAGAAGGCTGGTCGAGATCATCAGACCACGGCGCGCGTATCGCTTCGACAACTGTGCATGGATATCGCCCGCGACGGACAGGTTGATTGCCCGATCACGCATGCCGATCCTCCGATTGATTGGAAGTTTTGAAGCGATCGGCGTGGAGCGCAGCAGCGTAGGCAATAGCTGCGTCACCCGTCAGGCCACTGCGCCGCAGAAGATCCTTGTCAATTTCCTCGCGCATGATCGCGCGCAGGCGTTTGACGTTTGGACGCGTCACCCAAAGATAGGTGGCCAGAGCATAGCCGAGGAGGCCGAACCCTATCACGCCGCCGCGCTCGCGGGCTTGGTGGACTCTGCGCCGTCGCTAGGCTCAGATGCCTGCGAAGGAGAATCGCATGACAGACCTACAGAAGCTGACTGCGGACGCGGCATTCGCGGCGCTGAAGCTTTCAGCCAACTGCGTGATCGTGCTGTCCGAAGCAAAAATGCTAGGGCGCGAACAAGAGGAGACGATTGCAAAAACGCTGAAGCAACTTGCCACAACCGTCGAGGGAATGAGCGATGCTGAGCAGCTTCCTCCGAAACTGGCCCAGCAGCTTCACACGCTCGCGGCCCTGCTTGAGCTTCCGCGAAGCTGAGGCGAGCGAGCAGCTTGGCATAGGTCGCTTCGTCAAGGATGGGATCGAGCGCGCTCATGCGGCCACCTGCTTGGTGGGGCGGCGAGCGGGCTTCGCTGCGGCTTTCAGCGCATGAGCGGCGAGCATCGTCCGCCGATCGGGGGTGATCTCGCCGGTTTCGAGCCGGGAAACGGTGGATTGCGTTACGCCGAGTTGGGCGGCAAGCTGGGCCTGCGTCAAACCAAGGGCGTCACGGATGGCTCTGATCTCGCTCATCCGATATCTCTATGCGCATACGCATATGGTGTCAAATGCAAATATGCGTGAGCGGATTGGAGAATCTGCGCCTCTCCAATTATCCGGCGGGAATGTCGATCCTCTCCGAAAACATCAAATCGCTGCGGTCGAAATTCGCCAACCAAACCGAGTTTGGCGAGCAAATCGGTGTCGGCCAATCAACCATCGTTCGTTGGGAGAAGGGTGCCGATCCGAGGCCAGACAACCTGCTGTCTCTTGCCCGCATTGCTGAGGTGACGATCGAGCAGCTTATCACCATGCCACTGACCGAGATCCCGGCACTGCGGGCAGGGGACGGCCTGCCTAGTGAAGACGACTTCCGGCGTATGATCTCCGACGCAATGCAGGAGGTTCCACCCGGAACGCCGCTCTCGGGCTATCCGCCAATTGTCGCTTCAAGCCTGCGTGACAGGTTAGCGCTCCTTCTAAAGCACGGCGCGTCTCCAGACAGTTCGGCCGAAGCGAGCGTTCCTGGCACAGTCGTTCAATCTCCCGCTCCCACCAAAGCAGGCGGGCAGGGAGAACAGCGCAACCCATGAGGCAGGTTCGGCAACCCACTTCGCATGCTGGTTCTGCTAGCACCGCCATCGCCAACGCCTCGACTCATCCGTTCTCTTTTTGTTCTCTACCGGAACACGGGGCGTGTAGGAAATAGGAAAAGCGGGGCAGGGTGTTTCCTATCGGGATTTAGCTGTGGATAAGTGGGGAACGGTCAATTGCTAACCCGCTGAAATTGACTCAATACAATTTATTGAATCTTAAGGGCAAATGGCTATTTTGGTGCCCGGCAGGAAACGCCGGATTAAAGCTTCAGCCCGATCGGCCTGTTCGTGACGGCGCCTTACAAGATGGTTGCCCGGTGGATGGTAACCTACCACTTGCAAGGAAACGGAGTCTGGGGCCTGCCACCTACTAAAAAATGTAGCCGTACTCCTCGAAAATGCCTCGGTCAGCCTCTGGAATCTGACCTTGATGCGCAAACGGTAATCGCAAAAGACCGAAATCGCACGCCGTCTTACAACCCGGCATTGTTGGCACGATCGGCTTTAGCGTCTTGGCAGGTTCCAAGTCGTGTTTCGCCGCCAAAGAATTAGCCGCATTGAAGAATGAGCTGACCGCAATGTCCGCAAGCTGAAGGCCGGCATGGTTCATGTCAGATTCGACCTCGATGCGCTTGTCGTGAATGACGCCTGGCACGATCCCGCGTTTTGATAGTATCAGATTGCCGGTAAGGCTCTGCGCCTCAAGCTTCCGGAGATAATCTTTCAGTTCTTCGTATTTATGTCCGCCGCGTTTGGAAAAGACGATCCTGGCTGAGTGATCGTCTATCTTTTCAAATAATGAGCGGCGGTAACACCATTCGGTCACCCGCTCCAAAAGCAGTCTCAGGCACCAATTGTAGAATTTCTGGTCATTCGCTCGGCCAAGACGCGGATTGTAGTGCGAACGCATCGTGTCCTTATGCGATGCGACAACGAGAACCCTTGCCTTTTTTCGTGATAGCATCCGACAGACGCGAGCCTGATTTGTGGGCGATAAGTTGCGATAATGTAGCGGTGGACCTTCTTGGCTTCGGGCGGCCTCTTTCATATCCTTCACCCAGTCAACGGTGTCCGGGTTGGCTGCATCACTTACAATGACGGCGCCGATTGCAAACCAATCGGTCCAAGATGGATCACCAGTCTTCGGCTTCACGCCAGGATCGCCTGCTTCATCAATATATACGTGATACTTTGCCATAGTCATATTCTGAATGCCCAGATTGAGGGTGTCGAATCTTTTCATCCGATTGGCCCACCCCGCCCGACCATCTCGCCGCGGGGTTTCGCGGAACGATCTCCCCGCCCAGGTGTAATACCTCCCAACGAGCATCCCCCCCGTTGCTCGATGACCTTCGACTAGCCCCGCCGAGCGATCGAGCGGGGCTTTTTCGTGGCTCCCCGCTCTTGAAGAATCGAGCCGCTCTTTGATAAATTCCGAGCGCCCCAAGGCTCGCCGCCTGGGATGGCGCCCTCTCAAAGAGGTCGCTTTTGTTCAACTCAAGGAGGAGCAAAATGCGCAAAATTTCGGAAAAGGCCTACTACGAGCGCCGCGCCAGGAATGAGATCCGGAAAGCCAACATGACCAGCGATCCGTCAGCCAAGCGGGTTCATCTCGCTCTGGCGGCCAACTATCTGAAACACGTTCGCTCAATGGAGGCGGATGCTGAACAGGGCGAAGAGCATGAAATGGCTTAGGCGTCGGTCTGCCACACGCCCGTAACATAACGCTGCTCTAGCGACCGGCGACGAAGCCCCCTTGCTCGTCACCCTCCCAAACTAGCCCCGCGCGTTCATTCGCTGCGGGGCTTTTTCGTGGGCGCGATCGGCGGAAATCCGCTTGCTCATAAAAAATGCGGTGGCGCATAAATTGGTCATTGACGATATGCGTATGCGCATGTAGATATCACTCCATCAGCCCGGTCGCACCACCGCAGACCCGGCCCCAGCGGGAAACCGCGAGATGGAGCACCAACATGCGCATCATTCCATGGCAGGACACTCCGCAGGCAATCGCGATCCTCGCGTCCTGCGCGATCGAGCCGCCGGCCAAGCTGCGGCACACCAAGCAGTTCTATCTGACCAGCGACGAGTGGCTGGCCTACGATGTGAGCGACGAGCGTGTCGCCAAGCTGTCGGCCATCCAGAACGAGCACTTTCTTGCCGCCGAGTGCCTTGGTGGCCGTGAAGCCGCGCGCATCGCTGTCGGCCTGAGCGTTGCCGAGGCGATCGACATTGCGGTCGCGGTCAATGCGGGTCGGGGGATCGCGGCATGACCGGCTCGACCCTGGCCACCGCAGTCGAGGATGCGCGCATTGCCGCCGAAATCGCTGCGACCGTCAACGCTGCCGGCTTCGATCCGACGCTGGCTGATGACCTCACCTGCGCCGCTGTGGCGCGGCTCAACACCATGGTGCGCAACTATCACGCCGAGTGCGACCGCCTCGCGCTGGGATGGGAGCGCCGGGTTGCTGATCTGGGAGATTTGATGTGAGCAACGCAACGCATACGCCGGGGCCGTTTGTGGTCGGGCAGTCTGAAAATCAACGCCAGCATGGGGGACAGTGGGGCATTGGCCTTGGTTCGTATCCTGATGGCGGGGTTCGCGGCTTTGGCGATATCGGCGACGATCGCCCTTACATGCTGATCACAGGCATTTGCAGCGAGGCTGATGCTCACCGTTTCGCCGCCGCGCCGGAACTGCTGTCGGAGTTGATCGACCTTCGCCGCCGGTTCCACAACGCATGTCGCGCAGCAGGATCGGACGAAGAGTTCGTGAGTGGCTCAACCCCCGGCGCTGACGCCGCCATCGCCAAGGCGAAAGGCGGTGCAGCATGATCCGGGGAGCGAACTGGCAGGCTGGTTGCCCGAATTGTGTCGCCAGCAAATTTACCTGCGACGAGCATTATCGGCCGGAAATCGAGTGCCCGCAATGCGACGGCCATGGCGAAGTGTGCGGGGTCAACCCCAACCGCCGTTCGCGCTTCGTCGGCATGGACGATCTTTCGCCTGACGATTTCACGGTCGAGTGCTCCGACTGCGCTGGCCATGGCTGGCGACCTATGACGCAGGACGAGATGGACGACGCTGCGGCCGATGCCTTTTCTGACATGTGCGAGGGTGAACCGCCGGTCAGCATGGATGAAATGCACCAGCGCGCCCATCGCGAGAAGATGGAGGCCCGGTCATGATCTCCACCATCCACGCCGCCATAGCCGCCCTGACCAACCCTGAAGGCCGGATGGGCATCCGCCCTCCCTATGCCGAGCTGATCGGTGCGGGGGCTGTGGTGTTCATGATGGGGTTGTTGGTGGGGAGCCACATATGAACGCCGTGACCAACATCATGGCCGGCGATGGCGATGACGCTTTCCGCGCGTCCGTGGTCGGCGCGTCGGAGGTGGCTGCGCTGTTCAACCAGCATCCCTGGCTGACCGAGTTCGAGCTTTGGCACCGGAAGGCCGGCAATGTCGCAACGCCAGACTTCACTGGCAATGAGCGCGCGGAATGGGGCGTTCGCCTTGAGCCGGTCATTATCGAAGGCGCCTGCGACCGCTTTGGCTACCAGAAGCTGGAGACGCCCAAGCGCCTCACGAACGACGCCGGCCTAGGTGGTCACCCCGACCAGATGGTTATGTGCCCCCAGCGCGGCCGTGGCATCCTTGAGGTGAAGACGGCAGACTGGATAGTAGCCAAGGGCTGGGGCGATGAGCCGCCGCTGAACTATCTGCTGCAGGTCATGTCCTACATGGGGCTTGCCGGCTGCGATTGGGGCGATGTCATCGTGCTGGTCGGCGGCAATGAACTGCGCCGGTTTCAGTATCAGTTCCGCCCGCTCATCTGGGCCGATATCGAGGCGCGGGTTGCGGCATTCTGGCGCTCCATCGCTGCGGGAGATCCGCCGGCGGCAGACTACACCCGCGACCTGCCGACGATCAGTGCGCTCTATCCCGAGGATAACGGCGACCTGATCGACCTGCGGACCGACAATCTGGCTGTGGACGCTGCAGCCCGCTGGCTGACCGGCAAGGCGCTGGAGAAGCAGGGCAAGGCGCAGGCCGATGCGGCCCAGGCTGAACTGCTCGACAAGCTCGGTAATGCTGGCGTGGCGCTGCTCCACGGGATGACCGTCAAGTGCCCGACCACCAAGGCCCAGCCGGATCGCGAAATCACTGCCGACGACATCGGCACAATCATCAAGGGCCGGAAGTCTTACCGGCGCTTCAGCATCGTGGAGAAGCGCGGATGAGGCTCGCAGACACCTTTTATCTCGTCTGGAATCCAGAAGGGATGAACCCCCGTGTCCGTCACGACACTTTCGGACGAGCAGCGGAAGAGGCCAAGCGTCTAGCTGTGGCTAACCCCGGCAAAGAGTTCTTCGTCATGCAGGCTCACCGTCGCGTGACCATCCACAATCCGCTGGTGATCGAGGACTTCGATACCAGCCTAGAAGTTCCGTTCTAAGGAGAAATTGATTGGCAACCCAGCTTCAGGAGCGCCGGGCCGACCCGGCAGTAGCGTTGCGGCAGAGTCTGGCGCAGATGAGTGACCAGCTCAAGATGGCGCTGCCGGCGCATATCGCCGTTGACAAGTTTCAGCGCGTCACGATGACCGCGATCCAGAGCAACCCTGATCTGCTTAACGCTGATCGCCGGTCGCTATTCGGCGCCGTGGTCAAGGCGGCGCAGGATGGCCTGCTGCCTGATGGCCGGGAAGGCGCCCTGGTTATCTTCAACACGAAGAACCGGCAGTCAGGCGGGTGGGACAAGAAGGTCCAGTGGATGCCGATGATTGCCGGCGTCCTGAAGAAGATCCGCCAGTCGGGCGAGATCGCCAGCGTCGATGTCCACGTCGTTCATGAGCATGACAAATTCACCTATCGGCCCGGCCTCGATGCTGTCCCGGTGTTTGAGCCTGACTGGTTCGCGGATCGCGGCAATCCCATCGGCGCCTATGCGATCGCCACCCTCAAGAGCGGTGAGGTGGTCCCGCCCGAAATCATGAACGTCGCCCAGATCGAGGCCGTGCGGAAGGTTTCACGCGCCGCCGACAAGGGTCCGTGGGTGGACTGGTGGGGCGAAATGGCGCGCAAGACTGTCATGCGGCGCTTCGCCAAGCGACTGCCGAGTTCCACCGACATCGAAGCCGAGTTTGAGCGCGATGACACGATGGTCGCTAAGTCGGCGGCGCTCGCCATGGCTGCAGAGGGCGAGATTGCGCAAATCGAGACAGAGCAGCCTGTTGGCCGGCTCGATGCCCTCGAGCATCAGATCCAGTCGGAGCAGGCCGCTGATGATAGCGGCGAAGGCCCGGCCGACAACGAGCGCGGCGAGCGCCTGACGCTGGATCAGGACATGGCGGAAATCGACCAGTGCGGCACGGTGATCGATGTCGACACCAAGCTGGAATCGCTGCTGCCCGATCTGTCGGAGGCCGATGGCGATGACCTGTTCGTCCATGCCGGCGTGTGCAAGACCGAGCTGGGGGCCGGCAAGTGACCGAATGCACCCACCCGCGCAGCAAGGGCGCCAAGCGGTGCAAGCCATGTTCGGCGAAGCACATGGCGACAGACCCGGAAATCCAGCGTCGGAGGCGCGAGGGCATCCGGCGGCATAATGCCAAACCTGGCGTCCTGCTGGCCCAGCGCGAGACGCTCCGCAAGACGATGGAGCGGGTGCGCGCCACGCCCGAGCATCAGGCCATGCTGCGCGCGCATGGGGAGCGCCTCTATCGCGAGGTGCTGACCCGGCCCGATGTCGTGGCGAAGATCAAGGCGCCCGAGACGAAGGCCAAGCGCAATGCCACGCTGTCATCGACCCGGCTGCGCGACATCCCGGCCTCGATGCGCGCCGAATATCGCCTGCTGCGCCGGGGCAAGAACCTGACCGCCGCCGAAGCGAAGGCGATCATTCTCGACCAGTGGAAGAAGCAAATCGCCGCGCCCAAGCCCTTCCAGCCAACGCCCAAGAAAGTGGGCCAGTGGGTTCTCAAGGGTGGGGAGTTCGTCAAGGTGGAGGTGGTGGAATGAATTCTCCCATGCCTGTCGATCTTTTCGGCAATGATACCATGCGCCGTGACGCAATTTTTGCGGGTGACGATCGCGTCGAACTCAGGCGCCGTTGGGGTGATGGCCCAACCGCTTGTGTCATCGGATGCAATCCGTCGACTGCGGATGCCTTGAAGGATGATCCCACCTCCTTGTGGTGGAACGCGTGGTTCCAGTTGTTCGGGTTTGGCGGCTATCGCGCTGTCAACCTCTATCCGTTCTGCACCTCGTCGCCGGCCGAGTGTCGGAAGCGCGCCGACTGGCACCTGACCGACGATTGGTATGCGCGCGATCAGATGATCATGACCAACCTGCCTTACGTCGCGAAGGTAGCCAAAGAGGCTGACCAGGTTTTCGTCTGCTGGGGCAACATCGCTTGGGATGATGCCTGGATCGAACATGTCATCGAAGAAATCCAAGGCGGTGTCGAGCCTTGGCCCGACCTGTGGTGTTGGGGCAGGACAAAGAGCGGCGCACCTACCCATCCCATGGCGCGAGGAAAGCACAGGATTCCGCGCGATCAGAAGCCTATTTTGTGGAGGGCGGCGTCATGAAACACCACGGCACCGACACCTGCGTCGAATGCACCGCGCCCGCCGGTCACACGCTGATCTGCGACAAGTGCGCTGCCGAGAAGGGCTATGCCAACGACAACCGGGCGCGCGTCGACTTCGTTGATGATGTCGATCCGGCTGCGAGGGAGGAGGTGGGGCATGAGTGAGAAGCGCGACATCGCCATGATCCGCGCCTTGCAGACGGTCATCGGCGAAATGGGCGACATGCCCATCCCGATCAGCGCTCTCTGGCTTCAACGGCTCATCAACCGGGCCGGGGTGCCGTGCGAGATTTACGACTGCGAGGCGCGGGAAGTCGATGCCATCGCGTTGTCGACCCTCTGCACGCTGGCTCTCCGCAACTGCACTTTCCGTCACTACGAGGCGCCGGCACCGGCGATCGAATGGACACCAGCACGTGATGAGCCGGGTGCCTATCGTGTCGGGCACAGCCTGCAACCGCATGTGGCTGATGCCATGTGCGCCAGCGTCTGCATCGGTGGCGGCGCTTTCAGCACGATACCCAATCCGATGGCTGGGCATCATGGCAGCATCGGGTGGAACCTGACCTATGGCAATCCGATCCCGCTGAGGCTCACAGCGCGCATCATGATCGAAAGCTACGAATATCTCATCTCAGGGTCGATCAACATGAAGGAGGCGACGCACCGGCTTCGGCTGCTGCGTGGTGCATATCGATCGCTGGCCCTGCGCGCGCGGGCGGGAGGTTTGTGATGGCTAAGGCAAACATAGTATCCATGACTTGTGATCGTTGCGGCACAAAGTCTGAATTTCGCCGTCCAGAAGATGGCTATCATTGGGCTGGTCTGAATTACTCGGAGACCAATTCCCACCGCTGGATCGGTACTCAGCGATCATTAACGCCGCAGTGGGCTGACCTTTGCCCATCATGTTCCAGCGAACTTTACGATTGGTTCCAGGCCCCGAGGATGAAGGACGCCGCCCATGACTGACATCATCCAGGATCATCTGGAGCAGTTGGACGCTTCTGCGGAAACGAGCCGGCAGTATGGCTTCCACTCTCGCGCAGATATGTTCGAGGAATCGGCTTCAACAATCCGCGCCCTGCTGGATCGGTTGGAGGCGGCTGAGAGGGGATGGCAGCCGATCGAGACGGCGCCGCACATGCGCGAAGTCCTGCTGTGGGCCGACACCAGCGTCCCGCCATTCGACAACTGGCGCATGGCCAGCGGCTATTTTCATAGCGAAATGAAGGTGTGGGTATGGGGCGGCGAGCAGGTTCGCGAATGGGCATTCCCGCCCACCCACTGGCGCCCGCTTCCCGACGCGCCCGCCATCGACGCCGCTCTTGTGGGGGAGGGGTGAACTATGGGCAAGCACGTTCCGCACTGGCCGCGCATGATGAAGCGGGCGACGGCATGCGCCTATCTCGACCTGTCGGCGGCTGAGCTGGAACGCGAGATTGCTTGCGGCCGCCTGCCTCACCCGGTCATGCTTGGCAACGGTCTGCACTGGAGCCAGGCCGACATAGACGCCCACCTTGAGCGGCTGACCGGAGAGGTGGCCGCCGACGATTGGCGCAAGAAAACGAAGCTTTATGCGAATGGCTAGAATCGTAAAATATGTGAAGCGGACCAAGGCAAAGGGCCGCTACTATTACTATTTCGACACCGGCCAGGATGACGATAATGGCAAGCGCATCTGGAAGCGCCTGCCCGATCCCGCCGACCGGATATTCTCTGCGACCTATGCGGCCCTGCTTGGCCATCGCTCCCGGCGCGTCAATGCCGCTCAGCAGTTGAGCGTCGCCAAGCTGATCGAACTGTATCAGGCGAGCGCAGAGTTTGAGAAGAAGAAGGCCGCATCCACGCAGCGGCTCTATCGCCTGTATCAAGGCGAGTTGGTCGACAAGCTGGGGACGGCGCCGGCGCAACTGGTCGAACGCAAGGATATCGTGCTGCTGCTCGACCAGATGGCGGACAAGCCCGGCGCGGCGAACATGGTCAAGCGGGCCGGGAGCGCGGCCTATACGTGGGCGCGGAATCGCGGGCATGTGAGCAATGACCCATTTTTCGAGATCGAGGAAATGGAGACTGGCGAGCATGATCCTTGGCCCGATCAGGCGCTGAGCCAATGCCTCGAATCGGATGACGACTTCGTTCGGCTCTCCGTCCACCTGCTCTACTACACCGCGCAGCGCATAGGCGACGTGGCGGCGCTGACATGGCGCGACGTGCATGACGATCACATCAACCTGACCCAGCAGAAAACGGGCAAGGAACTGGACATTCCAATCCATGCTGAATTGAGGGAAGAGCTTGCCCGCCACCCGCGCACGCTGGCCACCATCATCCCCGGCAAGCCAACCGAGGGGAAGAAGAACAAGATCAGGCTGGCGATCCAGGCGGCCTGCGCGCCGGTCAAGGTTGTGCCGCATGGCCTGCGGAAGAACGCGGTCAACACGCTGCTGGAGGCTGGGTGCAGTGCCGCCGAAACCGCATCGATCAGCGGCCAGTCGCTCCAGATGGTCGAGCATTACGCCAAGCTCCGGTCTCAAAAAAAGCTGAGCCAAGCGGCCATGCTGAAATGGGAAAGAACAAAGCGGTGACTATCAAACTTTTTCAAACCGGCACTCTGAACCGCAGAAAAGCGTTGCCATTTTTTACCAAACCGTAACCATGGCTGATGGATTCGCCGATCTTCCCGTCCCCCGCCCTTGATCGTCGCGCCTGGCCCATGGGTGGCCAGCTGGACTATTGGCATGCGTCCGATGGCTGGCCGATCCGCCGCTATCGGCTGGGCGCCGGCACCCGTGGCAGGATGCTGCTTCTCAACGGTCGCGGCGACATGATCGAGAAATATCTGGAGGTGATCCACCATTGGGCGCAGCGGGGCTGGGCGGTGACCAGCTTCGACTGGCGTGGGCAGGGCGGATCGGGCCGGCTGACCGACGATCCGCTGTGCGGTCATATCGACGACTTCACTCAATGGATGGGCGATTTGCGCGCGCTTTCAAGTGATTGGCGGGCGAATGGCAGTGGGCCGACGGTCATGCTGGGTCACAGCATGGGCGGCCATATGCTGTTGCGGGCGCTGGCTGAAGGACTGGCCGAACCGGATGCCGCAGTGGCGGTGGCACCGATGCTGGGGCTGCATACGGCCCCTCTGCCGCGCTGGCTGGCGGTGGCGATCGCCAGCTTCATGTGCGCGATCGGCCGGGGCGAGAAGCGGGCCTGGACGCAGAAGGAGGAGAGCGATCGGCAACGCCAGATGCGGCAGAAGCGGCTGACCCATGACCCGGATCGCTACGCCGATGAAATCTGGTGGCGGGACCATAGCCGGGACATCGCGCTGGGACCGCCGAGCTGGAACTGGGTGCGGCTGGCGCTCGAGTCGACTCGCGCATTGGAGGCGGGAAACGGGCCGGAGCGAATCGCGGTGCCGACCCTGTTCCTGGCCGCCTGTCGCGATCAACTGGTCGCGACACCGGCGATCCGGCGGATCGCGGCGCGCTTGCCCGATGCCCGCCTGCATGTCTATGGGCGCGAGGCCGCGCATGAAATCCTGCGCGAGCTTGACCCGGTGCGGCTGGACGCGTTGGGACGGATCGATCGTTTCCTGGATGAGGTTGCCCGTTGAACAGACCCGATATCGTGATTGTCGGTGGCGGGATTGCAGGCGCCAGCCTGGGCGCGGCGCTGGCGGAAACGGCGCGGGTGCTGATCCTGGAGATGGAGGACAGCGCCGGCTATCATGCGACGGGGCGATCGGTCGCCTTCTGGGAAGAAACCTATGGTGGGCCGGTGGTCCAGCCGCTGACTACCGCTTCGGGAAAATTGCTGGAATCGCCCGATCCCGATTTCTTCGACCGCTCCTTCCTGTCGCCGCGCCGGACGCTGCATATCGGCCGGGCCGGGGACGAGGGGCTGCGCGACGCGCTGCTGGCCGACTTTGCCGGAGCCGTCGAATTGCAGCCGGTGGCGCCGGCCAGCTTGGTTCCGGGGCTGCGGCCCGAATGGACGCTGGGCGTGCTGGAGCCGAGTTGCCGTGATATCGATGTCGGGGCGCTGCATCAGGCCTATCTGCGCCGGTTCCGCGAGCTGGGCGGCGAAATCCGGCTGGGTGCGAAGCTGGAGCATGCCGAGAGGCAGGGCGACGGCTGGCGGATCGAGACGCGCGACGGGATGATTCAATGCGGGCTGCTGGTGAATGCGGCGGGGGCCTGGGCGGACGATGTGGCGCGGGCTTGCGGCGTCGCGCCAGTCGGCATCACGCCCTATCGCCGTACCGTGGTGCAACTGCGGCTGGAAGATATGCCGGCAGGCGAATTGCCACTGGTGATGGACATGCAGGGCAGCTTCTATTTCAAGCCCGAGGGGCAAGGGCGGATATGGCTGACGCCGCATGACGAGGTCGCCTCGCCCGCCTGCGACGCCGCGCCCGAGGAACTGGCGATCGCGCAGGCCATCGACCGGTTCCAGGCGGCGGTCGACTGGCGCATCGCGGCGGTCGAGCGCAAATGGGCGGGGCTGCGCAGCTTCGCGCCGGACCGGGTGCCGGTCTATGGCTTCGAGCCGGAGATCGAGGGCTTCTTCTGGTTCGCGGGGCAGGGCGGTTTCGGCATCCAGACCGCCCCGGCGGCCGCGCTGCTGGGGGCCAGCCTGTTGACCGGCAAGGCCGTGCCGGAGGCGATTGCCAGCCTCGATGTCGCTGCTTATGCTCCCGGACGGTTTCGATAGCGTAACCAGCAGGAGAGCATGATGGCGCACAAGTTCGTGATCGAAAAGAACAAGGCCGGCGAGTTCGTGGCCAAGTTCAAATATAATGCCGAGATCATTTTCTGGACCGAGGGCTACAGCTCCAAGGCGAGCGCGAAGAATGCGATCGAGTCGATCCTGAAGAACGGCCCCGGCGCGCCGATCGAAGAGGCCGAATAATCCGCGCGGTGCGGGGAGGGGCAACCTCCCCGTCCGTCCCTATTTGCGGAAGCTTTCCGCTGCAGCCGAGGCCAGCGCGTCGGCCCGCTCATTTTCCGGGTGGCCGGCATGGCCCTTGACCCATTGCCAGTCCAGCTTGTGCCGGGCGGCGGCCTTCACCAGTTCCTGCCAGATTTCGACATTCTTGACCGGCTTGTTGTCGGCGGTCTTCCAGCCGCGCTTCTGCCAGCCGAAGATCCACTTGGTGATGCCGTCCATCACATATTTGCTGTCGGTATAGAGTGTCACCTGGCACGGTTTCTTGAGCGTGTTGAGCGCCTCGACCGCCGCCATCATCTCCATGCGGTTGTTGGTGGTCATCGCCTCGCCGCCAGAGATTTCCTTCTCCTGGTCGCCAAAGCGCAGCACCGCGCCCCAGCCGCCGGGGCCGGGATTGCCCTTGCACGCGCCGTCGGTGAAGATCTGGACTTGCGGCAGGTCGCTCATGCGCCGAGCAGCTCCGCCGGATCGGCCTTGGCATAGAAATCCATGCGGCGCAGATAGGCGAGTGGATCCTTGCGCGTCACCAGCGCATCGGCCGGCGTATTGATCCAGTCATAGGCGCGAGTCAGCAGGAAGCGCAGTGCCGCGCCCCGGCACAGGATCGGGAAGGCGGCCCGTTCCGCATCGGTCAGGCCATGGGCGGCGGCATAGCCTTGGCCGATCGCGGTTGCGCGGTCGCCATACCAGGTGGCGCCGTCATTGCTGAAGCACCAGGCGCTGTGGGTGACGGCCAGATCATAGGCGCGGATATCGGTGCAGCTGAAATAAAAGTCGATGAGGCCGGTGACTTCATCGCCCAGCATCAGGACATTGTCCGGGAACAGGTCGGCATGGATCACCGAACGCGGCAGGTCGGCGGGCCAGTGGGCGTCGAGAAAGGCCAGTTCCTCCGCCACGCGGGCGCCAAGACCCGGCGCAATCTGGTCGAAATCGTCGCCGCACCTGGCGGCCAGCGCGTGCCAGCCATCCTTGTCGAGTGCATTGCGTCGCTCGCCGGCAAAGCCCTGCGCCGCCCTGTGCAGTTCGCCCAGCGCCACGCCGCAGGCGCGTGCCTGGGCCGGGGTCGGCTCGGTCACCGAAATGCCGGTCAGGAACTCGATCAGGCAGGCCGGGCGTCCGCCCAGCTGTTGCAGCCGCTTGCCATCCGTGTCGGCGATGAAGCGCGGCACCAGGCAGCCGCGCGCGCCCAGATGGTCGAGCAGGTCCATGAAGAAGGGCAGGTCCGCCTCATCCACCCGCTTTTCATAGAGGGTCAGGATATAGCGATGGCCGTTGCCGTCTGCGCCGGTGGTTTCGAGCAGATAATTGCTGTTTTCCACCCCTTCGGCGATGCCTTTGGCGGACACCAGCCGGCCGGCGTCATAGCGGGTGAGGAAGGCGTCGATCTCTTCGGCGGGAACGTGGGTATAGACGGCCATGACGCTTATGCGGCCTCCAGCCCGCGCGGGAGTTTGAAGGATATGGTTTCCTGCGCCGTTTCCACCTGTTCCTCGGTCACCGCAAAATGTTCGGCGATCCGGTCTACAACTTCGCGCACCAGAACCTCCGGTGCGGATGCGCCGGCGGTCAGGCCCAGCGTCGACACGCTCTCCAGCCAGGCAAAGTCGATCTCATCTGCACGCTGGATCAGCCGGGCGGGCGTGCCCTCGCGCTCGGCGACCTCGACCAGGCGCAGCGAGTTGGAGCTGTTGGGCGCGCCGATCACATAAACGGCGTCGCAACGGCCGGCGATCGCCTTGACCGCAGTCTGGCGGTTGGACGTCGCGTAGCAGATATCCTCCCCCTTGGGCGCGATGATCGACGGGAAACGGCGCTGCAGCGTGGCGACGATCGCGGCGGTGTCATCGACCGACAATGTGGTCTGGGTCAGGAAGGCAAGGTTTTCGGCATCGACCGGGGCCAGCGCCTCGGCATCCTCGACCGTCTCGATCAGCGTCATCGTCCCCTCGGGCACTTGTCCAAAGGTGCCGATCACCTCGGGATGGCCCTTGTGGCCGATGAACAGGATATGGCGGCCGGCGGTCACCATGCGTTCGGCCTGGCGATGCACCTTGCTGACCAGCGGGCAGGTGGCGTCGAGATAGTCGAGGCCGCGCTCCTCCGCCTTGGCCGGCACCGCCTTGGGCACGCCATGGGCGGAAAAGACCACCGGCACCCCGTCCGGCACCTGGTCCAGTTCCTCGACGAAGATCGCGCCCTTGGCCTTGAGGCTGTCGACCACGAACTTGTTGTGGACGATTTCGTGGCGGACATAGACTGGCGCGCCATATTTCTCGATCGCGCGTTCCACAATGATGATCGCGCGGTCGACACCGGCGCAAAAGCCGCGTGGGGCGGCGATCAACAGGGTCATCGGCGGGCGAGGGGCGGGGCTCTGCGTCATGGGCGCGGCTTAGGGCAATGTTGCGCGGGAAGGAAGGGGCGAACGGAAATCGCCGCGCTTTGTGTTGCGTGGGCGGCGGGGGATGGATAAGGAAGCCGGACGCCTCTGTCTAAGGGGCATGCTGAGGAATTGCTGCCTGTGACATTGTCCCGAATTGCGTTGACCGGAATGCTCGCCCTTGCCCTTGCCGGCTGTTCGCGCCGGGGGGAAATCGACCCCACGGGCGGTATTGTTACGGTGCGTTCGGCCTGTCCGGTGGCGGCGATCCCGGCCTATACCGGTGACGTGACCCTGTTCAATCCGGCCCAGAGCCGCGATGCTTCCGCGATCGACGTGGTGGCGAATATCACCGACCTGCGTTCGACCTGTTCGGATGGCGCGCAGCTCTATACCCAGGCGACCTTCGTGGTGAACGCGCGTCGTAATGATGCGGCGGCCGCGCGCCAGGTGACCTTGCCCTATTTCTCCGCGATCGTGCGCGGGGGCAGTGCCGTGGTGGCCAAGCGGATCGGCCAGGTCACGCTGAACTTCGCGCCGGGCGAATATCGCGCGACCGCGACCGCAACGGCGGGCTCCTATGTCGACAAGGCATCGGCCACGCTGCCGCCGGAAATCCAGCAGAAGATCACGCAGAAGCGCAAGGCGGGCGATGCGGATGCGGCGATCGACCCCTTCGCCCAGCCGGACGTCAAGGCGGCGCTGCAGCGAACCAGCTTCGAGCTGCTCGTGGGTTTCAACCTGACCCAGGATCAGCTCAAATATAACGCGACCCGTTAAGCCCGTTGATTTGTTTCCGTTCGGGCTGAGCGAAGTCGAAGCCCGCCACTGAGCGAAGCGAAGTGCTTCACTCCGTTCAGCCTGGCCCTTCGACTTCGCTCAGGGCGAACGGAGTTGAAGGAAATGCCCGTGTCCCTTTACACCCGTTTCACCGCCCATCTCGATGCCGTGCTCGACGCGCTGGAGGCCGAAGGCACGCTGCCCGCCGGCCTCAACCGCAAGCCGGTGACGGTGGAGCCGCCGCGCGACCCCAGCCATGGCGACCTGGCCACCAACGCCGCGATGGTGCTGGCCAAGCCCGCCGGCACCAATCCGCGCGCGCTGGCCGATGCGATCGTGACCAAGCTGCAGGCGCTGGATGAGGTCGAGGCGGCCAGCATCGCCGGTCCCGGCTTCATCAACCTGACCCTGACCGACCCGACCTGGCGTGCCGAACTGGCAGCGATCCATGCCGAAGCCGCCGATTATGGCCGGTCCGACTTCGGCGCGGGCACGACCGTGAACGTCGAATATGTCTCGGCCAATCCCACCGGTCCCATGCATATGGGCCATTGCCGCGGCGCGGTGGTTGGCGACGCGCTCGCCACCCTGCTGGAATATGCCGGGCACAAGGTGATCCGCGAATATTATATCAATGATGCCGGCGGCCAGGTCGACGTGCTCGCCCGTTCGGCGCATCTGCGCTACCGCGAAGCGCTGGGCGAGGATGTCGGCGCGATCCCCGAAGGTCTCTATCCCGGCGATTATCTGGTGCCGGTCGGCCAGGCGCTGGCGGCCGAATATGGCGACAAGTTCGTCGGCGCGCCCGAGGGCGACTGGCTGGTCCTGTTCCGCACTTTTGCCGTCGCGAAGATGATGGACATGATCCGCAGCGATCTGGCGCAGCTTGGTATCGTCCATGACGTCTTCTCGTCGGAAGCCGAGTTGCAGGCGGCGGGCAAGCCCGAACAGGCGGAAGCCTGGCTGCGCGCCCATGACCTGGTCTATGACGGCGTGCTGGAAGCGCCCAAGGGCGAACTGCCCGACGATTGGGAACCGGTGGAACTGCCGCTGTTCCGCTCGACCAAATTTGGCGATGATCAGGATCGCCCCATCAAGAAGTCGAACGGCAGCTGGACCTATTTCGGCGCCGACATGGCCTATCATTTCCAGAAGGCGCAGACCGCCGACCAGTTGATCGACATCTGGGGCGCGGACCATGCCGGCACGGTGAAGCGCATCCAGGCCGCCGTCGCCGCCCTGACCGAGGGCAAGGCGCGGTTTGATGTGAAGCTGATCCAGATGGTCCGCCTGCTGCGCGACGGCGAGCCGGTGAAGATGTCCAAGCGCGCCGGCAATTTCGTCACGCTCGCCGATGTCGTGCGCGAAGTGGGCAAGGATGTCGTCCGCTTCACCATGCTGACGCGCAAGGCCGATGCCCAGATGGACTTCGATTTCGCCAAGGTGGTGGAAGCCTCGAAGGACAATCCGGTCTTCTATGTGCAATATGCCCATGCCCGCATTTCCTCGCTCGGCCGCCGCGCGCAGGAGGCCGGGATCGATCTTCCCGCGCCCGACCTGTCCCTGCTTGGGACGGCGGAGCTGAACCTGGTGAAGCTGGCGGCACAGTTCCCGCGCGTCGTCGAAGGATCGGCTCAGGCCCGCGAACCGCATCGCATTGCCTTCTATCTCAATGACTTAGCCTCGGCCTTCCATGGCTGGTGGAATATGGGCAATGACGATCCGCGCGCGCGCGTCGTGCTGGCGGACGATCCGGCCCTCACCTCGGCCCGGCTTTTCTTGAGCCGCGGAATCGGGCAGATCATCCGCAACGGCCTTGCCCTGATGGGCGTGGTCGCGCTGACCGAAATGCAGTGAGCCGAGCGGAGTTTCGATAATGGGTGACTATGCACGTGGGCGACTTGACCTCGATGACGAGGACCGGCTGCCCTGGCTGGAACCTGCGCTCGACGAGGCGGATGAGGAGCGGATTTCGCCCCTGCGCCTGCTCGGCCTCATCATATTGGGGCTGGCATTGATCGGTGCGGTGGTCGCGGGCGTATGGTGGATGCAGAACCGCAATGGCGGTGGCGCGGGCGAAGGGCAACTGATCGCCGCGCCGCAGGGTGACTACAAGGTCGCGGCCAAGGAGGCCGACGCCAAGAAGTTCCAGGGCGAGGGCGATGCCAGCTTCGCCGCGAGCGAGGGCGTGGCGCGCGATGGCCAGATCGACCCGAGCCGCGTGCCCGAGGCGCCGATCACCCCGACCGGCGCTGCCCCCGCAGGCACCAAGCCCGCTGTTCCCGCCAAGCCCGCGCAGAGTGTCACCGCCAAGGTCGAGGACGAGACCAGGGTCGCGCCCAAGGCGGCCACGCCCAAGGCGACCGGCAGCGGCGTCATCCAGCTGGGTGCCTATGGCAGCGCGTCGGGCGCCAAGGATGCCTGGGGCCGCCTGTCGAAGCGCTTTGCCTATCTGGCGCCGCTCGCCATGTCGGTCGAGCCGGCCGAAGTGGGCGGCAGCACCGTTTATCGCCTGCGCGCCAGCGCCGGCGGGCAGGCGGGCACCGTTTGCGGCAAGCTGAAGGTCGCGGGCGAAAGCTGCATCATCGTCAATTGACCCAAACAGGGCGCGGGCGTCGACAGCCCGCGCCTTAGTCATTAGCATCGGCGTCATGAAACCCGTCATCTTCGGCCTATCCGGCGAAACCCTGACCGCCGACGAGCGCGCCTTCTTTGCCGAGGCGCAGCCGGCCGGCTATATCTTGTTCAAGCGCAACATTGCCGATCGCGCGCAGGTGCGGGCGCTGACCGACGAACTGCGCGCGCTGCACGGGCGCGACGATCTGCTGATCATGATCGATCAGGAGGGCGGCCGGGTCGCGCGGATGCAGGCGCCGGTCTGGCCCAGCTTTCCTGCCGGCGCCGTATTCGACCGCCTCTATGACATTGCGCCGTCCAGCGCGATCGCGGCGGCGCGGGCCAATGCGCGGGCGCTCGCGCTGATGCTGGCGGAGGTTGGCATCACGGTCGATGCGCTGCCGCTGCTGGACGTGCGGCAGGAGGGGGCGAGCGACATCATGGGCGACCGGACGCTGGGCGCCGAGCCAATGCGGGTCGCGGCGCTTGGCCGCGCGGTGATCGAGGGGCTGGCCGACGGCAATGTCGTGGGCATCGTCAAGCATATGCCGGGGCACGGCCGCGCGCTGGTCGACAGCCATCTGGAACTGCCGGTCGTCCATGCCGGGACGGAGGAACTGGAAACCGACCTGGCGCCGTTCCGTGCGCTCAAGGCCGCGCCGATGGGGATGACGGCCCATGTCGTCTACACCGCATGGGATGCCGACCGGCCGGCCAGCCTGTCGCCGATCGTGATCGAGGACATCATTCGCCAGCGGATCGGCTTTGACGGGCTGTTGATGTCCGATGATCTCGACATGAAGGCACTGAAGGGCTCGATTCCCGAACTGGCCGCCGGCGTGGTCGCGGCCGGGTGCGACCTGGCGCTCAATTGCTGGGGGCGAATGGATGATATGGTCGGCATCGCCAATCTGCTGTCGGAGATCACGCCGGCTGCGCGGGCGCGGCTCGATCGGGCGATGGCGTCGGCCCATGTCGCCGACCTGCCGCCGATGGAAGAATTGCTGGCGACCCGCGACACGCTGCTGGCGCTGGTTCCGGCCTGATCGCGGACGCGGGGGCGATGGACGATCTCTTCACCGCCCCGGCCGCGACGCCCGCCGAGGTTCTGACCGTCAGCTTCGAAAGCTGGGAGGGGCCGCTCGACCTGTTGCTGGCGCTGGCGCGGACGCAGAAGGTCGATCTGCGCGAAATTTCCATCCTGGCGCTGGTCGAGCAATATCTGGCCTATGTCGATGGCGCCCGGCAGCTGAAGCTGGAACTGGCCGCCGACTATCTGGTGATGGCGGCCTGGCTCGCCTATCTCAAATCGGCGATGCTGCTGCCCAGGGAGGCGCAGCCCGAACCCAGGCCCGAGGAAATGGCGCTGCGGCTGCAATTGCGGCTGCAACGGCTGCACGCGATGCGCGAGGCGGGCGCGCGACTGATGGCCGGCGACCGGATCGGGCGCGACGTCTTTGTCCGCCCCCGGCCCGAGGGGCTGCACATGGTGCGCCGGCCCAAATGGACCGCCAGCCTTTATGAACTGATCCAGGCCTATGGCCAGATTCGTGCGCGCAACCAGCCGGTGATCCATATGGTGGCGGTGCGACCGGTCATGACGCTGGACGAGGCGATCCGGCGGGTCGGCGCGCTGGTGGGGTCGGCACTCGACTGGACGACTCTGGAATCCTTCCTGCCCGACGATCGCGATGGGCCGATGGCAAAATCGGCGCTGGCCAGCAGTTTCGTCGCGATGCTGGAACTGGCCAAGCAGGGGCGGGTGGAGATACGCCAGGACGGAATATTCGAGCCGATCTACCTGCGTGCGGCGCTGTCGGGCGATCAATGGGAGCAGTTGCAGTGATCCGGGAGATGGATGATTTCGCGCGCGCGGTGGAGGCGGCACTGTTTGCGGCGGAGGAACCGCTGACGCCCGTCGAACTGCGCGCCCATGTCGGCGATGGCGGCGACCTGCCCGCGACGCTGGCCGGGCTGGCGCAGGATTATGCCGGGCGCGGCGTCAATCTGGTCGAACGGGGCGGGCGCTGGCATTTCCAGACGGCCGCCGACCTGGCGCATATCTTGCGCCGGGAACGGGACGAGACGCGCAAGCTGTCCCGCGCGGCGATGGAGACGCTGGCGATCATCGCCTATCATGAGCCGGTGAGCCGGGCGGAGATCGAGGCGATTCGCGGCGTTCAGGTGGCCAAGGGCACGCTCGATGTGCTGATGGAGGCGGGCTGGGTTCGCCCTGTGGGGCGGCGCGAAGTGCCGGGACGCCCGCTCATCTATGCGACGAGCGTAGAGTTTTTGTCACATTTTGGCCTTAGCAGCCGCCGAGACCTGCCGGGTCTGGACGATTTGCGGGCTGCAGGGCTGCTGGATCCGGTTGATTTGGCGCTGGAGGGTCTGGGCGGCCAATCCGTTCTGGAAAAGGATGAGGAAGAGGCCTAGAAAGGCCTCCTTTCAGGAGTATGTGAAAATGGGTTCTTTCTCGCTGATGCACTGGGTGATCGTGCTCCTGGTCGTCATGCTGCTGTTCGGTGGCGGTCGTATTTCCGGCCTGATGGGTGACGTGGCCAAGGGTATCAAAAGCTTCAAGAAGGGCATGGCCGACGACGAGGATGAGGCAACTTCTGCCAAGCCGGCAACCCGGATCGAGGGCCATCGCGTGCCCGAGCAGGACGCGCCGAGCGCGACCGAAGAAAAGACCAAGGCCTGATCTCTAACGCAGGCTGGTAGTCGCGCATGTTTGGCATCGATTCGTCCGAATTTCTGGTGATCGTGATCATTGCTGTGATCGTGATCGGGCCAAAGGATCTTCCACGTGCGCTCTACAAGGTGGGGCAGATCGTGGGGAAGGCGCAGGGCATGGCCCGGCATTTCCGCACCGGCATCGATGCCATGGTGCGCGAAGTCGAGCTGGAGGAGCTGGAAAAGAAATGGGCCGAGCAGAATAAGCGCATCATGGCCGAGCATCCGCCCGAGACCCAGGTTCCCGAAACCCAGGTCATCGAGCATGCTTCGGCCAGCGATGCGCCGTCTGATCCGGTCCAGAACGAAAAGCCACCTTATGTGGCGGAGGCGCCTGCTGCCGCGGTCGACGCACCGCCCTATGTGGCGGAGGCTGCACCGCCGCCGGTGGCGGACAAGCCACCCTATGTCGCAGAGGAGCCCGTTGCGCCCAAGCAGGGGGATGCAGCGGCATGATCGGCGATATCGACGACAGCAAGGCGCCCTTGCTCGACCATCTGATCGAACTGCGCGGCCGGTTGCTCAAATGCGTCTATGCGCTCGCCATCACCGGGGCGATCTGCTTCTATTTTTCCGAGCAGCTCTTCGCCATCCTCGTGCATCCGCTCAAGGAAGCCTTTGGTGATGCCGGCGGCAAGCTGGTCTATACCAAGCTGTACGAAGCCTTTTTCGTGCAGATCAAGATCGCGCTGTTCGGCGCTTTCTGCCTGTCCTTCCCGATCATCGCCAACCAGCTGTGGGCGTTCGTCGCGCCGGGGCTCTATGCGAAGGAAAAGAAGGCGCTGCTGCCCTTCATCATCGCGACCCCCTTCCTGTTCGCGCTGGGGGCGAGCCTGGCCTATTTCGTGGTGATGCCGACCGCCTTCCATTTCTTCCTGGGCTATCAGGGCAATGGCAGCGGTTTGCAGGTCGAAGCTTTGCCGAGTGCGGACAGCTATCTGGGCCTGGTGATGCAGTTCATCCTGGCCTTTGGCATCTGTTTCCTGCTGCCGGTGCTGCTGATGCTGCTCAATCGCGCGGGCTTCGTGTCGCGCGATCAGCTCAAGGATATGCGCCGCTACATGATCGTGGGCGCCTTCATCCTGGCGGCGGTGCTGACGCCGCCCGATGTCGTGTCGCAGCTGATGCTCGCGATTCCGCTTCTGCTGCTCTACGAAATCACCTTGGTGGCGATCTGGTTCACCGATCGGAGTCAGGCGAAGCGCGCCGCAGCCGAAGCGGCTGCAGAGGAAGCCTCCGCATAAGAAAAGGCCCGCAGTTCGCGGGCCTTTTTATACGCTTAGTTGGCCGACTTTTCGACCGCCTTGCCGGCGCTCTGCACATCCTTGCCAGCGCCTTCCACCGTGTTGCATGCGGCGACCAGCAGCGAGCCCGTGAGCAGCAGGGCGGTGACGATTGTCTTGGTCATCGGTTTCTCCTTCCGAATTATCGGCCGACCGTATGGCGAGCCATTCGGTGACCGTTTCAGAACATTCCTGGAAAGGAAGGGTTCCACCGCGTGTCACCGATTTGATGGCGAGGGAAGATGGCCCGAAAAAGTCTGAGCCCGGAACGCGTCGGGGGGGGGTGATGCGTTCCGGGCTCATATTTTTTGGATAGCAAGAGCGGGGGGCAAAAGATTTGCTATCCGAAATGCAGAACGAGCGACAAAGCGGGTGGTTCCCGATTTCCGCTCCCGCTCCTGAATTTTAAATGCTCATGTTTTCAAGCATTTCACTGGTTGATCGAATGTTAACCAAAAATAATTTCCGCAGGCGAGCGGAAAAAGACGGTGCGGTTCAGCCGAGCGGCCGGCCGCTGTTGCGATATTCGGGGCGGATCGTCGATTCCGGCAGCTTGTCCGTCGATAGGAGCGGGGCCGGAATGGGCATGGTCTGGACCTCCGATGTGGGGGGCGTGGTAGATGGCAGCGGCACATAGGCGGCTGCCGGTCCCGCGCCCAACAGTTCGGCGGGTGTCACCGGACGGGCCGGCCATATCCGGTGGGCCGGACCGGAAATCTGCTCGCGCCCCAGATAGGCGTCGCTGAAGGCGGCGGGCGTCCCGTTGAAGCCCATGCCACGATAGAAGATATGGGCGCCGATCACGGCCACGGGTTGCAGCGTAGCGGCCCAGGCCGGGCGGACGGCGAGGGTATGATAATGGGTGGCGAGGCCCACCGGGGCATAAGCCTTGCCGGAAAGCGCCTGCTGGGCGACGCCGCGCGCGCGGACCCAGGCGACGGCGTTGGGCAGGCGGGCCATGGCGCCGTCGCAGCTGAAGGTGAACTGGCAGTGGAAGTCGGTGCGTTCCGATCCCTGATAGACGACGCCGCACACGGTGTTGGGCCATAGCGGACTGCGCACGCGGTTCAGCACCACCTGGGCCACGGCGCGCTGGCCCTCCTCCGGCTCGTTTCCGGCTTCATAATAGATGGCCGATGTCAGGCAGTTGAGCGCGCGATAGCTGTCGGTTGCCGTGATGCCGCGAAAGATGGTCGCGGGGGCGGTCTTCACCTCGGCCAGACCCATGACATGCGGGCTCTGGATGGTGAGTGCGCCGGGAGCAGGATCAAAGGCACCCTCGGCAAAGAAGAAGGCGGAGCCTGGGAAATTGGCGCCGGCCTGTTCGGCGGGATCGGGGCCATGATGGTCCTCGGCCAGCATGTCGAGCGGCGCGGCGGTGATGAGATGCGGCACGACCAGCACCGCAAGCGCGAGCGCCCCCAGGCCGCCATGCCAGATCCATCGTTCCTGTTGTCGCGAAAGCCGCATCACCCTGCCGGTATCGAGCGGGCCTGATTGCCGCGCGGCCTTGTCCATAGCCGATTTTCCTTTCCAATTCCTCCACGGAATGGGGCGGGCCTCGTGCCGGGGCAGGGCGATTGCCGTCTGAAGCCCGGGCAAACCGGCTCTTTTCGCGACGCTGCATTCCCTTGCTTGGCAAGCACGCATCCGCTCCGCTATGCGGGGTGCATGCTGCTCCAGAAAGATAGCCTCGCCCTGATCGGTAACACCCCGATGGTGCGTCTCGCCGGTCCGTCCGATGCCACAGGATGCGATATCTACGCCAAGTGCGAGTTCGCCAATCCCGGCGCGTCGGTGAAGGATCGCGCCGCCCTGTTCATCGTCAATGATGCCGAGGAGAAGGGGCTGCTGAAGCCCGGCGGCACGATCGTCGAGGGGACGGCGGGCAATACCGGCATCGGCCTGGCACTGGTCGCCAATGCCAAGGGTTACAAGTCGATCATCGTCATGCCCGAGACGCAGAGCCGGGAAAAGATGGACACGCTGCGCGCGCTGGGGGCGGAACTGGTGACGGTGCCGGCGGCGCCCTATTCCAACCCCGGCCACTTCGTCCACACCTCGCGCCGCCTGGCCGAAGAGACGGAAGGGGCGATCTGGGCCAACCAGTTCGACAATATCGCCAATCGCAAGGCGCATATCATCGGCACGGCCGAGGAAATCTGGACCCAGATGGAAGGCCGGATCGATGGATTCGTCTGCGCGGCAGGCACCGGCGGCACGATCGCCGGCGTGGGGCTGGGTCTCAAGGCCCATGACGAGAATATCACCATCGCGCTTGCCGACCCTCATGGCGCGGCGCTCTATAATTATTATGCCCATGGCGAGTTGAAGGCGGAGGGCAATTCGGTGGCCGAAGGCATCGGTCAGGGTCGCATCACCGCCAATCTGGAAGGGGCGCCGATCGATGCCCAGTTCCGCATTTCCGACGAGGAGGGGCTGGAGTGGGTTCGTCGCCTGCTGGCTGAGGAAGGCCTGTGCCTGGGCCTGTCGTCGGGTATCAATGTCGCGGGCGCGGTGGCGCTGGCTAAGCAGCTTGGGCCGGGCAAGAAAATCGTGACAATCCTGTGCGATACCGGCTTCCGCTACCTGTCGACCCTCTACAACCGCCAGTGGCTCGAATCGAAGGGCTTGA
This sequence comes from Sphingobium scionense, assembly GCF_014197035.1. Classification (GTDB taxonomy): domain Bacteria; phylum Pseudomonadota; class Alphaproteobacteria; order Sphingomonadales; family Sphingomonadaceae; genus Sphingobium; species Sphingobium scionense. The sequence continues at coordinate 104,430 of NZ_JACIEU010000006.1, read as the reverse complement.
CGGTGTTCCCCTGGCTCGCGCACAATTGACGGGCCGACACGGGTCGCGGCGGCATAAAATAGAGCATGTTCATGGCTGATCATTCCCGCCGTCAGGAGGGGTTGCAGCGCGTTCAGATCGGGCTGACCGGCCTGGCAGGTGTCGTCCTGCTCGTCGGGCTGGCGAATATCGTCATCGACAAGGCGCGGGTGGACGATATTGCGTCCGCGCCGCCGGCCGTGCCGACGATCGACGTCAATGCCGCTGTCGCCGCCACCACGCCCAAGGAGCCGCTTGCCGAACTGGGGGTGCAGCCCGCGCAGGAAATGGCGCCGATCGTCCCCGATCTGCAGCCCGATCCCAAGATTCGCAAGCCGATGGACCAGGAACCCGCGCCGCAGACGCCCTGACCGGCGATGATGCCGTTCGCTCGCTTTCTTTCCCAGTTGCTCACCCTGTTGCTGCCGGCAACGCTGATGCTGCTTGCCGGTCTGGCGGCTGCCTGGCGCACGGGGCAGGCGGACCCATGGTGCTGGGGCTGGCCGGCGCTGTTGCTGCTGGCGCCGGCGGGTTGGTGGCTGGCGCGGCAGGATATGCTGCATGCGCTGTGGGTGGGGCTGGGTGGCGCCGGGATGGCGCTGCTCTTCTGTGCCCTGGCTGCTGCACGCATGCCCGAACTTTGGGCGATGGTCGGGTTGGTGCTGCTGGCCCTGACGGCGGCCGGCGGTGGCGCTTGGTTGTGGCAGCGGCGCTGGCTGCCGGCGCTTGTCGCATTGGTCGTGGCGCTGCTGCTGCTTGGCTTCGGGCCGGCCCGTCCCATTTCCTCCCAGCCTGATCGTCCGGTGCTCGCCGTCATCGCCGCGCTGCCGCTCTTCTGGGAAGAGGGTGGGGCGGGGACAAGGCGGGACGCGCCGATCGTGACGCTGTTGCGCAGCCGGTTCGACGTGCGGCCGATCGATGATTCGCAGGCACTGGCCGCATCCGGTGCGTCCGTCCTGCTGCTGGCGCAGCCCCGTCCGATGGCGCCGCAGGCGCTAGTCGCGCTCGATCGCTGGGTCCGGGATGGCGGCCGGCTGCTGCTGCTCACAGATCCGCGCCTGCGCTGGCCCTCCGATCTGCCGCTGGGCGACCGGCGCCGGGCGCCGATGGTCGGCGCGCTTGGCCCCTTGCTGGCGCATTGGGGCGTGCAGGGCGGGGCGGTGCGCGACCGGGAAATACGCCATTTCCTGCCGGATGGGCGACTTTTGACGATGGCCGGGATGCAATTCCTGTCATCGGTGGGGCAGGGGGCGGCTGTTCCGCTGCCGCTGCGGATCGGGCGCGGGGAAGTGCTTCTGCTGGGCGATGCTGACCTGGTCGACGATCGACTGTGGCTGGTCGATCCGGCGCGACCGCTCGACCCGCGTGCCTGGAGTGCGGATACGCCGGCGCTGGTGGTGCAATGGCTGGGGGGCAAGATGCCGGATGGCCGCCGCTGGATGCGCGATGTCGCGGATGTCCGGCTGGGGCTGCGATCGGCGCTTCTGGCTGGGACAGGCTGGGCGATACTGGGTCTGATGCTGCTACGCCGCCGTTCCGGGCGGAATGGCATGAGAACAAAAAGTGAAAATAGGCTGGTGAAAGGAGTAAAAAACGGTTAATCCCGTTTCTGACCGGCTTTTCCCAACTTCACCCAATATTTCCCTTTGCAGGCCGCCTCATGCTTGGTAGATATTCCAACATTGGGGTTAGTCAGGCTTTGCGAGAGTCTTGCGCCGGGAGTCGAATGTGCGATTCTGGCGACGGGAAGCCTGCGCCCTGCTTAAAAGGGGCGAATTTCCAGCGTGTCGGATGTCATTCTCTATTCGGGCAACGCGTTCAGCGTCGCGGACGGCAAGGGCCGTTTCGTGCTGCCCCTGGAGATGCGCCGCCAGGTGAAGCTGGGCAGTGGTGGCGAAAACCGCCTGTGTCTCTCGGTTCATATGGACAATGGCTGCGCCACCGGCTTCGGCCTGTCCCACAAGCTGTTCCTGTTCGAGGAAGTGAATGAGCTGGAGCGCGAGGCGCGCGCCGCCAATCGCCCCTTCAACGGTGACCTGGAGCGCGAGAATCGCCTGGGCACGATCGAAGACGTGAATTTCGACGAGGGTGGCCGCTTCTTCCTGCACCCCGATATCAAGGAAGAGGCTGGTATCACCGACGTCGTGTTCTTCTATGGCGTTGGCCGTTATTTCCAGATCTGGAAGCCCGAGGCGCTGGTCGAAAGTCCGGATCGCCCGGCGCTGATCCGCAACAAGGTGCGTCGCTGGCTGGAACAGCGCGCAGCGGAGGGCGGCAAGTGAGCGCCGCGCCGCATATCCCTGTCCTCCTGACCGAAGTGCTCGATGCGCTCGCCATTACCCCGGGCGAGCGGCATGTCGACGGCACCTTTGGCGCGGGCGGTTATTCCAGTGCCATGGCCGCCGCTGGCGCGCAGGTCTTTGCCTTTGATCGCGACCCCGATGCGATCCGGGAAGGACAGGCGCTCGCCGATGAAAAGGGCATTACCCTGATCCCCGGCGAATTTTCGCGGATGGAAGAGCTGCTGGCCGAGCGTGGCGTCGGCAGCGTGTCGGGCATCACGCTGGATATCGGCGTGTCGTCGATGCAGCTTGATCGGCCCGAGCGCGGCTTTTCCTTCCAGTCCGACGGTCCGCTGGACATGACGATGAGCCAGGGTGGCATTAGCGCGGCCGATTTCCTCAATACTGCCGCGGAAGAGGATATTGCCGACGTCATCTATCGCTATGGCGAGGAGCCGCGTTCGCGCCGGGTCGCCCGTGCCATCGTCGATGCGCGCCCGCTGGAGCGGACCGGTCAGCTCGCCGCCGTGGTGCGCCGGGCGCTGGGCTACAAGCCGCATGACAAGAAAGATCCGTCGACCCGCACCTTTCAGGCGATCCGCATCCATGTGAATCGCGAACTGGAGGAACTGGAACGCGCGCTCGAAGCGGCGGAAGCGCTGCTGGAGCCGGGTGGCCGCCTTGCGATCGTGACCTTCCACAGTCTGGAGGATCGCATCGTCAAGCAGTTCCTGCGCAAGCGCAGCGGCAGCGAGGCGGGTGGATCGCGTCATTTGCCTGAGAAAAAGGCAGATGCTGCGCCCGCGTTCGAAAAACCGGCCAAGGCGGTGAAGCCGGGCGAAGCGGAGCTGGCGCGCAATCCGCGTGCCCGTTCCGCCACCCTGCGCAGCGCCGTGCGGACTAGCGCCCCTGTTGCCAATGCCCATCGGAGTGCCCGGCCATGATCGCGGTCAAGAGATTGCAGAGCCTGATCTGGGTGTTGCTGGTCGCGCTGGGTGCGCTGGGCGCCTATCTCGTGTCGCTCAAGGTTGCGACCGAGCGCAATGACGTGATGCGGGTACGGATGCAGATCGCGCAGGCGCGCGGCGATATCCGCTATCTGGAAACAGAGTTCAGCGCGCGTGCCAGCATGCGTCAGCTGGAGCGCTGGAACCAGGACGATTTCATGTATGCGACGCCGACCGCCGGTCAGTATCTGGCGGGCGAACAGGCGCTGGCGCATCTGGATGGCGTCCAGCCCAATGGCCCCGACTATGTCGCGCCGCCGGTGATGGTGGCGATGGTGGAGACCCCGGCTGACCTGCCGTCCGCGCCACAGGCCGCGCCGGCCAGTCCCGCCGCCAGCCAGATCCGCAGCGACATCGCCGTGATTCGCGAGGCCCATGCCGCCGACAATGTCGAGAAGCTGGCCAAGCCCGCCGCGCCGGTGAAGCTGGCCGAACAGCGCGCCAAGGTGGATGGTGATGTGTCGCGGCCCAATCCGGTCGCGCGGCGGGCCGAGCGTATGGCGATGCTCGACGCCAAGCTGCTGGACGACAGTACCATGGGTGATCTGAGCGCTCGGGCGGCGCGCGAACGGAAGGGAGCGCGCTGATGGCCACGATCATCGTCCAGCCGGGTGGAGCCCGCGCCGGGCGACAGCGGGTCAGTCTGACGGCGATTGCCCATAATCGCCTGATGCTGCTGCTGATCCTGTTCATGATGATCACGGCCGTGCTGATCCTGCGGCTGACCTGGGTCGGTATTTTCGCAAGCGGCACGGGCAACGGCGATGGTTTGTCGGGCTTTACGCCGGCGCGCGCCGATATCGTGGACCGTAATGGCGTGCCGCTGGCGCGCACCATGGATGCCTATTCGATCGCCGTGCGGCCTTCAAAACTGATCGGCGATCCTGACGAACTGGCGCGCAAGCTGCATGAAATCTTCCCGGACGAGTCCGAAGCGGTCTTCGCCAAGAAGCTGACCGGGCGTGGTTGGGCCTATCTGCGCCGGCGCGCGCTGCCCGAGGAAGTCGCGGCGGTGAATGCGCTGGGCGAGATCGGCATCGAATTCCCGCGCGAAAAGGAGCGGCTCTATCCGCAGCGCACACTGGCCGCGCATGTGCTGGGCTTTGCCCCCAATGCCGAGGGCACGGGCGGCATGGGCGTGGAGGCCGCGTTCAACGATCGGATGATCGACCCGGCGCAGCGCAGCAAGCCTTTTGCCATGTCGATCGACAGCCGGGTGCAGGGCGCGCTGGAGAGCGAGCTTTATGCCCAGCTGGTCCAGACCCGGGCCAAGGGCGCGGGCGGCATCATCATGGACGTCAATACCGGCGAAGTGATCGCCATGGCCTCGATCCCGGTGTTCGATCCCAACAAACTCCAGAATTATGCCGGCAAGCGCTGCTCCGAATCGCCGCTCTGCAACCATATGGTGCAGGCCCGCTATGAGCTGGGTTCGGCGTTCAAGCCGCTGTCGATCGCGGCGGCCATGGATGCGGGTGTCGTGACGTCGATGAGCAAGCGCTATGACGCGACCGCGCCGCTGGCGGTCGCCGGTTTTCGCATCAAGGACGATCACTCGCTCGGCCGCTGGATCAACGTGCCGGAAATCCTGGTTCACAGCTCCAACATCGGCACCGCGCGGATTGCTGACGAGATGGGCGCGGCGCCGCTGCAGAAGCTGTTTCGAAACCTGGATTTCGACCAGCGCTCGCCGATCGAGTTCAATGAGCGTGCCAAGGGCATCTGGCCGTCCAGCTGGGGGCGCATCACCAGCATGACGACCTCTTATGGCCATGGCATTGCGGTGACGCCGCTGCATCTGGCGGCCGCCTATGCAGCGCTGGTCAATGGCGGCATCTGGCGCCCGGCGACGATCCGCAAGCTCAAGGCCGACGAAGTGCCCGAAGGGCGCCGTGTCTTTTCCGCTGCGACCAGCGCGCGCATGCGCCAGCTGTTGCGGATGATCGTGTCGGCGGGTACAGGGCGTAGCGCCGACGCCAAGGGATTCCGGGTGGGCGGCAAGACGGGTTCCGCTGAAAAGCCCCAGGAAGGGCGCTACAACAAGACTTCGCTGGTGACGACTTTCGCTTCCGCCTTCCCGATGGACAATCCCCGTTATGTGGTTCTCGTCACGATGGACGAGGCGACGGGCCAATATGGCCTGCGCACCGCTGCATGGACGGCGGCGCCGGTGGTGAAGCGGGTGGTGGAGCGCACCGGGCCGATGCTTGGCGTAATGCCGGACGAGCGGCGGGACGTGGATATTTCGGATTTGATGCCGCTGTTGCACGGCGACAAGGAGACAGAGTGATGCGCCTCGGGTCGCTAATCGAGGAGCTGGGCGTCGAGGTCGGTGGCAGCACCGGCCTCGACACGTCCGTGACGGGTTTTGCCATCGACAATCGCAAGGTCGCGCCGGGCACCATCTTTGGTGCCTTTCAGGGGCTGCGCGTCAATGGCGAGGATTTCATTGCCGACGCGGTAAAGGCCGGCGCGGTTGCGGTCGTGGCCCGGCCGGAGGCGAAGGTCGAGGGCGCGGTGCATATCGCCGACGCCAATCCCCGCCGCCTGTTCGCGCAACTGGCCGCGCGCTATTTCGCGCCATTCCCCGATGTGACCGTCGCCGTCACCGGCACCAATGGCAAGACCAGCACGGTCGAACTGGCGCGCCAGCTGTGGCGGATGCTGGGCCACAAGTCGGCCTCGATCGGCACGCTAGGCGTCACCACCTCGGTCGATCAGGTGTCGACCGGCCTCACCACGCCGGACATCGTCACCTTCCTCGCCAACATGTCGGGCCTCAAGCGCGAGGGCATCACTCATGCCGCGTTCGAGGCGTCGAGCCATGGCCTTGACCAGTATCGCACCGAAGGCCTGCCGGTTGCGGCCGGCGCCTTCACCAACCTGTCGCGCGATCATCTCGATTATCATGGCGACATGGATAGCTATTTCGACGCCAAGATGCGCCTGTTCGACGAAGTCGTGGGTGATGGCGGCGCCGCCGTCATCTGGGCCGACGATGAATGGTCGGACAAGGCGATCCAGCGGGCTACGAAGCGGGGGCTTCGTGTGCTGAGCGTCGGGGTGCAGGGGCAGGCACTGCGTCTTGCCAACCGCACCCCGACCCAGTTGGGCCAGACGCTGGAAATCGAAGCCGACGGCAAGCTCTACAAGGTCAATCTGCCGCTGATCGGCGCCTATCAGGCGGCCAATGCGCTGACGGCGGCCGGCCTCGTCATCGCGACCGGCGGCGACACCGCCAAGGTGCTGGAATTGCTGGGTCGGGTCCAGCCGGTGCGCGGCCGTCTGGAACGCGCGGTCATCAGCAGGGCGGGTGCCCCCGTTTATGTCGACTATGCCCATACGCCCGACGGCCTGCGCGCCGCGATCGAGGCGCTGCGCCCCCATACCAAAGGCAGGCTGATTGCCCTGTTTGGCGCCGGCGGCGATCGCGACGCGGGCAAGCGCCCGCTGATGGGCAAGGTGGCGGCGGACCTGGCCGACCATGTGATCGTCACCGACGACAATCCCCGTTCGGAGGAACCCTCCGCGATCCGCGCCGCCGTGATGGCGGGCGCGCCGGGGGCGGAGGAAATTGGCGGGCGCCGCGCGGCGATCGCCGCCGCCATCGGTCAGGCAGGGGGCGACGATATCGTCCTGCTCGCCGGCAAGGGGCATGAGCAGGGCCAGATCATCGGCAACCGGGTGCTACCCTTTGACGATGTCACCGTGGCCCGGGAGTGCGCGGGGTGAGCGATCTCTGGACCTCGGCCGAGATCGCAGCAGCTACGGGCGGCGCCGTGTCGGCGCCGTTCGCCGTTTCGGGCGTCGCCTTCGACAGTCGCGAGGTGGGCGTGGGCGATCTGTTCGTCGCGATGAAGGGCGAAACCACCGACGGCCACAAGTTCATCGACAAGGCCTTTGCTCAGGGCGCGGCGGGCGCGATCGTCAGCGAGCCGGTCGATCATCCCCATGTGCTGGTGCCCGATAGCGCCGCCGCGCTGGAAGCGCTGGGCCGCGCGTCGCGCAAGCGCAGCGGTGCGAAGATCATCGGCGTGACAGGATCGGTCGGCAAGACAGGGACCAAGGAAGCCCTGTTCCTGGCGCTTGATCGGGTGTGCCCAGGGGGCGTCCACCGTTCGGTCAAAAGCTATAACAACCATGTCGGCGTACCGCTCAGCCTGGCGCGGATGCCGCGCGACGCAGCCTATGGCGTGTTCGAAATGGGCATGAACCATGCCGGCGAACTGGCCGCGCTGACGCGCCAGGTGCGCCCCCATGTCGCGATCGTCACCGCCATCGCCCCCGCTCATATCGAATTTTTCGGCACCGAGGAAAAGATCGCCGAGGCCAAGGCCGAGATTTTCGAGGGGGTGGAGCCGGGCGGCACCGCGATCATTCCCTATGACAGCCCGCATGTCGCTACCCTCTATGGCAAGGCGGAGCGTCATGCCGATCATATCCTGACCTTCGGCTTCAGCCCGGAGGCGGATATTTTCGTGCGCGATACCGTGCCGGCGCCGGGCGGCGGCACGCTGGTCACGGCGGGGCTGCCCGGCGCGGAACTCTGTTTCACCGTCGGGGCGCCGGGCGAGCATTGGGTATCCAATGCACTTGCCGTGCTGGCCGCGGTCGAGGCGCTGGGCGGCGATCTGGCTGTCGCCGGTCTGGCACTGGCGGAAATGCCCGGCCTGCCCGGCCGTGGCGAGCGCCGCATCCTGCCGGTGGCGGGCGGAGAGGCGCTGCTGATCGACGAAAGCTATAACGCCAATCCGCTCAGCATGGCGGCGACCCTCAAGCAGCTCGGCCGGGAGCAGGCCGACCGCCGCATCGCCGTGCTGGGCGGCATGCGCGAACTGGGCAGCCGCAGCACCGAACTGCACGCCGCACTCTCGCAACCGTTGAGCGAGAATGGCGTCGACTATGCGATTTTGGTGGGCGAGGAGATGGCCCCGCTGGCCGACGCCCTTGGGGGGCTCGTCGCCTTCGCCCATGTGCCCGACGCCGCGTCGGCCACCGATCTGATCAACAAGGAAATGCGCGCGGGTGACGCGATCCTGGTCAAGGGCTCCAATGGCATCGGGCTGTCCCGCCTGGTCGCCGCCCTTGGCGATGCCGCCCGCGACGGAGATAAAGACTGATGCTCTACTGGCTTGCCCAGACCCTGGATTTTGCGGGGGCCTTCAACCTTATCCGCTACCTGTCCTTCCGGGCGGGCGCGGCGATCGCGACCGCGCTGATCATCGGCCTCGTCATCGGCCCCAAATTCATCGGCTGGCTGCGCGTGCGCCAGGGCAAGGGCCAGCCGATCCGCAGCGACGGGCCGCAGAGTCATCTTGCCAAGCGCGGCACGCCGACCATGGGCGGGCTGATGATCCTGACCTCCATGGTCATATCGGTGCTGCTGTGGATGGACCTGTCCTCCACCTATGTCTGGGCCTGTCTGTTCGTCACGCTGGGCTTCGGCGCAATCGGCTTCCTCGACGATTATGACAAGGTGACCAAGGCCAGCCACAAGGGGCTGTCGGCCAGGATGCGCCTGCTGTTCGAATTCCTGATCGCCGGTTTCGCTGCCTGGATGATCGTCAACCAGCATGGCAATACCGCGCTCTACGTGCCCTTCTACAATGGGCCGGCGATCGAGCTTGGGCCGTTCTACTTCCTGTTCGCGGCCTTCGTCATCGTTGCTTTCGGCAATGCGGTGAACCTGACCGACGGGCTTGACGGCCTGGCCACCATGCCGGTCATCATCGCCTGCATGGCCTTCATGGCGATCGTCTATCTCGTCGGTCGTGCCGACTTCGCCAACTATCTTGGCATCCCGCATGTGCCGGGTGCGGGCAACCTCACCATCCTGTGCGGCGCGATCATCGGGGCGGGGCTGGCCTTCCTGTGGTTCAACGCGCCGCCCGCCGCCGTCTTCATGGGGGACACTGGCTCGCTCGCGCTGGGCGGCACGATCGGCGTGATTGCGGTCACCGCCCATCATGAAATCGTGCTGGGTGTCGTCGGCGGCCTGTTCGTGGTCGAGGCGCTGTCGGTCATCATCCAGGTCTTCTTCTACAAGCGGACCGGCAGGCGCGTGTTCAAGATGGCACCGATCCACCATCATTTCGAACAGCTTGGCTGGGCCGAACCGACCGTGGTGATCCGCTTCTGGATCATCTCCTTCGTGCTGGCGCTCGCCGGCCTCGCCACGCTGAAGCTGAGGTAAGCGGATGATCGTTTCGCAGGCCTTCAAGGGGAAGACCTACGCCGTATTGGGGCTGGCCCGTTCGGGGCTCGCCACGGTCGAGACGCTCGTCGCCAGCGGCGCGCGTGTCGTCGCCTGGGACAGTCGCGAGGAAGCGCGGGCGGCCGTCGCCGACAAGGCGGAACTGGGTGACCCGATGGAGATCGACCTGGCCGGTTTCGACGGCATCGTCGTGTCGCCGGGCGTGCCGCTGAACCGTCACCCCATCGCCATGCGTGCCAAGATCGCCGGCGTGCCGATCATCGGCGACATCGAACTGTTCGCGCTCGCCCGGCCGACGCTGCCGCCGCACAAGGTCGTCGGCATCAGCGGCACCAACGGCAAGTCGACCACCACGGCGCTGATCCATCATATCATCGAACAGGCGGGCTATCCCACAGTGATGGGCGGCAATATCGGCCTGCCGATCCTGAGCCAGCCGCCGCTGGAGCCGAACCTGCACGGCGTGGGCGTCTATGTGCTGGAACTGTCGAGCTACCAGATCGACCTGACCCACAGCCTCGACTGCGACGTCGCGGTGCTGCTCAACATCACGCCCGACCATCTTGATCGCTACAATGGCTTTGCAGGTTATGTCGCGTCGAAGGCGCGATTGTTTGCGATGCAGTCGGCCGATCATGTTGCCGTGATCGCGACCGAGGATGAGCCGAGCCGCGGCATTGCCGCATCGGCCCCGGCGCAACTGCGCGAAGTGAAAGCCGCCGATATCGATCCGGAGGCTCAGCTTGGCTGGCCGTCGCTGCAGGGGCCGCACAATGCACAGAATGCCGCCGTCGCGATCGCGGTCGGCCGGGCGTTGGGCATCGACGACGCGACCATCATGGCGGCGCTCGCCAGCTATGCCAGCCTGCCGCACCGGATGCAGGCGGTGGGAACGCATAATGGCGTGCTCTACGTCAATGATAGCAAGGCGACCAATGCCGCCTCGACCGCCCCGGCGCTGGGCGCCTGGCCGGCGAAGGATGGCAAGCCCCGCATCCACTGGATTTTGGGCGGCGTCGCCAAGTCCGACAATCTGGACGAATGCGCGCCTTATTATGGCAATATCGCCCATGCCTACACCATCGGTGAGGCGGGGCACATGTTTGCCGACCTGCTGCGGCCGCACATGGCGGTCGATGACAGCGAGATGCTGAGCGCCGCCGTCCGTCGCGCCGCGCGCATCGCCCAGCCGGGCGATGTCGTGCTGCTGTCGCCGGCCTGCGCCAGTTTCGACCAGTTCCGGGATTTCGAGGCGCGCGGCGATGCCTTTGCCGCGGCCGTGAACGCGCTGGAATAGAACGCACTGGAATAGACAGGGCGATCGGGGGCAACGGGATGGATAGCGAGGGACGGAAAGGTATGTTCAGGGCGGGCGAACTGGTGAAGGGCTTCAAGACCCGCACCGTGCCGCGCGAGCGTACCGCGCTGGCCATCTGGTTCTGGGAAATCGACCGGGTGCTGCTGTCGCTGATCGTCGCGCTGATGGCGATCGGGCTGGTCGCCGTGGCTGCCGCATCGCCGGTGGCCGCGATCGATCGTTCGACCGCGCAGGTGGCGGTCAATCCGCTCATCTATTTCTATCGCCAGCTGATCTGGGTGTTCATCGGCCTGCCGATCATGCTGGTCATCTCCATGCTGCCCCGGCCACAGGCGCGGCGGCTGGCGATCTTCCTGGCTGTCTTCTTCTTCCTGATGCTGCTGTTCGTGCCGCTGCTCGGTTCCACCGTGAACGGCGCCAAGCGCTGGATCGACCTGCCGGGCTTCCGCTTCCAGCCTTCGGAGTTCCTGAAGCCGGTCTATGTGGTGACGCTGGCCTGGCTGCTGTCGCTGCGTGCGAAGGATCAGAGCCTGCCTGTGATGCCGCTGACCGGGGCCATGACGCTGCTGATCGCGGCAATCCTGATGAAGCAGCCGGACTTTGGCCAGACGGTCATCTTCCTCGCCTGCTGGGGCGTGCTGCTGATGCTCTCGGGCCTCGAAATGCGCTGGATCGCCATGCTGGGCGGGCTGGCGCTGGCCGGACTGGTCGCGGTCTACATGTTCTATGAAAATGGCCGCCAGCGCATCAACGACTTCCTGGGCATCGGCGTCCAGATGGACACCGGCCCGGACCAGACGGACCTGGCCTTTCGAACCATCACCCATGGCGGCTTCACCGGCGTCGGGCCGGGCGGCGGCCAGAACAAGTTCCGCCTGCCCGAAGCGCATACCGACTATATTTTCTCGGTGATCGGCGAGGAGTTCGGGCTGTTGGCCTGCATCGCCATCGCCTGCGTCTATCTGGCGATCATCGTGCGCGTGCTGCTGCGCCTGCTGGATGAGGAGGATAATTTCACCATCTTCGCCGCCGCCGGCCTCACCACCCAGTTCGGACTGCAGGCGATCATCAATATGGGCGTCAATGCGCAGATTTTTCCGTCCAAGGGTATGACGCTGCCCTTTATCAGCTACGGTGGCTCCTCTATGCTGGCGCTTTGTATCGGCGTCGGCCTGCTGCTCGCATTCACGCGGCGCAACCCCTTCATGGGTCGGCACACGGTCGTCAAATGGAGTGGTCGATGAGCATTTCCCGTCACTTCGTCCTCGCCGCCGGCGGGACGGGTGGTCATATGATTCCCGCGCATGCGGTGGCAGAGGAGCTGATGGCGCGCGGCCATCATGTCGCCCTCGTCACCGATGAACGCGGCGCCAAGATCCCAGGCATCTTCGACAAGGCCCCAGAAAACCGGGCTCAGGTCCATGTCATGCCCGCGGGACGCATGACCAAGAATCCGGCGAGCTGGCCCGGCGCCTTGAAGGCGATCCTGGCCGGCCGGGCGATGGCCCGTCGGCTCAACGACACGTTCAAGCCGACTGCCGTGGTCGGCTTTGGCGGCTATCCCGCCATGCCTGCACTGCTGGGCGCGCTGGCCGACGGCATACCGACCGCAATCCATGAACAGAATGCGGTGCTGGGCCGGGTCAACCGCCTGCTCGCCGGCCGGGTCGACGCGATCGCCACCGCCTATCCGGTGGTCGAGCGCCTCAAGGACAAATATGCCGGCAAGGTGCATCTGGTCGGCAATCCGGTGCGCGAGGAAGTGAAGGCGCTGCGCGACGAGGAATTTCCCGCGCTGACCGATGAGAGCGTGTTCCGCGTGCTGGTGATCGGCGGCAGTCAGGGGGCGAGCATCCTGTCGAGCGTCGTGCCCGAAGGGCTGTCGATGCTGCCGATCGCGCTGCGCCGCCGCCTTCAGGTGACGCAGCAGTGCCGGGCCGAGGATATCGAGCGGGTGCGTGCCACCTATGCCGAGATGGAAATCCCGGCCGATCTCGCCACCTATTTCAACGACGTGCCCGAAAAGCTGGGCTGGTCGCACCTGATGATCGCGCGGGCAGGGGCATCGACCCTGGCCGAGCTGACCTGTGCCGGCCGTCCCGCCATCCTGGTGCCGCTGCCCAGCGCCATGGACGATCACCAGACCGCCAATGCGCGCGAGATGACCGAGGCTGGCGGCGCCCGCACCATAACCCAGTCGCGCTTCACCGCCGTGGAACTGGCCAAGCAGATGCAGAAGATGGCGCTGGAACCCGGCGCCCTGCAAAATGCCGCCAAGCGCGCCCGTGCCTGTGGCCGCCCGGATGCGGCGCGCGACATGGCCGACCTGCTCGAAAGCATCGGCCCCGCGCCGATCATGAATGACCCGCTTCGTGTCGGCCCCACGCCGACCACGCTCAATTTGCAGGGGGTGCCGGCCTGATGGCATCCCTCTTCCGTCATGCCAGCGAAGGCTGGCATCTCACTTCTTCTGTCTCCGTCGCTCTTGAAGAAAAGAGAGATCCCAGCTTTCGCTGGGATGACGGTGTTGTTTCGGAGTTAAACGCATGAAGGGTGTCGGCACCGACATCGGCACGATCCATTTCATCGGCATTGGCGGCATCGGCATGTCCGGTATCGCCGAAGTCATGCATAATCTGGGTTACAAGGTTCAAGGATCCGACGTCGCCGAAGGCTATGTCGTGGAAGGGCTGCGCGCCAAGGGCATCAAGGTGATGATCGGCCACAAGGCCGAAAATCTGGGCGATGCCGCCGTGGTCGTCACCTCGACCGCGATCAAGCGCGGCAATCCGGAAGTGGAACTGGCGCTGGAAAATCGCGTACCGGTGATCCGCCGCGCGGAAATGCTGGCCGAACTGATGCGCCTTAAGTCCACGGTCGCCATCGCCGGCACCCATGGCAAGACCACGACCACCTCGATGGTCGCGGCGCTGCTGGATGCGGGCGGGGTCGATCCGACCGTCATCAACGGCGGCATCATCAACAGCTATGGCTCCAACGCGCGCCTGGGCAACAGCGACTGGATGGTCGTGGAAGCCGATGAGAGCGACGGCAGCTTCCTGCGCCTCGACGGCACGATCGCGGTCGTGACCAATATCGATCCCGAACATCTCGACCATTATGGCAGCTTCGACGCGGTGAAGGACGCCTTTGTCGAGTTTGTCGAGAATGTGCCCTTCTATGGCGCGGCGATGCTCTGCCTCGACCATCCCGAGGTGCAGGCCATCCTGCCGCGTGTGCAGGACCGCCGCATCGTCACCTATGGCTTCTCCGCCCAGGCCGATATTCGCGGCGAGAATGTCCAGCCGGTGCCCGGCGGCAATCGCTTCGACGTCCAGATCCGCGAACGCGACGGCGCGACCCGCCGGATCGAGGGGATCGAAATGCCGATGCCGGGCCGCCACAATGTGCTGAACGCCATGGCGGCGATCGGCGTGGCGTTGCAGATGGGCATCGACGACGCGACCATCCAGACCGGCTTCGCCAAGTTCGGCGGCGTGAAGCGCCGCTTCACCAAGGTCGGCGAAATCCCGGCCGGGGCAGGTGTCGCCACCGTCATCGACGATTATGGCCACCATCCGGTCGAGATCAGGGCGGTGCTCGCCGCCGCCCGCGAAGGTGCCAAGGGCCGGGTGATCGCCGTCGTCCAGCCGCATCGCTTCACCCGCCTGCGCGACCTGATGGATGATTTCCAGCAGGCCTTCAACGATGCCGACATCGTTTATGCCGCGCCGGTCTATACCGCCGGCGAGCAGCCGATCGAGGATGTCGACAGCGCGGGGCTGGTCGCCGGGCTCAAGCGTCGCGGCCATCGCAACGCCGCCACCGTCGCCGATGCGGACGATCTCGCCCGCGTCATCGCCGCCGATGTCCAGGCTGATGACATGATCATCTGCCTGGGGGCCGGCGACATCACCAAATGGGCGGCGGGCCTGTCCGCTGGGGTCACCGCCAAGGTCAAGGAAACCGCCTGATGTTCGAGCTCTTCAATGTCGGCCTCGAAATGCAGAAGCGCATGATCGACATGCAGATGCAGGGCGTGGAAGTCGCGCGCGACATGGTCGAGGCGGCGCAGAAGCAGGTGCAGACCGGCATGGCCGCGCATCAGGCCGGCGAGGCGGGCATGAAGGCGATGAAGAGCTGGATGAATCTCTGGGGCGTGCGCGGTTGACGGTGATGGCTTCTCTCCCGGCCGTTCGCGGCGCGCTCAAGGCCGATGCGCCGCTGGCACCGCTCGTCTGGTTCAAGGCGGGCGGGGCGGCGCAATGGCTGTTCGAGCCCAAGGACACCGACGACCTGTCCGATTTCCTGGCCATGCTCGGTCCGGCGATGCCGGTGATGGCGCTGGGCCTTGGCTCCAACATGATCGTTCGCGATGGCGGTGTGCCGGGCGTGGTCGTGCGCCTGGGCAAGCCCTTCGCCAAGGTGGAGGCGCTGGACGCCACTACGCTGGTCTGCGGTGGCGGTGCGTCGGGCATCCTTGTCTCCTCGACCGCGCGGGATGCCGGCATTGCCGGTCTCGAATTTCTCCGTTCCATCCCCGGCACGGTCGGCGGCTTCGTGCGGATGAATGGCGGTGCCTATGGCCGCGAGACTGCCGACATATTGGTCGAATGCGAAGTCGTGCTGCGTTCGGGGGAGCAGGTGACCCTGCTCAACCGCGATCTTCATTACAGCTATCGCCATTCCAACATGGTCGACGGCGCGGTTGTCGTGTCGGCCACCTTCCGGGGCGAACCCGGCGAACCAGCCGCGATCCAGGCAGAAATGGACCGCATCGCCACCGCGCGCGAGGAAAGCCAGCCGCTGCGCAGCAAGACCGGCGGATCGACCTTCAAGAATCCCGAAGGGCACAAGGCCTGGGCGCTGGTCGATGAAGCGGGCTGTCGCGGCCTCGCGCTGGGCGGCGCGCAGGTGAGCGAGAAGCACACCAACTTCCTGCTCAACACCGGCGACGCCACCAGCGCCGACATCGAAGCGCTGGGCGAGGAAGTCCGCCGCCGCGTCAAGGAAAAGAGCGGCGTCGAGCTGGAATGGGAAATCCAGCGTGTCGGCATGTTTGCCGACGGCGCAAACAGAGATGCCGTGGGGTTGGCGAAGTGATCGGTGAATTTCTTCCGTCATGCCAGCGAAGGGCAAAGCGAGGCACGGGACTCGCTTCGCCATCTCACTTCCCTTCTTTCATTGTCGGTGAAGACAATGAGATCCCAGCCTTCGCTGGGATGACGAATATTGGAATTGATCTGGAGTATTACGCATGAGCCGTGGTCCCTGGCATGTCGCCGTATTGATGGGCGGCTGGTCGGCGGAGCGGCCGGTGTCGCTGTCGAGCGGCGAGGGCGTGGCCAAGGCGCTGGAATCGCGCGGGCATCGGGTCACGCGGATCGACATGGATCGCAACGTCGCCGCGCGCCTGGCCGAAACCGGGGCGGACGTGGTGTTCAACGCGCTGCATGGCGTGCCGGGCGAGGATGGCACGGTGCAGGGCATGATGGACCTGATGGGCCTTACCTACACCCATAGCGGCCTTGCCACCTCGGTCATCGCGATCGACAAGCAACTGACCAAGCAGGCGCTGGTGCCGCACGGCATCCCCATGCCCGGCGGCCATATCGTGACGAGCGAGAGCCTGTACGCCGGCGATCCGCTGCCGCGCCCCTATGTTCTGAAGCCCGTCAATGAGGGCAGCTCGGTCGGTGTCGCGATCGTCACGGCCGAGGGCAATTATGGCAATCCCATTGCCCGTGACAGCGTCGGCCCCTGGCAGGAATTTCTCGAACTGCTGGCCGAACCCTATATTCGCGGGCGCGAGCTGACCACCGCCGTGCTGGGCGATGAGGCGCTGCTCGTCACCGAGTTGCGCCCCAAGAGCGGCTTCTATGATTTCGACGCCAAATATACCGACGGCATGACCGAACATGTCTGCCCGGCGGAGATACCGGACGAGATCACGCAGGCATGCAAGGCGATCGCGCTCGAGGCGCACCAGCTGCTTGGCTGCAAGGGCGCGTCGCGCTCCGACTTCCGCTGGGACGACAGCCAGGGCGTCGAGGGGCTTTACCTGCTGGAGGTCAATACCCAGCCGGGCATGACCCCCTTGAGCCTGGTGCCGGAGCAGGCGAAAAAGCTGGGCATCGACTATGCCGAGCTGGTCGAGCGGATCTGCGAGGAAGCGTTGACGAGGGGACCGAACATGGGGGCTGGCAATGGCTGAGGCACGGATCCGGCGCGGCGGCACGGCGCGGCTGAGCACGGCGCGGGGCAAGGTGCGCGCCAAGGCCGGATCGGGCCGTGGCCGCCAGCTCAAGCGCCAATCCTCCTTCGATCGGCTGCTCGAACTGCTGCCGATCAGCGAGGATACGCTCCAGAAGCTGGCGACCTGGGCCATTTTCGCGATCTTCGGTGGCATATTGATCGCCATCGCCATCTATGCCGGCCTGCCCGACATGGCGCGCCAGCAGGCGGCGAGCCTGGCCGCGCGCGCCGGTTTCGAGGTGGAGAAGGTCGAGGTGCGCGGCGTCGAGCGGATGGACGAGATGCCGGTCTATAATATCGCGCTCGGCCAGGTCGATCGCTCGATGCTCTCGCTCGACCTGCCTAAGGTCCGTCAGGAAATGCTGAAGCTTGGCTGGGTCAAGGATGCGCGCATTTCCCGCCGTCTGCCCGACACGCTGGTCGTCGATATCGTAGAGCGTGATCCGGTCGCGGTGTGGCAGCATGATGGACAATTGCATCTGATCGACGTGGCGGGCGTAGTGCTGCAATCGGTGTCGGCCGGCGCGATGCCGGACCTGCCGCTGGTGGTCGGCCCCAGCGCCAATCTCCAGACCGCCGGCCTCAACAAGCTGATGGAAAGCGCGCCGGCCTTGAAGCCGATGCTGGCTGGCGCGACCTGGGTCGGGAACCGTCGCTGGGATTTGCGCTTTCAGTCGGGGGAGACGCTGTCGCTGCCCGAGGGCGAACAGACATCGGCGGCAGCACTGGTGAATTTCGCGCGGATGGACGGCGTCAACCGGCTGCTCGGCCGGGGGATCGTCAAATTCGACATGCGCGATCCCGATCGTTTCGTGCTGCGTCTGCCGCAGGGCCAGACCAGCGAGAATCCGGGCAACAGGCCGGCAGCGGCGGATGCCAAGGCGGAAAAGACCGCAAGTGCGCCTGCCGCAGGCGAGGAAGGCTAAGTCATGGCACAGCCCAAGGTCGAAAAGCTCATCACCGCGATCGATATCGGATCGTGGAAGGTGTCCGCGCTGATTGCGGGGCGCACCGATACGGGTGAGCTGGCGATCCTGGGCACCGGTCAGCGCGAGAGCCGGGGCGTGCGCCGTGGCTTCATCGCCGACATGGAGCGCACCGAACTGGCCGTGCGCGAGACGGTGGAACAGGCCGAGCGTGTCGCCGGCACCAATATCGAGGATGTCTGGGTCAGCTTCTCGGGCGGCAGCCTGGTCAGCGACGTCGTCACGGTCGAGCGCGACATGGGCGGCTATCGCGTCGAGCAGTCGGACATCGATGATCTGCTGACCACCGGCCAGCAGGGGATCGACCCCGATGGCCGCATCATCCTGCACGCCCAGCCGACCTGCTTCACCATCAATGGCAAGGTGCCGGTGAAGAAGCCGCTGGGCATGCATGCCGATTTGCTGGGCGTCGATATCCATGTCGTGCTGGCCGATGGCGCGCCGCTCGCCAATCTCGACCTGTGCGTGCGTGGCGCTTACCTCAACGTCAATTCGATCGTCGCCTCGCCGATCGCGACGGGGCTTGCCTGCCTGTCGGAAGAGGAGCGCGACCTGGGCGTGGCGCTGGTCGAGATGGGGGCAGGGGTCACCAATGTCTCGCTCTATGCCGGCGGCATGCTGGTGGGGCTGCATTCGATCCCGATGGGCGCGTCCGACATTACCGACGATATCGCTTCGGCCTTCGGCATCCGCCGCAGCCAGGCGGAACGGATCAAATGCTTCTATGGTTCGGCGATGCAGAACCGCCGCGACTTCCGCGAGATGATCGAGATCGCGACGCCCCATGGCGATGTCGCCATTCCGGGGCAGAGCGCCGGACCCAATGCGGAAGGGGGCAAGATCACCCGCGCCGCTTTGGTCGGGGTCATCTGTGAACGGCTTAACCAGATCATGGCCGAGGTTAACGCGGTGCTGGCCGGCATGGGCTTCAACAGCACCGGGCGCCAGGTCGTGCTGACCGGCGGCGGGGCGGAGATGAAGGGTATTGCCGACTATGCCCAGGGCGCGCTGGGGCGTGCAGTGCGGGTCGGCCGTCCGCGCGGCTTGTCTGCCATGCCCGAAGCGCATAGTGGCCCGGCCTTCGCAACTTTGGCCGGCTTGGCGCTTTACGGCGCTTCGAACCCGGTTGATCTAAGGGCGATGGCGCCCGCACCGCAAACCGTGCATCGTCTGGGCGCCCCGCAATGGTGGCAGCGCATGATGCGGGCGATGCGGACCAATTACTGAGTGAATTTGTACGAGAACGAAAATAGCTGGTGAAATACTCTATTTTCTGGTGTTAACAATTGATGACGGTTGTCACTTCCTGACGAGGAAGCTGAGGGAGCAAAGTATATGAGCATCGAGATCAGCCCGCCGCATGTGGATGAATTGAAGCCACGCATTGCGGTGATAGGCGTTGGCGGTGCAGGCGGTAACGCCATTGCGAATATGATCGCGGCCAGTGTCGAGGGCGTCGACTTCATCGTCGCCAATACCGATGCGCAGGCGCTGAATGCCTCGCCGGCCGAACGGCGCATTCAGCTTGGCCCGCAGATCACCGAGGGTCTGGGTGCCGGTTCGCGCCCCGAAATCGGTCGCGCGGCGGCCGAGGAAACGATCATCACCGTCGAACAGGCGCTGGAAGGCGCCCATATGTGCTTCATCACCGCCGGCATGGGCGGCGGCACCGGCACCGGTGCGGCCCCGGTCATCGCCAAGGCTGCGCGTGAAAAGGGCATCCTGACCGTCGGCGTCGTGACCAAGCCCTTCACCTTTGAGGGCAATCGCCGCATGAAGTCGGCGGAAAGCGGCATCGACGAGCTGCAGAAGCATGTCGACACGCTGATCGTCATCCCGAACCAGAATCTGTTCCTGATCGCCAACCCGAACACGACCTTCAAGGAAGCGTTCCAGATGGCGGACGAGGTACTGCAGCAGGGTGTGCGCTCGATCACCGACCTGATGATCATGCCGGGCCTCATCAACCTCGACTTTGCCGACGTCCGTTCGGTGATGGGCGAAATGGGCAAGGCGATGATGGGCACCGGTGAAGCCGAAGGCGACGGCCGTGCGCTCCAGGCCGCGGAAAAGGCGATCGCCAACCCGCTGCTCGACGGCGTGTCGATGCGCGGCGCCAAGGGGGTGATCGTGTCGATCGTCGGTGGCGAGGACATGCGCCTGATGGAGGTCGACGAGGCCGCCAACCATATCCGCGAACTGGTCGATCCGGACGCGAACATCATCTGGGGTTCGGCGTTCAACGACCAGCTCAATGGCAAGATCCGGGTCTCCGTGGTCGCGACCGGCATCGACAATGATGTCGGCAGCCAGGCCGCGCCGCTGACCCAGCCGTTCAGCTTTGCCAGCCGTCCGGCGGTTTCCGTGCCGCAGTCGGCGCCGCGTGCCGCGCCGGTTGCTGCGCCGGCCCCGGTCGCCGTTGCACCGGTGGCGGAACCCGAGGCGCTGGAACTGGACGTGCCGGAAGTGCCGGCACCGGCACCGCTGGCACAGCCTGCCGCAGAAAAGCCGGCGGCTCCGCTTTCGCCGCCGGCCTTCGCGCCGAGCCGTCCGGCTGCTGTCTTCTCCGACGAAGATCCGTCGCAGGATGAACTGCTGCTGGGCGCGGAAGCCGCAGAACCGGCGGCACCGGATGCTGCGCCCAAGCCGGCCCAGGCGGCGCCGCGCGTTGCCTCCGGCGGCACGCTGTTCGAACGCATGGCGGGCCTCACTCGCGGCAGCGAAAAGGCACCGGGTGCCGATGATGGCGCGCAGGGTCTCGACATTCCGCGCTTCCTCAATCGCCAGAACAACCAGTAAGGCTTGCATGCGGGCGAATGCCCGCGCCGGCCTGCCAAAGGCGCGCCGTCGGTCGCTTCGGGCGACCCGGCGCGCTTTTTTGTGCAGGTCATTTCCCATTACTTCCGCGATCCGCTAGACCTTGATCGCTTCGGGCTGAATCAGCCCGAAGCGTGAATCAAGGTCTGAAATCATCGAGTAGAGCCTGATTCACGTTATCGGCTGAAGCGCGAAGCGCTTCCTCCTCAAACGATCAGGCTCTAAGGGGGCCATGTGACACGATCTCATCTATGGATTCTCGGCAGCCTGCTTCTTGCCACGGCTGCGCAGGCGCAAACCGACCAGGCCGATCTGGTCCGGCCCTCGGGCGCCGCGGACCTCAACAATAATTTGGCGAAGCTGGCCACCAATCCACGCGATTTCAACGCATTGGTGGGGGCAGGCGAAGCCGCGCTGGAGCTGGACGATGCCCGCGCGGCAGCGGGTTTCTTTGCCCGCGCCGACGCGATCCAGCCCAATAATGGACGCACCAAGGCGGGCCTGGGCCGGGTCATGCTGAAGATGCAGAACCCCGCCGAGGCGCTGCGCCTGTTCGACCAGGCGACCCGTGCTGGCTATCCCGAAGCGAGCATCCAGGGCGACCGTGGCCTTGCGCGCGACATGACCGGCGACCAGGCCGGGGCGCAGCGCGATTATCATGCCGCCCTGCAACGCACCCCGGACGATGCCGAACTGGTGCGCCGCTACGCCGCATCGCTCGGCATTTCGGGGCAGGTCGAGGCTGCAGACAAGGTGCTGCAGCCGCTGCTCTACAAGAGCGACCGGGCCGCCTGGCGCTATAATGCCTTCATCCTGGCGATGAACAACCGCCAGGCGGAGGCCAAGAAGGTGGTCGACCAGACCATGCCGGCCCAGCTGGCGAGCGCCATCAACCCCTATATGCAGAAAATGCCCTATCTGACGGCGGCGCAGAAGGCGGCTGCGGTCCATTTCGGCCATTTCCCGCAGGTGGTCGCGACCAGCATCACGCCGATCGTGCCGACGCCGCCGGCGCCGGGCGTCCAACTGGCGTCGCGCGATGCCGCGCCGGTGGCCGCCGCTTCGACCGCCCCGGTCCAGGGGGATCGCCGCACGACCCGCAACGGCAGTGGCCGGCAGCGCGGCACGTCGCTGGCGCGCGCGCCGCTCGGCACGCCCGCCGCCAGCCAGCCTTCTGCCAGCCAGCCCGCGCCGACCCAGAGCCGGACGCAGGTGGCTGCACAAGCCACGCAGCCCGCTGCCCCCACGCCGACGCCCGCGCCCGCAACCGTCCAGCCGCTGCCCGCCGACACGCGCGGACGCCAGCCGGTCGTCCAGCCGACGTCGAGCCAGAGCGCGCGTTCGGAGATAGTGCAGCCGGTGCCCGGTCAGGCGACGACCCAGACGCCAGCACCGACCTCGGCACCGACACCAGCGCCGTCTCCCGCCCCGGTCCGCAGCGCATCGGCCGATGTGCAGGGGCCGCCGGCGCCGGGCCTCGACGCGCTCGACGGCGGCGCACCGCGCTCGACCGCGCCAGCACTGACCACCAGCCAGCCGAGCACTGCCTCGCAGCTCAATTCGAGCGCCCTTGCTCAGGCGTCGGGCGTGACCCCGCCCGGGCCGCAGGGCACGCCGCCCGCGCCGACGCCATCGGCACCCGTCGCCACCGAATTCACGCCGCCGGCCGATAGCGCTGCGCCGCCGCCGAGCCCGGAGGCGACCCGGAGCCTCGCCGACATCATCCACGCCATCGACGTGCCCGACAGCGAGCGCCGCTCGGACGTGGTCGCGGTTGACCTGGCCGAGGTCGAAAAGCTGCAGGCCGCCCGCCGCGCGGCCGCGCGCCAGGCGGAGGCCGACAAGGCGAAGAAGGCAGCGGTCGCCAAGGCCAAGGCGGAAGCTGACGCGAAGGCGAAGAAGGAAGCCGAGGAAAAGAAGCGGCTGGCTGCTAATCCCGCGCGCAACTGGGTGCAGATCGGCACCGGGCAAAAGAGCGCGCTGGCCTTCACCATGAAGCGGCTGCGCGGCAAATATGAAGCGGTCGCACCGCAGGATGGATGGAGCGCGAGCTGGGGCCAGACTTCCCGCCTGCTGATCGGTCCCTTCGCCAGCTTCACCCGCGCCAGGGCAGTCGAGTCAGACCTAAAGAAGGCCGGCGCCGACGCCTTTGCCTGGCAGAGCGATGCGGGCGAAGTGGTCGAAAAGCTGGGAAGCAAATAAGGGGTTCGCATGACGATGCTCGCATCCTACGCCTCTCAGCCCGACCAGAGCCGGGGACGGCTCCATGCCGAGCCGGGCGGCGAGATGCGCGGCCCGCGCGACGTTTTCCAGCGCGACCGCGACCGCATCATCCATTCGATCTCGTTCCGCCGGCTGCGGCACAAGACGCAGGTCTTCGTGTCGCCCGACGGCGATCATTATCGCGTGCGCATGACCCACAGCCTGGAGGTGGCGCAGATCGGCCGCGCCATCGCCCGCACGCTCGCCCTCAACGAGGATCTGACCGAGGCCCTGTGCCTGGCCCATGATATCGGCCATCCGCCCTTCGGCCATGCCGGCGAGGATGCCCTGGAAGCGGCGCTGGAGGATCATGGCGGCTTCGATCATAATGCGCACACGCTGCGCACGCTGATGCTGCTGGATTCCCCCTATCCGCGCTTTCGTGGCCTCAATTTGAGCTGGGAAATGCTGGAGGGGCTGGCCAAGCATAATGGGCCGGTGACGAAGCCCGGCTGGGCGATGCGCGAGCTGGACGCGACGTTCCCGCTGGATCTCACTAGCCATGCCTCGCTGGAGGCGCAGCTGGCGGCGCTGTCCGACGACATCGCCTATGACAATCATGACATTGACGATGGCCTGCGCGCCGGGCTGTTGAGCCTGGAACAGCTTTTGACCGTGCCGCTGGTGCGCCATTGCTGGGATCGGGTGACGGCCCGCTATCCCGACGTGCCGCAGGACCGGCTGCTGCGCGAACTGGTGCGCGAACAGATTGGCGTGATGGCCAATGACCTGCTCACCACCACCTGCGCCAATATCGCGGCCGCCGGGGTGGAGACGGTCGCCGATGTCCGCGCGCTGGGCCGCACGCTGGTCGCCTTCTCGCCGGAACTGGCGGCGCAGGAGCGCGACTTGAAGCGCTTCATGTATGCGACCCTCTATCATCATCCCGACCAGCTCGCTGCGGCCGACCGGGCGCGGGTGATCGTGATGGACCTGTTTCGCGCTTATCTGGCCGACCCCGGCCTGATGCCGCCCGAATGGCGCGACGAGTGCGCGCTGGAGGAACCGACCCGCAGCCGCCACATCGCCGACTTCATCGCCGGCATGACCGACCGCTATGCCGAAAAACGCCACGCCGAAATTTGCGGGGCGCTGGTCTAGGCCGCAAGAATATAGGGTTATCCGGATGGGGGCGGGGGAGCCGCCTCAAGATGGGCGCTTGGAGCGAGGCGATCCGCTATCTTCTGCGATAGATCAGCATGAGATTATTGGCCGGCATGGCCACGCGGCGCGTGCGTTCAAGCCCGAACCCGGCTGCCTCTTGATCGACATCGGTGAGCTTCCGCAGGCCCCATTGCGGGTTGCGATCCTTCAGCGATCGGTCGAACGCCAGATTGGAGGGGGCGGTCGGCACATCATCCTCGACATAGGGGCCGTAGAGGATCAGCGGTGCGCCCGGCGCCAGCAATTGCGCGCCACTGGCCAGCAGCCCCAGCGTCGCGCCCCAGGGGCTGATATGCACCATGTTGATGCACAGGACCGCGTCGGCCGCATCGATCGGCCAGTCGGCACCAGCCGCGTCGAGCAGTAGCGGCGGGCGCAGATTGGGCAGATTGGCGTCTCCCCGCAGCGCCGCGATCGAGGCCAGCGCGGCGGAATCGGGATCGCTCGGCTGCCAATCGAGCGCGGGGAAAGTGACGGCGAAGTGGACTATATGTTCGCCGCTGCCGCTCGCCACTTCCAGCACCAGCCCGGCATCCGGCAGTTCATCCCGCAGGACAGCGGCAATCGCATCGCGGTTGCGCAGCGTCGCGGGGGCATGGCGGCGCGGATCGGGGCCGTTACCCTGCGGCGTCCAGAGTGCGGGGGCGTCCTGTGTCATGGACAAATCCTTGTCTGTGGCCGGCCGATACGCAAAGGGCGGTGGAGACCCTCCACCGCCCTTTGCTTCTGGCTTATTCGGTGGCGACCGCCAGGTCCGGTTCGGACCAGGTCAGCACCGGCTTGCGCGCGGCCAGCGTCTCGTCGAGGCGACGGCGCGGAGCGTGATAGGGCGCGCCCTTCAGCGCCTCGTCACCCGCCTTGGCTCGCTCCGCCAGGCTGCGCAGCGCCATGATGAACTGGTCGAGCGCGGCCTTGCTTTCGGTTTCGGTGGGTTCGACCAGCATCGCGCCATGGACGACCAGCGGGAAATACATGGTCATCGGGTGGAAGCCCTCGTCGATCAGGCCTTTGGCGATGTCGAGCGTGGTGAAGCCTTCGGCCAGGCCCTTGTCGCTGAACAGCGCCTCATGCATGCACGGGCCGGCACCGCCGAAGGGCGCATCCAGCACGTCATCCAGGCTGCGCAGGATGTAATTGGCGTTGAGCACCGCGTCGCTCGCGACCTGGCGCAGACCATCGGCGCCGTGGCTGAGGATATAGGTCAGCGCGCGGGTGAACATGCCCATCTGGCCATGGAAGGCGACCATGCGGCCAAAGGTCTGGGCGTGGTGATCCTCCGCCGTTTCCTCTTCCACCAGTACGAACTTGTCGTCCTGCTTTTCGACGAAAGGCAAAGGCGCGAAGGGCGTGAGCGCTTCCGACAGCACGACCGGACCCGAACCGGGACCACCGCCGCCATGGGGGGTGGAGAAGGTCTTGTGCAGGTTGATGTGCATGGCGTCGACGCCCAGATCGCCGGGGCGGACCCGGCCGACAATGGCGTTGAAGTTCGCGCCGTCGCAATAGACGAAGGCCCCGGCGGCATGGACCGCGTCGGAGATCGTCTTCATGTCGCGCTCGAACAGGCCGCAGGTGTTGGGGTTG
This sequence comes from Sphingobium scionense, assembly GCF_014197035.1. Taxonomy (GTDB): domain Bacteria; phylum Pseudomonadota; class Alphaproteobacteria; order Sphingomonadales; family Sphingomonadaceae; genus Sphingobium; species Sphingobium scionense. The sequence continues at coordinate 78,523 of NZ_JACIEU010000006.1, read as the reverse complement.
GTGATCATCACCGCCGCAACGTCCGGGCCAAGGCGCGCCTTCAAGGCTTCCAGGTCGACGCGACCATCCGGGGTCGCCGGGATATCCTCGACCTTGTAGCCGCAGAAGGCGGCCGTCGCCGGGTTGGTGCCATGGGCGCTTTCGGGGACGAGGATGACGCTGCGCGCGTCGCCACGCGCTTCGAGCGCGGCGCGGATCGCCAGCAGGCCGCAGAGTTCGCCATGGGCGCCGGCCTTGGGCGACATGGCGACCGAGTGCATGCCGGTCAGCGTCACCAGCCACCGGGCAAGTTCATGGATGACGGCCAGCGCGCCCTGCACCGTCGACTGCGGCTGCAGCGGATGGATGTCGGCGAAACCGGGCATCCGCGCGACCTTTTCGTTGAGGCGGGGGTTGTGCTTCATGGTGCAGCTGCCGAGCGGGAAAAGGCCAAGGTCGATGGCGTAATTCTGACGCGACAGGCGGGTGTAATGGCGCACCGTTTCCTGCTCCGACAGGCCGGGCAGGCCGATGCTGTCGGTGCGGGCGAGCGAACCGAGGCGGCTGGTCACCTTGGGCGCGTCGGCGAAATCGACGCCCGTGGTGTCGGTCGAACCGATCTCGAAGATCAGCTTTTCCTCCAGCATCAGCGCGCGATTGCCGGTGGCGGTTTGCGGGGCCATATGCTCTTCCTCGACGGCCTGCGGGGTGGTCGGGCGACCTTCCTTCAACATGGTCATGCCAGTTCCTCCTCAAGCGCTGCGGCAAGGGTTTCGATATCCTCCGGCGTGACGGTTTCCGTCACGGCGACGACCAGGCCGTTGCCGATCTCCGGCGCGTCCGGGAACAGGCGGCCGAGCGAGACGCCCGCCAGCACGCCCTTGTCGGCGAGGTTGCGGACGACATCGCGCGCATCCTTGGTCAGGACCAGCGTGAATTCGTTGAAGAAGCCGTCGTTGAGCAGGGTCACGCCCGGCACCTTGGCGAGGCGATCGGCAGCCTGCACGGCGAGGCCGTGGTTCAGGGTCGCCAGCTCGCGCAGGCCCTTCTCGCCCAGCAGGGTCATGTGGATGCTGAAGGCCAGCGCGCACAGACCCGAGTTGGTGCAGATGTTCGACGTCGCCTTTTCGCGGCGGATATGCTGCTCGCGGGTGGAAAGCGTCAGCACGAAGCCGCGCTTGCCGGCCGCGTCGACCGTCTCGCCGCACAGGCGGCCCGGCATCTGGCGGACATATTTCTGCTTGCAGCCGAACAGGCCCAGATAGGGACCGCCAAACTGCAGGCCGACGCCGATCGACTGGCCTTCGCCCACGACGATGTCCGCGCCCATATGGCCGGGTGCCTTGATCGCGCCGAGAGCGACAGGTTCCGTCACCACGGCGACCAGCAGCGCGCCGACAGCATGGGCGGCGTCGGCCAGCGGGGTCAGGTCGGCGATGCGGCCGAGAATGTCGGGATATTGGACGACGACGCAGGACGTGTCCTTGTCGATCGATGCAATCAGCGCGTCGATATCGGTCGCGGCATCGAGGGTCGGCGCCTGATGCACCAGCGCGTCGCCGGTGAACTTCGCCATGGTGTTGGCGACCGAGACATAATGGGGGTGCAGGCCCGACGAGAGCAAAGCCTTGCCGCGCTTGGTGATGCGGCGGGCCATGCCGATCGCTTCCCAGCAGGCGGTCGAGCCGTCATACATGGAGGCGTTGGCGACATCGACGCCCAACAGGCGAGCCACCTGGGTCTGGAATTCGAACAGCACTTGCAGCGTGCCCTGCGCGATTTCCGGCTGATAGGGCGTGTAGGCGGTCAGGAACTCGCCGCGCTGGATCAGATGATCGACGCTGGCGGGGACATGATGCTTGTAGGCGCCGGCGCCCAGGAAGAAGGGCGCTTCCCCTGCCGACAGATTCTTGCGTGCGAGGGCGCCCATGTGGCGCTCGACCGCCAGTTCGCTGGCGTGATCGGGCAGGCCGGCGATGGTGCCGCTCAGGCGGGCTTCGACGGGCACGTCGATGAACAGGTCGTCGATCGTCTCGGCGCCGATGACCGACAGCATTTCCTGCCGGTCGGTGTCGGTAAGGGGTAGGTAGCGCATTTCGTTTTTCTCCTCCTCCCTATTAGGGAGGGTTGATCGGAGTCACGTGCCTCCGATCAAGGGGGGGGTCGCGAGCGGAGCGAGCGCTGCTCCGTGGCGATAGGGCGGACGCTCCCTGCGGTCGCGACCCACCCCTTCCCCCTCCCTTGAAAGGGAGGGGCTTATTTCTGTTGCTTAGAGGCTCGCCACGAACTTCTTGTAGGCGGCTTCGTTCATCAGGCCTTCCAGTTCGCTGGCGTCGGCGATGCGCAGCTTGAAGAACCAGCCATCTTCCTCGGCATCGCTGTTGACGAGAGCGGGCTCGTCTTCCAGCGCGCCATTGGCTTCGACGACTTCGCCCGAGATCGGGGCATAGACGTCGGACGCGGCCTTGACCGATTCCACGACGGCGGCGTCGTCGCCCTTTTCGAAGGTCGTGCCTTCGGCGGGCAGTTCGACGAACACGATGTCGCCCAGCTGTTCCTGCGCATAGTCGGTGATGCCGACGGTGGCGATGTCGCCTGCAACGTCGATCCATTCATGTTCGTCGGTGAAATAGCGGCTCATGCTTGCTCTCCTCGAAAAGCGGTAATTCAGGCCTTGCGGCGATAACGATGCGGAACGAACGGCATCGGCGCAACCGCCGCTGCAATCCGCTTGCCGCGCACCTCGATCTCCAGCGCGGTGTCCAGCGCGGAATAAGGCAGGCTGACCCAGCCCATGGCGATCGGCGCGCCCACGCTCGGCGCGAAGCCGCCCGAGGTGACTTCACCCACCAGCACGTCGCCGGCATAGATTTGCGCGCCTTCGCGGGCCGGCAGGCGGCCTTCGATCTTCAGGCCAACGCGCTTGGAACCGGGGCCATCGGCCAGTTCCTTCTGCACGCGGGCATGGCCGATGAAGCCGCCTTCCTCGCGGCGGCGCTTCTGGATAGCAAAGCCCAGATCGGCGCCAATCGTGCTGACGGCGGGCGACAGGTCATGACCATAGAGCGGCAGGCCGGCTTCCAGACGCAGCGAGTCACGCGCGCCAAGGCCGATCGGCTTGACCTGCGGCAATTCGCACAGCGCATCGGCCAGCAGCGCGACGGAATCGCCTGGCACGCTGATCTCGAAGCCATCCTCGCCGGTATAGCCCGAACGGCTGATCCACAGCGGAACGCCGCGCCAGGTGAAGGGACCGGACTGCATGAAGATAAGGTCGGCGGTTTCGGGGATGAGCGCGGCCATTGCCTCGCCCGCTTCCGGCCCTTGCAGCGCCAGCAGCGCCTGATCGGCCATATGGTTCATGGTGACGTCGTCGGGCAGATGCTCGATCATCCAGCCGATATCGTCATATTTCGTCGCGCCATTGACGACCATGTAGATCGCCGCGCCCTCGAACGCGCCCCCCTCTTCTCCAGGAACACCCGGACGCGAGACCATCAGGTCGTCAAGGATGCCGCCTTCCTGGTCCAGCAGCATCGAATAGCGCTGGCGGAAGGGCTTCAGCCCCTTGATGTCGCTGGGCAGCAGGGTTTCGAGCGCGGCATCGACGCTGGCGCCGCCGGTCTCGTCGGAAAAAGTGAGCTGGCCCATATGGCTGACGTCGAACAGGCCGGCATGTTCGCGGGTCCAGCTATGTTCGGCCATGATGCCTTCATACTGGATCGGCATGTGATAGCCGGCGAAGCCGACCATGCGCGCGCCCTTGGCACGATGCCAGGCGTCCAGCGGCAGGGCTTCGAGGGGCAGTTCCGCTTCGAGGGCGGCGACGTCGTCAATGGCGGTCATGGCAAGACCTTTCCGTAGGAGGGATGCGGCGACAGGCCAGCGCAGCCGACGAATCGGCGCTTCCGGCATGCCACCCCCTCTGTCACGGAACCTGAGAGCTTTGACCAGCGGCTTGGGGCCGGCTGGCTTACCCCTTCGGTGGGACGGCACGGGGCCATCCGCTTTCCAGAGTATCTACGCGCGATGCGGTCCTTTGGCCTGAGAGATTCCGGGGCGGTTGCTCCTTCGGCGACGGGCTCGAGCCTGAAAGGCGCCCATGCTCTCCCGCATCGTGCCCGCTGCCGAATCCTCGGCACCGGAGACGCCCCACGCATTTGCCCAAAGCGCGGGCGGCGTCAATCAGGCAAATGTCGCAGGGACGCAGGTTATAGCCGGATCAGCCTTCCTCGCGCGCCAGCCGCTGCGCCATCGCCAACGCCGCCGCCCGGCATTGCGCCAGTGCGGCATCGGCCGCTTCGTCCGAAAGGGTCAGTTCGGCAAAGCCAACCTCTCCCTCGAACAGTTCCAGGAAGCGGGTGACGCCGGCATAGTTGGAGTCCGCCACGGCGCGCTGAATGAGGTCGATCCGATCCGCCCAGGGCCGCGCGCCCTGTGCCCGCAGCAGGCGGGAAAGATCGTCAAGCTGGGCGGCAAAGGCCGCGATCTGGGGATGCAATGTCATGGGGAGAGGAATAAGACCGTCACGACGCCCGGACCAGCCAGCGGAATGCCAACGCTGCGTTTCCGTTGGGTGGACAGAGAAATATCCGATTCCTGAACCATCTCTCATCGGACATGTGCGGGAGCAGGATTTAAAGTGGGGTCAGATTGGCCCCTGTGTGGAGGCAGAAAATCGCCTTCAAGCGATGCGCAAGATGCTTCCACCGAGTGGGATCAGGCTTTAAAGCGCATGGCGATGACCAACAGCCTGATCTCGCTCGTCACTGCCGAACTGTCCGCGCCGGCCGATCCGCGCGCGGCCGCGATGGCGGGGGCGCTGGCGGCAAAATATCCCGGTGCGGCGCGGGCGGTGCTCTTCTACGGCTCCTGCCTGCGCGAGGCCAATCTCGACGGGCTGATGCTCGATTTCTACCTGATCGTCTCCGATTATGAGGCGGCCTATGGCAAGGGCTGGCTGGCGCGCGCAAACCGGGCGATCCCGCCCAATGTGTTTCCGTTCGAACATGGCGGCCTGATCGCCAAATATGCGGTGCTGTCGGAAGCGGACTTTGCCCGGTTGAACAGCGTGAAGGCCGACAATGTCTCGGTCTGGGCACGTTTTGCCCAGCCTTCGCGGCTGCTCTGGGCGGCGGATGATCTGGCGCGGCAACGAACGCTGGCGGCGGTGGCGCAGGCCGCGCCGACTTTGCTGTCGCTCGCCCGGCCGATGGCGCAAGGGCAGGGGGATGATCCGATCGTCCTGTGGAAGACCGGCTTCACCCTGACCTACAATGCCGAGTTGCGGGCGGAGAAGACGGGACGTTCGCTCTCGATCGTCGATGCCGATCCCGACCGCTATCGTCGCTTCGGCGCGGCCGCGCTGGCGCAAGGACTGTCGCCATCGCCGGGGAATGCCGCGAAGCTCTGGCGCGGGTTGCAGCGGCGGGGCAAATATCTGTCGGTGGTGCGCCTCGCCAAGGCGAGCTTCACCTATGCCGGCGGGATCGATTATCTGGCGTGGAAGATCAACCGGCATGCCGGGACGAGGATCGCGATCAAGCCCTGGCAGCGGCGCTGGCCGCTGCTGGGCGCGGTCACTCTGCTGCCGCGGCTGTTCCTGGGTGGTTCGATCCGTTAAGGGCATTGGACAGGGCCAGACCCAGCGCTGCCAGCGTATAGGGCTTGCGCAGCACCTCATGCCCCCTGAAATCATCGCTGTCGGTCGCGTCGCCGGTGAAGCCGGTGACGAACAGCACCGGTAGGTGGCGCATATGGGCGGGCAGGGTGCGGATCATTTCCGGCCCGGTCATGTCGGGCATCAGCACGTCGCTCATGATCAGGCCGATATCGGCATTGTTGCTGAGCAGCTTGGCCGCCTTGCTGGGGTGGTCGCAGGCGATCGGCAAATGGCCCAGTTCGGCCAGCGCCGCCATGGTCTGGTTCAGCACGCGCGGGTCGTCTTCCACCACCAGGATGCGGGTCGGCGGATGGAGGGTATCGAACTGCTCGATCGAGGGCGCCTGTGCGGCGGCCTCCTGCTCGGTCAGGATGCGGCGCGGCAGATAGATATGGACGCTGGTGCCGGTGCCCAGTTCGGACTCGATGCGGATCTCGCCCTGGCTCTGGCGCACGAAGCCGAAAATCTGGCTGAGGCCAAGGCCGGTGCCCTTGCCCACCGGCTTGGTGGTGAAGAAGGGTTCGAATACGCGCGCCGCCACCTCGGGCGTCATGCCGCAGCCATTGTCGGCGACGGTGACGGTGACATAGTCGCCGGCCGGGCATTCACCGATCTCGTTCGCGACCAGCCGCGCCTGGCCGGTCGAGATGGTGAGCGTGCCACGCCCCTCCATCGCGTCGCGGGCATTGACGCACAGGTTCAGAAGGGCGTTTTCCATCTGATGCTGGTCGACGAAAATGCGCCAGCCGCTGGCCCGATGGGCGAAGCTGACGATGATCTGGTCGCCGATGGTGCGATCGACCAGGTCGGCCATGCCGCGCAGCAGACCGTCAGGATCGACCGCATTGGGCAGCAGCGGTTCGGAGCGGGCGAAGGCGAGCAGGCGGCGGGTCAGCGCCGCGGCGCGATTGGCGCCCTCCATCGCATTGTCGAGATGATGGCCGGCCTCGGCGGGCTTGAGCCGCATCTTGCGCTTGGCCAGTTCCAGGCCGCCGACCACGACCGCCAGCATATTGTTGAAATCATGCGCGATGCCGCCGGTCAATTGCCCGACCGCGTCCATCTTCTGCATCTGGCGCAGATTATCCTCGGCGGCGGCCCGCTCCGCGGATTCGCGCTTCAGCTGTTCATAGGCGTCGGACAATTCGCCGGTACGGGCGGCAACGGCCTCTTCCAGCCGGTCTGCGCGTTCGGCCTCGATATCGGCCATGCGACGGGCATTGCGCCGTTCGGTATAGGCCGCATTGACCAGCCACAGCGCGAAGAGGATGCAGACCAGCAGGGCGAGACCCACTATGCGCGACGTCTTGCCGACAAATTCGGTGCGGTCGCCCGCCAGGCTGACGGCCAGGCTGCGTTCGCGCAGGCGCGCATTTTCGGCCTGGATCACCAGGTCGATCAGCGCGGTCAGCCGCTTGATATCCTGCGATTGACCGGCCTGATGGAATTGCGCCAGCGCGCCCATCTTCTGGTCATAGGTGGTGCGCAGGCCGATCTCGCTCAATGTCTTGCCGCGCTGGCTGAAGGCGACCTGGAGCGCACGGACATTGCCGCGCTGCCAGTCCGATTTGCGGGTGGCATAGGTCAGCGACTTGAGCTGGCTGGCGGCGGTGCGCCACTGGTCCTGGAACAGCCGTCCGGTGTCGGGATCAAGGCTGATGACATAACGGGCCAGCGTCACTTCGGCGCGGGTAGTCTTTGCCTCGAACGCGCGGGCGAGCGCCATGATCTCCCAGCTGCGCTGCTGTTCCGCCAGCGCGCGCTGGTGATCGCGCGAGGCGCTGCTGGCGCTGTAGAGCAGGGCGCCGAGCGATCCGATCAGCAATATGCCGAGGACCAGGGGCATGTAACGCCGTGCCACGGCACGCCAGCCCCTGTCCTGTTCGTCGATCACGTCGCGTTCCGCCATATACCGTTACACTAACCGAACTATGTTAACCGCGCGAATATGCAGGTTAGATGGTTCCGCTGCTGTAGCAGATTCTGTCGCAGGAAATACCCGGTCGATCGTCGGAGTGTCGAAAAGCGCGATCAGTTGATCGCGCCGGTGGCCTTGCCGGCGGTCTCGAACATGGCGATGATCTGCTCGACCTGCTCGTCGCTATGCTCGGCGCAGAGCGAGCAGCGCAGCAGGAAGGTGCCGGCCGGGGTCGCCGGCGGGCGCGCCATGTTGACGTAGAGGCCCAGCTCCAGCAGCGTCTGCCACATCGCCACCGCCTGCATCTGGTCGGTCAGGATGACGGCGATGATCGCGGACTGCGGTGTAGCGCTGCCCAGCTTGAAGCCGAGGTCGGTGAGGCCCTTGTGCAGGCGCTGGCTGTTCTTCCACAGATGCGCGCGCTTCTCACCGGCGTGCATCAGCTTGCGGATGCTGGTCGCGGCGGTGGCGACGACGCTGGGCGGCAGCGACGCGGTGAAGACGTAGGGGCGGCAGACGAGGCGGAGGATCTCGAACTTGGGATGGTTCGAGACGCAGAAGCCGCCGACCGTGCCGACCGACTTGGAGAAGGTGCCGACGACGAAGTCGATCTCGCCCTCGACGCCCTGTTCCTCGTATGCGCCACGGCCGTTGGGGCCGAAAAAGCCCATGCCATGGGCTTCGTCGCACAGGATCATGCAATTGGAATGCTTGCGGATGGCGGCGACCATCTCGGGCAGCGGCGCGACGTCGCCCAGCATCGAATAGACGCCTTCCAGCACGACCAGCTTCAGCGCGTCGGCGGGCAGGCGGCCCAAGCGCTTGTCCAGATCCTCGACGCTGTTGTGGCGGAAGCGGACGATCTCCGCATTGCCCATGGCGCAGCCGTCATAGATGGACGCATGGCTGTCTGCGTCCAGCACGACATAGTCGCCCTTGCCCGCCAGGGTGGAGATGATGCCCAGATTCGCCTGATAACCGGTCGAAAAGACCATGGCGCCCGACGTGCCGTAAAACTCCTTGAGCGCGTCCTCGACTTCCTTGTGGCCCTGATAGGTGCCATTGAGGACGCGGCTGCCGGTCGTGCCCGCGCCGAATTCGTCCAGCGCCCTCTTGCCGGCTTCGACCACATCGGGGTCGAAGGTCATGCCCATATAATTATAGGTGCCGAGCAGAATGGTTTCCCTGCCCTTGATGATCGCGCGCGTGGGCGAGAGCACCTGATCCATGACGATCGCATAAGGATCGCGCACGCCCGTCGCCAGCAGCGCCTCGCGCTCGTTGATCAGCGGATCGAACTTGGAGAAGAGATCGCGGGTTTCGGTAGCGATGGCGGCGTCGGTCATAATATCCAAAGTCCCTTAACCGTTCGAGCTGAGCGAAGTCGAAGCTCTCTGCCGAGCGGAGCCGAGGTTTCCTGCTTCGCCTTCGCTCAGCAACGCCCTTCGACTTCGCTCAGGGCGAACGGCAAAAATCTAAATCAGGCGGCCTTGAGCTTGGCGACCGCGTCGACCAGTTGGCCCACGGTCTCGATCTCGGCCTGCATGTTCATGGTGATGATGATGTCGAACTCGTCCTCGATGGCGGCGACGAAATCCATCACGGTCAGGCTGTCCCATTCCAGGTCGCCGGCAAAGGTGGTGGCTTCGGACAGTGCGACGCCCTTCTTGTTGAAGGGGGCGATCTGCGCTGCGACGCTGTCGAAAATCTCGCTGCGATCGGTCATTATCTCGTCAATCTTTCCATGAAAGCACGGCTTTTGCCGCCTTGGCTTGCTCTTTGGCAAGCGAATAAGGCGTCAATCGGGCAGCATCTGGGGCAAAATGCCTTGTTCGCGGCGCGCCGTGTCGCGCTGCGGCCTGCTATTCCAGCCCCAAAGGGGCGGGAGGATCAGCGGAAATTGTCGGCGTAGGCCTGAATTTTCAGCGTCTTGGGCGGGGTCGCGATGACGGTGTAGGCGATCTTCTCGCGCTCGGCATAGGCGACGGCGGCGTTCTGCGAGGAGAAGCTGAGCTTGAGCTGCTGCTTGGTGTCGCCCGAGCCGGCCCAGCCGGTCAGCGGATCGGCCTTCTTCGCTTCGGCGGGCGCATATTCCAGCACCCACTTGTGAGTCAGCGCCTTGCCGGACTGGAGGGCGTTCTTCTGGATCTGGTAAATGCGCGCGGTCATCGCGATGGAACTCCGTAAAATCGTCATTGTGCGTTGCACCAGCGGTCGCCGTGAAGTCAAGAGTTCCGGCGCGCGTCCGCATTTTTGGTGCGCAATGTGGCATTGGCGCTCGCCGGATCGTCGGGCCAGGGGTGGCGGGGATAGCGGCCGCGCATTTCCTTGGCCACGTCGCGCCAGTTGCCCGCCCAGAAGCCGGGCAGGTCGCGCGTCGTCTGGATCGGCCGGCCGGCGGGCGAGGTGAGAGAGAGGACCAGCGGGATGCGCTGGTTGCCGACGGTCGGATGCTGCGACAGGCCGAACAGCGCCTGGACCCGTAACTCCACGCGCGGGCCACCCTCGGCGGCATAGTCGATCGCATGGGTGGAGCCGGCGGGCGAACGGAAATCAGGCGGGGCGAGCCGGTCGAGCTGCTGCTTGCCGTCCCAGCCGATCAGCGTTTCGAGCACGCCCGACAGTAGCGAGCGGTCGATGTCGGACAGGCGGCGCCTGCCCGTCAGCAGCGGCGGCAGCCAATCGTCCAGCGTGTCGATCAGGGCGGCGTCGGACAGAGCGTCGATCCCGGCAAAGCCCGCCCGCGTCCGCAGCGATTGTGCCGCCTCCGACCAGGGGAGGAGGGCAAGGCCACACTGCCGCACACCGTCGATCAGCGCGGCGACCACCGCATCGGGATCGGGCCGGTCATCGGAGCCGGACGATAGGCGTACTGCGCCCAGCCGGCGCTCGCGCAGCGCCTCGATCCCGCCATTGGCGGGGCGGAATTTCACCGTGCGATGCTCGGCAATGCGCTCGCTGAACAAAGCGATCACCTCCGCCTCGCCGATCGGCGCGGCCGACAGGATGCGCGCGCCCGCGGCGCTGCCCTGCACCTCGCCCACCGCCAGCCATGCTTCGCTGGCCAGCGGCGAGAGCGGATCGAGCCGGAAGCCGCGCCCGCCCACGCTGGCCCAGTCGGCGCCGTCGGCCGAGCGGCGCTTGGCGACGCGATCGGGAAAGGCAAGGGCAAGGCAGAGGCCGACATCGTGGTCAAAACCTCCCCTCCCTTCCAGGGAGGGGGCGGGGGTGGGTGGCGAGCGAAGCGAGCCTCCTTCGGAGGCACCCACCCCAACCCTCGAAGGGAGTCCCGTGCCTCCCTTTGACTTGGAAGGGAGGGGCTTGATAAGTGCTACCCAGCGCTTCGCCAATCCCCGCCCGGCCTCGGCCCGCTTGCCGCCCTCGCGCCGCCAGCGCTGGAGCCGCAGGGTGAGGTCGGTGTCCTGCCCGCCCAGGCCGCGTTCGCCGAGCAGGACTGCGATCTCGGCGGCGGTCCGGGCGAGGCCACGCTCCTCCGCGCGCACCAGCATATGGGCGATGCGCGGCGCCAGCGGCAGGGTAGCGAGCGCCTTGCCATGGGGGGTGATGCGGCCGTCGACGTCGAGTGCCTCCAAGGCGGTCAGTCGCTTGCGCGCCTCGGCCACTGCGGCGGCGGGCGGCGCGTCGAGCCAGCGCAGGCTGGCCGGGTCGCCGACGCCCCAGAGAGCGCAATCGAGCAGCAGGCTGGAAAGGTCGCTTTCCAACATTTCGGGCGGGTCGAAGGGCGGCATGCCCGCCGTCGCCGCCGCTTCCCACAGGCGATAGGCGACGCCGGGCCGCTGGCGCGCGGCGCGGCCGGCGCGCTGGGTGGCCGACGCCTGGCTGGCGCGCTCGGTGACGAGGCGGGTGACGCCGGCGGCGCGGTCATAGCGCGGGCGACGGGCAAGGCCGGAGTCGACGACGATGCGCACGCCGTCGATGGTCAGGCTGGTCTCGGCGATCGAGGTGGCGAGGATCACCTTGCGCCGCCCCTCGCGCGCGGGGCGGATGGCGGCACGCTGGGCCGCCGGATCGAGCGAGCCGTGCAACATGTGGACCTCGAACGCGCCACCCTCGATCCGCTCGGCGGTGCGCTCGATTTCCCGGACGCCGGGCAGGAAGGCGAGCAGGTCGCCCTCCGCTTCCTCGTCCAGCGCGCGGCGGATGGCGGCGGCCATCTCATCCTCGATCCGCTTTTCGGCATGGCGGCCGATATTGCGCAGGTCCAGCGGCTGAATCTTGCCCTCGCTCTCGATCACCGGTGCGCCATCGAGCAGGGTGGAGAAGCGCGCGCCGTCCAGCGTCGCCGACATCGGCAGGATGCGCAGGTCCGGGCGCAGTGCCGCCTGCGCGTCGAGCGCGAGCGCCAGGCCGAAATCGCTATCCAGACTGCGCTCATGCACTTCGTCGAACAGCACGGCGGACACGCCGGCCAGTTCGGGGTCATCCTGGATACGGCGGACGAAGATGCCTTCGGTCAGCACCAGCAGCCGCGTCTTCGCGCTGACCTTGCTGTCCATGCGGGTCGCATAGCCGACCGTGCCGCCCGGCTGCTCGCCCAGCATCTCGGCAATGCGCTCGGCCGCGGCCCGCGCGGCGAGGCGGCGGGGAGAGAGCAGCAGCACCTGGCCGTCGCACCAGGGCTGGTCGAGCAGCGCAGGCGCGACCGCCGTCGTCTTGCCTGCACCCGGCGGCGCCACCAGCACCGCATTGCTGCCCGCGCGCAGGGCGGCGAGCAGGTCGGGCAAGACGGCATGGATCGGCAGGGCGGGGGTGGTCATGGCCGTTCCTCTGACGCCAATGGGCCGCGACCACAAGTCGGCTGTGCGGCTATTGTGCCGGCGGCTTGGGCTTGGAATACCAGAGCGCGTTGACGATGACCCAGCGGTCGGCGAATTTCCCCATGTGGAAATAATCGACGAACCACCGCGTTTCTACGCGGACGGCAGCGATATTGCCGGTGACGTCGAGGATCTTGCAGGACCGGTTCCATTGCTCGCGCGGTGTTTTGAGCGCGCCCTGACGGGTCAGGCCAACCAGTTCCTCCTTCGACATGCGTTGCAGGCCCAGCTTCTCATCCTCGGTCTCGCCGACCACCCGGCGCTTGGCGAGATCGGGGTGAAGCGCCCGCGCGACCCGCTTGGGATCACCCTCCAACTGGCCGTCGACATAGTCGAAGCAGGTGGCTTCGATCGCAGTAAGGTCGGCGGGCGCGGGCGTCGCCGCAGCGGCAGCAAGGGCAAGAAGCGAACTGAGCATGATGTCTCCCGCAAGATAGGGGCAAAGGGGGCTAAGCTGTGCATCAACTACTGGTGGTGGCAGAGTAATGGCTGGCGATTATGTTGGCGATGGCAAATTAGGGTGTGTCTTGTTCAACTCTTGATGCAATCCGCTCGCTTCTATGCGACCTTGTCCGGGCTCATATCGCGTGGGAGGAAGCATGTCGTCTGCGCTGCTTACCGGATTGCTCGCTTTCGGCTTTGGCGCCGTCTGCATGTTGGCTTGCGTCTAGCCGAACAGATAGATGTGGATCGGGTTTGTCGGATCGAGCAGCATCTTGGTCGTCAGCGCCAGCGACATGAGGATCAGCACCGGCTTGATGAGTTTCGAGCCGAACCGCATGGCGAGGTGCGATCCGATCTGGCCGCCGGCGATCGATCCGACCGCCATGGCCAGGCCCGCGACCCAGATGACATGGCCGCCCGCTACCATGGTCAGCAGCCCCGCGACGTTGGACGCGAAATTGGCTGCCTTGGTCTGGGCGGTGGCGCGCAGCAGCGACAGGCCGCCCAGCGCCAGGAAGATGGTGGTGTAGAAGGCGCCGGCGCCGGGACCGAAGAAGCCGTCATAGAAGCCGACCACGCCGATCATGCCGGACAGGCCCCACATGCCGACGCGGGCATGGCGATCGGCATCGCTCAGCTTGGGCGAGAAGGTGAAATAGGCCGCCATCGCGATCAGCAGCGCGGGCATCAGCCCGGCCAGGATCGAGAGATCGACCCGTTGCAGCAGCCAGGCGCCGCCGATCGATCCGATGAAAGCGGCGATCACCGGCCCCTTGTAGGTCGCAAGATCCATATGACCGCGTCGGGCATAGGCGACGCAGGCGCCGAAGGTGCCGAGGCAGCTTTGCAGCTTGTTGGTGGCGACCGCCGGCACCGGCGGCACGCCGGCGGCGAGCAGCGCGGGCAGGGCGATGAGGCCGCCGCCGCCCGCCATCGCGTCGATGCCGCCGGCCATGAAGGCGGCGGCCATGAGGAAGGCGATGGTTTCGGGGGAGAGGATCACGATATTACCCCGTTCGGGCTGAGCGACGTCGAAGCCCGCACCAGAGCGAAGCGAAGGAACTTCGCCTGCGGCTCAGTCCTGCCCTTCGACTTCGCTCAGGGCGAACGGATATTGGAAGGGGAAACGAGCGAAGCTACCCGTCTCCTCAACTTATGGTCTGCCGCATTTTCCGAGTCAGCGGACGTACCGTCCGCTTCGAAAATGCTTCAGTATGCCCGTGCTATCGCGAATTCGACCGCTTCGGTAAGGGCCGCTTTCGCCTTGCCGGCATCGAACATGCCCAGGGCATCGATCGCGCGCTGGCCATAATGGCGGGCGCGGGCCAGCGTGTCGGCGATCGCGCCGGTCTGGCGCAGCAGCTGCGTCGCATGGGCCAGATCCTCGTCGCTGATGCGATGGCCCGAGATCGCGGCCTTCCAGAAGGCCTTGTCCTCGTCCGAGCCGCGCGCATAGGCCAGGATCACCGGCAGCGTGACCTTGCCGTCGCGGAAATCGTCGCCGGCATCCTTGCCCATGGTGGCGCCGTCCGATTCATAGTCGATCGCATCGTCGATCAGCTGGAAGGCGATGCCAAGGTTGCGGCCATAGACGTCGAGCGCATGCTCCTCCGCCTCGCTGCGGTCGGCGACCACGGCGGAAATGCGGCAGGCGGCGGCGAACAAGGCGGCGGTCTTGGCGCCGATGATGTCGAGATATTGTTCTTCGCTGGTGTCGATCTTGCGCTGGGCGGTCAGCTGGTTGACCTCGCCCTCGGCGATGATGGCCGATGCGCCCGACAGGATCTTCAAGACCTTGAGCGACTCGGCCTCGACCATCAGCTCGAACGAGCGCGAGAAGAGGAAGTCGCCGACGAGCACGGAGGCGCTGTTGCCCCAGATGATGTTGGCGGTCTTGCGACCGCGGCGCAGGCCAGAGCCGTCGACGACATCGTCATGCAGCAGCGTGGCGGTGTGGATGAACTCGACCGATGCGGCCAGCTTGTAATGGCGCGATCCGGCATAGCCGACCAGGTCGGCGCAGGCGAGCGTCAGCATCGGCCGCAGCCGCTTGCCGCCGCCGGCGATCAGATGACCGGCCAGTTCCGGGATCAGCGGGATGCGCGACTGCATCCGGTCCAGGATGACGCTGTTCACCTGGTTCATGCCATCGGCGACGAGCGCCATGATGGGGGCGAGCGAAGGGGCGCTGGTGCGACCGATCGGATGGACGTTGCCGGGGGAGGATGCAGTCATGACAAGCGTCCTCTGGCGGGGCAAAAAGCAGATGGCAAGCGGGAATAGCTTGCCTGTGCGGCGCAATGGCGCAAAAAGCGCGCCGGACGATTGATTGACGCATCGCAGTAACGGAAAAGCCACGCACTTTCCCGCCGCGATGCCCCTGTGGAGAATGCCAGGTGGACGAGACTTTGAAGCGCTATCGCGAGAGCATCGACAATATCGACGCGGCGCTCGTCTTCATGCTGGCGGAACGGTTCAAGGTCACCCAGGCGGTTGGCGAATATAAGGCGACGCACGACCTGCCGCCGGCCGATCCGGGCCGCGAGGAACGCCAGATCCAGCGGCTGCGCCAGTTGGCGCTGGACGCCAATCTGGACCCCGACTTCACCGAGAAGTTCCTGCGCTTCATCATCGATGAGGTGATCCGCCATCATGAGCGGCTGCGGGAGGGCTGATTTCGAAAAATGCGCGGAAGAGCGCATTTTTGAGACGGTGCCAGCCCGCTCCCTCACCCGGCCACCCATAGAATACTGCCGCTGGGTGGCCGGGTGGGGGAGCGGGCCGGTGCGGCAGAATGTGCGGCAGCACATTCTCCAAACAAGGCTCTAGCCGGCGGGATAATTTTCATGGCCTGCATTGGGCCAGTGGAAATGGGTGTAGGTCAGCATGGTCGAGAAGCTTTCCGACCGGACCTGATGCCACCAACCGATCGGGATGAAGAGCAGGTCGCCCGGCGTCAGGCGCACTTCGTAGCGCAGCAGGTCGCGGGCGCGGGGATAGAGGGCGAGCCGCGCCGGATCGGTCAGGTCGCTGACATCGCTGAAAACATGGCGGTTATGCGCCAGCCGGCCGGTCTGTGACGGCGGCACCAGGATGACATGCTTGGTGCCGGTCACCTGCGCCAGCAGATTGTTGGTGAGGTCGAAATGCAGCGGGGTGAAGGCGCCAGCGCCGCCGATCCACAACATGCCCGGCGTCGGCGCCAGATAAGCGTCGGGATGGCCAAGGTCGGCCTGCAGCGGCGCGAGGGCCGGGCCATTGGCTGCGCTGTTATAGGCGGTGAGATAGGCGTCATTGCCGCCATCGCGCACCAGGGCGATGAACTGGCGGAAGGGGGCACGGCGCTTGTGCCGGTCCTTGGCCAGTTCATAGTCGGTGGCTTGGGTGCGGCCGCCCTGATATTCGATCTGTGCGTCGCCAATGGCATCGGCCAGATAGTCCGGCGTCCATTTTTCGCGGGCGGGCCAGCCCTCCATCGCGCCCTTGATCAGGGCCGGGCGGCCGGGCGCGTAGAAATTATGGAGGAAATCCTCGCCCGACAGCGCGTCGGCGGTCAGCAGGCCGGAGGCATAGGGGGACAGGGCACGCTGCTGTTCCATGACATGGAGCAGCCAGTCGCGCCGCTTGAGCGCCAGCGCGCTGTCGTCGCGGGGCGCGGGCGCCGACTTGGGCGGCACATAGGGCATGGCATTGGCGGACGCCGCGCCGAAGCCGACCTGGCGCAAGGTCATCTGCATCTGCATGTCCGCCGTCTGCGACAGGATCGAGGGAAGCGGCGAGGTGCGGCCGGATTTGCTCATGACCCGCCCTAGCGCGCGATCATGACCGTCATGTTGCAGGATGTGACGATCCCGTGACGGCGCGGTGGCAGCTTAGGCCGGCTCGATCATCTCGGTCCGTTTCGGTTGGGACCGGCCCAGCAGCACGCCGCCCAGCGCCAGCGCGAAACCGGCGATCTGCACCGGGCCGAGCTTCTCGCCGAACAGCAGCCAGGCTTCGACCGCGGCGAGCGGCGGCACCAGCAGGAGGAGCATCGACATGCGCGTCGGCCCCTGGGTCCGGACCAGCCAGACCAGCAGCGACAGGCCGGCCGCCGACAGGCCCAGCACCGACCAGCCAAGGCCAATCCACAGCATCGGGCTATTATCCCAGCGCCATTCGCCCACGATCAGGGTGGCGGTGATCGCCACCAGCGCGCCGCCGGCATTCTGCACCGCGCCCGACACCCAGATCGGATCGCCGCCGATCGTGCCGCGCTGGATCAGCGTGCCGCCGGTCATCGCCACTACCGCGACGATGCCGCCGATCGCGGGAATGAGCGTGATCGCGCCCGCACCCGACTTGGCGATCGCCGGCATCAGCACGCAGAGGACGCCCAGGATGGCGATGGCAAGGCCGCTCCAGGCACGCGCCGGCAACCGCTCGCCCAGGATCGCGACGCTGGCGACCGCCACCATCAGCGGCTGGGTCGCGCCCAGCAGCGACATGATGCCGGCCGGCATGCCATGGCCGACCGCCCACCAACTGAGCGTCAGGTAAAAGCCGTGCAGCATCGCGCCCGCCGCCAGATGCAGCCACAGGCGCCGGCCGCGCGGCCAGGGCTGGCGCCCATGCAGCGCCAGCGCACCCAGCAACAGCGCGGTCAGGCACAGGCGTGCGGCCAGGATCAGCTCCGGCGCGCCATGGGGCACCATTGCGCGGGCGACGATGAAGCCAGTGGACCAGATCAGGACGAACAATATAGATGCGATGATGCCGAACATGGCGCAGCCCATGGCCGATGCGCAGGCGCCTGTCGACCCGGCCAAGGGACGAAGGGGTCAGAAGCTGCCGGCCATCGACCCGATCAGGATGACGGCGACCAGCGCGGCGAGCGAACTGACGATGCCGGCCATGGCGATATCCAGATAGGATTCGCGGTGGGTGACGCCGCTGAGCGCCAGCAGGGTCACGATCGCGCCATTATGCGGCAAGATGTCGAGCGTGCCGGACCCGATCACCGCCACCCGATGCATGATGGCGGGATCGGTACCGGTCTGCGCCGCGATGTCCATATAGGTCGGCCCCAGCGCCTCCAGCGCGATGGTCAGCCCGCCCGAGGCCGATCCGGTGAGCGCGGCGAGCAGGTTGGTCGCCACCGCCAGCGACACCAGCGGCCCGCCGCCCATGCCCAGCACCCAGTCGCGGATCATGTGGAAGGCGGGCAGCGCGGCGATCACCGCGCCGAAGCCGACCAGGCTCGCCACGCTGATGATCGGCAGCACGGCGGCATTGGCGCCCGAATCGATGCTGTCGCGCAGACTGACGAGACGCCCCCGGTTGCACAGGATGATGGCGAGCGTCGCGATCATCAGGGCCGCCGTCACCGACCATATGCCCGCAACCGCGCCCAGGCTGGTGCTGCCCCATAAAGGCTCTGCCAGGAAGGGCGCGTCCCAGGTCGGGAACAGCCAGAGCGAAAGGATGAGGTTGCAGCCGATCATCACCCCGATCGGCAGGAAGGCGATGCCGAGCGAAGGGCAGTCGTCGGTGGGCGCACCCTTGTCCATTTCGGCGGGGTCGAAAGTGGAGGCGGTGGTCGTATGCTCGCGCATCCGCGCGCTGTCGACCGGCGCGGCGGGAGAGAGGCTGGGGTCATAGCCCTCCTGCCGGAGGGCGGCCGCAGCCTGTGCCCGCAGCAACCAGCCCAGCCCCACGGCCAGCATGATGATTGCCGCGATCAGGCCCAGGCCCGGCGCGGCATAGATGGAGGTGCCGAAGAACGGCATGGGAATGACATTCTGGATTGCCGGCGTGCCCGGCAGGGCGGTCATGGTGAAGGTCGATGTGCCCAGGATGATGGTCGCTGGCACCAGCCGCCGGGGGATATTGCCGGCGCGGAACAGCGCCTGCGCCATCGGCACCAGCACGAAGAAGGCGACGAACAGGCTGACTCCGCCATAGGTCAGGATCGCGCCGGCCAGCACCACCGCCATGATCGCGCGACCGGATCCCAGCCAGCCGATCATGGCATCGGCGATGCTACGCACTGATCCGCTGTCGTTCATCAGCTTGGCGAAGATCGCGCCGAGCAGGAACAGCGGGAAAAATTGGGCGAGGAAGCCGGCGGCCGCGACCATGAAGATCTGGGTCCAGCTCGCCAGCATCGGATAGCCCGAAAAGCTGGCGGCGATCATCGCCAGCGCCGGGGCGAGGAACAGCACGCTCCAGCCGCGATAGGCCATGGCGATCAGCGCGCCGAGCGCGACCAGGATGCCGAGGAAGCTGACCGCGTCAGACAGCATGTCAGACATGGGCGAGCAGCGCGTCGATATCGAGCGTCGATTGCCGGCCGATCGCCTGGCCATGCTGTTTCAGGAAATCATCCGCCGCCTTGCGCCCGATCTTCTTGAGTTTCCACAGGAACGCCCATTCGGCATTCAGCTTGGACGAATGGCCGAATTGCAGCATGTCGGTGCTGGCGATGCGGTGGATGCGCATCTTGGCCCATTTTGCGCCCTCGCCATGGCCGGGATCGGCGACTTGGCGCAGCAGCGCCATCATCCGGATTTCCTGCAGCAGCACGGCGTTGAAGGAAATCTCGTTCAATCGGCTGGCAATGTCGCGCGCGGCGTAGAGGTCGGTGGCGCGCTCGACCGGGTTCACCTGGATCAGGATGGTGTCGTCCGAATCGCAGTCGCGCACCAGCGGCGTCAGCGTCGGATTGCCCGAATAGCCGCCGTCCCAATAGGCCTCGCCATCGATCTCGACTGCGTGGAACATGGTCGGCAGGCAGGCCGAGGCAATCAGCACATCGGGCGTGATCTCCCCATTGCGGAACACGCGGGCCTGGCCGGTGCGCACGCTGGTCGCGGTGATGAACAGGCGGATCGGGCTGGCGGCGAGATGGTCGAAATCGACGCATTCGTTCAGGATGTCGGTCAGCGGATTGAAGCCGCCCGGATTGAGATCATAGGGCGAGCAGAGCCGCGCCATCAGGTCCATGCCGACATAGAGCGGCGAAAAGTCGAGCGTCCAGCGGCCGAGCAGGATGTCGAGCGGGCTGCGGCGGAAGGGGCTGAACATCGCCCCGTCCGACACCTTGCTCCAGAAACGGGTGAGGG
The DNA here is from genome assembly GCF_014197035.1 of Sphingobium scionense. Classification (GTDB taxonomy): domain Bacteria; phylum Pseudomonadota; class Alphaproteobacteria; order Sphingomonadales; family Sphingomonadaceae; genus Sphingobium; species Sphingobium scionense. Next base: position 58,579 of record NZ_JACIEU010000006.1, on the reverse strand, counting down.
CGCGGCGGGCACCCTGGGCGCCGCCATGGGCATAGCCGCTGGCCAGCACGGCGGCATTCATCGCCCCGGCCGACGTGCCCGATATGCCGTCGATCCGCAGCCAGGGTTCTTCCAGCAGGCGGTCGAGCACGCCCCAGGTGAAGGCGCCATGGGCGCCGCCGCCCTGCAGCGCCAGGTCGATCAGGCGGCTTTCGGGCTCGGCAGTCGGATCGGGCATCGGGCACCTCGCGCTTGGCGGGCATGGCCCGCTGTCGGAGTTTGTTGCGATGCAGCATGGGACCATTGCGGCCCGCCAATGTCAACGCCTTGCGCGTTGCACAAACCTCATTCCCGGCCGGCGCGGATCGCCGCTCCGCCCGCGATCGGCGTGATCGCGACCAGCAGCAGGGAGGCGGCGCCGAGGAATTTGAATGCCGCGCCGCTGCCGTCGCCCAGTGTGCCCGCGCCAAAGATCAGCAGCGGCACCGCCAGCGGCAGGGCGAGCAGGCCCGCCAGAGCGCCCGACGAGCGCAGCCCGGCGGTCAGGGTCGCCACCAGCAGGCCAAGCGCGGCAAGCGCGGGCGTGCCGATCAACAGCCCGGCCTCCAGCGTCAGGATCGTGGCGCCGTCCAGCTTCAGCAGCGCGGCGGCGGGCAGGGCGGCGATCATCAGCGGCGGGCCGAAACCCAGCCAATGGGCGATCAGCCGGGCGATCACCACCATCTCCTCGCTGATGCCGCGCAGCGCGATCTGGTCCAGGATGCCGGCATCGCGATCCGGCGCGACCAGCCGATCGACCGGCAGCAGGCTGGCGAGCAGCGCCGCGATCCACAGCATGCCGCCGCCGGTGCGGGCGAGCAGGGCGGCGTCGGGGCCGACGGCAAAGGGGTAGAGGCTGGCGACCAGCAGCAGGAAGGCGACCGGCAGCCACAGCCCGGCCGAGCGCCAGGCCTGTCCCAGGTCGCGGGCGACGAGCAGGGCGATCAATCGCATGACGCCTCCTGCGCCGGGTCCGGCACATGGGCGGCCATGGCGATCCGCACCGGATCGGTCAGCAGCAAAGGCTGGTGCGAGGCGGCGACGACGATGCCGCCGACCGCCAGATGATCTGCCACCGCGGCGCCGAGCAGCGCGACCGACGCGTCGTCCAGGCCGTTGGCCGGCTCGTCGAGTAGCCAGATATCCGCGCCGCTGGCGATCACGCGGGCGAGCATGGCGCGCTTGCGCTGGCCGGTGGACAGCATGCGCACGGGCACGTCGCGCAAGGGGGCGAGTGCCATGGCGTGGAGTGCGCGGTCGAGCGCGGCCTCATCCACCCGGTCGAGCCGTGCCCAGAAGCCGAGTGCGCGGTGGAGCGGCAATTCCATGTCGAGCGCCAGCCGCTCGTCGGCCAGCGCGACGCTGCCCTGGCGGTCGATGGTCCCGGCATAAATGGGCAGCAATCCGGCACATTGGCGCAGCAGGCTGGACTTGCCGATGCCGTTCGGCCCGTGCAGCAGCGCGCTGCCGCCGGCCGCCAGCACCAGGTCGACGCCGGCAAAGAGCAGGCGTCCGCCGCGCAGACAGGCAAGGCCCGACAGGCGCAGCGCCGCGCCGCTCATGGGGCGACCATATCCTCCAGCACATGCATGTCGATGTCCGACAGGCCGAAATGATGGCCGATCTCATGCACCACGACATGGGTGATGAGCGCTTCGAGCGGCACGCCGGTTTCGACCCATTCGTCGAGCAGCGGGCGGCGGAAAAGATGCACGGTCGGCGGCAGGTCGCCGGTCTGCGCCTCCTGCCCGAAGGGGCGCCCGCTATAGAGGCCGGTCAGGCCGAACGGATCGTCGATCTCCATCTCTTTCAGGATATCGGCGTCGGCGAAATCCTCGACCAGCATCACGACATTGGAGAGATAGGAGCGGAAGGGCTCGGGCAGGCGGCTCAGGGCCTCCAGCGCGAGTATCTCGATTTCCTGAGGGGTAGGGGCGAAGCGGAACGATTGACCAGTGTCAGGCATGGCTGTCACATAGGCGAAAGAAATAACGCAGGATAGAGAAATGCTTGCCAGACTGAACGAAACGGAACGCGCGATCGCGCTGGCGGATTTGCCCGAATGGACGACGGTCGCCGAACCGGACGGGATCGCGCGCAGCTTCACCTTTCCCGACTTTATCGCCGCCTTCGGCTTCATGACGCGGGTGGCTTTGCTGGCGGAAAAGGCCGACCATCATCCCGAATGGTCGAACGTCTATAATCGCGTCGAAATCACGCTCACCACCCATGATGCCGGCGGCCTGTCGCAACGCGACATCGATCTGGCGAAGGGGATAGAGGCGCTGCTGCGCTGACGCTTGACGCGGCATCGCCTGGCCGATAATCGCCCCGGCAACATCAAGAGTCGGGCCAACGTCCGACACCAACCTGCTCCCCGAGCAAGGTGGTGCCCCTTGCCAAGAGGGGGATGTGGCCGGACCGGCAAGTAAACGGGACATGCAGCCACGACGACGTTGATCCGATGCTTGGTCACACACCAGCAGACGGAAGCATGACGTGCCCATTTCCACACAGCAATTTGCCAGCGACAATTATGCCGGGGCCTGCCCCGAGGCGCTCGATGCGATGCTCGCGGCGAACAGCGGATCGGCGACGGCCTATGGCGAGGATGAATGGACGCAGCGCGCGGCGGACAATTTTCGCACCCTGTTCGGCGGCGATGCGGAGGTCTTCTTCGTCTTCAACGGCACCGCCGCCAATTCGCTGGCGCTCGCGGCGTTGTGCCAATCCTATCATAGCGTGATCTGTTCGGCGGCCGCCCATGTCGAAACCGATGAATGCGGCGCGCCCGAATTCTTCTCCAACGGGTCGAAGCTGCTGGCCGCGCCCTCGGCCGATGGCAAGCTGACGCCCGAAGCGATCCGGCAACTGGCGACCAGCCGGTCCGACATCCATTTCCCCAAGCCGCGCGTCGTCACCATCACCCAGCCGACCGAGACCGGCCTTGTCTACACGGTCGATGAAGTGCGCGCGATTTCCGCCGTGTGCCGCGAACTGGGCCTGAAACTGCACATGGACGGCGCGCGCTTTGCCCATGCCTGCGCCAGCCTGGGCTGCGACCCGGCGGAGATCAGCTGGAAGGCGGGAGTCGATGTGCTCTGCTTTGGCGGCACCAAGAATGGCATGGCCGTGGGCGAGGCGGTGATCTTCTTCGATCGCGCGCTGGCGCAGGATTTCGACTATCGCTGCAAGCAGGCGGGGCAGCTGGCGTCGAAGATGCGTTTCCTGTCGGCGCCCTGGATCGGCCTGCTGGAAAGCGGCGCTTGGCTGCGCAACGCCCGCCACGGCAATGATTGCGCGCGCCGGCTGGCGGCGGCGATCGCCGACCTGCCCGATGTCAACCCGATCTTCCCGGTGGAGGCCAATGCCCTGTTCCTGTCGGCCCCCGCGCCGGTGCTGGACGCGCTGCGCGCGCGTGGCTGGCGCTTCTACACCTTCATCGGCGGCGGCGCGCGATTCATGTTCGCCTGGGATGCGCAGGTGGAGCGGGTCGACGAACTGGCCCGCGACATCCGGGAAGCCTGTCTGGCGATTGCCGCCTGACGACAAGCTGATCCGAATAGGCGCAAGGTCATGGGGGGCTGGCGACGGTGCGCGTCCGTCCATGCCCTTGTTGCGATATCGAAATGTCATGGTGCGACGCGGTCGAATGGCGGGATGATCCGTTGAGGATGCTCCAAAGCGGATGATCTTGCCTGGTCCAGCCGATTGAAAAGAGGCGCTGATCCGGGCCTTCATCGCGCCACCGGCACAGGGGCCGGTGCGTGGACGGAGGCTGTCATGAAGAGGATCGGATGGTTGATGCTGGGCGCCATGGCGCCGCTGTCGGGGCAGGCGCAGGAGGCTGCACCGATGGCCGAGGCGCGGGCGGCGATCGAGACTGCCGATCTGGCGGCGCTGCCGGCGGAGGTGCGCGCTGCGATCGGCCGAGCCTATTCGGTGTCGGAAATCCTGCAGATACGCGGCGTTGAGAAGGTGCCGGGCCAGACGCTGGCGGTCGACGAACTGATCTTCAAGCCTGATGGCACGATCGAGTTTACTGGCCAGCATCCCTGGGTGCTGCTGTTCGCCAAGCGGATGCGGATCGAGGATCCACAGTCCTTGCTGGGCATCAGGCGGAATACCGCGCTGCTGGCCGGGCCGAAGGGCCAGGCGGGACAGGCCGGTACGCGCGGTGCCCGTGGCGGCCGCCGTGGCTCTGACGGTGAGCCGGGACGGCCGGGCGGGCGCGGCACCAATGGCGGAGAGGGCGCGACGGCGCGGGTGCCCGATCTCTATATCGTGGCCGGCGGGCTGGAGGCGACAGCCACGGGCAGCCCACTCAATCAGGTGCGCATGAACATCGATTTTCGTGGTGTGCCGGGTGGCCCCGGTGGTGCGGGCGGCACTGGCGGAGTCGGCGGGCATGGCGGCGATGGACGGGATGGCAGGGCGAATATGGGAATTTGCAGTCGCGGGGCAGGCAATGGCGGAGACGGCGGGCGCGGCGGTCCCGGGGGCAATGGCGGCGCCGGTGCCAATGGCGGCGACGGGGGCGCGGTCTATGTCATCGGTCCGGCAGCGGTCACCGACCTCTTCACCGCAGGAGACATCCTGACCGGCGGCGGGGCTGGCGGGCGCGGCGGGGCTGCGGGGCCGGGTGGCCAGGGTGGTGCGCGGGGATCACGCGGATCTCAGCCGGGGACATGTGGCGGCGCGCATCCGGGCGATGTCGGCGCGACGGGGCCGCGTGGCCAAGTCGGGCCTGACGCCCAGCCCGGCGCTCGGGGCCGTGTCTTCGCTGTCAGGATTGGCGGGCTGGATATGCTACAGGCGCCACCCTCACCCTGATGTCGCTCAGGGTTCCTCGCCCTCGATCCGCGCGTCATAGCTGCTCAGTGCGCTGATGACGTCCGGCAACTTTTCATAGCGCTTGCGTAGCAGAGCGAGTTTGACGTCGGTGCCTGAGCAGAGTTCGGCGACGCTTTCCTCGATATAGGCGCGCCGTTCCGCATCATAGGGTTCCTCGCCGCGGAAATGGTCGCAGCTGTCGCGGTCGACCATGAAGGCGGTGACTTCGCGCGGGAAGGGGGCGGGCTGGGCCGCATTGCCGGAGGGCGGCAGGTCGAGCGAATTGGTCGGGCCGGGCGGGCCGACGGTGACGATCGGCGCCGGGCGCGAGGGCAGGACGGCGGGGGGAGCGGGCGGCGGCGCATCGGGCTGGACGACGGCAACGGCCACCTGCTGCGGCGCGCTGACCGGGGCGGCTTCTGCGCTGTCGTCGGACGAGCCCTTGCAGCCGGTGACGAGCACCAGCGCCAGCATCATCGGAAACAGCTTCAAACGCCCCTTCACCCGATTTCCTCCCGCAGTCCGGCGATCAGATCCGCAACATGCGGCAAGCGCGACTCTTCCTCGTCGAGGATCGCCAGAAACGCCGCCCGCCTATAGTTGCGCAACGCGCCTTCGGGAAGACGGGTTGGGGCAGGAATTGCGGAAATTACGATATCCAGCAGTCGCTCCACCCCATGGAGCCTGCCCCACAGATAGTCATTCTCCCGGTAGACCCGGCTGAAAAAGGCACCAAAGTTATTGAATTCTATGCCTTTTAGCGTAGCGTTCGCACCGCCCGTGCGGATTGCGGTGCAATCTTCGGGCGAAATCCGGTCGACCTTGATCGGATCATATTCATCGACAGCGTCACCCTGAAGCAACGGTAAGGTCGCGATGTCGGAGAAGGGGAAGCCGAGATAGGCCAGCAACATGGTGCGGCGCCCGGCCTTGGGCAGGTTGGCGAGCGCTTCGGCCAGCAGCATGTCGGCCGCCTCGTCACGGGCGCGCAGGCCGCGCGCCTGGGCCATCGCCTCCAGCGCCGCACCGGCGTCGGTCGGCACCTGTGCCGCGGCGGCGCGGACATGGTCATTGTAGAAATCATTGCCATCGCATTCGGTATAGAGGGCGAGCGCGCGATAGATGGCGTCGTGCATCGCCTGCACCGCCTCGCTGTCGGCATCGGCCTCCAGCTCCAGCGTCTCGGCCAGTCGCCGCGCCAGGAAGCGCAGGCGGCGGATGCGGAAGGCCAGGTCATGGGTGCGGAAGAACAGGACGGGCGCGGCGGCGGAGCCGGCATCCTCGGTCAACTGGTCGGCACCAATCGCGCGGACCTGCTTCCAGATCGCCTGGCGATAGGCTTCGCGCATCATCGGCGCATCCTCGCCGCTCAGCTGGAACAGGCGCGCGGCCAGATCCTCGACGATGCCCGACAGCTTGAGATGGGCATAGGCAGGGAAGGCGAATCCGGCCGATGCGGCGGCGCGCTGCTGCGCCTTGCCGCGCCAGGCCGACAAGCGCGCCGGCGTCGGCCGGTCGAGGAACAGCATGCGGCCGATCGCCCCCTCCACCTCCGCCTCGATACCGGGGCGCAGCGCCTGGATGATCCGGCCCATGCGGCGGATGCGGGCGGAATGGCGGTCGATCGCCTCCAGATTGTCGCGGATCGGCTGTTCGCGAGGAATGTCCGACAGCGCGCCGAAGATGGTGCGGAAAAAGCCGGGCAGGGGGGCATTCTCGCCGGTCGGCGCTGCTTCCTCCTCGCCCTCGCGGTTGAGGTGGATCGACCGGTGGCCGGGCTTGGGATCGATATAGACGAAGCGGCGGTCGACCTCGCGCCGCGACGGCCGGTTCTTGAGCGCGCCGATCGCCTGGGCAAAGGGGGCGTTGGCCAGCACCGATCCGTCGATCAGCACCGCGTCCTCCGCCTCGCCCCGTGCCGCCCGGCGCGGCAGCACGCGCGCCAGGAAGGCGTCGCGGCCGGGCCAGGCGCGGTGGCGGCGCTTCAATACCCGGTCCAGCTCGCGCACGGTGAAGGGCGGAAAGGCGCCGGGGAAACTGGCAGTGGCGCGCGCGGCAAAGACCAGTTCGGCCGGATCGGCAAAGCCGCTGACGCTGCCGCCCCGACCGCGGAAGCCGATCGACAGCCGATGCTCGGTCTCGATCACCTGGGGCGGGCTGTTGAGGCTCAGGCTTTGCACATGGCCGTCGAAATCTGTGACGGTGACGAACAGGTCGAGTGGATGGCCGTCGGGCAGCAGCGACGGGCCGGCCGGGGTCGCCGCCATCGCGTCGAAGGCGTCGAGCAGCATGGTCGAGAATATCGCCCCGCCAAAGGGCGGCTCGAACCAGCGCGAGCGGATGAAGCGCGACAATTTCATCCGCACCTCCTCGCGCGTGTCGGGCGCCACCGTGCGCTCGACCGCGTCGCCGGGGCGGCGCGCGGCCATCCATACCAGCGGCGTCGCCCAGAATTTGGTCAGCGCGCGGGCGGGGCGGGCATCGGGATCAAGCAGTTCGTCGACATCGGCATTGTCGAGCCACAGCGCAGTCAGCGGCTCCAGTGACTGGCCGGTCTCGATCGCCTGGGCCAGGAAGATGCCGTTGATGCCGCCCGCGCTGGCGCCGGCGATGATGTCGGGCAGGATGCGCAGCCGCGTGCCGCTCGCTGCCTCGATATCGGCAAGCAGCCGATGATAGACCGCCTCGCTCGCCCCCTGCGGCGCCACCCCGTCATGAAAGGCCCGGCTCGCCCGCGTCAGGTGCCAGATTTCCTTGGTGATGCCGTGCATGTAGACGGCCAGGCTGATCCCGCCATAACAGACGAGCGCGAGGCGTAATTCCTTCTCCCTCATGGGGATAGGGATCGCAAAGCCAGGCCGCCTTGTCGAGAGGCGGAATGTCCCACCCCTTGTCCGAAAGCGAGAAGGGGGGATGGCGGGGAGGGTGGCTAAGCTACGGCCTGTTTTCTGCCGTCATCCCCGCGCAAGCGGGGATCCATTTCCCCAGCCCAGTGCGACATGCGAGGTCAGGAGATGGGTTCCCGCCTCCGTGGGAATGACGAAAATTGGTGGGTTGCGGACAGGTCCTTATCCCGTCATGCCAGCGAAGGCTGGCATCTCTCTGTTCTTCTCAGAACCCAGAAGGAGGTGAGATCCCAGCCTTCGCTGGGATGACGGAGTTGGGTGGTTTGTGGAATGGCTGCTCTCAAACCCAAATCAGAAAGGCGCCAGACATTGGTGACCTTCGCCTTTTCGCCCTGCTGACAGGCGTGGGCGGCGGCACGGTGCGCGACCTGCTGATCGCCCAATCTAGAATTGATAAAAGCTTTATGGCAATCAACAGTGATGTTTATACGCAACCCGACCTTCTGGATTTTAAACCCGGTTCTTATTGTCGTAACGGCTGCATCCGCCCAATATCGTCCGCTGGCGATATTAAGTGTGATAGCTATCTTCATCGCGTTCATCGCTTGGATTGCCGGCGGCTTGTTGGACCGGCCTCGTTTCCATGCGGTTTTGGGAGATGAATGGATAGAAGGTGAGACCGGAGTTTATTCGACGATCGCCTTGTGGGGAGGAGTTCTCATAGCTGCAGCAGCGACCGACGAAGCACAAACGATGCCGCTGTTCGGCATCGTGCAGGCATTAGTAATGCCCGGCGCAATTGGCATGATGGTATCGCAACTCCCGCTCACAAGAATGTTTGGTCAGAGGTCTTAGTTTCAGCTTTTGGTCGCCTCCAGACCCTCAGCCATCCCCAACACGCGCCCGCATTCACCCCAGCCGGAACTCCGCCCAGATCGGCAGATGGTCCGATGCCTTGCGGGCAGCGGCGCTTTCGTGGACGCCGCTGTCGACCAGGCGGATGCGGCCGCAATGCATGATCCGGTCGAGCCGGGCGACCGGGCGGCGGGCGTGGAAGCTGCGGCCGCAGGGCGCGAAGCTGTAATGGCGGGCAAAGTCGGCCAGGCAGCCGCGCTCGGCGCTCCATTCGTTGAGATCGCCCATCAGCACCGTCGGCAGGGCATGCCCCTGCGCCGCGGCATGGATCACCGCCGCGGCCTGCTTGCGCCGCCACAGCCCCGACAGGTCGAGATGCATGCCGAACACGCGCAGGGTCGCACCCTTGATCGCGACCTCCGCCATGGTCGCGCCGCGCGGCTCCAGGCAGGGCAGGTGCAGCACGTCATAGGCGGCGACCTCCGCCTCTTTCCGCACGATGATGGCATTGCCGTGCCAGCCCATGCTATCGGTCTGGACGTTGAGCGGCACCGGCTTGTAGCCGCTCTGGCTGTCGAGCAGCAGTGGCGGGATAGCGGCATGGCGGATGCCAAAGCGCCGGTCTGCCTCCTGCAACGCGATGATGTCGGCATCCACCTCGTTCAGCACGTCGATCACCCGCTCGGGCGAGCGGCGGCGGTCGGTGCCGATGGCCTTGCGGATATTATAGCTGGCGACGCGGATCGTGGCGGACATCTTCCTTCAATGCGCCAGCCATCGCTATGTTTCCAGTGGGGCGATCATCGTTCTTGAAATGTTCCCTTCTCAAGAGTTAAATAAGTGCCGTTCGGAGATGAAAGATATGGCCAAGGCAAAGCGCAAATTCGTCTGTCAGCAATGCGGCACCGCCTCCGGCCGGTGGCAGGGGCAGTGCGATGACTGCGGCGAATGGAACAGCATCGTCGAGGAAGCGGCCGAGACCGTCTTTTCCGCCCGGCATGACCTGCAGGGCGGCGGCCGGGCGATCACGCTGGTCGGCCTCGACAGCAAGGTGGAACTGCCACCCCGGACCAGCACCGGTATCGCCGAGTTCGACCGGGCGCTGGGCGGTGGCATCGTGCCGGGGTCGGCCACGCTGATCGGTGGCGATCCGGGCATCGGCAAGTCTACCCTGCTGCTGCAGGCGGCGGCGCGGGTCGCCGCGCGCGGGCTGACCGTCGCCTATATCAGCGGCGAGGAGGCGTCGGATCAAGTGCGGCTGCGCGCCCAGCGCCTCGGCCTTGGCAACGCCCCGGTGCAACTGGCGAGCGCGACATCGGTGCGCGATATCCTCACGACGCTGAGCGACGGCGTGCCGCCAGCCCTGCTCATCATCGATTCGATCCAGACCATGCACAGCGACCTGATCGAGGGCGCGCCCGGCACCGTCAGCCAGGTGCGCGCGTCGAGCCAGGAACTGATCAAATTCGCCAAGCAGCGCGGCACCGCGTTGATCCTGGTCGGTCATGTCACCAAGGATGGCAGCATCGCCGGCCCGCGCGTGCTGGAACATATGGTCGACACGGTGCTGGCGTTCGAGGGTGAGCGCAGCCACCAATATCGCATCCTGCGCGCAATCAAGAACCGCTTCGGCGGCACCGACGAGATCGGCGTCTTCTCGATGGTTGCCGAAGGGCTGGAGGAGGTCGCCAATCCGTCCGCCTTGTTCCTCACCAATCGCGACGAGACGGTGACGGGCGCCACCGTCTTCCCCGCGCTGGAAGGGACGCGGCCGGTGCTGGTCGAGATTCAGGCGCTGGTGGTGCGGCTGTCGAGCGGGGCGACGCCCCGGCGCGCGGTGGTCGGCTGGGACAGCGGCCGGCTGGCGATGATCCTGGCCGTGCTGGAGGCGCGCTGCGGCCTCAGTTTCTCGACCTGCGAAGTCTATCTCAATGTCGCGGGCGGCTATCGCCTGTCCGATCCGGCCGCTGACCTCGCCGTCGCCGCCGCCCTGATGTCGGCTTTGTCTGAACGACCGGTGCCCGCCGATGTCGTGCTGTTCGGCGAGGTTGCGCTGTCGAGCGAGATCAGGCCGGTCTCGCACACGCCGCTGCGGCTCCGTGAATCGGCGAAACTGGGCTTCAACCGCGCCTTCGTGCCGGCGTCCGGCGCGGACGGAGTGAAGGGGATTTCGGTCAGCGGCTTCCGCACGCTTGCACAGCTGGTTGACCAGATGCTCGGTCGCGGATAGCCAGCGCGGCATGAACGCCGTCGATATCCTCGTCCTCCTCCTCATCGGTGGTTGCGCCATATTCGGCCTGCTGCGCGGGTTCGTGACCGAAACCCTGTCGCTGATCGCCTGGGTCGCGGGCATTTTCGCGATCAGCCTGTTCCATGCGTCCGTCACAGAATTGCTGACCAGCTTCGTCGGCAGCGAAAGCGGCGCGGCGGTGCTGGCCTTCTTCCTGATCTTCGCCGTCACCTTCGGTGCGGGCAAGCTGCTCGCCCGCGCGATCGGCCAGCGCACCCGCCAGTCGGTGCTCGGCCCGATCGACCGGGTGCTGGGCGGCGGCTTTGGCGCGATCAAGGGGCTGATTGGCGCGACCCTGATCTTCCTTGCCTTCAGCCTTGTCTACGACACCTTCTACGGCAGCGGCGCGCGCCGCCCCGACTGGCTGTCCGATGCCCGCACCTATCCGCTGCTCAACGCCAGCGGCAAGGCGATCAGCGAATTTGTCGACGAACAAAGGGCGCAGAAACCGGCCGAACCCGACCCGCCGGAGTAAGGAAACAGGCCAGACCGGTTGCCCCTGGTGCTGGCGAACTTGCCGCTCTCAAGCGCCGGCCGGACTGCGGGTGATGCGCATCGACTGGCGTTGGCGGGCGTGGGCGGGTTCCTGATCGCCCAATATCTCCTCGGTCAGCGAGACATGGGCGAGGGTCAGCATCATGTCCATCAACCGCTGTTCTGCCTGCGGCAGGGTGTCGATCGGGTAGCGGTCGAGATGGGCGAGGGCGGCGTCGAGCAGGGGCGCGGCCGCCGTGAAGAAGGCCGCGCGGTCGGCCGGGTCGGCATCGCCGCGCCGGGCGGCACGGGCGATCGATCCGTCGATCACCCAGCGATCGGCAAAGGGGACCAGTGCCTCGAAGGCGGCGGGGAGGAGAGCGGTCATGCAATTGCCTCCGCGCGCGCAACGGGCGTGGTGCCGGTGCGTTCGGCACGCCAAGCCTGCACCCGTTCGTCGACGGCGTTGAAGAGGTGGCGGCAGAGCGCCTCCTGCGCCTGGAAATGGATATGTTTGAGCGCGCCGCTGTTGAGGCCGCGCTGCCCCGCCTCGATCACGTCGCGATCCTCGGCATGGATGTCGCGGGCGCTGGCCATGGCATATTCGCGGGCGTAGCGGCGGCTGGCGCAGTCATCCTCGCCCTGCCAGTAGAGGCGGATCACGCCCCGCGAGCGGCGCGCGTCGATCGGCCAGACGGTGTGGGAGAAAGGCTGGGCCGGCGAGCCCAGGATGAAGAAATTGGGAAACAGCGCGAGATAGTCGCGGCTGTGCGGGCCGGCGGTGCCGTCGGCCATGGCGAAGCGGGCGGCGCGGCCGAAGGATTGCGCCTGCACCGGCTTGGGTGCGGGATCGGGATTGGTCCAGATCGTCTGGGTGCGGTGGGGGCCGTGAAAGCCCATCTTCACCGGATAGCCGAACGGATTATCCTCGCCCACGGCCGGTGCGCCGGAGCGGGGATGGATGAAGCGGAGATGGTAATTCTCCTGGAAATTGTCGTAGGTCAGTTTCCAGTTGGCGTCGATCTCATAGACATATTCGGAGAAGGTCGTGGCCTGCGCCGCCGGGAAGCCGTCGAGCATCGTCGCATAGGGGCCAAGATCGTCGCGCAAGCCTTTGTCCGGCGTGCCGAGATGGACGAAGATCAGCCCGCCGCAGATGTCGAGCGCGACGCGGGGCAGGGCACAGTCGGCCTTGTCGATGAAGAAACGCTCGAAATCGGGGGCGGCGAGCAATGCGCCATCGGTGCCGAAGGACCAGCGATGATAGGGGCATGAGAAGGTGCCGCGCCGGCCGCTTTCCTCCTCGACCAGCTGGGTGCCGCGATGGGTGCAGACATTGTGGAAGGCGCGAATCTCGCCATCGCGGCCGCGCACGATCAGCAGCGACACATTGAGTGCCTCGATCTCGCGGCGGATGAAGCTGCCGCTGTCGGGCAGTTCGCAGATATGGCCGACCTGAAGCCAGGAGCGGCGGAACACCGCTTCCCGTTCCAGCTCGAACCAGGCCGGATCATGATAAGGGGCGGCGGGGATCGGCGCGGTGCCGAGCCAGGCCAGACTGTCGTCGCTCATGCCCTGAAAGCCGGGCCGTTCGCCGTGCATCATCGCTCTCCGCTGTCTGTCTTTTCGACAGCATGAGCGGGGCAACCTAAATTTGCAACACTATTGTTGTAAATTGTATCAGTCGTCGGCGATGCCATCCCGGCGCAGCACCCGCTGCTGTTCCTGGCGGAAGCGGGCGATGGTGGCTTCGGTGTCGAGATCGGGGGCGACGCGATGGCGAAAGACGCGCGGGCCGATCAGCGCGCTGGTGAGCAGCATCACGCAATAGACTTCGGCGTCGATCGGCTCGTCGGGGAAGGCGACGGCAAGGCTGGTGCCGATGCCCGATACCAGGGCGTCCCAATGCGGATAGCTGGCGCGGATGTCGCCGGGCGCGATGAAATCCTCGATCCACAGCGACATGATGGCGGGATTGTCGAGCACGAAGCGGGTGACATAGTCGATCCGTGCCTGGCGCGGCAGTTCCGGGCGGAAGGCGGCGACGATCTGCTGCGATGACCAGAGCTTTACCGCCGCGACCAGGGCGTCACGATCGGTGAAATGATAATAGATAGTGGTGCGGTTGACCCCCGCGGCGCGGGCAAGCGCGGAGAGGGACAGCGCATCGATGCCGCGATCGGCGATCAGCCCGACCGCCTGCTCGATCAGCATCTGGTGGGTATCCTCGAAGGATTTGTAGCGGCGCTGCTGTGCGGTTTCGTCGGTCACGCCCCTTCGCCTAGACCCGGCCGGGCGGGGCGGCAAGCGGCGCGTGGACGGATGCCCGTCTCGCTTGAACTTTTCCCCCGTTCCGCCTATGTTTCCGCCATGGCCATTCTTCCGATCCTTGAGGCGCCCGATCCGCGCCTGCGTACCATATCGACCCCTGTAGAGGCGATCGACGACGATCTGCAGCGTCTGATCGACGACATGTTCGACACCATGTATGACGCGCCGGGCATCGGCCTGGCCGCGATCCAGGTGGGCGTGCCCAAACGCATCCTGGTGATGGATCTGCAGGAGCCGGAATCGGATGAGGAAGACGCGCCGCCGGTCAAGAAGCCGATGGTGTTCATCAATCCGGAGATATTGAAGGAATCCGAGGAACAGTCGGCCTATAATGAAGGCTGTCTGTCGGTGCCAGACCAGTTTGCCGAGGTGGAGCGGCCGGCGGTGATCCGGGCCAGCTGGATGGACCGCGACGGTCGCATCCATGAGGAACAACTGGAAGGGCTGCTCGCCACCTGCCTGCAGCATGAGATCGACCATCTTGAAGGCGTGCTGTTCATCGACCATCTGTCGCGCCTGAAGCGCGACATGCTGCTCAAGAAGCTCAGCAAGGCGCGCAAGGCCGCTTGAGTCTTCCGATTGTCGGCATAAGTTGTTCCCTACAGGGGACAGCTTATGCCGAATCGCGATTCCATATCACCCGTTGCACGATCGACCGTTCCATCGGCATCATTGCAGCAGCTTCTTGCCATGGACAGCGAGGCTTTCGTCCGCTGGGCCTATGTTACCATGCTGGGTCGTCCCGTCGATCCCGAAGGGCTGGCCTTCTATCTTCGCCGGATGGATGAGGGGAAGAGCAAAATCAGTGTTCTGAAACAGCTCAAACTCTCGGCGGAAGGACGTGTGTTCGATGCCCAGCTGCAGGGGCTGGACAGTGCCATCCAGCAAGAGAAATTGGAGCGGATACCGGTTATAGGGCCGATCTACAGATGGTTTCAGACCCAATCCGAGGCACGGACCTTGCCAGGCGCGCTGTGATCGGAATTCTTGCTTTTATCTGAGCTTCTGCTGAGTGCGTAATTGATCGGTTTTAGATCGGACGTGGACGACTGGCAGTGAACAAAGAAAAACCTCCCCAGGCGGTGTGCCGGGGAGGTTTTTTTCTGGTCCGCGATGGCCGCGAGGGTCAGGCCATGCCGTCAGTGTCCAGCGCATAGCCGGCCGAGCGGACGGTGCGGATGATGTCGTGGCGACCGTCGACATTGATCGCCTTGCGCAGGCGGCGGATATGGACGTCCACGGTGCGCAGTTCGATGTCGCTGTCCTGGCCCCAGACGCTGTCGAGCAATCGTTCGCGCGAGAAGACCCAGCCGGGATGCTCCAGGAAATGCTTGAGCAGGCGGAACTCGGTGGGGCCGAGCGGGATGACCTGGCCGCCGCGGCGGACCTTGTGGCCGACCGTGTCCATCTCGACATCGGCGAAGGTCAGCGTCTCGCCGGCCAGCGCCGGGCGGACGCGACGCAGCACCGCGCCGACGCGGGCGACCAGTTCGCGCGGGGAGAAGGGCTTGGTGACATAGTCGTCGGCGCCGGTTTCCAGGCCGCGCACGCGATCTTCTTCCTCGCCGCGCGCGGTGAGCATGATGATCGGCACATTGGCGGTGCCGTTCATGCGGCGCAGGCGACGACAGACCTCGATCCCCGACAGGCTTTCGACCATCCAGTCGAGCAGGACGATGTCGGGCGTGTTTTCCTGCGCCATCAGCAGCGCTTCCTCGCCATCGACGGTATGGGCGACCTCGAAATCCTCACGCTTGAAATGCCAGATGAGCAGTTCGGCCAGCGCCGCGTCATCCTCCACCAGCAGCATCTTCGCCCGCGCCATGCCTTAATTCTCCTGCTGCTGGGTGCCGCCGCGTTCGCGTTCGGGCAGGGTCTGGCCCGTGGCGGCATAATAGACCATTTCCGCGACATTGGTCGCATGGTCACCGATGCGTTCGATATTCTTGGCGATGAACAGCAGGTGCGCGCACTCGCTGATCGTCTTGGGATTTTCGACCATGTAGGTGACCAGCGTGCGGAAGACGCTGTCGTAGAAATCATCGACGACCTGGTCGCGCTCCACCACCGCCAGCGCCAGTTCGGCGTCGCGCGCGGCGAAGGCGTTCAGGGCGTCCTGAACCATCTCGCCCGCGACCTGGCCCATGGAGGGCAGCAGCGACACCGGTTCCAGCTTGTGCTGATTGGCGGCGATCAGCGGCACGCGCTTGGCGATATTCTTGGCATAGTCGCCGATCCGCTCGACCACGCTGACGATCTTCAAGGCGGCGATCACATCGCGCAGATCATTGGCCATGGGCGCGCGCAGGGCGATGATCTGCACCACCAGCTTTTCGACTTCCGCTTCGAGGGCATCGATGCGCTTGTCGTCGGCGACCACTTCGGCGGCGAGGCGCTGGTCCTGACGCTGCAGCGCCAGCATCGCATTCTCGATCGCGGCTTCCGCGCGACCGCCCATTTCGGCGATCAGGCCGCGCAGCCGGTCGATTTCCTCGTCAAATGCCTTGATCGTATGTTCAGCCATGTTTCTTCTCCCCCCGATCAGCCGTAGCGACCGGTGATATAGTCCTTGGTCCGCTCCTGGCGCGGGTTGGTGAAGATGTCGCTCGTCACGCCATATTCGACCAGTTCGCCCAGGTGGAAGAAGGCGGTGCGCTGCGACACGCGCGCGGCCTGCTGCATGTTGTGGGTGACGATGACGATGCCGTAACGGCCGCGCAGTTCGTGGATCAGTTCCTCGATCTTGGCGGTGGCGATCGGGTCGAGCGCCGAGCAGGGCTCGTCCATCAGGATGACTTCGGGTTCGACCGCGATGGCGCGGCCGATGCACAGGCGCTGCTGCTGGCCGCCCGACAAGGCGGTGCCGCTGTCGTTGAGCCGATCCTTGACCTCGTCCCACAGACCGGCGCGGCGCAGCGACTTTTCCACGATCACGTCCATGTCCGCCTTGCCCGCCGCCAGGCCGTGGATGCGGGGGCCATAGGCGATATTCTCGTAGATCGACTTGGGGAAGGGATTGGGCTTCTGGAACACCATGCCGACCCGCGCGCGCAGCTGCACCACGTCCATCGAGGGGGCGTAGATATCTTCGCCATCGAGCGTGATCTGCCCTTCGACCCGGGCGGAGGCAACGGTGTCGTTCATGCGGTTCAGCGTCCGCAGGAAGGTCGATTTGCCGCAGCCCGACGGGCCGATGAAGGCGGTGACATGGTCCATGTCGACGTCGATCGAGACGCCCTTGATCGCCTGCTTCTCGCCATAGAAGACCTTGACGTCACGGGCCGTCATCTTCGGATTGGCAATGGCCAGGCTTTGCTGTTCTTCGGTCATGGGTGTGATTACCACCGTTTTTCAAACTTGTTGCGCAGGTAGATGGCGAGGCCGTTCATCGCGAGCAGGAAGGCCAGCAGGACGATGATGGCGGCCGAGGTCTTTTCGACGAAGCCCTTGGAGACTTCATCCGACCAGAGGAAGATCTGCACCGGCAGAACGGTGGCCGGATCGACGATGCCGCCAGGCGGCGTGGCAATGAAGGCGCGCATGCCGATCATCAGCAGCGGAGCGGTTTCGCCGAGCGCGCGGGCCATGCCGATGATGGTGCCGGTGAGGATGCCGGGCAGGGCCAGCGGCAGCACATGCTGGAACACGACCTGGACCGGCGAGGCGCCGATGCCGAGCGCGGCGTCGCGGATGCTGGGCGGCACCGACTTGATCGCGTTGCGGCCGGCGATGACGATGACCGGCATGGTCATCAGCGCCAGCGTCATGCCGCCGACCAGTGCGGCCGAGCGGGGAAGCTGGAGCAGGTTGAGGAAGATCGACAGGCCGAGCAGGCCGAAGATGATCGAGGGCACGGCCGCCAGATTGTTGATCGACACTTCGATGATGTCGGTCCACCAGCTCTTGCGGGCATATTCCTCCAGATAGAGCGCCGTGGCGACGCCGATCGGGAAGCTGAGCAGCAGGGTCACGAGCATGGTCAGCAGCGACCCCTTGAACGCGCCCCAGATGCCGACCTGGGTCGGATCGGTGCCGTCGCTGGCGGTCAGGAAGCCCCAGTTGATACCGGTGGCGAGCAGGCCGGCCTGACGCAGGCGCGCGACCTGAACCTCGGCTTCGGGCGTGCCCTTACTCTTGGCGGCGAGGTCGATCGCGGTCGCGGCGGGCACGTCGATCGTCTCGGTGCGGCTCAGGATCTTCGGATCGGCCTTGATCGCGTCACGGATCGAGATCCAGGCGCTCGGCGAGATCAGCGCGTCGGCATCCTTGCCCAATGTCTTCTGCGCGACAGCGCTGGTCACCATCGGCAGATTGGCGTTGGCCAGTGCCTCGTCGGTGATGTTGGCCGGGTCGAGCAGCAGCGGCGAGGCGGGGAAATCGACCTTGAGGGCGATTTCCGTGCGGGTGAAGCCGCGCATGCCGTTGCCGACCATGGTGAAGAGCAGGAAGGCGAGGAAGGCGGCGCTGAGCGCCACGGCGAGCAAGCCCGCCGCCTTGAAGCGACGTTCGGCGGCATAGCGCCGGGCGATCCGTTTGCGCATGGCGTCCGACTTCCAGTCGGTGGGGTTCTTGGCACTCATCGTTTCATTCCCCGTTCGCCCTGAGCGAAGTCGAAGGGCAGGGCTGAGCGACGCGAAGCTACTTCGCTTCGCTCAGTGGAGGGCTTCGACAGGCTCAGCCCGAACGGAATTGGGATGTTCGGGCTCATTCGTAAGCCTCGCGATATTTCTTCACGACCCGCAGGGCCACGATGTTGAGCAGCAGGGTGACGATGAACAGAACCAGGCCGAGCGCGAAGGCGGCAAGCGTCTTGGCGCTGTCAAACTCCTGGTCGCCGGTCAGCAACTGGACGATCTGGGTCGTCACCGTGGTCACGCTGGCAAAGGGGTTGAGGGTGAGGTTGGCAGCAAGGCCGGCGGCCATCACCACGATCATCGTCTCGCCGATGGCGCGGCTGACGGCGAGCAGCACGCCGCCGACGACGCCGGGCAGGGCGGCCGGGATCAGCACGCGGCTGATCGTCTCGCTGGTGGTGGCGCCCATCGCCAGGCTGCCGTCGCGCATCGACTGCGGCACGGCGGCGATGCTGTCATCGGCCATGGAGGAGACGAACGGGATGATCATCACGCCCATGACGAGGCCAGCGGCCAGCGCGCTTTCGGAAGAAGCGCCATGGATGCCGATCATCACGGCAAAGTCGCGCAGCGCCGGCGCAATGGTGAGCGCGGCGAAATAGCCATAGACGACGGTGGGGACGCCTGCGAGCATCTCCAGCGTCGGCTTCATCCACTTGCGGACCGTCGGGCTGGCATATTGGGTCAGGTAGATGGCGCTCATCAGGCCGAGCGGGATGGCGACGATCATGGCGATGATCGCGCCGATGAAGATCGTGCCCCAGAAGAGCGGCACCGCGCCGAACGCATCCTCATTGCCATAGCCCATGGCGGCCGACTGCGGGCTCCATTTGGTGCCGAACAGGAAGTCGATCGGGTTCACCATCGAGAAGAAGCGGAAGCTTTCCCACAATAGCGAGGCGACGATGCCGAGCGTGGTGATGATCGCCAGCAACGAGGCGATCAGCAGCGTCGCCATGACCAGCCGCTCGACCCGGGTGCGGGCGCGGAAATCGGGACGGACACGGGTGAAGGCATAGGCGCCGCCGGCAAAGGCGAGCACCAGCGCCAGCACCGCGCCGGCCAGGCCATAATGGCTGAGCGCGGTGCGATAGGGTTCGACCAGGGCCTGCGCGGCGGGGTTGAAGGCGCCGGCCTGCGCGCCGGTGGCGATCGCCCGCGCCTCGCCCAGGATGGCGGAGCGGGAGAAGCCGTCCATCGGCAGGCTCTGCGCCGCCGGGTCACCCAGCACCGACTGGGTGACGAGGCCGGGCGAGACATTTGCCCAGACCGCCAGGAAGATGCCGGCCGGGATCAGCGTCCACAGCGCGACATACCAGCCATGATAGCCGGGCAGGCTGTGTACCGCGTCGCGGCGACCGCTGGCGCGCGCCACGCCGGAAAGGCGCAGCGCACGGGCGCGAGCGCTGACCCAGGCGATCGCGCCCAGGCCCGCCAGCAGCAGGAGGATTGCAGGACCGGTCATGATGCCCTTACTTCAGCTGCGAACCGTCGAGGACAGTGAGCGACTTGACGATTTCCGCGCTCTTCTTGCGCACGTCTTCCGGTGCCGCGACCATGCCGCGCTTGGTCAGCGCGCCGTCGGGGTTCCAGTTGGCGGCGAAGGTGTCGAGGAAGCCCTGCAGGCCACGGATCGCCTGCATATGCGCCTTCTTCACATAGATGTAGAGCGGGCGGGCGCCGGGATACTGGCCAGTCGAGACGGTTTCGTAGCTGGCTTCGATGCCGTTGATCGGCACGTCCTTGAGCGTGTCCTTATTTTCTTCCAGGAAGCTGAAGCCGAAGACGCCGACGGCGTTCGGGTTGGCACCCAGCTTCTGGACGATCAGATTGTCATTCTCGCCCGAGTCCACATATTTGCCATCCTCGCGGATGCGGGTGCAGGTGGCCTTATACTCGTCCTCGCTCTTTTCCTTGAGCGCCTTCATCGCCTCGTCGCTCTGGCAGCCTTTTTCCAGGATCAGTTCGGCCAGCGAGTCACGGGTGCCACTGGTCGAGGGCGGGCCGAAGACGGAGATGGCGATCGCGGGCAGGCTGGGGTCTACGTCCTTCCAGGTCTGGGCCTTGTTCGGACCCTTGCCATAGGGATTGGCGGCCAGCGCCTCATAGACGATCTTGGGGGTGAGCTTCAGGCCGGGGCCTTGCTTGGATTCCGCGAAGGCGAGGCCGTCGACACCGACCTGGATCTCGATGATGTCCTTGACGCCGTTGGCGGCGCACTGCTCGAACTCCGCCTTCTTCATCCGGCGCGAGGCATCGGCGATGTCGGGATGCTGGGCGCCGACGCCGGCGCAGAACAGCTTCATGCCGCCGCCGGTGCCGGTCGATTCGATGATCGGCGACTTCATGCCGGGATTGCCCTGCACGAACAGTTCGGCAACCGCGGTGGCGAAGGGATAGACGGTGGAGGAACCGACCGCGCGGATCTGGTCACGGGTTGCCCCAGCGCCGCCCGACTGGTCGCCGCAGCCGGCAAGCGAAAGGGCGGCCACAGCGGTCGCGGCGAAAAGGGCGAATTGCTTCACGGGAACCTCCAACTAACAGGCCGCGATTCGCAATGTCGCGCCCCTCAAGGAGGCGCCTAGCCGCGGACCATCGCGCCTTTGTGACAGTCAGATTGCATTTTCATGACATAGGGGCCGGATCGCGTCTTTGGCGTGAAATTTTCTTACGCCTTGGCGCGGGCTGCGCTCCCGTCGATGGGGGCGCCGGGCAGCAAGATGCTGACATTAGTGCCTTTTCCAAGAACACTGGAAATATCCAGCCGGCCGCGATGGCGTTCGACAATATGTTTGACGATGGCGAGACCAAGGCCCGTGCCGCCCATTGCCCGGCTGCGTCCCGAATCGACCCGATAGAAGCGTTCGGTCAGGCGGGGCAGATGATCGGGGCCGATGCCTTCGCCTTCGTCCGCCACCGACAGGCGTACCATGCCGCTGGGGCCTTCGCCCAGATTGACGTGGATCGGCGTGCCGGGGCGGCCATATTTGACCGAATTGCCGATGAGGTTGTGGATCAACTGCGACAACTGGGCGCGATCGCCCTGGATGGCGGGCAGGCCGGGGGTGATATCCATCTCCACCTCGCGACCGCGATCACCATTGCTGGTGCGGAACACGCCGACCACTTCGGCGGTCAGTTCCGACAGGTCGACGGCGGCTTCGGGCAGGCGATATTTCTCCGCCTCGATCCGGCTCAAGGAAATGAGATCGTCGATCAGGCGCTGCATCCGTCGCGCTTCGCCGTCCATGATCATGAGGAAGCGCTTGCGAGTCTCGACATCCTTGCCCAGTTCCGGGTCGGCGAGCGTTTCGATGAAGCCCAATATGCCGGCCAGCGGCGTGCGCAGCTCATGGCTGGCATTGGCGACGAAATCGACGCGCATCCGCTCGGCGGCATAGGTGCCGCTATGGTCGACCAGATGGACGAGGCGTCGCATGTCGCCGACTGCGCCTACCGAGGCGATGCGCATCTGCCAGCGTTGTTCGCGGGTGCCCAGGCCCACCAGTTCGATCATCACCGGTTCGGCGAGTGGCGCTACGCTGGCCAGCCGTTCGGCGGCGGCCGGGTGGCGGATGGCGATGCGGGCGTCCTCGCCCTCGATATGACTGCCGAGCAGGCGCTTGGCGGCGTGGTTGGCCTGAACGATGCGGCCGCGCTCGACCAGCATCAGCGGGTCCGAGATCGCTTCCAGCAGGCCGGGGAAGTCGGGATGGACGAACAGGTCAGGCGCGTCGAGCGCGATGGTGGGCGTATCACGGCCGACCGGCCCGGCTTCTGCCGTGATGACCAGGACGATCAGCCCCGCCAGTACCGGCAAGGCGATGGCAAGCGGCGATCCGCCGAGAATCAGCGCGCCGCCAGTGCCGAGTAAAAGCACGGCCAGCGAGGCCGTAATCTGTGAAATTGTCAGTCGATTCATGGTTACCGTGCTGGATTTTGCGCGCATTTGCTGCGATGGCTACAGGGAATAGCGCCCAATATTTACGCTTTGGCAAGCGCGATAGCGGAACATTGTGACATGAGCGAGCGGATCCCCGGACAGGAAAGCGTGGAGCCTGAGAAGGCGACGAACGATGTTGTCGCACCCGATCTGGCAACGCCATCGCGGCGCCAGCTGTTGATGGGTGGCGCCGTCGCGGCATCGGCGATCGTGTCGATCCGCCCGGCGCTGGCGAATACCGCCGCCTCGGTCCTCAACTGCACCATTCCGGTGCCTGATCCGTCGCGGTCGGGCAATTATATCGCCCCTAATGGCCAGATGGTGCCGGCGGGTACGCCCGGCGCCTTCCCCGCGACGGGGCGCACCTATACCGGCGAGCAGGTCAAGCAGGCGCTGCGCGGCCGGCCGCTGCCGGGCACCAGCTATGAGCAGAATCAGGCCTATCTGAACTATATCCGCCGTCTTCAGTCGGGGCAGAGCGGCTTTACCTGTTTCGCATCGCTGCAAATGCCACGCTAAGCCCTAAAGCTGCGTCGAACTGAAAGAACCGATTACGGGTCGCCCGCGTTGACGGCGTCGAAGCATCGACAGTTCCGTCGAGCGCAAGGGCGACACCATGTTCCATGCACGCCAGGTGGCGGCACATTCTCCATTCGCGGTCGTCTATCTCTATCGCCCCGGTGACGGCGGCCTGGACCGGGTCGCCATCCAGCTCGCCAATCATCTCCATCGGCGCGGCCTGCGGGTCGAATTGTGGCTGGCGCATCTGGACGGGCCGCTGGCCGGGCTGATCGACCCGGCGCTGACGGTGCGCCGTGTCTGCGCGCCGCGCTGGGTCCGGCGACTGTCGATGATCGCGCAATTCCTGCCGCTGGCCGCGATGGTGCGGCGCCATCGGCCCGATGTCATCTATTCGGCCGGCAACCAGAGCAACATGCTGGTCGCCGCCGCGACGCTGGGCACGCAGACCCGCGCGGTCGGCCGCATTTCCAACCCGATCGTTCGGCCGGGGCAGCAGGGCCTGTCCGCCTGGGCGCGCAAGACGCGGTTCCGCGCCATCGCCAGGGCCTGCAGCATGACCATCGTCATGGGCGAGACCGATCGGCAATTGCTGGCCGAGGAAGGGCCGTTTGGCGGCCGCGACGTGCGGCTGATGCCGCGTCCCACCGTCACCCGGCTGATGGAGCAGGCGTGCAACGATCGCGGCACCGCCTGTTGCCCGCAGCGCCCGGCACAATTGCTGATGGTCGGGCGGCTGGCGCCGCAGAAGGACCAGGCGACCGCGCTCGCCGCGCTGGCGCAACTGCGGGACCGGGACTGGCGGCTCCGCATCGTCGGGCAGGGGCCGCTGCGCGCGCAGCTGGAGGCGCAATGCGCGCGGCTGGGCCTGTCGGACCGGGTCGAGTTTCTGGGCTTCGTCGATTGCCCGCACCGCATGGCCAGCCTGTTTGCCGAAGCGGACCTGCTGTTGCAGCCGTCCTGCTGGGAAGGGCTGGCCGGCACGATGATCGAGGCGCTGGGCTGTGGCGCGGGCGTGGTGGCGACCGATTGCACCCGTAATATCCATCCGCTGCTGGCCGCGGCCGGCCAGCATCCGCCGGTGCCGGTCGGCCATGTCGATGGCTTTGCCCGCGCGATCGAGTGGGCGCTGGAGCATCCGGCGCCGCCCGCGCAACTGGCGCAGGCGGTGCGCGAACATGGGCTGGACCGGGCGCTGGACACCTATATGCGCGCGCTGATGACGGTCGGCGCGCGGGAGCTTCCGGTCGGCGTGGCGCTGCAGGCCTTTCCCTGATGCGTTAGGCACTTGGCTACCCTTTTGGCTTTAGGGCAAGAGGGGAGCCATGGAGGTGCCGGACGCATGGTCGGGGAAGAATTTTATCGTCGCGAAGGGGCGGAGGCGATCATCGTCCGGCCGCTGGATGATATCGTCCTGCTCTATCATCGCCCGTCGGGCCAGACCCATATGGTGATAAGCCCGGTGCCCGAGATATTGGACACCATGGCCGACGGCCTGCCGGCGAGCGCGACGATGCTGCGCGATCGGCTGGCCCTGCTCTATGATCTGGGCGAGGGCGATGTGGTGGGCGAGATCGGCCAGCATCTCGCCTATCTCGACCGGATCGGGCTGGTGCGCCCGGCATGAGGCATAGCCTGACCCTGCGCATCGGCCCGGCGACCTTCCGCATCGGCTCCGCCTGGGCACAGCCGATCGATCAGTTGGCGCGGCTCTATGCCGATTATCCCGATGTCGATGGGGCGATCGCCGATTTCACCGTGCGGTTGCAGCCGACCAGCGCGGTCCGGCGCTGGGTGCGGCCGTCCATCTTCATCACCGGCGATCATGGCCTGGCCGATGCCGCGCCGATGAGCCTGGCCCATGGGCTGCTGGCGGCGGAAATGGGGATGAACCTGCAAATGGCGCTGGGCTGGCGCCGGCATCTGCTGCTCCATGCCTCGAGCGTCGAGAAGGACGGGCGGGTGCTGGTGATGACCGGCGAGTCCGGGTCGGGCAAGTCGACCCTGGCGGCGCAACTGGGCGAGCGCGGCTGGCGGCTGATGGGCGACGAGTTTGCGCTGCTCGATCTCGATAGCGGCGCGATCCTGCCCTTTCCCCGGCTGGTGTCGCTCAAGAACAAGGCGATCGACGTGATCGCGGGCGAGGTGCCAGCGGCGCGCATGGGGCCGCTGCTGGGCGCGACGGCCAAGGGCGACATCCGTCATATGGTGCCGCGCGCCGACGCGGTGGCGCGGATGGGCGAGGGCGGGATGCCGGCGCTGCTGCTGTTCCCGCGCTTTGGTTCCGGGCCGGCGGAGCGGCCGGTGGGACAGGGCGAGGTGTTCATGCGTCTGACCCAGGCATCGACCAATTATGTGGCGCTGGGCGAACCGGGCTTTGCCGCGCTGACGCGCTTCGTGGCGCAGGTGCCGGCGCGGGCGATCGACTTCCCTTCGGGCGAGGCGGCGATCGCCATGGTCGACCGGCTGTGGAGCGAGATCGCATGAGCGCGGCGCTGCTGGTCATGGCATTGCGCGATCCGGCGACGACGGCGGCGCTGGATGCGACCGGCTGGAACAGCCTGATCGCGATGGCGCGGGCGGAGCGGCTTATCGGCACGCTGGCCTTCCGGCTGGAGGGGCTGGGCGTGCCCGATGCGGTGCGGCCGATCCTGGCCGATACGCGGGATGATGCGGCGCGGGAGGCGCGGCAGGCGATCTGGGAGGCGGACCGGGCGCGCGCGGCGCTGGCGCCGATCGGCCTGCCGGTGATCCTGCTCAAGGGGACGGCCTATGCGGCGGCGGGCCTGCCGGCGGGGCGAGGGCGTTTCATCGGCGATCTCGACATATTGGTGCCGCGCGACCGGATCGACGCGGCGGCCGATGCGCTGGTCGCGGCCGGCTGGGAATGGGTCAAGGAAGACCCGTATGACGACGCCTATTATCGGCAGTGGATGCATGAGCTGCCGCCGATGATCCACGCCGAGCGCGACCGGATGATCGACGTGCATCATACCGTGCTGCCGCTGACGGCGCGGCCGACGCCGGATGCAGCCGCGATGATGGCGGATGCGGTGTTGATAACCGATGGATTATATATGCTGTGCGCGGAGGACCGGGTCTGTCATGCGGCAGCGCATCTGCTGGCGGACGGCGATTTGCAGGGCGGTCTGCGCAACCTGTGGGATATTCATTGCCTCTGTGAGGAATCGTCGGAACGACAGGATGATTTTTACCTCTGCCTCTTCGAGAAGGCGGCGCATCACCAATTGACTGCAGCAGTTTGGCGGGCGTTGCGCCTATCTCATCATCTCTTCGATACCGAGGTCAAAGCCTATCATGTGCCTATAGAGGTCGATTATAAATTGCGTTGGAGCGACCGAGCTTTCATCAGTCGGCTGCTGGCGCGCAATGGCTGGGGGCAGGAGACGCGTAAAGCGCTGGTCTTCGCCTTCTTCGTGCGGTCGCACTGGTTGCGGATGCCGCCGCTGATGCTGGCGCGCCATCTGCTGACCAAATGGCGCAAGGGGCATCGGCCGCAATAATTAGTTTGCGGCCAATGTGGAGTCCAGCGCGAGGCCGGCCATGTCGGCAATGGCGAGCAGTCGCTCGACCGGCTTGCCGTCGCGGGCATCTGACGACAGGCCGGACATGATCGCCACCATATAGTCGGCGACCGGTAGCGCCTGGTCGGGATGGCCGGGGGCCAGATAGTCCCGGACCCGATCGACGCTCCTGTCTTTCCAGCAGCGCGCCTGTGCGGCGGCGGCGGTGTCGGCACCGCGCGCAGCCTCCAGCACCATGCAGCCCGGCGCGGCCGGATCGGTGGCATAGATGCGGGCGGCGGTGCGCAGCAGATCGGTAAGTGCGGCGGCCGGTGGGGTGCCGGGCACAAGGATATCGTCCACCGGCAGGGCATTACGGGCATAGCGCGCCAGCACCCGATCGAACAGGGCCGCCTTGTCACCGAAAGCGGCATAGAGGCTGGGTGGATTGATCCCCATCGCCTGCGCCAGTGCGGCGACGCCGACACCGTCATAGCCATGTTGATGGAACAGCGCCTGAGCCACGGAAAGGGCGGCGTCCTCGTCGAAGGAACGCGGGCGGCCCCGGCTCTTGGCTTTTTCTTTAATGGTCATTACAAAAATCCTTGACGGGCGCGATTGGTAATTTATATAGCGATCATTACAAATTTAGCAAGGAATTGTCCCATGACCGATTTCACTGCCAAGAAAGTCCTCGTCCTCGGCGGCAGCCGGGGTATCGGTGCCGCGATCGTGCGGCGCTTCGCCGGTGACGGCGCGAATGTTGCCTTACCTATGCCGGGTCGCAGGATGCCGCCACGGCGCTCGCCGCCGATGTCGGCGCCCGTGCCATCCGGTCCGACGCGGCCGATCGCCAAGCGGTGATCGACGTGGTTGCGGGCGAGGGCGCGCTCGATGTGCTGGTCGTCAATGCCGGTACGCTGGTGCTGGGCGATCCGCTGACGCTGGACGCCGATGCTGTCGACCGGATGATCGATATCAATGTCCGTGCGCCCTATCATGCGGCGGTCGAGGCGGCACGGCAGATGAACGACGGCGGCCGCATCATCGTCATCGGTTCGGTCAATGGCGACCGTATGCCGTTCGAGGGCGGCGCGGCCTATGCGCTGACCAAGTCGGCGCTGCAGGGCATGGCCCGTGGCCTGGCCCGCGACTTCGGCGCGCGCGGCATCACCGTCAACATCATCCAGCCCGGCCCGACCAATACCGACATGAACCCGGCCGATGGCCCGATGAGCGCCACCATGCACGGCTTCATGGCGATCAAGCGCCATGCCACGGGTGAGGAAATCGCCGGGCTGGCGGCCTATCTGGCGGGGCCGGAAGCCGGCATCATCACCGGTGCCATGCACACGATCGACGGCGGCTTCGGCGCCTGATCGGGAATTCAGGAGGGGCGGCTAAACGGTCGCCCCATCCTGTTGCGCGGCCTCTTTTCTTCGCGGCGCGCGATGCTATGATGAGCGCCAACGGGCCGTGCGGGCGCCCGTTCAGGCGATGATCGTCCAAGTTCCGCTCCATGCGCCGCGCCTGCGGCAGGAGCCGATGACGATGACGACACTGGATGATGGTCCTCCACCGATCCGCCTTTTTCCGCTGTTTCTCAAATTCCTGCGCTTTGGCTGCCTGGCCTTTGGCGGGCCGGTGGCGCAGATCGCGATGCTGCGCCAGACTTTGGTCGAGGAGGAGCGCTGGCTTTCCGCCCCGCGCTTCAACCGGTTGCTGGCGGTAATGCAGATATTGCCGGGACCGGAGGCGCATGAATTGTGCGTCCATATGGGGATCATGGCGCGCGGGCGGATCGGTGGGCTGCTTGCGGGCCTGGGCTTTATGGTGCCCGGCTTGGCTCTGATGCTGGTCGCGGCCTGGCTCTATCGCGACTGGATCGCCGGCGCGGGCTGGGCGCTGCCGGTGCTGTTCGGCGTCCAGTTGGTGGTGCTGGCGATCATCGCGCGCGCGGTGCAGCGGATCGGCGGCCATGTGCTGGAGGACCGGCTGCTCTGGGCGCTGGCGATCGGCGCCTTTGCCGCGACGCTGCTGGGCACGCCTTTCTGGATTCCGTTGCTGGCGGCGGGGCTGGTCCATGCCTTTCGCGCGCGGCCCATGGTCATCGGCGCAGTGCTGGTCGGGGCGGTCATGCTGGCGCTGTTGTTGCACCAGGGGAGCGTGGCTGTTGCGCCGATCCCCGTGGCGGCTGGCACAGCGCGGCCCGACGCGCTGCTGCTGTTCATTGCCGGTCTGAAGGGCGGGCTGCTGACCTTTGGCGGCGCCTATACCGCCATTCCCTATGTGCGCGGCGATACGGTCGGGCGCGGCTGGCTGTCGGACGGGTTGTTCCTCGACGGGGTAGCGCTGGCGGGAATATTGCCGGCGCCGCTGGTGATCTTCGCGACCTTTGCCGGCTATATGGCCGGAGGGCTGGGCGGGGCGCTGGCGATCACGGCGGGCATGTTCCTGCCGGCCTTCGCCTTTTCCCTGATCTTCTATGAACGGCTGGAGGCGCTGGTCGAAAATCCGGCGCTCCACCATCTGCTGGCCGGGGTCGCGGCCGCGGTGGTCGGGGTGATTGCGGCGACGCTGGTGCAACTGGGCTGGGCGGCGGCGATGCGGGCGGACCGGCTCTGGGCGGCGGGCCTGATCGTTCTGGTCGGCGCGCTCTGTGCCTGGCGGATCAAGGGGCGGTGGAGCATGCCGGCGATCATCGCGCTGGGCGGTGGCGCGGGCTGGTTGTTGCAGCCCTGACGGGTGGTGGAGTGCAACGGTTCATCGCAGCTTAAGCACGGGAGGCGGAAGGGCGGCCTTTCCGCCTTTCTTCCCGGACCTATGCGCCATGCCATCGATCGAAACCTCCTGGCCCCTGGCTGAGCCTGTTGCCGCGCAGAAGGCGCGTCCGGTGCCGATCATCACGCGCCCGCTGGCGATCCGGCGGCATTTTCTGGCGGCGCTGGGCGTGAGCATGGTGCTGCTCGCCCTGCTGCTGGACATAGCTGAGCTGCGCATCGACTTCTGGCAGCCGAGCAGCATCGCCTATGGCGCGGCGGCGGCGCTGTTGCTGGCGCTGCGCTTCGGCCTGCCGCGCAGTGGCTGGCGCCATGCCGGAACGGTGGCGCCATTTACCACCTATGTCGGCCTGTTCGCGCTGATCTCGGTCATGGGCGCGGCGGCGAGTTATCCGGTTGCCGCGCTGACCTATGGCTATGCCGATGCGACCTTGCAGCATATCGACGCGGCGCTGGGCTTCGACTGGCTCGCCTGGTATCGGCTGGCGGCGGACCATCGTGCGCTGCAATTGCTGGGGACGGCTGCTTATCGCAGCATCTATGTGACGCCGGCGCTGCTGCTATGGTGCATGGCGCGGGCGGGCGAGCAGGAACGGGCCTGGCGCTTCATCGCGACCTTCTGGCTGGCGGCGGTCATCACCCTGATCCTGTTCAGCCTGATGCCGGCGGTCGGGCCATTTTCCTATCTGTGGCATGCGCCAATCCGCTACATGCCCGAAAGCGAGCTGTGGCAGCAGGGGCTGATCCCGGCGCTGCGGACGCATGCGGTCCATGCCATTGACCTCGGCCAATTGCGCGGGATCGTGTCGGCACCCAGCTTCCATACGGCGGCGGCGGTGCTGTATATTGCGGCGGGCTGGCGGATCGCGGCGCTGCGCTGGCCGATCGTCGCGCTCAACGCGGCGATGCTGCTGTCGACGCCGGTTGAGGGCACCCATTATCTTATCGACATGATCCTGGGGCTGGGCGTGGCGCTGACCGCGCTAGCGCTGATGGACATCCATCGGCGCCGCTACGCGGCCAGCGACTGAACTTAGTCCTTCTTCAGGATGTCCATGGCGAGGACGGTCATCGCCTCGCTGGCGGTGGCGATCACCTTGTCGGCCTCCGGCGCCCAGAAGGGGCTGTGGAGCGAGGGCAGGGTGATCTGCCCGGCGTCCGCCGCCGCCATCTTGTCCGCCGACACGCCGCCGACCCAGAAGATGAAGCTGTTGATCGACTTGTCGGCGCGGTAGAAGCGGCCGAAATCCTCGCCGCCCATCACCGCAGGGGTCTTGACCACGCGGCCCTCGGCAAAATGGCCCTTGAGCAAATTGCCCATCTGCTCGGCAAATTCGGGCGGGTTGTAGGTCGATGGGGTGAACTCGTCCTTCACGCTGACGACCGGCATCTTGTCATCCGGCACGCCGGCGGCGATCGCCTCGCCACGGGCGATCCGCTCGATCCCCTTGATCAGCTTGGCGCGGGTCTCGTCCGAATAGCTGCGGATGGTCAGCAGCAGCAGTGCCTGGTCGGGGATGATATTATGCTTGGCGCCGGCCTGGAAGCTGCCGACGGTGACCACGGCGGGATCCTGCGGATCCTGTTCGCGGCTGACCAACGTTTGCAGCGAGGTGACGATGCGCGAACCCAGCACGATCGGGTCGCGGGTCGTCTGCGGATAGGCGCCATGGCCGCCCAGCCCTTTCACCACGATATCGACGCTGTCGACATTGGCGAGGGCATAGCCCGGCGTATAGCCGACGACGCCGGCCTGGAGATTGGCGGCGTCATGGAAGGCGATGGCATGGGTCGGGCGCGGGAAGCGGGTGTAGAGCCCGTCCTCCAGCATGTCGCGCGCGCCCTTGCCCACTTCCTCGGCCGGCTGGAGGATCATCACCAGCGTGCCCTTCCACTTGTCCTTCTGGCTCGACAGCAGCTTGGCGGTCTCGATGAAGGCGGTCATGTGGGTGTCATGGCCGCACGCGTGCATCACGCCGGTCTCGATCCCCTCGGGCGTCTTGGTGCGCACCTTGGACGCGAAGTCGAGGCCGGTCTGCTCGACCACGGGCAGGCCGTCCATATCGGCGCGAATGAGGAGAACCGGCCCCGAGCCATTCTTCATCACCGCGACCACGCCGGTGCCGCCGACCTTCTCGGTCACGTCGAACTTCATCGCTTTCAGGCGCTTGGCCAGCTTGGCCGCGGTGTTCACCTCCTGCAGCGAGAGTTCGGGATTGGCGTGCAGGTCGCGATAGAGGGTCATCAGTCCCTCCATGTCCTTGGCGATCAGGCCGGGCAGTTCGCTCTGCGGCGTGGGGGTGGGCTGGACCATCCCTGATTCAGAGGCTGGCTGGGCCGGCGCGGCGACCGGAGTCTGGGCCATGGCGATGGACGAAAAGCTGACAGCGGCCAGAAAGGCCGTGAGCGCGTGGCGCATATGTGTGAATCTCCCTTGCTGGGCAGGAGCATAAGGGGATTTTACGGGCGTTAAAGGGGGATTGTTACGATGGCGAGGCATGTCTGCGGTGCCTTTGAATGATTGGCAATCTTTGCCAAGATGCGATAGGATGAAGCAGGAGCAACCTATGGCGACGATGAATATTTCCCTGCCCGATCCGATGAAGAACTGGGTAAAGGCGCAATCCGCGACCGGACGATACAGCGATGCGAGCGACTATGTGCGCGACCTGATCCGCCGCGATCAGGAGCGACAGGGGAAGATTGCCCATATGCAAATGCTGGTCGATGAAGGCCGGGAAGGCGGGATCAGCGACGAGACGATGGACGATATCCGCCAGCGGGCGTTGAATCAGGTGGGGCTGCAGCGCTGAGATGGCGCGCTATCGTCTGACCCGTGCGGCGTCGGACGATATTATGGCGATTTTCGTGGACGGTATCGAACGGTTCGGGCTGCCGCAGGCCGATCTCTATCATGCGGGATTGGCGGCGGCCTTCGAACGGATCGCAAAATATCCGTTCTCCGCGCGACTGCGTGAGGAGATCGTGCCGCCGATGCGGGTGCGCCGCTTTCGAGCGCATCTGATTCTCTATGACCTGGTCGAGGAGAACCGGCCCCTCATCCTGCGCGTCCGCCATGGTCGGGAAGACTGGCAGACGCGGGAAGAAGGGACGGATCGGTAGCGTTGATCAGCGCGCGGTGATGAACGCCCGGATATCCGCGCTCAGCTTGCGCAGGTCGTCGGGGCGGACATACATCATGTGGCCGGCATCATAATAATGATACTGGATCCGCGCGGGATCGAAGCCGGTGCGGCTCATCGCATATTCGGCGCCGAAGAAGGGGGTGGCGAAATCATACCAGCCCTGGCCGACGAATACCTTCAGGCCGCTATTCTCGCGCAATGCCTTGCTGAGATAAGGGGCGACGCTGGCGTAAACTTCGCTGTCGCGGCCGCGCTGGCCCTGCAGCTTCCAGTCCCAGCCGCTGACCCCGCCGATCGTCACATATTGACGCTCGGTCTTGTACTTCAGCTCGTCGCGGGCATAGCTGTTCATCGCGGCGGTATAGGCGCCGTCGATCGCGTAGAAGCTGGGGTCATTGTCGGGCTCCTCGCCGGCGCGGTCATAATCCTTGCCGGTATAGCGGGTGTCGAGGCGACCGATGCTGACGCCACGATCGCGCAGCAATTCCTTATAGAAACGGCCGGGGGTGATGCGCAGTTCGGCATTGTCGACGAACTGCTCCGACAGGCCGGTGAGGCGGGCCAGTTCGGCGCGGACGCTCGCGCGTTCCTGGTCCGACAACTGGTTGCCCTTGAGCAGCGCGGCGGCATAGGGGCCGATCGCGAAGGCGCGTGCCTGCTGCGCCGCTTCGGCCACGGTGGCGGGCGGATTGCCCATCTTCTTGTGGTACCAGGCGGTCGTCGCCATCGAGGGGAGGTTGAGGATATAGGGCATTTCATTGCCCTGCACCTCGGCCGAGGCGCCGAAGTCGAGGATCGACGAGATCAGGATGATGCCGTTGACCGAAACGTCGTTGTAGCTGCCCTCCAGCTCGTTGATGAGGGCGACCGAACGGGTCGTGCCATAGCTTTCGCCGCCGATATATTTGGGCGAGGACCAGCGGCCATTTTCGCCGAGCCACAGGCGGATATAGTCGGCGATCGACTTGGCGTCGACGGATACGCCCCAATAATCCTTGGGATCCTTCTTGCCGATGGCGTGCGAGAAGCCGGTGCCGACCGGGTCGATGAAGACGAGGTCGGTGACGTCGAGCAGCGATTCGGCATTGTCGACCAGCGGATAGGGCGGGGCGCCGTCATCCTGCGCATCGGGTAGAACCACGCGCTTGGGTCCGAAGGCACCCATGTGCAGCCAGAGCGAGCCCGAGCCGGGGCCGCCATTGTAGAGGAAAGTGATCGGCCGGGTCTTATCGCCGCCATCCTTGACATAGGATGTGGCATAGATCGCCGCGAGCGGCTTGCCATCCTTGTCCTTCAGATAGGTTTCGCCGGTGGTCGCGGTGTAGCTGATCGCCTTGCCGCCGAACACGCCCTTATGATGGGTGACCGAGACATTGGGGGCCGGCACGCCGGCTTCGGCGGCCGGTGCCTCATCCTTCTTCCTGTCCCCGTCCTGGGCCTGGACGGCCATGGGCATGATGGCCAGCGCGAGCGCGGCCAGCGAAATCGTCAAACGCATAAGGATGCTCCCCTTTCTTTTGTGGCGCATGCGCTAGCGGAGAGCGGGCCATGCGGGAAGGGGGCAGGTGGGAAAGTGTGGTTAAGCGCCGGTCCGTTTTCTACTGTCATCCCCGCGGAATCGCGGATCCATCGCCCCAGCCTAGTGCGATACGCAAGGTCAGGAGATGGGCTCCCCCCTTCGCGGGAATGACGAAAGGGGTGGGAAGCGGATGGTCCGATAATCCTCCCCAAGACAAGCTTGGGAGGAATTGGAAACGTCAGCTTCTCGTCGCAATGCGGTCGTCGCTTTGTCCCATCTAAAGGGCGCGACCTGGCTGCTGCCCGGCTACAGCCAGCCCTTGGCGCGATAGGCCTCGACCGTGGCCTTGAGCCCTTCCTCGGTCGGGATCTGCGGCGTCCACAGCCGCTTGGGTGGTTGCTTGCGCTTGGCGACGACCCAGTCGGGATGGCAGAAATAATCGACCCGGTCGGGGGTCAGCTTGGCATTGCGGCCGCGCACCAGCCGGTCGAGCCGGGCGGCGGTCGCCAGCAGCCATTGCGGCGTCGCGAAGGTGCGGACATTGCGGCCCACGGCCCGGCCGATCGCCTGGCCGAATTCCTGATGGTCCCAGCCGCCGGGCGTCGCGTCGTCCGCCTCATAGGTGCGGGTCTGGCTCTGTTCCTTTTCGCAGGCGAGCGTCAGCAGCAGCCGCGCGAGATCGGCGACATGGATCACCGACAGCCGGCCGCCGGGCGGCAGCAGCATGATGCCGCGCTTGGCCATGCGGAACAGTTCCAGCATTTCCTGGTCATTGGGGCCGTAGATGGCGGGCGGGCGCACGATCGTCCAGTCGAGGCCGCTGGCCTTCACATGGCGTTCGGCCAGTTCCTTCGACCAGCCATAGTCCGACATGCCCGGCTCGCGCGCGGCGAGCGAGGAGACATGGACCAGCCGGCGCACGCCGCGTTTGCGCATGGCGTCGACCACCGCCATCGTGCCGCGCGCATTGCCGGCCTCGAACCCGTCGCGGTCGGGCGCGTTCACGACGCCGGCGATATGGATCACGGCGTCGGCGTCGCGCACCAGCGTGTCGAGCGCGGCGGCATCGTCGAGCGAGCCGGGCACCCATTTGAGATGGGCGCGCGGCGGCTGTGCCCGGCGGGTGAGGGCGTTGACCTGGAGACCGGCGGCAAGCGCCTGATCGAGCGTTTCGGCGCCGACGAAACCCGTCGCGCCGGTCATGGCAATTCTAAGGGACATAATAGGTCAGAACATCGCCATATGGTCGCGATGGACCAGCACGGTGCGGGACATTTCGCCGAGCAGGGCGGGGATGTCCTCGCTGCGGCGGCCGGCGATCTTCGCGGCAGCCTCGCTGTCATATTCGGT
Source organism: Sphingobium scionense (assembly GCF_014197035.1). Taxonomy (GTDB): domain Bacteria; phylum Pseudomonadota; class Alphaproteobacteria; order Sphingomonadales; family Sphingomonadaceae; genus Sphingobium; species Sphingobium scionense. The sequence continues at coordinate 23,517 of NZ_JACIEU010000006.1, read as the reverse complement.
CAGGCCACGGGCGATCACCCGGCCGTCCTGGCTCAGAATGTCGACCACGTCGCCGCGCGCGAACACGCCCTCGACCCGCGCGACGCCGGCCGGCAGCAGGCTGTTGCCCTTGCCCAGCGCCGCTTCGGCACCGGCATCGACGATGATCCGGCCGAGCACGGTGAGTCGGCCCGACAGCCAGCCCTTGCGCGCGCCCTGGCTTTCGGCGGCGAGGAAGATGGAGCCGCGGCCGCCATTGGCCCAATGGCTGAGCGGGGCGTCGACCTTGCCCGAGATGATGGCGAGATGGGCGCCGGCGCCGGTGGCGATCTGTGCCGCCTGGATCTTCGACACCATGCCGCCCGATCCCATGCCCGACGCGGAACCGGTGTCGGCCATGGCGGCAATGCGCGCGTCGATGCGCTCTATCCTCTCGATCAGCATGGCATTCGCATCGGCGTGCGGGTTGGCGGTGTAAAGCCCGTCCACGTCCGACAGCAGCACAACCGCGTCGGCCCGTGCCGCCTGTCCGATGCGCGCCGCGAGGCGATCATTGTCGCCAAAGCGGATCTCCGCCGTGGCGACGCTGTCATTCTCGTTCACCACCGGCACCACGTCGAGCGCCATCAGCCGTTCCAGCGTGGCCGACGCATTGAGGTAGCGGCGGCGATGCTCCAGATCGTCGAGCGTCACCAGCATCTGCGCAGCGGTGATGCCCTTCTCATGCAGCAGGCTGGCCCAGCATTGCGACAGGGCGATCTGGCCGGTGGCGGCCGCGGCCTGCGCATCCTCCAGGCTGCCGCGTCCGCCCTTGGGCAGTTTCAGCCGGCGCGCGCCCAGCGCGATCGCGCCAGACGAGACGATGATGACCTGTTGTCCGGCCGCCTTGCGTGCGGCGACATCGGCGACCAGCGTGCGCAGCCAGTCGACACGCACTTCCCCCGCCGGATCGACCAGCAGCGCCGACCCGATCTTGATGACCAGGCGGCGGACCAGCGCGGGCGGGAAACCGGACAGCGAAGTTGTCACTGGTCGAACATCCGAAACACAGGAAATGGAGAGGCGGTCAGATCGGCGACCAGGTGGCTTCACCGTCGCTTTCGTCGTCGGCCTTCTCCTCGATGCGCTCTTCGTCGAGGATTTCCAGCACCGTGTCGAGCAACGGGGTGACGCCTTCGCCGGTCGCGCCGGAGATGATGAAGACATCTTCCACGCCGGCCTGCTCGCGCAGCTGCTCGGCAATGTCTTCCATCAGTTCCTGGCCCAGCAGGTCGCCCTTGTTGAGCACGACGATCTGCGGCTTCTCGTCCAGCCCGCCGCCATAGGCGGCCAGTTCGTCGGTGACGATGCGGAAGGCTTCGACCGGATCGTCGCCGGTCGCGTCGATCAGGTGCAGCAGCACGCGACAGCGTTCGATATGGCCCAGGAAACGATCGCCAATGCCCGCGCCCTCGGCCGCGCCCGCGATCAGGCCGGGAATGTCGGCCAGCACGAATTCACGGTCGCGGTGCAGCACCACGCCCAGCTGCGGCTTGGTGGTGGTGAAGGCATAGGCGCCGACCTTGGCCTTGGTGTTCGTCACCTGGTTGATCAGCGTCGACTTGCCGGCGTTCGGCATGCCGACCAGACCGACATCGGCCAGCAGCTTCAGCCGCAGCCAGACCCACATTTCCTGGCCCGGCCAGCCAGTGCCATGCTGGCGCGGCGCGCGGTTGGTGCTGGTCTTGTAGGACAGGTTGCCGCGGCCGCCGTCGCCGCCGCGCAGGAAGCTCACACGCTGCCCGACCTCGGTGAAGTCGGCCAGGATTTCCTGTTCCTCATATTCGGGATAGCCGTCTTCGTCCTCGGTCCCCTCGATCGGCTGGGGATCGGACAGGATCTGGGTGCCCAGCGGCACCTTGACGATGAGGTCGTTGCCGCCCGCGCCATAGCGGTTCTTGCCCATGCCGGGCATGCCGCGCTGCGCCTTGAAATGCTGGGTATAGCGGAAGTCGATCAACGTGTTGAGGCCGGCTACGGCCTCGAAGATGATGTCGCCGCCCTTGCCGCCATTGCCGCCGTCCGGGCCGCCATATTCGACATATTTTTCACGCCGAAAGCTGACCGCGCCGGGACCGCCCCAGCCGGACTTGATGTAGATTTTTGCTTGATCGAGAAAATGCATGGCGCGCCCATAGCGCCTTCTTGGGCAAAATTAAACCTTAGCCTGCGTCACTTTCGCTGTCGCCGTCAACCGGGCTTCTTCGGTGAGGGCGGAGACCAGGCTGCGGGCGGCGAGTTCGCGCGCTTTTTCACGGCTGAGGCCCAGCGCGGCAGCCATCGGACCGCCCATCTGCGAATCACCCAGCGCCAGCAGCACCAGCATCAGCGTATTGTCGCGGATCACCTCGGCCAGTTGCGGGCGCAGCGCGGTGGCGGCCAGCTTGTCGACCAGCCGGTGGATCGCATCCACCACCGGGTCGAGCGCATCCTCATTGCCCGAAGCGAGCATCCAGCTGGCCAGTGCGCCGGCGCCGCCGGCGTCGAACGCATCGAAGGTCATGTCGACGATCCGCCGGGGCTCGACCTCGCCACGCCGCGCCGCGTTGACCGCGTCGCCGATCGTGGCGGTGATGGTGTCGGCCAGATATCCGGCCAGGGCCTTTTGCAGCCCCGCCGCCGATCCGAAATGGTGGAGCAGATTGGCGTGGGTGCGATCGATCCGATTGCCCACGGCCTTCAGCGTCACGGCTTGCGGCCCCGCTTCCAGCAACAGGGCACGGGCGGCTTCCAGTGCGAGCAGGCGGCTTTCGTCCGGGCTGAGGCGGGAGCGTTTGAGGGGGGTGGGTGCGGGCACGTTGCTCTGCCCATGGCACAGGGGCGGTGGGAAGGCTACCGCCGAGTGTGGCTGCGCTTGACCGGCGTGCGCGTGACCCGCCATAGCTGGGCGATGACAAGCGCGCCCATGCTCACCACCGACCGTCTGATCCTGCGTCCGCACCGGGTGGAGGATTATGCCGCCTGCCGGGCGCTCTGGGCCGATCCCGACGTGGTGCGCTTCATCGGCGGCGCGGCGCTCGATGCGCAGGCGGTGTGGTTCCGCATCCTGCGCTATGCCGGCATGTGGGCGTTGCTGGGCTATGGCATGTGGGCGATCGAGGATCGCGCCAATGGAGAATTGCTGGGCGAGGCCGGACTGCTGAGCGCGGCGCGGGGCCTTGCCGAACTGGACGGCGTGCCGGAGGCGGGCTGGGTACTTGGTCCGGCCGCCTGGGGGCGCGGCATCGCGACCGAGGCGATGGCGGCGATCTTCGCCTGGACCGATGCGCATCTGGCGGCGCCGTCGATCCGCTGCATCATCGCGCCGGACAATTCAGGATCGATCAAGGTGGCGGAGAAGCTGGGCTTTGCCGCGCTGGGCGATGTCGATTTCCATGGGGCGCCGACCCGGGTGTTCGATCGGCCCAGCCAGGGGTAAGAGACGGGCGCCGCGATCGGCGCCCGCACTTTTCGATCAGGCGGCGAGCGCCGGCAGCGCATCACCATAGAGATCCAGGGCAAAGTCCACGCTCATACGCGCGGCCTCACCCTCGTCGAAGACCAGGCAGTCGGCCTCGGCCCCGCGAGCGGGGCTGTAACGCCGCTCGACCGTGCCATTGGCGCGAAAGCCGATCTTGCGCAGGACATGGCCCGACGCGCGGTTGTCGGCAAAATGGACCGCACGAACCGCGGGCAGATTATGCGCGCGGGCAATGCTCATGACGGCGCGGGCCGCCTCGGTCGCGAAACCCAGCCCCCAATAGGGGCGGGCAATCCAGTAGCCCAGTTCCGGCGCGCCATCCTCGGCGGCATGGATGCCGCAGCCGCCCACCAGGCGTGGCGCCCCCCGGGTACGGGTGAAGGCCAGCAGGCGCGGCATGCGCGAATCCTGCGGCAGCGCCAGAAAGGCCTCGGCATCGGCCAGGCCATAGGGGGCGGGTGCGCGGCTCAGATTGCGCAGGACCGCTTCATTGCCGATGGCCTGGGCCAGGGCGGGGGCATCTTCCATCCAGCCGGGCCGCAGCAGCAGGCGGGGGGTACGGGCGAACATTCACGTCTCTCCTCTATCTGCGCGCCATTAGCCGCCAATCATGACGGCTTGACGACGGTCGTCTCTGGCTGAGCCCCGCCCGCACGACGCGCGAGAAGGCCAGTGGTTCCAGAGGGTTGAGGGAAATCGGGAGGAGTGCCCGGTAAAGTTCGTCAGAACGGAAAAAGGGCGCTCCCTGTTAAGGGGCGCCCTTTTTTCCCTCGATCCCGATCGGTGCAGCTATCTGCAAGGCCGATCAGGCGGGACGTCCCTTTTGCGAAGGACGACCCGTCATCGATCGTCCGTTATTCGGCTGCCGCGGCTACCGCGTCGACCGATACATATTTGCGGCCGAGCTTGCCGTCGTGGAACACGACGCGACCTTCGCCCAGGGCGAAGAGGGTGTGATCCTTGCCCATGCCGACGTTACGGCCGGGATATACGCGGGTACCGCGCTGGCGAATGATGATGTTGCCGCCGATCACTTCCTGACCGCCGAACTTCTTCACGCCAAGGCGCTTCGACTCAGAATCGCGACCGTTACGCGACGAACCGCCAGCTTTCTTATGTGCCATGACCTAAACTCCTTACTTCAGCTGCGCTCAGGCGATCGACACGATCTTGAGGATCGTGTGATTCTGGCGGTGGCCGTTCTTACGGCGATAGTTGTGACGACGGCGCTTCTTGAAGACGATGACCTTCTCGCCCTTCGCCTGCGCAATGATTTCGGCTGCGACGGTCAGCTTGGCTGCGTCCTTCAGGTCGCCGCCTTCGCCGGCCAGCAGGACGTCGTCCAGCGTAACCTTGTCGCCGGCTTCGCCAGCGAGCTTTTCAACGACGATCTTATCTCCGGCGGCGACGCGATACTGCTTGCCGCCCGTGCGCACGATAGCGAACATGGCTTGGTCTCTTCTCGTTCAAATCTGCTTTACGCAGATCGTCGAGGACAAAAAGCCTGTTCGACCCGCGCGGGAATGTGGCCCGGTAGTGGAATGACTCGATTCTGTCAACCACCATGGACCCAGCTTGTGGGCTGGTTTTTGGTCCTTAGACTTCCTACATCCGGGAGGGAAGGGAATATAGGCGCCGATGAGCAGATTACATCCCCAGGGTGCGGTGAGGAAGGGCAGGATGCCCTTCATCGCGTCGCTGTGGGCTGCAATCCTGGTTGCTTTGTTATGTGCGCTTGCGCCCGATGGCCCGCCGTCGAGCAAGTTCAACGGTTCCGCCTTCAGCTCCGCCACCACCGGGGTGGTACTCAAGGCCCGCTCGCTGCCCGCGCCGCATATGGTGCGCGCGCCCCGTCCCGATGGCGACGGGGCGGCTCTGCCCTGGCTGCTGGCGGCGGCGCTTGCCCTCATGCTGTCCTGGCGCCGTCTGGCGCCCGATGCGCCCTTGCCGCTGCTGGTCGCCGACCAAAGCTGCCTGCGTGCGCGGAGTCGTCGCGCTCGCGCCCCGCCCGCCTTCGTCTGACCTTTTACCGCCCGTCATAACGGGCGTCCGTCAGACAGAAGGATTTGAGATCATGCCCCGCAGAAGAAAGTTGCGCGGTAGCCGGCGCAATCCGCCCGGCTGGTTCATGCCCGTCGTCATGGCCGGGCTCGGCGCCGCCGGCGCCCTGCTCTCGATCGCGATGCTCGGCATCGTCGAATAATAGACAATGTTCCGCGCCGGCGGCAGGATGAAGGCCTGCTGTCGGCGGACAGGGAAGGATATTCATGCCCCACCATACGCCCCTTATCGGGACGATCGTTGCCGGCCTCGTCGTGGCCTTCATCATGGGCGCCATCGCCCATCGCCTGAAATTGTCGCCGCTGGTCGGCTATCTGGTCGCCGGCATCATGGTCGGCCCCTTCACCCCCGGCTTCGTCGCGGACAGCGGCCTCGCCAATGAACTGGCTGAAATCGGCGTCATATTGCTGATGTTCGGCGTCGGCCTGCATTTCTCGCTCAAGGATCTTCTGTCGGTCAAGGCGATCGCCGTGCCCGGCGCGATCGTGCAGATCGCGGTCGCGACCCTGCTCGGCATGGGCCTTGGCTATCTGATGGGCTGGCCGCTGATGGGCGGGCTGGTCTTCGGCCTCGCTCTATCGGTCGCCAGCACGGTCGTGCTGCTGCGCGCGCTGCAGGGGGCGGACCTGGTCGAGACCCGACGCGGGCGCATCGCGGTCGGCTGGCTGATCGTCGAGGATCTGGTGATGGTCCTCGCGCTGGTGCTGCTGCCGGCTCTGGCGGGTGTGATGAACAATGCCGATGCGGGCGGCGGGGCCAGTGCGCTGATCGCGCCGCTGGTCGGCACCCTGCTCAAGGTCGTCGGCTTCGTCGTGCTGATGCTGGTGGTCGGGCGCCGGCTTATCCCCTGGGCGCTGCACTGGGTGGTGCATAGCGGATCGCGCGAACTGTTCCGGCTGGCCGTGCTGGCGATCGCGCTGGGGGTCGCCTTCGGCGCGGCCTATGCGTTCGACGTATCCTTCGCGCTGGGCGCCTTCTTTGCCGGCATGATCCTGGGCGAAACCCCGCTCAGCCGTCGCGCGACGGAAGAGACGCTGCCGCTGCGCGACGCCTTTGCGGTGCTGTTCTTCGTGTCTGTCGGCATGTTGTTCAACCCGGCGGTCGTGATCGAGCAGCCGCTGCCGCTGCTGGCCACCGTCCTCATCATCGTCGTCGGCAAATCGATCGCCGCCTGGGGCATCGTCCGCGCCTTTGGCCATCCCAACGTCACGGCGCTGACGATCGCCGCCAGCCTGGCACAGATCGGCGAATTTTCCTTCATTCTGGCGTCGCTGGGCAGCGGGCTGGGCGTATTGCCGGCCGATGCACGCGACCTGATCCTGGCCGGCGCGATCGTATCGATCTTCATCAACCCGATCCTCTTCTCGCTGATCGTGCGCGACCACAAGAAGGAAGAGGATGAGGCGCAGCCCGAAGCGGCGGCCGATCGACCCCGCCTGGGCCATGTCATCCTGGTCGGCTATGGCCGGGTCGGCAAGCTGATCGCCAACCGCCTGGCTGAGCGCCACGTCCAGTTCGTGGTGATCGAGGATGACGTCGAGCGGGTCGAGGAGGCCGAGGAGGCGGGCCTTTCGGTGGTGCGCGGCAATGCGCTGGAGGACCGGCATCTGCTGGCGGCGGGCATATGCGAGGCGCGCTACCTGCTGGTCGCCGTGCCCGAAGGGTTCGAGGGCGGTGCGATCAACGAGCATGCGCGCCATCTCAACCCCAATCTGCAGGTCATCGTCCGTGCCCACAGCGATGCCGAGGTCGCACATCTCGAAGCGCTGGGGGTGTCCCATGTCGTCATGGGTGAGCGGGAACTGGCGTCGCGCATGCTGCAACTGTGCGGAGCCGGCTGAACCTGGAAAGCAAAAAAAGGGCGGTGAACGATGGTTGATCGTTCACCGCCCTTTTCGTTCAGGAGGCTATGCCCAAGCGCTTAGCCGCGCGGCTTGCGCGGGCCGCCGGGGCGCTTGGGGCCGCCCTTGAAGGGGCGGGGGGCGTAGCCGGCCGGGCGCGGGCCACGGTCGTTCGGGCGATTGCCCTGGCGGCGATTGTCGCGGGCCTGCTCGCGCGGAGCGCCATCGACCATCTCGAACGCGACGTCGGCGCCCTCGTCATTTGCTTCGCCCGAGCGCTTGACGGCCGACAGGAAGCGGCTGGCGATCGCCTTGGGGATTTCGAACATGGTTTCGTTCGTGGTGATGCGGATCGCGCCGATGTCACCGCGCGACACATGGCCACGGCGGCAGATCAGCGGCAGGATCCAGCGTGGATCGGCATTCTGGCGCCGGCCGATGTCCATGCGGAACCACTGGGTGTCCTCAAAGCCCGGACGCGGTCCTTCCTGGCGCGGCGGCGCTTCGCTGCGGTCCAGCAGTTCTTCGGGCGCGGGCAGCGAGGCACGGGCGCTCTTCACCAGCATCGCAGCGATTTCCTTGGCAGACTTTTCCGCCAGCAGTTCGGCGCCCAGTGCCCAGTCGGCCTCGTCCAGTTCGGCCTTTTCCATCAGGGTCGAACGCAGCCGGGTATTATCCTGCTCCAGGATCGCTTCCTTGCTGGGCGGGTTGCCCCATTCGACCGGGATCTTGGCGCCGCGCAGCATCGATTCGACGCGGCGACGACGCGGATAGGGGACGATCAGGACGGCGGTGCCCTTCTTGCCGGCGCGGCCGGTGCGGCCCGAACGATGCTGCATCGTTTCGGCGTCGCGCGGCAGTTCGACATGGACCACCAGCGTCAGGCTGGGCAGGTCGATGCCGCGCGCGGCGACGTCGGTGGCGACGCAGACGCGGGCGCGCTTGTCGCGCAGCGCCTGGAGCGCGTGGTTGCGCTCATTCTGGCTATGCTCGCCCGACAGCGCCACGGCAGCGAAGCCCCGCTCGGTCAGGCTGGAATGCAGATGGCGGACATTGTCGCGGGTGGCGCAGAACAGGATCGCGGTTTCCGCCTCGTGGAAACGCAGCAGGTTGACCACCGCATTTTCGATATCGGACGGGGCGACGGTGATGGCCTGATAGCTGATGTCGCCATGGCCGCGTTCCTCGCCCACGGTCGAGATGCGCAGCGCGTCCGACTGATAGCGCTTGGCCATCGCGACGATCGGCTTGGGCATGGTGGCCGAGAAGAGCAGGGTGCGGCGGCCTTCGGGCGCGCTGTCTAGAATGCCCTCCAGATCCTCGCGGAAGCCCATGTCGAGCATTTCGTCGGCTTCGTCGAGGACGACGGTGCTCAGCGCCGACAGGTCGAGCGCACCGCGCTCCAGATGGTCACGCAGACGGCCCGGTGTGCCGACGACGATATGGGCGCCATGGCTGAGTGCGCGGCGTTCCTTGGCGGCGTCCATGCCGCCGACGCAGGTGGCGATGCGGGCGCGGGCGGCGCCGTAGAGCCATTCCAGCTCGCGGCTGACCTGCAGCGCCAGTTCGCGCGTCGGCGCGATCACCAGCGCCAGCGGCAGGCCGGCAACCGGCAGGCGTTCTTGCGTGCCCAGCAGCTCGCCGGCCATGGCGAGGCCGAAGGCCACGGTCTTGCCCGAACCCGTCTGGGCCGACACCAGCAGGTCGCGGCCATGCGCTTCTTCCTGCGTGACTTGAGCCTGGACCGGGGTCAGGTTTTCATAGCCCTTGGTGGCCAGCGCCTGGGCGAGAATTGAGGGGAGATGTTCAAAGGACATATTCTGTTTTCCATCGGTAAAAGCGACCCGCCATTCCCGACGGATACAAAGACCTTCCATGCTCCCGACCGCGGGAGCCCAGGGGGTGGTCAGACCCCTGGTTCCGAAATCCTCCCCGGCTAGGGAAGGGGGACCGCCAGCAGCGCTGGTGGTGGAGGGGTGTCCCCCTATGGTCGAGGCAGCGAAAATACCCCTCGGCCCGGCCCATGGCCCTCACGTCCGCCTCTTTGATGGGCGGATGTTCCTATAAAATAAGAAGGCCGCCTTCCCCCGCAAGGAGGGAAGGCGGCCCCTTTATCACTTATCCGTGCAGGATCAGACCGAAGCGACTTCCGCCACGTCGACCTTCACGCCCGGGCCCATCGACGACGACAGGGCGATCTTGCGGACATATTTGCCCTTCGAACCCGACGGCTTCGCCTTGACGATCGCGTCGACGAAGGCGTCGAAATTCTTGCGCAGGTCTTCGGCCGAGAAGCTCGACTTGCCCAGACCAGCGTGGATGATGCCGGCCTTTTCGACGCGGAATTCGATCTGACCACCCTTGGCGGCCTTCACGGCTTCGGCGACGTTCGGCGTCACGGTGCCCAGCTTCGGGTTCGGCATCAGGCCCTTGGGACCCAGAACCTTACCCAGGCGACCCACCAGACCCATCATGTCGGGGGTGGCGATGACGCGCTGGAAGTCGATGTTGCCGGCCTGGATCGATTCGAGCAGGTCTTCAGCGCCCACGATGTCGGCACCGGCGTCGAGCGCCTGCTGGGCCTTGTCGTTGCGAGCGAACACGGCGACGCGAACGTCCTTGCCGGTGCCGGCGGGCAGGGTGACGACGCCACGGACCATCTGGTCGGCGTGACGCGGGTCAACGCCCAGGTTGATCGCGATTTCGACGCTTTCGTCGAACTTGGCGGTGGCGTGGGTCTTGATCAGGCCCAGGGCCTCGTCAACGCCGTGCAGCTTTTCGCGGTCGATCGCGGTCGCCAGGGCCTTCGCCTTCTTGGTCAGCTTTGCCATGGTCTTAGCCCTCCACCACTTCGAGGCCCATCGCGCGAGCGGAGCCTTCGATGATCTTCGTCGCAGCGTCGATGTCGTTCGCGTTCAGGTCAACCATCTTGGCCTGGGCGATTTCAGCGAGCTGGGCGCGGGTGATCTTGCCAGCGACGACCTTGCCCGGCTCCTTCGAGCCCGACTTCAGGTTGACGGCCTTCTTGATCAGATAGGTAGCCGGCGGCTGCTTCGTCACGAAGGTGAACGAACGGTCGGCATAGACGGTGATGATGGTCGGCAGCGGGGTGCCCTTGTCCATCTTTTCCGTCGAGGCGTTGAACGCCTTGCAGAATTCCATGATGTTCACGCCGCGCTGACCCAGGGCAGGGCCGATCGGCGGCGAGGGGTTGGCGGCTCCGGCGGGCACCTGGAGCTTGATATAGCCCGTAATCTTCTTGGCCATTTTCACTCACTCTATAGCTGGTGAATCTGCGGACAGATTCACCGGTTCAAGTTTAGCGGTCTAGCGGCGCCCCGAAGGGAGCCTCCCGCACATATCCAGCCATCCCGAGGGACGGGCATGGAAGCGCGGCCCTATAGCGACCTTCTCGTCCAAAGGGAAGGGGGAGTCTGTCTTTCGGCGAATTGGGCCGAAAAGCGATATGTCCCCAACAAAAAGGGCCGCCGGCTGGAAAGCGGGCGACCCTTTTTGCAAAAGCCTTGCGGCGATATTTACTTCGACAGTTCGACCTGCTCGAAGTCCAGTTCCACCGGGGTGGCGCGACCGAAGATCGACACAGACACCTTGACCCGGTTCTTTTCGAAATCCAGTTCCTCGACCACGCCGTTGAAGCTGGCGAAGGGGCCGTCCAGCACCTTGACGCTGTCGCCGATCTCGTAATCGACATTGACCTTGTGCTTCGGGGCGGCGGCGGCTTCCTTCTGGGCGCCGAAATAGCGGGCGGCTTCGCTCTCGCTGATTGCCTGCGGCTTGCCGCTCGAGCCCAGGAAGCCGGTGACCTTGGGCGTGTTCTTGACGAGGTGATAGACATCGTCGTTCATCGCCAGCTTGGCGAGGACGTAGCCCGGCATGAACTTGCGTTCGACCAGCACCTTCTTGCCGCGCTTCACTTCGGTGACGGTCTCGGTCGGAACCTCGACCTGTTCGACCAGTTGCGACAGGCCCATGCGCTCGGCCTCGGTCAGGATCGATTCCTTGACCTTGTTCTCGAAGCCCGAATAGGCGTGGATGATGTACCAGCGCGCCATGTTACCGTCTTAAACTCCTTGTAGAACGCCCTGCGTTCAACGACCCGATGCGAGGCTCAGCAGCCACTGGACGATCGCACCGAAGAAGGTGTCGATACCGAAGAAGAAGATGCCAAGCAATGAGGTCATGATGACAACCAGAACGGCCGTCATCAACGTTTCGCGACGGGTCGGCCACGCAATTTTCGACCATTCGGTCTTGACCTGATTGACGAACTCACCCGGAGAAGTCTTCGCCATCGCGCTGCCTGTTCACCTTCAAAATCAACACCAAAGCGCAAAGCAACAGTCCGCCCTCCCGATCCCGCCATGTTCAGCGTTTGGGGGTGCGGTCGCGCTTCGCGACCCGTACTTCGCTAAGCGCACTTAGCCGCGAACCCATGGATTTACAAGGTTCGCGGCCAGTTCGCTTGGCAGGAGTGGAGGGACTCGAACCCACGGCATTCGGTTTTGGAGACCGACGCTCTACCAACTGAGCTACACTCCTGCACTGGCCCGAGCCAGCGAAGGAGGGCGCTTTAGCGTGGCCTATCGGGGAGGGCAAGCGACTTTATGCAACTTCTTCAACAAGGGTGTCGACGCTGGTCTGCCGTTCCGCCTCCGCGTTGATCTGCGCGCCCAGCAGGACGATATAGGCGGACACGAACAGCCAGAGTTGCAGGATCACCACGGCCGCGAGTGAGCCGTAGGTCTTGTTGTAATCGCCGAAGGTGGAGACGTAGAAGGAGACCGCCAGCGTGGCGATCAGCCAGAACAGCGTCGCGGCGATCGATCCGACCGTCAGCCACTGCCATCGCACCCGGCGACGATGCGGGCCGAAGCGATAGATAAGGCCGAAGATGGTGCTGGCGAGCAGGCCCGCGCAGATCCATGTCGTCGCCTTGATCGCGAACAATACGCCCGGTCCCCAGTTGGTCAGCAGTTTCTGGAGGAGGCCGATGATCGTGGCGGTCAGGACGCCGGCGACCACCACCAGCACGGCGGAAAAGGTGATTCCCATCGACACGCGGTAGAAGGCGAAGATGTTGCGCCCTTCCTTCTGCGCATAGACGATGTTGAGCGCCTCCATGATCGCGGAGGCGGCGCGGGTCGCGCCATAGACGGCCAGGCCCAGGGCCAGGAACAGGCCGAATCCGATCGCGGGCTTGCGCGCGCTCACCATGCCCAGCAACTGGTCGTTGATCAGTTGGGCGGCGTCGGCGGGCACGACGGTGATGATCGCCTGCATATGGCGGGCGACGATCTGCGGATCGCCGACCAGGCCATAGGTCAGCACCACTGCCGCCAGCAGCGGGGCGATCGACAGGAAGGCATAATAAGCCACGCCGGCGGACAGCAGGCCCAGATGATTGGCGGACATGGCCGCATAGACACGCTTCAATATCTCCCACCAGGCACGGGGCGGGATTTTCCACGGTGCATCGACATGCACCTGCTGGGCGATCGTTTCGGTCATGAATATCCCCTGCTGAACAGGGGTAGCGCGCGAAAGGCAATAGGGTTCCTTGATTCGCGGACCTCATGGTTTTCCCCCGTTAGGGTTTCCCGTTGTTGGACGATTAACCTCATTTCTCTACTCAAGGGCGCTCGCAGCGAGATGGCAGGGAGCGGCTAAGTGGCGGAAAAACGCTGGAAGCAGCGGTTGAAGGGGTGGGATGGCCCGTTCACGGCGCCCGTGCCGGACGGAGCGCGCGATGCCGTGCTGGATACCCAATATCGCCGTTTCCATCGCGCGCTGCCGCTTTTGTGCCTGCTGATCATGGCCAACGCGCTCGCGATGGCGCTCGCGGTCATGGGCGACCTGCCGCTGTGGCAGCAAATGACGCCGCCCGCGCTGCTCCTGCTGGTCTGCGCGATATCTCTGCTGCGCTGGCGTGGCGGCTCGCTGGCGACGGATGCCCTGGAGCAGGTGCGCAGCCTGAGGCGGGTGGCGCATGTCGCGACCGTATCCGGGCTGGTGGCGGGCCTGTGGGCGGTCAACGCCTTCACCGAAACCGAAATCTATTATTGCATGGTGGCGCCGGTGTTCATCGGCATCGGCGCGCTGGTTGCGGCGACGACCTTGCTGAGCGTGCCACGCGCCGCGATCGGCGCGATGGGCGCGGCGGTGTTGCCGATCCTGATGAAGATGGCGCTCTATGACAATCTGGGCGTGCGGGCGATGGCAGTGATGATGGCGGTCGTCACGGTGATGCAGGCCAATCTGGTGCTGGGCAAGTTTCGCGAGACGGTGGCGATGCTGGTGTCGCAGCGCGACCTTGCACGGCTGGCCGGCACCGATGCGCTGACCGGCCTCGACAACCGGCTGAGCTTTATGCGTGCGATCAGTGAACGGGTGGAGCGGGGTGCTGCCTTCAGTGTGCTGCTCGCCGATCTCGACGGGTTCAAGCAGTGCAACGACGAGCATGGCCATCAGGCGGGCGACGCTTTGCTGACGTCATTGGGTGGCCGGCTGCGCGCCTTGATGCCGGATGCGGTCAGCATCGCGCGCCTTGGCGGCGACGAATTTGCGCTGCTCCAGGACGCGGAAACGGATGTGGACGCCCTGCATCGGCGCATGCCCGGCATCAGGCAGGCCGTTGCTGCGCCTGTGGGCTGGCAGGGGTGCAGCCTGTCGGTCGGCAGCAGTTTCGGCATCGCCACCTTCCCGCAGGATGGGGCGGACGCCGCCGCCGTCCTGCATGTCGCCGACACGCGGCTCTATGCGGACAAGCGGCAGCGCAAGGGGCGGCGGCTCGGCGAGCCGCAACGCCAGTCCGCTTAGAAAAACTGCCCGCCCTTCATGATGCGGCGGGCACGGCCCTGCACCGGCACCTTGTCGAACGGCGTGTTGCCGGCCGACGCCGCCATCTTCGCCGAATCGACGATCCAGGGCGCATCGGGATCGACCAGGATCAGGTCGGCGGCGCTGCCGGGCGCGAAGCTGCCGGCATTGACACCCAATATCTTCGCCGGATTGGCGCTGAGCAGGGTCATCAGCCGGTTGAGGCTGACATGGCCGTCGCGCACCAGGTTGAGCGACAAGGCGAGCAGCGTTTCCGCGCCGGCCATGCCGGGTGACGCATCGGCGAAGGGCAGGCGCTTGTCTTCCGGTCCGCGCGGATCATGGCCCGATGTGATGACATCGACGGTGCCGTCGGCGACTGCCGCGATCGAGGCTTGGCGGTCATTTTCCGAACGAAGGGGCGGCGACAGGCGCGCAAAGGTGCGGAAGGCCGTCACCGCCTGATCGTTCAGGAACAGATAGGCGGGGCTGATGCCGCAACTGACCGTGAGCCCCTCCGCCTTGGCGGCGCGGATCAGATCGAAGCCGGCCCTGGTCGTGACCAGGCGGAAATGGATGGCGGCGCCGGTCTCGCGGGCCAGCATGATGTCGCGGGCGATCGCCATCGCCTCGGCGCAGGCGGGCGCATGGGCAAGGCCGAGGCGCGTCGCGGTCTCGCCGCTGGTTGCCACCGCCTTGGCGGACAGGCCGCCATCCTCGGCATGGGCGATGACGGTGAGGCCAAGGCCCGAAGCATAGGAGAGGATGCGCAGCATCACGCCCGAATCGGCGATCCACTGGCGGCCGGTGCCGACCGCCTTGGCCCCGGCAATCTGCATCAGGCCCATTTCGGCCATCTCCGTGCCCTTGAGGCCACGGGTCGCGGCGGCGATCGGGTGGACCCAGAAGTCGGGCTTGCCCGCGCGGGTCGCTTCCCGGATCAGGCCGGCCTCGTCCAGCGGCGCGCGCTGGTCGGGCATCAGGGCGGCGCGGGTGATGCCGCCGAAGTGGAAGGCCGGCTTGTCGGTGGCGAAGACGCCAAGGTCGATGAGGCCCGGCGCGACCACCAGCCCGCCGGCATCGACCTGCTGCGCGTCGGCGGGAATGTCGATCGCGCCGGTGGCCAGGATGCGGTCACCCTCGATCAGGACGGTGCCGGGGGCAAGGGCATCGCCCGCCGGATCGGCCAGCTTGCCGTTGACGATTGCGATCCGGCCTACGCCCATCTCTTTTTCCTTGTTGGTCGGGATGCTCACGCCCATCCCTCCACGCCACGCGCCTTGCGCGTCAGAACATCCAGGCACGCCATGCGCACCGCCACGCCCATCGCCACCTGTTCGGTGATGGCCGACCGATCGGGATCGTCCGCTACCGTGCTGGTGATCTCGACGCCCCGGTTCATCGGGCCGGGATGCATGACCAGGGCATCGGGCTTGGCGATCGCCAGCCGTTCGGGCGTCAGGCCATAAAGCGCATGATATTCGCGCGCCGACGGGATGAAGGCGCCGTCCATCCGCTCATTCTGGAGGCGCAGCATCATGACGACATCGGCGCCATCCAGCCCGTCTTCCATCCGGCTATAGGGGGTGGCGCCCAGCATCTCGACCTCGGGCGGCAGCAGGGTGGGCGGGGCGACCGCGCGCACCTGCGCGCCCAGCGCGGCGAGGCAGAGCATGTTGGATCGGGCGACGCGGCTGTGCAGCACGTCGCCGCAGATGGCGACCACCAGTCCTTCGAACCCGCCCTTGCGGCGGCGGATGGTGAGCGCATCGAGCAGCGCTTGCGTCGGATGCTGGTGCCAGCCATCGCCCGCATTCAGCACCGGGCAGTCGACCTTGTCCGCGATCAGCGCGACCGCGCCGGAACTGGCATGGCGGATGACGATCACGTCGGCGGCCATGGCGTTGAGGGTCATGGCGGTGTCGATGAGGGTCTCGCCCTTCTTCACGCTCGATTGGCCGGCGTGCATGTTGACGACGTCGGCGCCCAGCCGCTTGCCGGCGATCTCGAACGACAGCAAGGTGCGGGTGCTGTTCTCGAAAAAGGCGTTGATCTGGGTCATGCCGGCCAGCCGGTCATCATGCTTGCGCGCCTGGCCCTTGTTGGTGCGCGCCCAATGTTCGGCCTCGTCCAGCAGGAAACGGATTTCCCAGGGCTTGAGGTCGGCGATCGACAGCAGGTGCCGGTGCGGGAACAGCGCCCGGCCGGTCAGCTCGGGCGTTGCATCAGGAATGAAGATGTCGGGCATGAGCCGGGTCTTTAGGCCAGGCTTTCGGTTGGGGCAAGGCGGGGAAAGACCCGATCAGGCCCGGCCGCGCCATTTCCCCCACAGGGCGCGATCCTTCAGCACCTCGCGCGCGGCATTATGGCCCGGCGCGCCGGTGACGCCGCCGCCCGGATGGGTGCCCGCGCCGCACATGTAGAGGCCCTTCACCGGCCCGCGATAGGCGCCATGGCCCAGCACAGGGCGCGCCGCCCACATCTGGTCCAGCGTCAGATTGCCATGCATGATGTCGCCGCCGACCAGGCCGAACTTGCGTTCCAGGTCGAGCGGGGAATGGATCTGGCGGGCGATCACGCTCTTTGCAAAGCCGGGCGCATGAGCCTCGACCGTGGCGATGATATGGTCGGCGGCGGCTTCGCGCTCATCGTCCCAGTTGCGCCCATCAGGCAGTTCGGGCGCGAATTGCTGGCAGAAGAGGCTGGCGACATGACAGCCCTCGGGCGCCAGGCTGTCGTCGATGGTCGACGGGATCAGCATCTCGACGATCGGCTGCTTCGACCAGCCGTCGCGCTTCGCGTCGAGATAGGCGCGGTCCATATAGTCGAGCGTGGGCGCGATGATGATGCCGGACTGGTGATGCTCGCCAATGCCGGGCAGGCAGGTGAAGTCGGGCAGGGCGGAGAGCGCGACATTCATGCGGAAGGTGCCCGATCCCGCCTTGAACGCCCTGATCCGTTTCAGGAAATCGGCGGGCAGGTGGGCCGGCTGCATCATCTGCTCGTACAGCAGCTTGGGGCCGACATTGGCGATGATGCTGGTGCCCATCACTTCCTCGCCGCTGGCCAGCTTCACGCCGACGGCGCGATCGCCATCGACCAGCACATGATCGACCGGAGCTTCCAGGCTGATCTCGACCCCCATCGCCTGCACGACCTTCGCCATGGCCTGGGTGATCGTGCCCATGCCGCCGACGCTGTGACCCCAGGCGCCCTTCTTGCCGTTCACTTCGCCGAACACATGGTGCAGCAGCACATAGGCGCTGCCCGGCGTGTCGGGGGAGGCGAAATTGCCGACCACCGCGTCGAAGCCGAAGGCGGCCTTGACCGCCTCGCTCTCGAACCAGCTGTCGAGGAAGGTTCGGGCCGATTTGGTGAACAGGTCGAGCACGTCGCGCTGTTGCTCGATGTCGAGCCCGGCGACGCGGCGGCCCTGCTTCAGCGCCTCGACCACCATGGTCAGGCCATCGCCGACATTGGGCGGGCTTTTGAGCACCAGGTCGCGCAACACATCGGCGACCACTTCCAGCGCGTCATAATAGGCCGGCAAGGTGGCGGCGTCGCGCGCGCTGAAACGGGCAAACTCGGCCTGGGTCCGCTCCAGCCCGCCGCCCAGCTTCAGATAGCCGCCATCGGGCTGGGGCAGGAAATTGCTGATCGGCCGCTCGATCACGCGATAGCCATGGTCGGCCAGCTTCATGTCGCGGATGACCTTGGGATTGAGCAGGCTGACCGTGTAGCTGGCGGTCGAGTTGCGGAAGCCGGGGTGAAATTCCTCAGTCACCGCCGCGCCGCCGACGACATTGCGGCGCTCGACCATGCGCACCTTGTATCCGGCACGGGCGAGGTAGAAGGCGCAGACAAGGCCATTATGGCCGGCGCCGATGATGACGGCGTCATAGGCTTTGGTCATGCGATGTGGCTCCAGCCGGGGGCAGGGGCGCGATGCTGGCGCGCCTGCGGAATGATGGCGCGCATCCGCGCGCAGAAATGGCGCAGCGCCACTTCCTGTTCGCTCAAAGGGCCGACGGTGAAACTGTCCGACGCCATGCCGGCCTGCACGCGGGCGACAAGCGCCGTATCCTCGGCGTTGACCTGGCGGTTGATGCGCCAGTTGAGATAGCGCGCCGCCTTCATCTCCCTGCGGTTGTCGGGCAGGGCGTAGCTGATCTCGCGGATCAGCGTCTGGGTCGGCGAGACCGGCAGCCACTGCATGAAGTCCACCTGGTCGGGATAGATGTCGAACGCGAAATTGGGCCAGAGCTTGAAATAGGTCCAAAGCCGCTGCCGATCGGGCGGAAGATACGGGATGGCCGGCAGGAAATGCTGATAGGCGCGCTCGGACAGGTTGGCGGACGGACGGTCGAGGATCGGCCCCCACATCTTGTCGGCATAGGGGCTGGCTTCGACGCCATAGCCATCGCCCATCAGCCGTTTGAGGCCGGGATGGGCGACCGCGATGTGGAGGCCGTCGGAATAATTGTCGCCGATATTCTTCCAGTTCACCGCGCGCGGGCGCAGCGTCACCCGCCCCAGGGCGCGCAGTTCGGAAAAGCGATAGGGCGCGATCTCGTCGACATAGGGCGCCATCATCTGCGCCACCGACGGTCCGCCATCATCCTGAAGCCGAACGAACAGGAAGCCGTGGAAATTTTCGATATCGATGGGGACAAGTCCATGCCTGGACCGGTCGAGGCTGCCATAACTGCCCGCCATCGGCAGGCCCGTCAGGCATCCGTCCAGACCATAGGTCCAGGCATGGTAGGGACAGACCAGCTTTCTGGTGCGACCCGAAGGCCCGTCCACTAGGCGCGCGCCGCGGTGGCGGCACACGTTGGTAAAGGCGCGGGCTTCGCCGTCATCCCCGCGGATGACGATGATGCTCTCGCCAAGATAGTCCAGCACATGGAAATCGCCCGGCGCCGGCAGGTCGCTGTCATGGGCGACGATCTGCCAACTCGGGCGGAAGATGCGGCGGGCTTCGACGGCGAAAAATTCGGGATCGCTATAGGTCCATGCCGGCAGGCTATAGCCCGCGTCCGGATCCGGCGCGCTTCCCTTTTCGTCCATCTGCCCCGCAAGCCCCAATGCAGTTATACATTTGTATAACGAATGGGCGGCAAAATTCCATTATATTTTTGTGACAGGTCGCTCGGAGCCCGTTTGAAAAATCGCGAGAGAGCGATTTTTTTTCGGTACGGCACCAGCCCGCTCCCCCGCCCAGCCACCCGATCCGGTGTCATCCTGTCGGGTGGCTGGGCGGGGGAGCGGGCTGGTGCCGGCTTTCTAAAACAGACTTTCAGCTGGTCCGTTCGGGCACTTCGCCCCAGTCGGACAGGATCGACGCGCGGCTGGCAACCGCTTCCCAGGGGAAGACGAACCAGTCCTTGGTGACGACACGGTCGATCGTGGTCGCGCGATATTCGACCTTTGCGGCCGAGCTGACATTGTCGATCAGCACGGCAAAGCGCAGATGATCGGCCGGCGCACCGGCCAGCGCCGCGCGCAACTGGTTGATCGTGCGGCCGCTGTCATTGATGTCGTCGACGAACAGCAGGCGCGATCCTTCGAGCGCCATCGCCACCAGCTTGTCGAGCAGTTCGTCGCAAAAGCCCACGACCTGGGCCGACAGGTCGACCGACAGCATCGGCTGGCTGATGGCGTGGGACAGATAGGTGGCCGGCACCAGCCCGCCGCGCCCGACGCCGACAATATAGTCGGGCCGCCAGTCCGATTTGGCGATCGCGCCGGCCACGGCGTCGATGTGGGAGAGGAAGCTCTCCATCGGAATGTCGGTCAGGATCGGTTGGGTCATGATATGGTTGCCATCTGCGAATCGGCCCTATCGGCCGCCTGCGCCCCATAGCGCCGTGCCAGCAGGGCACAAGCCATCAGCTGAATCTGGTGGAACAGCATGACCGGCAGGATGATCGGCCCGACGGCCGCCGCCGGGAAGAGGACACCGGCGATCGGCACGCCCGAGGCGAGGCTCTTCTTCGAGCCACAGAATTGCAGCACGATCGCATCTTCGCGGGAAAAGCCGAGCAGCCGCCCAAGCCCCCAGGTGAAGAGCAGCACGATCACGAGCATGGCGATGCAGAGCAGCGCGAGCAGCGCCAGCTCCGCGCGCGAGACCCGGTGCCACAGCCCTTCGACCACCGCCGCGCTGAAGGCGGAATAGACCACCAGCAGGATCGATGTGCGATCGACCCGGCCGACCAGCGTCTTGTGCCGCGACACGAAGCCGCCGATCCAGGGCCGGGCAAGATGGCCCAGCACGAAGGGCAACAGCAATTGCAGCATGATCCCCTCGACAGAGGAGAGGGAGATGAGGTTGCTGCCGCCGCGCTGCATCAGCAATGCCACCAGTAGCGGCGTCAGCACGATGCCGAGCAGGTTGGAGAAGGAGGCGCTGACCACGGCGGCGGCGACATTGCCGCGCGCGATCGCGGTGAAGGCAATCGAGCTTTGCACCGTCGATGGCAGCAGCGCCAGGAACAGCAGGCCCGCCCGCATATTCTCCGGGATCGCGCCGATCTGCTGCAGGATGATGCCGACCAGCGGGAAGAAGAGGAAGGTCGTGCCCAAAGTCGCAAGATGGAGTTGCCACGCCTTCGCGCCGCCCCAGATCGCCTCGCGCGACAATTTGGCACCATGCAGGAAAAAAAGCAGCACGATGCCGGCATCCGCGACGATCGACGCGATATGGGCGCCCTGGCCGCGCGCGGGCAGGACCGACGCTAGGGCAACGGTGCAGAGCAGCAGGACGAGGAAGGGATCGAGGATCAGGCGCAGGCGAGTCATCATGGTTCCGGGCATAGGGAAGGGGCTTGGAAAAGGATAGACGCCGCCCCATCCTCTGGGCCAACAGCCTCGGCACACAGCTTTGGGAGAGAATTTGCGTGAGCGACCCTATCGCCATCATCGAGACGAACGGCGTGCTCGAAATCCATATCGACCGGCCCGACAAGAAGAATGCGCTGACCGGGCCGATGTACCGGACGATGACGGCGGCGCTGGCCGATGCGTCGAGCCGGCCGGAGATTGGCGTGGTGCTGTTTGCGGGACGGGGGGACGCTTTTTGCGCCGGCAATGATCTCAAGGACTTCATGGCCGGGCCGGAGGGCGGGGCCGCCGCCTTCGACTTCATCAGCGCGATCGCCGCCTTCGACAAGCCGATCGTCGCGGCGGTGCAGGGGCTTGCCGTGGGCGTCGGCACGACGATGCTGTTCCATTGTGACCTGGTCTATGCCGCGCCCGACGCGCGCTTCGTCATGCCCTTCGTCAATCTGGGCATCGTGCCGGAGGCCGGCTCCAGCCTGCTCGCGCCCGCGATCATGGGCCATGCCAGGGCGGCGGCGATGCTGTTGCTGGGTGAGCCATTGGATGCGGAAGGGGCCGATCGCGCCGGTTTCGTGACGGCGATCGTGACAGGGGACGCGCTGCTCGACCATGCGCGGGCCAAGGCGGCGGCGCTGATGGCCAAGCCGCCCAAAGCACTGGCGGCGACGCGCCGGCTGATGAAGGGCGATCCCGCCGCCTTGCAGGCGCGCATCGCGGAGGAAGCCCGGCTGTTCCGCGAAGCGCTGGCCTCGCCCGAGGCGCAGGAAGCCTTCATGGCCTTCTTCGAAAAGCGGGCGCCGGTCTTCAAGCGGGCCTGATCGAAGCGCGGCGGGGGGAGGGGGTCAGTCCTTGCCCCGTCGCTCGAACTTCAATTCGCTCACGATCACGGCGGCGATGATCAGCAGCGCGCCGGCCAGCGCCGTGGCGGGCTGGCGGTCGCCCGCGATCCGGCCCAATATCCCGGCCCAGACCGGCTCGCCGGCATAGATGAGGGTCGCGCGGGTCGGCGACACGGTGCGCTGCGCCCAGTTCATCACGAACTGGATCAGCGCCGTCATCGCGCCCAGGCCACAGGCCGACAGGATCACCGTCCAGGAAAAGGGCGGGATCGCCTCACCCATCGGCGCCATCAGGCCAAAGGCAAGCAGCGCCGTGACCGCCAGTTGCACCAGCGTGACGCGGGCAATGTCGACCTTGCCGGCCCACAGGCTGATGAAGATGATTTCCAGCGCGATCGCCAGGGTGCTGATGAGCGTCAGCGCCTCGCCCTTGCCCAGCGACAGCCCTTCGCGCGGGGCGGCGATCAGGATCAGGCCGGCAAAGGCCAGCGCCACGCCGACCCAGCTGGTCCAGCGCGGCCGCCGCCGCAATATCGCCCATTGGAGGATCGGCACCAGCGGCACATAGGCGGCGGTGATGAAGGCCGATGTGCTGCTCGATATGGTCTGCAGTGCCCAGGTCTGGAGCGTGTAGCCGCAAAAGATGCCAAGGCCGATCATCGACCCGGCCAGCAGTTCGCGCGCCGTCAGGCCGCGCAACACCGGCCAGGCGAGCGGCAGCGCCAGCAGCGCCGCCGTGCCGAAGCGCATCCCCACGAAGAAGAGCGGCCCGCTATGCTGCATGGCATGATGCACGATCAGGAAGGTCGCGCCCCACAGCACGGTGATCCCGATCAGCGCGAGTTCGGGGCGGCCGATCATCAGCCGGGGCGCAGGGCTCTTGTCGAGGGCGGCATTGTGCAACATAATGCACAGTGCGTTATGAGCAATATATTGCACAGTCAAGTCGAAGTCCCGCGCCCGGACGTTCTTTCCCATGTCGCGGGCAATATCCGTCGCCTGCGCGCCGCCAAGGGGCTGAGCCAGGATGCGCTGGCCAGCGCGGCCGGGGTCAGTCGGCGCATGCTGGTGGGAATCGAGAGCGGCGAAGCCAATGTCAGCCTGTCGACGCTCGACCGGCTGGCGCAGGCGCTGGACGTCAGCTTTTCGCACGTCGTGCGCGCGCCCGACATGCCGGACAATAGCCGGATCGATACCCTCGCCTGGCAGGGCGAGGACGCGCATAGCCGTGCGACCCTGCTCGGCACCGTGCCGGCCGCCCGCGAGGCGGAGCTATGGACCTGGTCGCTGGCGCCGGGCGATCGCTATCCGGCGGAAGCGGACGCCGCCGACTGGCACGAGATGCTCTATGTGGTGGAAGGGGTGCTGACGGTCGAGATGGATGCCGGCACGCGCACCATTGCGGCGGGCGACTTCCTCATCTTCAGCAGCGACCGCCCCTATGTCTTCGTCAATCGCGGAACGGACCTGCTGCGCTTCGTGCGCAACGTGGTGTTCTAGGCAGCGCGAACGAATGCCGGGATGGGTGGGAAGTTGACTGGCGGCTTTCAGGAAACTTCGTCATGCCAGCGAACGCTGGCATCTCAGGCAGGCGCACGCGGCATAAACGGATAGCGCT
>NZ_JACIEU010000005.1 GCF_014197035.1 Sphingobium scionense | reverse complement strand
TCCAGGTTCGAGTTCGCATCCGAACCCTACCAGAAGATCGACGGTGGCCACCCTCTCAGGGAAACCTTCCTACACCACCCCGTGGGACACGACCGATAGCGGACACTCCCAGCGCCAAAACGGCGCGTCGGCTTCGCGCCCTAATTTCAGTCTTTCACACGTAGATATCGCGATCCTGATAGCCGCCGTTCGTTCATCTTTGGAATCCGAGGCGATTGAAGCCTTAGATAAGTCGGCAGACTGGCGGCTTCTTAGCGTTGAAACGTGGAAAGCAGATCCTGAGGATTGGTGGCCGTGACCGCTACAGCCGCCCAATCTCGGTCGTTCGAGTGTTATCCGTTGGTGGGCGGACGCACCCTCAATAATTGCCTGTATAATCGGTTTGGAAATCGCCAAACTCGGCCAGCTCTTCGAGTATCGTGATGCACAGCGGCAACAGCTGGCGTATACGTTCAGGATCGTCCCAGCCCGCGCCCCCTTTTTTGCCGCCATGGAAGAGGTTGTTGCGCACGGTCCTGAGCAGGATTGTGACCCGCAGCAGCTGCGAGTCGCCAGCCTTGAAAGTAACGACGGTGAAGTCGAGACCGGCGTCGCCGACGATCTGCTTCAGGGGATTGGCGGCGATAAGATCTGCGCCAGCCTGCGACGGCTGATACTGGCCTTCATGGGCAGCGACGAAATCCTTCCAGCCCGGCCGGGCTGGGGCACCGATATCGTGTGCCACCAGCCAGTTCGCTTCCTTCAGTGCGGATTCGAAGCGCGAGAACCAGAAAAAGAAGTCATAGATGAGCGGGCGCAGATCATCGCCGACTTCTTCATAGCGCATTGCAACTCTCCGTACCGACTATCTCCCGGATCACGTTGACCAGCGGCACGCCTGCGAGACAAGATAGGAATCATGATCCTACTCGACGAAACCGCCGCGCTCGCGGCCATCCGCGCGCTGCTGGCCGATGCGAACCACGCCAGGCTGGCGGTGGCCTTCTGGGGAAAGGGTGCGATCGAACGGCTGGGTCTCGACCGGCCCGGGCTCACCGCCGAGATCCTCTGCAATCTGGAATCCGGCGCCTGCAATCCCAAAGAGCTGCGCCGCCTTTACGACCATCCGAGGATTACGCTGCGCTCCCATCCCGCCCTGCATGCCAAGGTATGGTGGACGGCGGGCGGCGCGGTGCTCGGATCTTCCAATGCGTCGGCGAACGGGCTGGCGGTCGAAGGCGACGCCGCCGGCGGCTGGCACGAGGCCAATGTCGAGATCAGCGAAGCGGGCGTGCTCACTGATATCGACCGTTGGTTTACGCGGCTTTCGTATGCCGGCTATGCGGTCGAGCCTGAGGATATCGATCGGGCTGCGGAGCTGTGGAAAGCGCGCCTGCGGATCGCGCCCACCGGCCGCCGTCTTGCCCAGACGCTGTTCGAGGCATGGTGGGCATCGCCGTCGCACGCCGTTTGGAAAAAACTGCATGTGGCGTTCTGCCGCGACGGTCTTACCGCCCGGGATGAAGCATGGCTGGTGCAGGAGGTCGCGGATGGGCGGCTCACCTCTGGCATCTCGGCCTATGAGGGTTGGAACGCCGCACTGTCGCCCGGTGATCTGGTGATCGATTATGGCGTCAGCGGCCAGACATCGGACTTTGGCGGACTTTGGCAGGTTCTGCCTGGCTCGCCCGAGGAGCGGCTGCGGCTGGTGGTCGAGGTGCGGCAGCTGGCGCTGCGCAGCCTTGGAAGGTTCGTGCTGACGGCGGAGGAGAATGCCGCGCTGTCCGGTGTTACGACGGTTGCGCTCGCGACGGCGGAGGACGGGCGCAATGCGCTGGTGAGTTTCGGCGAGGCTATGGCACTGATCGATGCCGGCCGGGCACCGGAGCGGCCGGCGGCACCGGACCCGCGCGCGTTCGACCGGGCGATGCAGGCGATCTACGACGAGGCGGCGAGCTTCGGCTATCAGCCCACCCGGTTCCGCCAGATGCTCGCCGAGCATGGCGGCGTCGAGACGGCGCGGCGGCTGATCAGAGGTTCGGCCACAAGTGGGTTCGATACCCTATGGGAGCATCAGCGGCTCGATCTCTCCGTAGAGGCACTGGTGACCGATTCGAAGTGGCGCGCATTGTTCTCAGACGAGGAAGCGAAGATGGCTTCCAAGCGGCTGAAACAGTATGGCTATACGCCGGCCACGAAAGGCTGAGCGGCGGCTGTCGGTTTGCCTCAGGCTGGTGCGAACCGCGTCGATCGAGCCAGCGTCTTTGCCGCCAAACCGACATACCAAGCGTTCATCCGGCTGTCCCAGCTCCGAACCTCGACAAACGTCTTCCAGTCGAACTCGTGAACGTCAATCAGCTGCCAGTCCTCGTCGATCCGTACGATCAGCAGATATTCAAACAGCTGTTTGTCGCGATCGTCACGGTCGGGATAGATCGTCCCCGTCTTGCGCCCGTCGAGCACGCCCTTGATCGAAAAGCGGTCACCGCGCCGCGACAGCGCATCGACATTCTGTGTGCCCGTCGGCGCCGGCTGGAGGTTCGGGCGCCCTGGCGTGCCGTTGTAAAACGCGATGACAAGGCTCTCGGCCGCCTGACCGACGTTGGAGGCAAGACCGCGCCGTTTGAGTTCGGCGGCGACCCGGGCCCGCAGCCGCAGCAGATCGAGATCCCCCAGCCCAGGGAGCTGCTCCTGCATCTCCGACACTTCGATTACCTTTGCCGTCATACCCCAGCCATTCCCTGTTCCCCGAGCTGCGTGAACCCCACATCGCCCCGGATGAACGCCACCATTGCGCCGCTCACCTCGGTCACCGTCAGCCGATTTTTACCGCGCAATGCGCATTCCCACACCCACAGGCTGCGCCAGCCTGCGGCTTCCAGCGCGGCAACCGCCGCAGCATCCCTCCGACGGTTACCTTCGATTTTGGCAGACCAGAATTCGGTCCGCGTCGCCGGCAGGCGGAACAGCGAACAGCCGTGACCGTGCCAGAAGCAGCCATGAACGAAGACCACCGCGCGCCAGCGCGGCAACACGATGTCGGGGCGGCCGGGCAGATCGCGGCGGTGGAGACGGTATCGGAAGCCCTGGTCATGCAGCAGGTGCCGCACGGTCATTTCGGGCTTCGTGTCCTTCGCGCGCACCCGGCGCATATTGAGCCGGCGCTGTTCCGGCGTCAGCCTATCGGCCATCGCTCCCGGCCGCCTGATCCGGCACCGCAGCGTCTTCCCCGGCAAGCGGCGCCCCGACCGCAAGATCGGCCGGCACCGACGGAAAGGCGGCGCTGAGCGCGGTGAAGGCGTCCGATCCGGCCGTCACCACCGCGACGCTGCTCTGGAAGCTGTCGGCGAGGCTGGCCACGATCCCGGCATGGAGGAGGCGCTCGCGCTGGCGGCCGATAAAGGTCATGAGGATCGGATGGTCGCCGTCATTGCCGACGACCGAACGCAGCAGCACGAAATCCTTGCTGTCGAGGAAAGCGCAGCCATTGGCGGTGATCTTGCGCCCGCCCAGCCGCCAGTTCTTGCCCACCTTGCCGATGTTCCTGAGCTCGCGGTTGCCATAGCCGCCATAGACGCAGATCAGATCAAGATCGGCCCCGCCGGCTGCGAACAGCCGGTCGCTGAGCAGCCTGCGCGCCACCGGCGTGGTGAGCGCGATCGCGCGCTGTTTGCTGGTCGCGCTCAGGCGATGCATCGAGAAAATGCCGAGATCGGATTCGGCGAGCGAGCGGACGACGATGATCTCGTCGCGCTTCGCCATCAGCGGCCGGCTCCGACGGCGCGCGACTGATCCGGCTGCTGTTCCGTGTCGGTACCGCAGTCAGCCGTCTCGCCGATCAGCTGGCTGCGCAGTGTGGTCGCGACCGCCTTGGCGAGCAGCGGCGGAACGGCATTGCCTATCTGGCGGAACGCCGGGTTCATTGTGCCCGCGAACCGAAACCCGTCGGGGAAGGACTGGAGCCGAGCCGCCTCGCGCACCGAGATTGGTCGCGCTTGGCGGCTATCGTAATGGATATGACTGTAACCGTCCTTTCCTAGATGGGCGAGCAGCGTGCGGGCCGGGGTCGCGGATTCCATCTTGCGCCATTTGTTCGGGAATTTGCCAGAGTCATAGGGTGGCACGAACTTAGCTTTGAGAGCCTTCCAGTCGTCGCTGTCGACCTGGGGGCGCGCACCTTCGCCCCCGAGCCGCTCCAGCTCGGCCTCGAACAGGCTGAGCGCATATCGGTGCGCCTCGGGATACTGGTCGCCTGGCTTGAGTCCGGCAAAGATGCGATAATCGCGCGGCAGATAGCGGATGACATGGTCGCGGACATGGCCGGCTCCCTCGAACCCCTTCCAGCCGCGCATTTTCTTCACATAGCCGTGCTGCCAATTGTGCCCGTCATAGGGGAGGTTCGCATCGAGCCGCCGCGTGCCGCGCCGCAGCTCACCCGCCGCCAGCAGCTCGCGCGCCAGAATTTCAGGTAGGTCACCGATCGCCTGTTCAGTGGTAATAGCAGGCGGCAACGACTTTGCTGCTTCGGGCGCCGCCTTATAGCCGCTGCCTCCGGTCACCGGGGTCAGCAGATCGCCGCCGGTCGCGAGTTTCAGGGCGACAGCGCGCGAACCTTGATAGCCCGACGGCAGGTCGATCCAGTGCGTCGGCGCTGGGAGTTCGACATCATCGGCGATCTCCTCCCGGATCGCAATCAGGATCATCCGCTCGCGCATCTGCGGCACGCCGTAAAATGCGGCGTTGAGCAGTGTGTAGCGCACGACATAGCCCTTACCAGCGAGGATCTCGCCGATCTCGGCCGCGAGATTATGGCCGCCATGGTTGAGCATGTCCGGGACATTCTCGATTACCACCGCGAGCGGCGCGCAGGCTTCCACATAGCTCAGATATTCGATGTAGAGCCGCGAACGTGGATCGTGCCGAAAGGCCTCGGGATGTTCGGCAATCTCGCGCAGCTTCGACCGCCCGACCCGAGCGAACGCCTGACAGGGAGGGCCGCCTACGATGACGTCGAACGCCGATGAGGCGGAGCCGAGCCCGAGCGCTTTGGTCAACTCTTCGGGCGAGGTGGAGGTGATGTCTCGCGCAATGCTGTGCCGGTTTTCGCCGCCATGAAAATTTAGACCGTGCGAGCGCGCTGCATCGGCGTCGAACTCGACTGCCGCGGCGATGTCGTATCCGGCCGCCTGGAACCCCAAAGAAATCCCACCGCAGCCCGAAAACAGATCGAGCACACGCGGCTTCGCACCGGCGCGCAGGCGCTGGATCTTCTGGCGGATCAGGCGAGGGTCGGCGCTCACGATTGCTCTTTCCCGAGCGGCAGTTCGACCTGACCGGTACGGGTCGAGAGATAATGTAGAACGGCCTGTCGGATAACCCAGGCCGATGATACGTCATTGGCTGCAGCGACCGCCTGCACCTGGCGGTGCACCGGTTCGGGCAGCAGGACGGTGCTTCGGATGGTCTTTCCAGTGGCCAAGATGTTCGAACTCCCTATGCACCGATACACCAATGCGCACCAGCATGCACCACTTTACATCAGCTGTCCCCGGCGAAGTGCAGCCTGACCGGATGAATTTGCCGGTTTCGTGACAGAAATGATACAATTGCCGAGCAGCGCGGACTGCGCTTATTCTGTCCCGGTCCGACTCCGGTGCGCGTCGGCAGCAATCTGACTGAAATGCCCGACACCGGAGACTTCCGCTGCGACCTGTTGAAATCAATCCTTCCCCGCGCGCGCTGCTGCGGTCACTACGGGGCTTGGGCTATTCGCCGGAAACTGCGCTTGCCGATCTCATCGACAATTCGCTCGCGGCCGGTGCCCGCAATGTGGGGATCCGGCTCGATTGGCGCGAAGGCGACCCGCTGGTCGAGATACTTGACGACGGCGCGGGCATGGCGTTCGAGAGGCTGATCGAGGCGATGCGGTTCGGCGGCGAGGGGCCGGATGCCGAGCGGGGCGGTGATGATCTCGGGCGCTTCGGACTCGGGCTCAAGACTGCCTCACTCTCCCAGTGCCGCGAACTGACCGTCGCCTCGCGCCGCGACGGCAGTGCCGCTCGGCTGGCCTGGGACGTTGACCGGGTCGGCGACGGCTGGTGTGCCGATGCACCGGACGCTTCGCCGGTCGGAGAGCTGGCGGCGGCGTTCGAGAGTGGTGGCGACGGCACGCTGATAAGCTGGAACCGGATGGACCGGCTCGGCGGCTTGTGGGGCCTGGACCGCGATGCCTTCAACGACCGCATCGCCGCAATCCGCGCACATCTCGCCATGACCTTTCACCGCTTTCTGAGCGGTGAGGCGCGGCGGTTGGCGATCAGCGTAAACGGCCTCGCGCTTGGTGCCTGGGATCCGTTCTGCCGGCGTCACGATGCGACCATGACACTTCCGCGCGATGTCATCCGCGGGCCGGACGGTTCGATCGCGGCGAAGTCCTATATTCTGCCGCACCGCGACCGCTTCGCCAGCGAGCGCGATTGGGAAGATGCGGGCGGACCGGGCGGCTGGGTCGAGCGCCAGGGCTTCTATGTCTATCGCGGCGACCGTCTTGTCTCGCCTGGCGGCTGGCTAGGTCTTGGGGGTTCGCGTGCCTGGACGCGCGAAGAATCAAGTAGGCTTGCCCGGATCGCGCTCGACCTGCCGGTCGCGATGGACGAGGCGTGGCGTATTGATATCCGCAAGTCGCTGGCACGCCCGCCCGCCTGGGCGCGTGCGCGGCTGGCGGGGACCGGCATCGACGCCCGTCGGCGTGCCCGGGAAGTATTTGCATGGCGCGGCACCGGGCCGATCGCGGCTCGGAAACGCAAAAAGGACGAGAACGAAGTCTGGCCATGGGAAGCCCGTGGCGGCACGTCTGTCCCGCGCTACCGCGTGCGGCGCGATCATCCTGCGGTGGCGGCGGTTGCCGAGCTGCTTGGCGACGACGCGCCGCTGCTCGAAGGGCTGCTCTCTGCGATCGAGCTGACCGTTCCGATCGAGCGCATCTGGCTCGATGTCGCTGAACAGAGCGGTGCCGAACCGATGCAGCCGTCGGCGGCTGAAATCGCCAAACTGGCCGCGCCGCTTGCCAGCCTCGTGCGTAGTTTGAACACTCCGGACCAAGCCGGGGACCGTCTCGATTCGGTGCTGCACTCGCTGGGCGTGACGGCGCCCGCGCTGCGCGCCGCGGTCATCCGGCAGTTAGGGGGGAAGTGATGCGATGGATCCAGTGACTCAGCTTGCCAACACCGCGCGCGTCGCGCTCGGGCCGCGTGCCGGTGACCGCACGCACAGGGTCGAGGAGATTCGCGCCCTGGTGGCAGCGTCTGCGCCGCTGATCGCGCTCACTACCGGCCAAGCGATCGGTGAGGCCGAGATCGAGGCGGCGACGCGTGACCTCGAAGCATTGTTCGTGGTCGCGCAGGGGCCGTCGATCAGGCTGCAGAACGGCCAGCAGGTGCCGACGCCTTGGTATCTGGGCGAAAAGCGGCGGCCGGGCGACTGGCTTAAGCGCTATCTCCAGAAACTCAGCGAGGATGGCTGGGCGCCGCGCGCGCTCGAGGTTCTCGAAGAGAGCACGCTCGAAGTAATGGAGCTGATTGACGATCCGCACCGGCCGGGTCCGTGGGACTGGCGCGGGCTGGTGGTCGGCAACGTTCAATCCGGCAAGACCGCCCATTATGCCGGGCTCATCAACCGTGCCGCCGATGCCGGCTACCGTGTCATCATCGTTCTGGCGGGCATGCATAATGTACTGCGCCGCCAGACGCAGCTGCGCCTCGATCAGGACTTTCTGGGCTTCGATACCGCCGGGGTCAGCGGCAGCGGCGGCCGACGCCCGATCGGAGTCGGGATGCTGCCGGGCCCGGTTTTGCTTGTCGACAGCCTGACCACCTCGCAGCTCAACGGCGACTTCAATCGCAACGTTGCCAAAAACGCCAATTTCGCGCCGGGCGAGCGGCCATTCATCTTCGTCGTCAAGAAGAATGGCGGCGTGCTCAAGAACCTTAACCGCTGGATCACCCGACTCCCGCCGCTCTCGCGCGATGCGCCGCTACTGGTGATCGACGACGAAGCCGACCAGGCCTCGCCCGATACCGGCGATCAGGGGTTTCTCGCCGACGGCAGCTTTGACGAAGATTATGATCCCAAGCGGATCAACGGCGAAATCCGCAAACTGCTCGGCGCGTTCAGCCGCAGCATTTATGTCGGTTACACGGCCACCCCGTTCGCCAACATCATGATACATGATGAACGGTCGGCCGAGGACTATGGCGCTGATCTGTTTCCATCGACCTTCATCCTCTCGCTGTCGGCGCCCGACGATTATTTCGGACCGCTGGCGGTCTTCGGTCGCGACGACGATGCGGATTCGGTGGGCCTGCCGGTGATCCGCCATCTCGATCAAACGGCAGAAGCCTGGATCCCCGATCCGCACGACAAGACGCTGCGGCCGAATTGGCGCGGCGAGGCGCGGGTGCCGCCGAGCCTGTCGGCAGCGATCCGCAGTTTCGTCGTCGCCTGCGCCGCGCGCACCGCGCGGGGGCAGATCAGCGCGCATCGTACAATGCTGGTTCATGTCTCGCGCTTTCAGGATGTTCATGACGTCGTTCACACGCAGGTCGAGGCCGAGCTCCGGGTGATCCGCAACGCGGTTGCCGCCGGCGATGCCGCCGAACTGGCAGGACTTGAGCGGCTGTGGGCCGAGGATTTCGAGCCGACCAGCGCGGCAATGGCGCCAACCGT
This sequence comes from Sphingobium scionense, assembly GCF_014197035.1. Classification (GTDB taxonomy): domain Bacteria; phylum Pseudomonadota; class Alphaproteobacteria; order Sphingomonadales; family Sphingomonadaceae; genus Sphingobium; species Sphingobium scionense. The sequence goes on along the minus strand of NZ_JACIEU010000005.1, from coordinate 260,131 downwards.
GTTCGGCCGCGCGATACGTCAGGTGAGCTGGTCCGAGGTGGCGGTTCACCTCTCCGCCGAAATCGACCGCATCCAGGTCGCAGTCGCCAATGGCCGCAGCCGGACCGGTATCGACTATGACGCGGCCGAAGCGGCCGGACAGAGCCTGTCAGTGATCGTCATCGGCGGTGACAAGCTTTCGCGGGGGCTGACGCTCGAAGGGCTTTCGACCAGCTATTTCCTGCGCATCTCGCGCCAGTATGATAGTCTGCTGCAGATGGGCCGCTGGTTCGGCTATCGGCGCGGCTATGCTGATCTCTGCCGGCTCTACACGACCCCCGATATGGAGGCTTGGTTCCGGCATCTGGCGACGGTCAACGAGGATCTGCGCGCGCAGCTCGCACATATGAAGATCACGCTCGCGCGGCCCAAGGATTATGGGTTCAGCATCGCCACGCACAGTGTCATGACCGTCACCGCAGCCAACAAGCGGCGCTACGCGGTCGAGCGGCCAGTGAGCTATGGCGGTGAGGGCAAAATCCAGACCGTGCAGTTCCGCGACACAGACAACGTCATCGTGAACGCCGCGGCGATCGACGGGCTGCTCACGGAACTCGGCACACCCGAGATCGATCCGCCGCGACCGGGTGGGCGCGGCGCGGCGTCCGGCCTCATCTGGCACGGCGTCCCCGGCAGCCGTATTGCCGCGCTGCTAGATTCCGTGGCGTTTCCGCCCGAAAGCATCGATGTCGATGGTCGCCGCATGGCCAGCTATGTGACTGCACAGCTAGCCCGCGGTGAGCTGACCGACTGGACGGTGTTCGTGCCCGCAGGGACTGGGGCGCCGGTCCTGGCCGGCGGGCACAGCCTGCGCTCGGTCCGGCGTTCGCCGATTTCGACGAGCGATACGCGGTTCATCACCAAGTCGATCCTTAGCCCGCTCGATGAGGCGATCGATCTCACCGACGATCAGTATCGCCGCGCGCTTGAGATGACTAATCGCATCCTCGACGAAAAGGGGGAACTGCCGGCCGACCGTCCCTCTGGACAGCAGATCCGCGCGGCGCGCGGTGACAACCCGCGTCGCGGTCTGCTGCTTCTCTATCCAATCGATCCCGCCAACGCCGGTCTGGCGCCTGGCACACCGGTATATGGTGTGGTGGTGAGCTTTCCGCGCTCGCCGACCGCAGCGGCCGAATGGCGCCTGGAGAACTCAGTGCAGCAGCGCGGCGCCTCATGAGCGCTGGTCCTGCCCCGGCGTCCGGTCCTTCAGACCTGCTTGTTGCCTGGACGGCACTCGAGGCGGTGGTGCCTGGTGACCGCCTGTTCAGGAGCCGCCGGCTCGACCGGCCGCGTAGCATCGATTTGCGCGTCGGACTGCGTGAAACCGATGGCGCGCCCTGTCTGATCGCACGGCCCGAAGGCGATGACGGCGGACTTACCCTGTTCGAGACCGCCGGCCTCAGACTGTCGAGGGCTGCCGATCCGGGTGGCAATCTGTTGGTCCTGTCGCTCGAGGAGCCGTCGCGCCGCGATCTATTCGCCGAGGTGTGCAGCGATGTCCTGCGCGCGCTGGTGCGCAGCGAGGACGACGGTGACACCGATCTTCTGCCCGAATTGAGCGCCCGGCTGGCCGCTTGGCGTGCGTTTCTGCGCGATCAGTCAGGCGGGCTGTCGCGTCAGGAATTGGTCGGGCTGATCGGCGAGCTGCTGATGTTGGAGGCGCTGCTGGCCCGATCGGTCGATGCGCTGGCTCTCTGGAAATCGCCCGATGACGGTCTGCACGATTTTGAAGCCAGCGGTCATGCCCTGGAGGTCAAGACCTCGCTTGGCGCCGCGCGGCGGCTGCATATCTCGGCGCTCGACCAGCTAGACGCTGCCGGCCTAGCTTCGCTCCATGTTGCGCATGTGCGTCTCGTCGAACAGCGTGATGGGTTCACGCTCGGGGCGCTGGCGGAGCGCATTGCCGGTCAGCTGGCATCTGATCGCGACCGGCGCCTGTTCGCCAATGCGCTACTGCGACGGGGGCTGGCACCGGGGCCGGCTGAGGATCCCGGACCTTCCGTCCGTGATGACGGCGCCGAATTCTACGCGGTGCGCGACGGCTTTCCGTGCCTCAATCGGGCAGCTGTGCCCGCCGGCATCGCCGATGCGACCTATCAAATCGAGGTGCAGGCGCTGACCGGGTTCCGCGCGGACGCCGGAGATGTCATGACGGCCCTAGGGGGACAGGACTGATGGCTGAGGATGCAACCGCGGAATTCGCGCGCACACTGGCGGATGAGGTGGATGCGGCGCGCGACGATCCGGCGGTCGATTGCCCGTCGACGGAGGCGCTATTCACCCGCATCGTGATCGATGAGCTTGAGGAAATTGGGCATTTCGAGGCGGCCTTCGATTTGCCGCAGGAAGGCCGGGTCGGCCGTTCGCCGTTCCAGATCAGCGGCTATGCGATCGACGAGGACGCCGGGCATCTGACGCTGTTCGCCACGCATTATTTGGGTGACCTGCCGCCGCGCCGCGTCCCCGCCGCCGAACTCCTGAAGACCGCCGAACGCGCCGGCACCTATGTATCGGCGTGTATCGGCGGGCTCGCGGACCGGATCGATCCGTCATACACCGAAGCCGGCGATCTTGCCCGGACCGTTGAGGCGCTGGGTGAACGGATCGACCGCTTCCGCATCGTGGTGCTGACGGATGGCATTTCAGGCGGTGTGCTGCCGGCATCGATCGATAGCCATGGCAAGGCGGTTGAGCTCGAACTCTACGACATGGTGCGGCTGCACCGCGTGCTTGGCGAAGGCCAGACCCGCGCCGATATCGACGTCGACTTGGTCGCGCTGGCCGGGCACCGCATCGCCTGTCTGCCGGTCGCGTCGGGCGCCGGCCATTATGAAGCGTTTCTGGCGGCGTTCCCAGGCGAAACCTTGTCGCGCATCTATGACCGTTACGGCACGCATCTGCTCGAACTCAATGTCCGTGCCTTTCTGGGTCTGTCGGGGCGCAAGTCGGTCAATGCCGAACTGCGCCGCACGCTGGTCGAACAGCCTGAGATGTTCCTCGCGTTCAATAATGGTGTGGTCGCGACTGCCGACGAGGTTCGGCTCGAACGTGAAGGCGGGGCTGTGTTCCTGACCGGGCTGCGCGGGCTACAGATCGTCAATGGCGGTCAGACCACCGCTTCGCTGCACCGCGCGCGGCGCAAGGAAAGCGTAGGGCTCGGATCAGTCGAGGTGCCGGTCAAGATCATCCGGGTGACCGAGGGTGATCTCGAGGAAATGGTATCCTCAATCTCACGCGCGGCCAATCGGCAAAACACCGTCCAGCAGGCCGATTTCTCGGCCAATGATCCGTTTCACCGCGAAGTCGAGACGCTCGCTAACAATGCTTGGCTCGAATCTGGACGCGGCCGCTGGTTCTACGAACGCGCACGGGGTTCCTGGCTGGCCGCTGAGCAGAAAGCCTCCTACCGTACCACCGAACAGCGCGCGTTCCGCGAGCAGACGCCCAAGGCCCGCCGGTTCGGCAAGCTCGATCTGGCGCGCTATCTCTCGGCCTGGGACGGCTATCCCTGGCGGGTCGCGTTCGGCGGGCAAAAGAATTTCCAAGCGTTCATGCAGCGGCGCAAGGAGACGACCGCGCCGGCGCCTGACGCTGCATGGTTCCGGCGGCTGATCGCGCTGACCATTCTTTACCGCTCGACCGAGAAGCTAGTCCGTGCCATGAAGTTCCCGGCCTATGGCGCCAACATCACCGCCTATCTGGTCGCGGCGATCGGCGAGCGCACCGGCGGTCGGATCGATTTTGATCTAGTCTGGCGGCAGCAGAAACTGTCGCCCGAACTGGAATGCCTGATCACCGATTGGGCGCCGCAGATCGAGACGGCGCTGCGCGCCAGTGTCGGCAGCCGCAATCCCACCGAATGGTTTAAGAAGGAGGATTGTTGGACCGATGTACGCACACGCCTGCCCGCCCTTGCCGATCCGCTGCCGCTTGAGCTTGCCGGTACGCCGGCGCCGAACGGTAAGGCGGTTATCACCGACAGCGGGGCTGCAGGCCTCAACGTCGCCGATTACGCGCGGATCGAAGAATGTATGCGGATCCCCTCATCGGTCTGGGTAGCGACCGCCGAAATTGGTCAGCGCAGCGGCGTGCTGCACTTCAAACTCGCCGGCATCTGCATGACCCTCGCCAACTATGCCGCCGGCGGCTGGTCGCGCCGTCCCTCGGTCAAGCAGGCGAAGCACGGGCTCGAGAGTGTCGCCAAGGTGCGCGCCGCCGGGCTGTTCGACGAGGATCAGCGCGAGGCCGGATGACTTTGGCGAGGTGTGGACGGGCCGAAGCCCGTCGACTGGCCTCGGTTCGTGAACGCCGACAGGCGTGTTGGTCAAAGACCGTGCATCGGCAGCACTGCGTCAGTTACAAGCGCAGCTAAAAGACCACCAATCGCCCCAGCTAAAACGGTTCCAGCTACGCTCATTCGAACCGCCATCTTTTCTAATGATCATTGAGCGCCTCTCGGCAAACGACTTCATTCCAATGCTCTGTCAGAAATGCACTGAGTTGTCAGCTGTCGGCATAAGCCGTCCAGATCGCCCTCGGCAATCGACCGGCTTTGATCGGCAGCCGCCACAAACCGGACTGTCGGCAACTGGGAGACAAAATGCACCTGAACGTGTCACAAGGGTCGATATTCACGCAATCATTATAGCCGCTTTCTACTGGCGCGTGATCGATGCAGTCTTGGCGCCAGAACTTGACGCGTTGGCGCAGATGGGTTTTCACGCCTAAGAAATGCAGAGCGGCGGGAGAATTTTCCGTCGACCGCTGAACCATTGAGGATGTGCTCTTGCTCGAAGGCCCACGTCTCGCTCCGCTGTCAGGCTCAGAGCCTGACGCACTGGTCATCCTGATCCACGGCTACGGCTCGAATGGCGAGGATCTGATCTCGCTGGCCAGGCTGATGCAGCCCTCGCTGCCGTTCGCCGCCTTCGTGGCGCCAAATGCGCCCTCGCAGCTTCCTCATATGGCAGCGGCCTACCAATGGTGGCCAATCGAGACTTTCTCCATGGCCGAGCGCGCCGCTGGCGCCGCTGCCGCGGCACCAGCCCTCGACGCCTTCATCTCCGAGGAAATGAAGAAGGCAGGCTTGACCAGCGATCGCCTGCTGCTCGTGGGTTTCAGCCAGGGGACGATGATGGCGCTGCACGTCGGACTTCGCCGACCAGAGGCCGTTGCAGGTATAGTCGGCATCTCGGGAATGCTGGTCGCCCCCGAGAGCCTGGAGGCAGACATACGCAGCCGTCCACCGGTTCTGCTTATCCACGGCACGCAAGACGATGTGGTCCCGGTCCGCTCGATGGACTTGGCATCGTCGGCGCTCGCCACCGTTGGCGTGCCGGTGGAGACCCATGCGTCGGCAGGCCTCGGTCACAGCGTTGGGCCGGACGGCTTGTCCGCCGCAACGCAGTTTGCCCGTCGCGCCCTCACCCATTCATAAAAGGATGAAGCTTATTCCCCAATCCGCCGTTCCTTCCCCCATGTTCGTATTTCTCGATTTCGAGGCATCCTCCCTCTCTAAGCTCAGCTACCCGATCGAAGTAGCCGGGGTATTCGAGGACGGAACCAGCGAATCTCACCTGATCCGGCCCGCGCAGCAATGGACCGACTGGGACGCCGAAGCAGAGGCCGTGCATCACATTTCACAAGAAATGCTGGAAACGGATGGTGTCCCGCACGACGTCGTGGCGCGGCGCATGGTCGAGCATCTGTCCGGCCACACGCTCTTTGCCAGCGCGCCGTCCTGGGACGGGAAATGGATGAGCGCTCTTCTGCGCGCCGCCAAACTCCCGCGCCACGCCCTGCGCGTTCGCGACACCGAAGAGGCGCGCGCTGAAGCGGCCAGGCGGATACTGGCCCCGGTCGTTTCGCCCGAACGTCTGCATATAGAGATCGACGATCTGCTCACCCTGGTCGATGTCAGACGCGAAGAAGGGGAGCCGGCACACCGCGCACTTGCGGATGCTCGGGACGAACACCGCCATTGGCTGGATGTCGTGTCAGCCGCCGAGGCGGTTGCCGAAAGGGCTGCCCGTTCCTGAAGGCGCTATTGCTCGGCGCCACATTGTGACGCGATGGCGCGCATCGTCTGCGTCGCTCACCTAACGAATGCCAGCGATCCTCCGGGATAATCCCTGCGATTGAAGAATAGGGCGGCCTCCATCGCTGAAGGTCGCCCTCTTTGGCCTCACTGATCAGGATAGATTGATCAAACCTGGACCATCACTCCTGGCGCCAGTCAGGCGATATGCTCTCGTCAACTCCGTCCCTCGACGGAGCCGCTGGCTCGCTGGCAGATACCTGAGAAAATCGGCGCCTTACGCCGGCTTCTGTCGATCGCAGCTGATCAAGGCGATCCGACCAATATTGCATCATCTGCACGCGCTCGCCCCAATGCTCGCCGCGCACATAAGCACGCCGGACGTCATTGCCTTCGATGTGGCCCAGCTGTCGTTCAATGGCATCCGGATGCCATTTGCCGCATTCGTTGAGCAAGGTCGCCGCCATGGCCCGGAAGCCATGCGCAGTCATCTCGTCCTGCTTGAAGCCCATCCGGCGAAGCGCTGCATTCAGCGTATTGTCGGATATGGCACGTTTGTCGGATCGAGGGCTGGGAAACAGGAGCTGACCGCCCCCGGTCATGCCCTCCAGCTTTTCCAGCAGGCCAAGAACCTGACGGGAGAGCGGAACCTTGTGAAGGCGACGCATCTTCGTCCGGCTTGCCGGGATGAGCCAGATGCAGCTGTCCGGATCAAACTCCTCCCATTGTGCCAGCCGGAGCTCGCCTGGGCGAACGAACAGATGCGCCGACAGCTGAAGGGCGATTCGGACCGCGCCATCGCCGTCATAGCCGTCGATGGCGCGAAGCAGCGGTCCCACCTTGGCCGGGTCCGTGATCGCCGGCCTGTGCTTGACTTGAGGCGTCAGCAACGCCCCACGCAGTTCGCTCGCCGGGTCCTTGTTCGCCCTGCCGGTGGCAATCGCGTAGCGAAAGATCGTGCTCAGTGTCCCTCGAAGCCGAATCGCGGTTTCGTGATGCCCTCGCGCTTCGATCTTGCGCAGAATCTCCAGCACCTCCGGCGTCGAGATATCCCGCACCAGCTGGTTGCCGAGCGCGGGCCGTGCATATTCGAGGATCCAGATATTCTTGGTGACCGTCTTCTCGGCTCGACCTCGAGCCTTCAGACGCGCGACATACTCGTCGGCAAGCTGGTCGAACGTTCCGGTTTCAAGCAGCCGCGCCTGGGCGGCATCGGCCTTCCGGCGGCTGGACGGGTCTTCGCCTGACGCAAGAATGCGTCGCAGCTCTTCCCGCCGTTCTCGCGCCAGTGCGAGCGAGACATCGGGATACACCCCGACCGACAGGGTCTTCTGCTTCTTGAGGAAGGTGTAATAGAATCGCCAGTAGCGCGCCCCATTGGGCATCACCATCAGATACAGGCCCCGGCCGTCCGACAATTTATAGGGACGGTGGATGGGCTTCGCGTTGCTCACGGCCATAGCGCTCAGCATGGGGTATCTCCTTCAGGGTACCCGCGAGAATAGCTACCAGCTTCGGCCAGAAAAGGTTGCGAGATGCAACTAGACACCCTGAGAGCAAAAGGCTCAAAAGGTCGCAGAAATCCGCCATTTTCGAGAGGCGGCTTGGGCATTTCCGAGATGTTCTGAGGGGAACAAATGGTGCCCGGGGACGGATTCGAACCGCCGACACTGCGATTTTCAATCGCATGCTCTACCAACTGAGCTACCCGGGCATCGGGTCTCGGCGGAGGTGTCCGCCGGATGGAGGCGTGCCTATAGGCGTCAATCCGGCTCGCTGTCCAGCCCATAATTATCATTTTTTTGCGGGGCTTCGTCGCCCGGCATACCAGGCACGCGATAGCCCTCGCCCAGCCACTGCAACAGGTCGCGATCGCGACATCCCTTGCTGCAGAAAGGGCGGATTTCCGACTGTGCCGGCTGTCCGCAAACCGGGCAGCTACCGGCCTTAGGCGACATGACCGGCGGCCAGCGACAACGCAGAATCGGCACGCAACGTCACCTCACCGCCACGGCGACGGGCGAGCTGTTCGATCCAGTCGGCGCGCTTGTGCAGCAGGTCGATGATCGCCGGCGCAGCGGTGATCGTCGCCGCGCCGCCGGTGCCGTGCCGTTCGGCGCGGCGCAGCAGCGCCAGCGCGGCGGTCAGCACCGGATCCTCGCGCAGCAACTCCATCAGATTGGCGCGATCGCGGCGACGGATGATCTGAACGAAGCCGAAGCCATTCACTGCCGTCCGCTCAAACGGCAGCGGCAGATATTTGTCGATCTGCGCGGCCGCAACGATGCGCTCGTCCTTATTGTTCATGGTCGGCAGGTCGATGCCGACCGATCCCGCGAGCCCCATGCGGCGGATCGCCTGGGCCGAAAGCTTCGCCCCCTTGGGGCCGAGTTGCGCGGGCGGCAGGCTGCCGTCGATGTCGATCAGGATCATGGCAGGGGTCAGGAAGATGCGCAGCGCCGCATCCTCGGCGCCGACCTCGCCGGTCACCGCTTCCTCCATCAACTCGCTCCAGCCATGCGCTTCGAGCCTATCCTCTTCATGCGCCGGACAGGGACGGATAGCGATGTCGGAAGCGCGCAGGCGTTGCAGCAGACTGGGACCGGGGTGGACCTTGGAACCGGGCTGGGCGATGCGGCCCTTGGCGCGTTTGCCCCGGCCTTCTTCGGCGATCGCCTCGCGGAAGATTTCGACCAGCACATTAGCGCCCTCGGCGACCTTGGGCGGGATCGGCTCGATCAGCACTTCCTCGCCGGAGATCAGGCGGACGACCCCACGTTTGCGCGGAATGATGGTCTGGACAAGCCGCCCCTGCAGGATCGCGCCAGCACGGGCCGCCTCACCCTCGCGCTCGATCAGCGCCTCGACGATGCGGCCTTTTTCGATCAGCGCGGCACGGGCCTCGCCAATGCCTTCTTCATAGAGCCATTCGGCCATGGTTTCAGTTACCTGCTTGTCGTGATTTCCGAGCCGTGAAATGTACCATTTCACTCGAAATCCCGACGGTCCAGTGGATAGCCCGCTGCCTCAAGCAGCGTGCGGGTTTCGTAAAGCGGCAGGCCCATGATCGCGCTATGGCTGCCCTGGATGCTGCGGATGAGGCCGGCGGCGCGGCCCTGAATGGCATAGCCGCCCGCCTTGCCCAGCCCTTCGCCGCTGACAATATAGCGGTCGATCTCGCTACGTTCCAGCCGCTTGAAGATGACGATGCTGGTCGACAGGCGATGCCGTGCCACGCCGGCAGCGTCGATCAGGGTGATCGCGCTATAGACGCGGTGTCTGCGCCCCGACAGCAGGTCGAGGCAGGCCCGCACCTCCGCCTCGCTTTCCGCCTTGGGCAGGATGCGGCGGCCGGCGGCCACCACGGTATCGCCCGAAAGGATCAGCGCGCCGGGATGACGTGCGGCGACCAAGGCGCCCTTTTCGGCGGCGACGCGCGCAGCATAGACGGCCGGCAGTTCGGCCTTGTGCGGCGTTTCGTCAATGTCAGCCGGATCGACGGCGTCGGGGACGACGCCAATCTGCCCCAGAAGGTCACGCCGTCTGGGGGAGGCCGAAGCTAGAATGAGTCGCATCGAAAATGCGGCTTATTTGAAGCGGTAGGTGATCCGACCCTTGGTCAGGTCGTAGGGGGTCAGTTCGACCAGCACTTCGTCACCGACCAGCACGCGGATGCGGTTCTTGCGCATCTTACCCGCAGTGTGGCCGAGAATTTCATGATCATTCTCAAGGCGCACGCGGAACATGGCGTTGGGGAGAAGCTCCACAACCTGTCCGCGCATTTCAAGCAGTTCTTCTTTGGCCATAATATCCCAGAATCGAAAAATCGCGCCGCCATAGCGCCAAATGGTGGAAAATGAAAGTCAGGACGACATGCCAAAGCGATCGCCGGCCGCGACGAGTGCCGCAAAGACGCTATCGAGCTGCTGCGCATCGATGCAATAGGGCGGCATCAGGTAGATGGTGTTGCCAAGCGGCCTGAGCAAGAGGCCGCGTTCGAGGAAGAAGGCACGCAGGCGCGGAGCGAGGTCGGACAGATAGCCGGCATCGGCCGCGAGCAGGTCGATCGCCATGATCGTGCCGAGTTGGCGAGGGTTGGCGAAGGCCGGGTGGCCAGCCAGCGATGCCAGCCGATCCGCGATACCGCGCACCAGCGCATCGATCCGCCCGCGCACATCCTCCTCGCGCCAGATGGCGAGATTTTCAGCGGCGGCAGCGCAGGCGATCGCGTTCGCGGTGTAGCTGGACGAATGGTAGAAGAGCCGTGCCCGGTCGGTCGAGCGATGCGCCTCGAAGATGCGCGGCGTCGCCAGCGTCGCGGCAAGCGGGATGGCGCCGCCGGTAATGCCCTTGGCCACCGCCATGATGTCGGGCGCTACGCCCGCCTGTTCGCAGGCGAACAAAGTGCCGGTGCGGCCCCAGCCGGTCATCACCTCGTCAGCGATGAAAAGCACGTCGTGACGCGCACAGATATCGGCCATCGCCCGCAACATGTGTGGGGGATAGGTCAGCATCCCCCCTGCCCCCAGGATCAGCGGCTCGACGATGAAGGCGGCCGGCTGCTGCGCGCAGGCAGCCGCCAGTGCGGCAAGCGCCTCCTGCTCGCGGTCGGGATGCGGGAAAGGGATGGTACCGACATCGAACAGCAAGGGCGTCCAGGCGGCATTATAGACGCCACGTTCCCCAATCGACATCGCCCCGATCGTGTCGCCATGATAGCTGTGCTCCAGTACCAGGATGCGGCTGCGCGCTTCATCCAGCCCGTCGAGCGCGCGATTATGCCAATAGCCAAGCGCCATCTTGAGCGCGACCTCGACCGCGGTCGATCCGCTATCGGAAAAGAAGACATGGGCAAGGCGATCGCGGCCCGGCACCTGTGGCATGAGGTCGACCAGGCCCCGCGCCACCGCCTCGGCCGGTTCATGGGTATAGCCAGCAAAGATCAACTGATCGAGCTGCCCGGCCTGGCGGGCGATGGCGGCAGCGATGCGCGGGTGGCAATGGCCATGGGTGGTCACCCACCAGCTCGAAATGCCGTCGATCAGGCTGCTGCCGTCGGCCAGGTGGAGCGTCGCGCCCTCCGCCCGGACGACATGGGGAATGGGCTCATTGAGGCCGTGCTGGGTGAAGGGGTGCCAGACAGGAGAGGTCATCGGCGTCCCCTACGCCCGATCGGCGGCCAAGGCTATGGTTTGTCCTTGCGGTCCACCGGCGAGATGCTGGGCAGCACGGCCGCCGTCGGCACGACGACCATGGGCACCGCGACATGGATGTCGACCCGGCGATTCTTCGCACGACCTTCCGGATCGTCGCTGCCATCCTCCCTCGCATTGGGGACCGCCGGCCGGGTTTCGCCCAGCGCGATCAGGGTGATGCGATCCTTGGCGATGCCCTTTTCGACCAGATAGGCCTCGACCGCTTCGGCCCGGACACGGGATGCGACGCGATTGTCGCCGTCATTGCCCTTGCTGTCGCTATGGCCGCGCAGGGTGATCGCCCCGCCGGTCTTGATCGCCGCGGTTTCGACCAGCGTATCGAGCGCCGCGCGGGCGGCATCGTCAAGCTTCAGCCCGGACGCACCAAAACCGATGGTGACGTCGAGCGGCTCGATCTTCGGCGCCTCGGGCTCGGCGACTTCGGGGCGCAGGATCGAACGGACCGGCTCGGCGGCATTACCCCCCTCATTCGCAGCCATATCATTGTCGACTGCATTGGTCGCATTGACGGCATTATCGACAGCATTGCCTGCGGGCCGATCACAGGCAGCCAGCATGACGCACAGGGCCAGCGCGGGAGCAAGCCTCCTCATTATCCCTCTCCTTCCTCTTGTCTGCGGGGCTTCTGGGCGGGCGGCACATAGGACAGGATCGTGTCGCCGGGCTGTGGCGTCGGTCGCGACGCATGGGTGAAGAAGCGCATCGTCCCGTTCCTGCGCAGCAGCAGCAGCATGTCCGCCTCCGCCGGCAGGTCCGCCTTGGCGGCCTCGAAATCGAACTGATCGCTGATCCGCGTCTTGCGGAAGGTCCAGCCGGCATCCTCGCGGATCATGATCTCCTCGACACCGAGGCCGGAATCGAACAGGGCACGGCCGCGCAGCGATTCCGGCAGCGCGCGCGGGTCATGATCGTCACTCGCGTCGCCCAACTGATAAACATTGTCGCGCCCGACATCCGGCGCAAACTCGTTACAAACGAGCGCGTTATAGGCCTCATTTTCCGACGTGGCAGCGAGCACCTGGAACTGGGCGAGGTCGAGCCGTTCCTCGGTCGCCTCCGCCAATATCTCGCCATGATAGGTCGGGATGCCGCCATGGCGCGCCGGTGCCAGGCGCTGCCAGCTATTGTCGGCGATCATCACCGGCACCTCCAAATTGCGCAACTGGGTCGCGAGGCTGAGGCTGAAAGGCGTGGCGCCGACCAGCAGCAACCCCTTATCACTGGCGCCCGTGACCTTGAGCAACCGGGCAACCGGCTTGATCGAAAAGCCGTGGAACAGGATGGTCGCGACCACGATCGAGAAGGACAGGGTGACGAGGATCGCACCGTCGCCATAGCCCAGCCGATCGAGCCGTAGCGCGAACAGGCCGGAAATAGCCACCGCGACGATACCGCGCGGCGCGATCCAGGCGACCAGCAGCCGCTCGTTCCAGGGCACGGGCGAGAAGGCAAGGCTGAGCAGCACCGTCGCCGGGCGGACAACGAACAGCAGCACCAGGAGATAGGCCAGAAAGCGCCATTCGAACTGACGCAACACATTGAGGTCGAGCGAGGCCGACAGGATCACGAACACGCCCGAGATCAGCAGGACGGTGACATTTTCCTTGAACGGCTGGATGTCGCGCAGGGAATCGAACTTCATGTTGGCGAGCGCGACGCCCATCACCGTCACGGTGACGAGGCCGGTTTCCGCCTGGATGAGGTTGGAGAGGACGAAGACGCCGATTACCGCGACGAGCAGGATCGGGGCTTTGAGATATTCGGGCACATGGCCGCGCTGGAACGCCCAGCCGATCGCGCGGGCGGCAAGCCAGCCGATCAGGCCGGCGATGATCGCGGCAGCGACCAGCGACAGGATAACCGCCGCCAGCGTGCTGCCCTCGCTCGACCGGCGCAGATATTCATAGGTGGCCAGGCCCAGCAGCGCGCCGACCGGATCGTTGACGATCGCTTCCCATTTGAGGATCGCGCGCGGCCGGGCGGCAACGTTGGACTGACGCAGCAGCGGCAGCACGACGGTCGGCCCGGTCACGACCAATATGCCCGCAAACAGGATCGCCACCGGCCAGACGAGGCCCGCGACATAATAGAGGGCGAGCGCGCCGAGCACCCATCCGATCGGCGCGCCCAGCACCAGCAGCCGGGTGACGGCACCGTCGGTCTTGCGCAATTCGCGGAAATTGAGGCTGAGTCCGCCTTCGAACAGGATCAGGGCGACCGCCACCGATACCATGGGTTCGAGCAGTTCGCCGAAGGTCAGCTTGGGATTGATGAGGCCGGTCACCGGGCCGCCGATGACGCCAGCGGCGAGCATCAGGGCGATGGCGGGCCAGCCGGTGCGCCAGGCAATCCATTGGGCGCCGATGCCCAATATGCCGATCAGCGCGATTACAAGGGCCTGTTCATGCATGGCCGGGACCATAGACAGGCCGGGCCGCCATGGTCACCCCCTTTATTTTCAACGATCTGGGGAACCGGATCGCAGAACGGGAATGGCGGGCAAGGGAGAACCCGCCATTCCCGTGGCAAATATGCTTATTGCTGCGGCGGAGTTGCCGGATCGGCCGGCGTCGCCGGGCTGGCGGGCGCGGCCGGGGACGGCGTGCCAGCGGCAGCCTGAATCCGCTGCTGCAGGGCCGGGTCGGCGGCCGCAGCCTGACCAATGGCGTTGAACTTTTCGGGCGGAATGCCCTTCGACTGCAGCGCAGCCAGCATCTTGGGCTGCTTTTCGGCAGCGGCAATTGCGTTGTCCGACTGAATCTTGGTCACTTCGACGGCGGCGGCGGCAAACTGCTTGATGTCAGTGTCGCTGAAGTTGCTGGCGCCGGCGGCGGGGGCCGATGCGGCCGGGGCGGCAGGCGTCTGCGCCGACACGGAATAGGCTGCCAGCAGCGCGACGGACGCGACACCGGTCTTGATGATGTTCGAAAGGTTGAGACCCGTCATGTGCTTCTCCTTGGCTTTGCTACCGCCCAAAGCTGTGGACAAAGCAGGCCGGGGAAAAGTCCGGACAGGATGAAGCGTGGCATTAGAAAGATGGCGGAAAAGTTCCCGTCAGCCTGCCGCGAAGGGGAAACGATCGGTCGCGGGCCTCATTTCCATGCCGCAACGAAAAAGGGCCGCCCGATGAGCGGCCCTTCCCGATTCTGCTTACCAGATCTTCACCCGATCCTTGGGATCGAGATAGATCTTGCCGCCCGGCGCGGGCTTGAACGCATCATACCAGGCGTCGAAATTGCGCACGATGTCGGCGCGATATTGCGACGGCGCGTGCGGATCGGTGACCAGCCGCTGTCGCAGATTGGCCTCGCGATAATTGCGACGCCACACCTGTGCCCAGCCCAGGAAGAAGCGCTGGTCGCCGGTCATGCCGTCGATCACCGGCGCGGCCTTGCCCCCCAGCGAGGCATGATAGGCGTCGAGCGCGACGGCCAGCCCGCCCAGATCGCCGATATTCTCGCCCATGGTGAAGGCGCCCTTCACATGCGCGCCCGGGAAGGGTTCATAGGCGTCATATTGGGCGCCCAGCTTGTCGGTCAGCGCCTTGAAATTGGCGACGTCCTGATCGGTCCACCACTGGTTGAGCTTGCCGGTCTCGTCATATTTCGCGCCCTGGTCGTCGAAATGATGGCTGAGTTCATGACCGATCACCGCGCCGATGCCGCCATAATTGACTGCCGGATCGGCATGCGGGTCAAAGAAGGGCGGCTGGAGAATGGCGGCGGGGAAGACGATCTCGACCATGCCGAAATTGGCATAGGCGTTGATCTCCATCGGGGTCATGCCCCATTCCCAGCGATAGATAGGCTTGCCCAGCTTGCCGATATTATAGTCGAAGTCGAACTGGTTCGCGCGCATCGCATTGCCGAACAGGTCGCCCTGCTGGATCTTCAGGCCGGCATAGTCACGCCACCGGTCGGGATAGCCGATCTTGGGCGTGAAGGCGGCCAGCTTCTTGTGGGCGCGGGTCTTGGCCTCGTCGCTCATCCACGGCAGGCCATCGATGCGGCGGCCCATGGCGGACAGGACATTCTTGACCAGCTGGTCCATCGCCGCCTTGGTTTCGGGCGGGAAATATTTGGCGACATAGACCTTGCCGACTTCCTCACCCAGCGAATCCTTGAGGAAGGTGACGCCGCGCTTCCAGCGTTCCTCGCGCTCGGGCGTGCCCGACAGGGTGGTGCCGAAAAAGGCGAAATCGGCGCTGGCGATAGTGTCGGGCAGATAATCGGCATAGCTGTGGACGCTGCGCAGCAGCAGGCTGTCCTTCAGCACGCCGATCGGCGCCTTGGCGATCAGCGCGGCCTCGCCGGTGACGGCGGACGGCTGGGCGACCAGCAGGTCGGTGGGCTTGAGGCCAACGGCGCCGAAATAGGCGGCGAAGTCGAAACCGGGTGCGGCCTTCTGCAGCGCGGCAAGGCTCATCTTGTTATAGGTCTTGTCCGCGTCGCGGCTGTCGACCTGGGTCCAGTGGACCTTGGCAATCTCCGTCTCGAACGCCATCAGCGCGGCGGCGCGCGCCTTGGCATTGGGTTCGCCCAGCAGGGTCAGCATCTGTTCGAGATGGGCGACATAAGCGGTGCGGATCGCCGCCATCTTCTCGCCCTGGTCGAGATAATAGTCGCGGTCGGGCAGGCCCAGGCCACCCTGCATCATCGAAAGGATGTAGGTTTCGGGATCCTTGTCGTCCTGGCCGACATAGAAGCGGAACGGGCCGCGCACCCCGGCGCGCGCCGCCTTGCCGGAGAGCGCAGCATAGGCCTTGAGATCCTTGACCGCGCCGATCTCGGCGAGCCAGGGCTTGATCGGGGCAAGGCCCTTCGCCTCGACCGCCGCCGAGTCCAGATAGGTCGCATAGGCGACGCCGATCTTGCTGTTCGGGTCGGTCTTGGCGCCGTCCAATATCTCGCGGGTGCGCTTCTGCGACAGCTCGTCCAGCACGGTGAAGGCACCATAGTTGGACTTGTCCGCCGGGATCGGCGTGTTCTTCAGCCAGGTGCCATTGGCATATTCATAGAAATCGTCGCCGGGCTTGACCGAGCTGTCCATGCCGGCGGCGTCGAAGCCGTAGGTGCCATAGGTCGGCTTGGCGGCCGGGGCAGCGGCGGTCGTGGTGGCGGGCTGGTCGGCATGGGCCACGGTCGCGGCGAGCGCGAGGCCGGTGGCGGCAGCGCCCATCAGGAGGAACTTCATGAAGGCTATTCCCTTGCTTCGTCTGGATCGGACGTCATTCGTTCTGTCCGTTCTGGCGGGCAGTTCAACGCCCGTCAAAGCGGCATGTCCATGTCGTTGGTCGAAAATTATCGGCCGTTGAAATTATCGGGAAGATGGATGTGCGCCCGGAAGGCGGCCGCCAGACTGTCCCGGTCGAGCGGATCGAGCAGCGGCAGGCGACCAAGGCTGGGCACGCCGGCAATGTGCGGGATGATCCGCTCATTTTCCTCATGCGCATCCCCGATGAAGGCGATGCCGACGACATGGACGCCGCGCGCGCGCAGCGCCTCTATGCTGAGCAGGCTGTGGTTGATCGTGCCAAGGCCGGTGCGGGCACAGAGGATCGCGGGCTGGCCCCAATAGGCGAACAGGTCCGCCATCAGCAGGCTTTCGCTGACCGGCACCAGTACGCCGCCGGCCCCTTCGACCACCAGCGCTCCGTCGACCCTGGGCAGGGCCAGGCGATCGAGCGAGATGTCGACGCCATCGATCCGCGCGGCGAGATGCGGCGAGGCCGGCGTGGCGAGGCGATAGGCTTCGGGCAGGATGCGTTCGGGCGGCAGGCCGGACAGGGTGGCAACCCGTTCCTTGTCGCCATGCGGATCGACGCCGGCCTGGATCGGCTTCCAATAATAGGCGCCCAGCGCCGCGGCGAGGCCGGCGGCGAAGACGGTCTTGCCGATATCGGTATCGGTGCCGGTAACGATCAGCCGGGTCATCGGCCGACCCGACGCAGCACGTCGCCCAGCGCGATCACGTCGGCACGGCCGACATTGAGCGAGAGCGAGATGCGGAGGCGGCTGGTGCCGGCAGGCACGGTCGGCGGGCGGATGCCACGCACGTCGAAGCCGGCCTCCTGCAAGGCGGCGGCGGCGGCCATGGTGCGCGCATCCTCGCCCAGGATCAGCGGGATGATCTGGCTGCGCGGACGGGGCAGGCCGAGCGGCGCGCAGATCGCCTCGACCGCGTCCTGGCGCAGCGTCGCCAACCGGTCGCGACGATTGTCGGCAGTCTCGATCCGGTCGATCGCGGCGGAAGCGGCCACCGCCATCAGCGGCGAGGGCGCGGTCGAGAAGATGAAGGGCCGGGCGCGGTTGATGAGATAGTCGATATGGATGCGCGGGCCGCAGATCAGCGCGCCCTCCACGCCCATCGCCTTGCCGCAGGTGTGAAGGGTGATGACATTGTGCAGCCCGTCGAGGCCGGCCGAAAGCCCGCGCCCGCCAGGACCGAAGACGCCGGTGCCATGCGCTTCGTCGAGCAGCAGCATCGCATCATGGGTGGCGGCGAGCCTGGCGAGATCGCTGAGCGGCGCGATGTCGCCATCCATCGAATAAAGCGTCTCGACCGCGATCCAGATCCGCCCCTTGCCGCCTTCGGCGCGAAAGGCGGTGATGAGGTCTGCGAAGCTTTGCAGGTCATTGTGACGGGCGAAGACGGCCGTCGCCTTGGACAGGCGGATGCCGTCATGGACGCTGGCATGGATCAGTTCGTCCGCGACGATCAGGTCGCCGCGCTGCGGCAGGGTGGCGAACAGCGCCATGTTGGCGAGGAAGCCATTGGCCAGGAACAGCGAGGCCTGAGTGCGAAAAAATTCCGCGGCTTTTGCCTCCAGCCCTTCATGTTCGGGGGCATTGCCGCGCAGCAGGCGCGAACCGCCCGAGCCGACCGGCACGCCGCGCGCGACTGCATCGGCCACGGCCTGGCCGATCATCGGATCGGAGGCGAGACCGAGATAGTCGTTGGAGGCAAAATCACGCCCGGCGCGGGGGATCAGGTGGCGCAGACGCCCCCGAGATTCAAGCGCGGCGAGTTGCGTGCGGAAGGGTTCGCTGCTCATGGCCGCGGGCTATAGGCCCCCACCCCGAGCCGGGCAAGCAAGCGCTTAACTTCGCACATTTCCCGCACATTTTGTCATCTTCATTCAAATGTGGGAAATTTCGTTACAAATCCCACAGCCGCCAATCCCTGCCTATATAAGGCTGTTGCCGCCTGTAGGACAGCGATCAGAACGCACCATCGAGAGGCGCCGCCCCCCTATCCCCGCAGCGCGCAGGGGACGATGCTGGACGGATCAGGACGGGCGGTGCTGCGGCGGAAGCGGGCCATGTAGCCGCCGGCGGTCGGCTTGGAGATCATTTCCTCCAGCCGGAAGCCCATCGCCGCCAGTTCGCAGGTGAGCAGGCGCCGGGGCGTGCCATGCTGATCGGTCGGCCGATCGGCGTCGACCACGATCAGTTCGCCATCGGCCTTGAGCGCCGGGCTGAGATGCCACAGGAACGCATAGGGCTCGGCGATCTCATGATACATATGGACCATGAAGATGCGGTCGAAGCTGTTTTCGGGCAGCCGGGGATCTTCCGGTGCGCCCAGCTTCACGCTGACATTGGTCCAGTCCTCGCGGGTGATGCGGCGGCTGAGGGCATCGATCACCTCGGGCAATATATCCTCGGCCAGCACCCGGCCCTTCGGCCCCACGCGCTTGGCCAGACGGACGGTATAATAGCCCTCGCCCGCACCGATATCGGCAATGGTCATGCCCGGACGGATGCCGGCCCGGTCCATGATATCCTCCGCCTCATTGACCCGGTCGCGCGCTTCCTCGCTCGACCAGCGGGTCGACACGATCGGCGCCACCGGCCGGTCGGCGCGGGGGAAGGACGCGGCAGCAGCCGAGCGTTCCGACTGGTTGCCGCCTGCCAGCGGCCCGCAGGCGGCCAGCAGGAGCAACGGCCCCGCCAGCGCCATGCGGATCATGA
Organism: Sphingobium scionense; assembly: GCF_014197035.1. GTDB lineage: Bacteria > Pseudomonadota > Alphaproteobacteria > Sphingomonadales > Sphingomonadaceae > Sphingobium > Sphingobium scionense. Next base: position 240,863 of record NZ_JACIEU010000005.1, on the reverse strand, counting down.
ACATATCGACGGCATCAGAAAAGCAGGGACCATGCTCGCAGTCTCGTTTGTTTTCCACATTTCCCAGTCGCCAGGCAAGCCTGGCTCGAAAATGCTCTTAGTCGACATCCTCCACATCGACCTTCTCGCCCGTGACCTTCTGCGACAAGGCAGCAGCCATGAACGGATCAAGCGCACCATCCAGAACATCGTCCGGAGCGGTCGAGGTGACGCCGGTGCGCAGATCCTTCACCAACTGATAGGGCTGGAGCACATAGGAGCGGATCTGATGACCCCAGCCGATCTCGGTCTTGGCCTGATAGTCGGTGTTCGCCGCTTCCTCGCGCTTGCGCAGTTCCGCTTCGTACAGACGCGCCTTCAGCATGTTCATCGCGGTGGCGCGGTTCTTGTGCTGCGACCGGTCGTTCTGCGACGCCACGATGATGCCCGAGGGCACGTGGGTGATGCGGACCGCGGAGTCGGTGGTGTTGACGTGCTGACCGCCCGCACCCGATGCGCGATAGGTATCGATCTTGAGGTCCGATTCCTTGACCTCGATATCGATATTGTCGTCGATCACCGGATAGACCCACACCGACGAGAAGCTGGTGTGGCGGCGTGCGGCGCTGTCATAGGGGCTGATGCGGACCAGGCGGTGAACGCCGCTTTCGGTCTTGGCATAGCCATAGGCATTCTCGCCCTTGATGAGGAAGGTGGCCGATTTGATGCCGGCGGTTTCGCCCGCCTGATAGTCGACCAGTTCGACCTTGAAGCCGCGCCGTTCGGCCCAGCGGCGATACATGCGGCTGAGAATTTCGGCCCAATCCTGGCTTTCGGTACCGCCAGCGCCGGCGTGGATTTCCAGATAGGTGTCGCTGGCATCGGCTTCGCCCGCCAGCAGCGCCTTGATCTTGTCCTCGTCCGCCCGCTCGGCCAGCGCCTTCAGCGCGGCGATGGCTTCGGAGACCATGTCCTCGTCGCCTTCGGCCTCGGCCATCTCGATGAGTTCGGCATTGTCGGTCTTTTCGGCCTCGATCGCGCGGGTAGCGCCGATCGCGCTGTCGAGACGGGTGCGCTCGCGCATCACCTCCTGCGCCAGCTTGGCATTGTCCCACAGGGTCGGATCCTCGACGCGGGCATTCAACTCGTCCAGCCGGCGCAGCGCACGGTCCCAGTCGAGGAAGCGGCGCAGCAGGTCCAGCGCGGCGTCGATACGGTCGATATATTGCTGCGCTTCGGCGCGCATGGGAGGTCTCCAGAATCTCGTGGCGTTCGACGTCAGCGACCCGAACGCATCAAACGCCTGCCCCTATCCCAGGCCGGGCTTTTTGGGAAGATCAATCCGCCACGCAGCCGATGTGGCGCCGCCCGCGCAAAGCCCCGAAATCTGGGGGACATAATAGCGCCTTAGCCCGAGGGCGCAGACCGCCCCGCGCGAGGGCGGCGCATCAAGGGGGAAAACCTTTTCGATTGAAAGGCGATCCCATGAACTCCACCATTCATCCGCCCACGGCGCACAGCCCGGCCACCCTCTACATCGTGCTGGACGCAGTCCGCTGCTGGGCGGCCGCGCGACGGAAACACCGCCCCGCCATGGCGCAACTTCATCTGCGGCTGCGCCGCTATGGCTGCGAACAGCTTTCGCCCGCGCTCGACAGCCTGCTGCGCCTCAGCGAACAGGTGACCGGCCATGACCTGCGCACCGGCCGGGGACCGCGCCTGTCGGCCGACGAGAATCTGTTGATCGACCTGTTGCAGGCGCGCTGGCCCGGCCCGGTGCCCTATGCCTGCAGCGACGCGATCGCCTGCGCCTTCTGCTATGCAGTGCGTTCGACCCAGATCCTGCTGGCGCAGGCGTTGGACGCCCGACGCAGCGGCGCGGCGCTGACGATCCGCGACGCCGATCCGCTGTACTGCTGAACGGGAAAGAGGGCGGGCGCCGACGCGCCCGCCGCTCAATAGATGCCGCCCTGATCCTGCAGGAAGTCGGCGTCGTTGCGCTGGCGGGTGCGGACCGCGTCCGCCTTGGCCGCGACCTTGGCCTGGGCCTCCGCCTCGTCCTTGCGGATGGTGCGGCGGGGTTCGGATTCGGGCTTGAACGCTTCCCAGATCACAGCGGGCTTGGCCTCGTCGGTCGGCCAGGCGCCATAGACGCGCTTGCCCGAACGGCGGTCGATCGCGACCATGCGGATGCCGGCCGGGGCGATGAACGGCGTCTTGGGCATGGTCTCCAGGATCGGGGCCATCGCCTCCTTCCAGATCGGCGCGGCGATACGGCCGCCCTGCGCCCAGCCACCCAGGCTGCGCGGCTGGTCATAGCCGATATAGACGCCGGCGACGAGATCGGGCGAACCGCCGACGAACCAGACATTGGTCGGACCGTTGGTGGTGCCGGTCTTGCCGAACAGCGGGCGCTTGAGGTCGGCCAGCACGGTGGCGGTGCCACGCTGGATAACGCCCTCGGTGATATGGACGACCTGATAGGCGGTCATCGGGTTCATCACCTGGCGCCCTTCGAACCCGAAGCGCGGCATCGGCTTGCCGTCCCAATTGGCCATGTTGCAATTGTCGCAGGGATGCCAGCGTTCGGGCCAGATCACCTTGCCGCGCCGATCCTGCACATAGTCCATCAGCTTGGGCGCGAATTGCCGCCCCTGATTGGCGAGTGTGGCATAGGCGTTGACCATGCGCTCCACCGTCGTCTCGCCCGCGCCGAGCGCGAAGGAGAGATAGGGCTGATAGTCGCCGATGCCCATATTCTTGATGGTGCGCACGACGCGGTCCATGCCGGTCTGGCTGGCGGCGCGCACGGTCATCAGGTTGCGCGATTGTTCGACGCCCCAGCGCATCGTCTGCGGCCCGGCGCTGCCGCCCGAGAAGTTGCGGAAGCATTTCTGGCCGAGGCCGGCGCCCTGATAGACGCACAAGGGGCCATCGACGATGATCGAGGCCGGCGTCATGCCATTGTCGAGCGCGGCGGCATAGACGAAGGGCTTGATCGTCGAGCCGGGCTGGCGCTGGGCCTGGGTCGCGCGGTTATAGGCGGACAGGCGATAGTCGAAGCCGCCCTGCATCGCGCGGATGCGGCCCGAATGCACTTCCTCCACCACCATCCCGCCCGACACTTCGGGAATATTGCGCAGCGCCCAGCTGGCGCCGTCGCGCGCGACGATGATCAGGTCGCCCGGCTTCATCGCCGAGATAGCGGGGCCACCGGTGCGGCGATAGGGCAACTGCGCCAGGCTAGCGGGCAGCGTGCCGGTGGTGCCGTCGGCAAAGCCGATCTGCGCCCCGCTGCTGTCGCGGCTGATGATAACGGCGACGCGCCAGCCGGCATAGTCCACGCTGATGAAGCTGGCGGCAAGTTCGCGCTCCCAGCCCTTGTCGACATCGATATGGCCAACCGGGCCGGACCAGCCACGCCCGGCGCCGAAGCGCAGCAGGCCGTTACGCAGCGCGGTCTGGGTATGGTCCTGCGCCACCGGATCATAGGGGCTGCGCACCCACAGGCCGCCGGCATAGACGCTGTTGGGGCCATCCTCCGCCTTTTCGCCGAACTGCTGGATCAGGCGACGGCGCACCTCCTCCATATAATAGCCGCCGGCATTGGCGTCGAAGCTGGAGCCGTGAGCGGCGACGGTGCCGAGCGGCTGGGCGACGGCAGCATCGCGCTGGGCAGCGCTGATCCAGCCATTTTTGAGCATCTCGCCCAGCGCCCAGTTGCGGCGGTCGAGCGCGCGGGCATGGCCGGTCTCGCTTTCCGGGCGGTAATTGGCCGGTCCCTTGGGCAGGATCGCCAGATAGGCCATTTCGGGCAGTTGGAGATCGGCGACATCCTTGTCGAAATAGGCGCGCGCCGCCGCCTGCACGCCATAGGCGTTCCGGCCGAGGAAAATCTGGTTGAGATAGAGTTCGAGGATCTGCGGCTTGGTCAGGACATTTTCCATGCGCCAGGCCAGGATCATCTCCTTCACCTTGCGCGTGGGCGAATATTCGTCGCCGATCAGCAGATTCTTCGCCACCTGCTGGGTGATGGTGGAGCCGCCACGGGCGCGCTGGCCCGAACCGAGCTTGCTGGCATAGTCGAACACCGCGCCGGCAAAACCGGGAATGTCGACGCCATGATGTTCGAAGAAGGTCTTGTCCTCCGCCGCCAGATAGGCGTGGATCAGCAGCTGGGGATAATCGCTATATTGCAGCTGGACGCGGCGTTCGCGGGCATAGCTGTGGACCGGCTGGCCGTTGATGTCGCGTACCATGGTCGGAAGCGGCGGCTCATATTCCAGCAGCGTCGCCGCATCGGGCAGGCCGCGCGCGAAGATCAGCCAGAACAGGAAAAGGGCGAACAGGAAGCCGCCCAGCAGGATCGCGGCCCAGCGGAACAGGCGGCGCTGCCACAAGGGCTTCAACCGGTCGGCAACACCCCCGGCGCCGCGGCGCAGGCGATAGGCGAAGGACGATGCGGGCGGATTGGAACGGGCCTCTTCCATGGTGGAAGAGGCTCTAGAGCCTGATCGCCCGAGATGGAAGCGCTTTGCGTTTCCATCGATGGCGTGAATCAGGCTCTACATCCTGACTCCCGGTCAAAAGTCCTTCAATAGCAGCGCCGATGCAGGGATGGCCGCGTCAGCCGCCCGACCGGCCGCTGCCCATGGCGAGCTTGCGCGCGAAATGAACGTCGATGGCACGGGCGACGCCGCGCGCGATAGCCTGCTGCCCCTCCCGCGAGGAGAGGAAGACGGCATCCTCCGCATTGCTGATATAGCCCGTCTCGAACAGCACCGAGGGTGTGTCGGGAGCCTTCAAGACCATCAGCGAGGCGAAGCGGTGATAGGCGCTGCGGAAGGGTACATAGGGCGCCGCCTCGCGTTGCAGCAGCCGGGCGAAATTGGCCGAGATGTTCATCGATTCCCGCTGCGTCAGATCGATGAGGATCGAGGAGACGTCGCCCGACTGGTTGCCGAGGTTGACGCCGTTCAGCACATCCGCCTTGTTTTCGCGCGCGGCGAGACGGGCCGCTTCCCGGTCCGACGCGGTTTCCGACAGGGTGTAGACGGTAGCGCCATGGGCTTCGGCATTCTCCGCCGAATCGGCATGGACGGAGATGAACAGGTCGGCGCCCAGCTTGCGCGCGATGCCATAACGTTCCTGCAGCACCAAAAAGTGGTCATCGTCACGGGTCAGCGCCACGCGCACCCGACCGGACTTGACCAGCTGGTCACGGATCGCCTGCGCGATCGCCAACGTCACATCCTTCTCGCGCTTGCCATTTTCCTTGTTGATGGCGCCCGGATCATGGCCGCCATGGCCCGCATCGATCACCACCAGCGGACGGGCACCATCACGCGCCCCTTCGACCGGTGGCAGGGCCACGCCCCGCGCCACCGCCGGGATCGGCACGGTGATCGAATGAATGCGCTTTTGCGGCCGCGCGCTCATATGGGCGGGCGCGTCAAAATGCAGCCGCCCCTGGCCGACCGCGCTGCGGAAGCGGTTGTCGGTGACATTCTGGAGCGAGAAGCTGAGCGACTTGCCGTCGGCCGCGATGCGCGGATCGCCCAGCATCGCGGGTGCCGCCAGGTCCAGCACGACACGGGCCGTGCCATCGCTGAGTTGCCCCTGGCGGATTGCGGTCACGGCATCATGCGCTCCGGCGAAATGCCCGCGCCCGGTCTGTGCACCGCTGATGTCGAGCGCGATCCGGCGCGGCCCGTCGAGCAGGAAGGCAGAGGCCCCTTCGACGCTGTCGTCGAAACGCACCGTGACACGGTCGCCCTGCACGTCGACGGCGGAAATGCCCCCGGCATCGCTTGGGGTTGCCGCCAGCAGCGTGCTTGCCAACACAAGGATATTAAGCATGCGCTGCTTGTGCAACGCAGGCCCATCGGCCGTCCAGCCCATTTTCATGACGTCGATCCGTCCAGCGTCCCCACGCTGAATTTCGGATTAAGCATCGGCCGTTGTGACCGGGTAAAGCGGAAGGGTTAATCACGACTTCAGCATGAATTGGCCAAAGGGATGCGCAGGTCATCATAAAGACATAATCTTTTCAGGGACCGTTGCTCCCTGCGCCCATGACTGCTACCCCTTCACATTCCGGGAGGACCGACCATATCATTGCGGTCCATTGCGGGATCTTGATTATATGCATCGGCGCGCGCCCGTCGCTCGAGCCGATGACGAACAGGTTGACGCTGCATGAGGCATGACTTTCCTTCCACGCTGGCCCCGGTACCGGGTGCTGTGGCGTGGATGGTCCGGCCCGGCATAATGTCCGGCCCTGCCGACGCAGCAGACGCGCACTTTTTCTTTCAAACCTGGACGATGCCGCCTCGCGCGCCGAACCCGGCGCGCGCACGGCCGTCCCATCACTATCGCGCGGCGGCCCGGCTTCATGCCTGCGGCCGCCGTCGCCGGAGACACATAAATGACAATGCGTATGCTGATCGATGCGCGCCACCGGGAAGAGACCCGGGTCGCGGTCGTCAAGGGAAACCGGATCGAGGAATTTGACTTCGAATCCGCTGAGCACAAGCAGCTCAAGGGCAATATCTACCTCGCCAAGGTCACCCGCGTAGAGCCTTCGCTCCAGGCGGCCTTCGTCGATTATGGCGGCAACCGCCACGGCTTCCTCGCTTTCAGCGAAATCCATCCCGACTATTACCAGATTCCGCGCGAGGACCGCGAGGCGTTGCTGCGCGAGGAACGCGCGCATGCCGAGGAAGAGGCCGCCCTGCGCGCCGATTATGACGAGGATGAAGACGCCGCCGGGGACGACGGCGTCGAAGTCGTCGAAGCAAGCCATCATGACGATGAGGAAGGCAGCCACGAAGCCGAAGCCAGCGAAGGCGACAGCAACGAAGGCGGCCGCCCCAATCGTCGCAAGCGCGAAAAGGGTGACGACGCGGCCGACGAGCTGCGCCGCAAGCGCATGGCGCTGCGCCGTCGCTACAAGATCCAGGACGTCATCAAGCGCCGCCAGGTGCTGCTGGTCCAGGTCGTCAAGGAAGAGCGCGGCAACAAGGGCGCGGCCCTGACCACCTATTTGTCGCTGGCCGGTCGCTATTGCGTGCTGATGCCCAACACCAGCCATGGCGGCGGCATTTCGCGCAAGATCAGCAATGCGGCCGACCGCAAGCGGCTGAAGACGATCATCGCCGAAATGGCGCTGCCCTCGTCGATGGGCTGCATCGTCCGCACCGCCGGCCTGCAGCGCACCAAGCCCGAGATCAAGCGCGACTTCGACTATCTCGCCCGGCTGTGGGACGAGATTCGCGAGAAGACGCTGCGCGCCGCCGCGCCCGAACTGATCCACAACGACAGCGACCTCATCAAGCGGGCGATCCGCGATATCTACAACAAGGATATCGAGGAAGTGATCGTCGAGGGCGAGCATGGCTACAAGGCCGCCAAGGACTTCATGAAGCTGCTGATGCCGAGCCATGCGCGGCGGGTGAAGCAATATGCCGACGCGGTATCGCTGTTCCAGCGCGCCAGCGTCGAGGACCAGCTGGCGGCGATGTATAATCCCGTCGTGCAGCTCAAGTCCGGCGGCTATCTGGTGATCAACCCGACCGAGGCACTGGTGTCGATCGACATCAACTCGGGTCGGTCGACCCGCGAGCATGGCATCGAGCAGACCGCCGTCGCCACCAATCTGGAAGCCGCGCGCGAAATCGCCCGCCAGCTGCGCCTGCGCGACATGGCAGGCCTGGTCGTCATCGACTTCATCGACATGGAGATGAACTCCAACATCCGTAAGGTCGAGAAGGCGATGAAGGAGGCGCTGAAGGACGATCGCGCCCGTATTCAGGTCGGCCGCATTTCGGGCTTTGGCCTGATGGAAATGAGCCGCCAGCGCCTGCGCACCGGCGTGCTGGAAGCATCGACCCGCCAGTGCCCGCATTGCGAAGGCACGGGCCTGGTCCGCACCGCATCGTCGGCGGGCCTGGGCGCGCTGCGCATGCTGGAAGAGGAAGCCGCACGTGGTCGCGGCAGCATCATCACCCTGCGCGCCAGCCAGGAAGCCGCCTTCTACGTCCTCAACAACAAGCGCCGCGAACTGGACGAGATCGAACAGCGCTATGGCGTCACCATCGTCGTCCTGCCCGATGGCGAGATCGAGGGCGCCCGCATGTCGGTCGAACCCAGCGGTCCGCGCCCCGAACGCGTCGTCACCTATGCCCCGCTCGCGGAGGAAGAGGATGACCTCGACGTGATCGAGGAAGAGGAAGAAGAGGAAGAGATCGAGGCCGAGGAAGAAGCCGCGCCCGAACGCCAGGAGCGTGGCGAGCGCGGTGACAGGGGCGAGGACCGCGAAGGCGGCCGTCGCCGTCGTCGCCGTCGTCGTCGCCGGGGTGGCCAGCGCGATGACGCGCAGGGCGAAGCCGGTGAGGACAATGGCGCCGAGGACGGTGAGGAAGGCGAGGAATCGGCCGAGGTCGAGACCGATGCCGAGGCAGAGACTGTCGCCGCCGAGCCGGTCGCTGAAGGTGACGAAGAAGGCGGCAGCCGCCGTCGCGGCCGCCGTGGCCGTCGGGGTGGCCGTCGCCGCCGCGAAGGTGGCGAGGCTGGTGCCGAAGCCGGTGAGACCGCTGGCGACGATAGTGCCGAAACGGTGATCGAGGCCGAAGCGGCCGCGCCCGCCGAGGACGCATCGGTTGCAGAAGCGGCGCCGGAAGAAGCTCCGGTCGAGGAAGCCCCCAAGACGCGCCGTCGCCCCCGCGCCCGCAAGGCGAAGGACGCAGACGCCCAGCCGGCAGCTGTCGAAGCGACCGAAGCCCCGGCCGAGGTCGTTGCCGAAGCACCTGCCGCCGAGCCGGTCGTCGAGGAAGTGGTCGAAAAGCCCAAGCCCAAGCGCACCCGCAAGAAGAAGGCGGATGTCGAGGCCGAAGCGGCTGCTGCGGCCGAAGCGCCCGCCGTCGAAGTGGTTGCCGAGGAGGTGGCCGAAAAGCCCAAGCCCAAGCGCACCCGCAAGAAGAAGGTCGAGCCGGTCGCCGAGGAAGCCGCCGTGGAGGCCGCGCCGGCCGTGACCGAAGTCGCTGCAGCGCCGGCCGAGGCACCGGCTGCGGCTGCACCGGCCAGCGAAGCCGTTACCGCCGATCCCGCCGCCGAGGCGGAGAACGACGAGAATGGCGAGCCGCGCCGTGGCTGGTGGCAGCGCACCTTCGGCCAGTAAGCCCAAGGCACAGGCCTGAATGAAACACGCCGCCATCCAGCCCCAGGGGTCGGATGGCGGCGTTTTTCGTGGCTTCACTTGATGTTCAGGGCGAGAAGGGCATAAATCGGGCCAATGCCTGTTCCCCTCCCCCATCGAGGCTTTGCATGATGACGCGGTGGCTGCGCCTGGCGGCGTTCCTGCTGGCGTCACTGATGCTGATGGCGCGGCCGGCGCTGGCCCAGAGCATCTTGCGCGATGCCGAGACCGAAGCGTTCATGGCCGACATGTCGGGCGATCTGGTCAAGGCGGCCGGCATGCAGCCGCGCAATGTCCAGGTGATGGTGATCAACGACCCGGAGATCAACGCCTTCGTCGCGGGCGGCCAATATGTCTGGGTGCATAGCGGCCTGATCGCGCAGGCGGACAATGTGAACCAGTTGCAGGGCGTGGTCGCCCACGAACTGGGCCATATCGAGGGTGGCCATGTCATCCGCAACGACGGCATCAAGGAAGCGACCAGCATCACATTGCTGAGCCTGGTGCTGGGCGCGGCGGCGATCGCGGCGGGCGGCGCGGAGGCCGGCATGGGCATCATGGGCCTGGGCCAGCAGGTCGGCATGTCCAAATATCTCGCTTTCTCGCGCGCGCAGGAAAGCTCCGCCGACCTTGCCGGCGCACGCTATCTGAGCGGCGCGCATCTGAGCGGCAAGGGCAGCCTGGAATTCTTCAAGAAGCTGCAGAATCAGGAATATCGCCTCGCGATTCCGCAGGAGAATAGTTACGGCCGCACCCATCCGCTGTCGGGCGAACGCATCAATGTGCTGCGCGAGGTCTATACGGTCGATCCGGCCTGGGACACTCCACCCAATCCGCAATTGGAAGCGCGGTTCGAGCGGATCAAGGCGAAGCTGATCGGTTTCGTGTCGGAACCGCAGCAGACGCTGCTCAAATATCCCGAGAGTGACCGGTCGATCCCGGCGCACTATGCCCGCGCCTATGCATGGCACAAGAGCGCCTATCCCGAGAAGGCGCTGAGCGAAGCGGATGCGCTGCTGGCCGCCGCGCCGCACGATCCCTATTTTCTGGAGTTGAAGGGCCAGATCCTGTTGGAAAGCGGGCGGCCCGGCGCGGCGATCCCGCCGCTGCGCGAGGCCGTCGCCACGACGCAGCAGCCGTTGATCGCGGTATTGCTGGGTCATGCGCTGATCGCCACCGAGGACGAAAAAAATTATGCCGAGGCCGAGACCGTGCTGCGCAACGCGATCGCGCGGGACCGCGAAAACCCCTTCGCCTGGTATCAACTGGGCGTCGTTTACGAGCATCGCGGCGATACGCCCCGCGCCGCGCTGGCCAGCGCCGAGCGATTTTCGATGATCGGGCAGGACGCCATGGCGCTGCGCAGCGCGGACGCGGCGATGCAGGGATTGAAGCCCGGCACGGTTGACTATCTGCGGGCGCAGGATATCGCGATGGTCTCGCGGGCTGCCGTCGAGCAGAAGCGGAAGAGAAGATGACAGATCAGAACCGGCCCAGCTTTCGTGCGGCCCTATCCAACAGGAAAATGCAGATGACCCTGGGCGCCCTCGCCTTACTTGCCGGCGCTGCCGGCACAGCGCTCGCCGTCCAGGCTCCCGGCAATGTTGGCCCGACCGACAAGGCCGCGATCGAAAAGATCGTCCATGACTATATCCTGGAGCATCCCGAGATCATCCCGCAGGCGATCGAGAAGCTGCAGGCCAAGCGGATGGAAGGCACGATCGACGCGAATCGCCAGACGATCGAGACGCCCTATGCCGGCGCGTGGGAAGGTGCGGCCAATGCCGACGTCACCGTGGTCGAGTTTTTCGATTATGCCTGCGGCTATTGCCGCGCCTCGCTGCCCGACCTTGCCAAGCTGGTCGGTGCCGATGCCAAGGTGAAGATCGTCTATCGCGAACTGCCGATCCTGTCGGAAGAAAGCTCCGACGCGGCCAAGGTGTCGCTGCTGGCCGCCGAGCGCAATCGCTACATGGTCTATCACAAGGCGCTCTATGGCGCCGGCAAGGTGACCCGCGAATCGATCATCGGCGCCGCCACCCAGGCCGGCATCACCAAGGCCGATGCAGAAGCGGCGATGGCGTCGAGCAAATATGATGCCGAGTTGCAGTCCAACATCGCCCTGGCCCAGAAGCTGCAGGCAAGCGGCACGCCCACCTTCGTGATCGGCGACCAGGTGCTGAACGGCGCGGTCGGCTATGATTCGCTCAAGGACGCGGTGACGAGCGCGCGCGGGAAATAAGCCCGATAGCGGTTCGGACGGGACATGCAGGGGATTAAGGGAGAAGCGGGCCGCAGCGCCATTGACTTCCCCGCCCCATTTCCCTATCGGACGGCCCCTGACTTGCGGTCGCCCCGTGTGGCGGCCCTTTTTTGTCATACCCGATTCTCTAGTTTGTTTGAGGAATGAACGATGAAGCGCACTTTTCAGCCGAGCAATCTGGTTCGGAAGCGCCGTCACGGTTTTCGCGCTCGCATGGCGACCCCCGGCGGCCGCAACATCATGCGCGCCCGTCGTGCCCGCGGCCGCAAGAGCCTGAGCGCCTGAGCGACCTGACGCCGCCAGCCGCGCCTGCCATCATCGGCAAGCGCGCGGATTTCCTGGCGGCGAATCGGGGCCGACGCGCGCCCATGCCGGGATTCGTCCTGCTGGTGCGTGAGCGCGGCGATGGCGATCCGGCGATGCGTATCGGCATCACGGTGACCAAGAAGATAGGCGGCGCTGTCATCCGCAATCGGATGAAGCGCCGTTTTCGCGTCCTGGCGCGCGAGTTGCTGCCTGTGCATGGCGTGGCGGGTGCCGACCATGTGCTGATCGGTCGTGCCGAGGGCGTGGAGCGCGACTTCGCGCTGCTGCGTGGCGAACTGGAAAAGGCGCTGGGCAAGATATTGACCCGGCCCGAAGGTCAGGGACGCCCGCCCCGCCGCAAGAGCGATGCCCGCCACGCACCCACCGCCGCGAAAGTCGGCAGCCCGGCATGATCGCCCGGCTGCTGATCCTGATCGCGCGCGCCTGGCAACTGGGTCCGTCCCGCATTCTCCCCCCCACTTGCCGCTATGCCCCGTCCTGTTCGGAATATGCGATTCAGGCGGTCGGCAAATATGGTGCGATCAAGGGTAGCTGGCTGGGGTTCAAGCGGCTAATGCGTTGCCACCCATGGGGTGGTTCGGGCTACGACCCGGTCCCCTGAGACATTGACGAGTTTAGACGGCGGAGCCGAATAGCGTGGACGACAAGAAGAATATCATTCTGGCGGTGATCCTGACCGCAGCGATCCTGTTCGGCTGGCCCTATATCTCCGAGCATTTCTTTCCGGCGGCGAACCCACCCGCGACGAAGATCGAGGGTGGCAAGACCACGCCGCTGACGCCGGCGGGCGAGGCCCCGGCGCAGGACGCATCGACCGCGATCCGCGACCGCACGCTGGTGCTGAAGGAAAGCCCGCGCGTCGCGATCCGCACGCCCAAGCTGACCGGGTCGATCAACCTGAAGGGCGCGCGCATCGACGATATCGTGCTGCCGACCTACAAGGAAACGATCGCCAAGGATTCGCCGGCGATCCGTCTCTACAGCCCCAGCGGCACCAAGGACGCCTATTTCGCCGGCTTCGGCTGGCAGGGCGAGGGCATCAAGACCCCCGATGCCAACACCGTCTGGACCGCCAGCGGCACCGAACTGACCCCCACCAGCCCGGTCACCCTGAGCTGGAACAATGGCGCGGGCCAGAGCTTCGAGATCCGCTACGCGATCGACGAAAATTACATGATCTCCGCCGCGCAGAAGGTGTCGAACAGCGGCACCGGCGCGATCGCGGTCAAATCCTATGGCTATGTCAGCCGTGCGGCTCCCTCGGCCGATCCCGACACCTGGACCATCCATGTCGGACCGATGGGCGTGTTCAACGGCGCGGCCAATTATGACGTGAACTACAAGGATCTCGAAAAGGGTCCGGCCAGCCAGAGCTTCCAGTCGACCGGCGGCTGGATCGGCTTCACCGACAAATATTGGCTGTCGGCACTGATCCCCGACCAGAAGGACGCCTTTACCGGCCAGATGCGCAAGGGCGCAGGCACCCAGTTCCAGACCGACATCGCGCTGGCACCGGTCATGCTGGCGCCGGGCAAGGCGATGACCCAGACCAACCGCCTGTTCGTCGGCGCAAAGGAAGTGAAGACGCTGCAGGCCTATGAACGCGCCGGCGTGCCGCTGTTCGACCGCGCGATCGACTGGGGCTGGTTCTACTGGTTCGAACAGCCGATCTTCGCACTGCTGCACTGGCTGTTCGAAACGCTCGGCAATTTCGGCGTCGCGATCATCTGCCTGACCTTCTGCGTCCGCGCCCTGATGTTCCCTGTCGCCCAGCGCCAGTTCGCCAGCATGGCGGCGATGCGCGCGGTGCAGCCCAAGATGAAGGCGCTGCAGGAGAAATATAAGGACGACAAGCAGCAGCTGCAGCAGAAGATGATGGAGCTGTACAAGCAGGAGAAGGTCAATCCGCTGGCCGGCTGTCTGCCGATCTTCCTCCAGATCCCGATCTTCTTCGCGCTCTACAAGGTGCTGCAGCTGACGATCGAAATGCGCCACCAGCCCTTCGTGCTGTGGATCAAGGATCTGTCCGCCCCCGACCCGCTGCACATCCTGAACCTGTTCGGCCTGCTGCCCTTCACCCCGCCCTCCTTCCTGGCGATCGGTGTGCTGGCGCTGCTGCTGGGCATTTCGATGTGGCTGCAGTTCAAGCTGAACCCGGCCCAGATGGACCCGATGCAGCAGCAGGTGTTCGCGATCATGCCGTGGATGATGATGTTCATCATGGCCCCGTTCGCCGCCGGCCTGCTGGTCTACTGGATCACCAACAACTGCCTGTCGATGGCGCAGCAATGGTGGCTCTACAAGCGCCACCCCGTGCTGAACACCGCGACGGCCACCAAGTAAGGACAAGGAAATCCTCCCCGAAAGGGGAGGATTTTTTCGATATGACAGAAGACGAAAACACCGCCCTGATCGAGGAAGCCCGCAAGCTCTTTTCCGGGCCGATCAGCTTCCTCAAATCCGCGCCGACGCTCGAATATCTGCCCGACATGGCGGTGAACGAGGTCGCCTTTGCCGGCCGATCCAATGTCGGCAAGTCGTCGCTGCTGAACGCGCTGACGAACCGCAATGGCCTCGCTCGCACGTCGAACACGCCGGGCCGGACGCAGGAACTCAACTTCTTCGACGTCGGCGATCCGCTCCGCTTCCGCCTGGTCGACATGCCCGGCTATGGCTATGCCAAGGCGCCAAAGGACCTGGTCAAGAAGTGGCGTTTCCTGGTGAACGACTATCTGCGCGGCCGCGCGGCGCTCAAGCGTGCGCTGGTGCTGATCGACAGCCGCCATGGCATCAAGGATGTCGATACCGACATGCTGGACATGCTGGATGGCGCAGCCGTCAGCTATCGCATCGTCCTGACCAAGGCCGACAAAATCAAAGCGAGCGAACTGGTCGCCGTGATGCAGCGGACCGCCGATGCGATCCGCAAGCGCCCGGCCGCCCATCCCGACATCATCGCCACGTCGAGCGAAAAGGGCATGGGCATTCCCGAACTGCGTGCCGCCGTGCTCGAAGCCGTGAGCCAGGGCTGATCCGATGACCGACGATGATTATGTCTATGACGAAGCCAGCGGCGAATGGATCAGCGCCGCTGACGCCACCGCCAAGGCAGGAGCGAGCGACGTCGTGGAGGTGCGCGATTCGGTCGGCAACCTGCTGGCCGATGGAGACCAGGTGACGCTGATCAAGGATCTGGTGGTCAAGGGTGCCGGCCAGACGCTGAAGCGCGGCACGCTGATCAAGTCGATCCGCCTGACCGGCGATGCGCAGGAAATCGACTGCCGCTATGACGGCATCAAGGGGCTGGTGCTGCGCGCGGAATTCGTGCGCAAGCGCTGAGCGCCATCAGAACAGACTATATTGGCCGCTGCCGCGCAGCGGCCATCGCCCCAGCAACTCATGATGGGTGCGCCCGACATGGCTGCATAGCAGGACGAAATCCTCCACCCGCCAGTGGAAGCCGCTGATCCGCTGGGTCGCCGGAGTGCCATCGCGATAATAGAGCGTCTGGTGCGGGTTGAAGCTCCACCCCGGACGGGCGCCCACCCCTGCCCGCTTCATCGCCAAGGCCACCTTGCGCTGCAATTCCCGAAGCGGCGGCAGTGCATGAGCCGGCCGCAGCGCGGCCGATCGGCCGCCTTCGCTCAACTGATCCAGCGACAGATCGAATGGATCGGCCAATATGCCGGTAAAGCTGCGGTGCATCGCCTTCACCAACCCATAGGGATAGTCCGGCCAGTCGTCGGTTATCCCCAGCGTGATATGCTGGTGCGCGGGCAGGATACGATCGGCGTCGGGCGCCAGCGTCTCGGCAAAATGGTCGATCTGCCGCGTGACACGGGTCGGCGGCTTCAACGCCACGATCAGGCGATAGAGCGGCGCAGTGCGGGCCAGCATGGCAAACATCCTCCGAATCGAATTTCGTTCACTATATGTTCTTTTTGGCATGCTGACGAATCCTGCGCATCCGAATCCGCTTTGTCGGCGTTGATCAGGGCAGAAGAGGAGAGCGACCATGGCCCACCAGACCATCGCCACCTTGGCAGACAAGATGCGGCAGATCGATTTCGCGATGCTATCCACCCATAGCGAGGACGGGCAGATCGGTGCGCGACCGATGAGCAACAATCAGGACGTCGCTTATGGCGGCGACAGCTATTATTTCACCACCGAAGACACGTTGATGGTGAAGGATATCGAGCGTGATCCGCGTGTCGGCCTATCCTTCCACGGCAAGGGCGGTCTGCTCGGGCAGCGGCCCTTGTTCATCGCAGTCGAGGGCC
Organism: Sphingobium scionense; assembly: GCF_014197035.1. Classification (GTDB taxonomy): domain Bacteria; phylum Pseudomonadota; class Alphaproteobacteria; order Sphingomonadales; family Sphingomonadaceae; genus Sphingobium; species Sphingobium scionense. The sequence continues at coordinate 224,815 of NZ_JACIEU010000005.1, read as the reverse complement.
GCGCCGACCTGATCCGTGATCGCAGCGCCTTTGAAGCGCATTGGAATCCGGACCTGGAACGCTGGTTCGCGCAAGGCGCCGACACGCCCGGCCTGGTGATGATCAAGGTCCATGCCGAACGCGCCCATTATTGGGACGGCGAGGATGAGGGCGAGTTGGAGCTGTAGCCGTCACCGCGCGCGCCATAGCCCGTACCGTTCTGGCTCTTGCCTATGCGATTGCGGGGGCCGCGCATCTGATGCAGCCGGCCGGTTTCGTGGCAATCACGCCGCATTGGGTACCAGAGCCGCAAACCGTCGTCGCCCTGACCGGCATCGCCGAACTGGCCGGTGCCATCGGGCTGATGATTCCGGCCACGCGCCGCGCCGCCGCGATCGCGCTTGCTCTCTATGCCCTGTGTGTCTGGCCGGCCAATTTCAACCATGCCCTGCATGACATTCCGCTGGGCGGCGTGCATCTTAGCTGGTGGTATCATGGCCCCCGGCTGGCGCTGCAGCCGGTGATCATATGGTGGGCGCTATGGGCCGGCGCGGTGATCGACTGGCCGCTGCGCCGGCGATAGCGGTCAGGCCTTTGCCAGCAGGTCCGCGATCAGGGCGATCTCGTCGGCGCTGTTGTAGATATGGGGCGAGAAACGGATGGTCGGCTTACCGTCGGCCTTGGACGGGGCGACCACCACCCTGCCCTGAGTCCAGAGATGGTCGCGGATCGCCAGCACATCCTTGCCGGCAAAGGTCGGGGTGATGACCGGGCCGGTCAGCCCCCTGGTGGTCGTACCGACCAGCTTCGCGCCGGGCAGGCGCAGCACCATGTCGCGCATCTGGTCGCCGATGGCGAAGGCGCGCCGCTCCACCTCCGCCTCGCCGATCGCGTCGAGCGCATCGAGCGTCGCGTCGATCGCCATCAGCTTGGGATCGTCGCGCTGGCCCAATATCTCATATTTCTGGGCAGTATCCAGATTCTTCTCGTCGGTCAGCCAATAGCCATGGCTGAGCATGATCGGCTGCAACTGTGCCTGTCCTTCGCGCCGGACATAGAGGATGCCGCCCTCCAGCGGCCCCATCATCCATTTATGGGTGCTGCCCGAATAGGAATCGACGCCGAGCGCCGGCAGATCGAGCCGGAGCCAGCCGAAGGTCTGCGCGCCGTCGCCGTGCAGCCAGATGCCTTTGGGCCGGGTCAACTGCGCAATCTGCGCCAGCGGGAAGATCATGCCGGTGACGTTCGACATGTGCGACAGGAAGATGGCGCGGGTGCGCGGCGTGAGGGCGGCGGCAAACAGGTCGACCACCGCCTGGGCCGACGTCGCATAGACCGGCACCGGCAAAATCTTCAGCACCAGCCCCTCGCGCGCGGCGCGCAGCTTCCATGTCTCCAGGGTCGAGGGATGGTTGTGGTCGGTCAGGATCACCTCGTCTCCGGCCTTGAGCGCCAGGCCGCGCACCGCGACCGTGTTCGCCTCGCTGCTGTTGCGGACGAGCGCGATTTCCTGCGCGCTGACGTTCATGCGCTTGCCCAGGCGCGCGCGCAGGGCGTCGGCCGCGGCGGGATATCTGGTGCGATATTGGGGTGAGGGATTGGCCTGGAAGGCCTGTGTTTCCCGTTCATGGGCGGCGATCGCGCTGCGGAAGGCCGGGCCGATATTGGCGGCGTTGAAATAATGGATGTCGGGCGCCAGCAGCAACTGGTCACGCATCGCATTGCCCGTTGTCGCGCCCCGCGCCGCCAGCGGCAGCGCCGCCCCCACGACGGCCGCCGCCTGCAACAGGCCCCTGCGCGAAACGTCCTTGCTCCGGTCGGTCATGCGATGCCTCCTGCCCTGTTCACCCGATGGACGAACGAACGACGGCAAATCCCCTAGGCTGAACAGGCGGTTGTCTTTCGGGAGGAGCGGCCTAGTGTGGCGGCCAATTCCTATCCCGAACCCTTGAGAGAGCGATGACCCGGCACATTCCATGGATTCTGACCGCGCTGGTGGGCGCGGTGTCGCTGGCGGTCGTCGCGGTATCGCGCGGCGAAACGGTCAATGCGCTGTGGATCGTGGTCGCCGCCGTCAGCTGCTTCCTGGTCGCCTATCGCTATTATGCGCTGTTCATCGCGCGCGAGGTGATGCGGCTCGATCCGGCCCGGCCGACCCCGGCGATCCGCCGCGCCGACGGGCTCGACTATGTCGCGACCGACCGCACCGTCCTGTTCGGCCATCATTTCGCGGCGATCGCCGGCGCTGGGCCGCTGGTCGGGCCGGTGCTGGCGGCGCAGATGGGCTATCTGCCCGGCACGCTGTGGATCATCGCGGGCGTGGTTGTGGCGGGCGCGGTGCAGGATTTCATGGTCCTGTTCGTCTCGATGCGCCGCGACGGCAAGTCGCTGGGCGAACTCATCCGCATGGAAATGGGTCAGGTCGCGGGCACGATCGCCTTGTTCGGCGCTTTCATGATCATGGTCATCATCCTCGCCGTGCTTGCGCTGATCGTGGTGAAGGCACTGGCGGAAAGCCCCTGGGGCATGTTCACCGTCGCCGCCACCGTACCGCTGGCGCTGGCGATGGGCGCCTATACGCGCTGGATCCGCCCTGGCCGCATCGGCGAGGTGTCGATCCTCGGGCTGATCGGCCTGCTCGCGGCGATCGTCTATGGCCAGGCGATCGCGCAATCGCCGGTCTGGGGGCCGATCTTCACCTTCACGCCCGTGCAGCTCTGCTGGATCCTGATCGGCTATGGCGCGGTGGCGTCGGTGCTGCCGGTCTGGCTGCTGCTGGCCCCGCGCGATTATCTGTCGACCTTCCTCAAGATCGGCGCGATCGCCGCGCTGGCGATCGGCATCGTCATCATGGCGCCGCCGCTCAGGATGCACGCCGTTACCCAGTTCGCCGCCGGCGGCGGGCCGGTCTGGTCGGGCGGCCTCTTCCCCTTCCTGTTCATCACGATTGCCTGCGGCGCGGTGTCGGGCTTCCACGCGCTGATCGCCAGTGGCACCACGCCCAAGCTGATCGCGACCGAAAGCGACGCGCCGCTGATCGGCTATGGCGCGATGCTGATGGAGGCGTTCGTGGCGATCATGGCGCTGGTCGGCGCGTCGATCCTGGACCCGGGCATCTATTTCACGATGAACAGCCCGGCCGCGGTGATCGGCACCGATCCCGCCAGCGTCTCCGCCGCCGTCACCGCCATGGGCTTCCCGATCAGCCCGGACCTCATCGTCCAGACGGCAAAGGATGTCGGCGAACACACGATCATCAGCCGCGCCGGCGGCGCCCCGACGCTGGCCGTGGCGATGGCGGAAATCTTCAGCCATGTGTTCGGCGGCCCGGCGATGAAGGCTTTCTGGTATCATTTCGCCATATTGTTCGAGGCGCTGTTCATCCTGACCGCGGTCGATGCCGGCACCCGCGCCGGTCGTTTCATGCTGCAGGATCTGATCGCGCTCGCCGTGCCGAGCTTCAAGGACAGCAAGAGCCAGTTGCCCGGCTTCGTCGCCACGGGCCTGTGCGTCGCGGCCTGGGGCTTCTTCCTCTATCAGGGCGTCACCGATCCGCTGGGCGGGGTGAACACGCTGTGGCCGGTATTCGGCATTTCCAACCAGATGCTGGCCGCGATCGCGCTGATGCTGGGCACCGCGGTGCTGTTCCGCATGAAGCGCGATCGCTTCGCCTGGGTGACGATAGTGCCAGCCGCCTGGCTGCTGATCTGCACGCTGTCGGCCGGCTTTCTGAAGCTGTTTTCCACCGATGCGAAGGTCGGCTTCCTGGCCCATGCCGCCAAATATGGAGCCGCTCTCGACAAGGGCGAGGTACTGGCCCCGGCCAAGTCGGTGGCGGAAATGCGCCAGATCTTGTTCAACGACTATGTCGATGCCGGGCTGGTGGCGATCTTCCTGGCGGTGGTCCTATCATTGCTGGTCTTCACCATTCGCACCTGTATCGCCGCGCGGCGTTTTGCCGCACCGACCGCGCGCGAGATTCCGGCGCAACTGGTCACCACGCCATGAGCCATCTCCTCCACACGCTGCGGCGCATGATGCACCTCATGGTCGGCCAGCCCGACTATGACGCCTATCTGCGCCATATGCGCCACCATCATCCCGGCCATGCGCCGATGGACCGCACCGCCTTTTTCCGCAACCGGCAGGAGGCACGCTATGGTGGAAAAAATGGCGGAAAGTGCTGCTGATCGGCGTCGCCTGATCAGCGGCGGGCGTTGAATCCGGCGACCATGCCGGCGGTGATCGACAAAGCGATTTCCGCCGCGCCGATCGCGCCGATATCGAGGCCCGCCGGTCCGTCGATCCGGGCAAGATCGGCCGTTCCGAATCCCTGGACGGCCAGCCGTTCCAGCCGCGCGGCATGGCTGCGCCGTGATCCCAGCGCCGCGACATAGCCGGTCGGCGCGGCGAGCGCGGCGATCAGTGCTGGATCGTCGATCTTGATGTCGTGGCTCAAGGTCACGACGGCGGTGGATTCGCCGGGATGGCGCGCGGCGATCGCCGCGTCAGGCCAGCGGTCGTCCAGCTCGATGCCGGGGAAACGCTCCGCCGTCAGGAAACGGCCGCGTGGATCGATCACCACCGGCGCGACGTCGATCGCCTGTGCGAGGGCCGCGAGCGACTGGGCGATCTGCACCGCGCCGACGATCAGCAGGCGTCGGGGCGGGTCATAGCGGTTGACGAACTGCCCCTCGACCACGCCCTCACGCGTGACGCCGCTGTCCAGATCGGTCGACAGAGCGAGGGCGCGGCCGCGCGCGCTTGCCGCCGCGATCCGGTCGAACAGCTCTGGGGCAAAACCGCCCTCGCCCACCGGTTGCACCAATATGCTGATCTCGCCACCACAAGGCAGGCCGACCTCCCAGGCATCGCCATCGGCCACGCCATAGCGCGCGACATGGCCGGGCCGGCCGGCGATCACTTCGGCAGCGCGTTGCAGGACGTCGGTTTCGACACAGCCGCCCGATATGCTGCCTTCCAACCGGCCGTCCTGATGCACGATCATATGGCTGCCACGCGGGCGCGGCGCCGATCCCCAGGTGGACACCACCGTCGCCAGCGCCATCGGTGCACCGTGCCATGCGATCGCCTTGCGGATCACCGCGCCATTATCGTTCACGACCAGCCTTTCCCTGTTTATGTTCGACATAGGAAAGGCCAGGTGCCTTTCAAAGACGGTGCTGGCTTCTCAGACCAGCCGCCTGCCTGTCCAGACGACCCGACCGACGATCACCACCATCGCCGGATCGATATCGGTCCAGTCGGGATAATGCGGATTGTCGCTGAGCACGCTGAACCGGCCGCGCAATGGCCCCATCGCGATCCGCTTGACCATCAGCACGCCATCGAGCCGCAGCACATAGACGCCGTCGCGCAAGCGGGGGGCTTCATCCTCATGATCGACCATGATGTCGTCGCCGTCGCTGAGCGTGGGCGCCATCGATTCGCCATCGACCCGGATGATCGACACACGCTGCGGCCGGACGCCCAGATGGCGCAGCCATTGCGCGTCGAACGCCATCACACCGGCCACACGTTCATCCTCATCCAGTGACCCCGCGCCGGCCGAAGCGCCGAGCGACAGGCGCGGCACCGCGACCACCGCCGGCAAGCCACGCGCACGCGGGATCGGCGCGCCAGCCGGCGGAGAGCTGCCCAGCATCGTTTCCGCCACGCCGAAATAGCGCGCCAGGATGCGACGATCCTCCTCATCCAGCTTGCGCGGCGTGCCGCGCTTGATGAATTGCTGGATATAGGCGGGATTGCGCCCGATCAGCCGCGAGAGATCGGCATAATTTTCCCCGCGTTCGACGATCAGCCGATCGAGGGCAGCCCGGGCATCCTGCGCTTCATCCATGTTGCATCCATAATGATAGGAATTTTCCTAGACAAGTAGGAAAATGAATATGAGATAGGAAATTACCTATTGATTCGCAGGGGGCGAATCGGCTCGAAAGAGGAGAGTTCCGTCCATGCTGCTGCGCACGATCGAGAAATTCCTGCGAGACCATCGGATAGCGCCGACGCGGTTCGGTCGCGATGCCGTGCGCGACCCACGCCTGGTCTTCGACATGCGCTTGGGACGCGACCCGGGCGATCGAGTGAAAAGACGAATAGAACATTTCATGAACGAATATCGCAGGAGCATGGGCCAATGACAAGCACCGACATGTTGCGCATGGGCGCCAATCTGCTCCGCAATCGAGAGTGGGTGCGGCGCGAGGCCGATCCGCTGGCCCAGTTGCTGGTGCAATTGATCGCGCGCATCGGGGAACCGGCAACGGTCGAGCGCGCCGTCAGTCGCCCCTGGGCCAGCGCCCTGTTCGAGGGGCGGCGCCATGTCATCCTGTTGCGCGTGGCCGGCGGCAGCCTGCGCGCGCGCCGGGAGGTGCTGGCCAGCGAATTGCAGGATGCGGAATGGACATTGCCGGGCCATTTCGTCGCCGACATGGTGATCGACGACCTGCGCGGCGATGCGGAGGGCGAATGGATCGAGTTGTCCGCTCTCACCATCCGCGACTGGTAAGGGGGCCGTCTAGCGGGGGCGACCGGTCATGGTGCGCAGCGTGCCGAGCGCGGCACGCAGCGCATCCTCGACATCTTCCGAGACCGCTTCACGTACCGGCACGGCCGATGCGACCGGCATGTCGGCAATCACGCGCGGTGCCGTCGCGGGGCGGCCGCGCCGGGTCAGTGCCCGCTCCAGCCGCTCGGTCAGTTCGGTGATCGACATGGTATCGATGCGGGGTTCGGTCCGGATCGGCGGCAGTTCGCTACGCGGCGCGAATGGTGCCGGTTCGGGCGCCGCCTCGTTCGTCTCCACAACGTCTTCAGCAGCCGGTACATCGACTTGCGGCGGTGCAAAGATTGGCGTGGCGTCAAGGATATCAGTCAGTTCGACAACGAACTCCGGCTCGACGGCGGAAACGATTTCGGCCTCTTCGTCATGAAAGGCGGCAGGCTCAGCCACATCCTCTTCCGCCCAAGGCTCGAACATGGCGTCCTCCGGCACTGCGAAGGGCGGTCGGCCGAGCGGGATCGGATTGACCGACAGAGCCGGCATGGCGTCGAATGGACGCGGAAAAGCGGGCGCCTGTGCGATGCCCGATGCATCCTGGCGCACCTCTTCCCGTGTCGGCGGCGGGACAAATGCAGCCGGGGCTTCGACGCGTGCCATCGGCTCTATCGGATCATTGTCGACGACAAGCCGGCGACGGGCCGATTCGGGGCGCGCAAAAATATCGGCGCCGCCAAAGTCGCGGCTGGCAAATATCGGAGGCCGGGGCGGCGCATCGGGATGCGCGTCGGCGCGGCGTTGCGCGGGCGCGACCTCTTCTGCGGCAGGCACGTTGCGTCCGCGGGCAAGCGCGGTCAGCTTGGCAAATGCGAAACCCATTTTTCTTGCTCCTTGGACGCCTGGATGGCGCCTTCCGCTTATTCTCAAGCGCCCGTGCGGCGCATCCGATCCATTTCGCCGCACGGCGGCCACAATTCCTACACCCATCAGCGCGGCAAAACCGGCCAGCAGCAGCCTTGCCTTCATGCCCAGCGGCGGGGCGGCCGCCGGTATGGCTTCGCTCAGGCCGCTGGAAGCGACCAGCATTTCCACCAGGCCAACCGGCAGGGTCAGCACGATCAGGATGCCGCAGCCTGCCGCTGCCAGCGCCATGATCGCCAGTCCCCGCCTGGACGGTGTGAACTTCGGCATCGCCGTGGTTCCTCAAGCCGCCTTTGCGGTCGAGTCCCGTCCCAGAAGTCGCTGGTAAACAGGCTCATAACGCAAAATGTTTGACGACCAGTTACGCTCCCTCTCAACGAAGTCGCGCGCAACGACGCGGCGCTCGTCCCAGAAACCGCGATCCGCGAACATGCCTGCCAGCGCCTGCGCGATCGCAGCCGGATCGTCCGGTGCGAACAGGGTGCCGGTCACGCCATCCTCAATCAGTTCGCGATGCCCGCCGACGCTAGACGCAGCGACGAGTCGGCCCTGCGCCATCGCCTCCAGGGGCTTCAATGGCGTCACCAGATCGGTAAGGCGCATCGCCTTGCGCGGATAGGCAAGGACATCGACCTCGGCATAATAATGTTCGACCTGGTCGTGCGGCACCCGGCCGACAAAAACGATATGGTCGGCAAAGGGCGACGCCAGCGCCTGATCGCGCAGCGCCTGTTCCATCGGCCCGCCGCCGACCAGCAGCAGCTTTGCCCTGGGCCGCGCCCGCACGAGTCGCGGCATGGCGGTGATCAGATCGTCCAGCCCTTCATAATCATAGAAGCTGCCGATGAAGCCGACGACATCCGCCCCCTCAAGCCCCAACTCCGCGGTCAGGACCGGGTCACGCGGCACCGGCGCGCCGAACTGATCGAGATCGACGCCATTGGGCGAGACCGTGATCTTGGCGGAATCGATACCACGGGCGACCAAATCGGACCGCAGTCCTTCGCAGATGACGGCAACCGCGTCGGCGGCGCGGACCGCGTGGGTCTCCAACTGCCGCGTCAGCCAGTAGCGGGGGCTGCCTTCCGTGCCGGTGCCATTGCCGACTGCAGCATCCTCCCAGAAGGCGCGAATCTCGTAGATCAGGGGAATGCCATGGCGGCGCGCGACTCGCTGCGCGGCCATGGCGTTGAGCACCGGCGAATGGGCATGGATGATGTCCGGCCGCCACTGACGCACCAGCGACTCGATCGCATCGGCATGGGCGGAAATGTCGCGCCATTCGCGCAGCAGCGCGTTGCCGGCCGCCGCTTCACCCGGCGTGCGGTGAAAATGCAGGCCATCGACCAGTTCCTCCTGCGGTCCCGCCGCGACATGGCGCCGGCCGGTAAGGCCCCGCACATCCCAGCCCTTGGCCAATTGCGCCCGCAGGATCGCCCGCGTGCGGAACGTGTAGCCGCTGTGCATCGGCAGGCTGTGATCGAGGACATGGAGGATACGAGTCATAGCGATAACTTTTTGCCGAAAAAGGTTTAACGCCCCGTCAACTCTGTCACGCTAGGGATTTTCCGGGGCAAGAGTCCAGAACCGGCAGATCAAAAGACGCAATGATTGATACCCTATCCCTGCTGATCAGTCATGGCGTCATCCTGCTGGCCGCCTGGCGGCTGCTGTCGCGCCCGGACCTGGATCGCGACATCGATCCCCCCCCCGCATCGCCGGACGGAGATGCCGCCGATGCGTGACCTGTTCTTCATCGCCTTTCTGGGCATGTTCTTCCTGATGGGATTCAAGCGGCCCTTCCTGCTGATCATCATCTACGCCTATATCGACATCGTCTCGCCGCAGCGGCTCTGCTATTATCTGCTCAATTCGATCCCGATATCGCTGATCGCCTTCGTCTGTGCGGTCGGGGCCTGGATCTTGGTCGACGACAAGAAGGATTGCCGCTTTTCCGCGCGGCAGGTGCTGCTGCTCGTCCTGCTCGCCTGGTGCGGTTATACGACCGCGACCGCCGATTTCCCGATCAACGCCGCGACCAAATGGGCGTGGGTGTGGAAGGCGATCGTCTTTGCCGTGTTCCTGCCGCTGGTGCTGCGCACGCGGTTGCGGATCGAGGCGCTGGCGCTGTTCATGGTGCTGTGCGCGAGCACGATCATCATCAATGGCGGCATGAAGACCGCGCTGTCGGGCGGTGGCTATGGCGTGCTCAACCTGATGGTCGACAATAATAGCGGCCTGTATGAGGGCAGCATCATTTCCTGCGTGGCGATCGCGCTGATCCCGATCATCCTGTGGCTGACCCAGCATGGCACCATCTTTCCGCCCGACTGGAAGGTGAAGGCCTTTGCCTATGCGCTGTGCCTGGCCTGCATGTTGATGCCGATCGGCACCGAAGCGCGCACGGGCCTGGTCTGCCTGGTGATCCTGGCCGGCATGATGCTGATGCGGTCGAAGCGCAAATTCGTCTATGGCCCGCTGCTGGCCTTTGCCGCGCTGGCCGCCATCCCCTTCCTGCCCGCCAGCTTCACCAAGCGGATGCAGACGATCGAGAATCATCAGGGCGACGAAAGCGCCTCCACCCGCGTCGCGGTGTGGATGTGGACGCTCGACTATGTGAAGAGCCATCCGGGCGGCGGCGGCTTCGACAATTATCTCCAGAACAGCTTCACCTATTTCGCCCAGAGCGAGGTCGGCGATGGCGACGAGAAGCGGATCGAGCGCCGCCTGGTCACCGACAAGGGTCGTGCCTATCACAGCGCCTATTTCGAGATGCTGGGGGAGCAGGGCTATTTCGGCCTCTTCCTCTGGGCCTTGCTGCACATCAGCTGCTTCGTCCGCACCGAGGCGATCCGGCGCATGTACCGCAAGCGTGATGGGCCGGGCGAAGCCTGGATCGCGCCGTTCGCGGTGGCGCTGCAGCAGGGCCATGTCGTCTACATGATCGGATCCCTGTTCGTGGGCATCGCCTATCAGCCCTTCATTTTCATGATGTTGTCGCTCCAGATCGGCCTCGACACTTATTTGACCCGCAAGCGCAAGGACGCGGATCGCGTGCCGTTCTTCGAACAGCCTGGTGCGCAGGCGGGAGTGACGGCATGAATCTGGAATTGCGGATATTGGGTTGGCTTCAGGGACTGATACTGGGGCTGATCCTGGCCGCCCCGCTGCTGTCCCCCGCCCATATGCCCTGGGGCGTGCAGATCCTCTTCGCCCTGTCCGCCTTCCAGTTGCGACAGGCCGACCGGCGCTGGGCATTGCGGCCGGGCATGGTGGGCTGGATCAGCCATATCCGCATGGCACCGTCGCGCATGCTGCCCTGGGCGGCCAGCGCCGTCGTGGCTTTCATCGCGGACGGCGGGGGCGCAGCGACACCCGGCGCGATATTGCTGGCGGCGCTGACCTGCGAATTGCTGCTCTATCCCTTGCTCACGCGCCTGATCGGCGGCTGGCAATGGCGCCGCGCGGCGCTGGCGATGATTGGGCTGATCGCCGCCTGTGCGATCGTGCCGGCCGGCGCGATGCAGAATATCGCGATGTTTGCGCTGGGCGTTACGGGCTGCCTGTTCTGGCTGCGCGGCCCGGACGGCGACCTGCGGGCGACCCTGGCGGCCTTTGGCGGCGGGTTTTCGGCAATCATCCTCGCCTTTGCCATGCCCGCCACCATGGCGCTTGCCTTTCCGCTGGCGGTGATCAGCCTGATCGTCGGTTGCGCCCAAGCGACGACGGTGCGCCGGCAACTGCTGCCCTGGACCGGCCATTATGGCGCCGGCACCGGCTGGTTGCAGCGGCTGCGATCGCGCCCGTCCTGACAGCGCCGGGCGCTCCGCACGCGGAACGAAGCCGATCATCGCGGGTTGGACCGGGAGAAAGAAGGTCGCCCGGTCCCCATGTCGTCCCCCGCCATCATCCACAGCCATGACGGCATGCCCGGCATCAGCCGGCGCGCGCTGAAACAGGGATGGGCCTATCGCACGGCGGATGGCAGCCGCATCACCGACCGGGACGAGATCGACCGGCTGAATGCCATCGCCATGCCGCCGGCCTATCGCGACTGCTGGTTCTGCCCCTCGCCCCACGGCCATATCCAGGCGACCGGCTATGACGAGCGGGGGCGCAAGCAATATCGCTATCATCCCGATTTCCGGGCCGCGCGCGAGGCGGTGAAATATGCCGGATGCCCCGCCTTCGGCCGCGCCCTGCCACGCTTGCGGGCGCAGATGGAAGAGGATCTGTCGCGACGCGGCCTGCGCAAGGCGCGGACGATCGCGGCGGTGGTGCGGCTGCTGGACCTCGCCAAGCTACGGGTCGGCAACGAACATTATGCCACCACCAACAAGAGCTTCGGTGCGACGACGCTGCGGCGACGGCATGTCGACCTGAATGGCCGCAGCCTGACCCTGCGCTACCGCGCCAAGTCCGGCAAGGAGCAGCAACTGAGCATCACCGACAGCCGCCTGCTGCGTTTCGTGCGCGCGGTGCAGGATCTGCCGGGCCAGCATCTGTTCCAATATCTGGACGAGGATGGCGAGGCGCATCCGATCAGTTCGAGCGACGTCAACGCCTATATCGCGCAGGCCATGGGCGGAGACTTCACCGCCAAGCATTTCCGCACCTGGGGCGCATCGACCATCGCCTTCGAGACGCTGGCGGCGGGCCATGTCTCGCTCAAGGAGATGCTCGACCCGGTCGCCGCGGCACTGGGCAACACGCCGGCGATCAGTCGCAAATCCTATATCCACCCCGCCCTGATCGCCCTGTGCAAGGACGGACAGGATGAATGGCGGCAGGGGCTTCGCCTGCCGCGCCGAACGCGCTATCTGTCGCGTCACGAACGCGGGCTGATTGCGTTCCTCGACGATCTGGCCAACGCGCCCCCGCTGGCAGCGGCGGCCTGATCCAGCCCACGGACCATCAATCAAGGATCAGCATGGCCAACAAGAACGACCCCGGCATCGACATCAACGTGCGTGCGCCCAACCTTACCGAAATGTGGCATTCGACCCTCGCCTGGTTCCAGCTTCATTATATCCAGATCCTGATCGCCGTCGGCGCGGCCACGATCATCTATCTGGCGCTCGCCACGCTGCGCCGGATCGGCACCAAGCATCGCGGCCGGCACGGCGACCCGCTGGGCCTGGGCAATGTGCTGAGCCGGGCGGCGGCGCGCACGACGCAATATTTCATGATCATGGTCGCGGCCAGGCTGGTCGTGGTGTTCGCCGACGCGCCCGCGTCGCTGGACAAGACCGTCACCTTCTTCTTCACCATCGCCGTTGTGGTGCAGGCCGCGATCTGGGCACGGGAGATCATCCTGGGCCTGATCGAGCGCAAGACGCGGGCCGACGATGGCCAGGGCGAGACGCTGGCCAATGCGATGGGCCTGATCCGCATCCTGGTGACCTTTGCCCTGTTCGCGATCGCCGCGATCGTCGTGCTCGACAATCTGGGCGTCAACGTGACCGGCCTGGTCGCGGGCCTTGGCATCGGCGGTATCGCGATCGGCCTTGCCGCACAGGGCATCTTTTCCGACCTGTTCGCCGCGCTGTCGATCATCTTCGACAAGCCCTTCCGGCAGGGCGAGATCATCACCTATGACCAGACCACGGCGCGGGTCGAGAAGATCGGCCTGAAATCCACCCGGCTGCGAGCGATGAGCGGCGAGAAGAAGGTGATGTCCAACGCCAATCTGCTGCAGAAGGAAATCACCAGCCTGCAGACGCTGATCCAGCGCCGCGTCACCTATGCCATCGGCATCATTTACCAGACGCCGGAGGAACAGGCGGAAGCCATCCCAACCCTGTTGCAGGAGATCGTCGAGGCGGAAGGCATGATCTTCGTCAATGCCGGGATCATCGCCTTTGGTGCCAGCAGCCTGGACTATCAGCTCAATTTCGACGTGCCAGACCCAGACCATCACGACTATTTCCAGATGCGCCATCGCATCGGCCTGGCCATCTGGAAGCGGTTCAATGCCGAGGGCATCGAGTTCGCCTATCCCACCCAGATGAGCTTCACCGCCGCCCCGGACGGCAAGGCGATCATGCCCTATGCCGAGGTGCAGCCGGTGCGCCGGGTCGACGGATAGAGCGAAACGCCTCGCTTCACCGCAAGGCCGATTCGGCTGGTCCCCTTTCCACTTGCCGGCGGGGACCAGCCGCGCCCTTACCGACCCATCACCAATGACTGATATGGATTTGCCATGAAAATGAACCGGATGGCGGCCCTTGGCCTGCTGATCGCTGCCCCCCTTATGGCGCCTGCCGCCCATGCCGAGGGGCTGGGCGCCGAAGTCAATTATGGTCGCGCCGACGGCCATTGGGGCACAGAGATCGGCGCCGGCTATGCGCTGAACATGGCGGGCTTCAGCCTGACGCCGGGCGGCGGCGTCTATCTGCGCGATGGCGACACCAAGCTCTATGGCCGGGTCGAAGCGGCCTATACGATTCCGATGTCGGTCTCGATCGGCGCGGGCGTGCGCTTCAGCGGCGACAATACCCGCCCCTATGCGACACTGGCGATGCCGCTGATCCCCAAGCTGCGCGCCAAGGCCAATGTCGGCCCGAAATATTATAGCGTCGGCCTGACGCTGGGTTACTGAGCCGAGACAATCTGTCGCGATCGGCGGGCACGGCAGGGTCACGCCGGCGCGACACCCCCGAAGTTCACAGTGTCGTCGAGCAAATCGGGCGGTTTGCGCCGGATATGCATCACGCACGCGCCAGCCACGCAGCAACGGCGCGACACTGGGGTCACACCTGCCTGCCGATCGGGTCACGACCAGGCGACGGTGGCGCGCCATCGGGGCGACACTTAGGTCACGCCTCCCATGGGCGACGGGCGATGACGTGGATTGCATCGCCGAGGATAGACCAGAGAAAGGCCGAGTAGGAAAGCGGCGCCACTTGCTTCAGGCGGCCTGCCCCCTCCACCATCCTTCGGATGGTCCCCCTCCCCGCAAGCGGGGAGGAATAGTTTCAGCCCTGGCCCCAGAGGGTGCCGGGGTGGAGCAGGCCGTCGCGCAGCGGCAGGGCGCCGTCGCGATCCTTCGCCAGCAGCAGCGCGCCGTCGAGGTCGATCCAGTCGGCCCCCTGCGCCACCAGTGCGGCAGGCGCGATGCCGAGCGAGGTGCCAAGCATGCAGCCGACCATGATGCGAAAGCCCCGCGCCCGCGCTGCCTGCGCCAATGCCAGCGCCTCGGTCAGGCCACCGGCCTTGTCGAGCTTGATATTCACCGCGTCGAAATCACCCAGCCGGTCGAGATCGGCACGGGTGTGGCAGCTTTCGTCGGCGCAGAGCGGCAGCGGCGCGCGCAGGCCGGCCAGCCTGTCCTCCCGCCCGTGCAGGATCGGCTGTTCCACCATTTCCACGCCCAGTTCGGCGAGCGCCGCCGCCTCCGCCACGATGTCGCGATCATGCCAGCTTTCATTGGCGTCGACGATCAGCCGGACGCCGGGTGCGCCGGCGCGAACCGCCGCAATGCGGGCATGATCGCCCTCCCCGGTCAGCTTGCATTTGAGCAGGCCGAAGCCGCGCGCGACGGCGGCGCGGGCATCGGCTTCCATCCGATCCGGCTCGCCCAGGCTGATGGTGAAGGCGGTCGGCAGCGGCATCGGCGCGGCGAGGCCGGCCAGTTGCCAGACGGGGACACCGGCCCGTTTCGCCTCCAGATCCCACAGCGCGCAATCGAGCGCATTGCGCGCGGCGCCGCGCGGCATCGCCTGCAACAGCGCTTCGCGATCGAGCGGCCCGGCATAGGCGCTGATCGCCGCCGCGCAGTCCTGTGCGGTCTCGCCCTCATAATAAATGGCCGTCCCCTCGCCCCGTCCGACATGATCGCCGTCGCCCACGGTGCAGACGACGACGTCCACCTCCGTCTTGGCGCCGCGGCTGATGATGAAGGCGCCCGCAACCGGCCAGCATTCGACCGTCGCGGAAATTATACGGGTCATCGGCGTTTCCTGCGTCATGATTTGACCATATGGATCGGCGTCATATGCGTGAAACAGGACTGCTGGCATAGTCCCCGCCTTTGCGACAGGAGCTTATTTCCCCGTGACTTCCCGTGAATTGACCGGCTTCCTCTCGCTGAATGAATCCGAACCCGTGACCGATGATCTGTCCCGCCGCATCTCCGACATGGCATGGCGCGTGGCCTTTGGCGCGATCGGCTGGCCCTGGTTGCTCGCCAGCCTGTCGGGCGGGCGCAAGGCGGACAAGCGCGCGCTGCTGGACGAACTGAAGCTGCCCCATGACGCGCTGCCCCATCTGGGGAGTTGGAAGGCCGATGTCGGCTTCCTGCGCCATATCGTGCGCGAGATTGCGCGGCTGCGGCCGGCGCATGTCGTCGAACTGGGCGCGGGTGCATCCTCGCTGATCGCGGCGCGGGCGCTGCAATTGCATGGTGGCGGCCAGTTGCACAGTTTCGACCAGCATGGCGGCTTTGTCGACGCGACCCGGCAATGGCTGGCCGATCATAAGCTGGACGTGGATATCCGCCATGCGCCGCTGACCCATGAGAGCGCCGACTGGCCGGGCCGCTGGTATGCGATCGATCGCCTGCCCGAGCAGATCGACCTGATCATCATCGATGGGCCGCCCTGGAGCGTGCATCCGCTGGTGCGGGGCGCGGCCGACAGCCTGTTCGCGCGCCTCTCCCCCAATGGCGTGGTGCTGCTGGACGATGCCGCGCGGCCGGGCGAGCGGCTGGTCGCGCGGCGCTGGCGCAAGCGCTGGCCGCATATCGATTTCCGCCTGATGCATGACGGCACCAAGGGGACGCTGGTCGGCCGGCGCCGCGACATGTCGCGACCGGTGGCCAATGACAATGAGGCCGGGCGCGGCTGGCGCCATGTCGGGCGAGCAGCGGCGATCGCCGCGCTGCTGGCGACGGGGTGGATCGGTCGGGGCGCGCTGGGCGAATTTCCCCAGGCGGCGCAGGCCAGCACCTTCCTGGACGAGGCGGCCGCATCGCGCCGCGCAGGGCTGCTGCGCCAGCAAATGGCGTCGCAGGTCGAAAGCGCGAAACTGGACGATGCCGAAATCCGCCGATCGACCGGCATCGTGCTGCCGCGCCTGCCGGCCAACTGGCAGGTGAGGGACGTGCAACTGGTCCCGTCCACGGACAGCGCGGCAATCGCGATTGCGCTGACCACCGAGAAGGGCGAGCAATTGTCGCTGTTCGCCGACCGGGCCGAGACGCCGGCGGAAGGGCAGCCGTTGATCGCGCAGCGGCGGGACGGCGCGGTCGCCTATTGGGAGGCGGGTGACATGGCCTATGCGCTGACCGGCAAGGCGGATACGCCGCGCCTGATGGCGCTGGCCGAGCGTATCGCGCCGGCGGCCTGAACGGCGGGATCGCGCGCGCCCATTGAGGCGGGGGCGCCACGCTGCTAACGCCCCGGCATGGAGGATGCCACCGCAACCGCGCCGCGCCGCGCCGATCGCCCTGCCCTGTCGAGCCTGGCCATGCTGTGGCGCTTTGCGACGCGCTATCCGGCGCGGATCGCCGGTGCGCTGATCGCGCTGATCGTCTCTTCCGCGGCGACACTGGCGATCCCGAGCGGCTTCCGCCTGGTGATCGACAAGGGCTTTACCGGTGGCGGCGATATCAGCCGCTGGTTCGAATATCTGTTCCTGCTGGTGCTGATCCTGGCGCTGGCCAGTGCGCTGCGCTTCTATTTCGTGTCCTGGCTGGGCGAGCGGGTGGTCGCCGATATCCGCAGCGCGACCCAGGCCAATCTGCTGCGCCAGGCGCCGGCCTTTTTCGAGGAGAACCGGCCGTCGGAGATCGCATCGCGCATGACGGCGGACACCGCGATCATCGACCAGGTGGTGGGATCGACCGTGTCGGTAGCGCTGCGCAACCTGGTCACCGGCATTGGCGGCCTCATCTACCTGTTCATACTGGCGCCCAAGCTGGCGGGGCTGCTGATCCTGGGCATACCGGTGATCGTGCTGACATTGGTGACGCTGGGCCGGCGGGTGCGCAAATTGTCGCGCGCCAGCCAGGACCGGCTGGCGGAGGTCGGCAGCGTCACCACCGAGGTGCTGGGCGCGATGAAGATCGTCCAGGGCTTTGGCCAAGAAGGGCGCGAGGCGGCCCGCTTCGACGCGACCGTCGCGAGCGGCTTTGTCACCGCGCGGCAGCGCATATTGCTGCGCGCGGTGATGACCGCCATCGCCTTTGCATTGGTGTTCGGATCGATCACCGGGGTGCTGTGGCTGGGCGCGATCGACGTGGCAGCCGGGCGCCTGTCGGGGGGCAGCATCGCCGCCTTCGTGCTGACCGGCGGGCTGGTGGCCGGCGCGTTCGGATCGCTTTCTGAAAGCTGGGGCGACCTGCTGCGCGGCGCCGGGGCGGCGAGCCGGCTGGACGAGCTGATGGCGGCCGAACCGGCGATCGCCGCGCCGGTCGTGCCGGTCGCGATCCCGAGGCTGGCGCAGGGCGCACGGCTGAGTTTCGACAATGTCCATTTCCATTATCCCACCCGGCCCGATCAGGCGGCGCTGAACGGCGTCACGATCGACATCGCGCCGGGCGAAACGGTGGCGGTGGTCGGTCCCTCGGGTGCGGGCAAATCGACGCTGATCCAACTGGCGCTGCGCTTCTATGACCCCGATCAGGGCGAAGTGCGGCTGAACGATGTGCCATTGCCGGTCGCCGATCCGGCCGCGCTACGCGCCGCCATGGCGATGGTGCCGCAGGACAGCGTGATCTTTGCCGCCTCCGCCCGCGACAATCTGCGCTATGGCAAATGGGATGCCAGCGACGAGGATATCTGGGCGGCGGCGCGGGCGGCCAATGCCGAAGCCTTTCTGCGCGCCCTGCCCCAGGGGCTGGACAGCCATCTGGGCGAGGGTGGCGCCCGGCTATCGGGCGGGCAGCGCCAGCGCGTGTCGATCGCCCGCGCGCTGCTGCGCGATGCGCCGATCCTGCTGTTGGACGAAGCGACGTCAGCGCTCGATGCGGAGTCGGAGCAGTTGGTCAAGGATGCGCTCGACCGGCTGATGCAGGGGCGCACGACGATCGTCATCGCCCATCGGCTGGCGACCGTGCGCGCCGCCGACCGGATCATCGTACTGGATCAGGGGCGGATCGTGGAACAGGGCGATCATGCGCGCCTGGTCTCGCTGGGTGGCCTCTATGCGCGGCTCGCCAGCCTGCAGTTCCAGGACCAGCTGGACGGCTGAAACGCCGTCCGACCGGGCAGACCGTCAGCGGCCGGACAGGCTGCGCTGGATGATATAGTCGAAGATGGCGGGATGGAGCGGGCGCTCGAAGGTACAGCCCGATTCATGGGCGCGCACCCATTGGACACGCGCGCGGCGGCCTTCGAAACCGGGCAGCATGATCCACAATTCGCTGCCGACGGTGAGCTTCATGAAACTGTGCAGGCGAAAGCCGGTGAGCGACATATCGGCGATGTTGCTGGTGAACCAGGTTTCGCCCGGACGCCGGACCTTGACGCCGATAACGACGTCGCGCCGTTCGGCAAGCCGGCCCCTGCGTTCCAATTCCGTCAGTCGTTCAGCAACCATGGCCCATATCCACCCATTCCCCCTCAGCATCGCGCAGGAAGGTAAGGGAAATGTTAAGCGGCGCACGATGGGCACAAAAAAGGGGCTGCCGAAGCAGCCCCTGTCCATAGCCTGATCTTGATCGTCCGAAAGGTCGGAGACGGGAAGTCTGAGACCGACGCGCCCCGGACGATCGCGGATCAGAAAGCGCTATATTGTTCGTTGCCGACGAAACCCAGCTTGGTCACGCCCGCGCGCTTGATCTCCGCCAGCACTTCGTCAACGACGACGTAGCGGGTCTGCGCGTTAGGCTGGAACTGCAGTTCCGGCTCGACGGGCAGACGCAGCGACTGCTGCAGATACTGACGCAGGGTCAGCAGGTCGATCGGCGCACCGTTCCAGCTGATCACGCCGCCGGCATCGATCGCGACCTTGTTCTTGACAGGGTCGACCACATTGTCGCTCGGAGGCGCGCTCTGCGGCAGATCGATCTTAACCGCGTGGGTCTGGATCGGAATGGTGATGATGAACATGATGAGGAGAACGAGCATGACGTCGATCAACGGCGTCGTGTTCATTTCCATCATCGGCTCACCATCATCGGAGCCCATGCTCATGGCCATAGCGAATTCTCCTTAATCAGCCGGTCAGAGGCGGGTCGTCGACGTGCCGGGTTCCGGCTCGGAGATGAAGCCCACCTTCGGGAAACCGGCGCGCTGCATCGTGTAGATGGTGCCGCCGATGCAACGATAGGGGGTATTGATGTCGCCGCGGATATGCACTTCGGGCAGATCTTCGGGCGTCAGATTTTCAACACCGCCTGCCTTCTTGATGTCCGCTTCCAGCTTCGCCACGGCACGATCGAGCAGATCGTCAGAACCGACCTTGGTCAGGTTCCAGTAAACTGCGCAGCTGCCGTCGGGCGCCGAGGTGACCGACAAGGAAACATTTTCGGGCTTCGTCGTCGTCGGCTCGAACGCTACCTTGGGCAGCTGCAGATCGACCGTCTGGACGACGACCGGGACCGCGATGAGAAAGATGATGAGCAGCACCAACATGACGTCGACGAGCGGCGTCGTGTTGATGTCGGACAAGGGCTTGTCGTCACCGCCGCCGGGGCCAACACTCATTGCCATTGATACTATCCTAACCTTGGTGTCGATGGTGCCCCGCATAACGGGGCCCCTGTCCGGCGGGGAACCGGGCGGTCGCAGCCGCCGCCCGATTCCCGTACCGGCGTCTTAAGGCGATCAGGCCTTGGTCGGCGCAGCAGCCGGCTTGGCAGCAGCAGCGGCCGGAGCGGCAGCAACGGTCGGCTTCACAGCGCCGTCCGAAACCAGATAGGCCAGCAGGTCGACGGTGAAGCCGTTCAGCTGCTCGGCGATCGACTTGTTGCGGCGCTGCAGGAAGTTGTAGGCCAGAACGGCGGGAACGGCCACGGCCAGACCCAGCGCGGTCATGATCAGAGCTTCACCGACCGGGCCGGCAACGGCGTCGATCGAGGCCTGACCGGCAGCGCCGATCTTGATCAGAGCGCGGTAGATGCCGATAACGGTACCGAACAGACCGATGAACGGCGAGGTCGAACCGACGGTGGCGAGGAACGCCAGGCCGCCACCGAGCGACGAGTTGATCGCGGCTTCCGAACGCGCCAGCGAGCCGTGCAGCCAGTCATGCGCTTCGACCGGATCCTTCAGCTTGCCATGCTCTTCCTGAGCCTTGATGCCGTCGTCGACGATCTGCTTGTAGGCCGAGTTCTTTTCGAGCTTGGCCGAAGCTTCCTTCAGCGAAGCGGCGCGCCAGAAGGTCGCACGGATCTTCTTGCCCTGGCTGATCACCTTCTGCTGTTCGATCAGCTTGGTGAACAGGATGTAGAAAGTGCCGACCGACATGGCGCACAGGATGAGGAAGACGGTCCAGGCAATGGTGCCGCCCTGTTCCAGGGCTTCCATCAGGCCGTACGGATTTTCCGGCTTGGGCGCAGCAGCTGCGAGATACATCAACATGTTCAAGACTTCCCTCTCAAAAGGATCGTGAAAGGGGAAGGCGGCGCCGGGCGCCTGCCTTCCCGATTAGATTACTGCGGAATCCGCCACTGAATGCGGTTCGCATAGGTCGCCGGGATCTTGTTACCCTGGTCATCTTCCGCGGGGCTAAAGCGCGCGCGGCGAGAAACCAGCTTACAAGTCGCATCGTCCAGCTCGGGCGAGCCACTCGACTGCGTAACGGTGCAGCTCGTGACACGGCCATCGGCACCCACTTCAAGACGGAAACCAGTGGTTCCCTGCTTTTCTTCACGCAGAGCGCGCGAAGGATAGTCTTCAGTGGTTGCCCAGGAACCCGGATTACCACGCGGCGACACGCCCTTTGCAGCCTGCCTTGCGGCGGGCGGCGGCGGGGGTGCCGGCGGCGGTGCGGCGACCGGAACCTCATTGAATACCGGCGGCGGCGTCCGAACCGTCTGGATCGGCGGCGCGGGGGCCGGGGTCTGGACGATCGGCGGCGGCGCGACGACCGGCGGAGGCTCAATCGGCTTGTCCGGCGGCGGCGGCGGCGGCTCCTCGTCAGGTGGCGGGGGCTCCTCCTTCACGTCGATCACATTCAGCTGTTCCGCCGCCTTTTTGACATATTTCATGCCAAGACCGGTGACGAAGGCATAGCCGAGAACAGCGTGAATCAGGGCGACGATGACGATCGATATCGTACGACTCGATCCTTGCGAGTGGTCAGCATAGGCCATTCGGCAACGACACTCCTTAACTCATCTTACCAGTGGGTTGTACAAATCAGCCAAAAACGGCCCGAGCTGCCCGGGGGCTATCCCCGACCACCTTTGGCCCTTATCCGTCCATTTGCTACCGTGCGAACTCCTATCGCGGCGCATCGTGGCACGCAAACGCTTTATCGAACTACCGGCTTGCGTTTACCATCACACACCGGAATGACTTGCCTGTGACATCCCTGCCACGGGCTGACAGCATAGGACGAAGATGCAGAAGAAATCCACCATGGCCATGAAGACGCTCGCTTCGCTGTGCCTCATTTCCGCCTCATATATCGCCGTTTTTCCGGCATTTTCTCAGACAAATTCAATGACAGCGCAATCATCGACGATCGCCGCGGGATTGACCTATGCCGACATTGCCGACCTTTCCGACGCGGCGCCGCTGGTTGCCAACGTGCGCATTAGCAACATCGTCCCATTGAAGCCCGAACAGGCTCCCGATGTTCCGGCAGGCTATCGCAGGGTCTATGTCGAGGCCGAAGTGACCGCACTGATTCGCGGCGAAGGGGGCATAAGCCCGACCGTCGGCTACCTTTACGACGCGCGCCTCGATTCGAAGGGCAAGCTGCCCAAGCTGAAGAAGGCGCAGGTGCTGCTGTTCGCCCGCCAGGGTGGCCGCCCGGGCCAGATCCAACTGATCGCGCGCGATGCGCAGATCGCCGCCACCCCCGCCGAAGTGGAGCGGGTGAAGGCGGTCCTGTCCGCCCTGGTCGCCCCCGACGCCGCACCGCGAATCACCGGCCTGGGGGACGCCTTCCACGTCGCGGGCACGATCGCGGGCGAAGGGGAAACGCAGATTTTCCTGCGGACGGAAAATGGCGATCCGGTATCCCTGTCGATCATCCGCCGCCCCGGACAGCAGCCCAGCTGGGCCGTCGCGCTGGGCGAAATCGTCGATGAAGCGGCGCGAGCCCCCGCCCCCGGCAGCCTGCTCTGGTATCGGCTGAGCTGCAGCTTGCCGGCCAATCTGCCGGCCCGGTCGGTCCGCACCCTCGCGGTGCAGGACGCCGAAGCGGCACGCGCCGATTATCAGTTCGTCCTGAACGCACTTGGCCCATGCGCACGCAACCGAAAGCCGAACTGACCGAGCACGCACTTATCTTTCAACCGGGCGCCGCCGTGCTTTTCCTTGGACAGCGGCGCTCGGGCCGCTATCAGCGCGGCTCTTACAGTGCGAAGGACCAGGAAACGCCATGACCAATCTCCACCGCCATGCCCCGCTGCGCGTCGCGCTCGTTGGCCTCGGAACGGTGGGCGGGGGGGTCATTCGCCTGCTCAACACCAATGGCGACCTGATTGCCCGTCGCGCCGGCTGTCCGATTCAGGTCGTTGCCATCTCCGCGCGCGACCGCAACAAGGATCGTGGCGTCGACCTGTCGCCCTATGAATGGGTCGATGACATGACGACGCTGGCGACCCGCGACGATATCGACGTGGTGGTCGAGCTGATCGGTGGCGCCGACGGCCCGGCCCTGACCCTCGCGCGCCAGTGCCTGGCCGCCGGCAAGCCCTTCGTCACCGCCAACAAGGCGATGCTGGCCCATCATGGCCTCGACCTCGCCAGCCGCGCCGAAAAGGCGGGCGTGGCGTTGAAATATGAAGCGGCGGTCGCCGGCGGCATCCCGGTCATCAAGGGCATGCGCGAAGGCGCGGCCGCCAATGAAATCAGCCGCGTCTACGGCATCCTCAACGGCACCTGCAATTACATCCTGACCACCATGGAGAAGGAAGGCCGGGGCTTTGACGAGGTGCTGAAGGAAGCCCAGGAACTGGGCTATGCCGAGGCCGATCCCAGCTTCGACATCGATGGCGTCGATGCCGCGCACAAGCTGACCATCCTCGCCAGCCTGGCCTTTGGCACCGAACTCGACTTCGACCATGTCGCGACCACCGGTATCCGCCACGTGATCGCCGCCGACATTGCCGAGGCGGCGGCGCTGGGCTTCCGCATCCGCCTGGTCGGCATGGCGGAGAATGGACCTGAAGGCCTGTTCCAGCGGGTTCATCCGATGCTGGTGCCGCTCGACCATCCGCTCGCCCATGTCGACGGCTCGCTCAATGCTGTTGTGGCCGAGGGCAATTTCGTCGGCCGCCTCTTCTTCCAGGGGCGCGGCGCGGGCGACGGCCCGACCGCATCGGCGGTGGTCGCCGACCTGATCGACGTGGCGCGCGACGAATATGGCGATGCGCTGGCGATGCCGGTCGCCGCCCTGACCCCGCAACAGCCGGCGGACGCCGGCCAGCGGATCGGCCGCGCCTATCTGCGCTTCAAGGTGCAGGATCGCCCCGGCGTGCTGGCGGAGATTGCCGCCGCGACCCGCGATGCCGGCGTCTCGATCGAGAGCATGATCCAGCGCGGCGCCAATCAGGCCGATGGCGTGCTGGTGGCGATCGTCACCCATGCCGGCGAGGAGCGCTGCGTGCGCGAGACGCTGGAGCGGCTGGCCGGCTCCGACAGCCTGCTCGACACGCCGATGGTCATGCATATTCTGGATTGATCGCGCCGGGACCGGTGGGATCAGTGCTGGCCTGTTCCCTTGACCGAATCCGGCAGAGGCGGCGGTGGCGCCATGTCGGCGTCCGGGTCCAGCAAATGGGTGATAGCCTTGCCAGCCAGCATCGCCGCGCCCAGGATCGGCACGCCGCCACCGACGCAGCCCGCGCCCTGCCCGCCAACGACGCCGCAGGCACCTTGCCTGGGGGCAGCGGCGGAGGCGCGCGGCGTATCGCCGGCGAGGGGGTGCCCTTCGACCGGCTCGCGCGGCAGCGGCAGCCTTTCCTTCGCATTGCGCTCCGCCCGGCTGCCGCAGACGACGATGCCGCCGCCGCTGCGATCGCAGGGCCGGATGGCGGCGGTGCGGGCCTGATATTGTGCCATGGGCGAAACGGTGGCGAGAGGCGCTGCATCCACCGGGACGACATCCTGCGCGGTGGCCAACGGCAACCCGATCAACATGAGAGGGAAAGAAATGGCCAGCCGCATAAGCACATCTGACCAGTCGAAAATGGCGCGATGATGGCAGCGGGTGGACGTTGCGGAATGCCATATAAGGCAAAGCCGCGTCCATCCGTGCCATCACGACTATGAAAAGCTTTGCGAGCCGGGCAAGTTGGGTCGACAAGCCGGGGCGGACATCCTATCGCCCTGCTCTATCAGTTACAGCAGAGGAGTGGCTATGGTGCAGGCTAGTTCGATTCTCGATCGCGTCTTGGTACTCGAAATGGTGCGCGTCACCGAAGCGGCTGCAATCGCCGCATCCAAGCTGGTCGGTCGGGGCGACGAGAAGGCCGCCGACGCCGCTGCGGTCGAGGCGATGCGCCTGGCCTTCAACGATCTCTACATGGACGGCACCGTCGTGATCGGCGAGGGCGAGCGCGACGAGGCGCCGATGCTCTATATCGGCGAGAAGGTCGGCAATGCGATCGGCAAAGGCCCCAAGATCGACATCGCGCTCGATCCGCTGGAAGGCACCACCATCACCGCCAAGGCCGGCCCGAATGCGCTGGCCGTGCTGGCCATTTCGGAAGAAGGCGGCCTGCTCAACGCGCCCGACGTCTATATGGACAAGATCGCCGTCGGTCCGGGCTATCCCGACAATATCATCGACCTCAACAAGTCGGTGAAGGAGAATGTCGAGGCGGTGGCCAAGGCCAAGGGCGTCGATCCGCACGAGATCATCGTCTGCGTGCTCGATCGACCGCGCCACGAGAAGCTGATCGCCGAATTGCGCGCGATCGGCTGCGGCATCATGCTGATCCCCGATGGCGACGTTGCCGGCGTGATCGCGACCACCAATCCCGAGACCACGATCGACATTTACATGGGATCGGGCGGTGCGCCGGAAGGCGTGCTGGCCTGTGCCGCGCTGCGCTGCGTCGGCGGCCAGTTCAAGGGCCGCCTGCTGTTCCGCAACGATGACGAGAAGCAGCGTGCCTATAAATGGGGCATCACCGACCTGGACAAGGTCTATGACCTCAAGGAACTGGCCAAGGGCGATTGCATCTTTGCCGCGACCGGCGTGACCGACGGGTCGCTGCTGGCGGGCGTCAAGCATCTGCCGGGCGACAAGCTGACCACCGAAAGCGTGGTGATGCGCGCCAGCACCGGCACAGTGCGCTGGGTCAAGGGCGAGCATCGCGTCGAGCGCAAGGACGCCTGATCGGGCACATCGGACGGAAAGACGAAGGGGGCCGCAAGGCCCCCTTTTTCGTGGTCATCGATGCGGGAAGATCCTCCCCGATAATCGCCAACGGTCAGTGGCTGGCGCGGTGGTTGAGATCGTGGCCGAGGGCGAGGATGGCGACGCCGAGCAGCGTATAGGCGCTTTCCTGCCAGCCATGATCCATGGTGAGCGCACCGGCCATGATGCCAAGGCCCAGCGAACCGATCGCGGCGGGCATCATGAAGCGATGGACGAGAGCGCCATGGCCGAGCGCGATCGCGCCCATCAGGATCGCCAGCGCCAGACCCGCTTCGTGGAAGATCGGACTGTCGAAAATGCCGCCAGCCGATGCCAGCAGGCCCAGCACCACCGCCGTCAGGAAACAATGCGCGACGCACAGGCCCGAAAGCGCCATCGCAAGGCGATCGAAGCGACCGGATTCCAGGGCGTGACGGAGGCTTTGCGGCATGGTGCGTGCTACATAGTCGAGACCGGCGTAAGTTACAACATAACATCACCGATTTTTCGGGCGGGGACGTCCCTCCCCTGCTGGCGGATCGTCAGGCGGCGAAGCGCAGGCAGTTGCGGCCGCTGCCCTTGGCGGCATAAAGCGCCTTGTCCGCCGCCTCCATCAGGGTCGCGGCGCTGGCCGAACCGTCGAGTTCGACCAGGCCGGCGCTGAAGGTGATAGCGATATCCTCGCCATTGCCGAGCGGGAAAGGCCGGACCCCGACGCGAGTGCGCAGATGCTCGCAGATGCGCTCGGCGCGCTCCAGATCGACATCGGGCAGCAGCACGGCAAATTCCTCGCCGCCCAGGCGCCCGATGCTGCCAGTCCCGCGCAGCGCCTGACGCAGCCGCTCGACAAAGCCGACCAGCACCCGGTCGCCGGCGGCATGGCCATGGCGGTCATTGACCGACTTGAAATGGTCGATGTCGATCAGCAGCAGGCAGGCCCGCCCGCCCGCCGCAACGCGGGCGATCTGGTCGTCCAGCTTTTCCTGCAACGCACGGCGGCTGTCGGCGCCGGTCAGGGCATCCTGCGCCGCTGCCTGATGCAGCGCCCGCTGGCGCGCCTTGTGGCGGGAAATGTCGCGCACGGTGCTGATGACGCCGATCGCCCGCCCCTGCTCGTCCAGCACGGCGCGGACCAGCATCTCATACCAATCGAAATCATTGTCCGGCCGGTTGGGGCGAAATTCGACCGCATGCGCCTCCCCCGGATGGGCGAGCGCGCGGCGATGGGTGACGATGGCGAAAGGGCGATATTCCGGGTCGATAAGGTCGACCGCGGCCTGACCCAGCAGCCGATCGGCGTCGATGCCGATCTGGTCCACGGCCGAGGGCGAGACATATTGGATGATGCCGTCGATGCTGAGATTAATGACGCCGTCGCCGCTATGTTCGGCAAAGGCGCGATAGCGCGCCTCGCTGTCGCGCAGCATGCGGATCAGGCGGCGACGGCTGTTGAGTTCGGCGGCCACGGGGACGGACAGCAGGAAGCTGAGCGCGAGATAGAATTGGAAGAACTGGATGCGTTCTGGGATATCGGCCGCGACCAGCCGGAGCGGTCCATGGCCGGTCATGGTCGCCGTGCCGCCGATCAGCGCCAGGATGACAATGGCCGCGGCAGACCCCGCATAGCCAATCCGGAAGGCGATCAGCACCAGCGGCAGCAGCGAGGCGAACAGCATCGGATAATCGACGCGATAGAAGATCCACCAACTGCACAGGGCAAAGGCGGACAGTAGCCCGAACGCCTCCAGCCGCTCGATCGGCCGGGCCTGGCGCGCCCAATGGCCGACCTCCCCCTGCAACAGGATCAGCAGCAGGGGCGTGCAGATGAGACCGCCCAGCACATGGCCGCTATACCATTGCAGCCAGATATGGGGGAAATTGCCATCCAGCAGGACAGCAACCACCAGCCCGGCGCCGATGCCGGCAAGGACATTGGCAACGCCCGCCAGCGCGAACACGAAGATGGACAATTCGCGCATCGATCCGGCGATCTGCCGCCCGACGCCGAGGCGGCGACAGATATAGGCGACGACCAACGCCTCGCCGGCATTGATGAAGGCCATCGGGACGGCGGCCAGCGCACCGATGCCGAACAGCGCGGTCGCGAGCGCACTGGCAACCATGCAGGAGAGCAGCAGGCGGGGCCAGGAACGCATCCGCGCGGTCAGCATCTCTGCCATCAGCAAGGCATTGGCGCCCCAGATGAAGGCCAATCCGCCTTCGAATCGCGATGTCAGGAGCGCGAGCGACGCGATGGCGAAGTAAAGCAGGCCGGTGAACACCGACATTTTGAAAGAAGGATGGCGAAGGGCGGGCCGCGTCATGTTCCCAACCGGGCTAAAGCGACAATGTTAATATATATTCCTATGTCGCCGACTATTTCATGTTGAATACATCAAATCAGGCCCCGGCGATCATCACCGGGGCCTGATTTGACAATATTACATGTCTATTCAACTGGATGCATCAGCCAATAGCGCATCGGTCGGGGCCGAAATCGACGGATTGCGATCCTTGATCGTGGCCCGGGCCTGGCGCACGCCCGCGCCATAGTCGGGATGGACCTGATCGAAGAGCTTGCACTGGCGCTCCTCGATCTCGGCGGGGATATCCCCCATGGCCGCGGCGATATTGGCGAAGAGCCGCACCTTCTGTGCATCATCGAACAGATTGAAGAGCGCGCGCGGCTGGCCGAAATCATCATTGCCTTCGCGATGATTATAACGGTCGGCGTCGCCCGAAATCTTCAGCGGCGGCTCCAGGAAGCGCTGATCCTCGACCGGGCCGCCAAAGCTGTTGGGCTCATAATAGGCGGCCGGATTGGGATTGTTCGGGAAGAAGCGCATCGCCCCGTCCTTGTGATAATGATGCACCGGGCATTTGGGGGCATTGACCGGCAGCGCCTCATAATGGGTGCCGATGCGGTGGCGGTGCGCGTCGGCATAGGAGAAGATGCGCGCCTGCAGCATCTTGTCGGGCGAGAAGCCGATGCCCGGCACGATGTTGGACGGCGAGAAGGCGGCCTGCTCGATCTCGGCGAAATAATTGTCGGCGTTGCGGTTCAGCTCCAGCACGCCGACGTCGATCGGCGGATAGTCGGCGTGAGGCCAGACCTTGGTCAGGTCGAACGGATTATAGGGCGTCTTGTCCGCGTCCAGCTCCGGCATGATCTGGACCTGCATCTTCCATTTGGGGAAGTCGCCCTTTTCGATCGCCTCGAACAGATCCTCCTGCGTGGATTCGCGGGTGCGGCCGACGATGTCCGCCGCCTCCTCATTGGTCCAGTGGCGGTGGCCCTGCATCGTCTTGAAGTGGAACTTCACCCAGAAACGTTCGCCGGCGTCATTGATGAAGCTGAAAGTGTGGCTGCCATAGCCGTTGATGTGGCGCACATCGGTCGGCAGGCCGCGATCCGACATCAGGATCGTCACCTGGTGCAGCGATTCGGGGCTCAAGGACCAGAAGTCCCACATCGCCGTGGGGGAACGCAGGTTGGTGCGCGGATGGCGCTTCTGCGTGTGGATGAAATCGGGGAATTTGAGCGGATCGCGCACGAAGAAGACCGGCGTGTTGTTGCCGACCAGGTCCCAATTGCCCTCGGGCGTGTAGAATTTCATCGCAAAGCCGCGCACGTCGCGCTCGGCATCGGCGGCGCCCAGTTCGCCCGCCACCGTCGAGAAGCGCAGGACCATCGGCGTCTGCGCCCCCGGCTGGAGCGCCTTCGCCTTGGTATATTGGGAAATGTCGCCGGTGATCGTCAGCGTGCCATAGGCGCCCCAGCCCTTGGCATGGACGACACGTTCGGGGATGCGTTCGCGATTCTGGTGCGCCAGCTTTTCCAGAAGCTGATAATCCTGGAGCAGCAGCGGGCCGCGCGGGCCTGCGCTCAGGCTGTTCTGGTTATCGGCAATCGGCGCACCCGCGCTCGTCGTCATCACTGGCTTATCGACCATATCGTCCTCCTCAGCTTTGGATGAGAACAGGCTAAGGCCCCGCGAAGTTTCAGAAAAACTGATTAAATCGGATTGGGTGATCGATTTTTACGGTCAATCTGAAGATCGCCCGAGTCAGGAGGCCAGCGTCCGATCGCGCAGGCGGTGCCATGCCGACAGCCGCGCATCGCGCGGCTGCGGCAGCATTGCCGGATCAAATCGAATCGTCTTCCCTGCCATCGTCGCGGCCTCGTTCAGGGACCGGAACAGTCCAGCCCCCAGCCCTGCCAGCATGGCCGCACCCAGCGCCGTGGTTTCCACATCCGCCGGACGATCCACACTGACATCGAGCATATCAGCGATATCCTGGGCGATCCAGTCATTGGCGCTCATGCCACCGTCGATCCGCAGCTGGCGCCAGGGCGCGCCATCGGCGGCGAAGGCGGTGGCGAGGTCGGACAATTGGTGCGAGAGGGATTCGAGCGCAGCGCGGACGATATGCGCGCGGGTCGATCCCTGGGTGAGGCCGGCGATGACGCCATTCACGTCCGGCCGCCAGTGCGGCGCGCCAAGCCCCGCCAGCGCCGGCAGCATCAGCACGCCGCCACTGTCGGGCACCGATCTGGCCAGCGCCTCCGTCTCTTCGGCCGATCCGATCAGCCCGAGCTGGTCGCGCAGCCATTTGATGAGATTGCCGGCGATGAAGATCGATCCTTCGAGCGCATAGATGCGCTGATCGCCGATCCGGTAGAGCAGAGTGCCGAGCAGGCGATGGCGCGAGGCAGGCAACTGCGCGCCCATATTGGCGAGGATGAAGGCGCCGGTGCCCAAGGTCGCCTTGGCATCGCCGGGCGTCAGGCAAGCCTGGCCGATGCTGGCCGCCTGCTGATCGCCGGCCAGCCCGCGGATCGGGATGGCGCCGCCGAACAGCGCCGCCAGCGTCTCGCCAAAGGCGCCGGCATTGTCGACGATTTCGGGGAGCGCCGCGCGCGGGACGCCGAACAGGTCGCATAAGGCCGGATCCCAATCGGTGCCGTCGAGCGCGACCAACTGGGTGCGGCTGGCATTGCTGGCGTCGCTGACATGCAGGCCGCCGGTCAGTTTCCACACCAGCCAGCTTTCGATCGTGCCGAGGGCCAGCCTATCCCCCGCCTGGGCCACGGCCGGCACATTGTCGATCAACCAGCGCATCTTGCTGGCGGAAAAATAGGGATCGACGACAAGGCCGGTGCGCTGTTGCAGCATCGCCTCATGGCCGGCGTCCCGCAGCGCGGCGCATTGGGCCGTCGTGCGCCGGTCCTGCCAGACGATGGCGGGCGCCAGCGGTTCGCCGGTGCGCCGGTCCCAGGCGACCACCGTCTCGCGCTGGTTGGTGATGCCGATGGCAGCGATCCGGTCGGCACCACCGGCCCGCTCCACCATCTGGCGGGCGCAATCGCGCGTGCGGGTCCAGATTTCGGCGGCATCATGCTCAACCCAGCCGGGCTGTGGATAATATTGGGTCAGTTCCGCCTGCGCCATCGCGATACGGCGGCCGTCGGGGGCATAGAGCATCGCGCGGGTCGAGGTTGTCCCTTCGTCCAGCACCAGCAGATAGCGGTCGGTCATGCCCTCTCCTCAAGCCAGGCATCGAGCGCGGCCAGTTGCGCGGCGTCGAACCGCAGACCCAGCTTGGTCCGGCGCCAGAGAATATCCTCGCTGGTCTGCGCCCATTCCCGCGCGCGGAGATAGCGCACCTCCGCTTCGGTCAGGCCATGGCCGAAATCCCGGCCCAGGTCCGACCAGTCGCGCGCCGCGCCCAGCCAGTCGCGGGCAAGGGTGCCATAGGCGCAGCCGATCCGCTCCGCCGTGTCGAGATCAAGGAAAGGATAGTCGCCGGCCAGCGCGGCGACGAGATCGGCCAGGCCGGTCATCGGGAAATCGCCGCCGGGGAGCGGCGCGTCGGCTGTCCAGTCATCGCCCGCGAGCGAGGGCAGGAGCGGCTTCAACAGGGCGATCGCATCGGCCGCGAGATGGCGATAGGTGGTGATCTTGCCGCCATAGATGCTGAGCAGCGGCGGCGCGCCATCCTCCCGATCAAGATCGAGATGATAGCCGCGCGTCGCCGATTCCGGCCGGGCCGATCCGTCGTCGATCAGCGGCCGGACGCCGGCAAAGGACCAGACGACATCGGCGGGGCTGATCGAGCGGGCGAAATAGCGGTTCGCACCCTCGCACAGATAGGCGATTTCCTCGGCACTGGCCTCGATCGGATCGACGCCATCCTGATGATCGCGGTCGGTGGTGCCGATCAGCGTGTAGAGATGCTGATAGGGGATGGCGAAGAAGATGCGGCCGTCGGGCAGCTGGAAGAAATAGGCCATGCCATGGTCGAACAGGCGCGGCACGACGATATGCGACCCGCGCACCAGCCGGATGAGCCGGTCGGCGCGGCGATCGGCGCGGTCGAGCAGGTCGAGCACGGCGGGTCCGGTAGCATTGACCACGACCCGCGCATGGAAGGTCTGCGCCTGCCCCGCCGCATCGCGCGCATGGATGCGCCAATGATCGCCGGCCTGCTCCAGCCGCAGCAATTGCGTGCGGGGGCGGATGTCGGCGCCGTGATCGGCGGCGTCGCGGGCGTTGAGGATAACCAGTCGCGCGTCATCGACCCAGCCGTCGGAATAGACATAGGCGGGGCCGAATCCCGCCCGCAGCGGCGCACCGGCGACATGATGACGCAGGTCGATCGCCTCCGTCGCCGGCAGGGCACGGCGGCCACCGATATGATCGTAGAGGAAGAGGCCGAGGCGCAGCAACCAGCGCGGGCGCAGCCCTTGGACCCAGGGCAGGACGAAGCGCATCGGCTGGATGATGTGCGGCGCGATGCGCCACAGCCTTTCCCGTTCGGCAAGGGATTCGCGGACCAGGCCGAAAGCGCGATGTTCCAGATAGCGCAGCCCGCCATGGATGAGCTTGGTCGAAGCCGAGGAGGTGCCTTGCGCCAGGTCACCGCGTTCGAGCAGCACCACGCTGGCACCCCGCCCCGCCGCATCGCGCGCAATGCCGCACCCGTTCACCCCGCCGCCGATCACGGCAAGGTCGTGGATGAAAGGGGCCGTCTCCTGCGTCACGCCGCCGTTCTAGCGGCAAAATGCTGCCCCCGATATTAACGAAGGCAAGATCGTGAAAATTCATCCGGCCAGCGCCACGCACGATAGCCCATGCCGCCGGCCGGAAGTCTGCGCGCCCCCACGCGCGTCAGATGGGCGCACCGTCAGGCGAGGCTGTCGACCACCAGGCCGCTATTGCTGCTGCTCGCGGCGCTGCTGGTCGATCCGTAGAGCGACTGACTGAGGCTGGAGCGGAGATTTTCGAGGAAGGCGATGATCGAATCCAGCTGATCGGCCGCGCTGGTCGCACTCGTCTCGCTGGTGGTGCTGTCGTCGTCATCGCTGCTGTCCTCGGCCGGGCGCGGCGGCGGCGGGCCGCGCATGCCCTGCGGCCCCTGCATCCCGTCCATCGCGGACAGGCCGTCGATGCTCATACTATCTTCGCCATCGGCCGACGCCCCCGCACCGCCCGGTCCCTGGGCAAAGAGGCTCTGCAATTGCGCCGCCTGATCCTCGGTCAGGGTGCCGGCCGATACCTGATCATCGATCAGGGAATCGATCCGATCCTTCATCGATGACGGATCGAGCCGTGAACTGCCCGAACTGGCGGAGGTACTGAGCGCGGAATCGATGGAATCGAGCGCGGTTTCGAGCGCGTCGCCATCCGTTTCCGAGATGGAGCCGGCCTCCACCGCAGCTTCGATGCGATTGGTCATCGACATGCGCGGCGATGGCGGCATGGTCATGTTGTAAGTGCTGATAGTCGTCATGCTGGAAGTCCCCACTTCGTTTAGCGGGACCGATCATGCCGAATAAGTCTGAAAAAACATTGTATTTCAATCATGTAATTGATTGAAATAGAGGCGCCACACTGACCAAGAAAAGGTTAAGCGATCGCCCTTTCCCGCTGATGTCAGGCCTTTTCCAGCGTGCATTGCAGCGGATGCTGGTTCTGCCGGGCGAAATCCATCACCTGGTTCACCTTGGTCTCGGCCACTTCATAGCTGAAGATGCCGCACACGCCGACGCCGCGCTGATGGACGTGCAGCATCACCCGGGTCGCTTCCTCCATATCCATGCGAAAAAAATGCTGAAGGACATGCACGACGAACTCCATCGGCGTGTAATCGTCGTTCAGCATCAGCACCTTGTAGAGCGATGGCTTCTTGGTGCGGGTCCGCGTGCGCGTGGCCACGCCGATGTTCGGGCCATTGTCGCCCGTATCGTCCTGGTCGGGACCAGCCGTGAAGGGGATCGTCGCCGATGCGCTGATGAGATGCTTCATGATGGCGAAGGATATGGCGATTTGTCTCGCCAAGGCAAGGGGGCGGACCGCGTGTCATCGCTGCGTAACCATGTTTCCGCCGCAAGTCATGACATGGAAAAGGGCGCCGCTTCCACGAAAGCCACGCCCTTAGCTGTCATTCCGATCGGAAGAACGCTACGCCTCAGGCGGCGAGCGACTTCACCTTGTCGGTCACCAGGGTCACGCGCGCCGTCAGCGGCTGGCTGATGTCGCCAGCGAGCTTCAGGAAGGCTTCGCTGCTCTTGGCGGCTTCCTTGGTGAACTCGTCGAAGCTGCTCGACAGGAACTGGCTCTGCAGCTGGAAGAATTCGGTCGGGGTCTTGGCGGTCGAGAAGCTCTTGAACGATGCCGTCGCCTTCTCGAAATTCTTGCGGCTGTAGTCGACGGCTTCCTGGCCCAGCGTCTCGAAGCCCTTGGCCGCGATCTTGCCCGATTCAACCAGCGCCTCGACATTGCCCTTGGCGATGTCGCTCAGCTCTTCCATCGCCTTGGTCGACTTTTCGACACCGGCCTTCGCCTTTTCGTTGATGTCGGCATAGGCCGTTTCCAGCTTGACCTTGGTGTCTTCGGCGAACTTCTTACCGGTTTCGAGGATATCGTTCATGATCAGGGTTCCTTCTGTGGCAGGCAGCGTCTTCGCTTTGGTCTGGGGGGCGGACACAGGCTCCGGAGCCACTACCGCCTCTAGGTCTTCAACAACGGGTTCAGGTGCTGCATCGACCGCCGTCGAGGCCGCGATCACCGCCACCGGATCGGCGACGGGCGCAGCCTCTTCCACCGTCAGCTTGGGCTTCTCCACCGGCTTGGGCGCAGGCGCCTTTGCAGGAGCAGCTTTGGCAGCGATCTTGCGCGGCGCAGGCTTCTTGGGCGCGGGTTTTTCACCCAACGCGGCTTCCGCAGCCTTGAGCGCCTCACTGGCAGACAAGGTTGCAGACGCAGTTTTCGCGACCGGCTTGGCACGCGCAGACTTAGGGGTAACGGCCATCGACCATCCTCCGTTTGTTGCACTGCACAATAAGCCTTATCCCAAAGGATTACAAGGCCCATTGTGCAGTGCAACAAATCAGACATATTGATGTTTTGGCGCTGATCGGCGGCCAATGGGGAATGGCTGAAATCCGCGCCTCTAACGGGCTTTTACGTAACGTCCGGGCGCATCTTCTATTGCCCGAAGCTTGCCGCCGCCCGGCTTGCGCGCGCCGCGGACCGCGACCTCGCGCGAATCGATGGCGCGCAACCATTCGGCCCAGTCGGGCCACCAGCTGCCCTTGGTTTCGCGCGCAGATGCAACAAAGCCGTCCAGCGTCGGCTCTCGCGCCTCGACCGTCCAATATTGATATTTCTGCGCAACCGGCGGGTTGATGACGCCGGCGATGTGACCGGAGCCGGCGAGCAGGAACCGGACCGGACCGGCGAGATGCTCGGTCAGTTTCCACACGCTTTCGAGCGGAGCGATATGATCTTCCTTGCCGGCCTGGACATAGGCGGGGGTGTGGATCTGCGTCAGGTCGATCGGCGTGCCCGCGACGCTGATCGCGCCGGGCACCACCAGCAGATTGTCGCGATAGAGCTGAGTCAGATAGTCGCGATGCCAGCGCGCCGGCAGGTTGGTCGTGTCGCCATTCCAGTAGAGCAGGTCGAAGGGCGGATAATCCATGCCGAGCAGGTAATTCTTGACCACATAGTTCCAGATGAGGTCGCGCCCGCGCAGCAGGTTGAAGGTCGCCGCCATATAGCGCCCGTCGAGAAAGCCGCTGGACGAGAGCCGGTCGACCAGCTTCATCTGTTCGTCATCGACGAACAGGGTGAGATCGCCGGCCGCGCTGAAATCCACCTGGGCGGTGAAGAAGGTCGCGCTCGCCACCTTGTCCGCCTCGCCCCGCGCCGCCAGCAGCGCCAGCGTGGCTGCCAGCGTCGTGCCCGCCACGCAATAACCGATGGTGTGGACGCTCGGCACGTTCAGCAGGTCGCGCACCGTATCGATCGCATCGACCTGGCCGCTGAGGATATAATCGTCCCAGACCATGTCCTTCATCGAGGCGTCGGCCGATTTCCACGAGACGAGAAAGACGCTGATCCCCTGGTCCACCGCCCATTTGACGAAGCTTTTCTCCGGCGAGAGATCGAGAATGTAGAAGCGGTTGATCCAGGGCGGGAAGATGATCAGCGGCGTCGCCAGCACCTTGGGCGTCGAGGGCGCATAATGGATGAGCTGATAGAGCGGGGTTTCGTGGACCACCTTGCCCGGCGTCGCGGCGATGTTGCGCCCCAGTTCGAACTGGGTGCCGTCGGTATGGGTAAGCTGGCCCTTCTCCATGTCGGCCAGCATATGCTGGAGGCCCTTCACCAGATTCTCGCCGCCGCTCTGGATCGTCTTTTCCACCACCGTCGGATTCATCAGCGGGAAATTGGACGGCGCCATCGCATCGAGCATGCCGGTGGTGGCAAAGCGCAGCTTGGCCTTCGCCTTGGGATCGACGCCGTCGACCGCGTCGGCCAGATTCATCAGATAATCGGAGATCAGCAGATAGCTTTGCCGGATCAGGTCGTAGAAGGGATGGGTCGTCCAGGCGGGATCGGCAAAGCGCCGGTCCTTGCGCGCAGCCGGGCTGTCGGCCGGCGGCGGAGCGGGCTGGTCGCGCAGCAGGCCGCCGGAATCGAGGAAGCGCTGCCATAGCGCCAGCCCTTCATCGGCAAAGCTGGTCTGGATCCGCGCCACGACCTCCGGGTCGAAGGGCAGCATACGACCGGTCGCACCCGCCGCCTGCTCCAGCATCAGCTGTTGCGCACGGCCCAGCACCTGGGTCCATTTCTGCATCTCCGCCAGGGTCGGGAGATGAGGCTCCAGGACATCCTGCGTTTCCATGGCCACCTTCCTCCTCCTGGCATTGCCGATATCAGCCGCTTTCACTGGCGCGCCGCAGCCTGGCGGGTTATAGCCAGATTGTGACATGCCGAATGCGTGCCACGCACTATTCCTTACCGAGAGCTTTCAGGAAAGCCCCTATAATGTCCGAAGAATTCTACCGCATGAAGCGCCTGCCGCCTTACGTCATCGCCGAAGTGAACGCGATGCGAGCCGCAGCCCGCGCCGCGGGAGAGGATATTATCGACCTGGGCATGGGCAATCCCGACCTGCCGCCGCCCGATCATGTCATCGCCAAGCTGGTCGAAGTCGCCAGCAAGCCAGACGCCCATGGCTATTCCCAGTCCAAGGGGATTCCGGGCCTGCGCAAGGCGCAGGCCAATTATTATGGCCGTCGCTTCGGCGTCGACGTCGACCCGGAAACCGAGGTCGTCGTGACCATGGGGTCGAAGGAGGGGCTGGCCAGTCTCGCCACCGCAATCACCGCACCGGGCGACGTGGTTCTGGCCCCCAACCCCAGCTACCCGATCCACATGTTCGGCTTCATCATCGCCGGAGCGACCATCCGGTCGGTGCCGACGACGCCGGACGAGAATTATTTCCGCGCGCTCGACCGCGCCATGGCCTTCACCGTGCCGCGCCCGTCGATCCTGGTGGTCAATTATCCGTCCAACCCGACCGCCGAAACGGTGGACCTGGCCTTCTACGAGCGGCTCGTCGCCTGGGCGAAGGAGAACAAGGTCTGGGTGCTGAGCGACCTCGCTTATTCCGAGCTTTATTTTGACGGCAACCCGACGCCCTCCATCCTGCAGGTGCCGGGCGCCAAGGATGTCGCGATCGAGTTCACGTCCCTGTCCAAGACCTATTCGATGGCCGGCTGGCGCATCGGCTTTGCCGTCGGCAACAAGCAACTGATCGCGGCGATGAGCCGGGTGAAATCCTATCTCGACTATGGCGCATTCACGCCAATCCAGGCGGCCGCCTGCGCCGCGCTCAACGGCCCGCAGGACATCGTCGCCAAGAATCGCGAGCTGTATCACAAGCGCCGCGACGTGATGGTCGAGAGCTTTTCCCGCGCCGGATGGGACATTCCCGCGCCGCGTGCGTCGATGTTCGCCTGGGCACCGCTGCCGCCCGCGCTCAAGGACATGGGCAGCCTGGAATTTTCCAAGCAGCTCCTGACCCATGCCAAGGTCGCGGTCGCGCCGGGCGTGGGCTATGGCGAGGATGGCGAGGGCTATGTCCGCATCGCCATGGTCGAGAATGAACAGCGGCTGCGGCAGGCGGCCCGCAACATCAAGCAGTATCTCAAGTCGATGGGCGTCAACACGCCCTCGTCCAAGGGCGCTGCCTGACATATCGGCCTGACATGACGGACGGACGCTGCGGCTGTATCGCAGCGCTGCCCGCCATGTTTGCACTGCTCAGCCTGTTCGTCGCTCGCGTCATCGGCGACTGCCATATCGATGCCGGCGACATGCAATGCGCGGCTGGTAAGCGACAAGCATCGGTCATCCTGATCCTTACACCTATCGCAGGCATCGCCACTTTTTTCCTTGTCCGCTGGTTGATAGGGAGAAGGAAATGACAATGATCCCCCTTCCGCAAGTCAGCCAGGTCGCCCAGACGATCCAGCTTGCGCTTGCCCCCGTCTTCCTGCTCGCCGGTATCGGTGCGTTCCTGAATGTCTGCGTCAGCCGGCTGGCCCGCATCATCGATCGCGCGCGCGCGGTCGAGGATTGGGTGTTGAGCACGCGCGGCAAGGAGCATGACCGGATGGTGAGCGAGATCCGCGTGCTCGACCGGCGCATGAGCGTGGTCAATGGCGCGATCTTCCTGTCGGTGGCGTCGGCCTGCGCGGTCTGCCTGGTCGTCATCCTGCTATTCGCGGGCAATCTGTTCAACGCCCATCTGGGCACGCCGATCGCCATCCTGTTCAGCCTGGCAATGATGTTGCAGGCAGCCGCCTTTGGCACCTTCATCCAGGAAATCCGGCTGGCGTCGCGCACCATCCATATCCGCAACGAGGTGCTCTACCATCAGGTCGAGGAAGAAGAGGCGGCATGACGCGCTTCACCGTCAATGACCGGCCGGTGCAATATCGGATGGACCCGGAGACGCCGCTGCTGTGGGCGCTGCGCGACGCGTCCAACCTGACGGGAACAAAATATGGCTGCGGCACTGGCGATTGCGGCGCCTGCACCGTGGATATCGATGGCGAGGCTGTGCGGTCCTGCCAGGTGACGATCGGCAAGACCGAGGGTCGGTTCGTGACGACGATCGAGGCGCTGTCGCCCGATCGCGGCCATCCGCTGCAACAGGCGTTCGCGGCGGAGAATGTCTCCCAATGCGGTTACTGCATGTCCGGCATCATCATGGCGGCGTCGGTATTGCTGCGGCGGACCAACGACCCCACGGACGCGGAGATCGATGCGGCGATCACCAATATCTGTCGCTGCGGCGTCTATCCCCGGCTGCGCGGCGCAATCAAGCGCGCGGGCCGGATCATGCGCGGCGAGGACCAGGCAGGCGACGACCCGATCCAGGCCGCGCCGCCGCCCGGCATCACGCCGGACGAGGCGGTGCAGGCCGTGCCGGCGCTGCGCAAGCCCTAGATATCGGCCTTAACCGAAGCGATAGCCCGAAACCGTCCAGCCCAGCACCGTGCTGCGATGAGCGCAGATGGCCGCATCATCGCCGCCTGCCCCCAGCGCCACCATCAGCGGCAACAGATGCTCCTCGCGCGGATGGGCGAAGCGGGCATGGGGCAGATGATCCCAGGCAGCGACGCGCATTGCCCTACGGACCGGATCGGGATCGGTCACGGCATCGCGCAACGCATCGTCCCACTCAAGCGACGGCGCCGTCGCCATCGCGCCGCGCACGCGCAGATTGTGGAAGCTCATGCCCGATCCGACGATCAGCACGCCCTCCTCGCGCAGCGGCGCAAGCGCGCGACCGGCGGCAATATGATCGGCCGGATCGAGATCCCGGCGCAATGACAGTTGCGCTACCGGAATGTCGGCATCGGGCAGCGCGACCTTCATCGGGATGAAGACGCCATGGTCCCAGCCCCGTTCGGATTCGCGCGCGGTCGCAAAGCCCGCCTGCTCCAGCAGTTCGGCCGCGCGATCGGCGAGCGCGGGCGCGCCCGGCGCGTCCCAGTGCAACTGATAGGTGTGTGGAGGAAAACCAAAATAGTCGAACAGCAAGGGCGGCCGGGCACCGTCATGAACGGTGAAACCCGGCGTTTCCCAATGGCCCGACACCAGCAGGATTGCGCGCGGCCGTTCCGGCAGGTCGGCGACCAGGCCGGCCAGATACTCCTGCATCGGCTGCCACATCGCGTCGCTGTGCGGGTGCTGGGGATCGGCGGGGTCCATGAAGAAGCAGGGACCTCCACCATGGGGGATGAACAAGGCAGGCTGTTTCATGCCCGCCTAGATCGGATGCCGGCACCGCCCGCGCAACGCGCCAGACGGAAACCGACTGTTTCCCGTCAGACCCTGGCCAGCAGCGGGGCGATCGCCTGGGCCAGGGTCGCACCCGAATAGGGCTTTTTGAGCAGGGTGACCTCGCTGAAGCGATCGGGCAGGTCGAGCCCGTCGCCATAGCCGGTCGCGAACAGGAAGGGCACGCCCCGCTGCGCCAGCATGTCGGCGATCGGCAGGCTGGTTTCATTGCCCAGATTGAAGTCGAGCACAGCGATGTCGATCGGATGGAGCATAAGCGCTTCATGCGCGCGGCCGATGCTGGCGGCGGTCATGACCTGCGCGCCGAGGTCGCGCAGCGCATCTTCGCCATCCATGGCGATGATCATATTATCCTCGACCAGCAATATCTGCCGCCCCTTGAGCAGATGCGGCGAGGGAGCGGGCGCGGGCTTTGCCCGATCCGTGCCGGCGATATCGGGCAGGATCGAGGCGACATGGGTGGACGGAATGCAGAAATGGGCTTCTAGGCCGGCGAGCCGATAATTGACCTCCGCCCGGCCATCCAGATCATAGGGGATGGAGCGCTCGATCACGGTCGACCCGAACCCCCGGCGCGAGGGTGCAACGACGGCCGGGCCACCGCTTTCCTGCCAGTGGAGCAGCAGGCTGCCCTCCGGATCGACATGCCAGTCGATCGATACCGTACCGCTGTCTGACAGCGCACCATATTTGGCGGCGTTGGTCAGCAGTTCGTGGACGACGAGCGCCAGCACGGTGAAGGCGGCGGGGGTCAGCAGCACATTGGGGCCGGCCAGCTTCACCCGGTCGCGCCGGTCGCCCAGATAGGCGCCAGCCTCCACCTCGATCAGGTCATAGAGGCGTGCGGGCGCCCAGCGATCGGCGGTGATCTGGTCATGGGCGCGGGCCAGCGCATGGACCCGGCTTTCCAGCGTGCCGATGAACTGGTCGACCGACATCGCGCTGTCGCGGGTCTGGGAAATGAGGCCACGGATCAAAGCGAGGATGTTGCGGACGCGGTGGTTGAGTTCCGCGATCAGCAGTTCCTGCTTTTCATGCGCGCGCTGCCGTTCCTCGTCCGCGGAATCGGACAGGCGCAGGATCACTTCCAGCAGCGCCGTGCGCAGCGCTTCGGCGACGCGCAGTTCGGCCGGCATGAAGGCGACGGCCGTGCCCTTCACCAGTTCCGACCATTCCTCGAAACTCTTGCGCGGGGTCAGGCGCGGGCCGTTGGGGCCATATTCGATATGCTTGTCCTGCTTGCCGGCCCAGCGGACCGAGCGCAGTTGTTCGGCGCGGAACAGCACGACATAATCGCGCGGCCGGCGCGAGATCGGAATGGCGAGCAGCCCGGCGGCGCGATCGGCATGGGCCAGGGCTTCGGGCATGATGCGGGCGAT
The DNA here is from genome assembly GCF_014197035.1 of Sphingobium scionense. Classification (GTDB taxonomy): domain Bacteria; phylum Pseudomonadota; class Alphaproteobacteria; order Sphingomonadales; family Sphingomonadaceae; genus Sphingobium; species Sphingobium scionense. Next base: position 182,861 of record NZ_JACIEU010000005.1, on the reverse strand, counting down.
GCTGTCGGTGGTATAGACCTGGCTGGCGGCGGTGCGGTTGAGCATCGAGACGATCGCGGCGAAGGAGGGTTCGTCCGGGGTCAGGCCCGACAGGGTCATCTGCCCATCGATATAGATGCCCACGCCATCGGCGGGAATCGTGTCGAAGATGATGTCGCCCAGCCAGCGGGCGTTGGACATCAGGTCATGATCCTGCGCAACGGCCGAAAGCAGCCGGTCGGCGACCTGGCGGGCCTTGCCCTCATAGCTGGCGGTCTCTGCCCGCTCGCGCCCTTCCAGCATCATCGAGAAGATCTGGCCGAACAATTCGGCAGCGCTGCGTTGCGCGAAACTGGGCAGGCGCGGCGCATAATGGTGGCAGGCGAACAGGCCCCACAGCTTGCCATCGACGATGATCGAGATGGAGAGCGAAGCCCCCACCCCCATGTTGCGCAGATATTCGATATGGATCGGCGATACGGCGCGGGTGACGCAGAGCGACATGTCGAGCGCGGCGCCAGAGGGATCGAGCGTCGGAATGACCGGCACCGGCGGCGCATTGATGTCGGCGATCACCCGGAAGATGTTGCGCATGTAGAGCGCGCGCGCCTGCACCGGAATGTCGGAGGCGGGATAATGGAGGCCGAAGAAACTGTCGATGCCGGGACGCAGTGCCTCCGCCACCACCTCGCCATCGCCATTGTCGGCAAAGCGATAGACCATCACCCGGTCGAAGCCGGTGAGCGCCCGCACCTGGCGTGCGCCATCGCGCAGGAAGGCGGTCATGCCATCCGCCTGCGCCAGCCGCGCGACCATCGAGCGGACCATGGAACTGGCCTCCATCTCATCGGGCACGGCAGGCTCCGCCTCGATCACCACCAGTTGCCCCGAGAAATGGACGGCGACGTCGAACGGCGCGCCGCCCTCCACCAGCCGCAGCGAGAAGACACGCTCGACCGAATCGGGGCCACGTAGCAGGGTGATGCGATTGCGCAGCGTATGAATTGCGTCGGCGGTGAACACCGCACTGACCGGCTGGCCCAGCATCTGGCCCGGCGCCAGGCCGATATGATCGGCGCTGTTGGCCGATACCCGCGAGACCAGCCAGTCGGCGGTCAGGGCGACGAGGAAGCCGAAGGGCTGGACCGTGCCGAGCACATGAATCGGCTCACGATCGCAATTATTGATGTCGACGGTGAAGCTCTGCGCTTGCGGGCTGGTCACATCAGTCACAGGCGACTTCCCGTTCGGCACGCGCGCCCGCTTCAAACACAGCGAAGGCCGTCTGCGCGCCGGCGATCGCATCGTCCAGCCAGGTGGCATCGCCCTGCGCCGCAGCGGCATCAAGTTGGTGCTGGAAAGCGAGCCAGCCGCCCTTGCCATGGACCGCGGAGAGATAGGCGCGGGGCAGGTAGTCCGCGACCTGGCGCGCGAGCATGGCGCCGCCCAGGCGCGATCCTTCGAGCGCATAGAGCAGGCCCCAGCGGAAGCCGTCGCCGCCTGTGGACAGCATAGGCAACGGCGCGGGCATGGCGTCGCCCAAGGCCGCCAGATCCTGCGCCATCAGCGCAAGCCGCGGCGAATCGGGCTGGGCGGCCGGTTCCAGCGCGGCGATCGCACGGGCATGGGCGCGCAGGAACGCACGGTAATCGGGCGCGGAGGCGAGCGAAAAATGAGAAAACAGGTCATCGACCCGTTGATGGCTCTCCATCGTCGCGGCACGCAGGGCCTGTCTTGTGCGGCCGGCATCGGCAGTTCTTATCACCCGTCGGTCCTAATGCTTGTTTGTCGGCACTGCACTGATCTGGATCAGCTTTGCGCCGAACAGGCCATTTACCGGGCCTTGTCGATGCAAACGGATGGAATGGAAGCAATGATCCCGCTTGTCCATTGGTGCAGCGGAGATTCTTTCAAATCGCTGACAAGCCAATTCAGCATCGCGACATCGCCATGCGCGTAGGAATGCGGCATGAAGGGAACAGATGGTTCCCGCACGAGGAATCGGAACGATGCTGAGGAAATGGATGCTGACCGGCCTGATGGGTGCGACGCTGCTGAGCGGCGTGGCACCGGCCTATGCGCAGCGGAACGACAATGGCGGCGGTCCACGCGGCGAGCGCGGCGCGGGCAATCCTGGAAATCGGGGCGGCGACATGCGCGGCGCGCAGGGCAGCACGCGCTGGCAAGGCAGCAGCGATCGCGGTGGTGATCGTGGCGGACGCCCGCAAATGGCCGCGCCCGCGCAGCGCTGGCAGGGCGGCCCGGAACGGGTCAGCCGCCCGGATCAGCGGCCCGACCAGCGCCCCGATCGCCCCAATGGCAATTGGCAGCGTCCCGGCAATCCCGGCCCCGGCAATCCGGGGGCTGGCATGCAACCGGTCGCCCGACCCGACCGCCCGGATGGACGCGGCGGGGATCGTCGGCCCGATGCACGACCGGATGCCAGGCCCGACTGGAACCGCCAGGTCTGGGACCGCGATCGCAATGGCCGCGACTGGAACGACCGCAATCGCGACGGCCGCCCCGACGATCGGCGCTGGAGCGACAATGACCGGCGCGGCGATCGTCCCGGCTATCCGGGCAACTGGAACAATGGTGGCCGCCGCTATGACGATCGCACCCGTTGGGCAGACCAGCGCCGCTGGGACAATGGCTGGCGCCAGGATCGGCGCTATGACTGGTATGGCTATCGCAGCCGCTATGGCGACCGTTACCGCATGGGCCGTTATTATGCGCCGTCGGGTTGGAATTATGGTTATCGCAGCTTCTCGATCGGTGTGTTCCTGTCGGGTGCGCTCTATGGCAGGAACTATTGGCTGAACGACCCCTATTATTACCGCCTGCCGCCGGCCTACGGCACGATGCGCTGGATCCGTTATTATGACGACGCGCTGCTGGTCGATGTCCGCGACGGCTATGTCGTCGATGTGATCCGCAATTTCTTCTGGTGATCGCTTCCTGAACTGGCCTTCAGGAGACCTGGCCCGGGGCATCCCTGCTCCGGGCCATTTTTCATTGCGCAGCGCCGGCCGGTAATGGCAGGGATGCGGCATGAACGAGATAGTGGATGATGGCGGCATCGCATCGCCGGCACGGGCAGCGATCGGCGATCGGGTGCGCGAGAAACTGAACCGCAACCCGCTCGTCAGCCGCATCGACAACCCCCATCTGGAAATCTATGGCCGGCAGGATTTCCTGGGCGCGGAAGAATGCGCGGTGATGCGCGCGATCATCGACGCCGGCGCGCAGCCTTCGACCTTGTTTTCCGGCAGCGAGAGCAGCGATTATCGCACCAGCCACAGCTGCAATCTGGATCGCGCCGATCCGCTGGTCGATGCGATCAGCGCCCGCATCTGCGCCATGACCGGGCTCGATCCCGATCATGGCGAGACATTGCAGGGACAACGTTACACCCAGGGCCAGGAATATAAGGTCCATTGCGACTATTTTCCGGTCAACGCCGCCTATTGGCCCGACATGCGCAAGAGCGGCGGCCAGCGCGACTGGACGGCGATGATCTATCTGTCGCCGGTCGAGGGCGGGGGCGAGACCCATTTTCCGCGCTGCGAATTCATGGTGCCGCCGATCGAGGGGATGATCCTGATCTGGAATAATCTCAAGCCCGACGGTGCGCCCAATCCCTATAGCCTGCATGCCGCCCGGCCGGTGACGCAGGGCACCAAATATGTCGTGACCAAATGGTTTCGCGAGCGCCCCTGGGTTCGCTGAACCAAGTCGTCACCCACCATTACACTTTGCGACATAAATGACTGGTTCCTGACAGTGCCGTTACCGGCCGGTTCAGCGAATCCACTCCATATTCAACATGTTGGTAAGGGAACCTGCCCCGCCTGAAGCGGTTGGAAGCGTCCCCGAGCCACCAGATTGATGGGAGTAGAAATATGCGCAAGATCATCATCCTTGGCCTGCTGGCGGCCACCGTCGTTCCCAGCGTCGCCTCCGCCCAATCCTATGGCGAAGCCCGCCGCAGCGAGCAGCGGCTGCGCGAAGACCAGCGCGACCTGCGCGCAGCCCAGCGCCATGGCGATCGCCGCGATGTCCGGGAAGCCCGTCGCGACGTGCGCGACTCCCGCCAGGAAGCGCGGGAAGACTGGCAGGATTATCGCCGCAGCCATCGCGATGTGTATCGCGGCGGCAACTGGCGCGCGCCGTTCCGCTACACCAGCTGGAACCAGGGCCAGATGATGCGGCCGACCTATTATAGCTCGCGCTATTATATCGCCGATCCCTATCGCTATCGCCTGCCGCGTCCGGCCGCCAATCAGCGCTGGGTCCGCCATTATAATGACGTGCTGTTGGTGAATGTGCGGACCGGCCGGGTGATGACCGTCCATCGCGGCTTCTTCTGGTAAGCCGAGCGACCGAACGGAAAAGGCCCCGGACAGAAATGCCCGGGGCCTTTTCCTATCCCCCTTGGCCGCGCCACCCGTTTCCGGGCCGGCGCGGCCGATGCCGTGCCAGGCACGCCATCAGTCCGAAAGGGGGGTGGACCATTCGCGAAACGCCCTGCGCGCGCGATGGTTCCCCGCTTCGTTCCGATCAGGCGGCGAGTGCCTGCGCAATCAGCTTGCGGCTGTTGTCGATGCCGTAGAGCGCGATGAAGCTGCCCATGCGCGGCCCCTGATCGGCGCCCAGTAGCGTCTGGTAGAGCGCCTTGAACCAGTCGCGCAGTTCGGCGAAACCAAAAGCCTCATCCTTGCCGATGGCATAGACGATATTCTGGATATCCTCCGCGCTGGCATCGGCGGGCAGGGCGGCCAGTTCTTCGTCCAGCCTGGCAAGCGCGGCGGCTTCATTGGCTTCCGGCGCACGACGCTTGAGCGTGGGCGCAACGAAATCACGATGATAGGCCAGCGCGTGGCCGATCAGCGCGTCCAGTTCCGGATAGGTTTCCGCGCTGGCACCGGGGACGTAATTCTGGAGATAGCCCCAGACCTGCTCGGGACTGGCATCACCCATCACGCCGACCAGGTTCAGCAGCAGGCCGAAGGTCACCGGCAGTTCACCCTGGGGCAGCTTGCCGTCATGGATATGATGGACCGGGTTGCCGAGCTGCTGCTCGATCGCCTGCTTGGGGTAATTGCCGCGGAACTGCCAATATTCGTCGACCGCGCGCGGGATCACGCCCATGTGCAACTGCTTCGCCTTCTTGGGTTCGCGATAGGCGTAGAAGGCCAGGCTTTCCTGCGGGCCATAGGTCAGCCATTGTTCGAGGCTGAGGCCATTGCCCTTGGATTTGGAGATTTTCTCGCCCTTTTCGTCGAGGAACATCTCGTAATTGAAGCCCTCCGGCGGGCGCCCGCCAAGCGCGCGGCAGATCTTCGACGACTGGGTGACCGAATCGATCAGATCCTTGCCCGCCATTTCATAGTCGACGCCCAGCGCATACCAGCGCATCGCCCAGTCGACCTTCCATTGCAGCTTCGCTCCGCCACCCAGGATCGACTGTTCGATCGTCTCGCCTTCATCGACGAAACGGACGAGACCGGCTTCGGCATCGATCACCTCGACCGGCACCTGCAACACGATGCCGCTCTTGGGGCTGATCGGCAGGACGGGCGAATAGGTCGCCTGCCGTTCCTTGCGCAGGGTCGGCAGCATGATATCCATGATCGCAGAATAGCGGCGCAGCACCTGGCGCAGCGCCTCGTCAAAGGCGCCGGCCTTATACTGTTCGGTGGCCGAGACGAATTCATACTCAAAGCCGAAGCTGTCGAGAAATTCCCGCAGCATCGCATTGTTATGATGCGCGAAACTTTCATATTTCTCGAACGGGTCCGGCACCTTCGTCAGCGGCTTACCCAGATATTCGGCCAGCATCGTCTGGTTGGGAACATTGTCCGGCACCTTGCGGAAACCGTCCAGATCGTCGCTGAACGCCACCAGCCGGGTCGGGATATCCGACAGCGCATGATAGGCGTTGCGGACCATGGTGGTGCGCAACACTTCGTTGAAGGTGCCGATATGCGGCAGTCCCGAGGGACCATAGCCGGTTTCGAACAGGATATGGCCTTTCTCCGGCGCGCCCGACTCACTGCCTTTGGCGGGATAGCGCTTGAGAAGCTTGCGTGCCTCCTCATAGGGCCAGGCCTTGGATGCGTTCGCTGCGGTGCGGAGAATGTCGGATATGGTCATGATGCCAAAGCCCCTACCGCCGCGAAGCCCGAAAGGGAACGGTCTTTGGAGGCAAAAGCACGTTAAACCGGGCTTCATATTTAGATTTTATTTACCCTGTTCCTCCATGCTCTGGTCATATGGAGGCTCCCATGCAGACACCCCGCAGCCGCGAACGCATTCCCGTCGACATCGCGATCACCATCACGACCGTGCTCGATAGCCTGGAAGGGACGATCGTCGACCTGAGCGAGGGTGGAGCACAGGTGGTCGGTTGCACCCTGCCGACCGGCAGCCAGTGTCAGCTGGACCTCGACGGCTACAGCGTGTTCGGCACGGTACGCTGGTCGGAAGAAGACCGGATGGGCATCCGCTTTCCCTATGAACTGGCCGAAGGTCCGCTATTCGACCAGCTGGAGATGGCACGGCTCGCCCGCCGCGCACCAGTGGCGTTCCAGCCGCGGCCGGCGGCCACCGCCTTTACCTATTCCGGTCCCGTGGGTTTTGGCCGCCGGACGCATTGATCGGCGCATTTCGGTTTCCCTTTTGTTCGCCTTCCCCTAAGCCGGACTGGTGATCGACCCTGCTGCCCTGCCCGCCCTCCATGCCAGCCATGGCGGCATCTGGCTGCGCGAAGGCGGCCGCACCCTGGGCGTGGCCAAGGGACAGGCGATTGCGCAGACCGCCGAAACGCCGACGCTGCTGCTCAATGCGCCGCTGACCGGCCAGCGCCTGGGCTACCCCGATCTCAACGGCCTCGACCTGCTGGAACTCTGGGCGTTCGTCCATCCTGCGCGCTTCCTGGTGCCCACGCCCAAAGGGTTGGCCGAGGCGCTGGACCTGCCGCAGCCGGCACAGGAAGGCGATATCCCGGCGCTGCTGCAGATGGCGGCGCGCGCGCTGCTCGACCGGCTTGAATCCCCGGAATGGAAGGAAAGAGAAGGCGGCTGGACCGCAGCGCAGGCGCTGCACCGGTTGCGCTGGCCCTGGTCGCCGCTGGTCGCGCCGCGCATCAGCCGCCCGGCGGAAGCGGAACGCTGGCTCTTTTCCAAATTGCCTGAATGGGAGGAGGCCGCGCACCGCCCGGCTCCGCGCACCGTGGCAATCGAGGAGGACGCCGTTCTGGCGCAGCTCGACAGCCTGACCGGACCGGGCGCCGAACCCCGCCCCGGCCAGCGCGCCTATGCCGCCGCCGCGATCGAGGCCTTTCGCCCGCGCGTGCATCGCGACCAGCCCAATATGCTGCTGGCGGAAGCCGGCACCGGCATCGGCAAGACACTGGGCTATCTCGCGCCCGCCTCGCTCTGGGCGTCACAGGCACAGGGCACGGTGTGGATATCCACCTATACCAAGGCGCTGCAACGCCAGCTCGACCGGGAATCGCTACGCCTGTTTCCCGATCCCGCGACGGCCGCACGACGGGTGGTGGTGCGCAAGGGCCGGGAAAATTATCTCTGCCTGCTGAACCTGGAAGATGCATTGCAGGGCGGCTTTTCCGGCCGTGCGGCAATATTGGCGCAACTGGTGGCGCGCTGGGCCGCCTTCTCCAAGAATGGCGACATGGTCGGCGGCGACCTGCCCGGCTGGCTGCCCACCCTGTTCCGTCGCAACGGCTCGACCGCGCTGACCGACCGGCGCGGCGAATGCATCTATGCCGGCTGCCCGCATTACCGGAAATGCTTCATCGAGCGGTCGGCGCGCGCATCCGCCGATGCCGACGTCGTCATCGCCAATCACGCGCTGGTGATGATCAATGCCGCGCGCGGCCGCGAGACCGGGCAGCGGCCGCAACGCATCGTCTTCGACGAAGGCCATCATCTGTTCGATGCTGCCGACTCGACCTTCTCGGTCGCGCTGTCGGGGCAGGAGGCGATCGAGCTGCGCCGTTGGGTGATGGGACCGGAGGGGGGATCAAGGGGCCGCCGCCGGGGCCTGGCCGCACGCCTGTCCGACCTTGCCAGCTATGACGAGGAGGGCGGCGACGCCATTCGCGCCGCCGTCGATGCCGTCCGCGCTTTGCCGGCCGACGACTGGTTGAAGCGGATCGTGGCGGGAGAGCCCTTTGGCGCGATCGAGACATTACTGGCCGCCGTGCGCGGCACCGTCTTCGCCCGCGCCGCCGACAGTGGCGAGGCGGATGCCGGCTATGGACTGGAAACCGAACTCGCCGAACCGGACGGACCGCTGGTCGAGGCAGCGCAGGAAGCGGCGATCGCGCTCGATGCGCTGTTGAAGCCGCTTGTGCGCCTGTCCAAGCGGCTGGAGGCGGTGCTGGAGGATGCGCCGGACTGGCTCGACGGCGCGGCGCGCGCGCGGATCGAAGGGGCGATCGGATCGCTGGGCTGGCGCCGCGACCTGATCAGCGCCTGGCTGGCGCTGCTGGCCCGGATCGGCGGGCCGGCGGACCCGGATTTCGTCGACTGGATGACCGTCGACCGGGTGGAAGGGCGCGAATATGATATCGGCCTGCACCGCCACTGGCTCGACCCTACCCGGCCGTTGGCCGAGGCAGTGCTGCAACCCGCGCAGGGGGTGATCGTCACCTCCGCCACGCTGAAGGGCGGCGGCGACTGGTCCAATGCGGAGGCGCGCAGCGGCGTCGCTCATCTGCCCCACAGCGCCGAACGGTTCGAGGCGGCCAGCCCGTTCGATTATCCCGACCGGGCCGAGGTGCTGATCGTCACCGATATCAAGCGGGGCGACATCGCCGCCATGTCGGGCGCCTATGCCCGGCTGATCGAGGCATCGGGGGGCGGCACGCTGGGCCTGTTCACCGCTATCCGGCGGTTGCGCGCCGTCCATGCGCGCATCGCAGACAGATTGGCCCGCGCCGGCCTGCCGCTTTACGCCCAGCATGTCGATCCGATGGATACCGGCACGCTGGTCGACATCTTTCGCGACGATCCGCGCGCCTCGCTGCTGGGCACCGATGCGCTGCGCGACGGCGTCGACGTGCCCGGCCATTCGCTGCGGCTCGTGGTGATGGAGGGCGTGCCCTGGTCGAAACCGACCGTGCTGCATGCCGCGCGGCGACTGGCGGGGGGTGGCAGTGCCTATGATGACCGGCTGATCCGGGCGCGCCTTGCCCAGGCGTTTGGCCGGCTGATCCGCCGTGCCGAGGACAAGGGCAGTTTCGTCATCCTGTCCGCCGCCATGCCGAGCCGGCTGCTGAGCGCCTTCCCGCCGGGCACGCCGATCCGCCGGCTGACGCTGGACGAGGCGATCATTGCCGTCAGCGCAAAGATGCAGGAGCGGGACATGCAGGACGCTGGTCTTGGCGACCGAACAACGTTAGGGCATCAGGGAAGCGAACCCGGCATGCGGTGACCCGACAGGGCACGGCGCCTTTGTTTTCTGCGTTTTTGCGAGTCGGCAGAAGATATTCCGCCGCAACAAGGCGCGAGGAGCTGGAGCGAGAATGAAGCGGTTGACCCTGTTGCGCCATGCCAAGTCCGATTGGGACGATCCGGTCGCGCGGGATTTCGATCGGCCGCTCAACCGCCGCGGGGAAAAGGCCGCACTGCTGATGGGCCAGTTCGCCGCGCGCAAGGATATGCGTTTCGACCTGCTGGTCGCCTCCCCCGCTGCCCGCGTCGTCCAGACGCTCGACACTTTCTTCAACGGCTATGGCGAAACGCTGGACGCGCGCTGGGATCGACGCATCTATCTGGCCTCCGCCCCGACCCTGATCGACGTGCTGCGCGACCTGCCCGATCAGGCCGACAGCGTGCTGATGGCCGGGCATAATCCCGGTTTCGAGGAATTGATCCTGAGCCTGGTTCCCGATGATGCCGCCAATCCGCTGCGCGAGGATGTCGAAGTCAAATTCCCCACCGCCAGCATCGCGGTCATAGACCTGGCGATCGACCATTGGGAAGCGACGGCAGACAAATGCGGTACGCTGCTGAGTTTTACCCGCCCCCGCGACCTGGATCCGGCGCTGGGTCCAGGATCGCGCTGAGCTTGACCACGCCGATCCATTGGCGGCCGGCAGGCCCGTCCGATACCGCCGCGCTGGCAATATTGGGCGGCGCGACCTTCCTGGCCAGCTTTGCCCATGACCATCCCGGCGAGGCATTGGTCGCCCATATCCGCAAGGCCCATGGCGAGGATTATTATCGTGCCGCGCTGGCCGATCCGGCCCAGACCATCCTGATCGGCGAGACGCCGCTGGGCGCGCCGGTCGGCTATGCGCTGATCACGCCGCCCGACCTGCCGGTGCCGACCGACGACCGGCATGACGTTGAGTTGAAGCGCATCTATCTGCTGAGCGGATGGCAGGGCGGCGGCAATGGCGACGCGCTGATGGCGCTGGTGCTGGCCCAAGCCAGGCAACGCGGCGCGCGCCGGCTGCTGCTCGCCGTCTATCCGCAGAATGATCGGGCGCGGCGCTTCTATGCCCGACATGATTTTGTCGAGATCGGCGAACTGACCTTCATGGTCGGGGACGTGCCGTTCCGCGACCTTATCTATGCGCGGAGCCTTTGACCGCCACTATCGACCGAGCGCGCGGGCCAGATCACCCCTGATCACTTCCAGTCGCGCGAGCAGGTCCGGTTCGGAAGGCGGCGTGGAAAGCGACTCGACCACGACGACATCGATACCGTCAGCCAGCGCCTTCTGCGCGCCCTTGACGGTGAATCCCTCGACATTGAGCAGTTGGTTGATCCGCCGCGCCAGAGCGACATCGGCAGGGCGATAATAGCGACGGTTCCCCGATCGCTGGAGCGGACGCAATTGAGGGAAACGGGTTTCCCAATAGCGTAAAATATGTTGGGCAAGACCCAGCTCTGTCGCCAGTTCGCTGATGGTCAGAAATGCGCCCTCGGCCTTTTCCATGGGCGCAATGTTGCACCCATAGTCCCGTAAAGGTCAACTACGGTAAACAGGCGACAATATTACAAAAGATGACCGAATTGCCTCAGGTCGAAGCAACCCGGTCCCGCATCGTCTGGCTCGCGCGGAATGTAAGCACTCGGCGCGGTTCGATCGGCACCTCGATCCCGGTCTTGGGGTTACGGCCCATGCGCTCATTCTTGTCCCGCAGGACGAATGTGCCAAAACTCGATATTTTCACATTTTCGCCGCGCTCCAGCGCGCTCGACATATGTTCCAGGATCGATTCGACCAGTGCCGCAGCTTCCGCGCGGGACAAGCCAATATGACGATTGACGCTCTCCGCCAGATCAGCGCGGGTCAGTGTGCCAGTGCCGGTCATCGCAAATCCCCAATATGCCCCCCTGCACCATCCGCGATGCGAATGATTGCAAAAGAAATGTGATGCATGTTCGATGATTTGGCAAGCAGGTCAGATACGTAGGGGCGATCGTTTCGCCGCCGTATCAGACCCGCAGGACGCAGGCGCCCCAGGTGAAGCCACCACCCATGGCTTCGAGCACGAGAAGGTCGCCCGGCTTGACCCGGCCGTCGCGGGTCGCGGCGTCCAGCGCCAGCGGCACCGAAGCGGCCGAGGTGTTGGCGTGCCGGTCGACGGTGACCACGACCTTGTCCGGCGAGAGTTTGAGCTTGCGCGCAGTCGCGTCGAGAATCCGGGCATTGGCCTGATGCGGCACCAGCCAGTCGATATCAGCCGGCGTCATGTCGGTCATGGCCATCACTTCCTTGAGCACGGCGGCGAGATTCACCACCGCATGACGGAACACTTCCTGCCCCTTCATGCGCAGCTTGCCGACGGTCTGCGTGGTCGAAGGACCACCATCGACATAGAGGAGCTGGTTGTGGCGGCCATCGGCGTGCAGCTTGGCGGCAAGGATACCGCGAGCGCCATCCGCACTCTCCTCCGCGCCGAGCACCACGGCGCCAGCGCCGTCGCCGAACAGGACGCAGGTGGCGCGATCGTCCCAGTCGAGGATGCGACTGAAGGTTTCCGCACCGATCACGAGCGCGCGCTGGGCGGCGCCCGAACGGATCATCGAGTCGGCGACCGTCATCGCATAAAGGAAGCCCGAGCAGACGGCGGCGACGTCGAAGGCAACACAGTCATCGATGCCGAGCGCGGCCTGCACCAGCGTGGCGCTGGCCGGGAAGGTCTGGTCCGGGGTTGCGGTTGCCAGGATGATGAGGTCGATATCCTGCGCGGCGATGCCAGCGGCTTCCAGCGCGCGCTTGGCGGCATCGGTCGCCAGCGTCGTCGTCGTTTCGCCTTCGCCGGCGATATAGCGGGTGCGGATGCCGGTCCGCTCGACGATCCATTCGTCGCTGGTATCGACGGTCTGGGCCAGCTCCGCATTGGTGACGACGCGTGCAGGCAGAGCGGAGCCGGTGCCCAGGAGAACGGATCGACGGATCACTTGACGGGCAGCTCCAATTTGGACGCGACGGCGGACAGATCCTGCACCCCGGCCATGTCGGCGGCGATGCGTCGCGTGATATCCTCTTCCAGCAGGCGGGCGGCGACATGCACCGCATTGGCCACGCCCTTTGCGTCGGCGCTGCCATGGCTCTTCACCACGACCCCGTTCAGGCCGAGGAAGACCGCGCCATTATGATTGTTGGGATCGAGATGATGCTTGAGCAGATGCATCGCCGGCTTCGAGATCAGGAAGCCGATCTTGGACCGCAGCGAACTGGAGAAGGCGCGGCGCAGCAGGTCGGCGACGAAGCGGGCCGTGCCCTCGGCCGTCTTGAGCGCGACATTGCCCGAGAAGCCGTCGCACACGATCACGTCGGTTTCGCCGCGGCCGATCTTATCGCCTTCGGTAAAGCCGTCGAACGAGAATGGCAGGGTGGTGTCGGCTGCGCGCAGCACGGCGGCGGCGTCGCGAATCTCGTCCGTGCCCTTGAGCTCTTCGGTGCCGATGTTGAGCAGGCGCACGCGCGGCCGCTCCAGATCGAGGGCGATGCGGGCATAAGCCGCGCCCATCACCGCGAACTGGACCAGGTTGCGCGCGTCACACTCGGTATTGGCGCCAAGGTCGAGCATGACGACATCATTGTCGCCAAGGGTCGGCAGCATTGCCGCCAGCGCAGGGCGATCGACACCGGGCATGGTGCGCAGCGCCAGCTTCGCCATCGCCATGAGCGCACCGGTATTGCCAGCGGAAACCGCCGCACCGGCATCACCCGATTTCACGGCGTTGATCGCCATGCTCATCGAGCTGCTCTTCTTGCGAATCGCGACGCTGGGCTTGTCACTGCCCTCGACGATTGTGGCGGAATGCACGACTTCCGACGCCGCCCGCAAATTGGGGTGGTTGTCGAGAGCCGCCTTGATCCGCGTCTCGTCGCCGAAAAGGGTGAAGCGGAGTCCTTCGTGCCGGCGACGAGCGAGCGCAACGCCCGCCATCATCACCCGCACGCCTTCATCCCCGCCCATCGCGTCAATGGCGATTCGCGGTTGACTGGACACTGAGGTCACCCCTTTGCGGAGATCGAAAAGTCTTTACGCCCCGACGGCGATGACTTCGCGGCCGTTATAATGGCCACACGCGTCGCACAGATTGTGCGGACGCTTCAGTTCACCGCAGTTCGAGCATTCCTGGAATGCTTCGACGCGCAGCGAATCGTGGCTGCGACGCATGCCACGCTTGGACGGGGAAGTTTTCCTTTTGGGGACAGCCATGTCGGCACCTGTTTCCGTAATTAAATCTGGTTAAGCGACTGGCCGGTTTCCAAATGAGACGCCGACGGCACGGGTGCCGCAGACCATGCGGCCCGGGTGATCGCGAAGCCCTGCGCCTATAGCCGTTTTTGAAGATGGTGCAAGTCCTTCCTTGCCCGCCGAGCCGCCGCGCCTATGGTGGCGGCCTGTTGGATAGGGGGATGCCCATGTTGTTGCCGATCACGCTCACACTGGCTGCGGCCTGTGCGCTCATCAATTTCTGGCTGGCGGTCCGCTGCGCCCGAATCCGCGTGGGCGCGAAGCTTCTGCACGGCGACTCGGGGAACATGCTGCTGGCGCGGCGGATGCGGGCGCACGCCAATTTCATCGAATATACGCCGATCGTGTTGATTCTCTTCGGCCTCGTCGAAATGGCGATCGGCGCGCCGCTGTGGCTGTGGATCGGGGCGATGATCTATGTACTGGCGCGAATCGCCCATGGCTTTGGCATGGACGCGGACAAGCCGACGGCCTGGCGCGCCGGCGGCGCGCTGCTCACCTGGATCGTGATGCTCGGCCTGGCGGTGGCGGCGCTCTATGTCGCCTATGGCGCGACTCGCGCCGTGCCTGCCCCCCCGGCGATGGCCCAAGTTTAACTGAGGACCGAATCCGCCACATAGGGATTGGTGCGCCGTTCATAGGCGAAGTTGCTCATCTCGCCATGGCCGGGGACGAAGGCAGTCTGGCCGCCCAGCGGCCAGAGCTTGCCGGTGATCGCGTCGATCAGGTCCTGATGGTTGCCGCGCGGGAAGTCGGTGCGGCCGATCGAGCCCTTGAACAGCACGTCGCCCACGATCGCGAGCTGGCTCGGGGCATGGTGGAAGACGACATGGCCCGGCGTGTGGCCGGGGCAATGATAGACGTCGAAGGTCAGATTGCCGACGCTCACCTGGTCGCCATCGACCAGCCAGCGGTTCGGCTCGAAGCTTTCGCCCGGAATGCCCCAGCGCTCGCCATCCTGCGGCAGGCGGTCGATCCAGAAGCGATCCTCCTCATGCGGTCCCTCGATCGGGACATCGAGGTCGCGGGCCAGCACGCCGGCCTGGCCGCAATGGTCGATATGGCCATGGGTGACGAGAATCTTCTCGATCGTGACGCCATGCTGCGCCGCCGCCTTCTTCAGCACCGGCAGGTCGCCGCCCGGATCGACAAAGGCGCCGCGCATCGTTTCCGTGCACCAGAAGAGGGTGCAGTTCTGCTGCAGCGGGGTGACGGGGATCAGGGTGGCTTTGAGCGGCGGCGTGGTCATGATGCCGATGTGGCGGAGCGGCGGGGCGAGTGCAAGGCCGTCCGCGACCCTGCTCCTGCGGCGCCCTACCCCAGCCCTTCGGCAGCGAAAGGTTCGGCGAGGCTGATGCTGTCGAGTACCTTGGCGGTCTCGTCGCGGACGCGCAGCATCACCCGGTGCAGGCGGCATTCGCTTTCCGGCAGGCAGTTGGTGCAGCTTTCATGGGCGAAGCGGCTGGCGCAGGGGGTGAGCGCCAGCGACCCCCGCGTCAGGCGGACGATATCGCCATAGCTGATGTCCACCGGCGCCAGTGCCAGCCAATAGCCGCCGTCGCGGCCGCGCTGGGTCGCCACCAGCCCTTCGCGCGACAATTCGGACAGGATCACCGTCAGGAATTTCGCCGGGATATTCTGGCGCGTCGCAATCTCGTTGAGGGGCACAGGCCCCTGGCGATAGCGGTCGGCAAGATGCTGGAGCGCGCGGATGGCGTAACGGGTCTTCTGGGACAACATGGTCTGTTCGTTATTCGCCTGCGATCCGGCTTTGGCAAGTCGAGCCGGAGGGTAGAGAAGGGAAAATCCGCTTTAATTTATGCGATGTTGCCGATCAGGGCTTTGAACCACTCAGAGCGTCGCGCGCCTGTTTGGGAAAGTCGCTGAAAATGCCGTCGACGCCGGTCGCGGCGATCGCCTGGACATAGCCGGCAAAATCGCCCCGCCCCTGCGGATCGTCCGGCCGCTTATACGGATCGGGCAGGAAGCTGTTTTCCATCCGCAGCGTCCAGATATGAACCTGAAGCCCGGCATCATGGGCGCGGCCGACGAGAGCGGTCGCACCTTCGGGCGCCAGCACCATGGCGGCGGACGGACCAAGGCCGGTGGCATAGCCGGCGATCGCCTCCAGCCCGGAGACACTCATCATGTCGGCATAGCTGGTGCCGGGCTCGTCGGCGGGGCCGCCTTCTGCATCGACGAGCTGGATCAGGCGCAGCCGGGTCGCTTCATGCAGGGCCTTGAGGTTGCCGACCTCGAACGACTGGATGAAGACCGGATCGTCGGCATTGGTGTAGCCATATTTGCCGAGCAGATCGAGCAGCGCCTGCTGGTGCGGCAGGCCGATGCTGGCGAAATAGCTGGGATGCTTGGTTTCGGGATAGAGGCCGATGCGACGATGCTGCTCCGCCTCCTTGGCACGGACCAGCTTCAATATCTCCTCGAAGGTCGGGATGAGATAGAGGTCGTTGAAGCGGACATTGGGCGCGCGCAGATCAGGCAGGCGTTCGCGCGCCCGCAAGGTGCGCAGTTCGGCGAGGGTGAAATCCTCTGTGAACCAGCCGGTCATTTCCACGCCGTCGATCGTCCTGGTCGTCTGGCGATCGGCAAATTCGGGATGGTCGGCGACGTCGGTGGTGCCGCCAATCTCATTTTCGTGCCGGGCGACCAGCACGCCGTCCCTGGTCAGGACCAGATCAGGCTCGATATAGTCGGCGCCCTGGTC
This sequence comes from Sphingobium scionense, assembly GCF_014197035.1. Taxonomy (GTDB): domain Bacteria; phylum Pseudomonadota; class Alphaproteobacteria; order Sphingomonadales; family Sphingomonadaceae; genus Sphingobium; species Sphingobium scionense. Next base: position 166,401 of record NZ_JACIEU010000005.1, on the reverse strand, counting down.
GATCGCCCGCTCATAGCTGGCGAGCGTATGTTCGGGCCGCTCGCCGCTGGCACCGCGATGCGCGATGATCAGCGGGTCGGCGGCCCGGACGGCGGAAAGGGGGAGCAGGCCCATCATCAGCAATGCCCCGATGCCCAGCAGCCCCCGTCCGATCACGCCATCACGCCTTTCAGCGCGTTTTCATAGGTCGTCGCCTTGAAGCCGACGATCGTGCCCTTGCCGGTGTCGAGGATCGGGCGCTTGATCATCGAGGGGTTGGTGATCATCAACAGGATCGCCTTGTCCGAGTCGATATGCGCCTTGTCCCCGGCGTCGAGTGCCTTGAAGGTGGTGCCGGAGCGGTTGAGGATGGTTTCCCAACCATGCTCCATCACCCATTCCTCCAGCTTTTCCTTGTCGACGCCGGCGACCTTATAGTCGTGGAAATTATAGGCGACGCGCTCATTATCCAGCCAGTTGCGGGCCTTCTTGATCGTGTCGCAATTCTTGATGCCGTACATGGTAATCATGATGATGTGTCCCTGTTACCCTTTGAAGGCGGTGACTTCGATTTCGATCTTCATCTCCGGCTTGATGAGGCCAGCGACGACGCAGCTGGCGGCCGGGCGGATCTCGCCAAAGATGGGCGCAGTGGCCTTGCCCAGATCGTCCCAATAGGCAGGGTCGGTGATATAATAGGTGACGCGCACGACATCGGCAAAGGAGAAGCCGGCGTCTTCGAGCGCCTTGCCGATCACCTTGAGCGCGTTGACGCCCTGATCGACCACGCTGTCGGGCATGATCTTGGTTTCGGGATCGGTGCCGGTGGTGCCGGCGACGAAGCACCAGTCGCCCTGGACGACGGCGCGCGAATAGCCGACCTGCGCCTCGAAGGGCGAGCCGGAGGAAATGAGCTGGCGGGACATGGAGGGATTCCTGTTGCAGTGCGAAAGGATCGACAGGGCCTTTGCCCCCTTGGTCCGGCGCTGTCCAGCCGTTTCCCGGCGCGCAGGCACGGAACGGGGCCATGGTGTGGACGTTTGGGAGGGGCACGCCCTTTTCAAGGAGACACGCCATGACGCTTCCCGACAATCGCCCCTTCCCCGATGACAGCCCCGACAACAGCGAAGAGAATAGCGAACAGGCCGACACCGGCACCCAGGCGAACGACGTTGCCGACGATGCGCTGGGCCGGACCAGCGACCTGAGCGAAGAGAGCGAGCATGGCGGGCGGACCAACCCGGCGCAGATCATCCCCGATGATGTCCCCGACCTGGTCGACAAGATGAACGAGATGAACCGATCCGGCCGGATCGATGAAGGGGCATTCGACGGCGAGCCGCGCATGGACGACGAGGATGACGGCGAGGAAGACGAAATCCTGAACGAGGATGACGACTAGGAGTGATCGATATTCAGCGCTGACGGCCTGCAAACGAGCAGTGCCCCCTCCCGTCTACGGGAGGGGAATAGCAAAAAGCGCCTATCCCGGCCTTTAGGCCGGTTGCGCCTGTGCCGGCGCGAGACCGAAATTGATCATGCCGCGCGCCATATGGCCGAGCGCCTGCGCCATGGCGTCGGCAATGTCGGTGTCGAGATCCTCCTGCCCGGCGATGGCGCAGGCGGCCGCCGTCGCCCATTGATCGGCCAGTTGCGGCGTGATCGGAAAGGCGCGGTGCAGCGACATGATGCAGGTGCCGCGCTGAAACCAGTCGCGCGGCCCGCCGAGCCAGCCACACAGGAAGCGGGTGAGGCCGTGGCGCACGACGGAGAGGTCGGCGGCATGAATGGCGCGCAACTGCGCATAGGCCGGATCGCTTTCCAGCAGGTCATAGAAGCGGTCGGCAATGGCGCGGACGACCGGTTCGCCGCCGATGCGGACATAGGGAGTCATGGGGGCATTGGGCGACGCGGCGGCGTTCATGCGGCGATCTCCATGGGCTGAGGCCGGCGCACCATGGCATCCCCCACGATCGCGACATTGATCCTAGTCAAAAGCCGGTTCACCCCGAAATGGCGACAGGCCGGATCAGATTTAACCTACTGTTTTTTCTGAACCTGCTAGGGGCGCGCCATGTCCAGACGCCCCGACCGATTCACCCCCGACCGCATCGACACATTCTGGCGCCGGGAAGCAGCGCGGCGCGGCGGCTTCAGCGGCAAGACCCTGATATTCGTGCTCGCGATGGGGATGATGATCGGCTGGCAGGCGCCCGACTGGTGGACGCGGCTGGCGCCCGAGATCGCGATGCCGACGGCGTCGACCGGCACCGCTCCGTCGAACGCCAGCGCCGACCAGCTGTCGGCCGAGTTCGGCTATTGCCACAGCGGCGGCGGCACCAATTGCGTCGTCGATGGCGACACTTTCTGGTTCCGGGGCGAGAAATATCGGATCGCCGACATCGACACGCCCGAAACCCATGGGCCGCGCTGCGCGGAGGAAGGCGCGCTGGGCGCGCGGGCGACCAGCCGATTGCAGCAGTTGATGAATGCCGGCCCCTTCTCGCTGGAGATCGAGGGGCGGGCGACCGACAAATATGGCCGCGCGCTGCGGATCGTGATGCGCGACGGCCGGTCGATCGGTGGCCAATTGGTGGATGAAGGGCTGGCCCGGACCTGGGATGGGCGACGCCATCCCTGGTGCTGAAAAAGGGGGCGTTTCCGCCCCCTTTTCAAATTAGCGACAGCTCAGGCTGCCCCGGTCGATCTCGCGGCCGAGCAGCGCGCCGGCACCGCCGCCGATCAGGATGCCCGCCGTGTTGGAATAGCCGCGATCCAGTTGGCCGCCGATCAGCGCGCCGATCGCGCCGCCGATGATGAGGCCGGTGGTGCCGTCCGAACGGCGACAATAATAGCGGTCGTCATAGCCGCGATAGATGCGCATGTTGCGGTCAACCCGCATTGGGGCATAGCCGCCGCGATAATAGCGATCGGGCCGATAGCGCCCGCCATAGCGCGGATCGGGCCGGTTCCAGTCATAGGCATAGACCGGCGGACCGGGGCGACGATAGCCGCCATGGGGCGGCGGTGGCGGACGATGGTTGCCAGGACGGCCATATTGGGGCGGACGGCCATTGCCGGGACGGCCGGGCTGTGGCGGGCGGCCTGCCCCCGGCCGGCCGTGTTGCGGCGGACGCTGGGCACCGGGACGACCGCCTTGTGGTGGCCGTTGCGCGCCGGGACGCCCCTGGGGCGGACGCTGGGCATGATTGCCGCCATGGCTGGGCGGACGTTGCGCGCCCGGACCACCGGGGCCGCCATGACCCGAGGAAGGACCGCCGGGGCGACCATGGCCCTGCCCTGGCTGGGCGGTGGCGGGCATGGCGGTCAACGCCATGGCGCCCAGTGAAAGCGCGGCAATCATGCTTCTGGCAAAGCGATGCATGGTCCTGTCCCTTTTCGATAATTGTTGACCGGGGCAAGCTAGAACGCCGCGGCTGAACAAATGTTGCACGAACGGAACAAAAGAAGCGAGGGCGCTATCCGAAATAGGAAATGCCGCGCTTAACTTCGCACATTTCCCGCACATTTTGACATTTAATTTCCAACTATTATCATTTCAGAACAATTCCCTGCCGACCACCGGAACGGCGGGACAGCATCATAGGTGGGTGGGAAGAAATAGGACAGCGGCACCCGAGCGCCCGCCCGGCACCTCAGAGCGCGTTGGCGATGACGGCGCGCTGACTGTTGTCGAGACCGTCCAAAGCAGCCGTCGCGGGCTGATCTGCGCCGACCTGATCGCCGCCGTCGCTGCCCACGAACTGGATCGCGCTGAGCAGCACCAGCACGGCCCAGAGCAAGGCCATCCAGCGGCTGGTGAAGAGGGAGCGGAGTCGGACGCCGAACATGGTGACGGGCATAAGGGCGCCGCCGTTAAGGAAGCGTCACTCGCCCGGTCAGCCCGATGCAGGCGGAAAGGCCGCAGTGCGCGTCGGCAAGGCGGCCGGCGAACTGGTCAGCAAAAGCTGATCGAGTTGCGCATAGCCCAGGCAGCGATGGCAATAGGCGAAGTCGAACGCGGTGTTGAGCACCCATGCCTGGGTCGCGACGTCCCAGGCGGCCCAGGCTTCCCGTGTAACCTGATCGCTGCCGCAGACATTGCAGACAAAGACATAATAAGGCGGAGCCGGCGGATCTGTCGGGCTGGTCATGGCCGGACCATAGCGCAGGGCATCGCATAGCGGCGCGAGACTGGTCCGTTATGGACGCGATGTGCGCCACCCGAAAACGGCGCGAAAAAGGGGAGGCACGCCGCCGTGCCTCCCCTCATGTCGATCCTGCCCGACGCTTATTCGGCGGCGATGCCGGCCGCCTTGAACATGTCCGGGTCGCCTTCTTCCGCGTTCGCCGCATCGCTGCTCTTGAGCGACTGCCGACGGTCGAATGCATTCCAGACGTCGTTCCACTGGCCGCGGGTCGCGCCCTTGGAATATTCGGTGGCGCGGGTTTCGAAGAAATTGGCATGCTCCACGCCGTTCAGCAGCGGAGTAAGCCAGGGCAGCGGATGCTCGTCGATCATGTAGATCGGCTTGAGGCCGAGCTGGCCCAGGCGCCAGTCGGCGATGTAGCGGACATATTTCTTGATGTCCTTGGGGGTCATGCCGGGCACCGGCCCCATTTCGAAGACCAGGTCGACGAAGGCATCCTCGATGCGCACCGTCTTCTGGCACATGTCCATGATATCGTCCTTGACCGCCGGGGTCAGGCACTGGCGTTCGGCGCAGAAGGCGTGGAACAGCTTGATGATGCCCTCGCAATGGAGCGTTTCGTCGCGCACCGACCAGGTGACGATCTGGCCCATGCCCTTCATCTTGTTGAAGCGCGGGAAGTTCATCAGCATGGCGAAGGAGGCGAAGAGCTGAAGCCCTTCGGTGAAGCCGCCGAACATGGCGAGCGTGCGGGCGATATCCTCGTCGCTGTCGACGCCGAAGGTCGCCAGATAGTCATGCTTGTCCTTCATCTCCTTATATTGGAGGAAGGCCGAATATTCGCTTTCGGGCATGCCGATCGTATCGAGCAGATGCGAGTAGGCGGCGATATGGACCGTTTCCATGTTGCTGAACGCGGTCAGCATCATCTTGATCTCGGTCGGCTTGAACACGCGGCCATATTTCTCGTGGTAGCAATCCTGCACTTCCACGTCGGCCTGGGTGAAGAAGCGGAAAATCTGGGTCAGCAGGTTGCGCTCATGGTCGCTGAGCTTCTGCGCCCAGTCCCGGCAATCCTCGCCCAGCGGCACTTCCTCGGGCAGCCAGTGGAGCTGCTGCTGGCGCTTCCAGAATTCATAGGCCCAGGGATATTCGAAGGGCTTGTAGACCTTGGAAGCTTGAAGAAGGGGCATGGCGACTTGTCCTAGTGATGTTGTTTGCGCCGTCGAAGTCGGCGGCTTTCCGCCTGAGACCCCAGCTTTCGCTGGGGTGACGGCCAATGAGCTTACTGGCAGGCGAGGAGAGTTTGGCGTTCCTGGTCAATGATCCGGGGGATCATTGACAGGCCAAGCACTCGTCATAGTCGGTGGTCTCGCCGATCTCGAACTTGGGGGCATCGATCGTGTTGTCGGCCTCCACCCCGCCGCTGCCCGCAAAGCCCGCGCGCTGCACCGACTTGGAGCGCAGATAATAGAGCGACTTGATGCCCAGTTCCCAGGCACGGAAGTGGAGCATCAGCAGATCCCACTTTTCAACGTCGGCCGGGATGAACAGGTTCAGCGACTGGGCCTGGTCGATATAGGGGGTGCGATCGGCGGCGAGTTCGAGCAACCAGCGCTGGTCGATCTCGAAGCTGGTCTTGTACACATCCTTTTCTTCCGGGGTCAGGAAGTCGAGATGCTGGACCGAGCCGCCGCGTTCCAGGATCGAGTTCCACACGGCGCTCGAATCCTTGGCCTTTTCGACCAGCAGCTTTTCCAGATAGGGGTTCTTCACCGCGAAGCTGCCCGAGAGCGTCTTGTGGGTGTAGATGTTCGCCGGGATCGGCTCGATACAGGCCGAAGTACCGCCGCAGATGATCGAGATCGACGCGGTCGGCGCGATCGCCATCTTGCAGCTGAACCGTTCCATCACGCCCTGATCGGCGGCGTCGGGGCAAGGGCCGCGTTCCTGCGCCAGCATCATCGATGCCTCGTTCACCTTGGCATTGATATGCTTGAAGATGCGCAGGTTCCACGACTTGGCCATGGCGCCTTCGAACGGGATGCTGCGCGCCTGGAGGAAGCTGTGGAAGCCCATGACGCCCAGACCCACCGAGCGTTCGCGGCTGGCGCTATACTTGGCGCGCGCCATTTCCGGCGGGGCACGGTCGATATAGTCCTGGAGCACATTGTCGAGGAAGCGCATGATGTCTTCCGCGAACATCGCTTCATCCTTCCACTCGTCCCAGGTTTCCAGGTTCATGGAGGAGAGGCAGCAGACCGCCGTGCGGTCATTGCCGAGATGGTCGCGACCCGTCGGCAGGGTGATTTCCGAGCAGAGGTTCGACGTCGAGACCTTGAGCCCCAGGTCGCGGTGATGCTTGGGCATCATCCGGTTCACCGTGTCGGAGAAGACGATATAGGGTTCGCCCGTGCGCAGGCGGGTTTCCACCAGCTTCTGGAACAGCGCGCGCGCATTGACCGAACCGCGCGCCGACCCGTCCTTGGGCGAGGTCAGCGTCCATTCGTCATTGTTGCGCACCGCTTCCATGAAGGCATCGGTGACCAGCACGCCATGGTGCAGGTTCAGCGCCTTGCGATTGAAGTCGCCGGTGGTGTTGCGGATTTCCAGGAACTCCTCGATCTCCGGGTGGGAGACGTCGAGATAGCAGGCGGCCGAACCACGCCGCAGCGAACCCTGGCTGATCGCCAGCGTCAGGCTGTCCATCACGCGGACGAAGGGGATGATGCCGCTGGTCTTGCCGTTGAGGCCGACCGGTTCGCCGATGCCGCGCACACTGCCCCAATAGGTGCCGATGCCGCCGCCGCGCGAGGCGAGCCAGACATTCTCGTTCCAGGTGTTGACGATGCCTTCCAGGCTGTCGTCGACGCTGTTCAGATAGCAGCTGATCGGCAGGCCGCGACCGGTGCCGCCGTTCGACAGCACGGGCGTCGCCGGCATGAACCAGAGCTTGGAGATATAGTCATAGACGCGCTGCGCATGATCGGCATCGTCGGCATAGGCGGCGGCGACGCGCGCGAACAGATCCTGATAGCTTTCGCCGGGCAGCAGATAGCGGTCGTTCAGCGTATCCTTGCCGAATTCGGTCAGCAGCGCATCGCGCGACGAATCCGTCACCACATGAAAGCGACGCGCATGAATCTTGGAAGACGCAGACGCCTCAGCCTCGACCGCCTTGTCCTTGGCGGCCTTGGGCTCGGCCTTGTCCACCAGATCCTCGATACGCTCGTCCATCACCGTCGCCACGTCGCCGTTTCCACCTTGTTCACTATCTCGAAAGTCCATGCGAGCCCCCGATTATTCCTGATTCCGTTCGATTCGGTCCAACCAGTTCAGAGACACCTGAAACCATAGCATGAACCCAATCGGGCCGGGACAGAAATGGGGTCAACCGACCAGACCGCAAGGGCAAAAGCCCCTTATCACCGGAAGCAGGTCCGGCAATGCAATCACAATCTATTGGGTGACCCCCTTGGTCCCGATACCACAGATAGTGCCACACCCCCGTGATCACGCAAGAGGGTAAATGACAGTTCGGGGACTCCGTTCATCGCCATCCAGATTCGTTTCGTCGCCGACACCCCATGCCATGGCACGGCGACGCGCGGACTTTCTAGGGCCTTTGAAAAGGCAAGAGGCGCCACGCAAATTTAAAATAAATTTGCCTTGCCAAGCAAAACCGCGCGTCGCCCGATCCGCGACAAAATCATGACCTGGCGGCATGGTGGCAAGGGCGACCACCATTTGTTGAATCATCCCATTTGCGACCTTGCTGCACAGCGCCCACCGATGCGCTATGGTGATGGGAAGGCGGACGAATCCGGGCGGCGCGCTCGATCGGGAGGCAGGCATGATCCTCTATTACCATCCCCTCTCTTCCTATTGCTGGAAGGTGCTGATCGCCTTTTACGAAAATGGCACGCCCTTCACCCCGCGCATCCTGGAAGCGGACGAGGCAGTGGCCGAATGGCGGGAACTGTGGCCACTGGGCAAATTCCCGCTGCTGCATGACCCGGTGCGCGGCGCGGTGATCGCGGAGGCGAGCATCATCGTCGAATATCTGGGCCGGCACGAGCCCGGCACTTTCCGCCCGATCCCGGTCGACGGCGACGCGGCGATCGAGGTGCGGCTGATGGACCGGCTGTTCGACAATTATGTGATGGGGCCGATGCAGGCGCTGGTCGGTGATCGGCTGCGGCCCGAGGCCGTGCGCGATCCCCATGGCGTGGCGGAGAATGCGGCAGCGCTGCGCAAGGCCTATAATCTGCTGGAGGCAAGGTTGGCTGGCCGCATCTGGGCGGCGGGCGATCATCTGTCGCTGGCCGACTGCGCGGCGGCGCCCTCGCTTCATTATGCCGACCGGATCGTGCCGCTGCGCGCCGACCACCCGGTACTGGGCGCCTATCTCGACCGGCTGGAGGCGCGACCCAGCTTTGCCCGGGTGCTGCGCGAGATGCAGCCCTGGTGGCAGAATTTTCCCTTTGCCGACGGGCCGCTTGCGTCCTGAACCGCAACCCTCTTCTGGACTCGTCGCCTCAAAGGCCTATAGCGCCGCCTTGCAGGGACCCGCCGTGCAGAGGCGGGCCGCAAATATAGGGACCAGGGTAGATGACGCTCATCAAAACCGCCGACCTCATCGAGAGCGTCGCCGATGCACTCCAGTTCATTTCCTACTATCATCCGATGGATTATATCCGGGCATTGGGCACCGCCTATGAGGCCGAAGCCAATCCGGCGGCGAAGGATGCCATCGCCCAGATCCTGACCAACAGCCGCATGTGCGCCGAAGGGCATCGCCCGATCTGCCAGGACACCGGCATCGTCAATGTGTTCGTCAAGTGGGGCATGGAGTGCCGACTGGACGATAACAGCCGGTCGATGCAGGACGTCATCGATGAGGGCGTGCGCCGCGCCTATCTCAACCCCGAGAACCGCCTGCGCGCGTCGATCCTGAAGGACCCGGCCTTTTCGCGCCAGAACACCAAGGACAACACGCCCTGCGTGCTGAACGTCGAGATGGTGCCGGGCAACAAGGTCGTCATCGACGTCGCGGCCAAGGGGGGCGGCAGCGAGAACAAGACCAAGTTCAAGATGATGAACCCCAGCGATTCGATCGTCGACTGGGTGCTGGAGATGGTGCCGCAGATGGGCGCGGGCTGGTGCCCGCCGGGCATGCTGGGCATCGGCATCGGCGGCACCGCGGAAAAGGCCGTGGCGCTGGCCAAGGAAAGCCTGATGGACCCGATCGACATGGGCGAGCTGAAGGCGCGCGGCCCGCAGAACAAGATCGAGGAACTGCGGATCGAGATTTTCGACAAGGTCAATGCGCTGGGCATCGGCGCGCAGGGCCTGGGCGGCCTTGCCACCGTGCTGGACATCAAGATCCACGACTATCCCTGCCATGCGGCGGGCAAGCCGGTGGCGATGATCCCGAACTGCGCCGCGACCCGCCACGCGCATTTCACCCTCGATGGCTCCGGCCCGGCCTATCTGGAAGCGCCCAAGCTGTCCGAATGGCCGCAGGTCGACTGGAAGCCGAGCAAGGAAGCGATCCGCGTCGATCTCGACAATCTGACGCCCGAAGTCGTCCAGAGCTGGAAGCATGGCGACCGCCTGCTGCTGAACGGCAAGATGCTGACCGGCCGCGACGCCGCACACAAGCGGATCGCCGACATGCTGGAAAAGGGCGAGACCCTGCCGGTCGATTTCAAGGGCCGCGTGATCTATTATGTCGGTCCGGTCGATCCGGTGCGCGACGAGGTGGTCGGCCCGGCCGGTCCCACCACCGCAACGCGCATGGACAAGTTCATGGACATGATGCTGGAACAGGGTCTGGCCGCCTGCGTCGGCAAGGCCGAGCGCGGCCCGGCCGCGACCGACAGCATCAAGACGCACAAGAGCGCCTATCTGATGGCGGTCGGCGGCGCGGCCTATCTGGTGTCGCGCGCGATCAAGGCGTCCAAGGTCGTGGGCTTCGAGGATCTGGGCATGGAAGCCATTTACGAGTTCACGGTGGAGGACATGCCCGTCACCGTCGCCGTCGATAGCGAAGGCCAGAATGTCCATCGCCTCGCCCCGCTGGTGTGGCAGGAGAAGATCAAGAAGGAAAAGCTGCTCGAAGGGGCGTAAGCTGCATATTCCTCCCCAAGCTTGCTTGGGAGGGGGACCGGCGAAGCCGGTGGAGGGGAAATAGACAATGCCCCCGAAACGCGAAACCGTAGAGAAGGCGCGCAACCTAAGGCGCGCCCTCTCCCTGCCCGAAGTGGCGTTGTGGCAATGGCTGCGCGGCAGGCCCGATGGCCTGAAGTTCCGGCGGCAACATCCGGCCGGTCCCTATATATTGGATTTCTATTGCCCCTCGGCGCGGCTGGCGATCGAGATGGATGGCAGCGGCCATGATCTGGCCGGGCAGGTTGCGCATGATGCACGGCGCGATGGCTGGTCGCAGGCGCAGGGGTATCGCGTGCTGCGGGTCCGGGCCGTGGATATTTTCAGGGATTTTGATGCGATGGGGCGGCAGATTTTGGACTGCTGTGGCGCATTACCCCTCCACCAGCCTTCGGCTGTTCCCCTCCCCATGCTACGCATGGGGAGGATTAAGTGATTGATACGGATCAAGGCGGCGCGCGAGACGGGAACCCCGTTCCGCGCGCCGCATTATTCCGGCACCCAAAGCCGGAGTTCATCCATGTCCTTCACGCAACTCGAACCGCCCTTGCCCGTCATCATCGAAGGCAAGGGCAAGGGTTATGCCTTCGCCGTCATCGACTATGGGCAGGAACATAATCTGATCTGGGTGACGGGCCTCAGCGACAGCGGAGAAATCTGGTGCGCGCCCAACCCGCTGGTGCGGCTGCAGACCAACTGGACGATGGGGCGCGCGCCGCATCATGAACCCGACTGGAAGAATGTCACGCTGGCGCCGATCAAGCCGAGCTGACGAAAAGGCGCGCCACCCGATGGGATGACGCGCCTTTTCGTAGCTTCCTCCCCATCTGGCGATGGGGAGGAATAACCTAGGTCTTACAGCTTGCCGCTGAGCGACACGCCGATGATGCGGGGTTCGTTGAACACCGGCGCCATGTAGTTTTCGATCACGCCCTTCATATTCTTCTCGCCCGTGATGTTGCGGGCAAAGGCAGCGATCTCGTATTTGCCGTCCGGGGCGGTGTAGCCGATCTTCAGGCCGCCCTCCAAGTCGCCCTTCGAGTAGAACTCCTTCGTCTTGTAGAGGACGAAGTTGGTGTAGCCCTGAATGTTCCAGTCGGTCGCCGCGAAGATCTTGCCGCCATTGCCCAGCGGCACGTCATAGCGGGCCGCGATGTTGGCGGTGTATTTCGGCGCGTTGGGCAGCGGGTTGCCGTCGATCTGGGCGAAGACGCCACGGCCAGCGACGGTAACGGTCGGATCCTGCACGGTGCAGACGACGACGCCGTTCAGCGCGCAGACCTGGGCATAGACATTCTTGTCGTTGATCTCGCTGTGCAGCAGGCTGAGGCCGGCCGACAGGGTGAGATTGTCGAACGGACGCGCTTCCAGATCGGCTTCCAGGCCATAGGCCTTGGCCGCATCGGCGTTGAACAGGACGCCATTGCCGTCCACGTCGTTGCCGTTGAGCTGGATATTCTTCACCTTCCAGGCGAAGCCCGACAGGTTGAAGCGGACCCGGTTGTTCAAGAGGTTGGTCTTGATGCCGCCTTCATAGGACATGATCGTTTCCGAATCCGCCGTGGTGAAGTCGCTGTTGAACACCGCCGAGCGGCCCTGGATGGTCGGGCCACGGAAGCCGCGCGCGACGCGGGCATAGAGGCTGACTTCGGGGCTGACTTCATAGAGGGCGCTGACGTCCCAGCTCGGTTCCTTGCCGGTCAGCTTGACATAGCGACGACCGGCATAGGTCGAGACGCCGGCCGCATTGGCGGTGGCGCGGACCAGACGGGTTTCCTTCGTGTCCTTGGTGTAGCGGCCGCCGGCGGTGATGGTCAGGCCCGGCACGACTTCGTAGCTCGCCTGGCCGAACAGGCCCCAGCTTTCATTCTTGTTGCGCAGGCGCACCCAGTTGTTGGGATTGTTGGCGGCGCCGGTCAGGAAATAGGCGCGCTGGTAGAAGTCGGTGGTGTCGCGGCTGTCGAAATACATGCCGCCAACCTGCCATTTGAAGGCGCTGTCGCCATTGCTGGCGAGGCGAACTTCCTGGGTCAGCTGGTCGAGATCGCGCACCTGGCCCTGGCTCTGGCCATAGCCATTGGCAACGCCGTTCACGGGATAGTCGGCCGCGGCGCCACCATCGGTGTCGCCACGGCTGTAGCCCGAGGTGGTTTCATAGGCGGTGATCGAGGTCAGGGTGACGGGACCCATGTCGATCGCGATATTTTCCGACGCGCCATAGGTCTTGTAGGCCTGCGGGTTGTTCATCGCTTCGTCGAGGGCGATCTTCGAACGGGGTTCGCCCGACACGCTGTTGCTGCCCTTGGTGAGGCCGGCGCGGTGGAAGATGGTCGAGGTGCCGTCATAGTCGCGGGCATGGACGCTGGTCAGCATCGAGACATTTTCGGTCGGCGTCATCAGCAGCTGAAGGCGCACGTCCTTCTCGTTATAGCCGCCCATCGCGTCCTTCTTGGGGGACACGGTGCCGTCGGCGCTGGGGCCTTCATAGGTGTTGTCGACCCAGTCGTCGCGATGCTGGTAGAGGGCCGAAACGCGGAAGGCGAGCTTGTCCGCGACGATCGGGCCGCCGATGCCGCCGTCGAAAGTGACGGTGTTATAGCTGCCATAGCTGGCCTGGGCGCGACCTTCCCACTCCATCGACGGACGGATGGTGTCGAACTTGATGATGCCCGCGGTGGTGTTGCGGCCGAACAGCGAACCCTGCGGGCCGCGCAGCACTTCCACCTGGTTGACGTCGAACACCGGGTTCGACTTCAGCACGACATGCTCCAGCACGACATCGTCCTGGATGATCGACACCGGCTGCGACGCGCCGAGATAGAAGTCGATATTGCCAAGGCCACGAATGTAGAAGCGCGGGAAGATGCGGCCGGTGGTGGTTTCGGCATAAAGGCCGGGCACGCGGGCGGCGAGTTCGAGAATGTCGCCGCCGCCGGCGGTCAGGTTGCGCAGCGCATCGCCCTGCACGACGCCGACCGAGACGGGCACCTTCTGCAGATTTTCCGAGCGGCGCTCGGCGGTCACGACGATCTCGTCGAGCTGGCCGGCGTCAGCGCCCGCTTCCTGTGCATGGGCGACGCCGGTCAGCGCACCGAAAGCCGTGGTCAGCAGCAGCGCCGACCGTGCGAAAGTGAATTTCGACAAGGTTATTCCCCGATAATATTGCTTTTGCGCCCGGGACAGCGGCGCCCCTGCGCCTGCCGTCCGGGATGCCATCGCCGCTAGGCGCGATTTGTGGCGGGACGGTGACGCCCGCCGCCCCGATCGCGTAACCATGTCCGAATGTTGCCGAGCGTTGTAACAATGCAACACAATGCGATCGACGCGCCAAGGTGACTGGCAAGCGTCATACACCCTTGTTATCCTCCCCGCCCATGACAGGGGAAATCGAAGCAGCGGGTGACGCGATCACCGGGGGCATGCTCGCACGGGCGGTCGAGCCGGGCCATGGGGAAGCCGGGCATGAGGCCCATGAAGCCGGCCATGGCGCCTGCCTGAATTGCGGTACGGCGGTGACGGGCAATTATTGCCCCGAATGCGGCCAGGCCGCGCATCTGCACCGCAGCTTTGCCGCGATCGGCCATGACCTGGCCCATGGCGTGCTGCATTTCGAAGGCAAGATCTTCACCACCCTGCCCGAGCTGGCGCTGCGCCCCGGACAGCTGACGCGCCGCTATATCCATGGCGAGCGGGCCAAGTTCGTATCGCCCTTTGCCCTGTTCCTGTTCAGCGCCTTCCTGATGTACGCGATCTTCTCCCTGACCAGCCATCATGGGCCGGAAGGCGCGCGCAACCAGGTGAAGATGAACAGCGAGGCGGTCGCCGAGTTGAAGAAGGAAGCGGCCAAGGCCGACGCCGATATCGCCAAGGTGAAAGCGCAACTGGCCGAGCCGGGGATCAGCGCGAGCCGGCGCGAGACGTTGCAGGAGAAACTGAAGGACGCGCAGGACGAGCGGCAGGGCCTGTCGATGGCGAGCGGCCTGACCGATGCGCTGGCCGGCGAAGGCGTCAACAAGGGCGTCGCCGACACGGTCGGCAAGGCGATCAGCGCGGCCGCCAAGGATCCCGAATTCGCCTATTACAAGCTCAAGGCCAATGCCTATAAATTCTCCTGGCTGCTGATCGTCATATCCCTGCCCTTCCTGTGGCTGCTCTTCCCGTTCAGCCGCCGGTTCAAGATCTATGACCATGCGATCTATGTGACCTATTCGATCGCCTTCATGTCGCTGCTCTTCTCGCTGTCGATGATCGTGACGGCGGTCGGCATCACCCATGGGCTGGTGACGGTCGTGCTGCTGCTGTTCGCGGCCTGGCACATGTATCGCCAGTTCAAGGACGCCTATCAGCTATCGCGCGGCGGCACCTTGCTGCGGCTGCCGCTGCTTTATGGCTTTGCCTGTGCGTCGCTGTCGCTGTTCTTCGCATTCCTCATGATGATGGGGTGACGGGGCGCGTGCCTGGGCTATAGGGCGCGCATGATTACGTCCCCGATCTGGTTGCCCGCCACGCTGATGGCCGGGGCCACGCAGGCCTGGCGCACCGCGGTGCAGCGGCGCGTGGGCAAGACGCTGTCGATCAATGCGGCGGGCCTGGTCCGCTATCTTTACGGCATACCTTTCGCGCTCATCCTGCTTGGCGCCTATCAGCTTCTCTTTCCCGCGCCCTTCCCGGCACTGGGGCGGCTGTTCCTGCCCTTCTGCCTGGCCGGGGGGCTGGCCCAGATCATCGCCACCAATTTGCTGATCATGGCGTTCGGCCATCGCAATTTCGTCGTCGGCACCGCTTACTCCAAGACCGAGGCGGTGCAGGGGGCGATCCTGTCCTTCCTGCTGATGGGCGAGCGGCTGAGCGCACTAACCTGCGCCGGCATCGGCTGCGGCGTGGCCGGCGTGATGCTGCTGTCGACCGGCGGCAAGCGGATGGGGGTGATGGATTTCCTGCGCGCTCTGGGCCAGCCGGCGGCGATCACCGGCATCGCTTCGGGATTCTTCTTTGCGCTGACCGCGATCGGCATCCGCCGCGCGACGCAGGAGGTGGGCGGCGGCGATCCGATCCATGCCGCGCTGATCGTGCTCAGCGTCACAGTGCTGCTGCAGACGCTGTTGCAGGGCGGATACCTGTTGCTGCGCGAGCCCGGCGAGATGCGCAAGGTCTTCACCAGTTGGCGCGTGTCGGGCCAGGTCGGCTTCCTGTCGGCGATGGGTTCGGCCTGCTGGTTCACCGGCTTTGCCACGGCACCGGTCGCACTGGTGCGGATCGTCGGCCAGATCGAGGTCGCCTTCACCATGGCGTTCGGCCATTTCTATCTGGGCGAGCGGATGGCGCGCAGCGAGGCGATGGGACTGATGCTGGTCGCCTGTGGTGTGGTCCTCGCTCTACTCGGTGCGCTCTGACGAAGCTGACATCCGTGTCAGTATGATAACCGATATTTTACCATCCATGGCTAGCCAGTTGCCGTGGGCACAGAAACGCAATCGGGAACCGTCGCACGAGCGGTAATGAAGGTCGCCAAATTATCCGGCGACCTGGGTATCCGTACGCTCGACCTTCAGGCAGACATCAGCGAACTCGCGGACCGGGTGACGCAGCAGGCGCGCACGATCGAGGCGATCAGCGGCGCCGCGTCGCAATTGTCCCGCGACGGCGAAAGCGTGTCGCTGGTCGGCCAGGACGCGCGCGAGAAGGCGGTCGCCGCGCGCGCCATCATCGATGATTCGGGACGGCAGCTGTCGACCGCGAACGGCAATTTCGTCGACCTGATCGAACAGGTGAGCCGCATCCATTCCCGCCTCGACGGCTTTGGCGAGGCGCTCAAGACCGTCGCCCATGTCACCAGCGTGATCAGCGGCATCGCCAGCCAGACCAATCTGCTCGCGCTCAACGCGACGATCGAGGCGGCACGGGCCGGGGACGCCGGGCGCGGCTTTGCCGTGGTCGCGGCCGAAGTGAAGAAGCTGGCGCAGGAAACGGCGAGCGCGACCCAGACGATCGAACGGTCGATCGGCGCGCTGACCAGCGAAGCCGGCGGCATGCTGGACAGCATCATCCATGGCGCGCAGACGGCGCGCACGGCGCTGTCCGACACCAAGAATATCGAGGCGCTGGTCGACCGGCTGGGATCACTGATGCAGGGCCTGTCGAGCAACAGCGAGGCGGTGGCCGAGCGGATCGCGTCGATGGTCGGTTCCGCCAGCGAGATCCGCACCGGCCTGTCGGCGCTGTCGAGCACGTCGGGCGACAATGCCGATGGCCTGCAACGGTTGTCGGGTCGGGTGTCGATCGCCAGCGACGACACCAACATGCTACTGCAATATCTGGCGGAAAGCGGCGTCGACATTCCCGATTCGCCCTATATCCGCTTCAGCCTGACCGCCGCGCAGGCCGTGGGCCATGCGATCGAGCAGGCGTTAAACGAGGGCCGGATCAGCGAGGCCGACGTCTTCAGCGAATATTATGCGCCGATCCGGGGCACCAATCCGCCGCAATTCACCCATCCGATCCAGCCGATCATGCTGGCCGAGGCGCGCGCGCAGCAGGAAGTGGCGCGCGGCTACAAGGGGCTGTTCGGCATGACCTTCACCGATCGCAACAGCTTCGGCGCGCTTGCCATGCCCGAGCGCGCGCTGCCGCAGCGGCCGGGCGACGAGAAATGGAACGCGGAATTTTCGCGCCAGGGCGTGGTGTTCGATTTCCCCGACACCCGCGAGCAGTGCAAGATCACCGAACCCTTCTGCATCAAGGCCTATCGCCGCCTGACCGCCGAGGGCGAGGTCATCCTGCTGAAGCAGGTGATCGCCGCCATCCATGTGCGCGGCCGTCATTGGGGCATATTGCAGATGGCCTATAAGGATCAGGGCTGACGCCCGGCGCCCGACGCGTCCGTTTCCTCCTATAAATCAGGCTGCACGGCAGCGACCATGGCCGTCCGCCCGACAAGGGAGGGCGGCCATTTCCATATGATCGGCGTGCATGTCAGACATTCGACAGGGAGGCTCGGATGAAGCGGATTGTGATCTGTTGCGACGGCACCTGGAACGAGCCTGACCATAATGAGCAGGGCAAGCCCTGCCCGACCAATGTGGTGAAGCTGGCCAGCCTGATCCCCGCAATGGCGGATGACGGCACGGCCCAGCGCGTCTTCTATCATAATGGTATCGGGTCGATGGCGTCGCGGACCAAGCGGCTGATCGACGGGGCAACCGGCTATGGCATCAGCCGCATCCTGCTGTCCTGCTATGCCTGGCTGGTGCGCACCTATCAGCCGGGCGACCAGCTTTACTTCTTCGGTTTCAGCCGGGGCGCCTATACGGCGCGGTCGCTGACCGGATTCGTGCGCAATTCAGGCATATTGCGGACCGAACATGAAAGCCTGATCCCCGACGCCTTTGCACTTTATCGATCGCGCGACGGCACACGCGCGCCACGATCGGAAGCGTCGCGCCTGTTTCGGCAAAGCTATGCCTGGTCCGACAGCACGCCGATCCAGTGCGTGGGCGTATGGGACACGGTCGGATCACTGGGCGTGCCCAACACATTGTTCCAGGGCATATTGAAGCATCTTTTCCGGGTGAACCGCGAATTTCACGATACTGACCTGTCTTCGAGCGTCGCCTTCGCCTTTCATGCGGTGGCGATCGACGAGCATCGCAAGCCGTTTCTGCCAACGCTTTGGACGCTTCCCAAGGGACAGGGCGCAGGCCAACATGTCGAACAATGCTGGTTTCCCGGCTGCCATGCCGATGTCGGTGGCGGCAATCCCGATTCCGGCCTGTCGGCGGTCGCACTGGAATGGATGGTGGCGCGCGCACGACTGGCCGGACTGGCGGTGGACGATCCGTTCCGGCTGGTGCCGCCCGGCTTCCCGCCGCACCACCCCGATCCACTGGGTCCGGTCAGCGAATCCCAGACCCTCTTCTATCGCCTGTTCGGATCGGGCGAGCGCGCGATCGATGTGCCCCACCCAGCCGGGCGGACCAACGAGGGCCTGTCCGATGCCGCGATCGAGCGCTGGCACAAGCTGCCCGAATGGCGGCCGGCCGCGCTGGTCGATCTGGTGCATCGCAAGCCCGACATGCTGGAACCCCGTAGCCCGTGACGGGCCGGGGGCGGATCAGGAGGCGCCCGGAATCACGCCATATTGCTGCAAGCCCGACATGATCGCGTGGATCGCCAGCGCCGCCTGCAGCACCGCGACCAGCCAGCCGAACGCCATCAGCGTGCCGATACGGATGAAGCCCAGCAATTGCCGGGCAAAGATCATGGCCAGGCAGTCGGCGACCATCATGCCGAGGAAAATGCCGAACACGCCGACAAGGAAAGTCTGGGCGTTTTCGGCGACCGCTGCGAACAGCAGCAGGGCGACGATACCATAGGGCGTGATGATGATCGGGAAAGTCACCGGCGACAGCGCCAGTCCCCTGGTCGACTGGGGTGGCGCCTGCGTATCGGGCCGCTGCTGCGCATTCTTGATCGCATCGAGCGCCCCGATCAGCAGCAACACGCCCCCGGTCATCAGCAGATCCGCCGAGCCGATCTGCCAGTTCGCGCGCAGCTTGTTGCCCAGAAACAGGATCAGCAAGCCTACGGCCGTCGCCAGCAGGCTGGCCTTGATCGCCAGGGCGCGGCGATCCCCTTCGGCAATTTCGCTGGTCAGTTGGGCGAAGGCCGGGATCACCTTGATCGGCCCCAGCGTGACGAAGAAGATAATCATGACGAAACTCAGATCGTTCATGGCGCGCTCCCCTATCTGCCAAGGCAACCGAAGCTAGATCGCCGATCGACCCGAGGCTATCGGGGTTATCCTTGATCCCGGGGCGGAAAGACCGCCGGCTTGAGCGGGATCAGGTCATGCTCCGGCCTTGCCCTGCCCTGCCGGTCCGCTATGTCGGCGCGAGGACGGGCATGGGAGCAGGCATGGCGCGCGCGGTTGCAATGATGAAAGCCTTTGGTGTCGCGCTGCTGTTCCTGCTGATCGCCGCCTGTCTAGCGACGGTGATCGTGCCGCCCTTCCTCGACCGCATCTATTATGAAGGGCCGGCGAGCCGCCATTATGACGGCGCCCGCTTCTTCAACCCCGATGGCGAGATCGACATGCCCGCCCCGCCCGGCACCAGTCGGCAGGGCTTCATCGCCCGCTGGCTGCTGGGCGATGACGACCGCCCCGGCTGGCCCGATGCGGTGGCAGTGAAGCCGGCGCACCCCGCCCCCTTTGCCGCGCCGCGCGGCATGGTCGCCACCTGGGTCGGCCATGCGACCGTGCTGGTGCAGGCGGCCGGGATCAACATCTTGACCGACCCGATCTGGTCCGACCATGCCAGCCCCTTTCCGCCGCTAGGGCCGAAACGGGTCGCGGAGCCGGGCATAAGGATGAAGGATCTGCCCAGGATCGACCTGATCGTCATCAGTCATAATCATTATGACCATCTCGACATTCCGACGCTGAAGGCGCTGTGGCAGCGTGACCGGCCCAGGATCGTCACCGCGCTGGGCAATGACGCGATATTGAAGGCGAACGGCATCCCGTCGGTGGCGCTCGACTGGGGCCAGTCGGTGACCGGCGCGCAGTTGAACGGACTGGTGCCCGAAGCGGTGATCCAGTGCGAAAATTACGAGCATTGTCCCGATTATCGGGTCCATGCGACGCGCAACCATCATTGGAGCAGCCGCTGGTTCACCGATCGCAACCGGGCGCTCTGGTCGAGCTTCCTGATCGAGACGCGGGCCGGCAACATCTATTTTGCCGGCGATACCGGCGCGGGCGACATGGGCTGGACCGGCGATGCGACGCGGTTCGGGCCGATCCGGCTGGCGCTGATCCCGATCGGCGCCTTCCGCTTCTGGCCGGGACAGATGGAATCGGACGCGCATATCGGCCCGCGCCGCGCGGTCGAGCTGTTCGAGCGGTTGGGCGCATCCACCGCAATCCCGATCCACTGGGGCACGTTCCGCCTTTCCTATGAGAAGCGCGACACGCCGCCGCGGATGCTGGAACAATATCTTCGCTGCGAGGGGATAGAGCGCAGGCGCTTCGCCCCGGTGCGGATCGGCCAATCGCTGCTGGTGCCCAATGTCAGTCCGGTGCCGCGCGAACCGAAGCATTGCGACCAGCGGGCGATCGACGCGCTGCAATAAGCGGGCCTTGTGCCGACCCCAAGAAAATCTGGGGTGGTCTTTCATGCCCTGGCGAGGCAAAGGGCGGCGCCAAAGGGATATTTCAGATGAATCTTTTCGTGCCTCTGTTGGCTGGAGCGCGTCCGGGCGATCGGCTGGTCGCGGGCCTGGGCGCCGCGATCGGCATCAGCCTCACCATATTGGTGTGCAGCCAGTTACCGCTGCATGCCGGCGACCTGCCGATCATCGTCGCGCCGCTGGGTGCGTCGGCGGTGCTGATCTTCGCGGTGCCGGCCAGCCCGCTGGCCCAGCCCTGGTCGGTGGTGGGCGGCAATATCCTGTCCAGCCTGATCGGCGTCGCCGCCTTTCACCTGATCCCCGACATGATGGTCGCGGCCGGCGTGGCGGTGGGCGCGGCGATAATATTGATGAGTCTGCTGCGCTGCCTGCATCCGCCCGGCGGCGCGGCGGCGCTGACGGCCGTGATCGGCAGCCAGGGGATTCATGATGCGGGCTATGCCTTCGCCTTTGCGCCGGTCGGGATCAATTCGATCGCGCTGGTGTCATTGGGCCTGTTCTTCCACCGCCTGTCGGGCCACAGCTATCCGCACCAACCGGCCGCACCACCGATGATCGCCGACAAGATGCGCGCAGAGGCGGGCTTTCATCTGGAGGATATCGACAAGGCGCTGGCCGAACTGCCCGACAATTTCGACATCAGCCGCGCTGACCTCGACCTGCTGCTGTCGCGGGCGGAAATCCACGCCCAGGCCCGCCGGGTAGACTGAGGCCGATCAGCAGTCACCGATGCGGAGAAGCGTCCGTCGGGCAGAGATGACCAGCATATGATTGCTGCCGGTAGGCAGGCTCAACCGCTGGATCATCCGCATGTCGAGTTGCAGGCGGTCTGGCCCGATCATGCCGTCGAACCGGACGGCCGGCGTCACCGCCTTTCCGGCCGACCGCATGATCGGCGCGCAACTGGCAAGGCCCGATACCGCCGGACCGTCGCGATCGAGCCTTTCGACCCGACAGCCTTCGAACCGCTGATTGAGAAAGCGCTCCATCTCATCCTGCTTTCGCAGATAAGGCTCGCCGCAATGTTCCTCGATCCGGTTGAGCTTGGCCAGCAGGTCGCGAAAATCGCCGGGCAGTTCGCCATCGGGCACGCCACGATCATCCATGGTAATGCCGATCGGCACAGTCTCGTCGCGCCAGCGGCCAAGGCGCGGGACATTGTCGGGATCGTCCAGTGCCGGCCTGCATCCTGCCAACAGCAGTGCCGCGCACATCCATCCTAGTCGCATATGTCCCCCAATCCCCGACGGAGGACATAGAAGCGACGGATTACCGGATCGCTAATCCGCCGCGAAAAGCCTGTCAGGCCGGGCAGTCGCCGTCGCGCTTGCCGGACAGGTCGTGGGTGGTGCGCAGCACCGGCTTGCCATCCTGAGTCTTGGTCATGGTGGTGCCGAAGGTCAGCGTATCCTCCGTAAAATTGCCTTCGACCACGATTTCCGATGTGCCGGCACCCGCCTTGCAGGCGAGGGTCGCGATCAGGCGCCCCTTGCGCACCATCTTGTCCTTGTAACTGCAATCGCTGCCTTCCGCCCCGGCCAGCGCGTCGGCATCCGGCGCGCCCGCAGCGTCGACCTTGATGCAGATCTTGTCCTCGTTCACCTGCTTGAGCGCGGCCTGATATTCTTCCGCCGTGACGGTGGGGGTGTTGTAGCCGGTGGTCTTGCGGCTGAGCGTCCATTGCCCGCTCTTCATCACCGCCGGCACGGCGTCCTCCTCCTGCGCGGGCGGCGCAGCCGGCTCGCCACCACAGGCCGCAAGGGTCAGGCTGGTCGCCAACAGGCCGGCCAGCGTCAGAATGTCACGCATATCCTCTCCCCGTTCATTCCATTGCGGCACGCTCTACCGATGCGCGTGCCCGTGCAAGTGGAAATATTGCGCGGGCGAATTCATCGCCGGCGGCGCCCGGTGGACAGGGTCGGCGCATGGAAATCGGCAGGCTTGTCAGCGATCCAGGCGAGGAAGCGGGCGATCGCGGGATGTGCCCGCAATGCCGCCGCATCGGCATAGGCGCGCGCCAGTTCCGCGTTGGACAGGGTGGCGTGGATGGTGCGGTGGCAGATCGGATGGACCGGCGCCATCTGTCGCCCGCCCCGGCTCTTGGGCACGGGATGATGCCATTCGGTCTGCGCGCCGAGCGGGCGGGCGCAGAGCCAGCAGCATTGCCCTTCCCCCTGCCTCACCCGGCCAGGTCGGCGCGATCGGGAAGGAAGATGACAAGCCTCATTGACCCTCCGCACAATCCGGGCCGATCCAGCGGCCCTCCGACCTTGCCTTCATCGCCATCTCGACACCATTGGGCAAGCCGGTCTGGCGCATGTCCATCTGTACCGCATAGCTGTCGGGCGCATAGATGCCCGCCATCGTCATGCTGCTGGTGCCGCCGTCACGTCGACAGGTGACATTGCCCTTCACCGTGCCGCCGCGCACGGCGAAGTCGCTGTAGCGGCAATCCTTGCCGGGATCGCCGGAAAAGGCGCGGCCGTCGGGATGGGCGGCCTGCTCGGGCGTGACGCAATAGCGCAGCGTGTGGTTCATCGCCTGCTGCATCTGCCGGCGCGCCGCAGCGGGCATGGCCTCGCCGCCGCTCATGTCGATCCGCTCCATCACGAAGCGTCCTTCCCACTGGCCGGGCTTGAGCTGCATCTTTTCGAGTTGGGTGGCGGCGGCATCATGGCTCATCGCATCGGTCGCGGCGATCTGTGTCTCCGGGCTGGCGGCCGGCTTGTCGCATCCGGCCAGCGCCGCGAGCGCGCAGGCCAGCAGTCCGTTGGTCAAGGCTTTGGTCATCACCGGCTTCCCCTGGCATATCTTGGCAGAAGCGACCCTTTATCTGGCCCAGACTTAGCAAGCGGTGGCGGGTCTGGATATCGGGATTATTGCGATCCGGGGGTGGCGGGGCGTGGTAAGGTGTTGAGGTGCGCTCCCCTATCATTTGTTCTTGATTTGTTCTTTAAATTATGATAGGCGATCTTTTCATCATGGGGGGGGCGTGTCGATGACCGAGAGGGAGTCCATTCGATCCAAACGCGAAACCGCATTCAGTCTTTATCTCCGCACCGGCCGGCGTATCGGGCCGGATGCGATCGAGGTGAAATTCAACCCCTGGCATGACGAGGAAAATGGCCGCTTCACCTTCCGCGGGCAGGGCCGCTATTTCGGCGCCACGGGTGGCAGCCTTCGTCCCGTCCCGGTGGCACCGGCGTCGCACGGCCATCGTCACCGTTGGCGACAAGGAGAAATGGTGCTCCTGATCGCGATCGCTTTCGCGCCGATCACCCCGCCAATCATTCGCTCTACATGGTCAAACAGGGCGACACGCT
The DNA here is from genome assembly GCF_014197035.1 of Sphingobium scionense. Lineage (GTDB taxonomy): Bacteria > Pseudomonadota > Alphaproteobacteria > Sphingomonadales > Sphingomonadaceae > Sphingobium > Sphingobium scionense. The sequence goes on along the minus strand of NZ_JACIEU010000005.1, from coordinate 142,589 downwards.
CAGCCGTATCGCCGCCCAGCGCCAGGGGCTGACGGCTGCGGACCTCGCCTGGCTGAACAACATGCCGCTCGATCAACCCTTGCAGATCGGACAGCGATTGAAGCTGCCACATCAGGCCTATCTGGATGCAGGGCGGGCAGCCAAGAACAAGTTCGTCGCTCTTGCCCATTATATGGATACGCATGGCGGGGACTTGCCGCCCGATCCGGCTGATCCGCCGTCGCTGGAAAGCCAGCTACTGAACTCCGACTGGAAGCGGGAAGTGAGAAATGGCTATGCGTTCGATATCGATGTCATCGCTCGCCCAAGAGACATCAATGCCGAACTCACGGATGGGTCGATCGCCAAACGCTCCCGGCAGGCACAGGCTCAAGCAGGTCAGCCGGATCGTCGCCCCAGTGACGATGGTGGTCATTTCATTGCTGCCCGTTTCAACGGTCCCGGCGACAGCTTCAACCATTTCGCCCAGGATCGGAATTTCAATCGGGGTGCCTACCGCACTATGGAAGACGGGTGGACGCGGGCACTACGCAACGGAAAGAAGGTCTTTGTCCATATCGTTCCCTTCTATGAGGGAGCGTCAAAACGGCCCTATCGAATCCATGTCACTTGGCGCATCAACGGCGTCGACGAATCCCGGGATTTCTCGAACGAAAGAAAAGGCCGGCCTCATGAGCGATAAACTCGATACCCTGGGACCGCTCATGAACGAGATCGGTCAAGAATTGGCCAGCTTGGTCGGAGGCGATCCAAATGGCGTGTTTCTGTATGTGGAAATCGGAGACGGTTGGGTAAGCCCCAGCGTTTTCAAGGATGAAGGCGACGTCGTTCGTTATTATAATCCGCGCGACACAAATCTCAGCGATATGCTTTGGGAAGCCTGGTATCTGGAACCCGACGGCCCCAACATGCGCTGGTCGGTGTTGGAATATATGATCACTGGGAAGAAATTTCATGTCAGCTTTCGATATCCTGAAGAGGTGGATGTCGAAGTTATCGATAGCGCGCGCCGCGAGCTGGCTTTGCGCACGCGGTTCGGTGACAAGCCGGTCGTCTATCCGCCGCCGCCCAGGAGCGCGTTCGAATTGCAGCCCTGACTTGCCAGGGCGCGGATTGCACCCTTGCCCAAAGGCCCCATATTACGCCCATGTCGATCCAGATCCGCACCAGCCTTGAAGAACCCGAAACCGGCCAGGACTTCGTGCCGCACCGGCCCGCGCGCCCGGAGAAGAGCGAGGGTGGACGCCCCTTCACCCTGGTCAGCGACTATGAACCGTCGGGCGACCAGCGCACCGCGATCCCCGAACTGGTCGAACAGGCGCGAGCGGGCGAGCGCGACCAGGTTCTGCTGGGCGTCACGGGTTCCGGCAAGACCTTCACCATGGCCAAGGTGATCGAGGCGATGCAGCGTCCGGCGCTGATCCTGGCGCCCAACAAGATTCTCGCGGCGCAGCTCTATGGCGAGTTCAAGAGCTTCTTCCCCGACAATGCGGTCGAATATTTCGTCAGCTATTACGACTATTACCAGCCCGAAGCCTATGTCGCGCGGTCGGACACCTATATCGAGAAGGAAAGCTCGGTAAACGAGAGCATCGACCGGATGCGGCATTCGGCCACCCGCGCGCTGCTGGAGCGGGACGATGTGATCATCGTGGCGTCCGTCTCCTGCCTCTATGGCATCGGGTCGGTCGAAACCTATTCGGCGATGACCTTCTCCATGAAGAAGGGCGGGATCGAGGACCAGCGCGAGATCATCCGCAAGCTGGTGGCGCTCCAGTATAAGCGCAACGATGCCGGTTTCGCGCGCGGCAATTTCCGCGTGAAGGGCGACAATCTGGAAATCTTCCCGTCCCATTATGAGGATACGGCCTGGCGGATCAGCTTCTTCGGCGACGAGATCGAAGAGATTGTCGAATTCGATCCGCTATCCGGCAGGAAGGTCGCCAGCCTTGATTACGTGAAGGTCTTTCCCAACAGCCACCATGTGACGCCCGGCCCGACCTTGAAGCAGGCGATGGAGGCGATACGGTTCGAGCTGACCGAACGGCTGAAGGAACTGGAGGCCGAGGGCAAGCTGCTGGAGGCGCAGCGGCTGGAGCAGCGCACCAATTTCGACCTGGAGATGATCGCGGCGACCGGAAGCTGCGCGGGGATCGAGAATTACAGCCGCTTCCTGACCGGTCGCCTGCCCGGCGAGCCGCCGCCGACTTTGTTTGAATATCTGCCCGAAAATGCGATGCTGTTCGTGGACGAAAGCCACCAGACCGTGCCGCAGATCGGCGCAATGGCGCGCGGCGACCATCGGCGCAAGATTACTCTGGCCGAATATGGTTTCCGCCTGCCCAGTTGCATCGACAATCGCCCGCTGCGCTTCAACGAATGGGACGCGATGCGGCCGCAGACGGTCAGCGTCTCCGCCACGCCCGGCCCGTGGGAGATGGAGCAGACCGGCGGCGTGTTCAGCGAACAGGTCATCCGCCCTACCGGCCTCATCGACCCGCCGGTCGAGATCAAGCCGGTCGAGGACCAGGTCGACGACCTGATCAACGAATGCCGCAAGGTCGCGGCGCAGGGATACCGCACGCTCGTTACCACCCTGACCAAGCGGATGGCCGAAGACCTGACCGAGTTCATGCATGAGGCGGGGATCAAGGTCCGCTACATGCACAGCGATGTCGAGACGCTGGAGCGTATCGAGCTGATCCGCGACCTGCGGCTCGGCGTCTATGACGTGCTGATCGGCATCAACCTGCTGCGCGAGGGGCTCGACATTCCCGAATGCGGACTGGTGGCGATATTGGACGCGGACAAGGAAGGCTTCCTGCGCAGCGAAACGTCGCTGATCCAGACGATCGGCCGCGCCGCGCGTAATGTGGAGGGGCGTGTCATCCTCTATGCCGACCGGATTACCGGATCGATGGAGCGAGCGCTCAACGAAACGTCGCGCCGGCGCGAGAAGCAGGAGGCGTACAACCTCGAACACGGCATCACGCCGACCACGATCAAGCGCAATATCGGCGATATCATCGCCCATGTGGCATCCAAGGATCAGGTCACGGTCGAGACGGGCCTGGAGGACCGCCCGCACCTCGTCGGCCATAATCTGCGCGCCTATATCGAGGATCTGGAGAAGAAGATGCGCGCGGCGGCGGCGGACCTGGAGTTCGAGGAAGCCGGCCGCATCCGCGACGAGATCCGCAAGCTGGAAGCGGAGGAACTGGGCCTGCCGGCGGACCAGCAGGTGGCCGCGCCACGCGGCCGCGCGACCGAGGGCAAGCCGGGGACGCGCAAGGGTCGCTTCGGGAAGACGACGCGGAAGTTCGGGCGGTGATACGCCGCCGCCTGCTCCTGATCGGTGCAGCGCTGGTCATCGGCCTCGTCATCATGCTGGCCGAAAATGTGGCAGCCGATATCGTCGTCGGACGGACGCCCTTCACGAACGGACGCCTGGGCTTCATCGATGCGCCCGATGGCGTCGTATTTCATTTCGCCATCGCGGCGCTGCCCATGCTGGCACTCGCGCTGATCGGCAGTTCCCGGCGATGGCTCTGGGCGGTGGCGATCGGCATGACCACGCTGTTCGCGACCTTTGCCGTCTGGCAGTTGAGGCAAGATTATCTCGCCGACTTTGCAGGCGGCGCGAATATCGGCCTCGGCATCATCATGATGGCATCGCCCTGGATCACGCTGATCGTGATGGGCGTCATGGCATTGCTCGTGCGAATCATCGGCGCCCGATCAGGACCGGACGCCGTTTAGACAGGAATCAATGCGTCCGGCTGGTCACCTTGGCGGTGCCGTCGGGCAGCACCTCGATCAGATGGGCGGTTTCGTTGTTGCACTGGGCCTTCCAGCCCTTGACGCCCGGCCGGATTTCGGCGCGTTCCGAGCCAGTGACCGAGGGGCAGGCAACGCCCGATGCCTTGATCGCCTTTTCCAGCACGCCGTTGCGCAGATCGGGGTCGAGCTTGGCGACTTCGGCCGCCGCGCCGGTTTCGGGCATGGCCCGGTTCTCGACCGCCGCCCCCTCATCGCCGCCGCCGCAGGAGGCGAGAAACAGCGCCGTCGCCAGAAGCATCATAGTCCGCACGTCTTTTCCTCCATCAACTTCATCACGCCGTTCGAGACGTCAGCCTCTCAACAAAGGCGCAGCAGCAAAATATCCGTCAATTGCCCTGACCGGGCGCACGCTGCGTGAGTCGGCTGCTTTCCAGCAGCGGCAATCCCCCCTCGGTCGGCACATAGATGAGACTGGCATCCTTGTTGTCGATCGCCTGGATCTGCAGATAGCGCAGATAGCCGTCCGGCCCGCCCAGACTGTCCTGCAGGATGCGATTGGCCCGCGCCGCGCCTTCGGCCCGGACGACTTCGGCGTCGGCCAGCATCTTGGCGCTTTCCAGCTTCGCCCGCGCTTCCAGCACGGCGATCTGGCGCGAGGACTGCGCTTCGGCCAGCGCGGCGCGCCCTGCCTGTTCCTTGCTGTAGACATTATAGGTGGGACAGCCCCACAACACGCCCGACAATGTCAGGGCGAAGAGAAGCACGATCCCCAGCATACCGGTCGCAGACAGTCGCATCATTTCCCCCTGCTCATTTGTCCGAAGCTTTTTCACCAGGGGCGAAAACAGCTTCATGGCTCAGTCCACAAACCCGTCGGTCGCGCGGATCAGCGCGTCCAATATGCCCGGTTCGTTGAAGGCATGACCGGCGCCCTCGATCATTTCGAAGCGCGCCTGCGGCCAGGCGCGGTGCAGCGCCCAGGCGGTTTCGGCCGGGCAGGCCATGTCGTAGCGGCCCTGGACGATGACGCCGGGAATATCGGCCAGCTTGCCTGCCTCGCGGATCAACTGGCCATCTTCCAGCCAGCCACGATGGACGAAATAATGATTTTCGATCCGGGCGAAGGCGAGCGCGAAATCATCGCCCTCATGGGTGGCGGACAGCGCGTCGTCGGGCAGCAGGCGGATGGTCTCGCCTTCCCAGACGCTCCAGGCCTTGGCGGCGGCGACCTGCGCGGCGCGATCGTCACCGGTCAGGATACGGCGATAGGCGCCGACCATGTCGCCGCGCTCGCCTTCCGCAATCGGGGCGACAAAGCGTTCCCACTTGTCGGGATAGATGCGGCTGGCGCCCTGTTGATAATACCAGTCGATCTCTGACTGGCGGATGGTGAAGATGCCGCGCAGCACCAGCTGCGTGACGCGCGCGACATGCGCCTGCGCATAGGCCAGCGCCAGCGTCGAACCCCAGCTGCCGCCGAAGACCAGCCACTGGTCGACGCCCATCATCTCGCGCAAGCGCTCGATATCGGCGACCAGATGCCAGGTGGTGTTGGCGTCGAGATTGGCGTGCGGGGTCGATCGGCCACAGCCGCGCTGGTCGAACAGGAGTACGTCATAGCGGGCGGGATCGAACAGGCGGCGATGATCGGGCGAGATGCCGCCGCCCGGCCCGCCATGCAGGAAGACCGCGGGCTTGGCGCCGGGCGTGCCGGACCGTTCCCAATAGAGGCTGTGGCCATCGCCTACGTCAAGATGACCAGTGGCGTAGGGTTCAATCGGCGGATAGAGGCTGCGCATGACACCGTCCTAACAGGCGGCGGGACGAAGCGAAATGGGGGTTTGACGCAATGCGGACGATGAAGATCATGCTGGGCGCACTGGCGCTGATGCTGGGCGTGCAGGGGGCGAATGCCAAGCCCGCCGCGCCGGCAAGCCCCAGGCGGCTGGTGATCGTCGACGACGACATGATCGGCCTCAACGGCGTGCCCCTGCTGTTGCTGCAGAGCCCGGATGTCGAGGTGCTGGGTATCACCACCACCAGCGGATCGGTGTGGCGCGACACCGCGACCGCCTATGCGCTGCGCACGCTGGAGATATTGGGCCGGACCGACGTGCCGGTGGTGCCCGGCGCGACCTTCCCGCTGCTAAACAGCGCCGAGGCGACCAAGCGCTGGGAAGGCCAATATGGCCGGCTGGTGTTCAAGGGGCCATGGACCGATTACTGGCCGGGCGACACGATCCAGGAACATCCCGGATCGACCGATCCGACCAAGGTGCCCGACCTGCCAATCGGCAACCCGAAGACGAAGCCCAGCGCCGAGATTGCCGCCGCATTCCTGGTGCGGATGGTGAAGGCGCATCCGGGCGAGATCACCCTGTTCGCGACCGGGCCGATGACCAATATCGCGATCGCCCAGAGCCTGGACCCCAGCTTTGCCGCCAATGTGAAGGAAATCCTCTATATGGGCGGCAGCCTGGCGCCGCATCAGGTACTGGAAGGGCCGTCGGCCGAGCAGTTTGCCCGCGAATTCGTCAACTCGCCGCGCCGCGAGTTCAACATCCGCTGGGACCCCGAAGCGGCGAAGATCTTTGCCCATGCGCCGTGGAAGAAGATCAGCATGATCCCGGTCGATCCGTCCACCGGCACGCAATGGACCCGCGCCTTCCTCGACGGGCTGAAGCCCGCCCATACCCCGTTGACCGATCTGTTCCAGACCGGGCTGGAGCCGGGCTATCCGATGTGGGACGAGATCGTCGCCATGGCCTGGCTCAATCCGGAGATCGTGACGAAGGACGAGACTTTGTGGGTCGATTTCGAGACCAGCCAGACGGCGGCTTATGGCGACACGCTGTCCTGGACGGAATCCTATCGCCCGCATCTGGGCGAGCAGGCGCAGCGCGTGATCCTGTCGGTCGACCGGGCGAAGATGGAGGCGGCGATGGCGCGCCTCTATATGCGCCCCGTCGGCAAGGCCGCGAAATAGGCGCTATTTCCGCTTCTTCTTCGTGCCGGGCCTGATGCTGGGCTTGGCCGTTGCCTTGGGGCAGGGCCAGGCCTGGCGCGTGGCGGTGAAGACCAGGGCGGAGGCGGACTGGGCGCGCTTGTCGGGATTGGCGCGCAGATAGTCGACGGTGGCGCCCTTCAACTGGTTGAGCGTCACATCGGCGGGGATGCAGCTTTTGAGACCGTTCACCTCGCGCGTGGTGTTGAACGCATCGACTGCGCCGGCGACATAGCCGACGCATTCATAGCTTTTCTCGAAGAACGCCTTGTCGTTGCGGTCGGCGGTGCAGCTTTGCAGCAGCGCCTCGCCCGAATAGAAGCCGGCCTGAGCGCTGCCCGGCGACAGGCCCGCCGCCGCGACCAGTATCAGGCCGCTTGCCCTCCGGATCATCATGCGCGTGCCTCCCGCCTTATGAGGATGCGTCCGCCTTCCGATAAGACTGGACATGCAGGGGAGGGAAAACCGCTTCAAGCGACTTTGTGTCCGGCAGCACATAGACATAGCCGCCCTTTTTCAGAAATTGCGGGCGCAGGCCGCGATTATAGAAGGCGATCGGCACGTTGATGCAGCCAAAGGTGATGCGATTATCGTCGATCGTCGGCGACAGCATGCGCTCGCGTCGCTTTTCCTTGGGATTGCCCTTGGGGATGGTGTGCATCGCGACCGAGGTCGCATAATCGACCCACAGCACGCGTTGCTTGCCCGCCGCGAGGCCGAATTTGGCGAGGAAGCGGCCGGCCGGCGTGGTCTTTTCCGCCGGGCCGATCTCCGCCAGGCTCTTCTTGCCCACGCCAGGCGTGGCGTCGTCTCCGGGCGCGATGCCGATCAGCACCGGCGCATCGGCCAGCGCCTTGCCCTTGGCATCGAACAGGAAGACATGGGCCGCCTGCTTGTCGACGATGGCATAGGGCAGACCGTGATTGTCGCCGGTCGCGGCGATCCAGTCGATGACCCGGCGCGCATCGGGCGATCGCGGGGGTTCAGGCGCGGACTTTTCAGCCGCAGGCGCTTCGGGCGCGGCCGCCAGCGCGGGGGAGGCACCGTACAGCGCCAGCATCGCCAGCGCCCATGGGAATTTGTGCATGGAGGAGCATATCCGGGAATGGGGCCGGCGCCCCCAACAAGCGAGGGCGCCGGCACGGGGTCGGGACCAGCCCGACCGGATCAGTTACGTGATCAGTTGCGCGATCAATTTCTGGCGCGCTTGGTCTTGGCTTCGCGCATCTGCTGCTCGACACCGTCTACGCGGGCGTTCAGCTGATCGAGGCGCTGGCCGTTATTCTGGGCCTGACCGGCGGCCGACTGGGCCTGGGCCAGAGCCTGCTGCGCCGTGCCGTCGGTGGTCTGCAGCTTGGCGTCGAGCGCATCGACGCGCTGGTTCACGGTCGCCACCTGTTCGCGCACGAAGGATTTCGTGGCACAGCCACCCAGCCCCAGCGAGCCCACCAATACCATGGCAATGGGGGCTAATTTCATCGGGTGCGACATCATTTTCTCCTTATCATCTGCCCCCGATCCGTCCCAAGCCGAGCCCGTTAACCATGACAATATGATTGGGCCTGAACGTGCATGCGCAGAGCCGAGTGGACGCGGTGCGCCTGCCCCGCCCTTCGACCAACGACCGGAATCGATCGACCGGCATCGACGCGGATCGTTGAACGGGCGCGCGATCGGGCGCATGCTGGCCCGCCTTCCATGAGGGGAAAATCCATGCGCCTGATGCTTGCCCTGGCCCTGAGCGGCCTTGCCCTGTCCATGCCGATCGCCGCCCTTGCCAAAACGGATCTTGCCGCCGCCGTGGCTGCCCCAAAGCGTCCGGCCGACGCGCGTGCGCTGGACGAAAGCCGCAAGCCGGCCGAGACGCTGGCCTTCCTGGGCCTCAAGCCCGGCATGCAGGCGGCCGACATCATGACCGGATCGGGCTATTGGGCGGAGATCATGGCTGATGCGGTCGGCCCCAAGGGCAAGGTGACCGGGTTCGAGCCCAGCCAATTCTACGCCAGCGAGGAAGAGAAGCCCAAATGGGCGGCACTGGTCGCGCGCCGGCCGGAGGTCGACTGGGTGCGCTATCCGTTCGAAGCCTTTGCCGCGGCGGCCGACAGTTTCGACTTCACCATCATCAATCTGAGCTACCATGATCTCTACTGGCAGTCGGACAAGTTCGGCATTCCGCGCACCGACCCCGATGCCTTCGTGAAGACGCTCTATGCTGCGACGAAACCGGGCGGGATCGTCGGCATCATCGACCATGCCGGTCCGGCCGGCGACACCCGCGCGGTGGTGGACAAGCTGCACCGGATCGATCCGGCGGTGGTGAAGGCCGACTTCCTGCGCGCCGGATTCGTGCTGGAGGCGCAGAGTCCACTGCTCGCCAATCCGGCAGACGATCATAGCAAGCTGGTGTTCGATCCCGCCATTCGCGGCAAGACCGACCGCTTCCTCTATCGTTTCCGCAAGCCGAAATGATCCGCCGGATTTGAGCGCAAGGCGCGGGATGACGCCGCGCCGCGCGCCGCCCATGCTGCACGCCATGGACCTCACCGACCTTGACCGGCATGGCGCCGCGCGCCTGCCTGCCCTGCTTTCCCCGGACCAGTGCGACGCGATCGTCGCGCTATGGGATCAGCCCCATGCCTTCCGCAAGGAGGTGGTGATGGCGCGCCATGGCTATGGCCGGGGGCGCTATCGCTATTTCACTTACCCGCTGCCCGAGCCGGTCGCCGCATTGCGCGCGATGCTCTATCCGCCGCTGGCGCAGGTCGCCAATCGCTGGGCGGCGATGCTGCGGAGCGATGCGCTCTACCCCGCCCGTCACGCCGATTTCCTGAACCAGTGCGCGCTCGGCGGCCAGGACAAGGCGACGCCCTTGCTACTGCGCTATGAGGCGGGCGACTGGAATGCGCTGCATCAGGATGTCTATGGCGCGACCATCTTTCCGTTGCAGGCGGCGATCCTGCTGTCGGAGCCGGAAGCGGACTTCACCGGCGGCGCCTTCATCCTGACCGAACAGCGCCCGCGCATGCAGTCGCGGCCCGAAATGGTGCCGCTGCGCAAGGGCGATGCCGTGGTCTTCCCGGTGCGCGAGCGGCCGGTGATGGGCACGCGCGGCGTCCACCGAGTGCAGATGCGCCATGGCGTCAGCCGGCTCCTGTCCGGCATGCGCCATACGCTGGGCATCATCTTCCACGACGCCCAGAGCTAGGGCCAATCGACATTCAGCCCTGACGGCCTGCAAATGGCGGTTCTCCGCGCTTCCGGTGCTCACGTACTTTAAGTACGCTGCGTTGAAACGAGGCACGTGACTCGTTTCAAGGGTCACGGAAAACCACCATTTTCGTCACGTCATCATCTGAATGTCGATCGCCCCTAAGCGAGGCGGCGACACCGCCGCCCCGCCCTTTTCAATCAATCCAGCGACGGATCCTCATATTTGAACGGATCGCTGACCGCCGGCTGGGTCGGCAGCGGCATGCGTGGCAGCGTCTTGTCGCTGTTCGCCGCCTGCAGCAGCAGGCCGGCGAGGACGACCGCGCCCTGGCGCATATCCTCCGCCTTCAGATGATCGAAGGTGTCGATGCCGCTGTGATGGACCCGGCTTTCATAGTCGAGCGGATCCTGGATGAACTGGTAGCCCGGCACGCCGATCGCCTGCATATATTCATGGTCGGTGCCGTCGGTCGGCTGCGACACGACATTGCCGGCGCCCATGCTGGCAAAGGGGCTCAGCCATTCGCGCAACAGCGAGACGGCCGCGACATTGCGTTCGGCATAGAGGCCGCGCAGCTTGCCCGAGCCATTGTCGATGTTGAAATAGGCTTTCAGGTCCGCATAGCCGGGCTTGGGCGTGATCGGGAAACGGGTCTTGTAGCGGAAATACATTTCCTCCCGCCCCTGTTCCTCCTTCGGCCCCGGTGCGCGGGTGGCGAGATATTCGTCGACATAGGCCATGGAGCCGAACAGCCCCTGTTCCTCGCCCGACCATAGCGCGAAGCGGATCGTTCGCTTCGGTTTGATCCCGAGTGATTTGAGGATGCGTGCAGCCTCCATGATCATAGCGCTGCCCGCGCCATTGTCCGCCGCGCCATCGCCCGCGACCCAGCTGTCGAGATGCGCGCCGGCCATGACATAGCCGGCCTTGGGATCGCTGCCGGGGATATCGGCCAGGATGTTGTAGGCGTTGACGTCGCTGTCGTCGAAACGGACGTCGCTGTTGATTTCCAGCACAGGCGCCGGGCCGGTCTTGGCGAGGCGAGCGAGACGGCGATAATCTTCCGCCGCGATCTCGACGCCGGGCAGCGCGGCCGTGTCGTTGACGCCGAAATCATAGCCTTCGCCATGCAACAGCTTGCCGTCGCGATAGGATTGACGCGCCCAGCCGACCGCCCCCTCGGCCTTCAGGAAGGCCTCCAGCTTGCGGATGAAGCTGAGGCGCTTCATCAGCCGCTCCAGCGACGCCGGATCATTCTTGGGCTGCTCGAACCTGTCGAGCTTCTCGATATCCTCACCCTTCAGCCGCTGGAAGGCGGCCTCGTTCGGCTCGTCGCCCGTGCCGGGCAGCGACACCAGCACGATCTTGCCGGCGAGCTTGCCGCGCCAGGCGTCGAAATCGCGCTCCTTCTTCATCGGCGCAACGATGATCGGCGCACTCAGCACGCCATTGGTCGGCGGCGTCCAGGCGATGGGGATGGCCGTGAGCTGGATCGGGCGGGGGCTGACCATCTTCACCGAGGAGCCGGCGATCCACCAGCCGCGACCGAAACGGAAGCCCTGCTTGCGGACGTTGCTGAGCCCCCATTGGCGAAACTGGTCTGCGGTCCAGGCCTCGGCCTGCCGCATCTGTGGCGAATTGGTCATGCGCCCGCCAATATCGTCGGTCAGATGCTGGGCGATCTGCATCACCTGGCTGTGGTTCAGCCCTTCATCGATGACGCGGTTGAGATCGTCGGGTTGCTGCGCGGCGACCGGCGCGGCCAGGCACAGCAAGGGCAGCAGGATGATGGAATGGCGCATATAATCCCCCTTCGTCTGGCCGTCAGGCGCGGCCGCGAAAGCCCGTCTATGCCCGACTGACACGGGACCGCAAGTGAGGCCGATCACGCCCGAAACCATATTTGTTGCACCATGTGACGCGCCGTTACACTTTGCGACAAATCTGTCTTGGCCATGCCAGATTTTTGCGACAAGTGCCGGCTAAACGAGATCCTGCCAGGGTCCAGATTAGGGGTAAATTCGCGTGCGCAAGATAACGTCGCTGCTGCTGTTTTCATTGATGCCGGGCGTGGCGCCTGGCGCGCTGATGGCGCAGGAAACCGAACAGAAGGCTCCGCCGGCACAGGGCGACGAGGGCGACGAGATCATCGTCACCGGCGCGGTCCAGCGTGGCGCGGTGCCCGGCGACATCAAACCCGAACAGCAATTGTCGCCCGCCGATGTCCGGGCACTGGGCGTCACGTCGATTTCCGAAATCATCACCGAATTGTCGCCGCAAACCAACGGCACGCCGGTCATCCTGCTGAACGGCAAACGCATTTCCAGCTTCTCGGAAATTTCCGACCTGCCATCCGAAGCGGTGTCGCGGGTCGACATTCTGCCCGAGGAAGTGGCCCTGTCCTATGGCTATGCGCCGACGCAGAAGGTGGTGAACATCGTCCTGCGCCAGCGTTTCCGCGCGACCACTGTCGATCTGCGCGGGGGCACGACGACCGATGGCGGGCGCGAAAATGGCCAGGGCGAAGTGGGCGTTCTGCGCATCCAGGGCGACAATCGGCTGACGCTGAACGTCAAATATAGCCGGGCCGACAATCTGCTGGAGAGCGAGCGCGGCATCAATGCTGCGGCGCCCAGCATGCCCTATTCGCTGGCCGGCAACATCACCGCGATCGACCGCGGGACGGAGATCGACCCGGCCCTGTCGGCGGCCGCCGGCCAGACCGTGACGGTCGCCAGCGTGCCCGGCAGCGCTGCCAATGGCGCCCCCGGCCTCAATGATTTCGTCGCCGGCGCGAACCAGACCAGCGTCAGCAATCTGAGCAAATATCGCACGCTCAGCCCCGCGACCGAGAATTTTTCCGCCAACGCGACGCTGGCGCGCGCGCTGGGCGGCGTATCGGCGACGATCAACGGCCGGCTGGAACTGTCCGACAATGATTCGCTCCAGGGCCTGTCGGCCGCTACCCTCACCCTGCCCGGCGGCAATCCCTTCTCCGCCTTTGGCGACGATGTCCGCCTCTATCGCTATCTGGAACAGGCCGGCGCGCTGGGACAGAAGATCCGCGGCACCACCGGCCATGTCGGCGTCACGCTGAACGGCCGGCTGGGCGGCACCTGGCAATGGTCCTTCACCGGCAATGGCGACATTTCCGACACCCGCACCCGGACCGATCGCGGCGTCGACACGGGCGGCATTCAGGCCGCGCTCGATGCCGGATCGGCCAGCGTCAATCCCTATGGTGCCTTCACCGCCGACCTGCTGCAATCGCGCCTGACCGACCGCGCCCGGTCGCAATCGCGCGCGATCGGCGGCGACATGCTGGTCAGCGGATCGCTGCTGACCCTGCCGGCCGGCAATGTCATGACGTCAGTGCGGGTTGGCGCGTCGGCCAACGGCTTTGAAAGCAATTCGGTGCGGTCGGGCGTCGAACGCGGCCTTGACTATAATCGTGAGATTGCAAGCGGACAGGTCAGCTTCGACATACCGCTGACCAGCCGGTCCAAGGGTTTCCTGGGCGCGATCGGCGATGTCGGCGTCAACATGAACGCCGGCGCGCAGCATCTGTCGGATTTCGGCACGCTGTCGACGCTGGGCTATGGCCTGCGCTGGCGGCCGGTGCCGGCGGTGCAGTTGCTGGTATCCGCCAATCAGGACAAGTCGGCGCCGACCGGCACGCAGATCAACGATCCGGTGATTTCGACGCCCAACGTGTCGGTGTTCGACTATGCCACCGGCCAGACGGTGTTCGTCACGCAATTTTCCGGCGGCAATCCCGACCTGCGGTCCAGCACGCGCGACCAGTTCCGCATCAATGCCCGGATCAAACCGTTCGAGACGCCGAACCTGACGCTGACGGCCACCTATCTCAACAGCCGGACCAGCAACCCCATTTCCGCCTTCCCGACGCCGACCCCGGCGATCGAGGCGGCCTTCCCGCAGCGCTTCATGCGCGACGAGGATGGCCAGTTGCTGAGCATCGACGGGCGACCGATCAACTATCTGCGTTCGCAGAGCGAGCAGTTGCGCTGGGGCTTCGACCTCTCCCTCTCGCTGAAGTCGCATATCCAGAAGGTGATCGAGGCGTGGCGCGCAGCCGGCGCCAAGCCCGAGGATCGGCCCAAGGAATTGCAGGACATGCGTGCAGCCTTCGGCAATCGCGGCCCGCGCGACGGCGCGCAGGGCAATCGCGAGGGCGGTCCCTCACGCGGCGAGGGCAATGACGGCGCGCCCCGCGGCGAAGGCGACAACAACCAGCGCGGCAATGATGGCCCCGGTGGCCAGAATGGCGGTCAAGGTGGCGGCGACAATGCGCAGGGCGGTGGCGATGGTCCGCGCGGACCGGGTGGTCCCGGTGGTCCGGGCGGCGGCTTTGGTGGGCCGGGCGGTTTCCGTGGCCCCGGCGCCGGCCAGGCCGGCGGGCGGCTGACCTTCAGCCTCTATCATACCTGGCACCTGACAGAGAGCATCCTGATCGCGCCGGGCGTGCCCGAACTCAACCTGCTCGACGGCGATGCAGTCGGCTCCTCGGGCGGGCAGCCGCGTCACGAATTGCAGGCCCGTGTCGGCTATGTGAACAATGGCATTGGCGGCCGGCTGGGCGTGAACTGGGAAAGCGGCACCCATGTCGATGGCGCACTGGGCGGCAGTTCGCGGCTGGACTTTGGTAGCCTGGCCACGGCCAATCTGCGGCTGTTCGCCAATTTCGGCCAGATGCCCAGCCTGGTGAAGGCCCATCCCTTCCTGCGCGGTGCGCGCGTGTCGATCGGGATCGACAATATCTTCAACACCCGCCGGGACGTGACCGACGCGACCGGAGCGACGCCGGTCCGCTATCAGCAGGGCTATCTCGATCCGCTCGGCCGGACCGTGTCGGTCAGCTTCCGCAAGCTGTTCTTCTGAAAGATCGGCCGGTCGGGCAATGCCCGGCCGGCCTTCATCCTCTATCCGGCCAGCGCCTTGGGCTGACTACGGAGCAGGGCGAGGTCGATTGGAGCGGCGAACTCCACCCCCATGCGATCCTCGCGCGACCAGCGGGTGGTCGCGTCGACGCTCTGCCCTTCAGACAGGTCGATCGCGAACTGCGTGCCTTCAGGCACATTCCACAGCCCCTCGATCATCGCGCCGGTGGCGGAGATGTTGCGGATGCGGCCATTATAGACATGGCCGTCATGATGGACGGCAACCGTGCGCAGCATCGCCTTGCGCTCCGGCCGGCTCGACTGGAAACCTTCAGACCGGGCGGAGACGCCATTGGTGCGCTGGCCTTCCAGCACCTGCGCGGCGGGCATCGGCCGGCCGTAGATATAGCCCTGGATATGGCTGCACCCCAATTGCCGGATCAGGTCCAGCTCGTCGCGCGTCTCGGCCCCTTCCGCCGTGGTGTCCATGCCCAGTGCCTCGGCCAGGCTGACGATCGCCTTGATGATCGCGCTGTTGCGGCTGCCCCGGATGGCGGCGCCACGCACGAAGCTCTGGTCGATCTTGATCTTGTCGAACGGCGCCTTCTTCAGATAGCCGAGCGACGAATAGCCAGTGCCGAAATCGTCGAGCGCCAGCCGCACGCCCAGCCCCTTGAGGCGGGTGAACATCGCGTCGGTGCCGGCGTCGTCGTTCAGGAAAACGCTCTCGGTGATTTCCAACTCCAGCCGTTCGGACGCCAGTTGCGCACTCGCCAGCGCCTGCATGACGGTGGTCGGGAAGCCGGGATTGGCAAATTGCATCGCCGACACATTGACCGCGACGCGGATATCCTGTTCCCACTGCGCAGCGTCACGACAGGCAGTCCGCATCACCCATTCGCCGATCGGCGCGATCAGACCGCTATCCTCTGCAATGGGGACAAACAGCGCCGGCGATATCGGCCCGCGCGTCGGATGATCCCAGCGCAGCAAGGCTTCATAGCCCGTAATGCGCTCCGTCGTCGAACAGACGATCGGCTGATAGACAAGATGCAGGCCGTCCGCCGTCAGGGCGTGGCGCAAATCCTGCTCCAATTGGCGACGGTCTTCCGCATCGGCGTGCATGTCGGCCGAATAGAAGCGATAGACGCCGCGCCCATCGCCCTTGGCCTTGTAGAGCGCCAGGTCCGCATTGCGGATCAGGGCATCGGCGGTGACGCCATCTTCCGGACAAAAGGAAATGCCGATCGACACGCCGATCACCACCCCCGTGCCCTCGATCGAATAGGGTTGCGATACGGCGCTGATGATCGCCTGTGCCAGCAGGCCGAGCCGGTTGCGGTCATGGCGGCCATGGACCAGCACCTTGAACTCGTCGCCGCCCTGGCGCCCGACCAGCCCCTGATTGCCGACCACGCGCTGCAGCCGCTGGCTGACCTGGCGCAGCAGCGCGTCGCCGGCCGGATGGCCGAGCGTGTCGTTGACGCTCTTGAACCGGTCGAGGTCGAGCATCATCAGCGCACATTCGCCCTGCTTGCCGCGCGAACCGAGCACCGCCTGCTCCAGCGCCTGCAACATCTGCACCCGGTTGGCGAGACCGGTCAGCGAATCATATTGGGCCAGGCGCGTCACTTCCGCCTGGCTGCGCCGCATTTCGGTCAAGTCGGTGCCCGATCCGCGAAAGCCGTGGAACTGGCCATATTCGTTGAACACCGGTTCGCCCGAGATCGACCACCAGCGTTCCTCGCGCGCGATCGCGGCGCGCACGGCGATGTCGGCAAAGCCGGTCCGGGCCGAGAGGTGGAAGCCGAGCGTCCGCTCGCCATCGCCCTGTTGCCGGTCGCCCTGCTGGATGATGTCGGTGAGCAGCCGCCCGATCAGGCTGCCCACTTCCACGCCCAGCGGTCCGGCCAGGGTTGCCGAAATATAGGTGATACGGCTCTGGCGGTCGGTTTCCCAGAACCAGCCACGGCCGGACAGTTCATATTCTTCCAGCAGCCGGTCGGATCGCTGCGCCTTGAGATCCTGCTGATGCTGTTCGATCGCCCGCTCCCGATCCGCCGCCGCCTGACGCAGGGTGGCGATCGCCATCACCGCCAGGCAACTGGCCAGCAGCCCCAGATGCACCATGCCGGCATGGGCGATGCCGGCCACCAGCAACGCCCCCATGAAATAGCTGAGCCCCAGCAGGCGCCGATCGCCGACGATGCAGACCGCCAGCAGCGCGATCGCCATTTCGGGCACCGCCGACGGTATGGCCGCGCCATTGCCCTGCGCCAGCCACAGGCTGAAGCTCAACCCCGAGCAGAAGAGCGCAGGCAGCATCAGCCAATTCTGGATATGGGGCCGCAAATTGCGGAACAGCCCCCAGCGCGGCACCAGCATCAGCAGCCCATCGATCAGCACCACGGCGCACAGCAGGGCGCCATGTTCCGGCCGAGCAAGCGAGAGCATGCCGAGCAAAGCCGCGACGCACAGCTTGGCCAGCAGCATCAGCGGCCAGAGCGCAGCGACATGGGTGAAACTTCGCGAAATCCAGGTAGCGGCGACGTCCGTGCCGCTTTCGGCCAGCCCCAGCGAGACAAGCAGGCTCGCGGTCCTGGCCGGCGCATCCGGATCATGTTTGCGGACAATAGCCATGCCGATCGTCTAACCGACAAAGCTTGAGAAGCGATTACCCGCCGGGTCCGGGCGATTCCCGGATATTCAGATATCTGCCGGCAACGCCGATCAAACGCGCATCGGCATCAGCACATAAAGGGCAGGGCTGCGGTCATTTTCGCGGATCAGCGTCGGCGCGGCGGCATCGGCCAGGTGCAGTTCGACGATGTCCGTGTCGATCTGACCCAATATGTCGAGCAGATAGCGGGCGTTGAAACCGATATCGAAGCCTTCGCCCTGGAAGGCACCGGGCACTTCTTCGGCCGCCGTGCCGTTTTCGGGGCTGGTGACCGACAGGGTGATCTTGTCCTTGTCGAGGCTCATCTTGACCGCACGGGTCTTTTCGGTGGCGATGGTCGCGACGCGGTCTACGCCTTCCTCAAAGCTGCGCGGGTCGATCTTGAGCAGCTTGTCGTTCGCGGTCGGGATGACACGGCTGTAATCCGGGAACGTGCCGTCGATCAGCTTGCTGGTCAGGATGGCGTTGCCCAAACCGAAGCGGATCTTGCTGGGCGACAGGCTGATCTGGACCGAACCCTCGACCTCATCGAGCAGCTTGCGCAGTTCCGCGATGCACTTGCGGGGGATGATGATGCCCGGCATGCCATCCGCCCCGTCCGGACGGGGCACGGTGACGCGCGCCAGACGGTGGCCGTCGGTCGCCGCCGCCTTGAGCACCGGCGAGCCTTCGTCCGAGACGTGGAAATAGATGCCGTTCAGATAATAGCGTGTCTCTTCGGTCGAGATCGCGAAGCGCGTCTTGTCGATGATCTGCTTGAGCGTTTCGGCCGGCAGTTCGAAGCTGGTCGGCAGGTCGCCCTCGGCGATCACCGGGAAGTCGTCGCGCGGCAGAGTCGACAGGTTGAAGCGGGCGCGGCCGGCCTGGATCAGCATCTTGCCATCGGCCGCCTGCAGCGACACCTGGCTGCCCTCGGGCAGCTTGCGGGCGATGTCGAACAGGGTGTGGGCGGAAATGGTGGTGGCGCCGGCCTGTTCGACCTGGGCCGACACGCTTTCCACGACCTGCAGGTCCAGATCGGTCGCCATCAGCTTGATCGCGCCGTCCGCCGATGCCTCGATCAGCACGTTGGACAGGATCGGAATCGTGTTCCTGCGCTCCACCACCGACTGGACGTGGCTCAGGCTCTTGAGGAGCGTTGCGCGTTCGATGGTGGCCTTCATGTCCCTGTTCTGTCCGTTCTTTTTGCGTCGATGGCGAGGATTCGGTCGAATCCCGGCGGCAATGATGGATGGTCCTTCATAACCGCTATGTCGGCGGCGGCAAGCACCTCGACGCGCTTTCGAAACGAAGCCGGGCTTGCAAAAGGCGATGGCTTGCGCTTTGCCCGGACCATGCGCCGCCTGCCCGCCCTGCTGATCCCGCTCGTCGCCCTCGCCAGCCCGGTCATGGCGCGCGATTCGCTCGGCATTTTCGAAAGCTGGGGCGCTTTCCGTGATCCTGTGACGCCGCGCTGCTACGCCATCGCCATGCCGACCCAGCGCCGCACAGGCGAGGCGCCGACAGGCTTTGCCGCCGTCGGCACCTGGCCGCGCCAGCATGTCCGCGGCCAGGTCCATTTCCGCCTCAGCCGCCCGCGCGCCGCCAATGCGCGGGTCTCGCTCAGCGTCGGCGACCGCCGTTTTGCGCTGGTTGCGGGCCAGGCCGACGCCTGGGCCGCCAATCCACAGGATGATGCCGCGATCATCGCCGCGATGCGCTCCGCCAGCAGCATGAGCGTGCAATCGACATCGGCGAAGGGCAGCGCCTTTGCCGACAGCTATGCGCTGCGCGGCGCGGCCACGGCGATCGACGCGGCAGCGCTGGGGTGCGCCCGTTTGCGCTGATTCCAACGCCACTTTAAAAATCCGGCAAAATCGCCTATGTGCGCGGCCATGCACTCCGCCGCCAACCCCATCATGCCGATTCCCGGCCTTATCGACCCTGTGCCCGTGCCCCGCGCGGTGACGCCCCGTGAGGACGGACGCGTCGACATGCTGGGCCTGACCCGTGCCCAGATGAAGGGGGCGCTGGAAGAAGCCGGTCTCGACCAGAAGGCCGCCAAGCTGCGCTCCAAGCAGCTGTTCCATTGGCTCTATCATCGCGGCGAAACCGATTTCGAGAAGATGACCGACCTCGCCAAGCCGATGCGGCTATGGATGGCGGAACGCTTCATCGTCGGCCGCCCGCAGGTGGTGGAGGCCCAGGTATCGAACGACGGCACCCGCAAATGGCTGCTCCGGTCGGACGACGGCCAGGATTATGAGATGGTCTTCATCCCCGATGCGGATCGCGGCACGCTGTGCGTGTCGAGCCAGGTCGGCTGCACGCTCAACTGCAGCTTCTGCCACACCGGCACGATGCGGCTGGTCCGCAACCTGACGCCGGGCGAGATTGTCGGCCAGGTCATGCTGGCACGCGACGCGCTGGGCGAATGGCCCAAGGGCAGCATGGCCAGCGTCAATGATGACGAGGCGGACGACGAGGCGCAATATACGGCGGATGGCCGCATGCTCACCAACATCGTGATGATGGGCATGGGCGAGCCACTCTATAATTTCGACCATGTGCGCGATGCGCTCAAGCTGGTGATGGACGGCGATGGCCTCGCCCTGTCCAAGCGGCGCATCACCCTGTCGACCAGCGGCGTCGTGCCGATGATGGCGCGCGCGGCCGAGGAAATCGGCGTGAACCTGGCGGTTTCGCTCCATGCCGTGACCAAGGAAGTGCGCGACGAGCTGGTGCCGCTCAACCGCAAATATGGCATCGAGGAACTGCTGCAGGCCTGCGCCGATTATCCCAAGGCGAACAATGCCCGGCGCATCACGTTCGAATATGTGATGATCAAGGACAAGAATGACAGCGATGCCGACGCGCATGAGCTGGTCCGCCTGATCCGCAAATATAAGCTGCCGGCCAAGGTCAACCTGATCCCGTTCAACCCCTGGCCGGGCACCGACTATGAATGTTCGAGCCAGGAACGGATTCGCGCCTTCAGCACGATCGTATTCGAGGGCGGCATTTCCGCGCCAGTGCGCACACCGCGCGGCCGCGACATCATGGCCGCCTGTGGCCAGCTCAAGTCGGCGAGCGAGAAAAAGAGCAAGGCAGAGATGAAGCGCCTGGCCGAAGAGAAGCAAGCGGCGCTCGGCTGAATTTCGCGCTGACCCGGCCTGGACCAGCCGCTTGACCAGCCCCGGCAAAACGGCTTAGCCGTTTGAAATGCCTGCCCGACTTCCAAAAGCAAGCGGGCTGGCGTTGAAAAGGGTGGCGCGTGGGGCGGCACCCATGTTCCAGCTCCGGGTCCGCACCGATGAACAGCAATCCCGAACAGGGGACGGAAGCCGCTTCCGCCCTGCAATTTTCCTGCACGTCCTGCGGCCGATGCTGCAACGGGCTACGCCTGCTCCTGAGCCTGTCAGAAGCGATCACCTGGCTCGATCATGGCGGGCGCGTCGAGTTGTTGTGCGATGCGGCTCCGGCCCTGGAGTTTCCCGAGGGATCGAGCGAGGCCTATCGCGCGGCACGTGCCGCGCCGGCAACCAGCCACGCGTTGCCCGTGACCATTTCCGTATTGCCGACCGCCGTGTTCGACGGTCCCTGCCCCAATTTGCAGGCCGATATGCGTTGCGGCGCCTATGACCGGCGGCCCAACGCCTGCCGCATCTACCCCGCCGAAATTCGGCCCGACCGACGGATCGTGCCAGCGGAGAAGCTCTGCCCGCCCCAAGCCTGGGATGCCGATCAGCCGCTCTTTTCACACCCAATAACCGGCATGGCCGATGCCGTCACGGCGACCGCAATCGATCACGCACGCGCCACCGGCATGGACGATGTCGCTCGCAAGACGCGACTGCTCGCACTTCTGGGCATCAATCAGGCCGCACTGGCCAACGAAGGCTATGCTATTTGGAAACCGGCGCCGGCACGACTGCTGGACGCCCTGCGCGAAGTGATGGACGGCGGGCTGCCGACAGACGCTGCGCCGCTGCAAGTGGAAATTGTCTCGTTGCGGGCCGAGACGCGGCGCATGATGGCGGAAGCACAAGGCGGCGACGCCTTGCCCGACACGACGCGCGGCTACGAATATCTGCCGCTCTACGGATGAGCAGAGCTGGACCGGGCGGGAGAGGGATGATGACCGATGACGAGATCGATGCGCTGGGCTGCGATTTTCTGGCCTGCACTTTGCCCAAGGCGCGCTGGACCCATGGCGCCCATTTCGCGACCGCGCTGTGGCTGATGCTGCGCCGGCCCGATGTTGACGCCGAAAGCGACATGCCGGGCATGATCCGCCGCTACAATGAAAGCGTCGGCGGGGTGAACAGCGACACCAGCGGCTATCATGCGACCATCACCCAGGCATCGCTGCACATGGCGCGGCAATTGCTGGCGGGCCAGTCCGACGACGTGACGCCAGCCACGGCCTATACGGCGCTGATGGCATCGCCGCTGGGCGACAAGGACTGGCTCTTCACCTACTGGTCGCGCGAGACGCTGATGACGCCGCTTGCTCGGCGCATATGGGTCGCGCCCGATATCCGCGCCTTGCCGGCATAAAAAAGGGCGGCCCAAATGGACCGCCCTTCCCCATATTCCGATCTGAAAGGATCAGAAACGGTAGCCGATGCCGACGACGCCAGCGTCGCGGCCACCGAAATTATCTTCATATTCGGTGCGCTGATATTCGGCCGAGATATAGGTGTTCGGGGTCACCGAATATTCCAGGCCACCGCCGTAGCGGACGCCTTCCAGCGAGGTGTGGGCACCAGCGGCCTCGATGCGGCTCGACGCATAGCCGACCTTGCCGAACGCCAGGATCTTCGGGGTCACGACATAGCCGAGACGGACCGAAGCGGCGAGATCACGGCTGGCGTCGATGCCCTGGCCGTCGACGGTCGAGTCACCGAAGGAGACTTCCGGACCGAAGGTCACGCGGTTGGCAACGGCGAGGTCGTAGCCGGCGGTCACGCCGTAGCTGAAGCCTTCTTCGCCCTGCGCCTTGTCAAAGCCCATGGTGACGCCAGCGCGCGGACCGGTGAACGGCGCAGCATCCTGAGCGAAAGCGGGAGCAGAAACAGCGGCAGCAGCAGCAATAGCTGCGAAAATCACAGTCTTCATAAAGTCCTCGATATTTATTATGACGCTACGACTTAATTGTTCATCTAGCGTTCAGGTTTGATGCTAGGAAAATATGAAATAGAGTCACACTTCCTCCTGCTTATTCTTCTCCGACACTTCGGAGAGGAACTGCCCCCTCTGCATCATGAGAGCGCATTGGCCATCTAGGATCGCCAAAGTCACTTGCAAAGGGGCAAGACCTTTATTTCAATCAATTTCAGCCCTTGTGTTGCAAAAGTGTGACAACGCGCCTGCAGCACGACCGGCCGCGAAAAAGGGGCAGCCCGACAGCCGCCCCTTTCCCGAAAGTCCGAATTTGCGGGCGATCAGAAGCGCAAGCCGATCCCCGTCACCAGTTGGTGGCGCGACACGCCCGCCTCATAATCGGAGTAACGATATTCGCCCTTGAGGAAGAGCTTTTCGGCGATCCGATATTCCAGACCCGCGCCGAGCCGCAGCCCGTCGCCATTGTCGCCGCCGCGGATCAGGCCGCCTTCGCCGTCACTGGCTTCATATTCCATCCGGGCGTTGCTGTAGCCCGCCTTCACATAGGCGAGCGCCTTGCTGCCGAGCGGCACGCCGAGCCGCCCACCGACATAAAGGTCGCGGTCGGTCTCGCTCTTGCCCCCGGCGACATGCAGGCGGGTGGTGGAATCGGAAATTTCGCCCTCGATGCCGAGGATCAGGCCACCCAAGGCAAAGTCATAGCCGGCATTGAGGCCATAGAGCAGGCCATCGGCCGATTTGGCACCCTTGGCATCGACCACATCATAGCCGGTGATGATTTCGGCATGAGCACCCGTGAAAGGGGCATAATCCTGCGCAAAGACAGGCGCCGAAACGAAACACAAAACAGCCGAAGCGATAAAAAACGTGATACTCTTCATATTACCCATCCAATATCTGCGTCGAAGCGCCGAAAATCGTGACAGGCGACCTTGTTTATACTCCCGTTTCGTGGAGGAATTTTATCAATTCAAATTTCTGTACGAAAATTCTTTGAAGTCGACTTCATCAGTCCCTTGCAGGGCCAGCCGTTGATCGCAATGGCACGCCCGGCACCATCGCCATTCGACCAACGACAGCCCAGGCCATGCGAACGACCGCGATACGGCTGGATATTTCGACGAAAGACAATAGGGTCACCGCCATGGAACCGCATCACGCCCCAGCGGACCTGGTCCGCCGCCATCGCGGGCCGACCCGGCTGTGGCACTGGCTGAACGCGCTGCTGCTCTACATCCTCTTCACCTCCGGCCTTGGCATCTTCAACGCCCATCCCCGCCTCTATTGGGGGCAATATGGCGCCAATTTCGACCATGCCTGGCTGGAGCTGGACCGGTTCCCCGGCTGGATCACCCTGCCCGCCCTCTATAATCTGGCGCTGTCGCGCCATTGGCACCTGACCGCCGCGCCGATCTTCGCCTTCGCGCTGCTCTTCTACATGGTCTGGAGCCTGGCGGGCGGCCATATCGCCCGCGACCTGGCCTTTCGCCGGGGCGAACTGGCCCCGCGCCATGTCTGGCAGGACATATGTGACCACGCCCGGCTGCGCTTCCCCACAGGCGCCGCGGCTCTGCGCTACAATGTGCTGCAGAAGGCGAGCTATATCGCGGTCATCTTCCTCGCCCTGCCGCTGCTGATCCTGACCGGCCTCACCATGTCGCCCGGCATGAACGCCGCCTGGCCCTGGCTGGTCGATCTGTTCGGCGGTCGCCAGTCGGCCCGGTCGATCCATTTCCTGGCCGCCTTCGCACTGGTCGCCTTCTTCCTGGTCCACATAGTGATGGTGCTGCTCGCCGGTCCGGTGAACGAGATAATGTCGATGATTACCGGCCGTTATCGCCTGCCGAAGGACCGGCCATGATCCTGACCCGTCGCACCCTGCTGCTGGGCGCGGCCGCGACGCTGGCGGGATGCGACCGGATCGCGCGCCAGTCGCTCGCCCGCGACATCCTCTTTTCCGCGGACAATTTCCATCAATGGGCGCAGCGCACAATCATGGCGCGCGACGCATTGGCACAGGAGTTCCGGCCCGAGCAGATTTCGCCCATCTTCCGCGCGAACGGCACCGCCAATCCCAACACCCCGGCCTACAAGGCGCTGTGGCGCAGCGGCTTTGCCGACTGGCGGTTGCGCGTCGACGGACTGGTCGCCCGGCCCCTGTCGCTGTCGCTGTCGCAATTGCACGCCCTGCCCCATCGCGAGCAGATCACCCGCCATGACTGCGTCGAGGGGTGGAGCGCGATCGGCAAATGGCGCGGCGTGCCGTTGAAGCTGCTGCTCGACGGCGCGGGGCTGCGCGATCGCGCCCGCTATATCGTCTTCCACTGCGCCGACGACATGGGCGGTGGCACCGCTTATTATGAGAGCATCGACCTGATCGATGCCTTCCACCCCCAGACCATCCTGGCCTTTGCCCTCAACGACCGGCCGCTCAGCGTCGCCAATGGTGCGCCGCTGCGGCTGCGGGTGGAGCGGCAGTTGGGTTATAAACAGGCCAAATATCTGATGCGGATCGAGGCGGTGGAGAGCCTTCTGACCATTGGTCGAGGCAAGGGCGGTTTTTGGGAAGACCGCGCCAATTATGATTGGTATGCAGGCATTTGACGGCCGCGTAACGAGAAGGACCAGCCTGCTCCATGAAGATTTTCGACCGCGTTCTGAGACGTCTTGTCACCAAGGGTCAGTTGACCGTTTTCTATGCCGACGGCCGTAGCGTTACCGTCGGCTCGCCCGACCCGGACTTCCCTCCGCTGGCGCTGCGCTTCCTCGACAAACGCGTGCCCCTCGACATCGTCAAGGATCCGCGCCTGGGCATGGCCGAGGCCTATATCGATGGCCGGGTGGCGATCGAGGGCGGCGGCATCATGGAGTTCGTGTCCATGATCCGCCAGAATAATGCCTGGGAAAATGGCAAGTCGATCGACGCCAAGGGGCCGGTGCAGCGCGCGCTGAAGACGGTGCGCCGCAAGCTGTGGAAGGCCAATCACCGCAGCCGGTCCAAGGCCAATGTCGCCCATCATTATGACCTGTCGGGCGCGCTCTACGCCCTCTTCCTCGACCGCGACCGCCAATATAGCTGCGCCTATTTCCCCGATGCGGAGAATGAGGCGGGGATCAGCCTGGAGCAGGCGCAGGAAGACAAGAAGGCGCATATCGCCGCCAAGCTCTACCTGAAGCCGGGCATGAAGGTGCTGGACATCGGCTGCGGCTGGGGCGGCATGGCGCTGTACCTGCACAAGCATTTCGGTGTCGACGTGACCGGCATCACCCTGTCGGAAGAACAGTTGAAGGTCGCGCGCCAGCGGGCGATCGACGCGGGCGTCGCCGACCATGTCCGGTTCGAGCTGATCGACTATCGCGACATTGAAGGGCCGTTCGACCGCATCGTGTCGGTCGGCATGTTCGAACATGTCGGCACCGCCGACTATCGTGTCTTCTACAACAAGTGCCGCGACCTGCTGACCCAGGATGGCGTGATGCTGATCCACACGATCGGCCGCGTCGACGGCCCCGGCATCACCGACCTGTTCACCACCAAATATATCTTCCCCGGCGGCTATATCCCCGCTTTGTCGGAAATGGTGGCGGGCAGCGAGGGCACGCGGCTGATGATTACCGACGTGGAGGTGCTGCGCATCCATTACGGCCTCACCATCCGCGACTGGTACAAGCGGACCATGGCGCACAAGGCGGAGATCGTCGCCCTCTATGACGAGCGTTTCTTCCGCCTGTGGACCTTCTATCTGGCGGGCGCGGCGACCGTGTTCGAACATGGATCGATGGTCAATTTCCAGGTCCAATATGTGCGCGACCGCCGCGCCTTGCCGATCACCCGCGACTATATGATCGAGGCCGAGACGGCGCTGCGCGGGCGCTGATACGCCGCCACGCACCGATGATGCGAGGCAGAAATGCGACCGTCCGGGCGGGCTGAACACAGCCTGTCAGCCCCGTTCCCGGACGGTTCAGTGACTTGGCCCCATTCTCCTCTCCACGCCCCCGCGCTGCCCCGGCAGCCGGGCCGGACAGAGGAGAAGCAAGATGAAATTCCTGTGGAAAAGCGCTGCGATGCTGGGCCTGGCCATGGCCGGCATTACCGTCACCAGCGCACCAGCCCAGGCGCAACAGTATCGCGGCGACGGCTGGCGCGGCGACCGCGATGGACGCTGGGAGAATCGGGGTCGGGATCGGCGCCACTGGGACAATCGGCGTTGGGGCGACCGCCGCGACTGGCGCGGCGACCGGCGCTATCATGATGGCCGACGCGGCTATTATCGCTCCAGCTATCGCCAGCGCTGCTGGGATGAGTGGCGCTATAATCCCTATCGCGACCGCCGGGTCCGGGTGCGCATCTGTCGCTGACCCCGCCTGAGCAAATATATATCGCGGCCCGCCCCGATTGAACCCGAGGGCGGGTTGCGGCATTTCTGTTCCCATGAGCGATCCCACCCCCGTCTTCCAGAGCCTGTTGTCGGGCCTGCCGATCCTTCTTCTCCACCTCGCCTGCGCGACCCTGGTCTGGGCCGCGGCCATGGCGGTCTATATGTGGATAACCCCACATGACGAGTTCAAGCTGATCCGCGCCGGCAATGAGGCGGCGGCCATTTCGCTGGGTGGCGCGGCCCTTGGCCTTGCCGTACCGCTCGCCTTCTGCCTCGCCGGATCGGTCAATGTCTGGGACGTGGTCATCTGGGGCAGCGTCACGCTGGTGCTGCAACTGATCGCCTTTCGCCTGGTCGACCTGTTGCTGGGATCGCTGTCCGGCCGGATCGAGGCGAATGAGCGATCCGCCGCCATCTTCCTGGCGATGATGAAGGCTGCGGTCGCCTGCCTGACCGCTGCGGCCGTGGCGGGCTGACGCGATGGGACGTCGGGGCTGCGGCTGCCTGCCCTGGCTGCTGGGCCTGATCCTGCTGCTCGCCTGGCTGGGCGAGATACAGGCACCGTCCTTGCAGGTCGAACAATATGACCCCCGCTCGCCCCGCCGCCCGCTGCCGCGCGGGGGCGAGGAACAATATATTATCGAGGATCGGCCCGGCGGCCCGGCGGACGCCATGGGCACGGCCTTTGCCGTGGATCGCAACGGCGTGTGGATGACCGCCGAACATGTCACCCATGGCTGTTCGCGCGTCGGGCTGGAACAGCGCGGCCGCGCGCTGGAAGTGCCGCGCGTCATCGAAAGCCGGGAATCGGATGCCGCGATCATCCCGCGCGGCCCCCGCAGCCCCGCCGCCCTGCCGCTGCGCAGCGGTGCACCATCGCCCGGCGCCACCGGCTATCATATGGGCTTTCCCGCCGGCGAACCGACATTGGTCCTGTCCGAACTGATCGGCCGGGCCGAAGCCCGGCGCGGCAGCAGCGGCATCGACCAGCCGGTGCTGGTCTGGGCCGAGCGTGGCCGCCTGCCCGAGGGCGATGGCACCCTGTCGGGGATCAGCGGCGGGCCGGTCTTCTCCACCGATGGCCGGGTGGTCGGCATCAACAGCGCATCGACGGACCGGCGCGGCCGCATTCTGACCGTCGCGCCCGACGCGATGATCCGCCTGACCGCCGCCAGCCGTGCCGTCGGCGACCAGCCGGTCGCCTATCCCTTTGCCGGCCTTACCGACGCGCAGGAACGTTTCACCAACTGGCTGGACGAAGGCGTCATCCGCCGCATCTTCTGCGACGTTGATGACGGGCGCGGCGGTTGACGCCTGCGGGCAGGAAAGAGTAGGCGCTGCGCAGCATTTTCAGGGAAATTGAGATCATGAGCGACACGCCCCCCGACCATCTGTCCACCAACCCGCGCAGCCCCCATTTCGACATGGAGGTGCTGCAGCGCGGCATCGGCATCCGTTTCAAGGGCCGCGAGCGCAAGGATGTGGAAGAATATTCGATTTCCGAGGGCTGGATTCGCGTTGCCGCCGGCAAGACCCGCGACCGTAACGGCAACCCGCTGACCATCAAGCTGTCGGGTGAAGTCGAGGCCTGGTTCGAAAATCCGGCCGAAGGCGCCGAGGGCGACAAGGCCGCCGACGCCGAATAAGCCTATAAGGCCGGTCTCCGCTCAATCGCGGGGGCCGGTCAGTTCATCAGGGATTCGCGCTTCACGTCAGCGATGACGTCGCCCAGCGAGCGATCCGACGGGCTGTTGTCCGCATATTCGATGATGAACGGGTCCGCCTCGATACGGGGCGCTGCCTTGCGCCGGGGCGCAGCAGGCTTGGGCGATACCGTCGCCACCATCGCGTGCGTCTGAACCCTCGCCATCCGTGTCGCCGCCCTGGGCAGCGGCGCAACCTCCGCACCTTCCTCACCATCGCCTGTCTCGACCGCGGCGCTGGCATAGCGAAGGCTGCTGCCCAGCGCCGGATCGGGCGTGAAGGGGTGCAGCTTCGCCTTGGCCGGATAGATGAAGCCGAAGGTAGGATTGGTGCGGGCGCCCATCTGCCCGGTCGGGCTGTGCCAGACGCGCACCTGGCTCCAGTCGCCCGCGTCCGACACGTCGATCGCCAGCACATCCTCCTCGATCGCGCCGGGCGACGACCAGTTGGCATGGCGGATCAGCACGCGGCGATCATCCAATATCCGGCTGACCACGGCGACATGGCCGAGCGTCATCGGCCCAACCGGCCGGAAGGCCAGCACCGCGCCCTTTTTGGGCCTGTTGCCACGCTTGTAATGATCCTGCGCCTGGTCCCACCAGGTCAGCGCGTCACCATAGATGTCGACACCGGAAACGACGCGCGCATAGGGCACGCATTGCAGCGCCGTGGCGGCCATTACAGGGGCTGCCGTCAGACTGGACAGCAAAGCCATCCAGCGAACATATCGAAACATTATTGCGACCTCTAAGCGTCGAGAATCGCCCAACCGCGATCGACCCTAGATGTTTAGTCCCGGCATCTGGTGGATTGGGTTAACGATGAGCCGTTCTGGCTCTGCCGTCCAGATTTTGGTGATGTATTCGTAGAGTGTGAGACCGCTCAGCGTCTTGAGCCGACGGGCAAAGTTGTAGGCGGCCATGAAGTCGGCGAGATGCGTGCGGAGTTGGTCTTGGCTCTCATAGTGGAAGCGCTTGACGGTCGCCTCCTTGATGATCCGGTTCATCCGCTCGACCTGACCGTTCGTCCACGGGTGGTTTGGTGAGCCGGTGCTCGATGCCGTTTGCGTCGCAGACCATGTCGAAGCGCATTTGGCGTGACCATGCGGTGTTCCGGTTGCGCGGCTGCTCGGCGAATTGGATGCATTGTCGGGACGGTCATACGGACCTCGAAACCACCATCTGTGGTCGCCCGGAGATATGTCATCGATCTCATTCTGTAGCACCGTTGTATAGCGATTGAACGCTCGGCAGCCCAGAATCAGGGAAGAACCTTTTTATCTCATAATCTTATGAGATAAGTGGCGGAGAGGGAGGGATTCGAACCCTCGGTACCCTCTCGGGCACGCCGCATTTCGAGTGCGGTGCATTCGACCACTCTGCCACCTCTCCGCAGAAGACCGGAAGCACTGAACCGCAAGGGAAAAATGCCGGACCGATCGGGTCGAGGGGCGCCCATTAGCGAATGATTCTCCGCTTGCCAAGCGCCCTTTTCAGTATTTTTCTTGTCTCCCTGCGCAGGCTCCCTAAATTGGTCATATGAAAGTCACGATTCAGAATATCGGTACCAGCATAATTGCCCCGCCGGTCGTCCATGCCCGCTTCAGCATCGGCGATGTGCTCAAGCATCGCAGCTTCGGCTTTCGCGGCGTGGTGTTCGATATCGATCCGGTCTTCGCCAACAGCGAGGAATGGTATGAATCGATCCCCGAACATGCCCGGCCCGACAAGCAGCAGCCCTTCTATCACCTGCTCGCCGAAAATGGCGAGAACAGCTATGTCGCCTATGTGAGCCAGCAGAATCTGGTGGCCGACGACAGCGAGGAGCCGGTTGACCACCCGGCGATCACCGGCCTGTTCGGCGATTATGCGGATGGCAAATATCAGCTGCGCCCGCGCCACCGGCACTGAGCCGCACTGGCAGGCCGCGATCGGCATTGCCCTGTGGCTCGTTGCGGGAGGGGCGCTGCACGCGGCCCCGCCGCCGACGCAGGACAAGGTCGCGGTACCCAATGCCGATCCGACCTTCCCCTTCTCCAACGAGATCGCCGCCTTTGCCAAAGCCGAGGCGGCCGGCCCGCCGATCGCCGACGCGACATTGTTCCTGGGCAGTTCCAGCATTCGCCTGTGGGACATCAAGGGCAGCTTCACCGATATCGGCACGGTCAATCGCGGCTTTGGCGGTGCGACCACGCCCGACGTGCTGCATTATTACAAGCGCTTGCTGCCCAAGGCGAAGCCGCGATCGATCATCGTCTATGTCGGCGAAAATGATCTGGCTGCCGGTGCCACTCCTGACAAGGTCGCCCAGGACATCCTGACCCTGCTGCGCCAATTGCGCGCCGACTATCCCAGGGCACATATCGCCTATCTCTCGCTAAAACCCAGCCCGATCCGCTGGACGCTCTGGCCCCAGATGGCGGCGGTCAACATGATCGTTTCGGCGCGCAGCAAGACGATGAAATTCGACTATCTCGATGTCGGCCGCCCCTTGCTCGCCACCGACGGCCTGCCCGACGCATCGCTGTTTCGCGCCGATGGTTTGCACATGAATCCGCGCGGTTACGAACGCTGGACCAGACTGGTCGACGCCTATCTGGACCATGCCGTGCTGGCTGACGCCGGCGCTGGCCGCGATTCCTGACCGCCCTGTCGGCCAGTTTAAGATTGATCCAAGCGCCAGCAACATTATTACCGACCGCTTGATCGATCGACTGGCGAAGGGAAAAGAGCAGTGACAACCGATTCGGCCAAGGCCGTGCCGATGGCGGAGCTGACGCTACGCGGCGTCATTCTTGGCGCGCTCATCACCCTGCTGTTCACCGCCGCGAACGTCTATCTCGGCCTCAAGATCGGCCTGACCTTCGCCACGTCGATCCCCGCCGCAGTCATCTCCATGGCGGTGCTGCGCCTGTTCGCGACCGGCACGATCCTGGAAAACAACATCGTCCAGACCATCGCTTCGGCCGCCGGCACGCTGTCGGCGATCATCTTCGTGCTGCCGGGCCTGGTCATCATCGGCTGGTGGCAGGGCTTCCCCTATTGGCTCTCCGCCTTCACCATCGCGCTAGGCGGCATATTGGGCGTCATGTATTCGGTGCCACTGCGCCGCGCGCTGGTCACCGGATCGGACCTGCCCTATCCCGAGGGCGTCGCCGCCGCCGAAGTGCTCAAGGTCGGCGCCGGTTCGCGCGAGGGCCTGGAAGAAAATAAGCGCGGCCTGGCCGCCATCGTCATGAGTTCGCTCGCCGCCGCCAGCTTCTCGATCATCGCCAAGACCAAGATCCTGGCCGAGGAGGCCGCCACCTTCTTCAAGCTGGGTGCCGGCGCCAGTTCGGTCTCGACCAGCTTCTCGATGGCGCTGATCGGTGTCGGTCATCTCGTCGGTATCTCCGTCGGCGTCGCGATGTTCGTCGGCCTGCTCATCAGTTGGGTGGGCATCGTCCCCTATCTCACCAGCCCGCTGCCGGCTGGTGCAGACCTTGCCGACCTGGTCGGCACCACCTTCCGCATGAAGGCCCGCTTCATCGGCGCCGGCACGATCGGCATCGCCGCGATCTGGACGCTGCTCAAGATCCTCGGCCCGATCATCAGCGGCATCCGCTCTGCCCTCAATGCCGCCAAGGTCCGCAAGTCGGGCGATGCCGGCATGCTGGACATCACCGAGCGCGACCTGCCGATCGGCATCGTCTTCGGTACCATCCTCGCCTCGCTGGTACCGATCGCGGTGCTGCTGTGGGTGTTTGCCCAGGGCGGCCCGATCGCCGCCAATCCGGTACCGATCATCGGCCTGACGTTGGCCTATATCCTGGTCGCCGGCATCGTCATCGCGTCGGTCTGCGGCTATATGGCCGGCCTCATCGGCGCGTCGAACAGCCCGATTTCGGGCGTCGGCATTCTCGCCGTGCTGGGCGCCTCGCTGATCCTCGCTGCCATCTACGGCTCGGGTGGCAACCCGGAACAGAGCCAGGCGCTGATCGCCTATGCGCTGTTCACCACCGCCATCGTGTTCGGTGTCGCCACCATCTCCAACGACAATCTGCAGGATTTGAAGACCGGCCAGCTGGTCGGCGCGACGCCGTGGAAGCAGCAGATCGCGCTGGTGCTGGGCGTGTTGTTCGGCGCGCTGGTGATCCCGCCGGTGCTCGACCTCTTGAACAGCGCCTTCGGCTTTGCCGGTGCGCCCGGCGCCGGTCCCAACGCCCTGCCCGCACCGCAGGCCGCGCTGATCTCCGCGCTCGCCAAGGGCGTGCTGGGCGGCGATCTCGACTGGGGCCTGATCGGCTTCGGCGCCGCCATCGGTGTCGTCATCGTTGCGCTCGACGAGCTGCTGGGCAAGGCGGGCAAGCTGCGCCTTCCGCCGCTCGCGGTCGGCATGGGCATCTATCTGCCGATGGCGCTGACCCTGCTGATCCCGGTCGGCGCGGTGATCGGTCATGTCTACAATCGCTGGTCGCTGCGCCAGGCGAACCCCGAATTTGCCGAGCGCATGGGCGTATTGATGGCGACCGGTTTCATCGTCGGCGAAAGCCTGTTCGGCGTCGCTTTCGCCGGTATCGTCGCCTCGACCGACAGCGACGCGCCGCTTGCGCTGGTCGGCGAAAGCCATTGGGCGGTGCCGCTGTCGGTGCTGATCTTCGCCGGCGTGATCGCCGCCCTCTATGCGCGCCTGCGCCGCTGGGCCACCGCACCGCTAGGCTGACAGGCGTCCGGGGCGGCCGACATCGGGGCGCCCCAGCCCGCCCAAGTCATGTGGCCCTTGCGCCACGTCACATAAGTTACATTTTTCAGACTTTTATCTGCAATCATACTGCCATGAAGCCGTAAGGACTCATCGCCAATGGCCTCCCCAACCGAAGGGGAGCATTCACCATGAAGACCTTGTTCCGTGGCGCGAGCCGCGCCGCGATCATCCTTGCCACCGCCATGCCCGCCGCCGCCTTCGCCGGGACGATCACCGGCACCGTGTCCGACGGCACCGGCACCCGCGCGCTGCAGTCGACCCAGTTGCGCATCGTCGAAAATGGCCGCGTCGCCGAAGCCGGTCGCGATGGCTCCTATCGCTTTCCCGATGTTGCGCCGGGCACCTACACGATCGAGGCCCGCTATGTCGGCGCCGATCCGGTCCGCACCACCGTCGTCGTGCCCGCCACCGGTGACGTCGATGCCGATATCCGCATCGGTTCGAACATCGATGCGTCGATCATTGTCGTCGGCCAGGTCGCCAACCAGGCATCGACGCTGTCGCGCCAGCGCGCGGCCGACGGTGTCGAAAGCGTCCTGACCCGCGACGCGATCGGCCAGTTCCCCGACCAGAATGTCGCCGAATCGATCCGCCGCCTACCCGGCGTCAACATCCTGAACGACCAGGGCGAAGGCCGCTTCGTGTCGGTCCGCGGCCTGGACCCGGAACTCAATGCCGCCTCGATCAACGGCACCCGCGTGCCGGCGCCGGAAAGCGACGTCCGATCGGTCGCGCTGGACGTCATCCCTTCGGAACTGATCGAATCGATCGAAATCAAGAAGTCGCTGACGCCGGACATGGACGGCGACACGATCGGTGCCTCGATCGAAATCAACACCACCAGCGCCTTCGACCGCAAGAAGGACCTCTACTCGGTCAAGTTGGAAGGCAGCTATAACGACTATGCCGACGCGCTGACGCCCAAGGGCAGCGTCGATTTCTCGACCCGCATCACCGATCGCTTCGGCATCGCCGGCGGCTTCAGCTATTACAAGCGCAAGTTCGAGAGCGACAATATCGAGGCGGCCGACTGGAACCAGACGGACGATGGCATCGCCTATGCCGAGGAAATCCAGTATCGCGACTATGACGTGCAGCGTAAGCGCCTCGGCGGTTCGCTCAGCCTCGACTGGCTGGCGACCGACACGACCAAGCTCTACGCCCGCGGCCTCTACAGCCAGTTCGAGGATCAGGAATATCGCGGCGACGTGATCTTCATCATGGATGAAGAACCCGCATCGGGCACTGCCACTTCGGCCCAGTTCAGCGATGAGGACGGCCGCATCGAAGTGCGTCGCCGCATGAAGGACCGGTTCGAAAAGCAGCGCATCAAGTCGCTGACCCTGGGTGGCGAAACCAACACTGGTCCCTGGAAACTGACCTATGCGGGCAGCTGGTCGGAAGCCAGCGAACGCGAGAACGGCTCGATCGACCCTACCCGCTTCCGCGCCCGCTTCGACGGCGACGGCGTCAATGTCGGCTTCGACTATTCGAACCCGATGAAGCCGACCTACACCGTCACCGGCAATACCGACGCTTTCTACGATCCGTCGGAATATGGCTTCAACGAGCTGGAACGCACCACGCTGTCGGACTCGAAGGATCGCGAATATACGATCAGGGGCGACATCAGCCGCGCCTTCGCCACCGATGGTGGCACCTTCACCGTCCAGACCGGCATGAAGGCACGCTGGCGCAAGAAGAGCTATAATCTCCAGTCGGACGTCTATGACGGCTATGATGGCGACTATACGCTCGCCGACGTGCTGGGCGGCCAGACCTATCGCATTCAGGATATCCTGCCGCAGGCGAGCCACACCGGCCCGACCAATTTCTTCTACGCCAACCAGGCCAATTTCGAGCGCAACGATTTCGATTCGCTGCTCAACTCGACCACGTCCGATTATTCGGTGACCGAGGATATCCTCGCCAGCTACCTGATGGGCCGCTGGGACAGCGACACGCTGCGCGTCATCACGGGTGTCCGCGTAGAACAGACCCGCAATGACATCCGCGCCTTCCAGACCCTGGCGACCGGCGACGAGGTCGAGGATATCACGATCACGCCGACCCGCTTCGTGCGCAACTATACCAACTGGCTACCCAGCCTGACGGTGCGTTACGAACCCGTCCGCAACCTCGTCTTCCGCTTCGGCGGCTACAAGAGCCTGGTGCGTCCCAAGCTGTCCAACCTGGCCCCGCGCTTCGACATCAACGAAGATGGCGAAGCCACGCTCGGCAACCCGAACCTGAAGCCCTATGATGCCTGGAACATGGACGTGTCGGCCGAATGGTATTTCGGCACCAACGCCGCCCTGACCGGTGGCTTCTTCTGGAAGTCGATCAAGGACTTCGTCGTCGAACAGACGATCGAGGAACCGGGCACCATCTATGGCGTCGACTATAATCAGCTGACCACCTACATCAATGGCGACAAGGCGAAGATCAAGGGCTTCGAACTGTCCTACAGCCAGGTGTTCAGCTTCCTGCCCGCACCGTTCGACGGTCTGCTCTTGAACGCCAACTATACCTACACCGACGCCAAGGGTACGGTGCTGACGGATGGCGACATCGCCGATCCCCGTACCGTCCCGCTGGCCTCTTCGTCCAAGAACACGTTCAACCTCGTCCTGGGCTATGAGAAGGGACCGATCTCGCTGCGCGCGGCGGGCACCTATCGTGACAAATATCTGGATGAGCTGGGCGGCAAGGCCGAGGATGATCGCTATGTCGACGATCATTTCCAGCTCGACCTGAGCGCGAAATATCGCGTCGCGCCGGGCGTCCGGGTCTTTGCCGAGTGGATCAACGCCACCAACGAACCCTATTTCGCCTATCAGAACTATGCCGGTGCCAAGCGCCTGCTGCAATATGAGGAATATAACTGGACCGCGAAGTTCGGCATCACCGCCAGCTTCTGATCCCGTTCGTTTTTCCCCTGCTTGCCGGTCGCGCCCTTGCGCGGCCGGCAAGTCCCGTTTTCCCGGAAAGGACGCCCATGTCCCGACTGTTCCTGACCATGCTGCTGATGGCGAGCGCTGCGCCGCTCTCCGCCCAGCCGGCCGCCGCCCCGTCCGTGCCCCGCTCCGCCGGCACGCCCTATGCGGCGCGCAGCCTGCCCGACCGGATCATGCTGACGCCCGCCGCCGATCCGTCGCGCGGCATGGCCGTCGCCTGGCGCACCGACACCGCCCAGGCCGCCAGCGAAGCGCAGATCGCCATCTCGGTCGACGGCCCGACGCTGGAGGAGAAGGCCAGGACCGTGACCGGCCCCGTCGGCACCGCGAAGGATAGCGCCAATGGCCCGGCCCTCTACCACCAGATCCGGTTCGACAATCTGACGCCCGACACCGTTTATGCCTATCGGCTGAAGGGCAGCGCGGGCTGGAGCGAGTGGCTGCAATTCCGCACGGCGGCGGCTGAAGCCAGGCCCTTCCGCTTCCTCTATCTGGGCGACATCCAGAACGGCATCCTCACCTATGCCAGCCGCGTCATTCGTCAGGCCTTCCACGCCAATGGCGGGATCGAACTGGTCGCCCATGCCGGCGATCTCGCCGCCCAGCGCGACGACCTCGACCATGACGACGAATGGGGCGAGTTCAACCAGGCCGGCAGCTATAACTGGTCTATCGTCCCGCAACTACCCGCGACCGGCAACCATGAATATGTCGATGTGGTGAAGCCCGACGGCAGCGAGAGCCGCAAGCTCGGCCCCTATTTCCCGCTGCAATTCGCCCTGCCCGACAATGGCGTGCCGGGCCTCAAGACCACCTATTTTGTCGATTATCAGGGCGTGCGCTTCATCATCCTCGACGGCACATCGGCCATCGATCTGGGCACCATGGCGCAGCAGACCGCATGGCTGGACGCCACCCTCGCGTCCAGCAAGGCCAAATGGAACGTCGTGCTGTTCCACCAGCCTGTGTTCACATGCGCCCGACCGCAAGATACGTCGGAAGTGAAGGCCGCTTGGAAACCCGTCTTCGACAAGCGCAAGGTCGATCTGGTGCTGCAAGGCCATGACCATTGCTACAGCCGCCTGACGTCCGAGGCCGGTCGCGAAGCCTCCGCGCAGGCGCGCAAGGATGGTGCAATTCAGGGACCAGTCTATCTCGTCTCCGTCACCGGCTCGAAAATGTACGGCCTCAACGACCGCGCCCGCACCCAGCCGGACAAGACGGCCGAGGCGACCGAGCTTTATCAGGTCGTGGACGTGGACGGCGATCGCCTGAAATTCCGCACCTATACCGCATCGGGCAAACTCTATGATGGCTTTGATCTGGAGAAGCGGGCGGACGGCAATCACCTGACCAACACCAGCGAGCCCACCATCGCGGTACGCACCTGCACCGGCAATATCGGCCCCGACGGCGGCAAATGCGTCGCGCGCGGCAAGTGAGGACCATCATGACGAAGCGTCTCGCCCTTTCCCTGACCAGCCTGCTTGCACTTGCTGCCTGCGCCACCGCAGAACAGGAAGTGCCGGTCGCCGTGCGCATCGCCAATGCGACCCCGGCGGTCAACGTCACCGCGCGCGGCGAGACCACCCCGGTCGGCACGCCCAATGCCGATGCGGCCGATGATCCGG
Organism: Sphingobium scionense; assembly: GCF_014197035.1. Classification (GTDB taxonomy): domain Bacteria; phylum Pseudomonadota; class Alphaproteobacteria; order Sphingomonadales; family Sphingomonadaceae; genus Sphingobium; species Sphingobium scionense. The sequence goes on along the minus strand of NZ_JACIEU010000005.1, from coordinate 104,490 downwards.
CAATCTGGCGCAATGCCGCCGATCCGGCCGCCAGCCTGATCGTCGGCACCGACAAGAAGGCCGGCCTCTATGTCTATGGCCTGGACGGCAAGACCCGCGATTTCCTGGACGCCGGCCGGGTCAACAATGTCGACCTGCGCGATGGCGTGGCGGTGAACGGCCAGACCGGCATCCTGGTCGTGGCGTCGGACCGCAATGATGTGGCGAACGCCAAGCTGGCCCTGTTCCGGCTCGACAGCATGACAGCGAAGCTGACGGCCCTGGGCAAGATCGATGCCGGCAAGGGCGAGGCCTATGGCATCTGCCTGTACAAGGCACCGGAGGCGACCTACGCCTTCATCGTGCTGAAGGACGGCACGATCAACCAGGTCGCGCTCGATGCGTCCGGCGCGACGCCCACCGGCAGGATTGTCCGCACCATGAAACTTGGCACCCAGTCGGAAGGCTGCGCCGTCGATGACCGCACCGGCATTCTCTATGTCGCGGAGGAAGATGTCGGCCTGTGGCGCTTCGACGCGCGCGCAACCGGCTCCGCCACGCCAACCAAGATCGCGGCGGCCGACGGCAAGAATCTGGTGATGGATGCCGAAGGCGTCGCCATCGCCCCGATCGGCGAGAAGGACGGCTATGTCCTCGTCTCCAGCCAGGGGGACAATGCCTATGTCGCCTATCGCCTGTCCGACGACAGCTATGTCGGCCGCTTCCGCGTCGTCGACGGCGCGATCGGCGGGTCGGAGGAAACCGACGGGATCGAGCTGATGCTGGGTGATTTCGGCCCGGCCTATCCCGGCGGGCTGTTCATCGCGCAGGATGGCCATAACGCGGCGGCGGCGCAGAATTTCAAGCTGGTCGCCTGGGACGACATCGCCAAGGCATTGGGCCTGCCCCGATAAACAGCCTTGTTCCCCTCCCTTCCAGGGAGGGGTTAGGGGTGGGTAGCCTCCGAAGGAGGCTCGCTTTCGCTCGCCCCCCCCCGCCCCCTCCCTGGAAGGGAGGGGAGACAGGCGTTACTTCTTGCCCGCGAACCAGGCGGCTGTCGGCGCCTTCAACCGGCTGCGCGTCTCGATCCGGGTCTTGATCGCGGCAATCGAGCGGTCGACCACCTTGCGCGATTCCGGCGTCAGATACTGGGTCGCATAGGCGTCCAGCTTGGTCACCATCGCCGGGTCGGCCGATCCGCCGCCCAGACGGGCCAGCGCCTGGCTGCGCGCCGATACGTCGATCAGCGCCTCATATTGCGCCTTGTGCGCCAGCACATAGTCGACCGCCTGCATCGGATGGGCGACGCCCACCTGGCCGATGATCGCGGCGCTGGTGGTCTTGCCCGGCTCGTCGGTCAGGGCGAGATCCAGGGCTTGCTGGCTGAGCTTCTCGTCCTTCGCCTTGCCGAGCAGCGCATAGAGCGTGCTCTTTTCGAGGTCGCTCTGCGCGCCCTTGGCCATGACGCGCAGCTTGTCCCAGGTCGCCTGATCGGCATTCTGGGCGATGATGCCCAGCCACACATTGCGCAGCGGCCCGTCGAGCGCGGCCGGGTTGGTCGCCAGCGCGGCGAAGCGGCGGTTGGCCTCGGCCACCACGCCCTTGTCGCCCATGCTGCCCAGCGTCGCGACCAGGCTGGTGCGCAGCACCGGCACCTGCGGTCCTTCGCCGGCCTTGGCATCATAGCCGATGGCCGTCAGCGCCGGGGTCAGCTTGGCCGAGGCATAGGCCGCGACCTTCGCCTGGGCGGCGGCATCGCCCTCCAGCATGTCATAGCTGCTCTTCAGGTAACCGGGCACTTCGGCCAGCACGGCCGGGCTGCCATTGACCGGCACCGCGTCGACCAGGTCGAGTGCCAGGCCGATCGGCTGGTATCCACCCAGCGCCAGCTGGAAATTGTCCGCCATCAGGCCGGTCTGGTCCATGCTCGACAGCTGGCTGAATCCCTTGGCCAGCGCCTGGATATTGGCGGCGGGATAGAGCGAGCGATAATAGCCGGTCTGGCCCGCATTGATGACATAGGCGCCACAGCCCGGCAGCGTGATCTGGCCATTGCCCTGCAGGATCAGGCGCTGCGCCTCGCCGCCCTGCACCTGCGCCTTGACCGGCACATTCCACTTGAGCGGCGCCTTGTCCTTGGCGTCGCGACTAAACTCGCCCTGGCTCAGCGTCAGGATGGTGTTGCCGCCCTGGCACTGGGCGCTTTCCACCTTGACCAGCGGGATACCCGGCTGGCTGGTGAAATCATGGGCAATGCTGACCAGGCCCTTGGCACCCGCGCCCTCGACGGCCTTCCACAGGTCGTCGGTGACGGTGTTTCCGTAAGCGTGGCTCTTCATGTAGGACTGGATGCCCGCCTTCCACGCATCTTCGCCGGCATAGCCTTCGAGCATGGTGATGACCGCCTCACCCTTCTGATAGGTGATGGCGTCGAACGCCTGGTTCACCTGATCGACGGTGGTGATCTTCTGCACGACCGGGTGGGTGGTCTTGAGCGCGTCGAGGCTCATCGCCCGCTCGCGGCCATCGACGCGCGACAGCAGGGCTTCCCATTCCGGGTTCAGCTTGTCGGTGACCTTGGTCGCCATCCAGCTGGCAAAGCCCTCGTTCAGCCACAGATCGTCCCACCAGGCCATGGTGACGAGATCGCCGAACCACTGATGCGCCATTTCATGCGCGGCCACTTCATAGATGGCGCGCTTGGTCTCTTCGGAGGTGAAGCGCGGATCGACCAGCAAGGTGCGTTCGAAGGTGAAGATCGCGCCCCAATTCTCCATCGCGCTGAAGAACTGGCTCTGGCCCGGACCCGCGACATTGTCGAGCTTGGGCAGCGGGAAGGGCACGCCGAAATACTCATTATAATAGGGCAGGATCGCCGCCGACGCATCGAGCGCCAGCTGCGCCTTGCCGGTATTGCCCCGGCCGGTGATGACGCCGACTTCGGTATTGCCCGCCATCTTGGTCGCGCGGTCCAGTTCGCCCAGGCCGAAGAAGAGCAGGTAGGAGGACATTTTGGGGCTGGTGCCGAAGGTCACCAGCTTCTTGCCGCTGCCGATGTCCTTGGTCGCCTTGACCGGCATGTTGCCGACCGCCAACTGGTCCGCCGGGACCACAGCGGAGAGGTCGAACGTCGCCTTGTAGCTCGGCTCGTCGAAGCTCGGCACGAAGCGGCGGGCGTCGGGTGCCTCGAACTGGGTGAAAAGCGCGCGCTTCGCGGCGCCGGCATTGTCCGTATAGTCGAGCGCGAACAGGCCGTTCGCCTGTTGGTTGATGATGCCGGCATAGACCATGGTCAGCTTGTAGCTGCCCGGCTGGACCGGCTTGCCGAAGTCGAGGCTGACGGTCTGAGCATCGGCATCCACCTTGGCCGTGCCGGTGATCGCCTTGCCCTTGGCCGGGGTCAGGGTGACGCTGGAGACGGTCAGGTCGGCCGCGTTCAGCACCAGTGCCGGCATGGCAGTGGCGACGGTAACGTCGATCGTCACCTTGCCGGTGAATGTGAGGTTCGCCGCATCGGGCGTCACTTCGATCGCATAATGGCTGGGCGCGGCGCCACGGGGCAGCTGGGTGGTGACGCCGGCGGCGGGGCCGGCAGGCGCGGTCTGGGCCAGCGCGGGCACGGCGATCGCCAGCGGCGCGGCCGCCATCAGGAACGGCAGGATTTTCGACAAGGGCATGGGGGAAGGAACTCCGATACGGCTTGGATGGCGCAATGAGACATAGTCACGCGCAACATGCAAACCGGATCGGCCGTTTCCCCCCAGGGGTCAAGTGAACTATCCGCAAGAGAATGTCGTTGGTCGAAGCCTGTTGTGCGTTCGTCCAACAAGAAGGCGGGCCAGCACCCTCCTCCGTTCGCTTCGAGCCCAGTCGAGAAGCGACAAGCGCCTCCGTTTCTCGACAAGCTCGAAACGAACGGCTGTATGGCTCAGCCGCGGCCGCGATAGCCCGGCACGTCCTGCGGCGGCAGCCACAGGCCGGCGGGCGGTTCGCCCGATTGCCAGAAGACGTCGATCGGGATGCCGCCACGCGGATACCAATAGCCGCCGATGCGCAGCCAGATCGGCTGCATTTCGGTGAACAGCCGCTCGCCGATGCCCACGGTGCAATCCTCATGGAAGCCGGCATGGTTGCGGAAACTGCCCAGGAACAGCTTGAGCGCCTTGGATTCGACGATGGTCGCACCGGGCGCATAGTCGATCACCAGATGAGCGAAGTCCGGCTGGCCGGTCACCGGGCAAAGCGAGGTGAATTCGGGCGCCGTGAAGCGCACCAGATAGGGCTTGCCCGGACGGGGATTGGGGACATAGTCGAGGACGGCGTCCTCGGGCCGCTGCGGCAGGGTGCTGGCGCGGCCGAGATGGAGCGGGGTATCGGTCATGAGGGCGCATGTAGTCGATTACACGCAATTTGTCATCGGTCCGGCGCGCGCGCGCTTCCGTTCATCTGGCGTTCAGCAAAATTTCTGCCTTGGCAGGGCCATGGGGTCTATGCGTCTGTTCCTTTCCGTCCTGCCGCTGCTGGCAGTCACGCCCGCGCTGGCACAACAAGCCACCGGCAGCGATCCGGTCGTCAATCTGCAGCGTGCCGCGCCGCCGCCACCGGCCGATGACCCGCGCCGCCAGGGGCCGGAACTGGATGTGTTCCGTGGCACGACGACGCCCACGCCTACACCGACGCCGTCGCTGCCGCCGATCATCGCGCCGACCGTGACGCCCGCGCCGACCCAGCGCGCGCCCGCGACCACGCCTGCCCCCGCATCGCAGCGCCCGACACCGACGCGAACCGAAACGCCACGCAACGCGCGCACGACGCCCACGCCCGCCCCCACCGAACGCCCGGCCGCGCGCGACACCATAGCAACTCAGCCCAGCCCGGCGCCCGCCGTGGCGGAACCGGACAATGCCGCCAACGCGGTGGAAACGCCGCCGCCGGCCGCCCTGCCCTCACCCGAGCCGGTCATGGCCGACAACAGCGTCACCACTGTCGAACCCTCGCAGGAAGCCGAAGCGCAGGGGTTGAGCTGGCCCTGGATCGCCGCCGCAATCGCCGCGCTGGCGGTGATCGCCGGATTCCTGCTGATGCGTCGCCGTCATGTGGCGAAAGCCCCGCAAGTCGATGCCGCACCAGTGCCGGCAGCACCCCGACCAGCCCAGGCGCCTGTCGCACCGCCTCCGCCCGCCCCCGCAGCAGCAGCGCCACCACCAGCGCCTGCCCCCGAACCCGTGGCATCGGCTCCGGCCAGCGACGCCGGGGACCGCCCCTGGGTCGAGATGGGCCTCGACATCAGCCTCGCCCGCTCCTCGCTGATCGGCGTGACCATCGGCTATACGCTGTTGCTCCACAATCGCGGCGAGCGCCCGGCCCGCGACATCATGGTGCGCGGCCTGTTGGGCAATGCGGGCGCACAACAGGATGAATTGCTGCGCCATTTCTTCGGTGGCGAGACCGGCATGCCGCTGCATTCGATCGTCTCGATCGCGCCGGGCGAAACCGTGCGCATGACCAACGAACTGCGCCTGGCCCAGGACGAGATCGTGCCGGTGACGATGGGCGAGCGGTCGCTGCTGGTGCCGATCGCCGCCTTCGACGCCCATTATCGCTGGGGCGAGGATGAGGAAGCGCCCGAAGGCACCGGCCGCACCGGCCGCGCCTTCATCGTCGGCCAGGAACAGGAACCGCCCGCCGAGCGCCTGTCGCCCTTCCGCCTCGACCAGGGGCCGCGCCAATATCGGCGGCCAGCCGCCCGCGCCGCCGCCGAAGTGCCGCCGGCCTGAGCATTTCCCTTTCCTGTCCGGCAGGCCGCTCCTAAGATAACCGCCTGACAAGGTTAAAAGGGGCCGCATGGATATTCTCGTTTCCACCGACTGGCTGGCCGGCGAAATCGGCAAGGCCGATCTCGTCATTCTCGACGCCAGCCTGTTCCTGCCCGGCACGCCGCGCGACCCGCGCGCCGAGTTCGACGCGGCCCATGTTCCCGGCGCCGCCTATATGGACCTGCCGAGCCTGAGCGACCCCGCCGATCCGGTGCCGGGCCAGTTGCCGCCCGACGCGTTGATGACGCAGCGCATGCAGGCGCTGGGCGTCAACGCCGACAGCCGTATCGTCATCTATGACAACAGCCCGACCCACAGCGCGGCGCGCGGCTGGTGGATGATGCGCGTCTATGGTTTGGGCGCATCCGCCGCGATCCTGGACGGCGGGCTGCCCAAATGGGTTGCCGAAGGCCGCCCGGTCGAAAGCGGCACGCCCGCCATCGTGCCCGGCGATGCCGTCGCCAGGCTCGACCGGACGCAGGTTCGCACCAAGGCGGATATCCTCGCCAATCTCGACAGCGGCACGGCGCAACTACTCGACGCGCGGGGCGCGGGGCGCTTCACCGGCGCCGAGGCCGAACCCCGCCCCGGCATGGCGTCAGGCCATATTCCCGGCAGCCGCAACATCCCCTCCTCCGCCTTCTTCGCCGCCGACAACAGTCTGAAGCAGGGCGAGGAACTGCGCCGCCTGCTGATCGACGCCGGCACCGATCTCGACCGGCCGATCATCACCACCTGCGGCAGCGGCGTGACCGCAGCGATCATCCTCGCCGCCCTCGAAACGCTCGGGAAGCGCGACATCAGCCTCTATGACGGCAGTTGGTCGGAATGGGGGTTCGACCCCGCCACCCCCAAGGCGACCGGACCCGCCGCATGAGCGACGACAGCAGAAGGCCGCTGACCAGGCTGGCCCAGGCCGGCCGCCGCGCCGACTGGACCGGCATGCCGGGGCAACCCGGCGCGATCGTCAGTCCGGGCGTGTGGCGCGCCTCCACCATCCTCTATGACGATGTCGCCCATCTGCGGAAGGCAGCGGGCAGCAGCACCCATGAGCGGCTGTTCTACGGACGCAAGGGCACGCCGACGAGCTGGAGCCTGGCCGATGCGCTGACCGAGATGGAGCCGGGCGCGGAGGGCACGATGCTCTTCCCTTCGGGCGTGGCGGCGATCGCCTGCGCGCTGATGGCGGTGCTGCGGCCGGGCGACCAGTTGCTGATGGTCGACAGCGCCTATGACCCGACCCGCAATTTCTGCGAACAGGTGCTGAAACCCTTCGGCATCGAGACGCTCTATTATGACCCGACCATCGGCGCCGGCATCGCCGATCTGGTGACCGATCGCACCCGCGCCATCTTCCTGGAATGCCCCGGCAGCCTGACCTTCGAGGTGCAGGATGTGCCGGCGATCACCGCCATCGCGCGCGATCGCGGCATCACCACCCTGCTCGACAATACCTGGGCGACGCCGCTCTTCTTCCCGGCGCTGGCCCATGGCGTCGACATCGCGATCCTCGCCTGCACCAAATATATTGTCGGCCATAGCGACGTGATGATGGGGTCGGTCACTGCCACACCGGCGCTGTTCCCGAAGGTCCGCCAGTCCGCCTATCTGTTCGGCCAGATGACCAGCCCCGACGATGCCTGGCTCGCCAGCCGTGGCCTGCGCACGCTCGGCGTCCGCCTGGCCCAGCATCAGGCGAGCGCGCTGGAGATCGCGCATTGGCTGACCGAGCAGCCAGACGTCGCCCGCGTGCTGCACCCCGCTTTGCCCGACTGTCCCGGCCATGAATTGTGGGCGCGCGACTTCAGCGGCTCGACCGGGCTGTTCAGCTTCGTGCTGCAGGGCGGGGACGAGGCGGCCCGTGCCGCGCTGATCGATGGCCTTGCCCATTTCGGCATCGGCTATAGCTGGGGCGGGTTCGAAAGCCTGGCCCTGCCGGTCGATCCGGCCCGCTATCGCACGGCGACCGTATGGCAGGCGGAAGGCCCGGTCATCCGGCTGCAGATCGGTCTGGAGGATCCCGCCGACCTGATCGCCGACCTTGACGCCGGCCTCGCCCGCTTCCGGGCGACACGCGGATGACGCAGATGTCCGCATGGCTGGCCCGGTTGCCGGGCAATGCGGACATCACCCAGCCGCTGATCGCGGTCGGCATCTCGCTGCTACTCTATGCCATTGCCCATAGCGTGGCACGCCTGCTGGCCCCGCGCGTGAAGGACAGCCTACCCGCGCTCAGCGATCTGGTTTCCACCCATGTCCGTCCGATGCTGCGCCATGCGATCAGCGTACCGCTGTTCGCGACGGCGCTGGCGCTCTGGCCGGCGGACAGCATCGCCCATCTGATCCTGGGCACCGCGCTCGCCTGTGCCGTCGCGCTGCTTGCGCTGCATCTGCTGCAAGCGCTCAGCTTCCCCCGCTGGGCGATCACGCCGCTCGCCCTGCTGCTGTTCGTGATGGTGATATCGGGCAGCAGCGGCGGAATCGCGCCGGTCGGGTCGATGCTGGATGACGTCGCGCTGACGCTGGGCAAGCGCCGCATCAGCCTGCTCGACATCCTCTCGATCGCCGCGACACTGGTCGCGCTGCTCGCCGGTATCCGCCTTGCCAACCGGCTGATTCGCCGCAGCATCCAGAAGGCGCCCGATCTCGACCCGACCCAGAAATTGCTGGGGCAGAAGCTGGCCGGAATCGCGGTGCTCATCGCCGCCTTCTTCATCGGCATCGACATATTGGGGATCGACCTTACCGCCTTCACCGTCTTTTCCGGCGCGCTTGGCCTCGCGGTCGGCTTCGGCCTGCAGAAGACGGTGGGCAATCTGATCGCGGGCATCATCCTGCTGATGGACCGGTCGATCAAGCCGGGCGACGTGATCGCGGTCGGCGACAGTTTCGGCTGGGTCAGCAAGATCGGCGTGCGCGCCGTGTCGATCATCACCCGCGACGGCAAGAAGCATCTCATCCCCAACGAAATCCTGATGACGCAGGAGGTGGAGAACTGGTCCTATTCCGATCGCAATATCCGCGTCCGCATTCCGGTGGGCATCAGCAACGACAGCGACATTGCGCTGGCCCAGCAATTGATGCTGGAAGCGGCACAGGAAAGCCCGCGCGCACTCAAGCAACCCGAGCCCAAGGTGTGGCTGACGGCGCTGGGCCAATATCGGCTGGAGCACGAGATTCGCGTCTGGATCAGCGACCCGGAAAATGGCGTGGGCGGCGTGACGTCCGACGTTCTGATGCGGGTGCTGGACAAGTTCAAGGCGCGCGGCATCATCGTCCCCTATCCGCGCCACGTCGTCGAACTGCGGCAACCGCAGCATAGACATGATTCAGCAATGAATGAGCCAGACGAGCCGGATCGTTCACGATCCTGAGCGGCCGCAGCAACGCCACTAAATCCGATAAATCGCGCATTATCAGATATATATTCCCGCCGTCCGGCGAATGCAGCATCGCGCCTTGTTGCGTAGTAGCAACAATAAAAGACGTAAAAGACATCAAATAGCAATAATATCTTGTGCGGCGCAGCGCGCGCGGGCATGCCCGGAAGCGTTGAGGCAAGCCGGCCCATTTCCCTTGGGGGAAGCATAGAGGCAGGCGCCTGGACGCAGGCGGGACGATCGCAGAACCATCAAGGGGATCAACATGCGTAAGTCCATTCTCGGCCTCTCGGCCTCCCTTCTCACCGCCGCTTTCGCTGCGCTGTCGGCACCGGCCATGGCCCAGGATGAGCCGGCTCCTGCGGTGACCGTCACCGGCAATGCCGCCGTCGTCAGCGACTATCGCTTCCGCGGCATTTCCCAGACCAACAAGAAGTTCGCGCTACAAGGTGGCATCACCGTTGCCCATGAATCGGGCTTCTATGTCTCGACCTGGGGCAGTTCGATCGACGAATATGTCGCCAACGGCTCGGACCAGGAACTCGACCTGATCGGCGGCTATTCGACCACGGTCGGCGGCGCGACGATCGACGTTGGCGTCCTCTATTATTACTATCCGGGCAATGCCGGCGCGAACACCGACTTCGTCGAGCCCTATGCCTCGATCAAGGGCACGTTCGGCCCCGCCACCGCCAAGCTGACCGCCAACTACGCCCCCAAGGCCAAGGCGCTGACCGTCGGCAATGGCAAGGAAGATAATCTCTACCTCGCCGGCGACGTCTCGGCCTCGATCCCCAACACCCCGCTGGGCGTGTCGGCGCATCTGGGCCACAGCTTCGGCCCGAGTTACCTGACCATCGGCAAGGAATATACCGACTGGAACATCGGCGCGACCTACACCTGGGGTCACCTGACCTTCGGCGTGTCCTATGTCGACACCGACAAGTCGCTCTATTCGTCGGCAGGCCACAATATCAGCAAGGCCGGCGTGCTCGGTTCGCTCACCGCCTCCTTCTGATCCGCTTTCCCTTCGGGGATGAACAGGGCCGCGCTCTCCAAAGGGGATCGCGGCCCTTTGCCATATGCGGTCTTTACGGGTCGCCTTGGCCCGCGCCGCTGCCTATAAGGCGCCCATGCCTCCGATTGCCCTCCTACTGCTCTTCGTCGTCACGATCGCGCTGATGGAGGGTTTTGCCTATGTGATGCACCGCTGGGTGATGCATGGCCCCGGCTGGTTCCTCCATGCCAGCCACCACCGCCCCCGCACCGGCTTCTTCGAGGCCAATGACCTCTATTTCGTGATCTTCGCCATGCCCTCCATCCTGCTGCTGCTGGGCGGGGTGCAATGGGGCTGGGGCAATTGGGCGACGGCCGTCGGCGCCGGCGTCGCCGCCTATGGCGCCATCTATCTGGGCTTCCACGACATCATCGTCCACCAGCGGGTACGCCACCGCTATGTCGCCCGATCCCGCTACATGAAGCGGATCGTCCAGGCGCATCGGCTGCACCATGCGGTCGAGACCAAGGAAGGCACGGTCAGCTTCGGCTTCCTGATCGCCCCCCATCCCGCCGCGTTGAAGCGCGCATTGGCCGGCCGCGCTGGCCTGCGCGCGGCCAGGGGGCATCGGGAATAGGCGTCACCGACCAGATGCCGTTCAGAAGCTGAAACTGAGCGAGAGCGAGGCGACATTGTCGTTGCTGTCGTCGGCATCGGGGCGGAATCCATGCTGGTGGAGATAGCCGATCTCCGCATTCACATTCTTTGCCAGCGGCGTGGTGATCGCGATCAGGTTGCGCATCCGCTCCTCGCCCTGGACGCGCTGGAAATTGGTCTTGTTGAGATCGATGAAACTCTCATGGCTCAAAATCAGTGCGGTCTTGCCGCCTTCCCTGAAGGGCATGGTCAGCTTCACATAGGGCCGCAGGCGCCAGGCCGTGCCGTCAATCCCTTCGCGCCAGCGCTGCTCCATCCGCATCCGCGCGCTGACCGACACCGGGCCGAGCTTGAGGATATTGTCGAACGTCACCTGTTCGCGGGCGCGATGCTCCATCACGGTGAAATCGCCGCCGGCATATTGCGGGTCATGGGTGTACCCCGCCCAGACCGTCACCTGCTTGTCGAGCTTGTAGCCGACCAGCGTGTTGCTCTCGATCTCGTACAGGCCATTCCGATCATTGCTGAAGCGGGCGACGATCTCCTGCTGGAGGCGCCAGTGATCGGACAGCTTCACCGTCGCGCTGGTGGTAGTCCAGAGTTGCTCATCCTCGCTGGCATGGGCAGTCGCGGGCAGCGCCATCAGGGCGAAAAGACAGAGGGACAGGCGGCGCATCGGGCATTGCTCTCCAACAGGGTTGGCGGGCCTCTATGACGATTCGATTACATGACAGCGTCAGTTTGATTGCTATTTTGTGACGGTTCAGTCCGGATCATTGCTGACGTCCGCGCGCGCAGCGCGGCGTCGGATGGGCCGTAGCAATATAAAGGCAAATCAGCATGTTACATATTGCAATATACTCGCAATATCATTAGCCGAGGCAATATTGGGGAGAGGCCAGAAGGAGCGAACCGGCTCCATTCCTTGTCCATTTCAACGGGATCGCCGCCTTGCCCAGCCTCCGCCTTTGCGCCCTGCCCTTTTTGTTCGCGCCGCTGCCCGTGCTGGCGCAGGTTCCAATCGACGCGGCCGCCGGCAACAGCGACATTCTGGTCACCGCCCGCGCGCAGAAACTTTATCGCGTCGAAGATAGCGAAATCGGCAAGATTCCCGCCGACCCGATGGACATTCCCCAGTCGGTGCAGGTCATCACCAGCGAACTGATCCGCGACCAGGGCGCACGCGACATCACCGACCTTTATCGCAATGTCGCCGGCGTCAGCGCCAACCAATATGCCACCGTTACCTATCGCGGTTTCCGGCAGGAATCGATGTTCTATGACGGGCTGCGCGGCGATCCGTTCCAGGGCTTTGCCGTGCCGAACCTGTTCAGCATCGACAGGGTCGAGTTTCTCAAAGGACCGGTCGGCATGCTCTATGGCGCCAGTTCGCCGGGCGGCATGGTCAATTATGTCACCAAGAAGCCACAGGACGAATTCGCCGCGTCGGTGCGCGCGGTGGTCGGCAATTATGACCGCTATGGCGCGTCGGGCGAAGTGACCGGGCCGATCGACGCCAATGGCGTGGTCGCCGGGCGGGCCGGCCTGTTCTACGAAAGCTTCGACACGGTGCAGCGCTTTTCCGGCAGCCGCAGCCTGGTCGCGGACGGCGGGCTGAAGTTCAAGCTGGCGCCCGACACCAGCCTGACGGTGCAGGCGACCCGATACGACCAGGATCTGCCGGGCAACCGGCTGCGCGGCGTGGCGATCGATGCGGAGGGGCATTTCCTGGCCGACCGCAACTGGACCCATAATGAAAAGACCGACAAGCTGAGCCTGAAGGGCACGGTGCTGCAGGCGCGGCTGGACAGCCGGTTGTCCGACGCGGTCAGCGTCAATGCATCGGGCCGCTGGTTCCGCTACACCGAATATCAGCGCTATCATGAACCGCTGGGGCCGATCGACACCGATGGCGATGGCGTCTTCGATACCCAGCCGCGCGAATTTCGCTCACAGCATGGCACGATCGAGGGCGCGAGCCTGGCGAGCAACATGATCGCCAGACTGGAGACCGGCGGGATCAAACACACATTGCTGGTGGGCGCCGACTGGTATCGCGAGACGCAGGATTTCAGCGGCGTGACGATCAAGGGCGTGCCGGGCCTGTCGCTGAGCAATCCCGTCTATGGCCTGAGCAATCCGACCGAGGCGGACCTGGCCGGCCTGACCCCGGAAGTGAATGCGTCGCGCGCCCATCGCTATGGCGTCTATGCCCAGGAACAGGCGGATATCGGCGAGCATGTCATCCTGGTCGGCGGCGTGCGCCACGACTGGTTCGACGACAAGGACAAGATTGGCGGTGCCTATGCAGATGGCGGTCGCTGGAGCTGGCGCGTCGGCGGCATCTACAAGCCGGTTCAGTCCATCTCCCTCTATGGCAGTTATGCGCAGAGTTTCGAACCGCAAAGCCCCGGCAACCAGAATCCGGCGGTCGGCGGCCCCTTTGCGCCGATCGCCAGCCGCCAGTTCGAGGTCGGCGCCAAGGGCGAACTGATGCAGGGCAAGCTGCAGCCGACCCTCGCCCTCTACCATATCATGCGCAACGGCATCGTGCAGGTCGATCCCGATCTGGAGCCGATCAATGGTCTGGACCAGCTGTCGCCGGTCGGCGAGGTGACCAGCAAGGGGATCGAACTGACGCTGGCAGCCGATCTCAGCAAGAATTGGGTGCTGACCGCCAATTACGCCTATAATGACGCGCGCATCACCGACAGTGCGGAGGGCGCGACGATCGACAATGCGGTCGGCGGCCGCTTCCCCAACGCCCCGCATCATCAGGCCGGGCTATGGTCCCGCTATCAGATCCCCACCTGGGGCACGGCGCTGGCGCTGGGCGGCCAATATGTGTCGGGCCAGATCGACCGGCGCGGCGCCCATATTCCCGGCTTCACCGTGTTCGACGGCAGCATCACTCAGGATCTGGGCTTTGCCGAGGCGATGATCCGCGTCGAGAATATCTTCGACAAGACTTATGCCGTCGCCACCTTCGATGCGCGCAAGGGGGCCTTTGTCGGCCGGCCGCGCACGGTCTTCCTGGAATTGCGGCGCGACTTCTGACGGTCGCGCCGCGGGCCGCTCAGGCGGGGTTATGCGCCTTCAGAAAGGCTTCGAGCTGCTGGAGAAATTCCAGCCGGTCGGCCTGGCGCGAGAAGAAATGGTCGGCCAGCGGCTGCTCGACATAGATATAGTCGCGGCCGCTTACCTTGCCGGCGGCCTTGAGCTTCTCCGCCATCTCGCGGGACTGACCCACCGGTACGCGCCGGTCCTTCTTGCCGTGCATCAGCAGGATCGGCGTCGAGAAGCCGGCGGCATAGTTGATCGGCGAGACGACGCCGAAGTCGGGCGCCTGTTCCTTCAGCCAGTCGCCGCTGGCGCCGGAATTGAGGAAGCGCCGGTCATAGCGCATCATCGCGCCCAGATCCGACACGCCGGCATAGGAGACGGCGCAGCGATAACGGCCGCCGTCGCGCTGCGCCGCGCGCATCGCGGCATAGCCACCATAAGAGGCGCCAACGACGCAGACCCGCTTGGCGTCGGCAATGCCCTGCTTCACCGCCCAGTCGACCGCGTCATTGAGGTCATCCTGCATGGCACGACCCCATTGGCCCTCGCCCTTGGCCGCGAATTCCGTGCCATAGCCCGACGAGCCGCGATAATTGGGCTGGATCACCGCATAGCCGCGATTGGCCAGGAACTGCACCCACCAGTCCCACGTCTCCGCATCGCGGGCGAAAGGGCCACCATGGGGCATCAGGATGAGCGGCAGTTCCTTCGCCTCCTTGCCATTGGGCAGGGTCAGCACCGCTGCGATCTCCAGACCGTCACGCGCCTTGTAGCGGATCGTCTTGACCGGCGAGAGTTGCGGCCGGACGCCCAGCGTCTCGCTGACCTTGGACAGCAGCGACATGGCGCCATAGTCGGTGTCATAGAAATAATAGGCGCCCGGCTGGCTTGCCGCGCCGACATGGACGATCAGTTTCTTCAGGTCCTGGCTGGTCGAGACGATGCGCGCGCGGCGATCACCCACGGCCTTGTCGATATCGGCCTGGATCTTCGCCAGGGTCGGGTCGAACCAGTGAACGGCCGGCGCATCGGCAGTGTAGCGCACGCCCGCCATGCCGGTGCCGGCGGCATCAACCTCCAGCCCGCCAAGGTCGAAACCGGGCGCTTCATAGAGCTTCTTGCCCAGTTCCAGCGTGCCGAGGTCCAGTTCATAGAAGGCGTCAGTGCCGTCCCGATCATCGCTGGCGATCGCCTTGCCCGGGTCGGCGGTGAACAGCATCGGCACGATCAGCGATTCATGGCGACGGCGATCGGCCTTATCGACCACGCGGAAGCCGCTGCGGCCATCGGCACGATAGAGCAATTTGGATGATCGAGTGCCGTCATTATAACCCACCCCCATGCGCACCGCGCCGGTCGCATCGGCATACCAGCTGCGCACAAATTGGCGCGAGGGCACGACGGTGCGCATCTTACCGGTGCTGACGTCGACCTCGCTGACCTGCGGCCAGAAGCCGGGTTCATTATAATAGATGGACGTCTGATAGGAGAGCAGGATACGCGGGCTGCCGTCGCGCGCGACCCAGATGACATCGTCGCCATTTTGTGCGGCAACATTCTTGGCAAGGATGCTGGCCTTGGTGCCGTCCGCCTTGATGCTGGCGACGCGGCTGATCGACCAGGTATCGCCCTGAACATTGGTTTCCGCGCCGATGCCGACGATCAGCCAGTCATTATTGACCCAGCGCCACCAGTTGAGATCATTGTCGCCCAGGCCCATGTTGTGGACATTGCCGCCCTGCACTTCGGCGATCACCAGCCTCTGCTCGCCCTTGATCGCGATCCGCGCGGCGACGCGCGCGCCGTCCGGCGACAGTTCGGGCGAATCCATTGCCGGTAGCTCGGCAAAGGCTTCGATCGGCCAGATCTTGGCAGCGGTCGCCGACGCCTTGGCAGTGTCGGCCTTGGTCGCATCGGCTTGGGCAGAGACGACAGGTGCAAAAGTCGCGAGCGCGCAGGCCGCAGCGGACAAAAACGGTTTCAAACATACCCCCCAGTCAAACATGACCCCGCCCGTTGGCGGGCGGGGTCATCGTCAGTCCGGCGATTTAAAACCGGGTTAAGCGCCGTGCGCAAGCGCCGCGAGCAACAATAGTGCCACGATATTAGTGATCTTGATCATCGGGTTGACCGCCGGACCGGCCGTGTCCTTGTAGGGATCGCCGACCGTGTCGCCGGTCACCGCCGCCTTGTGCGCCTCGCTGCCCTTGCCGCCATGATGGCCATCCTCGATATATTTCTTGGCATTGTCCCAGGCGCCCCCGCCCGAGGTCATCGACAGGGCGACGAACAGCCCCGAGACGATGACACCCAGCAGCAGGGCGCCCAGCGCGGCAAAGCCGTTGGGCACGCCGGCGACCGCCGCGATGATGAAATAGACCGCAATCGGCGCCAACACCGGCAACAGCGAGGGGATAATCATCTCCTTGATCGCGGCGCGGGTGACGAGGTCGACGGTACGGGCATAATCGGGGCGCGACGTCCCCTCCATAATGCCCTTGTTGGTGGCGAACTGGTCGCGCACATCCTTGACCACGTCACCGGCCGCACGGCCGACCGCCGTCATCCCCATCGCGCCGAACAGATAGGGCAACAGCGCGCCCAGCAGCAGACCGACGATGACATAGGGATTGGACAGGCTGAAATCGACCGGCTCGGTGAGGCCCAGGGCCGTGTTGTAGAATTTCAGATCCTCCGTATAGGCGCCGAACAGCACCAAAGCCGCCAGGCCGGCCGAGCCGATGGCATAGCCCTTGGTCACCGCCTTGGTGGTGTTGCCGACCGCGTCGAGCGCATCGGTCTTCACCCGGACGCTGTCGTCGAGATGGGCCATTTCGGCGATGCCGCCGGCATTGTCCGTGACCGGGCCATAGGCGTCCAATGCGACGACCATGCCGGCCAGCGCCAGCATCGCGGTGGCGGCAAAGGCAATGCCGATCAGGCCCGCCAACTGATAGGCGACGATGATGCCGACCACGATCACGATCGTCGGCAGCGCGGTCGATTCCAGACTGATCGCCAGGCCCTGTATGACATTGGTGCCATGGCCGGTTTCCGATGCCTTGGCGATCGAGCGGACCGGGCGATAATTGGTGCCGGTATAATATTCGGTAATGACGACCAGCAGGCCGGTGACGGCAAGGCCCACCATCATCGACCAGAACAGCGCCATGCCGGTATAACCGCCGACGCCGTCGAGATCGGTACCGAACGGCGTGCTGAGATCGCCCAGCGTATAGTGGGTAACGAACCAGAGCGCCGGGATCGACAGGATCGCGGTGGTCCAGAAGCCCTTGTAGAGCGCGCCCATGATCGACTGGCTGGCACCGAGGCGGACCATATAGGTACCGATGATCGAAGTGATGATGCACACGCCGCCGACGATCAGCGGCAACGACATGAGGCGCATCAGGAAGGCATTGTCGACGCCGGTCACCAGCAGCGCGGTCAGCACCATGGTGGCGCCGACGGTGACGACATAGGTTTCGAACAGGTCGGCCGCCATGCCGGCACAGTCGCCGACATTGTCGCCGACATTGTCCGCGATCACGGCGGGGTTGCGCGGGTCATCCTCGGGGATGCCGGCCTCCACCTTGCCGACCAGATCGGCGCCGACGTCGGCCGCCTTGGTGAAGATGCCCCCGCCCAGGCGCGCGAAGATGGAGATGAGGCTGGCACCGAAGGCCAAGGCCACCAGACTGTCGATCACCAGACGGTCATCGGGGGCATGGCCGGCCGGGCCGGTCAGATACCAGAAGAAGGTGCTGATCGCGAGCAAGGCGAGGCCCGCCACCAGCATGCCGGTAATCGCGCCGGCCCGAAAGGCGACGGTGAGGCCGTTCTGCAAGGTGCCACGCGCTGCCTCCGCCGTCCGCACATTGGCGCGGACCGAAATGTTCATGCCGATGAAGCCGGCCGCGCCCGACAGGATCGCGCCGATCAGGAAACCGACGGCAGAGGTTATCCCCAGGAACAGGAAGACAAGGACGGCGACGACGATGCCGACCATGGCAATGGTGGTATATTGGCGGCCGAGATAGGCTTTCGCCCCTTCCTGGATTGCCCCCGCGATCGCCTGCATGGTTTCATTCCCCGCCGGTGCGGCGAGCACCTGGCGACTGGTGAAAAGCCCATAAAGCACGGCCAGCAGGCCGCACCCTATGGCGATATAGACTATCTGCATGCTTGTTCCTCTCCCCCTATTGTTGCTGTCATCGATCGCTCCGCAGGGAATGACGGGCGGGCGAAGGGCGCAACCGCGGGCAGCCGGACAGGCAAGGTCCGGCATCGGGCACCGCGTCAATCAGCAACAGGACGATGCGCATCGGGCGCTCCAACCGGCTGAGAATAGGGTGATGCAAAGCTACAGCGCGGGCGGCGCGCGTCAAGCCGTCCTTGTGCGCCCCGCCAGCGTCCGACCTACACGACCGGCGTCAGCAAGGCCTCCCCGGCAAACCAGGCGTCCAGATTGGCGACCACCAGATCGGCCATCGCCTTGCGGGTATGGACGGTGGCGCTGCCCTGATGCGGTTGCAGCACGACATGGTCCATCGCGAACAGTGCTTCGGGCACATGCGGTTCGTGCGCGAACACATCCAGCCCTGCGCCGGCGATGCGCCGGTCGGCCAGCCGCTCGACCATCGCCGCCTCGTCGATCACGCCGCCCCGGCTGATATTGACGATCACGCCATCCGGCCCGAGCGCGTCCAGCATCGCGCCGTCGACCAGCTTGGCCGCTTCCGGCCCGCCCGACGTGGCGACGATGATCACATCGCTCTGGCGCGCAAAGTCGATCGCGTCGGCGACATAGCGATAGGCCGTATCCGCCGCCGGCTTGCGGTTATGATAGAGGATCTCGCCCGCCACCGGCTCCAGCCGCCTGGCTATGGCGCGGCCGATCCGGCCCAGCCCCAATATGCCGATGGTCGCGCCGGTCACCCGGCCCGCCAGCGCCGGCTTCTCGCCCCGCGCCCAGCCGCCCGACCGCACCAGCCGGTCATTGGCGGCGATGTTGCGCACCGTCGCATAGAGAAGGCCGACGGCCAGGTCCGCGACATCGTCGGTCAGCACGTCGGGCGTGTTGGTGACGCGGATGCCCTTCGCCCGCGCATGGTCGACATCGACCTTGTCATAGCCGACCGAGAATAGCCCGATCATCTCCAGCTTCGGCAGCGCGTCCATGATGGCGGCGGGCGCCCCGACCGATCCGAAGCTGACCAGCGCGCGCGCCTCCAGCACATCAGCCGGCAGCGCGGACATATCCGCGTCCGCCGCCACGGCGTGGACGGTGAAGCGCTGCTCCAGCTGGTCGGTCAGATAGGGATAGAGCGGGCCATAGGCGACGATGGTCGGACGGGTCTGATCGGTCATGCTCTCCATCTAGGCACGGCGCAGGCCGATCGCCACCCCGCCCCGCCAATTGACAGCCTCTTTCCCTCGTCTTAGCCCGATGTCATGGCCAGCGTTTCCCCTGACACACGTTTCGGCCTGCGCCGCCAGGCCCGCCTTCCCGGCCCGCTGCCGCTATCGAGCGGCGCCAGCCTGTCCCCGGTCGACATCGCCTATGAAAGCTATGGGCAGATGAATGCGGACAAATCCAACGTCATCCTGATCTGCCACGCGCTGACCGGCGACCAATATGTCGCATCGGACCATCCCGTCACCGGCAAGCCGGGATGGTGGTGGCGGATGGTGGGCGAAGGCCGGCCGGTCGACCCGGCGCGCCATTTCATCATCTGTTCCAACGTCATCGGCAGCTGCATGGGATCGTCCGGTCCCGCCAGCATCGACCCGGCCCTGGGCGATCCCTATGCGATGCGCTTCCCGGTGCTGACCATCGCCGACATGGTGCGGGCGCAGGCGATGCTGCTCGACCATCTGGGCGTTAATCGGCTGGCCGCGGTGATCGGCGGGTCGATGGGCGGGATGCAGGCGCTGACCTGGCCCACCCTCTTCCCCGACCGGGTCGAACGCTGCGTCGTGATCGCCTCGACCGCGCGGCACAGCGCGCAGAATATCGCCTTCCACGAGGTCGGGCGCCAGGCAATCATGGCCGATCCGCTCTGGCGCGGCGGCGACTATTATGCCGATGGCAAGGTGCCGAGCGCCGGCCTCGCCGTGGCGCGGATGGCGGCGCATATCACCTATCTCTCCGAAGCGGGCCTGACCGAGAAATTCGGCCGGCGGCTACAGGGCCGTGACGCCAAGACCTTCGGCTTCGACGCGGACTTCCAGGTGGAGTCCTATCTGCGCCATCAGGGGCTGAGCTTCGTCGAGCGGTTCGACGCCAATAGCTATCTCTACATCACCCGCGCCATGGACTATTATGACATAGCCGAGGATCATGGCGGATCGCTGGCGCGGGCCTTCACCGCGACGCGGGCGCGCTTCTGCCTGGTCAGCTTCGATACCGACTGGCTCTATCCCACCGCCGAATCCCGCGCGATCGTCCATGCACTCAACGCCTCGGGCGCGCAGGCGAGCTTCGTCGAACTGTCCAGCCCCTTCGGCCATGACGCCTTCCTGCTCGAAAGCCCGGAATTGAACCGGGTAGTCGATGGCTTCCTGCGCGGTGGCCGGGCATGAGCGATCTCCTCCGCCCCGATCTGGCGCTGATCGCCCGCACCGTGCGGCCGGGCACACGGGTGCTGGATGTCGGCTGCGGTGACGGCGCGCTGATGGCGGCGCTGCGCGACACCAGCCAGGTCGATGCGCGGGGGCTGGAGATTGACGGTTCCAATGTCGCCGCTGCCGTCGGCCGCGGCCTGTCGGTGGTGCAGGGCGACGCCGACACCGACCTTAGCTATTATCCCGACGCCAGTTTCGACTATGCGATCCTCAGCCAGACGTTGCAGACGACCCGGCGGCCCGACCTGGTGGTGGAGGCATTGCTGCGCATCGGCCGCCAGGCCTTCGTCTCCTTCCCCAATTTCGCCCATTGGCGCGGCCGCCTGTCGCTGCTGTGGGGCGGGCGGATGCCGGTGACGCGGTTATTGCCCGACACCTGGTATGACACGCTCAACATCCATCATGTGACGGTCGATGATTTCCGCGCGCTGGTGAAGGATCGCGGCTGGACCATCGACGGCCAGTGGTTCCTGAAAGGGGACAAGGAAACCACCCATGCGAACGCCAATCTGTTCGCCGAACATGCGGTGTTCCTGCTGCGCAGATAGCCCGCCCATCAGGCCGGCACCGCTTCCACGAATGGCGCGATCACCGCCCGTGCCCGCGCGACATAGTCCGCCTTCTCGCCCACCGGCGCGACATAATGGAGCGCCGCTTCGGCATCCGTCATCGATCCGCCCCGCGCGATCATCCAGGCGGCGAGATAGGGCGCCGACAGGCAGCCGCCGGCCGTCGCGACATTGGCATGGGCGACGAAGGGCGCATCGATCACCCGCACCCCCGCCTCCACTACCCAGGGCTTGGTGGTAAGGTCGGTGCAGGCCGGCAGATCACCGATCAGGCCCAGCTTCGCCAGCAGCAACGTGCCCGAACATTGCGCCCCGATCAGCTGGCGCGCCGGGTCCAGCGCGATCCGCTCCAGCATGGCGGCATCGGCCGCAATCTCGCGCGTGCGGATGCCGCTGCCGATCAGCACCGCATCCGCTTGCGCCGCAAAGTCCAGCGGCCGCTGCCGCTGCACCGTCACCCCGTTCATCGACGTCACCGTCTCTTTCGGTGCGGTGATATAGGCAGCCCAGCCCTGCGGCTTCATCCGGTTGAGGATGGCGGCGGCGATGAAACTGTCCAGTTCGTTGAATCCCTCGAACGTCAGTATCGCAATCTGCATGGCCATCCTCCTGCGCCGTCACCCGCCTGCCATAGCCCCTTGCCCGCCCGCGCCCATGGCCAGTTTGCAGGCCATGGCCCGGCCAGATATCGCCACCGCGCCCGTCCTGCCCCTTTACGCCCCCGCCTCCGCCGGGCCATGCTCCGCGCACAAGAGGAGAGGCGATGGACCGGGATTATGGCCGCTGGGATTATATCATCCTGGGCGCGGGCAGCGCGGGATGCGTGCTGGCCAGCCGGCTGAGCGCCGATCCGCGCAACCGCGTGCTGCTGCTGGAGGCCGGCGGCAAGGACGACTGGCTGTGGATAAAGATCCCGGTCGGCTATCTCTATTGCATGGGCAATCCGCGTACCGACTGGTGCCTGAAGACCGAGGCGGAGGCCGGCCTTGGCGCCCGCGCCATCGCCTATCCGCGCGGCCGGGTGATCGGCGGCAGCAGCTCGATCAACGGCATGATCTACATGCGTGGCCAGGCGGCCGATTATGATGGCTGGCGCCAAGCCGGCAATATCGGCTGGGGCTGGGACGATGTGCTGCCCTATTTCGTGCGGGCGGAGGATCATCAGGACGGGGCCAGCGCCACCCATGGCGCAGGCGGCGAGATACGGGTCGAGCGGCAAAGGCTGCGCTGGGATCTGCTCGACCGCTTCCGCCAGGCCGCCAGCCAATATGGCGTGCCCGAAACCGCCGACTTCAACGGCGGGGACAATCTGGGGTCGGGCTATTTTCAGGTGACGCAGCGGCGCGGCCGGCGCTGGAGCGCCGCCGACGCCTTCCTGCGCCCGGCGATGAACCGCCCCAATCTGCGCATCATTACCGGCGCGACGATCGACCGGGTGACGATCGCACAGGGCCGCGCCACCGGCGTGCGCTTCCTGCTGGATGGCGACGCCTGCACCGCGCAGGCCGATGGCGAAGTCATCCTGTCGGCCGGGTCGATCGGCAGCCCCGCCATCCTCCAGCGATCGGGTATCGGCGACGGCGCAAAGCTGGCCACGCTCGGCATCGACGTCCTGGCCGACCGGCCGGGCGTCGGCGAAAATCTGCAGGATCATCTCCAGATACGCTGCGCCTATCGGGTGAACGGCATCGCCACGCTCAACGGCCGCGCCGGATCATGGCTGGGCAAGGCGTGGATGGGCCTGCACTATCTCGCCAGCCGCTCCGGGCCGCTGTCGATGGCGCCCAGCCAGCTCGGCATGTTCGTGAAATCCGATCCGCGCCATGCCACCGCCAATCTCGAATATCATGTCCAGCCCTTGAGTCTGGCCGCGTTCGGCGGCGCGCTCGACGCCTTTCCCGCCTTCACCGCCAGCGTCTGCAACCTGCGCCCGCACAGCCGGGGCGATGTGTGGATCAATTCCGCCGATCCGCTCGCCCCGCCCGCGATCCGGCCCAATTATCTGTCCGCCGCCGAGGACCGCCAGGTCGCGATCGAAGCGGTGCGCGTCACCCGCGCGATCGTCGGCCAGCCGGCCCTCGCCCCCTATGCGCCGCAGGAATTTCGCCCAGGGCCGGAGCGGCAGGATGATGCCGCCCTGCTCGAAGGGATCGGCGCGATCGCCAGCAGCATCTTCCATCCCGTCGGCACCGCCGCCATGGGCAGCGGCCCGCGCGCGGTGGTCGACCCGCAACTGCGCGTCCATGGCATCGGCGGACTGCGCGTCATCGATGCCTCGGTCATGCCGACGATCACGTCCGGCAACACCAATGCGCCGACCATGATGATCGCGGAAAAGGGCGCGGAGATGCTTCTCTCCGCCGCCCGATCCTGAGCATTTGCGCCTGATTCAGCGCCCGGTCGCCGACGCCCCCGTGCGATAGCCCGGCTGGGCCGGTTCGCCGAACGCCGCCAGGATCGCGTCGAACCGGCGGGCCAGGTCGTCGCGATATTCGGGATGGGTGATGATATGGGGCTGGTCCTGCTCGACCGCGCGCACCACCGCTCGGCCCAGCCAGATCGGCTCCATCATGTTGGCGCGAATCTGCGCCAGCCGCGCCGGGTCCATCGCGCCCGGCCCGACCATGTCGGATTCCGACATGCGGCTGCGGGTCAGGCCGGGAAACAGGGTGGAGACGCCGACGCCATGGGGGGCCAGTTCCTGCCGCAGCGAATCCGACAGGCCCAGCACGCCGAACTTGCTCGCCGAATAGGCGGCGAACAGGCCGAAGGGGTTGAGCCCGTTCATCGACGATGTGTTGACGATATGCCCCGCGCCCCGGTCGACCATCGCCCGCGCGAAACAGGCGATGCCATTATAGACGCCGGTCAGGTTGACCGCGACCAGCCGGTCGAAATCGGCCGGGTCCATGTCGATCAGCGGCGCAAAGCCCGACGCGATCCCGGCATTGTTGCAGAGGATATCGACAGGCCCGAAGCGCGCTTCCGCCGCTGCCCTGGCCTGCGCCCAGCTATCGCGACGGGTGACGTCGATCGGCAGCGCCAGCACGTCCGCCCCCGCCGGCAGCTTCGCCGCCTCCGCCGCAGCAAAACCCGCATCAATATCGGCCAGGATGATGCGCCCGCCCTGCTCGGCAAAGGCCTGCGCCATCCCCCCGCCAATGCCGCCGCCGCCCCCGGTGATGAATATCGTCCTGCCCGCGATCTGCATCCTGCTCTCCTTTATATTTACGACAATAGTGTCGCAAATTAAGGCCGGCAGGGAAAGGGGGCTATTGGCCCCGGCTGTAACTGCGCGTTTCCCATTCCGCCGCCAGCTTCTTGTCCAGCATCCCGGCGGCGCGGTCGGCATAGCGGCGGCAGGCGGTCGGATCGACGAAGGGATGGGGCACGCGCTTCGCCCGCAAGCGCGCCAGCTTCGCCGGGTCGGCCGGATCGGGATGGGCGGTGATCAACAGGTCGCAATCCATTGCGCCGACCTTGGCGAAAGTCGCGCGAAAGGCGTCGACCACCGGCCGGTGCGCCGGATCGGAAAAGCTATAGCCATCGGCCGCGATCGGATTGAGGCTGGAGCCGAAGACCATCGTCGCGCATTGCCGCCCCTCGCAGCTTTTCCAGCGCCAGCTCATGCTGCCCATCGTGTGGCCCGGCGTCGCGACGGCGGTGATGACCGTGTCGCCCAGCCGGATCTCCTCGCCATCCTTGACCGCGCGCAGCCGGCGAACGGCGGGGAAGCGTTCCAGCCAGGCCGCCTGCGGATCGGCCGGATCGATGCCGCCGGTGCGCAGCACCGCGGTCGCCGGCGCGCTCGCCACCACCGTCGCGCCGCTGTCGCGGGCCAACGCGGCCAGCCCGCCGGCATGGTCGAAATGCGGTTCGGTGCTCAGGATCAGCTTCACGTCGCGGATCGAGAAGCCCAGCGCCTTGATGTTCGCCTCCACGTCGCGCACCGCCTGCGGCACGGCGCCGTCGATCAGGATCAGGCCGGCATTGGTCCTGACAAGCGCGATATTGAGGCCGCCGAACCCGACCAGATAGGTTTGGCCATGCAGCCGGATCGGCGCCTGCGGCGCCAGCCAGCGTTTGGAAGAGGCGAGCGCGATCGGCCGCAGCAGCGGATCATCCGCCGCCTTCGTCCAGGCCGGGCCACCCAGAAACATCGTAGCCATACTGATACCTACGCCGATCCAGTTGCGCATCGCCCTACCCCTATATGCTTGGTGATGGACAGAGATTGCGGGAGATACGGGCTTGCGACAAAGCATCAATTCTCGACACAGCCATTAGCTGATCTTATGCTATGACCATGGATCGCGCCCAACTGCCGCTCAACGCCCTGCGCGCCTTCGAGGCGGCGGCCCGGCATCTCAGCTTCACCCGCGCCGGCCTCGAACTCTGCGTCAGCCAGGGCGCGGTCAGCCAGCAGGTCGCGCAGCTTGAGGCGCGGATCGGCGCGCCGCTGTTCCGCCGCCTGCCGCGCGGCCTCGCCCTGACCGACGAGGGGCTGGCGCTGCTCCCGGTCCTGGCCGATGCGTTCGACCGGGTCGGCGGCACGCTGGAGCGGATCGAGGGCGGCCGGCTGCATGAAGTGCTGACGCTGGGCGTGGTCGGCACCTTCGCCGGCGGCTGGCTGCTGCCGCGCCTTGCCGATTTCGCCCGTGCCTGCCCCCATGTCGATCTGCGGCTGATGACCAACAATAACCGCGTCGACCTGGCCGGCGAGGGGCTGGACCTGGCGATCCGCTTTGGCGAGGGCGCCTGGCACGGCACCCATGCCCAGCCGATCCTGCGCGCACCGCTCGCACCGCTCTGCACGCCCGCCCTCGCCGCCCGCCTGGCCGATCCCGTCGCGCTCGCGCGCGAGCCGCTGCTGCGCTCCTATCGCGCCGACGAATGGCCGCGCTGGTTCGCCGCCGCCAGCGCCCCCTGCCCGCCGCTGCGCGGGCCGATGTTCGATACCTCGCTGCTGATGGTGGAGGCGGCGCGGGCCGGCCTTGGCGTCGCCCTCGCCCCGGTCGCGATGTTCGCCGCCGATCTGCAGGCCGGGCGGCTGGTCCAGCCTTTCCATGAGAGCGTCGATGTCGGCGGCTATTGGCTCACCCGCCTGCTGTCCCGCCCCGACAGCCCCGCCATGGCCGCCTTCCGCGCCTGGCTGGCGGATGCTGTCCTACAGGGCTGATCCCCCCTATAAAGGGGGCGACCCGCGTAACGATGTTACGGGGGTTGGAAATTCTATGTCGAAATGTGCGGGAAATATGGGAAGTTAAGCGATCATAATCCTATTGCGGATAGCTGATCGCCATCACCTCATATTCCTTCTCGCCGGCGGGCAGATGCACCCGGCGCAGGTCGCCGATGGCCGCCCCGCGCAGCGCACGGGCGATCGGTGATCCCCAGCCGATCCGGCCGGCGCCGGCATCCGCCTCGTCATTGCCGACGATCGTCACGGTGCGCGACACGTCATCCTCGTCGGCGATGGTGACGGTGGCGCCGAAATAGACCCGGCCCTTGTCGGGCTGCTGGCGCGGGTCGACGACCTTGGCGTCCTTCATCTTCTTCGACAGGCGCTTCAACTGGCCGTCGATCTCGCGCATCCGCTTGCGGCCATAAAGATAGTCGCCATTTTCGCTGCGGTCGCCATTGCCCGCGGCCCAGCTCACCACCTCGACGATGCGCGGCCGCTCGACGCCCAGCAGATGGTCATATTCCGCGCGCAGCTTCGCAAAGCCCTCGGGGCTGATATAATTGGGATAGGGGCCGGTCATCGCCGCTCCCTAGCGCAGTTTCAACCCGGTGTCTGCTTGCCCAGATAGCGGCTCAGCACCGCATTGCTGCCCTTGAACTTGGCCCGCTCCGGATTCATCGCCTCATAGACGACGGCATTTTCCAGCACCCGCTGCACATAGTTGCGCGTCTCGAAGATCGGGATCTGCTCGATCCAGCGCAGCATGTCGGCGCCCGGCAGGCGCGGGTCGCCATTGGCCTTGACCCAGCGATTCACATTGCCCGGCCCGGCATTATAGGCGGCCACGGCCAGCGGATAGCTGCCGCCATAATAGTCCAGCATGCGCTGGAAATAGCCCGAGCCCAACATGATGTTGTAGCTGGGATCATTGAGCGAACCGGCGTCATAGCTCAGGCCCAGCTTGCCCGCCTGCTCCCGCGCCGTGCCGGGCATCAGCTGCATCAGGCCGCGCGCGCCGGCATGGCTGACGATCTGCTTGTCGAACTGGCTTTCCTGCCGCGCGATCGCATGGACCATGGTCCAGTTATATTGCGCCGTCGGCGGCACCGGCACGCGCGGGAAGGCGCTGGCGCCATAGCCGGTCAGGCCGTTGGACACAGCCCGGCGACCGACCATCACGCCCATGTCGGGACGGCCCAGATTCTGCGCCAGCTCGGCGGCCAGGAAATGATCGCCATCGCTGTCCGCGCCGTTGGCGATGGCGCGCACAAACTTGCTCTGGTCCTCCCAATAGCCCATCTGGCCCAGCGCCCTGGCGGCGCGCACCACCGACCGGTTGTTGAACTCGCTACGCTCGGCGGCCGAGATCGACACCGCCCGTTCGGGCGGCGGCGGCACCGGCCGGCCCAGCCGCTCCAGCGCCAGCTGGCCATAATATTGATCGGGGAATTGCGCCGACTGGTTGAAATAGCTGTTGGCGCTGGCGGCATCGCCCGCCTGCAGCGCCGCGCGCCCGGCCCAATAATAGCCCTTGGCCTGGACCTGGGGCGACTTGCCGCCGGTCGCATAGCGGCGGAACATCGCCACCGCATCGGTCGGCCGGTTGAGATTGTAGAAGGCGGTGGTGCCCGCCAGCCAGGCAAGGCTGGTATAATCGTCGCGCTCGCCGATCGGCCGGGTCGACACGTCCGTGCCCGGCACATAGGCGTCGTCCAGCTGGCTGGCGATGCCATAGGCAAAGCTCCACTGGCTGTCGTTCGCCGACGACCGCGCCTGGGTCAGCAGCGTCTCATACCATTTTTCGGCATTGCCGGGGCGGAAGGTCAGCGGCTGGCGATTGGCCAGATATTGGCGCCCGGCGATCCAGTTGCCGCTGTTGAGCAGCCAGGTCGCCTTGTCGGCGATGAAGCCCGCATCGCTCGCCCCGCCGGCCGGCTCGGCCGTCTGCATCTTGATCGCGGCGTCCGGCGATTTCTGGCGAAAGGCGATGCGCGCATCATAGATCGCCCGGCGCGCCGGGCTGACATAGGCCAGCATCCGCATCGCGCCGATCGTGTCATTGCTCCAGAGCAGCACGTCGGCGCGCTGGTCATGGTCGGCCACGGTAAAGCCCGATCCGAACAGCGACAAAAGCCGCGCCTCGTCGGTCGGGCTCAGCGTGCCGGTGATCCAGGCGGTGCGCGCGGCCACACGCGCCTCGTCCATCCGCCCGGCCTGCATCAGCGCCACGGCATTGCGGGCATGGCCGGTCGCGGTGCGCGCCGGG
This sequence comes from Sphingobium scionense, assembly GCF_014197035.1. Classification (GTDB taxonomy): domain Bacteria; phylum Pseudomonadota; class Alphaproteobacteria; order Sphingomonadales; family Sphingomonadaceae; genus Sphingobium; species Sphingobium scionense. The sequence continues at coordinate 75,951 of NZ_JACIEU010000005.1, read as the reverse complement.
AAGCGGGCGAAGAAGGCGATCACCTGGCGCGGATCAAAGCTGTCGGGATTGATTCCGGTCTCGGCCAGCCGCCGCATCCGGTCCTCGCCCGGCCAGCCGGGATTGGCGACGATGAAGCTGGCATAGGTGGAAAAGCCCAGGCCATCGCTCTGCTGCAATGCGCGCCATTGGCTGATCGTGCCGGCGATCGAGGGATCGGACGGCATGCCGACCCGGCTTGCCGCCTGGTTCCAGGCGCTGGGCGGAGTCGAGCCCGGCTGGCCCGGCAGGGGCTGCACCATCGCCTGGGCATAGACGGTGGGGGTTTCGGTCTGGGCGCCGGCACCGGCGGTTGCGAGCAATAAAGCAATGACAGGCATGCGGATCAGGTAACTTTCGACAGTTCCGGGCTTCGGCATGCTGGACATAATCGCTATTGCATCCTTATCAGGCCCTGAATGACGCGCTATAGCGCGCCGCTTGCCCGATCATGCCCCGGTCGCCCGGAGAATTGAAGGAGTTTAATGATGTTTTCCGGGTCGATTCCAGCCCTGGTGACCACTTTCCGCGACGGAGCGGTGGACGAGGCCGCTTTTCGTGCCCTGGTCGACTGGCAGATCGAGGAAGGGTCGAGCGCGCTGGTCCCCTGCGGCACCACCGGCGAAAGCGCGACCATGACGGTCGAGGAGCATAATCGCGTCATCGCCATCTGCGTCGACCAGGCGGCCGGCCGCGTGCCGGTGATCGCCGGCTGCGGATCGAACGACACCCGCATCGCGCTGGAGCATATGTATGCGGCCCAGGCCGCCGGCGCCGACGCGGCGCTGGTCGTCGCCCCCTATTACAACAAGCCGAATCAGGACGGCGTCTACCAGCATTTCGCCTATCTGGCGCAGCGCTGCGACCTGCCGATCGTCCTCTACAACGTCCCCACCCGCACCATCACCGACATCGGCGTGCCGGTGATGCACCGGCTGGTCCAGGAATATCAGTCGATCGTCGGCGTGAAGGATGCCACCGGGAATCTGGGGCGGGTCACCGCGCAGCGTCTCGCCTGTGGTCCAGATTTCTGCCAGCTTTCGGGGAATGACGAAACCGCGCTCGGCTTCAACGCGATGGGCGGCCGGGGCTGTATTTCGGTCACCGCCAATGTCGCCCCGCGCCTGGTCGCCGATTTCCAGGCAGCCTGCGCCGCGCAGGATTGGGATGGTGCCCTGGCGCTGCAGGATCGTCTCTATCCCCTGCATGATGCCCTGTTCAGCGATTCTTCACCCGGCCCTGTCAAATATGCCCTTACCCGCGTGCGGCCCGACATGCCCGGCGAGCTTCGGCTGCCGATTACCTGGCCGTCGGAATCGAGCCGCACGGCGGTCGATCGCGCGCTGGAGATCGCCGGTCTGGTTTGACGCGCCGGCGTCCCTATATGATGAATTGAGTTAAGTAGCAGAACATGGCCCGCCCCCGCCCCGCAACCTTCGACAAGAAGAAGATCGTCGCCGAGAACCGGCGCGCCCGTTTCGATTATTTCATCGAGGACGTGTTCGAAGCCGGCATCGCGCTGCAGGGCACCGAGGTGAAGGCGCTGCGCGCGGGCGAGGGCAATATCGCCGAAAGCTATGCCGAGGTGAAGGGCAACCAGGTGTTCCTGGTGAACAGCAACATCCCCGAATATAGCCATGGCAACCGCGAGAATCACGAACCCAAGCGGGTCCGCAAGCTGCTGCTGCATGAGCGCGAGATCGAGAAGATGCACAGCGCGGTGTCGCGCAAGGGCATGACGCTGGTGCCGCTGATGATCTATTTCAACAGCACCGGGCGCGCCAAGATCGAACTGGCGCTGGCCAAGGGCAAGCAGAATCACGACAAGCGCGACACCATCAAGGACCGCGACTGGAAGCGCGACCAGCAGCGCATCATGAAAGCGCATGGCTGATCCATGGACAATCGCTTCTCCCGCTGGTGGCACGCCAACGCGCCGACCCGTGAATCGCTGGAGAAGAGCCGCGTCCTTGCCCCCGTCGCCCATCGCGTGCTGGAACCCTCGCTGTGGCGCTTCACCCGCCGGTCGGTGCCGCGCGGCGTCGCGCTCGGCCTGTTCGTCGGCATCTTCCTGCTGATCCCCGGCGTCCAGATCGCCGGCGCTGCTATCTTCGCCCTGCCCTTCCGCGCCAATATCCCGGTCGCCGCGGCGATGACCTTCCTGTCCAACCCGGCCACCACGCCGCTGATCCTGATGGCGTCGGTATGGCTCGGCAACTGGATGCTCGGCCGCAGCGCCGATGCTTCGGGCTTCATGGCCCTGGTCGACGGCCATGCCTCGATCGGCCAATGGTGTGCCTGGCTCTTTTCCGAAGCCGCCCCGGCAATGCTGCTCGGCCTCTTCCTCATCTCGCTTGCCAGCGCGGTGCTCGGCTATGTCGGCGCCGACTGGTTCTGGCGCCGCCGCATGGGCCGCAAGTGGCAGGCACGCAAATTGAGGATTGGCAAGCGCACCGAAAGCAGCGCATTGGAAGAGATTGCGCCGGTCTGACGAATGGCGTCATGGTTCCATTCTAAGGGCTTAAGGGGACGCCGGGCATGGCCGCGCGGATGAAGAGGGATGATGAGGCGTGGATGGGACAGACCCCGTCGCGCAGCTTCGTGCCCCTGCTCGCACTCGCCGCCGCCGCATCCGCCGCGATCGTCCTCTACGCGATCGGTGACTGGGCGCTCGCCGCCGGCTTTGCCGCCACCGTCGTCACCATCGCCGCCCTGCTGGCCTGGTATCGCCACCTCTATCCCCCGATCCTGTCCGATCGCGACGCAGTGCCTGACTGGACGGTCGCGCGCGCGGCCGCCGACGCATCCAGCATGGCGATCGCGGTCACCGATCGCGCCGGCCGGCTGGTCTGCGCCAGCGACCTGTTTGGCGAATGGTTCCCCGGCTACCCTTCCCCCCCGGCCGTCAATGCCGACGCCTCGCTGATCGAGGGACTCACCGCCGCCGCCCGCGCCGCCTGGCGCGATGGCGAGGCAAAGGTGGAGGCGATCGCCCATGCGACCCTGCGTCTCGACGTCGACATCGCCCGCACCGGCCGGTCGGAAGATTATCTGCTCTGGCGCTTCACCCCGGTACGCCAGCCCAGCGCCCTCGACGATGTCCATCGTGTTCTGACCGGCGAGGCCGGGCGGCAACTGGGCGAAGCGGGCATCATGGCCGTGATGATCGGTGGCGAAGGCCGTATCCGGTCGGCCAATGGCGCCTTTCTGTTACGCGCGGCCGGCCGGATCGACGCCAATATCACCGGTCGCGATTTCGCCGCCCATATGCGGGTGGACGACAAGGGCCGGCTGTTCCTGGCGCGCGAGGAAAGCGGCGGCCTGCCGCTGCGCCTGCTGCAGGTGCCGCTGCGCCGCGCGTCCCAGCCGGGCGGCGTCCAGAACGGCGCGCAGGACGGCCCGATGCTGCTGCTGCTGATTGACGAGCCGGCCGGCGGCGGCGGCACCTCGGCCCTTTCCTATATCGAGACCCTGCTCTCGCTGCTGCCCTTCGGCCTCGCCATGGCCGATCGCGACGGCCGGGTGCTGTTCGTCAACAAGGCGTTTGCCCGCGCCGCCGGGATCAAGGATGCCGAAACCCCCAGCTATCCCGGCGACCTGGTGGTGCGTGAGGATCAGGCGGCAGTAGCCGACGCCGTGCGCCGCTTCGCCGTCGGCCCGCAAATGTCGGGCGACATCGCCGTGCGCATGCGCGAACAGCCCGAGGAACCGATTGCGCTCAGCCTCGCCGGCGTCCGCGGCCTGGGCGAAGCCGCCGTGCTGCTCAGCCTCAAGGACAATAGCGAGGAATCGAAGCTCAAGCGCCAGGTCGCGCAGGCGACCAAGATGCAGGCCATCGGCCAGCTCGCCGGCGGCGTCGCGCACGACTTCAACAATATCCTGACCGCCATCATCGGCCATTGCGACCTGATGCTGATGCGCCATACGCCAGGCGACAGCGACTATGACGATATTCAGCAGATCAAGTCGAACAGCAATCGCGCCGCCGGCCTGACCCGCCAGTTGCTCGCCTTCTCGCGCCAGCAGACGTTGCGGCCGCAGGTGCTGCAACTGCCCGACATCGTCGCCGACGTGTCCAATCTGCTGAAGCGCCTGCTTGGCGAGAATGTGAAGCTCGACGTCAGCCATGGCCGCAATCTGGGTGCCGTGCGCGCCGACCCGGGCCAACTCGAACAGGTCATCGTCAACCTGGCGGTCAATGCCCGCGACGCCATGCCCGAAGGCGGCACGCTCAATATCCAGACCTATGGCGTGCCCGCGAACCGCGTGCGCGAGATGCGCCAGCAGATCCTGCCGATCAGCGACTATACCGCGCTGCGCGTGTCGGACACGGGCCTGGGCATCCCGCCCGACATTCTCTCGAAGATTTTCGAACCCTTCTTCACCACCAAGGAATTGGGCAAGGGCACGGGCCTGAGCCTGTCGACCGTCTACGGCATCGTCAAGCAGTCGGGCGGCTATATCTTTGCCGAATCCGAACTGGGCCGGGGCGCCAGCTTCGTCATCTATCTGCCGGTCTATGCCGGCGGCGACATCGAACAGGCCAAGCCCAAGACACCGATCAAGCGCAGCGAAACCTGGGGCACGGGCACGGTGCTGCTGGTCGAGGATGAGGACATGGTTCGCGCCGTGGCCGAACGCGCGCTCACCCGCCAGGGCTACAAGGTGCTGACCGCCAGCGACGGCGAGCAGGGGCTGGAGGTGCTGGGCGGCAGCGAGAAGATCGACCTGCTGATCTCCGACGTGGTGATGCCCAATATGGACGGCCCATCGATGGTGGCGCACGCGCGGCGTAGCTTCCCCGACCTGCCAGTGCTGTTCATGTCCGGCTATGCCGAGGAACAGCTTCGCAAATCGATCGATATCGCCAATGTCGCCTTCCTGCCGAAGCCCTTTTCCGTCAACCAGTTGGCCGAAGCGGCACGCGACGCGCTGGCATCCCGTCCGGCTGCGGAATGAACTTCTCGCACTCCTGGCGATTATGCTGGGCAAGGCGTTGCCCATTGGGTAGCGAAGCGGGGCAGAAGAAGGGGATTGCAGCACATGGCTGACGGCAAGTCGATCCTGATCGTCGAGGATGAAGCGATGATCGGCATGATGCTGGAGGATTATCTCGATACACTCGGCTATCGTCTGCATGCGACGGCCGCGTCAGTCGACGAAGCCTGCACGTTCGCGCGTGAAGGCGGTTTCGATGCGGCCCTGCTCGACTGCAATCTGCAGGGTGAAAAAAGCTGGCCGGTCGCCGATATCCTCGCACAGCAGGCGATCCCGTTCCTGTTCGCGACCGGGGGCATGGCCGACGACCTGCCGCCCGCCCATGCAGATCGCCCGACCCTGGCCAAGCCTTTTACCATCGGTGCGGTCGAACGCGCGCTGGGTAGGATATTGGCCGATTGACAGGTCACAGATAGGAAATTTCCGTTCCCCTCTTGTTCCATAGGAACAAAACAGATACATCATTGGCAGGCGCCGAGAGATTCGACGCGATCCGCTTGACAGGGGATAGGCCGATGACCGCTATGCTCTCACTCATCGATTCCAAGAAGACAGGCACAATGGACAGACAGAAAGCATTGGAGGCGGCGCTCGCCCAGATTGATCGCGCCTTCGGCAAGGGCAGCGCGATGAAGCTCGGTAGCCGCGAGAAGATCGAGATTGAATCGATCTCGACCGGTTCGCTCGGCCTCGACATCGCGCTCGGCATCGGCGGCCTGCCCAAGGGCCGCATCATCGAGATTTACGGCCCCGAAAGCTCGGGCAAGACCACGTTGACCCTGCATGCGATCGCAGAGGCGCAGAAGGCCGGCGGCACCGCTGCCTTCGTCGACGCCGAACATGCGCTCGACCCCGGCTATGCCAAGAAGCTGGGCGTCGACATCGACGAACTGATCGTGTCGCAACCCGACACCGGCGAGCAGGCGCTGGAAATCGTCGATACGCTGGTGCGCTCCAACGCGATCGATATTCTCGTCATCGACTCCGTCGCCGCCCTGGTGCCGCGCGCAGAAATCGAGGGCGAGATGGGCGACAGCCATGTAGGCCTGCAGGCCCGCCTCATGTCCCAGGCGCTGCGCAAGCTGACCGGTTCGATCGCGCGCTCCAAGTGCATGGTGATCTTCATCAACCAGGTCCGCATGAAGATCGGCGTGATGTACGGCAATCCGGAAACCACGACCGGCGGCAATGCGCTCAAATTCTACGCCTCGGTCCGCCTCGACATCCGCCGCATCGGACAGATCAAGGATCGCGACGAGATTGTCGGCAATTCGACCCGTGTGAAGGTCGTCAAGAACAAGGTTGCCCCGCCGTTCAAGCAGGTCGAATTCGACATCATGTATGGCGAAGGCATTTCCAAGATCGGCGAAATGCTGGATCTCGGCGTCAAGGCCGGCCTGGTCGAGAAGTCGGGTTCCTGGTTCTCCTATGACTCGGTTCGCATCGGCCAGGGTCGGGAGAACGCCAAGACTTTCCTCAAGGAAAATCCCGAAATGGCAGACCGCCTGGAAAAGGCGATCCGCGGCAAGACCGAGGAAGTCGCCGAAGGGATGATGGCCGGCCCCGAAGCGGGGGATGACGAATAAGCAGGACGACCGCGCCCGATCGGATCAACCGGGCGTCTGATCCTGCCTTTCGTCCACCTCTGGCTTCACGCTCTGAAAAGGCCCGTTGCGCGATGGCGCGGCGGGCCTTTTACTGTGGGGCGCAAGACGGTGCTGTCACCATTAGAGCGCAATCGGAGTGGAAGAGGGGAAAGACCGCTATTCGTGCGGCCGCAGGGCGCGATTGAGCGAATCCAGCACTTCGGCAATCGGTTCGGTCACAGTGATGCTGCGACCTTCGCCAAAACGGATGCGAGTGCCGTCTGTCACCGATGAGACGAAGGTCACCTGGGTAGGGTTGACCGCAGTTTCGGTGCGATCGACGCCGACGAACATGACGAGCATGATCTTCTCTCCCATTTTTCGGCCCGTGCTGGACCCATTGGCAGAAAGACTAGCCGCTTTTTACGCTGTTACCAGAGGCTTTCTGTAATTCAGCGCGTCTGGATCGCGCACAAGAAGGCGCTCGCCCGGTCATCCAGCCGGTGTGCCCCTTCGGCCAGCAGCCCTGCCGCCACGCCAATGTCATGTGCGCCGGCCGCCGCAGCGCGCGCATTGTCACTGATCTGGTGCGCACTCTGACGAATATGGTCGCTCGACGACCCGGCCTCGCAGAGGCTGGCGGCGATCGACCGGCTGAAGGCGCCATGGCGCGCCACCGCCGAAAAGACCGATGCGGACACCTCGTTCGCGGTCGCCATTGCCGCGTCCATATGCAGATGCCCTTCGGCCACCGCTTCCACCGCCAATCGGACATGACCGATGCGCTGGCTGATTTCGGCCGCCGCTTCGCGCGTCTGATTCGCCAGCGTCTTCACCTCGCGCGCAACCACGGCAAAGCCCTGCCCCGCCTCGCCGGCCCGCGCCGCCTCGATACTGGCATTGAGCGCCAACATGCTCGTCGCCCGTGCAATATCGTCGATCAGGGTGATGACTGCGCCGATCCCATCCGCCTCGACCCGCAGCGCCGCCGTCTGCTCGGCACCGACCCGCGTCTGTGCCACCGCCGCGCGGATCGCCTCGCCCGCCGCGCGCACTTGGCTTTCCATCGCCTGGAACAGCCCGCCCAGTTCCTGCCCGCCGCTGGCGATACCGTGCAGGCTGTCGGCGGTCTGGTCCGCTGCGACCGCCATGCCGGCCGCCGCCTCGCCATTGCCCGATGCCCGCTCCACCGCCTGCTCCGCGCGCGCCGACAACATGTCGGCCATGCCGACCAGATCGGCGATCAGCGCCTCGACATCCTCGCGAAATGCGCCGCTCTCGCGCGTTACATGTTCCAGCCGCCGGGTGCGGGCCAGCGCATCGCGCCTATCCCGCTCGGCCGCCAGCCGCAGCAGCAGGGGGCCGCCGACCACGCCGACATAGCAGCCGCCCTGCGTCACGATCAGTCCCTCGCAATCGCTGCCCTGCGCGGCATAGAGATCGATCAGCCGTTCGATGCTGGCGCTCTGCTCCACCATCGCGCAGGGGCGGACATGCTCGTCCAGGCGCCCTCCGAAACTGGGGTTGCGCAGCAGCGCATGACCGAATGGGTTGAACAATATCTGCCGCATGTCGCGCTCATAGATCGCGCCCACCGGTCGATCGGCGACATCTACAACCGGCAACAAGCGCAGCGCAGGATCCTCCTGGAACCGGTCGACCGCATCGCTCAGCGGCTGACCGAGACGGATCGCACGACGGCCCTGCGCAAAAGGCACAACGGTGTCGGCGGCGGCATGCGGCTCCGGATCGGGCCGATCAAGCATCTGGGGCGCGTACATGGCGCCCCGCCTAGAAGAAAAGGGTAAATGACCACTTAGTATTTCATGACGCTTTTGTTACATATCATTGTTTTTAAGTAATTATTTTGCCAGCTTATAGCCAAATGCCTCCCGCGCCAGCTTGACCACCTCGGGATCAGGCGCCGGGAAATCCATCGGCACCCGTTTCTCCAGCCGCTCCGCCACATAGGTCAGCGCCGCGATTCGCCCGGACTTGCGGTTATTATTGTCGATCACCTTCCAGGGCGCCTGCTTGGTGTCGGTCTTCTCGAACATGTCATGCATCGCATCCCAATATTCGATCCGCCTGGCCCGGTTGCGATAATCGTCCGCACCGGTCTTCCACCGCTTCCACGGCGTATCCAGCCGCTGCGCCAGTTGCTCGTCCTGCGTCTCCTGGGTGATGTGGACGAACAGTTTGATGATGTTGGTGCCGGTCTCGATCTGCTGCGCCTCGAACGCGTTGATATCCTTGTAGCCCCGCTTCCATTCCGCCTTGGCGGCATATTTCTCCACCCGCTCCACCAGCACCCGGCCATACCAGCTGCGGTCGAACAGGCCGATATTCTGGCTGGCGGGCAGCCGGGTCCAGAAGCGCCAGAGGAAATGATGGTCCAGTTCCTCGCGCGTCGGCGCGGCGATCGGGTGGACCTGATAGTAACGCGGATCCCAATCTGCCGTCATCCGCTTGATGATGCCGCCCTTGCCCGCGCCGTCCCAGCCCTCCAGCATGATGACGGTCCGACGGTTGTGCAGAATATGGGCGACCTGGATCTTCGACAGGCGATGCTGCAGCGCCAGCAGCGCCGCATCATAATCGCCCTTATATTTCGCCCCGGTCTCATAGTCCGACAGATTGATCGTCATGCACCGCTCTCCTGCAAGGGGACGGCCGATTAGATCGAACCGCGCCGCCAAGGGCAAGAGCGCTCTCAGTGCAGCACGGCGTCGGTATCGACCAGCCGCACATCGTGCATGATGTCGAGATAGGCCTGGAGATAATATTTGTGCGAGGCGCCGACGATCACCAGCATGCGCTGGCCCGGCGCGGCGGCGAACACGTCGCGGATATTGGCCGCCATGCGCAGGTTGCGCACCTCCCAATAGCCCGCATAGCCACGCCCGAACCGTTGGAGCGACGGTTCCTTGAGCGCCGCGCCGAAATCGCTGTCATAGATGGTCTGCGCCTGTTCCGGCGCATTATAGTCGCGATAGAGCGCCAGCACGCCGGACCCCGTCCTGATACCGGATTGCAGCGCCGCGTCAGCCGCCTTGCGGCGCGCGGTCGCCGCATTGTCCCATGCCTTCATGATCGCCGCGCCAGCCGCCTTCTCTTCCTCGGCATTGCGATAGGGCCGGTCTGCGCTGTGGTCGTCCATCGGTTCCAGCCGTTCCAGCCCCAGCCGGGCAGCGAGCGGCGCGGCGATCAGAAATTCCTCGTTGCGCCGCTGGCGCAGCGTTTCGAGCCGCGCCACCAGCACGGCGTCCAGCCCGTCCCCGGCATGCCGGTCGGCAGGCGCCAGACGCAGCCACTGCACCAGCGCCGATCCCTGATCCTCCGCCGCCAGGAACAGCGCGGCCAGGTGCCGCCGATCAGACGCCGTCGGTCGCTCCGGCCAGGCGGCCAGGCGCCCATCGACCTCTGCCGTGGCGGCCGGCACGTCCAGCCCGGTCGCCTTGCGCGCCGGCGTCGCATCCCAGCAATAGATTTCCACCGTCTCCGCATAACGGAACGGCGCGCGGCGTAGGGCATCGCACTGCAGGCCGGACAGGGACTCGACCGCGATCGATTGCGGCTTCCACGCCGCCAGCCGGTCGATCAACGGCCCCAGCGCCTGCGCATCGAAATCCTTTGGCCAGCCAGACAGATGGGGCGTGCCCAACACCATCACCTCATTGGGCGGCCCGGCAACCTCCTTCAAAGCGCGCGGATCGAAACCGGGACCAGTCGCCTGCACCGACGCCGCCGCAAGCCCCGCTGTCAGCATCGCCATGATCGTCCGCATCATCCGCCATCCTCCCTTGCCGACATGCGTGTTATCACAACAATACAGTAAGGCAAGCGGGCAAAGAAAAAGGCCCCTGCCCGAAGGCAGGAACCCCGTTCTGTCCAACCGATGGAAAGGCTTATGCCTTCGCTTGCGGCTCCACCACCCGGATGTTGAGTTCGCGCAGCTGCTTGAACTCGGCGGCGCTCGGCGCGCCCATCAACAGGTCTTCGGCGCGCTGGTTCATCGGGAACAGCGTGATCTCGCGCAGATTCTGCGCGCCGCACAGCAGCATCACGATGCGATCGACGCCCGCAGCCATGCCACCATGCGGCGGCGCGCCATATTGGAACGCGCGATAGAGGCCACCGAAGCGCTCTTCCACGTCCGCCTGGCTCAGGCCGACGATCTCGAACGCCTTGACCATCGCCTCGGGCGACTGGTTGCGGATCGAACCCGACGCGATCTCGAAGCCGTTGCAGACCATGTCATATTGATAGGCGTTGATCGTCAGCGGATCCTGGTTGTTCAGCGCATCCAGACCACCCTGCGGCATCGAGAAGGGGTTGTGCGCGAAATCGACCGACTTCGTATCCTCGTCATATTCATAGAAGGGGAAGTCGACGATCCAGCACAGGTCGAACCGGTCCTTGTCGATCAGGTCCAGCGTTTCGCCCACCCGGATACGCGCCAGACCCGCCAGCTTGGCCGCCTGCGATTCCTTGCCGGCGGCAAAGAAGACGCCGTCATTGGGACCAAGGCCCAGTGCCGCGATCAGCTTGGCAGTCGCTTCCTCGCCGTGATTCTTGGCGATCGGGCCGCCTGGGACGCCATCCTTGATGTTGATATAGCCCAGGCCCGAATAGCCTTCACCGCGCGCCCAATTGTTCATGTCGTCGAAAAATTTGCGGCTGCCTGCCCCCGCTCCCGGCGCCGGGATCGCGCGGATCACATTGCCGCTCTCGACCAGCGAGGCAAAGATGCCGAAGCCCGAACCGTGGAAATGCTCGGTCACGTCCTGGATGATGATCGGGTTGCGCAGGTCCGGCTTGTCGCTGCCATATTTCAGCATGGCTTCGGCGTGCGGGATGCGCGGGAAGCTGCCGGCCGGGGTGACCGGCTTGCCCTGCGCAAATTCCTCGAATACGCTCGCGATCACCGGCTCCATCGTGTTCCAGACATCTTCCTGGGTCACGAAGCTCATTTCCAGGTCGAGCTGGTAGAATTCGCCCGGCAGGCGATCGGCGCGCGGATCTTCGTCGCGGAAGCAGGGCGCGATCTGGAAATAGCGGTCGAAGCCGGCGACCATCAGCAGCTGCTTATATTGCTGCGGCGCCTGAGGCAGGGCGTAGAATTTGCCGGCATGGATACGGCTGGGCACCAGGAAGTCGCGCGCGCCTTCGGGCGAGGACGCGGTCAGGATCGGCGTCGAATATTCGGTGAAGCCGACATCTTCCATGCGGCGGCGCATGTCGCGGATGATCTTGGTGCGGGTGACGATATTGGCGTGCAGCGTCTCGCGGCGCAGGTCCAGGAAGCGGTAGCGCAGGCGGATATCCTCGGGATATTCCTGCTCGCCCGCCACGGGCAGCGGCAATTCGGCGGCGGTCGACTGCACGGTCACGCTATCGGCGACGACCTCGATCGTGCCGGTCGCCATCTTCGGATTGGTCGCTTCCGCGCCGCGCGCCACGACGGTGCCGTCGATCGTCACAACCGATTCCGCCCGCAGGCCATCCAGGATGCGCAGCGGCTCACTGTCCGCCTTCGCGACGATCTGGGTCAGGCCATAATGGTCGCGCAGATCGATGAAAAGAACGCCGCCATGATCGCGCTTGCGATGCACCCAGCCCGAAAGGCGGACGGTCGCGCCGACATCGGCTTCACGAAGGGCGCCGCAGGTGTGCGTGCGATAGGCGTGCATGGCGTTTCGATCTTTCAAATTCGTTTTACGGAAATGACAAATTGTTGCGGCCCGGCTATGGGCTTGCCTTGTCGATTATCGACCAGCCCGCAGGACGCGGGCCAGCCCATAATAAGATCGAAGACCATATGCAAATTCATCCGCTGATTACCGACAGCAAGACGCTTTCCGATTTCTGCGCCCGCATGGCCAAATCGCCCTATGTCGCGATCGACACCGAGTTCATGCGCGAGAATAGCTACTGGCCCGAACTGTGTCTGGTCCAGGTCGCTGATGCGCATGAAGCCGCCGCGATCGACCCCAAGGCGCCCGGCATCGACCTCAAGCCGCTGCTCGACCTGATGGTCGACAATGAAGATGTCTTGAAGGTCTTCCATGCCGGAGGACAGGATATCGAGATCGTCCATAACCTGACCGGCAAGACGCCGCATCCGATGTTCGACACCCAGATCGCCGCCATGGCGCTGGGCCTTGGCGAACAGATCGGCTATGGCAACCTCGTCGACGCCTGGCTCGGCGTGCAACTCGACAAGGGCGCGCGTTTCACCGACTGGGCACGCCGCCCGCTCGACAAGCGCCAGATCGACTATGCGATCGGCGACGTCACCTATCTGATCGAAATCTTCCCCAAGATGCTGGAAGAATTGCGCAAGACCGGGCGCGGCGACTGGCTCGATCAGGAGATGGAACGGATCAGCGATCCCAGCCATTATGAAAATGACCCGTCGGAGGCGTGGAAGCGCGTGCGCATCGCCAGTCGCAAGGCCGATGTGCTGGGTCGCCTCAAGGCACTGGCCGCCTGGCGCGAGAAGGAAGCCCAGGACAAGAATCTGCCGCGCGGCCGCATCGTCAAGGATGAGACTCTGGCCGACATCGCCAGCCATCCGCCACGGGTGCAGGACGATCTGGGCAAGGTGCGTGGCCTGTCCGCCACCTGGAAGACGAACGACATCGGCAACCGGCTGATGGCGGCGATCGCCAGCCACAAGCCGCTGGGCAAGGACGAGATGCCCGAACGCGATCCCAAGCGGCCGGGCCTGGGCAAGGATGGCGCCCTGGTCGCCGACCTGCTGAAGCTGCTGCTCAAGATCCGCTCGCGCGACATCAACGTCGCCCCGCGCCTGCTCGCCCGCACCGATGATATCGAGGCGCTGGCCGCCGGCGTGCGCGACGATCTCGCGATCCTGGAAGGCTGGCGCTATGACCAGTTCGGCCGGGATGCGGTAGACCTGGTCGAAGGGCGCCTTGCCTTCGCGGTCAAAAATGGCCGCCTCAAGATGACGCGGACCGAATAAGGAGACGAACGATGCGGATGCCGGTGCCAATGCCCATGACGGCAATGATGCTCCTGTCCCTGGCTGCCTGCGCCGGGACCGGCAGCGACAGCCCCGGTTCCGCATCGCCACCGGCCATGGCGCAAGGGCCGTGCAAGAATGACGGGCTCGACCGCTTCACCGGACAAAAAGCGACCGCCGAGCTAGGCGCCGAACTGCTCCAGGCATCGGGCGCCAAGACGCTGCGCTGGGGCGGCCCAAACATGGCCATGACCATGGACTTCCGGCCCGACCGGCTGACCGTCGGCTATGACGATCAGATGGTCATTACCAGCGCCCGCTGCGGCTGAAGCAAAGCGCCTCGCGCTATTCGGCGGCGCGGGGCAATTCCTGTATAGTGCTGGCGTCGAGCGCCGTGACCAGAACGACGGCTCCCTCGGTGCCATAGGCGCCCTGCAACGCAACGATCGATGCCTTCACGGCAACGGTATCGCCGCGATTGCTCAACAGCGTGGTGTGGACACATTGCGCGCCGTGGCCTTGCATCGCCCGCTCCAGCGCCTGGCGAAAGGCGGCACGCGCATGGGTTATGACCAGATCAGTTAACTGTATCCCCATCACCCGCTCCCGCGGCAGGCTGAGCATATCGGTGAAGGGGACATCGATGCTGTCGATCGTCCCCCGCACGGAGAGGCGGACATAGCCGACATCGCCATGCACGGTCATCGCCTCGATGATCGCGGCCTTGGCGTCCGCCAATCGATGGCGGCGCACATCTTCCGTAATATCGCGGAACATGATCACGGTGGACCTCCCGAGGGGAAAACTCTGCAACCGCAGCCAGGCGCCGTCTGCAAAGGGAGATGGAACATCGGCGGCGCTCGGTTCACCGCCGCTGACGGTGCGGCGCACATGGACTTCCATCAGGCTGCCGCTGATGGACGGCAGGACGGTATCCAGCATGGAACCGACCATCTGCCCAACCGGCTTGCGACAGATAGCGCTGGCAACCCGGTTGACGAAGTTGACGCGCATGTCCTGGTCACAGATGATGACGGCCTGATCGACCCAATCGGCCAAGGCGAACAATTGCTCTTCGGCCCGCTCCTGATGGGCGCTGCCCGATTGTGCCTTGAGCGCCCGGAACTCGTTGACGCCCAGCAGGACATGGGTCGCCCGACCATGATGGGTGATGTAAAGCGGCGTTCGCGTCGCCATATCGCGACATTCGGAAAAGCCCCGGACCAGATCGGCCGCGGTGACCACCGGACTCTCGGCCGGATATCCGCCTTCCCCCTCCATTCCATCACTCCCAACCGGGCTCAGATGGCGCGTCATGCGCTGCGTCATGTCCCTTGATGCCATGATTACCTGTCCTCCATCAATCGAACAAGAATGGATGCGGCAAGGCTCACACCGGACGATGACGGGTCAAGAGAGGGCGATGGCCATTTCCGCATCATATTTCCTTTGCTCAGGCCGGAAACGCATGTTTCCGGTCCATCTGCGTGCCCATGGCCATCACGACCAGTACCGGCACCGCCCATATCGTCGACATGGCGTAGAAGAATTTGGTCAGATAGGCTGGCGACACGATCACCGCGACCTGCACCGCCGTGACGTTCAACTGGAACGCGGCGACGATGATCGGCCAGCGCCGACTGCTCAGCATCGATATGATGATCTTGAACAGCAGCGATGCGCATTCGATCGCCAGGATCGTGCGGATTAATACCGCCTCCGGCCGGATGGTGAGGACCGCCGTCTGGGCCAGGATGAACCCCACCCAGACGCCGGCGATGCTCCAGCGCCCGGTCGAGCCGCCATAGCGCACCACGAAGATCGAGGTGGCCGCCAGCGCGATGGTATAGGCGAAGAAGATTTCCACGATCTAGCTGCCTATTGCCGTTGGCGGAGCCGGATCAGGCGACCAGGCGCAGGGCATCGGCCTGCTTTTCTTCCAGTGCGCTCCACGGGCTGTAGCAGCCGTCGGCGCGTTCGGCCTGGTTGGTCTTCATCCGGATCTTGGTCGCTTCCAGATGCGCGCCCAGCAGTTGCTCGCGGCTCTGCATCATCGTGTCGATGCAGCCATGGAAACGCTTGAACAGCTTCTGCCCCTGTTCAGGGGCCAGGCCGATGGTGCGGGCCGTATCGATCATGTCGGCGCTCATGCGCAGCGTATGGGCCAGGACATCGTCCAGCTTTACATAGGCATCGTGAACCTGACCGCTCAGGGCAAAGAAAGTGTCGTCCGACATGTGCATTTCGCTCTTGGCGGCGCGCTCGGCGCGGCGGGCATTGGACATGGCAAGGCTCCCTTTCAGGCCAGCGCTCGCTGGCCCATCATATGGTTTCGGATTGTTGGAGACCGTCAGCGGAACAGGTGATTGAGCCAATATCCCATCGTGATCAACGCGGCCAGGGATCCCCCTGCCCAAAGCGCGACCCGAAAGATGGTGGTCAGGATCTGCCATCTGTTCAGCCCATGCGGTTCCCCTCCCATGGTTGCCAGGATCCGGTTACCCATTTGGCGCAGTCGGCCTTTTTCCTGCCGCGTTGCGCTTGCCGGGGTGTCTCCGGTCCGGGTCGGCCTGTTTGGTGCCGACGCCTCCTTCTCACCCGCCATCGCCGGTTCAACAAGCGGCTCCGGCTTTAATTCAAATTGGTTGAATTGCTCGCTTTTCTCGGCCTCTACCAGCATACGCGCGGCCTCGCGCCGATCCCTGGCGCCCAGCGCCACGGTCGCCCGATAGACATATTGATCGACCGTTCCGGGGGTCAGCGATGTGCGCTGCGCGATCTCTTTGGAGGTATAGCCCTGTGCCACCAGCCGCAGGCATGCCCGCTGATTATCGTCCAGACTGGCAACCGCATTCGACATTCCAACCCCTCTGACCGCCCACAGGGAATCATGCCCCGGAGCGGATGTAAACTTCTTCTGTGATCAAATTTTTATGATGGCAGGCAAGTCATTGATTTATCGTATATTCACTTGATCCATATCGGTGGGACGAAAAGAGGCGACACCGCTGGGGCATCGCCTCTTTCCGTTACGGAATCCGGTATTGCAATAACCTGCGCGTCGGCACGCGACACAAAGCGCCGAATCCGTCCCGGCTACAGCTCCAGGCCGATCAACGTACCGCTGCCGATCCGGTCCACATAGCGCTTGCCATCGACCTCCAACCAGTCCGGCGTCACCTCCAGCCGGCGGCCATTGATTGTGGTACGCAGATGCTCGACCGCGATCCGGTTGCGCGCGACGATGCGCAGCACGCACAGTCCATCCCCGCGCGCCGCCATCATCGAATAGCGGTCGCCGCGCAACAGGAAATGCCAGCTGCCGTCATGCGGCTTCCATTCATTGCCGTCGATCACCTGCATCGGCGTGCCGTCGGCCGCGCCCAGCCGCACACTGATCCGCGTCGCGCCCATGCTACGGCGCGGCGGCGCAAAGATCAGGATCGGCTCCCCATCCATCGCGATCGGAATCGGCGTGTCGCGCAACGTGCGGGATCCGCCGACGATCAGATGCGGCAATTCATTGGAGAAGGGCAGCCGGTCGCGCGCGAAATGGCGCTGACGCACCACCGGATTGGCGTGGAAGCTGTGGACCTGATTCGCCGTCAGCCGCCCCTCTTCCACCAACCCGTGGCAGGTCGGGCAGAGCAGCGTCGCCCCCGGCCCGTCCGGCAGCCCCAGATAGCGATAGATGGTCACCCCGCAACGCACGCAGGCGAAGCCGCAGGACTGCCGAATCTCGGCTCGCTGATCGGCCGTCAGTTCCGGCAACAGCGGCATTACGCGCAAACCCACCATCTAGGCGCCCCTTATCTCGCGCCGCCCGCCTGATGCGGATCGACGTTGCTTGTTCCTGGCGTCCTCGTGCGGATGGAAAGCTCTGCCGGCCCCTGGGGTCCTATTGGTTAAAATAAATGCGCCCAAGTCAAGGGCCTAGACATTATGTTCGACAAGAAACTGCCGATAATCGCGTCTTTTCCGTGCGTGCCGCCGCCGGCCGACCGTTCAGCGCTGTGGCAGCAGGTCCAGGTTGCGCGCCGCCGCGATCGCCCTGATCCGACCCGGCCGCGGCATGTTCCGAACCGCGATTTCCGCTACGTCACCGGCGCTGAACAGCTCGACATTGCCGACATCGAACAGCCGCTGTCCCAGCGTCTGGGTGATGCGCACGCTGCGAATACTGGTTAGTGATATCTCGGTCCGCTGCTTGGCCAGCAGCCCGCGCTCCAGCAGCACCTCGCGTTCGCTCAACGCCAGCCGCTCGCCCTTGTGCAGCACCCACCACACCCCGATCGCCAGGATGCCGACCACCGATATGAGCAGCAGCAGGAACAGAAAGGGATGCGCCCGGACCATCGCCGGATGCTCGTCATATAGCCATGGTTCGCTCACGCCGCCTCCCTTGTCTGGCTCCAGCGATTTTCACCATGGCCCCGCTCCAGCGTCAAGGCATCGCCCGGCCTGGCACCCTGCCGGCACTGTGGTTAACCAAAAATTTCCCAATATTTACTAGCGATAGCATCCGATTGGGGATGAATCATGGCCTATAGCCTGCATGATATTGGTGACGAAGACCGGGACCGGTCGGACCATTGGCTGAATGACAAGCAGGACAAGCGCCGCGCCATCGTGCCGCTGCCCCTCGTCCTCATCGCCCTGTTGATGGGCGCGTTGCTGCTGGTCCTGATGCGCCATGTGCTGCCCACGACGGCACCATCCGCACCTTCCATCCATGCCCCCACCACCATATCCACCCGTTTTGCCGCCTGTGACGATCTGGACGGCCATGCCTGTGTCCTCGCCACCGACGCCTATGCCTATCAGGGCCGCCGCTATCATCTCGCCGACATCAGCGCGCCGCGACTCGAAGGAGCCTCCTGTCCGCAGGAAGCTGCGCTCGCCCGCGCCGGCCGCACCGCGCTGCAGGGCATGATGAACGGCGGTAGCTTCGAAGCGCATCCCGACCCGGCCGATAGCGATCCGGCCGCGCGCATCCTCGTCCGCGACGGCGTTTCGCTCGGTCAACTCCTCATTCTCAAGCGCTATGCCCGCCCATGGTCGGCCAAGCCGATTAATTGGTGCGCGGCCAGCTAGCGCCACTGTTCCGAAGGAACACCAGCAGCAGAGCGTTTCAGATTGGGACCAATGTCTCAATGCCCGCCATTTGCGGATTTTACGTTAACCAAGAAAATATCCCATTCGTTGCTCTATCATTGCTATGAAGCATCATGGTCGAAACGAAGCCGAAGCGAACAAGGCTGACGGAGCTGGACGCATTGCGCGGCATCGGCGCATTATGCGTGCTGGTCTTCCATTATTCGACCCGCTTTCACGAACTCTTCCCACAGGCCAGCCATGTGCCCTTCAGCTTTCCCGGCGGCAATTACCGGGTGCTGTTGTTCTTCACCATTTCCGGCTTTGCGATCTTCTTCACGCTGGACCGGATCGGCACGGTCGCCGACTTCATCGTCAACCGCTTCGCGCGCCTGTATCCCGCCTATCTGGTAGCGATGTTGGTGACGCTCTCGATCGAATATCTGGCGCAGGCGACCCAGTTGCTGGTCGGGCCTTTTGCGATTCTCGCCAATCTGACGATGCTCCAGGGCTTTGCTTTCATTCCCGAAGTGGACGGCGCTTATTGGACGCTGACGGTGGAGATCGCCTTCTATTTCTGCATGGTCTCGATCTGGAAATGGATCGGCCTCAGGCATCTGGAGCCGATCCTGATCGTCTGGATTCTGCTGCGCTGGGTGATGCAATTATGGCCCGACATCGTGCCCGAACGGGTCGTGATGCTGCTGGTGCTGCGCTATACCCCCTTCTTCATCATCGGCATGCTGGCCTATCGCATCTGGGCGGGGCAGCGCAGTTGGCAGCAGCAGGCACCCTATGCCGCCTTGGCCTTGCTATCGATCGCGACCATGGAAAGCTGGGACGTCACGATCGTCGGCTTTGTGCTGATGGCGACCTTTATCGCGCTGATCCGCAACCAGCTGCGCTTCCTGGCGATCCGGCCGCTCGTCTGGATGGGTGGGATCAGCTACAGTTTCTATCTGATCCACCAGCATGTCGGTTTCGTCGTCATGCTGGAGATCGCCAGGGCCGGCTACAGCCCCTGGATCGGCTTTTCGGCCGCCTTCCTCGTCGCGCTGACGCTCGGCACGCTGATCAACCGTCTGGTCGAGCGACCGGCGGGAGAGATCATTCTGCGCTGGTGGAAGAAGCGGCGACGGGCGCCAGGCCCGCTTGCGGAAATCGCGCCGAGCGGATGAGAGCGCTGCCGCAGCGGCAACGCCCCCTTATCAATCTTATTGCGCGACCGGTGCCGCAGCCGCTGCATTGTCCGGCAGGCCACCCAGCTGCGTCACCAGCTTGGTATAGGCGTCGAGATAGGCGAGCACGATCACCTGACCGATTTCGGTATTCTGATAGCCACCGCCGCCTGCACCGGCAAAGCCACCCCACCAGCTCGACCCGCCACTGGCGTTGAAGCTGAGGTCCGACTTGCGGGCATAGCCCTCGGTCAGCGCCTCTTCCTCGGTGGTGCGGGCATTGACCACGGAGAGCGTGACGTTCGCCTCGCTCTTCTTGACGTTGATGCCGCCGGCAATCCGCCCCCAGGTGCTTCCGCCCATGAAGCCGCCCAGCACGCCGCCCAGTGAGTTGCCGCCACTGTTGCGGTTGGACGAGACGATGTCGGGCTCCAGGAAATAGTCCGCCGCCTTCACCTGGCCGCGGCCCAGATTGCTGCCGGCCTGCAATTCGCCATTGTCGGCCATGGCGCGTTCCATGTTGCGGTTCGCCATCGAGCGGCCACGATTGACGAGGCCGAAGCAGCCCGACTGCTGCACGAAAATCTTCAGGATAGCCTCGGGGCTGCCCAGATTGAGTTCGCGCCACCACTGATTCTCGGGTTCTACGATCGCGACAGTGCCCAACCGCTTGGTGCAGTGCGGGATTTCCGCCTGTTTCCGCGACTGTTCCTGGCGAGCCGACGAGCCCTTTTCGGCGGCCATGGCGAGCGGTGCAATCGAGCCAAAGCAGACCGCAGTTGCAGTCAGCATCTTCAATACACGCATTTTTCTTAACCCCGTTTCTGTCTGATCGAGAGAATGTCGTGCGACCCGGGTATTTTTCAGGAGACTATCATAGTGGCAGGATAGTGTCATGTCCGCACGCCGCCATGCGCGATCCTGCTGACAGCGCCTGAAACTGCTGCTATCGGGCGCCGATGACCGACCTGTCCCATATCCGAAACTTTTCGATCATTGCGCATATCGACCATGGCAAGTCGACGCTGGCCGATCGCCTGATCCAGCGCACCGGCGGCCTGACCGACCGTGAGATGAGCGCGCAAGTCCTTGATAACATGGACATCGAGAAGGAGCGCGGGATCACGATCAAGGCGCAGACCGTGCGCCTCGACTATACCGCAAAGAATGGCGAGACCTATGAGCTCAATCTCATGGACACGCCGGGCCATGTCGACTTCGCCTATGAAGTGTCGCGCAGTCTCGCCGCGTGCGAAGGTGCGCTGCTGGTCGTCGACGCCGCGCAGGGCGTGGAAGCGCAGACACTGGCCAACGTCTATCAGTCGATCGAGCATGATCATGAGATCGTGCCAGTGCTGAACAAGATCGACCTGCCCGCCGCCGAGCCGGAAAAGGTGCGCGCGGAAATCGAGGAAGTGATCGGCCTCGATGCGTCGGAAGCGGTGCTTGCCAGTGCCAAGTCGGGCATCGGCATCGACGATATCCTGGAAGCGATCGTCAACAAGATTCCCGCGCCTAAGGGCGACCGCAACGCGCCGCTGGAGGCGATGCTGGTCGACAGCTGGTACGATCCCTATCTGGGCGTCGTCATCCTCGTGCGCGTCGTCAACGGCGTCATCAAGAAGGGCCAGGCGGTCAAGTTCATGATCGGCGGCACCGAACATCTGATCGACCGTGTCGGCTGCATGCGCCCCAAGATCGAGGCGCTGCCCGAACTCGCCGCCGGCGAGATCGGCTTCATCACCGCGCAGATCAAGGAAATCGCCCAGACCCGCGTCGGCGACACGATCACGACCGTGAAGAATGGCGCGACCAAGCCGCTGCCGGGCTTCAAGGAAGTGCAGCCGGTGGTGTTCTGCGGCCTGTTCCCGGTCGATGCCAACGACTTCGAGAAGCTGCGCGAATCCATCTCGAAGCTGCGCCTCAACGACGCCAGCTTCTCGTTCGAGATGGAAACCTCGGCCGCGCTCGGCTTCGGCTTCCGCTGCGGCTTCCTGGGCCTGCTACATCTGGAAATCATCCAGGAGCGCCTCAGCCGCGAATATGATCTGGACCTGATCACCACGGCGCCGTCGGTGGTCTATGAGATGCACATGAAGGACGGGTCGGTGCTGCATCTGCACAACCCGGCCGACATGCCCGATCCCAACTATATCGAGATGATCGAAGAGCCCTGGATCGAGGCGGTGATCTATTGCCCCGACGAATATCTGGGCAGCATCCTCAAGCTCTGCCAGGACCGTCGCGGCATCCAGAAGAACCTCACCTATGTCGGCGGTCGCGCCCAGGTGACCTATGAACTGCCGCTCAACGAAGTGGTGTTCGACTTCTATGATCGCTTGAAGAGCATCAGCCGCGGCTATGCCAGCTTCGATTATCACCAGATCGGCACGCGCGAGGGCGACCTCGTCAAGATGAGCATCCTCGTCAACAATGAGCCGGTCGATGCGCTGTCGATGATCGTCCACCGTTCGGCCGCCGAAGCGCGCGGCCGCCACATGTGCGAGCGCCTCAAGGATCTGATCCCCCGCCACCTGTTCAAGATCCCGATCCAGGCGGCGATCGGCGGTAAGGTGATCGCGCGCGAGACGATCGCGGCGATGCGCAAGGACGTCACGGCGAAATGCTATGGCGGCGACATCACCCGGAAGAAGAAGCTGCTGGAGAAGCAGAAGGAAGGCAAGAAGCGGATGCGCGAATATGGCAGCGTCCAGATTCCGCAGGAAGCCTTCATCGCCGCCCTGCGCATGGGCGACGAGAACTAAACAAGATCCATCGGGGTGGAGGCCATCAGGCTTCCGCCCCGATTTCCTTCCGCCTGCGGGCGCAGGCGCCCTTCAGCCCTTGCTATCTGCAGCCCGCTTATACCCGTCGAGCTGCTCCACAAGCACCTTGTCGACCATCGGCGCAATCGGCGCCAGGCCACCGCGCATATAACCGCCAACGGAATAGGTCAGCGTCACACGGCTGCCGCCCGGCGCGGCCGTAATGGCGAAGTCCAGCACGCCGGTCACCGCTTCGCTCTGCAACGGCCCCAGCGCCCCGCTCAGCCGCAACCGCTGGCCCGGCGCGGCATAGATGACCCGCGCATGTTCGATGCTGCCGGAGGCGCCCTTTCCGCTCTTGTCGAGAAGAGTCTCGCAGAAGCAGCCTCCGGCCTTCGCCTCCAGCACCATGTTGCGCGCATCGCCGCTATAGGTGTGGGCGCTGTTCCACCAGCGCCCCGGCTCTGCCAGCAGCGCATAGGCCGCGTCGGGCGCCGCCGCCACGTCCACGCTCGCCTGCACGACAAAGCCGGCATCGCTGCTGGCAACCACCCCACCCTGTCCGGGCGCGGCCGCCAGCGCCATGCCGGCGCCTGTCAGTATCGATGTGATTGGATAGGCCATATCCCCTCCCCGCCTTGTCGTCGGGGAGGGAGAATAGCTCAGGCCGGAACGCCGTCCAAGATGGCGACGATGGCGCCGCTGACGTCGTTCATGTCGGCCATGCCATCGACGCGGCTGACGATGCCGCGCGCTTCGTAGATCGGCAGGATCGGTGCGGTCTTGGCACGATATTCGGCCATGCGGGTGCGCACCGTTGCCTCATTGTCGTCCGGACGACGCTTGAACTCATGCCCGCCGCACTTGTCGCACGTGCCCTCGACCTTGGGCTGCTTGAAGGCATCATGATAGCCTTCGCCGCAGGTCGCGCAGGTGAAGCGGCCGGTGATGCGCTCGACCAGCGCATCCTCGTCCACTTCCAGCTCGATCACATGATCCAGCGTGCGGCCGCGATCGGCCAGGATCGTGTCGAGCGAATGAGCCTGGGCCTCTGTCCGCGGATAGCCGTCGAAGATGACGCCGGTATCGGCCGACAGCGCATCGAGCGCTTCGCCGATGATGCCCGACACGACCTCGTCCGGCACCAGTGACCCCGATTCCATCAGCGCCTTGGCCTGCAGGCCGACCGGCGTCCCCGCCTTGACCGCCGCCCGCAGCATGTCTCCGGTCGACAGTTGCACCATGCCCCGACTGTCGACGAGTCGCGTGGCCTGGGTACCCTTGCCGGCACCTGGAGGACCAAGCAGAATGATATTCATTGCGCGCATTCTCCCCTTGTACTTGCGCTAGCCTGCATGCGCCCCCTTAGCGCATGCGGCCCTTGAGCTTCGCCTTCTTGATCAGATCCCCATATTGATGGGCGAGCAGATGGCTCTGGATCTGGGTCACGGTATCGACCGTAACATTGACCACGATCAGCAGGCTAGTCCCACCAAGGTAGAAGGGAATTCCCGCCCGGGCGATGACGAACTCCGGTACCAGGCAGATGAAGGCCAGATAGGCGGCGCCGATCACCGTGATCCGGGTCAGCACATAGTCGAGATAATTCTCGGTATTCTTGCCCGGACGGATACCCGGAATGAAGCCGCCATTACGCTTCAGATTGTCGGCCGTCTCTTCCGGATTGAACACCACGGCAGTGTAGAAGAAGCAGAAGAAGACGATGCCCAGCCCATAAAGGGCCATGTAGAACGGGCTGCCATGCGACAGATACTGGTTGATCGTCAGGATCGCGCTGCTCCAGCCATTCTCTTCATCGGCCTTGACGCCCATGAACTGCGAGATGGTCAGCGGCAGCAGCAGAAGCGAGCTGGCAAAGATCGGCGGGATCACACCCGCCGTGTTGACCTTGAGCGGCAGGTGGCTGCGATCCGCCTGCATCAGGCCCTGACGCGTCTGACGCTTGGGATACTGGATCAGCACCCGGCGCTGCGCCCGCTCCATGAAGCAGATGAAGGCAATCAGACCAAAGCCCAACACGACGACGAGGAAGATGGCCAGGCCAGAGACCGACCCTTCGCTGCCCGACTTGAACAGGTTGCTCAACGTCACCGGCAATTGGGCGACGATACCGGCCATGATGATCAGCGAGGTGCCGTTACCGATACCGCGCGAAGTGATCTGCTCACCCAGCCACAACAGGAACATGGTGCCGCCGATCAGCGAAATGATCGCCGAGACGACGAACAACATGCCCGGATCCACGACCACGCCCTGTGCCTGCCAGTTGGCGGCGGCGGCATAGCCCTGCACCGCGGTCAGGCCGACGGTACCGTAGCGGGTATATTGGTTCAGCTTCTTGCGACCGCTCTCGCCTTCCTTCTTGATCGCCGCGAGCTGCGGCGAGAGGGAGGCGGCCAGCTGCACCACGATCGACGCGGTGATGTAGGGCATGATGCCGAGCGTGATGAGGCTCGCGCGCGACAATGCACCACCCGAGAAGGTGTTGAAGATGTCGAGAATGCCGCCAGCCGACTTCTGCGACCAGGCTGCGAGCGCGGTGGGATCGATACCCGGCAGCGGCACGAAGCTGAGAAAGCGGAAGACGATCAGCGCGCCGAGCGTGAACCACAGGCGCTTCTTGAGGTCGGTCGCCTGGCTGAACTTCGCGAGGCTGAGATTGGATGCGAGCTGGTCGGCTCTCGATGCCATTGTGGCTGCCCTTCAAATCATTCTTGCCGGGGCCATAAGCCCCCTTGGCGGAATCGCTACCCCCTTAGCGGGGCGGGAAGACCATGTCGAACGGGAGTTGCCGCCATTGCGACGAACATATGCTCCCCCCGATACACATAGCCCCGCCAACCCATATCGGGCAGCGGGGCCGTGCTTGCAAGTCTCAGGCGAGACTTAGGCCTTGGCGGCCTTCTTGGCGGCAAGGGCGGTGCCCTTCTTCGCCTTGGCCTTCTCGGCAGCCGGGACGACCTCGATCACGTCGAGCTTGCCACCAGCCTTGGCGACTGCTTCGACAGCACTCATCGAGGCACCGGCGACCAGGAAGCTGACCTTGGCGGTCAGTTCGCCCTTGGCGAGAACGCGGACGCCATCCTTGCCACCACGGGCCAGGTTGGCCGCCTTCAGCGCAGCATGGTCGATCACGGCGGCAGCGTCCAGCTTGCCGGCGTCGATCGCAACCTGCACTTCACCCAGGTTCACGATCGCGTAATCGTTCGCGAAGATGTTGTTGAAGCCGCGCTTCGGGATGCGCATGTGGAGCGGCATCTGGCCACCCTCGAAGCCGTTGATGCTGACGCCCGAGCGTGCCTTGGCACCCTTCTGGCCGCGACCGGCAGTCTTGCCCTTGCCCGAGCCGATACCGCGGCCGACGCGCATACGGCCCTTGCGGGCACCGGCAATGTCGTTGATTTCGTTCAGTTTCATGTTCGCACTCGCTTTCGCTTTTGTCGCGCTGATCCCTTGTGGGATCATCTAAAGGAAGCGCCCGTTAGCGCTTCCGCTAAAAAAACGAAAGAGGGGTCGCCCCCTCTTTCGCTTCATTTCGTCGGATCGAAAGGGCTTAGCCCTCGACCACTGCCACCATGTGGGGGAGCTTCTTGATGGCACCGCGGACTTCCGCCGTGTCTTCCAGCTCGACCACGCGATGCATCTTGCCAAGGCCCAGGCCGATCAGAATCTTCTTCTGGCTTTCGGGGCGACGGATCGGCGAACCGATCTGCTTGATCTTGATCTTCGCCATGTCAGTTACTCCGCAATCGCTTCGGCATCAGCCTGCGCGACTTCGGCCGAAGCACCACCGCGACGCAGAAGGTCAGCGACCTTCTTGCCACGACGCTGCGCCACCGACTTCGGGCTGGTCTGTTCGCCCAGAGCCGCGAAGGTCGCACGGATCATGTTGTAGGGGTTCGAGGTGCCGTTCGACTTGGTCACGACGTCAGCGACGCCGAGGCTTTCGAACACGGCGCGCATCGGACCGCCGGCGATGATGCCGGTACCGGCCGGAGCCGAACGGACAGTCACCTTGCCAGCACCGAAGTGGCCGAGGCCATCATGGTGCAGGGTGCGGCCTTCCTTCAGCGGAACGCGAACCATCGCCTTCTTGGCCGAAGCAGTCGCCTTGCTGATGGCTTCAGGCACTTCGCGCGCCTTGCCATGACCGAAACCGGCGCGGCCCTTGCCGTCGCCGACGACGACCAGAGCAGCGAAACCGAAGCGCTTACCGCCCTTGACGGTCTTCGAGACGCGGTTGATGTGAACCAGCTTCTCGATCAGCTCTTCGCCCTGCTCCTCGTCGCGGTTGCCGCGACGATCGTCACGACGGCCACGGCCACCGCGCTCACCGCGGTTGCGATCGCCACCGCCACGGTTGCCACGGCCACGACCGGGACCACGACCTTCGGTCGGTGCAGTCGCTTCGGCACCCTCGACGGGCGCGACGACTTCATTGGTGTTTTCATCAGCCATGATCAGAACTCCAGCCCGCCTTCACGGGCGGCATCGGCCAGCGCCTTGACGCGGCCATGGAACAGGAAGCCACCACGGTCGAACACGACCTGGGTGACGCCGGCAGCGGTCGCCGCAGCGGCAACGCGCTTGCCGACATCGGCAGCGGCTTCAGCGCTGGCGCCGGTCTTGCCCAGAGCCTTGGAACCCACGTCCTTGTCCAGGGTCGAAGCGGCGGCGACGGTGGTGCCGGCGACGTCATCAATGACCTGGGCGTAGATGTGGCGGCCCGAACGATGGACGCTGAGGCGCGGACGGGTGCCCGAAACAGCCTTGAGCGCGGTGCGAACGCGGCGACGACGCCGCGCGAAGAGGGAAAGCTTAGCCATCTTACTTCTTCTTCCCTTCCTTGCGGAAGATGAATTCGCCGGCGTACTTGATGCCCTTGCCCTTATAGGGTTCGGGCTTGCGCCAGCGGCGGATCTCGGCGGCGACCTGGCCGACCTTCTGCTTGTCGATGCCGCTGATCTCGACCGTGGTGTTATCCGGGGTCTTGATCTCGATGCCTTCCGGAATCTCGAAATCGACGTCGTGGCTATAGCCGAGCTGCAGCTTCAGGGTTTTGCCCTGCGAGTTCGCACGGTAGCCAACACCGGTGATCAGGAGCTTCTTGGAGAAACCCTCGGTCACGCCGGTGATCAGGTTCTGGATCAGGGTACGCTGCATGCCCCAGAAAGCGCGAGCGCGCTTGCCGTTATTGGCGGGCTGCACAGCGATGCTGCCTTCTTCGACGGTGTAGGTCACCTCGTCTGCCAGCGGAATGGCGAGGGTGCCCTTGGGGCCCTTCACCGACAGCTGACCGTCAGCGATCGACGCGGTCACGCCCGACGGGACGGAGACCGGCTTTTTGCCAGTGCGGCTCATCAGAACACCTCCGCCAGCACTTCGCCACCGACATTCTGCTCACGCGCTTCGGCGTCAGACAGAACACCCTTGGGCGTCGAGACAATGGTGATGCCCAGGCCGTTGCGGATCACCGGCAGTTCCTTGGAACCCGAGTAAACGCGGCGGCCAGGCTTGGACACGCGGGCGACATGCTTGATCGCCGGCTGGCCCTCGAAATATTTCAGCTCGATGCGCAGGCCGGGGTGATTGCCAAGGGCTTCCTCGGAATAACCACGGATATAGCCTTCGCGCTGCAGAACGTCGAGCACGCGGGCACGGAGCTTGCTGGCGGGGGACACAACGCTGTCCTTCTTCGCCTGCTGTCCGTTACGGATGCGGGTGAGCATATCACCCAGGGGATCGGTCAATGCCATCTCAAATGATCCTTACCAGCTCGACTTGGTGACGCCGGGGATCAGGCCCTTGTTGGCCAGATCACGCAGCTGCACGCGGCAGAGACGGAATTTACGGTAGTAAGCGCGCGGGCGACCAGTCAGTTCGCAACGATTGCGAATGCGGGTCGGATTGCCGTTGCGGGGGACTTCCGCCATCTTCAGACGCGCGATCAGACGCTCGGTGTCGTCGAGTGCAGTATCAGCTGCGATCGCCTTGAGCTTCGCATAGCGGCCGGCATACTTCTTCACCAGCTTCTTGCGGCGCTCGTTCTTGTTGATCGAACTCAGTTTCGCCATGACTTAAGTTCTCTTCCTTAGCTTAAGCGTTAGGGAGAGAAGCGGGACCTATCAGGCCGCCTGCTTCTCTTCGAGCGGGAAGGGGAAGCCGAAGAGGCGCAGCAGTTCGCGCGCTTCATCGTCCGTCTTCGCCGTGGTGGTCACGATGATATCCATGCCGCGCACCTTGTCGACGCGGTCATAGCTGATCTCCGGGAAGATGATCTGCTCCTTGATACCAAAGGCATAGTTGCCACGGCCATCGAAGCTCTTCGGATTGAGACCACGGAAATCGCGCACGCGGGGCAGAGCGATGTTGATCAGGCGATCAACGAACTCGTACATGCGCTCGCGGCGCAGCGTGACCTTCGCACCGATCGGCATGCCTTCACGCAGCTTGAACTGCGCGATCGACTTCTTCGCCTTGGTGATAACCGGCTTCTGGCCAGCGATCAGTTCCATTTCCTCGGCGGCCGAAGTGACCTTCTTCTTGTCCTGGGTGGCTTCGCCCACGCCCATGTTGAGCGTGATCTTCTCGATCTTGGGCACTTCCATGACGTTCGAATAACCGAACTTCTCGGTCATCGCCTTCGCGATTTCGGCGTCATAGACGGCCTTCGAGCGCGGGATATACTTGTCGGCCATTACAGCACCTCACCGGACTTGACGGCGACACGGACCTTCTTGCCGTCGCGATCCTCGAAACGGACGCGGGTCGGCTTGCCATCCTTGTCGGCGACAGCGACGTTCGAAATGTGCAGCGGCGCCGGCTTGCGATCGATGCCACCCTGCGGGTTGGCCTGATCGGGCTTGCGATGACGTGCATGCACGTTGATGCCTTCGACGAGGACCTTGTCGGCCTTCGGCAGCACCTGGAGGACGGCGCCGGTACGGCCCTTGTCCTTGCCAGCCAGGACGACGATCTTGTCGCCCTTCTTGATCTTAGCAGCGCTCATTACAGCACCTCGGGAGCGAGCGAGATGATCTTCATGTGCTTCTTGGCGCGCAGTTCGCGAACGACCGGGCCAAAGATACGGGTGCCGATCGGCTCCTCGTTCTTGTTGATAAGCACAGCGGCGTTGCCGTCGAAGCGAATCACGCTGCCATCAGCGCGACGCACGTCCTTGGCGGTGCGCACGATGACGGCGCGATGCACGTCACCCTTCTTCACCTTGCCACGCGGAGCAGCTTCCTTGACGGAGACGACAATGATGTCGCCCACGCCGGCGAAACGCCGCTTCGAGCCGCCCAGCACCTTGATGCACTGGACGCGCTTGGCGCCGCTGTTGTCAGCGACGTCAAGATTGGATTGCATCTGGATCATGGATCCGGTTCCTTCTTATTTGGCCTACCGGGACTATCCCGGCGGTTCCGAATTTCGTGTATCGACCCGGGGAACGAAATGCACGAAGCGCGGGCCTGTACCCTTTCCCGAAGGAAAAGGCCAGCCCCGCGTCCGAACTTTTTCGACCCTAGGGTCAGTAACTGCCCTTAGGCCGCCGATTCCGGCGACTTGTGGGTGTCTACCCGCTCGATGACCTTCCAGGTCTTGAGCTTGGAAATCGGAGCGGTCTCTTCGATGCGGACCGTTTCGCCTTCCTTGTAGACATTGCCCTCGTCATGGGCATGGTACTTCTTCGAGCGGCGGATGATCTTGCCGTAGAGCGCATGCTTAACCTTGCGCTCCACGCGAACCACCACCGTCTTGTCGGTCTTGTCGGAAACCACCGTTCCCGTCAGCACGCGCTTGGGCATCGTGTGTTTCCTTTACTTCGCGGCCGAGCGCGAACGCTCGGTCTGCAGGGTCTTGATCTGCGCGATCGAACGACGGACTTCACGAACGCGGCTGGGCTTTTCCAGCTGGTTGGTGGCCGCCTGGAAACGCAGATTGAACTGCTCGCGCTTCAGGTTGTTCAGCTCGGTCGACAGCTCGTCGTCCGACTTGGTCTTGAGGTCTGCAACGTTGGCCACAGCTTAACCCTCCAGGTGCGAGGTGTCGCCGAGGCGGGCAACGACCTTCGTCTTGATGGGCAGCTTCATCGCGGCGCGCGAGAAGGCCTCTGCTGCGAGCGGACCGGGAACGCCGTCCAGTTCGAACAGGATACGGCCGGGAGCGACGCGAGCCGCCCAATATTCGACCGAACCCTTGCCCTTGCCCTGGCGGACTTCAGCCGGCTTCTTGGTGACCGGAACGTCGGGGAACACGCGGATCCACAGACGGCCCTGACGGCGCAGGTGGCGCTGGATCGCGCGGCGAGCCGCTTCGATCTGGCGCGCGGTGATCCGCTCAGGCTCCATGGCCTTGAGACCATAGGCGCCGAAGTTCAGCGCAGTGCCGCCCTTCGCATCGCCCTTGATCCGACCCTTGAAGGTCTTGCGGAACTTCATCTTCTTCGGTTGCAGCATGACGCTATTACCTTCTTATTCTCAGCGCGCCGGGCGCACGCCGGAGGTCTGAGCCTCCAGCATCAGCCGGTCGGTAGCCATCGGATCATGGCCGAGAATCTCGCCCTTGAAGATCCAGACCTTGATGCCGCAAACGCCATAGGCGGTGTGCGCCGTGGCTTCGGCATAGTCGACGTTCGCACGCAGGGTGTGCAGCGGAACGCGGCCTTCGCGATACCATTCGACACGCGCGATCTCTGCACCGCCCAGACGGCCGCCGCAGGTGATCTTGATGCCTTCGGCGCCCAGACGGAGAGCCGACTGCACCGCACGCTTCATGGCGCGACGGAAAGCAACGCGGCGTTCCAGCTGGTCAGCGATGCCCTGTGCAACGAGCTTCGAATCGATTTCCGGCTTGCGGATCTCGACGATGTTCAGCGACACGTCCGACGAGGTGAAGGCACCCAGCTTCTTGCGAAGCTTCTCGATGTCCGCACCCTTCTTGCCGATGATGACGCCCGGACGGGCAGCATAGATCGACACGCGGCACAGCTTGGCAGGACGCTCGATCACGACCTTCGAGATCGCGGCCTGCGGCAGGGTCTTCATGATGAACTGGCGGATCTTGAGATCCTCCAGCAGCAGGCGACCATAGTCGGCACCTTCCGCGAACCAGCGGCTGTCCCAGGTGCGGTTGATCTGCAGACGCAGACCAATCGGGTTGCTCTTGTGACCCATGTGCTTACGCCTCCGCTTCTTCGCCAGCTTCACGCACGACGATGCGCACGCGGCTGAAGGGCTTGAGGATCCGGGTCGACTTGCCGCGACCGCGAGCGTGGAAGCGCTTCAGGGTGAAGCTCTTGCCCACCGATGCTTCCGCCACGACGAGTGCGTCGACGTCCAGATTGTGATTGTTTTCCGCGTTGGCGATGGCCGAAGCCAGCACCTTGCGCACGTCCACAGCCATCGCCTTCTTCGAGAAAGCGAGGATGTTGAGCGCGTCCTCGACCTTGCGGCCGCGGATCAGCGTAGCGACCAGGTTCAGCTTCTGGGCCGAACCACGGATCTGCGTGCCGACGGCGAGCGCTTCATTGTCGGCGACGCGACGGGGAGCCTTTTCCTTGCTCATTAGCGCTTGCCCTTCTTGTCGGCAGCGTGACCAGGGAAATAGCGGGTCGGGGCGAATTCGCCCAGCTTGTGACCCACCATGTCCTCGTTCACCGAGACCGGCACATGCTTGCGGCCGTTATAGACGTTGAACGTCAGGCCAACGAACTGCGGCAGGATGGTGGAACGGCGCGACCAGGTCTTGATCGGACCCGAACGGCCACCGGCGTCCTGCGCCACTTCCGCCTTCTTCAGAAGGCTGAGGTCCACGAACGGACCTTTCCAGACGGAACGAGCCATCTCGCTTACCTCTTCTTCTTCGCGTGGCGGCTACGGATGATGAACTTGTCCGTTGCCTTGTTGTGACGGGTGCGTGCACCCTTGGTCGGCTTGCCCCACGGGGTAACCGGGTGACGGCCGCCCGAAGTCCGGCCTTCACCACCGCCATGCGGGTGATCGACCGGGTTCTTCGCCACGCCGCGCGTCAGAGGACGGATGCCGTTCCAACGGTTGCGGCCTGCCTTGGCCAGGTTGGTGTTGGCGTTGTCGGGGTTCGACACGGCGCCGACGGTGCCCATGCAGTCCGAACGGATGTAGCGCTGCTCACCCGACGACAGACGGATCATGACCATGCCGCGATCACGGCCGACCAGCTGGGCATAGGTGCCCGCCGAACGGCAGAGCTGCGCACCCTTGCCCGGCTTCATCTCGATGTTGTGGATGATCGTGCCGACCGGCATCTGACCCAGCTCCATCGCATTGCCCGGCTTCACGTCGGTCTTCTTGCCCGCGATGACCTTGTCACCGGGCGCCAGACGCTGCGGCGCAATGATGTACGCCTGCGTACCGTCGGGATAGTTGACCAGCGCGATGAAGGCGGTGCGGTTGGGGTCATATTCCAGACGCTCGACCGTGCCTTCAACGTCCCACAGGCGACGCTTGAAGTCGATGATACGATAGCGCTGCTTGTGACCGCCACCGATACCACGCGAGGTCACATGACCCTTGTTGTTACGACCACCGGTCTTGCGCTTGCCTTCGGTCAGCGCCTTGACGGGCTTGCCCTTGTGCAGGCTCGACTTGTCGACGAGGATCAGGCCACGCTGGGCCGGGCTCGTCGGGTTATAGTGCTTGAGTGCCATCTATCTCGCCTCAAATACCGGTGGTGACGTCGATGGACTGGCCTTCGGCCAGCGTGACGATCGCCTTCTTCACGTCGTTGCGCTTGTAGGGCTTGCCCTTCCAGCGCTTGACCTTGCCCTTCTGCACCAGCGTGTTGACCGCCTTCACGGTCACGCCGAACAGGGCTTCGACAGCCGCCTTGATCTCCGGCTTGGACGCGTCGTTCGCGACCTTGAAGACAACGGCGTTGTTTTCCGAGAGCAGAGTCGACTTCTCGGTGATGACCGGCGCGACAACCACGTCAAAATGACGGTTGTCGACGGTCGCTGCTTCTTTCTTAGCCATTGAAACGGGCCTCCAGCTTTTCGACCGCGGCGCGGGTAAGCACCAGCGAATCGGCCTTCAGGATGTCGTAGACGTTCGCACCAACGGCCGGCAGCAGGTTCACGCCGATGATGTTGGCCGAAGCCTTGGCGAAGCTGACGTTCACGGCGTCGCCGTCGATGAACAGAACCTTGTTCAGGTTCAGCTTGGCGAGGCTGGCGACCAGCGCCTTGGTCTTGCCTTCGGCAACGTCGAGATTGTCGAGGATGATCAGCGAACCGTCCTTGACCTTCGACGACAGCGCCATCTTCAGACCCAGCGCGCGAACCTTCTTGTTCAGCGAGGGGTTGAAGTCGCGAACGCGGGCACCGTGAGCCTTACCACCGCCGATGAAGACGGGAGCGCGGCGATCGCCGTGACGGGCGGTACCGCCGCCCTTCTGGCGACCGAACTTCTTGCCGGTGCGGGCGACATCCGAACGCTCGCGGGTGCCGCGGGCAGTGCCACGACGCTTCTCGAGCTGCCAGGTGACGACGCGGTGCAGAATGTCAGCGCGGGGCTCGACACCGAACACGGCATCGTTGAGCTCCAGGTCGCCGGCGGCCTGCGCGTCGAGGGTCTGTACATTGACCTTCATGGTTTAGCCCTCCTGGCCTTCAGTCGCTTCGGGAGCGGCCGCTTCCGCGGGCGTCTCGGCCGGAGCGGCGTTGCTGTTTGCAGCCTGCTTCAGGCTGGCGGGATAGGGCGCGTCGGCGTGACGGGGAACCTTCACGGCGTCGCTGACGGTCAGCCAGGTGCCCTTGGCGCCCGGAACCGAACCCTTGACGAACAGCAGACCGCGCTCGACGTCCGTGCGGACGATCTCGAGATTCTGCTGGGTCCGCTCACGATCACCCATGTGACCAGCCATCTTCTTGTTCTTGAAGACGCGGCCCGGATCCTGACGGTTACCGGTCGAACCATGTGCACGGTGGCTGATCGACACGCCGTGGGTGGCGCGCATACCGCCGAAGCCCCAGCGCTTCATAGCACCGGCAAAGCCCTTACCCTGGGTGTGACCGGCAACGTCGACCAGCTGGCCAGCGACGAAATGGTCAGCGGCGATTTCAGCGCCGACGTCGAGGAGCGCATCCTCGGCGACGCGGAATTCAACCAGACGCGCCTTCGGTTCAACTTCCGCCTTGGCGAAATGACCGCGCTGCGGCTTGGCGACATTCTTGGCCTTGGCAACGCCAGCGCCCAGCTGAAGGGCAACATAACCGTCGCGCTCAACTTCCTTACGTGCAACGACCTGCGTACCCTCAAGGCTGAGGACCGTGACGGGGACGTGACGTCCATCGTCCTGGAACAGGCGGGTCATCCCGACTTTCTTAGCGATCACGCCTGTGCGCATCACTGATTACTCCCATAGAGGCCCGCCATAGCAGCGGGCGTATCCAACGAAAAAACCGCTCAGCATCTCTGCTTCGCGGCCCAACCCAATGTATAGATCACCCCGTCCGGGTTGGATGCCGATCCCGCCAGGGAAAGGCGACGGGGGACCAGGACCACGCGCCTTGGCCGGTTCACCGGCAGGCCGTGCGGTATCCCTTGTGTCGTGTGAGCTTTCAGCAACCCACAGGGTCGCGAAATGCCCGATACCCTGCCAACCTTGCGGATGGCAGGGACTTGCCGGCTTAGGCCAGCTTGATCTCGACGTTCACGCCGGCAGCCAGGTCCAGCTTCATCAGCGCGTCGACCGTCTGCGGCGTCGGCTGCACAATGTCAAGCATACGCTTGTAGGTGCGGACCTCGAACTGCTCGCGCGACTTCTTGTCGATGTGCGGACCACGGTTGACCGTGAACTTTTCGATGCGCGTCGGAAGAGGAATCGGACCGCGAATAAGGGCGCCGGTGCGGCGGGCGGTTTCGGCGATGTCGCCGGTCGCCTGATCGAGCACGCGATGATCGAACGCCTTGAGGCGAATGCGGATGTTGCTGTCCATTGTTCCTGTACCGATGCGAAAGAGCCAATAACCAGCGCATTTTCATGAATCAGCCGGAGCAGCCGTTGATTTACGAAAACACGCCAACAAAAAAATATCCGCCCCGTTTTGCCCTTCTAGCTCATTCGAGCCGGAGAAAGGCGATCCGGGGCGGGTAAAAACTTCAGCGGCGCGAATCAGGCGATTCGCGCCGCTGCGGTCCTATATTACTTCGAGATCGTGCCGACAACCCCTGCGCCGACGGTACGACCGCCTTCACGAATGGCGAAGCGCAGACCCGAGTCCATGGCGATCGGAGCGATCAGCTTGACGCCGAGCTTCACGTTGTCGCCAGGCATGACCATCTCGGTGCCCTCGGGGAGGATCACTTCGCCGGTCACGTCGGTGGTGCGGAAGTAGAACTGCGGACGATAGTTGGCGAAGAACGGGGTGTGACGGCCGCCTTCTTCCTTCGACAGCACGTAGACTTCGGCGTCGAATTCGGTGTGCGGGGTAACCGAACCCGGCTTGGCCAGAACCTGACCACGCTCAACGTCTTCACGGCCAACGCCACGGATCAGCGCGCCGATGTTGTCGCCGGCCTGACCCTGGTCGAGCAGCTTGCGGAACATTTCGACGCCGGTGACGGTGGTCTTCTTGGTGGGACGGATGCCGACGATTTCGACTTCTTCACCAACCTTGACGATGCCGGTTTCGACGCGGCCGGTCACAACCGTACCACGACCCGAGATCGAGAACACGTCTTCGATCGGCATCAGGAAGGGCTTGTCGACCGGACGGTCGGGCTGCGGGATCCAGCTGTCGACGGCAGCCATCAGCTTCAGAACGGCGTCATGGCCGATTTCCGGAGTCTTGTCCTGCAGGGCAGCAACAGCCGAACCCGGGATGACGGGGATGTTGTCGCCGTCGAAGTCATACGAGCTCAGCAGCTCGCGGATTTCCAGCTCGACCAGCTCGAGGATTTCGGCGTCGTCGACCAGGTCAACCTTGTTCATGAACACGACGAGCTGCGGCACGCCGACCTGCTTGGCGAGCAGGATGTGCTCACGGGTCTGCGGCATCGGGCCGTCGGTGGCCGAAACGACCAGGATCGCGCCGTCCATCTGGGCGGCACCGGTGATCATGTTCTTGACGTAGTCAGCGTGACCCGGGCAGTCGACGTGCGCGTAGTGACGAGCTTCAGTCTCATACTCGACGTGAGCGGTCGAGATGGTGATGCCACGCTCGCGCTCTTCGGGAGCCTTGTCGATGTTGTCGTACGAGGTGAAGGTCGCACCGCCGGTTTCGGCGAGAACCTTGGTGATCGCCGCGGTCAGCGAGGTCTTACCATGGTCAACGTGACCGATGGTGCCGATGTTGCAGTGCGGCTTATTCCGCTCAAACTTAGCCTTAGCCATTTTATCCTACCTTCTAATCAAAATCAGCTTGGGTCTGACCGCTCGGCCGCGCCTCGCGAAGGCGCGTCCATAGCAGCAAATTCACAGATTACCAGCCCCTATCCGAGCCGCATGCACGGCCCGGACAGGGAAACTCGTCAGGCCATCTTCGCCTTGACCTCGTCCGCAACATTCTGCGGCACTTCGTCATAGTGCGAGAAGATCATCGAGTAGTTCGCGCGGCCCTGGGTGAAGGAACGCAGCGAGTTCACATAGCCGAACATGTTGGCCAGCGGGACCATTGCCTCGACCACCTGCGCGTTACCGCGCGTATCGGTGCCCTGGATCTGGCCACGACGGCTGTTCATGTCGCCGATGACGTCACCCAGGTATTCTTCCGGGGTCACGACTTCGACCTTCATGACGGGCTCGAGCAGGGTGATGCCCGACTTCTGCGCCGCTTCACGCATGGCAGCGCGGGCACAGATTTCGAACGCCAGCGCCGACGAGTCGACGTCATGATAGGCGCCGTCATACAGCACGATCTCGAAATCGATGATCGGGAAGCCGATCAGCGAACCGGTCGCTGCCGTTTCGCGGAAGCCCTTTTCGATCGCGGGGATATATTCCTTGGGAATATTGCCGCCCTTGATCTCATCCTTGAACAGGATGCCCGCACCGCGCTCGCCCGGCGTCAGCTTCACCTTGACGCGGCCGAACTGGCCAGTGCCGCCCGACTGCTTCTTGTGGGTGTAGTCGATGTCGACCGGCTTCTTGAGATACTCGCGATAGGCCACCTGCGGCGCACCGACGTTCGCCTCGACCTTGAACTCGCGCTTCATGCGGTCGACCAGGATTTCGAGGTGAAGTTCGCCCATGCCCTTGATGATGGTCTGGCCCGATTCGTGATCGGTCGTGACGCGGAACGAGGGATCCTCGGCGGCCAGGCGGTTGAGGGCGACGCCCATCTTTTCCTGGTCGGCCTTGGTCTTGGGTTCCACCGACAGTTCGATAACCGGCTCGGGGAATTCCATCCGCTCCAGGATGATCGGCTGGCGCTCGGCGCACAGCGTATCACCGGTGGTCGTTTCCTTCATGCCCGCCAGCGCGACGATGTCACCAGCATAGGCGGTATCGATGTCCTCACGCGAGTTCGCGTGCATGAGGAGCATACGGCCGATCTTTTCCTTCTTGTCCTTCACCGAGTTCAGGTAGGTGCCCTTGGTCAGGGTGCCCGAATAGATGCGCAGGAAGGTCAGCGAGCCGACGAACGGGTCGTTCATGATCTTGAACGCCAGGCCCGAGAAGGGCGCTTCGTCCGAGGTCGCACGGCTGTCCGGAGTTTCGCCGTCCATCTTGACGCCCTGGACGTCTTCGATGTCCAGCGGGCTCGGCAGATAGTCGACAACGGCGTCGAGCAGCGGCTGAACGCCCTTGTTCTTGAATGCCGAACCGCACAGCACCGGCACGAATGCATGACCCAGCGTACCCTTGCGGATCAGCTTCTTGAGCGTCGGCACGTCGGGCAGATTGCCTTCCAGATAGGCTTCCATCGCCTCGTCGTCCTGTTCGACGGCGAGTTCGATCAGCTTTTCGCGATATTCGGCAGCCTTGTCGGCGAGATCGGCCGGAATTTCTTCATAGAAGAATTCGGCGCCCAGGCTCTCATCCTTCCAGATGATCGCACGGTTCTCGACCAGGTCGACCAGACCGCGGAAGTCCGATTCCGCACCGATGGGCAGATAGAGGACAGCGGGAACGGCACCCAGGCGATCGATGATCGTCTGCACGCAATAATAGAAGTCGGCACCGGTGCGGTCGAGCTTGTTGATGAAGCACATCCGCGGAACCTTGTACTTGTCCGCCTGGCGCCACACGGTTTCCGACTGCGGCTCAACGCCGGCAACGCCGTCGAACGCGGCAACCGCACCGTCGAGCACGCGCAGCGAACGCTCGACTTCGATGGTGAAGTCGACGTGGCCGGGGGTGTCGATGATGTTCAGGCGGTGGTCGTTCCAGATGCAGGTCGTTGCGGCCGAGGTGATGGTGATACCACGCTCCTGCTCCTGCTCCATCCAGTCCATGGTCGCGGCGCCGTCATGGACTTCGCCGATCTTGTAGGACTTGCCGGTGTAGTAAAGGATACGCTCGGTCGTGGTGGTCTTGCCGGCGTCGATGTGCGCCATGATACCGAAATTGCGATAGCGTTCGAGCGGATGGCTGCGGGCCATGATGCTTCTCCGTTGCCGGCGCGCCGGCGGTTGGGGATTCGTTAAATCTGCGCGTGGCCCCTAAACCAATCCGTTCGCCATGGGTAGCCACCCATGACGAACGGACCGATTTTGGCAGGCCAATGTCGAAGCGGGCACGGTTGCGCCCGCCCCGCCATTACCAGCGGTAGTGCGAGAAAGCGCGGTTCGCTTCCGCCATGCGGTGCGTATCTTCGCGCTTCTTGACCGCATTGCCGCGGTTGTTGGCGGCGTCCAGCAGCTCACCCGACAGACGCGCTGCCATGGTGGTTTCGCTGCGGTTGCGCGCGGCCGTGATCAGCCAGCGGATCGCCAGAGCCTGCGAACGTTCGGGACGAACTTCGACAGGAACCTGATAGGTCGCACCACCGACACGGCGGCTGCGAACTTCGATACCGGGCTTCACATTGTTGAGGGCGTCATGGAACAGACCGATCGGGTCCTTCTTGGCGCGGGTCTCGACGGTGTCGAGAGCGCCATAGACGATCGATTCGGCGACGGCCTTCTTGCCGTCCTGCATGATGCTGTTCATGAACTTCGACAGCACGATATCACCGAACTTGGGATCCGGCAGGATAACGCGCTTTTCGGGGCGACGACGACGTGACATATTACTGTTCTCCCCTTACTTCGGACGCTTGGCGCCGTACTTCGAACGGCTCTGCTTGCGATCCTTGACGCCCTGGGTATCCAGAACGCCGCGAAGAACGTGATAGCGCACGCCCGGAAGATCTCGCACACGGCCGCCACGGATCAGCACGACGCTGTGTTCCTGGAGGTTGTGGCCTTCACCCGGGATGTAGGTGATGACTTCGCGCTGGTTGACCAGACGCACCTTCGCCACCTTACGCAGAGCCGAGTTCGGCTTCTTCGGGGTCGTCGTGTAGACGCGGGTGCAAACGCCACGCTTTTGCGGGTTCGCATCCATGGCAGGGACCTTGGACTTGGTCTTCTGCAGTTCGCGGCCCTTGCGGACCAGCTGGTTGATTGTTGGCATGAAGCCCTTCACCTTTTCAGTTACTTTACCAGACGCCACCTGCGTTCCCCGCCGCCTGGAGCCAATGACTCCAAACAGCAAAGGCCCCGACGGAAACAATCCGCCCGGAGCCGCAAGGACAGCCGATAATGTTCAGCTCTAGTGCTTGCCCCGGCAAGCGATGGAAGAACGAGTCTTCCTGACACAGAACGCGGGGCAGCGGCCCTATAGCGATGGGGGACGAAAGGGTCAAGCGCAGGACCGGGAGGACCATTGCGGCGCATGTGCCCACATAGTGAATGACATTTTATCATTTTGCTAACATGCTGCGCAGTATGGGATCTTCCCCCGCAGCCCCCATATCCAGATGGACCAGTCGTGATTGCACTTTCCCGCATTAGCGGCGAGTTCCACAGCCCGGAGCGGGAGGCCGCCTTTCAGGCCGATCGACTGCCCGAATCGCGTCGCCACGCCCATCTACTCTTCGCCTTGTCAGCGCTGCTCAACACCCTCTTCCTGCTGAGCGACTGGCGCTTTGCCGGCACGGCCCATTTCTGGGTCGCAGTGCCCGCGCGCCTCATCGTGGTCTTCTGGTCGCTCGTCAGCTTGGGGCTGTGCCGCTACATGCACAGTTTCAAGGCGGTCGAACGCATCTGCTTCGCCTGGCAATGCGTCACCGCCATCGGCGTCGCCTTCCTCGTCTCCTCGCGCAGCGACATCGCCATCTTCGTCCTGGTGATGCTGCCGCTTGTCTTCTACCTCGTCGTGCCGACCAGCTTCCGCGGCAATGTCGGCGGAGGCCTGGGCTGCGGCGTCGCCCTGCTGATCGGCTATCTGGCCCCTGCCCCCTTGTCGCCAACCATGCCCGGCATGATCATGGCAGTGCTGATGCTCCATTGCGGCATGTGGATCGCGATCGCCCGCACCAACCGGCTGCAGCGGCTGGAATGGACCGCCAGCCAGGATGCACAGGCTGCTCGCGTCGCCCTGGCCGCCAATGGCGAAGCGCTCGAACGGCTGTTCATGACCGTGCCCCTGCCCCTGATCGTCATCCGCGTCGACGGCACGGTCCTGCGTACCAACGATTCCGCCGCACGCAGCCTGGGCACGGCAGAGGATGTCGCCCGGCTGGCACTCATCGTCGACCACGCCCCGCCACTGCGCCTGCTCGACCGACTGACGCGGGGCGACAGCATCGACAATGAAGAATGCTGCCTCGCCAATGACGAAGGCATCATCCGCGACGTCCTGCTGGGCGCCCGCCCGATCCTGCTGGCCGGCGAACAATGCATCCTCGCCAGCATCGTCGACATCACCGACCGCAAGCAGGCCGAACGCCATCTCGCCCATCTGGCGATGACCGACGCCCTGACCGGCCTCGCCAACCGATCCCATTTCATGGCCAGCCTGATGCAGGCGGCCCAGTCGACCGAACGATCCGGCGGCCAGATGGCGGTCGTGCTGATCGACGTCGACGAATTCAAGCGGATCAACGACAGCGCCGGCCATGACGCCGGCGACGCCCTGCTGTGCGCCGTGGCCGAACGGCTACGCGACTCGGTGCGCCCTGCCGACATGATCGCCCGCATGGGCGGCGACGAGTTTGCCGTCATCCTCACCCGGCTGCGCGGAGTCGCGGATCTGGACGCCATCCTTAACCGCATGATCGGCCGCCTGCACATGCCGCTGCGCCATGGCGGGCGGGACATTGATTGCCGCGTCAGCATGGGCGTCGCCCTCTATCCCGACCATGCCGGCGACATGATCGACCTGATGAAGCATGCCGACATCGCCCTGTATGAGGCGAAGAATAGCGGGCGCGGACGCGCCTGCCTGTTCGAACCGGGCCTGCTGGAAAGCTGGCAGACCGAGGCGCGCATGCTGGAGCGGGCGCGCGATGCGCTGGCCCATGCCCAACCCGTGCCCTGGTACCAGCCCAAGATCGACCTGCAGGATGGCCGCGTCATCGGCTTCGAAGCGCTGCTGCGCTGCGTCCGCCCGGACGGCACCCTGATGATGCCCGACCAGATATTGGCCGCCTTCGAACATCCCGAGCTTGGCCGCAAGATCACCGAGCGGATGATCGACCAGGTGCTCGTCGATTGCCGCGCCTGGATCAGCGCCGGCATCGATTTCGGCCATGTCGCCGTCAATGTCCCCGGCGTCGAACTGCACGACCGCGCCTTCCCCGACCGACTGCTCGCCCGCCTCGCCCATGCCGAGGTTGAGCCGCGCCGGATCGAGCTGGAAGTCACCGAATCCGTGTTCCTCGGCCGTAATGTCGATGTCGTGGAACGCAATCTTCAGCGCCTCAGCCAGGCCGGCATGGCCATCGCCCTCGACGATTTCGGCACCGGCTACGCCTCGCTGTCCCACCTCAAGCAGTTTCCGATCGACGTCATCAAGATCGACAAGGGCTTTGTCCGCGACCTGGAAACCGACCCGGATGATGCCGCCATCGTGCGCACCGTGCTCAACCTTGCCTACAGCCTGGGCGTAAAAACCGTCGCCGAAGGCGTCGAAACGATTGAACAGCTGGAATATTTGCGTTCGGGTGGTTGCCATTATGGCCAGGGCTATTATTGGAGCGCTGCCGTTCCGGCATCGCAATTACCCAGCTTTCTTGAGCCCTCCCGCTTCGCCCGTCGAAGCTGAAGCGCATCGCGAAAAATATTTTCAAAGCCAGGGAACCAAATGGGACGACGATCATTTCGTCCCGGTTTAGCTTCGACTCGTCACGAGTCTGCGGCTGTGGATTCGCGCGTCCGATCTTCTTTTGCTACCGGCCCGACTCACCGAAATAAATAGTTACGGGGTCGCAATTGTCGCAGCGCAAGAAGAAGGGGGTCGCCACCCTCTGGGCCAGGCTCAGTGCCTTGTGCCCGGAGCGGGAAATCTTCCTGCGCTCGGGCGGCCAGGTAAAGTTCATCCGCATTTCCAAGCGCGCTCAGCTCATGGCTCTCGGCATCCTGTCGACCGGCCTGGTCGGCTGGGGCGCCGTCACCGTGTCGATGCTCGCCAGCAGCGCCGCCGTCGCCCATGACCGCGCGATGCTGGATGCCAAGGGCGCGGCCGTTGCCAGCAAGGCGCGCAAGGTCGACGGCTATCGCAAGTCGGTGAACGACCTCGCCCATGACCTGGAAGCGCGCCAGGATTTCATCGACGATCTCTACAAGACCCATTTCGGCGAGCCTGGCGACGCTGCGGCCAATGCCCCGGTCGGCAAGGCGGACGCCGCCACCGAAAAGGCCGGCCAGGGCAAGCTCGACGCCAAGATCAGCATGGCGCCGGAAGCCGCGCCGCTGATGCAGGTCGATGCCCGCCAGCGCCGTTTCGCTGCCCTGCTGACCAGCGCCGTGGAAGCCCGCACGCAAAAGGCCGCCGCTGCGATCCGTAGCTTCGGACTCAATCCCGACGCGCTCGCTCGCAACGCGGCCCGCGCCCAGGGCGGTCCGTTCGTCCCCTGGCATGGCGATGAAGATGCAATGCCGGCCGAGCTGGAAAGGCTCGCCACCGCCCTCTCCCACATGGAATTTCTGGAAACCAGCCTGCTGCGCATTCCTTCGGGCCAGCCGACCGGCACGCCGATGCTCAGCAGTTCCTATGGCTATCGCCGCGATCCCTTCAACGGGCACGCCGCCTTCCATGCCGGACTCGACTTTCCCGGCCGCTATGGCCAGCCGATCCTGGCCGCCGCCCCCGGCAAGGTCAGCTATGTCGGCCAGCGCAGCGGCTATGGCAATGTCGTGGAAGTCACCCATGGCAATGGCATCATGACCCGCTACGCCCACCTGTCCGGCTATAACGCCCGTGTCGGCCAGCAGGTCGCACGCGGCGACCAGATCGCCCGCATGGGTTCCACCGGCCGCTCGACCGGCACGCATCTTCATTTCGAGGTGCGCGTGAACGGCGATCCCATCAACCCCCGCCGTTTCCTCGAGGCCCGCAAAGATGTTCTCCAAGTCCAGCAAATCGCCACGGCCCGTCTCGCCGATGTCGGCAACCGGGGCTAAGCACACCCCCTTCTCGCTGATCGGCAGCGATGTGACGATCACCGGCAATCTTGCCGCAACCGTCGACCTGCATGTCGACGGCGTGATCGACGGCGACATCAGCTGCGCCTCGCTGGTCCAGGGTCCCGACAGCCGGATCATCGGCCATGTCACGGCCCAGAGCGCGCGCCTTGCGGGACTCGTCGACGGATCGATCAGCGCCGAGGAACTGGTGGTTGAAAGCACCGCCAGGATAACCGGCGACGTGACCTATGAACGGATCACGATCGAGGCCGGCAGCCGGGTCGAAGGCCGTTTCGCCCACAAGGACAATGGGCCGGTCGCGGCCGCCGACCTCAAGCTCATCACCAGCGACAGCG
Organism: Sphingobium scionense; assembly: GCF_014197035.1. Taxonomy (GTDB): domain Bacteria; phylum Pseudomonadota; class Alphaproteobacteria; order Sphingomonadales; family Sphingomonadaceae; genus Sphingobium; species Sphingobium scionense. The sequence continues at coordinate 31,354 of NZ_JACIEU010000005.1, read as the reverse complement.
CGGCGTAATCGTTCAATTGACCGGCGCGCGGCGGCGGTAGCTCAGCGCCTCGGCAACATGCACCCGGCCGACCTGCTCCACGCCGGCAAGGTCGGCGATGGTGCGCGCTACCCGTAATACCCGCGTATAGCCGCGCGCCGACAGCTTCATTGCGGCGGCGGCCTGCGCCAATAATTGCCGCCCGGCCTCATCCGGCCCGGCCACATCCTCCAGCCGCTCGCCATCCACCTCGGCATTGGTCCGCACCTTGCTGCCGGCATAGCGGCGGGTCTGCAGCGTGCGGGCTGCCGCAACCCGCGCCGCCACCTCCGCCGATCCCTCGGCGGGCGGCGGCAGCACCAGGTCGGCCGCCGTCACCGCCTGCACCTCGACATGCAGGTCGATGCGATCGAGCAGCGGCCCCGACACCTTGGCCTGATAGTCGCTGGCACAGCGCGGCGCGCGCGAACAGGCCAGCGCCGGGTCGGACAGATGGCCACAGCGACAGGGATTCATCGCCGCGATCAACTGGACCCGCGCCGGGAAGGTCACGTGGGCATTGGCCCGCGCCACACTCACCTCGCCGCTCTCCAGCGGCTGGCGCAGCGAATCCAGCACCACGCGCTGGAATTCCGGCAGTTCGTCCAGGAACAACACGCCCAGATGGGCCATACTGACCTCGCCCGGCCGTGCCTTCAGGCCACCGCCGACCAGAGCCGCCATCGATGCGCTATGGTGCGGATTGCGAAATGGCCGGGCGCGGCTGATCCGTCCGCCCTCCAGCGTGCCGGCGACACTGGCGACCATCGATGTCTCCAGCGCCTCGGTCGGCGTCAGCTCGGGCAATATGCCGGGCAAGCAGCTGGCCATCAGCGACTTGCCCGCCCCCGGCGGCCCGACCATCAGCAGATTATGGCCGCCTGCCGCCGCGATCTCCAGCGCCCGCTTGGCGCTTTCCTGCCCCTTCACCTGGCGCAGGTCGGCCGCCCGCAGCGGCGGCTCGACCGCGCCGGGCTGCGGCGGCGACAGTGCAGCCGTGCCCTTGAAATGATTGAGCAGGCTCAGAAGATCGGGCGTCGCCACGACCTCCACCTGCCCCGCCCAGGCCGCCTCGCTCCCCTGCGCAGCGGGACAGACCAGCCCCAGATCCTGCTCACCGGCATGCAGTGCCGCCAGCAGCACGCCGGGCGACGGTGCGGTGCGTCCATCCAGCCCCAGTTCGCCGACGACGATATAGCCCGCCAGCGTCTCGGCATCGATCACCCCCATCGCGCCCAGCAGCGCGATCGCGATCGGCAGGTCGAAATGCGATCCTTCCTTGGGCAGGTCGGCGGGGGATAGATTGACGGTAATCCGCTTGGGCGGCAGCGACAGGCCGATCGCGGCGATCGCATTGCGCACCCGCTCGCGGCTTTCGGCCACCGCCTTGTCGGGCAGGCCGACGACGATGAAGGCGGGCAATCCCGGAACAAGCTGGCACTGCACCTCGACCGTGCGCGCTTCCAGGCCCAGATAGGCCACCGTCGAAACCGTCGCTACCAATGGCCCGCCCCCTCTTCCCCGTGAAGGCGGCCGATCGCTTGTCCCCGTTATTCCTGCGCGTCCGGCCGTCCCTTGAATCCCTGCGCCACGACATACCATTCGACGCTGCCCTTGCGGCTCGCCGGCGGCTTGGCATGCTTGATCGTGGTGAAATGCTTCTTGAGCACCGCCAGCAGTTCCGCATCGGTGCCACCGGCAAAGACCTTGGCAACGAAGGTGCCGCCCTTGCGCAGATTCTGCACGGCGAAATCCGCCGCGGCCTCGACCAGCCCCATGGTGCGCAGATGGTCGGTCTGGGCATGGCCCACCGTATTGGCCGCCATGTCGGAAATCACCAGGTCCGGCTCCTGCCCCAGCGCCTCGCGCAGCAGGTCGGGCGCCTTGTCGTCCATGAAGTCCATTTCGAACAGGGTGACGCCGGGAATCGGATCGACCGGCAGCAGGTCGATGCCGACCACCGCCGCCTTGGGCGCCATCTTGCGGATCACCTGTGCCCAGCCGCCCGGTGCCACGCCCAGATCGACGACCGCGCGCGATCCCTTCACGAAATGGAATTTCTCGTCCAGCTCGATCAGCTTGAAGGCGGCGCGGCTGCGCCAGCCTTCCTGCTTGGCCTTGTGGACATAGGGATCGTTGAGGTGCCGCTCCAGCCAGCGCACCGACTGCGCGGTGCGCCCCTTGGCGGATTTCACCCGGACCTTGCCTGCGCCAGAACCCCTCACGTCGTTGCTCCATGGCGGTCCATCAGGCCGCGCAATATGCCCTCGCGAATGCCGCGGTCGGCGACGCCCAGTCGCTCGGCCGGCCAGATGTCGAGGATCGATTCCAAAATGGCACAGCCCGCGACCACCAGGTCGGCGCGCTCGGTGCCGATACAGGGCAATCGCTGCCGATCCGCCAGTGCCATGGTCGACAGCCGTTCGGAAATCGCGCGCATCGAACTGCTCGGCACGATCAGCCCATCGATCGCCTGCCTGTCATAGCGCGGCAGGTCAAGGTGCAGGCTGGCCAAAGTCGTCACCGTGCCCGATGTCCCCAGCAGCCTGATGCCAGTTTCGCCCTGCGGCAGGCGCCGGGCGAGCGGCGCAAACGCCTCGGCCACGCGTGCCCGCATCCGGCCATAGGCGGCCAGCCGCTCGGTCGGATTGGCATGGTCGAACAATTCGCTCTCGGTCAGGGACACGACGCCCCAGGGCGCACTGACCCAATCGACGATGCGCGGCGCGCCGTCGCAATGGGAATCGACCAGCACCAGTTCGGTCGATCCGCCACCAATGTCGAAGATCAGCGCCGGGCCATGGCCCTCCTCCAGCAGCGCATGGCATCCCAGCACCGCCAGCCGCGCCTCTTCCTGTGCGCTGATGATGTCGAGCGCGATCCCGGTCTCGCGATAGACGCGCTGGATGAATTCGGCGCCGTTGCTCGCCCGCCGACAGGCCTCGGTCGCGACAGATCGGGCCAACGTCACATGGCGGCGGCGCAGCTTGTCGGCACAGACCGACAGCGCGGCAATGGCCCGGTCGATCGCCGCATCGCTGATCCGCCCGGTGGCCGCCAGCCCCTCGCCCAGACGCACGATCCGGGAAAAGGCATCGACCACAATGAAACCGTCTGCCGATGGCTTGGCGATCAGCAGCCGGCAATTATTGGTGCCCAGATCGATTGCCGCATAGGATCGGCGGTCGCGCGCCGTGTAGGGATAAAGGCCCCGCTGCTTCGTCGGGGGCGGAATGGCCGCAGCCTTGCTCCCATTGCCCGGACCGGAACGGGTAGACTTTCCCGTGGAATGGCCGGTCAGGCCGGAACTCTGCGGCGATGGGCGGCTATGCTGCACCAAGGCCGTATCTCACTTCATCAATCGCCGATCGCGCAAATCCGATCGGAACTTGCCTTCATGCTTAAGCGGAACCGCCCACTTCCGCAAGTGGGCGGGAAATCAGCCGATAATCCAGGACATTCCCTCCCATGGTGCATTTGCATAAATTACATAATTAATATCGCTAACATCGGCAAAAACAGGATCGCCAAATGAATCAATCAAGATGAGAAACTCATAACGCAAAGAGAACATTGTGTCTTTTTGGATACATGACAGAAACTTTCATTTTTGGGCAATTGTCTTGCGCGCGATAGCTGCATAGCCTCGCCAACGGTCTTTGGGGAGTTTACATCATGCGCATTCGTAAGAATGGCGCGGGCCTGTTGGCGCGCGCCGGTCGTTCAGCCCTTATGGCATCGGCCGCTCTGTCCGCTCTGAGCATCGCACCGGCAGCCCATGCCGTCGTGCCGAACGACAATAATACGCCGGCCGACATCGTCGATGGCACCGACGTCACCGGTGTTGGCATCATGTATCGCGACGATGGCTATGTCTGCACCGGGACGCTGATCAACCCGCGCACCGTCATTTTCGCCGCCCACTGCGTCAATGACTATGACCCCAGCACCTACAGCACGGTGAATGGCGGCATTCCAGTCGCCTTCGCGTTCCAGAGCGACGCCCGGCCCGGCCTGATCGACTGGATCAGCAACGGCTATCGCACCAATACCGCGCTGAGCGTCTACAACGTCAATAACATCGCTTATAATCCGGACTCGCTCGATCCGCCGGCGCTGAGCTTCCTCTATGGCGACACTGCCATCGCGACCTTGGACACACCGGCCAGCGACGTCCCTACCTGGGCGATGCTCTTTTCCGCCCTGCCCGCACCGGAAACGATCAGCGACACGACCGGCACCGGCTATCATGTGACGATCACCGGCTATGGCCGCAGCGGCAGCGGCACCACCGGCAACAGCTATGGCATCGATTTCCGTCGCAAGGTGGCCGAGAATTTCCTTGGCCTGCTCGGCTCGCTTGACGATGTCGATACCTTCCTGTTCGGTGGCGGCAGCGGCTACAGCCAGAATCTCTACCAGCTCGACTTCGACGATCCGACCCGCACCAACGAGTTCGACTTCAATGTCTTCAAGGATGATGCGCTTCCCAATGAAGGCAATACCGCCGGCGGCGACTCCGGCGGCCCACTGATCCTCGACCAGACCTTCGATAAGAAGGTGGTTCTGGGCGTATTGTCGGGTGGCAGCCGCTACTTCCTGGAACAGCCGCAAAGCGCCTATGGCGGTTCCGCCTTCTATCAGCCACTCTATCTTTTCTGGGACTGGATCGCGCAGAATAATCCCTATCGCTACGCCACCGCGAATGCAGGCGATGGCAAATGGAGCGACGCCAGCCACTGGGTGACCGCGCTCGACCCCAATTACATGATCATCGACAGTAATGGCTCGCTGGTGAACGGCGTGCCGACCACGCCCGGCGCCGGCGCCTTTGGCGAGGACGACGCCCAGAAATTCGGCCAGATCTGCTATCAGCCCAATGATGGATCGGACGACGCCTGTTACGATGTCGGCACCGACACGCTGCTGATCAACGGCGAGCCAGTCGAGGCAACCGACGCGACCACCACCAGCGGCAGCAAGACGGTCGGCAACAACAAGGGTAAGGTCGAGATTGCCGAGCGCAGCCCATCCGACGGCACCCCCAGCCTGGCGGACGAGACCATCGTCGAGGCCCAGGCGGAAGGCGATGCCGCCCTGCCCGCCGCGACCCTGGCAAACGGCCTGCCCGGTGCCACCAATTTCGTGCCGAACAATATCGACCCGGTCGCCGCGCAGGGCGTCGTCGGCCGCTATTATGACGTGACGCTCAGCGCAGCCGGCAAGACCACGCTCGACATCGACGCCACCGTCGATCGCTTCACCATCTCGGGCACCGGGTCGACGCTCGACGTCACCAGCGCCGGATCGCTCACCAGCCTGATGGACATCAATCATCTGGCCGGCGTGGTGAATGTCGACGGCACGGTCGAAACGCCTGGCGACTATCTGCTGTTGTCGGGCCTGCTGTCGGGCAAGGGCACATTGCGCACGGCCTATTTCACCAACATCATGGGCGTTGTCGCGCCCGGCGGCATCGGATCGGTCGGCACGCTGACGGTCGAGGGCAATGCTCTGCTGAGTTCGGGCAGCACCCTGCATATCGACCTGGGTGCCAACGGAACCTCCGACCTGCTCGCCGTCAAGGCAACCCAGTTCGTGCCGGAAGATGAAGGCGGCGAAGGCGAAGTCATCGCCCCGACCGAGGGCGGCAATGACAATGCACAGAGCGCCGTCGCCAGCATCACAGCGGCGGAAGCTGATGGCGACGTGTCGCTGCTGGCCGCCGGCGATCCGATCGACGGTATCGCGGCTCTGGGCGGCAAGGTCGTGTTCGGCGCGGCCACCGGTGCCAAGCTGCGCTATGGCAACCGATATACATTCCTGACCGCCGAAGGCGGCATCGATGGCAGCTTCGAAACGCCAACCAACATCAGCGCCATCCTTAAGCCCGTGCTGACCTATGGCGCCAATTCGGTGACCGTCACGCTCGATGCCGGTACCTATGCCAGCGTCGTCAACGGCAATTCTCAGATCCAGACCAGCTTTGCCCAGCTGCTCGATCAGAATCGCGGCCTCTACGGCAATTATGCCGCACTTTATGGTGAGGCCGACTTGCTGAGCGTAGCAGGTATCCAGGCGTCGCTCGAAGCCATGGCCCCGCGCACCGAAGCGCTTCGCACATCCATGTCCGAAGTGCTGAACGACAATATGGCCCGCTTCTATCGCGACCGCCTGACCCGCGTCAGCGGTGGCGGCATGGGCGGTACGCTGACCATGACCGGCCAGCCGCTCCAGCTCGCCGCGCTCAGCATGAACAATCTTAACCTGGGCATGGATCAGGGCGGCGGTAACGAAACCGTCACCCAGGAAAATGCCCTGCCCGACGACGTCAGCGCCTTCATCGCCGGCGGCTATATCGACGGCAAGAGCGATCCGATGCGGGGCGCCATCACCACCGGCCGCGACAAGTTCGACGGCTGGTATGGTGCGGCCGGCATCGAAAAGATGATCGGCGACGACGCCGTGATCGGCCTCGCCGCATCCTATAGCGAACTGAAGGGCAATACCGGTATTGGTGATACCGCCCGTGCCCGCCTCTACCAGGCCACCGTCTATGGCAATTGGGATCTGGGCGGCGTGGTCCTGGATGGCGTCGGCAGCGCCGGTACGCTCACCAGCAAGACCAAGCGCGCCTTCGCGGTCGGCACCACCCCCTACACGTTGCGCGGCAGTGACCAGCAGCTGGCCCTGTCGGGTGAGATCGGCATCGGCGCGCCGCTGGGTGGCGACGCCTTCACCATCACCCCCCGCGCCTCGCTGCGCGGCGCCTATATCAGCGGCGGCAACCTCGCTGAATATGGTGGCGACGCCGCGCTGGTGATCCATCACCATGCGATCCAGAGCGCGCAGGGGCGCCTCGGGGCCACGGCAAAGATCGATGTCGGCGGGTTCAGGCCCTATCTGACCGCCAATTATGTCCATGAGTTCCGCGATCAGCCCGCCTATTTCCTGGCCAATTTCGTCGGCGGCACCGGATCGCTCGCGCCCTTCGCGCTGGGCGGATCGGACAAGAATTGGGGCGAAGTGGGCGGTGGCCTCACCCTCAGCACCGGCAATGTCGACATCAGCCTGTCGGCAGACACCACCGCCTGGCGCGGCAACCTCAGCTATCAGAGCTATCGCGCCTCGCTCAAATTCCGCTTCTGAGGGTCGCACTTCAGCAGCACAGGAAAGGGCCGCCTCGCAAGGCGCGGCCCTTTCTCCATCCGCCCCTGTTGGACAGACGGAGCGCGCAAGTTAGGGTAGCGTACCGAAACAGGGACCAGGCCGATGCATCCGGTAGAATTGTTCGAACTGCTGGTGGCAATGCTGCTTGCGATCATCGCGCTTCATTATGTCGCGCATCGGCTGGGCCTGCCGCCGGCGGTCGCGCTGTTGACCGGCGGCACGTTGCTCGCCTTCGTGCCCGGCCTGCCGGTCATTTCACTCGACCCCGAACTGGTCCTGGTCATCTTCCTGCCGCCGCTGCTGATGGATGGCGCCTGGTTCATCGCACTGGGCCATCTGCGCCGCCACCTGATCGGCATCCTATCGCTGGCCATCGGCGCGGTGATCTTCACCACGCTGGTCGTCGCCGCCGTCGCTCATGCCCTCATGCCATCGCTGCCCTGGGCCGCCTGTGCCGCGCTGGGCGCGATCGTCTCGCCGCCCGACGCCATCGCCGCGCGCGCCGTGCTGCAACGCGTCCATCTTCCGCGCCGCCTGTCGGTCCTGCTGGAGGGCGAAAGTCTGTTCAACGACGCCAGCGGCCTGGTCCTCTTCCGCTTCGCCATCGCCGCCGTCGCAACCGGCAGCTTCAGCGCGGTGGCCGGCCTCGAAAGCTTCATCCTGCTTGCGGTCGGCGGGCTGGTCGTCGGCGGCGCGATCGGCGCCACCTGGGTGCTGCTGGTCCGGCGGCTGGGCGACGATTATCTGATGATCGCCTCCTCCATGCTGGTGCCATGGTCCGCCTATCTGCTCGGCGAAGCCTTCCATGTCTCCGGCGTCATCGCCACCGTGGCCGCCGGCCTCATCTGTGGCTGGTATCAGCATATTGTCTGGTCGGCCTCGGTGCGGATGCGCGGCACCGCCTTCTGGGCGGTGATGATCTTCCTCATGGAAGCGACCGTCTTCATGCTGATCGGCTCCTCGCTGCGCGGCGTGGTCGACCGGGTCGGCGGCTTTACCGTCGTGCTCGACAATATGGCCGTGCCGGTCCTGCTCATCCTGCTCGCCCTTACCGCCGCCCGCTTCGTCTGGGTGTTCGGTTCGGACGCGATCATCATGCTGCTGCGCGCACTCGGCCTGCGTCGCTACAGTCCGATCGGCCCGCGCGGCGCCACGGTAGTCGGTTGGGCCGGGATGCGCGGCGTGGTGACGCTGGCGGTGGCGCTCTCCGTGCCAGAGGGCTTTCCCGGCCGCGACTTTCTGTTGGTTGCGGCCTTCGGCGTGATCCTGGGCACCGTCCTCATCCAGGGCACAACGCTCGGCCTGCTGATCCGCTGGGCGGGCCTCTCCGACCCGATTCATGATCGCCCCCGACTCAGCATGAGCGATGCCGAAGCCGCCATCGCCAAGGTCCAGGCCGTGCGCGTCGAACAGCTTGCCTATGACGAGGCCGGCGAGTTGATCCACCCGCAACTGCTCGAACGTTATCAGCGCCGCGCTGTCCTCTCGAAAAATTATGCCGGGCAGGAAGAACAGTTCGCCGACCGGCTCCACGCCCATTTCGACCTGGTGCTGGAGGCGATCGCCGCCGGCCGCGTGGAACTGCTGCGCCTCCACCGGGCCGGGGACATTGACGAACATGTGCTGCAGGAACTGGAACGCGACCTAGACCTGGAGGAGCTGACTGCCTGGTCGATGAAGTCATAGCGCGCATGGAGAGCCGATTGCGCGATCTGCTCAGCGCCGATCCCTGGCGCATGGAGATGCTGCACCTGCTCCGTTCGCTTGCCCTGCCCGACAGCTGGATCGCGGCCGGCTTCGTGCGCGATGCAGTCTGGGATCATCTGCACGGCCACGCCCCGTCGGCGCCCACCGGCGATATCGACATCATCTGGTTCGATCCGGCCCGGACCGATCCGGCGCTCGATCGACAGATCGAAGCGCAACTGGCGCTGCTTCGCCCGGACGCCGACTGGTCGGTCAAGAATCAGGCGCGGATGCATCTGCGCAATCGGGATACGCCCTATGCCGATGCCGCCGACGCGATGCGCCACTGGACCGAGACGGCGACCGCCATCGGCGTCCGCCTGACAGCCGACGAGCGGCTGGAGATCAACACCCCCTTCGGTCTGGATGATCTGTTCGGCTTGCGGCTGGTGCCCGGCCCGGGCTTTCTCGGCGCACGTCGGGCGATCTTCGAAGAGCGGGTATGCGCCAAACGCTGGCCAACGCGCTATCCGCTTCTTCAGCTCGGCTGATCAGAGCGGCAGCAGCGCGCCCACGATCCAGCGTTCCTCGGCCCGCAATACGCCCCAGGCGCGGGCAGCGGCGCGGCTGTCCATCGCCTCGACACCGATACCACGCGCTTCCAGTTCCCGCACAAAGGGGCGGGGCGGCTGTTGCAACCCGCTGCCGGTGCCTAGCAGCAGGAATTCGGGCTTCAGCTCCAGATGGTCGAACAGGTCACCCAGCGCCGCGACACTCATCGCCGACACCACCGGAGCCTGCATCCAGGCCAGCGCCCGGACGGGGCTGAGCAACAGCCCGTCCGGGAAGACATCGTCCTTCACCCGAAAGCCCCGGCCCTGAAAGCCAGTAACGATCGGACCCTGGCCGCTATCGTCGCGGCGCAGTTCGATTCCGGTTTTACGGTCGCTCAGGGCTGGGCTCCATCACGCGGCCCCATACGCTCGGCCTGGGCAGCGATACCACCCTTCTTCTCCTTCTTCTCGGCGGTCTGCGGGCTCAGGCCCAGCGAGATCAGCAGAGAAGAGGAGACATAGACCGACGAATAGGTGCCGACGATGATGCCCAGCATCATGGCCGCGGTGAAGCCGCGCAGCACATGGCCGCCCAGCAGCAACAGCGCGCCCAGCGCCAGCAGGATGGTCATCGACGTCATCACCGTGCGCGGCAGCGTCTCGTTGACCGACAGGTCGATCAACGACTTCATGTCCATCTTGCGATATTTGCGCATATTCTCGCGGATACGGTCGTCGATCACCATCTTGTCGTTGATCGAATAGCCCACGATGGTCAGCACGGCGGCGATGATGTTGAGGTCGAACTCCATCTGGGTGATCGCGAAGAAGCCCAGCGTCATCAGCACGTCGTGGACGATCGCGACGAAGGTCGAGACGCCGAACTGCCATTCGTAGCGGAACCAGGAGAAGATCGCGATGCCGACGATCGCCAACACGACGGCCAGCACGCCATTCTGGATCAGTTCGCCCGATACCTTGCCCGACACCGTGTCATAGCGCGAGAAGGTGACACCGGGGAATTGCGCTTCCATCGCCTTGCGGGTCTTTTCGACCACGGCGTTGGCCGCGCCGGCACCGCCCTGTTCGGGCAGCGGCAGGCGGATCTGCACGGTCTTGGGATCGCCGAACTGCTGCAGCGAGCTTTCGCCGACCCGCAGGCCCGCAATGGTGTCACGCACCTTGTCGGTCTGCACCGCCTGCGGGAACTTCGCCTCGATCATCAGGCCGCCGACGAAATCGACGCCCAGGTTCAGGCCCTTGTGGAAGGTCGCACCGACCGCCAGCACCGTCAGCAGCAGCGTCAGGCCAAAGGCCCAGTGCCGCAACTTGACGAAGCCGATATTGGTGTTGTCGGGGACGAGCTTGAGAAGTTTCATGGGTTGTTCCTCCCGCCCCTCTTAAATGTGGATGTCGGTCGGACGGGTGCGACGCACCCAGCCCGAGACGAGAACGCGCGTGAAGGTCACGGCGGTGAACACGCTGGTCGCGATACCGATCAGCAGCACGATGGCGAAGCCCTTGACCGGGCCGGAACCCAGCGCGAGCATGATGCCACCGGCGATCGCGTGGGTCACGTTCGCTTCAAAGATGGTGCGGCTCGCCTCCTTATAGCCATGCTCGATCGACTGGACGACATTGCGCCCGCGTCGCCGCTCTTCGCGGATACGCTCGTAGATCAGCACGTTGGCATCGACCGCCGTACCGATGGTCAGCACGAAGCCGGCAATGCCCGGCAGCGTCAGCGTAGCGCCCAGAATGCCCATCACGCCCAGGATCACCAGCACGTTGATGGCGACGGCGATATTGGCATACATGCCGAACCGGCCATAGCTCACGAACATGAAGGCGGCGACGGCCACGACCGCGACGATCGAGGCAGTCAGGCCGGCGCGGATCGAATCGGCGCCCAGGCCCGGACCGACGGTGCGTTCCTCGACCACGATGAAGTTGACCGGCAGCTTGCCCGACCGCAGCGCGATCGCCAGCTGATTGGCGCCCTCGACGGTGAAGCTGCCCGAAATCGTCGCCGACCCGCCCAGGATCGGCTCCTTGATGTCCGGTGCCGACAGCACCTTGCCATCCAGGATGATGGCGAAGGGGCGGTTGACATTTTGCGACGTCACCTGCCCGAACTTGCGACCGCCTGCACCATTGAAGCGGATGGTGACATTGGGTTCGTTGGTCTGCTGGTCGTAGGTCTGCTGCGCATCGGTCAGCTCTTCGCCCGACACCATCACCTGGCGGTGGACGGCGATCATCGGCGGCCCGGCCGGATTGGTCGGATAGGGCAGGACTTCGCTGCCCACCGGCGCGCGGCCCTGGGCCACCTCGCTCGGATTGGCGCTCATGTCGACCAGCTTGAATTCCAGCTTTGCGGTCTGGCCCAGAAGATCCTTCAGCGCCTTGGGATCCTGCAGGCCCGGCACCTGCACGACGATGCGGTTGCCACCCTGCTGCTGGATGGTGGGTTCGCGCGTGCCCATTTCGTCGATACGCTTGCGAATGACTTCGGTCGCGACCTGCATCGTGCTCTTGACCGCATTGTCGATTCCCGCCTGGGTCGGCGTGATGACGATGGTCGAGCTGTTGACCACCTCGACATTGAAGTCACGCTGGCCGGTCAGGCCCGCCCCCTGGGTCAGCGGGCGGATGCGCTCGACGGCGCCATCCACTTCGCTGGGGTTGCGGACCATGAAGCTGAGCTTCCCGTCTCGGCTGGAAATGTCACCGATCGCGATCTTGTTCTCGCCCCGGCGCAGTTCGGTGCGAACCTGCTCCTCCATATTGGCGAGCCGCTGTCTGGCCATTTCCTGCGTCGACGCTTCCAGCAGCAAATGACTGCCGCCGGCAAGGTCGAGGCCCAGATTCACGCGTGTCTGCATGAAGGGGGGCAGCTTCGCCACCGTCGAATCGGGCAGGAAGCTCGGGACGGCGCAGACGATGCCGATGATCAGCGGCAACAGGATGCCGGCAACGGCCCAGCGCGAGAAGTTCAGCATCGTTGGATCAGTCGTTCGCGGGCTTGGCGGTGGTCGGGTCGATCACGTCGGCCAGGGTCGACTTGACCGCCTTGACCTTCATGCCCGGTGCCAGCTCGATATCGACATAGATGTCGTCGACGCGCGCGACCTTACCGACCAGGCCACCTCCGGTCACGACCTGGTCGCCCTTCTGCACGGCGTCGATCTTGCCCTTATGCTCCTTCATCTTCTTCTGCTGCGGACGGATCAGCAGGAAGTAGAAGACGACGAAGATGAGGACCAGCGGTGCCATCTGCACCAGGACACCGGCGCCGGAGGCTTGCCCGCCCGCGGTCTGGGCAAAGGCTGGAGTAATGAACATGATGGGACTTTCGCCTTGTTTTTCGGTCTCCCCAACCCGCAGGGCGCGGGCATGGGATCAAGCGCGGGCGGCTAACACAGATGGCCGGGGCAAGGCAACATGCTTGGCTTTTCGCGCCGGGAATGGCGGGCTTTGAAAGGGGTCGGCAACGGACGCGAAAGCCGCTCATTTGCACGCCTCGCAAAAAGCCTGCATCGAATCCCTTGCAACTTCCATTTCATCCCTCTATTGGGCGCCCTCCGGTCGGGACGTAGCGCAGCCTGGTAGCGCATCACACTGGGGGTGTGGGGGTCGGAGGTTCGAATCCTCTCGTCCCGACCAAAAATACCAGCAAAAGCAATGGGTTAAGCAAGCGTCGCTGCATCTAGCAGCGCCACCCATTGGCGTCGTCTAGCGCATATCTAACAGCGCCCCTGAAAACCAGCGTTGGGGCAACCCGTCCGAGGGGCGAATCCCACCTCTTCCGCCATCGCCGTCATGGCAGCCCCCCCCGCCTAAGGCTGGAGGGGTGCTGCTGACCTTAAAATCAGTCCTTACTGTGAGCGACAGCATAAGCGTTCATGGCCAGCCGCTTTACACCGGGTATCGCCAGCGGCTCCATGGACTCAGTCCGCTTGATACGATTCCCCTCAAAATCGATAAACATTACGATCTCAGGACTTTCGCGAAACGTATAATACGCCGCGATAGGAGCATCGTGATCCACTCGGCAAACCCAATTAAGTTCCACCCAATTTCTGCCCTCATCATATGAAAGAGGACCATCGCAGCTATCTAATAGCGCGCGGATGAAATTCGCATTTATCGGTTCATGCTTAGGGGGCCGCGGGGAAGCATAGGTGCTCAATTCCAGTTTGGCATTTTCGACCAGAAAAGCATCAAATGCCTGTTGACCACCCTCCTTCGCAGCAAAGAATGCCTCCCGAGCGCGCTGGAACAGCGGCCCATTCCTGTAATGAGATGAGTTCACATTGGCGATCGACTTTGGCACTTCCGGCCGCTTGTCAGGCACAGGCGTTTGCGCAGTGACGGGCGAGGTTGCCAAGATAATTAAGCCGACCGCAAGCGACATCGTTCGATACATCCCGATTACTCTTCCCCCAAATCCTACAGCACCAAACGCTGGCCCTGCATCACTATGGCCGATTTACCGTTCCAGCAACGCTACAGCTACGCTGTTACACTGTCAGGCCGCATTCCACGTTCCGTCCCGTTCCCAGCGGCGCAGGCCAGCGACAACGGCAATCATATCCCGCCGGTCCAGCGCACCGCCCTCAATGCCAGGCAGCACATCGTGCTCGACCCAAGCATCAAACAAACCGAACAGGGTTGTGAACGGGGACGGCTTCGGCTTCTCCGCTTCCTCCATCCGTGTGATGCTGCGTTGAAGGGCGCGGATGCCGGGCGCTCAGCCCGCCGCCCCTGCCGCATCCTCCCTCTCCCCCGCCATCGCCAGCAGCAGGTCGATCTTGTCGTGCAGGCTGGCGATCTGCGCTTCCGAGCGCAAATTGGTCTCATAGTCGAGCCGCGCCTCCAGCCGGTCCTTCGCCGCCTGGCGGTTCTGGCTCATCATGATGATCGGCGCCTGCAGCGCGGCCAGCATCGACAGCATCAGATTGAGGAAGATGAAGGGAAAGGGATCGAAGGCGTGGCGCGCCAGCACCAGCGTGTTCAGCAGCGCCCAGAGGACCAGGAACAGGCTGAAGCCGATGATGAAGCGCCAGGAGCCGCCGATCGCCGCGACGCGGTCGGCCAGCCGCTCGCCATAGGTCTGGCCGTCATCGAACAGGCGGTTGAGATCAGGGGCCTGAGGCCCGCGGCGCAGGGAGCCGACGAGAAAACGGATGGCTGCATTCATGGATCACCTCGTGCGACCGCGCCTTCGAGGCGGGCGGGTGATCCGAACCTGTCAGTTCGCCCCCATGCCCGAACGCGCGGTCTTTCGACTATGGTCGTTGTCGGACATGATTTCCTCGAAAGGATGGGCGGAATATTCCGGTTGGAACAGGGTGGCAGCTAGACCCGGCACCGCGCCGGATCAATCCGCGCGATCATGAAATCTTGGTCATGTTGGACGCACGCCAAACGGGACAACGCCCTCCCCCATTGCCGCCCTTTGCCTGCCTGTTCAGGCTGGCGGCGCCTTCATCTCGATCGCCAGCCGGGTGAGGCGGGATTGGGCAATCCGCCAGTGGCCGTCTTCCCGGCGATAATCTTCATGATAATGGCCATGGCCGATCAGGCTACGCCCATCGGGCCAGACCAGATGGTCCTGCATCGCCCAAATGGCGGTCGCGATATCGCCGTCGATGGCGATTTCGGGCGAATGGACATGATGGACGGTCCTCGCCGCGTCGATCGAGGCGCGGACGCTGGCGATCGCAACGTCGCGCCCCTCCAGCAGCGGCCCGCCCGATCCGGTCGCGTCGAGCCGGAAATCGGGCGTGAACAGCGCGGCGAACCCCTCCCAATCCTTGGTATCGAGCAGGCGGCAATAACGCGCCTTCACATTGGCAATGGCCAGCCAGTCGGCAAAATCGGGCGCGGCCATCAGAAGCGGAAACCGCGCATCTGGTTGCCGCCGTCGCACAATATCACCTGATTGTTGATGAAGCTGCCCTCGTCGGAGGCGAGGAACAGGCCGAGATTGGCGATATCCTCGGCCGTGCCCTGGCGCTTGACCGACTGCATGCTCTTCAGCCGTTCCCAATTGTCGGCGGCGACCCCATCCTGCGCCGCCTCGGTCGCCATCAGGCCGGGGGCGATGCCGACACAGCGTATCTCATCCTGGCCGAACTGCATCGCCATCGCATGGGTGAAGATGTTGAGCGAGGCCTTGGTGATGCCATAGGCGGTGGCCGGATTGTAGCTCGCCATCGACGACTTGTTGATGATGACGCCCTTCGCTTTCGCCAGCGCCGGTCGCAGCGCTTCGGCCAGCAGCAGCGGGCCGATGGTGTTGACCGCAAAATAATGCTGCCATTTGGCCTGGCCCAGGCCGAAGAAACCGCGCGCAATCTCCCCGGCATGGAGGCCGGCATTGTTGATCAGCACGTCGAGGCGCTCATGCGCGGCCAGCACATTGGTGGCGAAGGCCTGGATATCGGCCTCGTCGCTCATGTCGACGCGGTGGACGGCGGCGGTGGCACCAAGCTGCTCGACCAGCGCCTTGCTCTCCGCCAGCCCCGCTTCGTTGATGTCGGCCAGGATCAGATGCGCCCCCTCGCCACCGAAAGCGAGGGCATAGGCGCGCCCCAGACCCGCCGCGCCGCCCGTCACCAGCACGGTCTTGCCCACGAAACGTCCCGCCATCCTCTGCCTCCTGTCCTGATTGAAATCCTATCGCCCGCGCAGATAGGCCATGGCGGCGCGTGCGGCGGCCAGCCCATCTTCGGGATTGTCGACCTCGACATAGCCGGTCGCGCGGGTCAGCCGGGCGATGCGCGGCATCAGCGCGGCATAATCCATCTCGCCACTGCCGGGCGTGACCGCATGGTCGGTGATTGCCGTGCCATGAGTCCGGTCGATGTCCTTCAGATGCATCGACACCACCCGCGGTTCCAGCGCCGCCAGCAGATCGAGCGGCGCCACGCCGGCATACCAGGCCCAGGCCAGGTCGACCTCGAACGAGAGCAGGTCCGGCGCGATCCGGCTGGCCATCAGGTCGAGCGGCCGGTCGCCGTCGATCGGCATCAGATCATACCAATGATTATGATAGGCGAGCGTCAGCCCGACCGCCTTCGCCTTTTTCCCCAGCGCCGCAAGCTGCGGGATATAGGCGTCGAGCGCGGCGCGCGTCGTCTGGCCCAGGGTGCGGCTGGCGATGAAGATCGGCGCGGTGGTCAGCGCGACGATGTTCGCGCCGATCGCCGCCGCCTGATCGAACTGCCGGTCATAGTCCGCGCCACGCACGCCGAGCCGGACGACGCCCACCGTCATGCCGGCATCGCGCACCATGCGGGCCTTGTCCTGCGGCGTGGGTTCGGACGGGTCATTGGCGACATAGGAAGCGAGGCGGAAACCGAACAGGCCATAACCCATCGCCGCCGCGGCGCGCAGTGTGCCGGCATAGTCGCGTGCCAGTTCCTTGCGGACGGTCGTGTCGGCCAGCCCCAGCGTCGGGCCATGCAGCTTTGCCGGGGCATGGCCGGCCAGCATCAACGCTGCAGCGCCGCCCAACAGCAGCGAGCGACGCCCGAGAGGATCAGTCATCCCGGTCATTCCACCCGCGCGAAGGTGACGCGGGCGATACGCCAGCCCGCCGGGGTCAGGCGGAAGCCATCGGCATAGCGCCCCATCACAGTGTCGACCGCGCCGCCACCGCGCCGCTTCAACTTGACCAGCACGGTCCAGTCACCAGTTGCACCGTCCCCGTCAATCTCGATCCGGGGCGAATGGAGCATATGCAGCACCCATTGGCTGTTTCCGGCGATAGCGGTGCAGAGGAAATCGATGATCGCGGCCGCCCCGAGCAACGGCGTCAGGCCATAATCACCCACGAAATCGTCGGTGAAGATGTCGGCGAACAGCGCCCTTGCCCGGTCCGGCGCCTGCGCCGCCAGATCCGCCGCCGCGCAATAGCGCGCCTTGAGATTGGCGATCGCCATGGCCTGCCCGGCCGGGTCGGTCACGCCGCCTCGACCTCCAGCCGCTTGACCACCAATGCCTTGAGGTCGGCGGTCTTGATCTTTGCGCTGCCAGTCAGTTCCAGATCGCTCTCGGCAAAGAAGAGGACGCGGCGGGGCACCTTGAAGCTGGCAAGCTGTTCCTTCGCGAAACCGCGAATGCCGTCCTCATCCAGTATGGCGCCTTCGTGCGGGACGATGCAGGTCACCACCAGTTCGCCCAGCGTCTCATGCGGCACGCCCACGGTCTGGGTCACCTTGACGCCCGGACAGGTCTTGATGATGCTGTCGATCTCGATCGGCGAGACATTGGCGCCGCCGGTCTTGATGATGTCGTTGAGCCGCCCTTCCCAGTGCAGCCGCCCTTCGGTGTCGAACCAGCCGCCGTCGCCGGTGCGGAAGAAGCCTTCGCCATCGACCGAATCATCGAGCGGGATGCCGACATAGCCCAGCATCAAGGTCGGCCCCTTGACCGCGATCTCGCCCCGTTCACCGAGCGGCACGACCGCGCCGGTCAGCGGGTAGACGATCTTGAAGATGTTGCCGGGCAGCGGCGCGCCATGGCTGCCGGCGATCCGCTCCTCGGGCGTGCCCGACGGAAAGATCGAGCTGATGGTGAAGGTTTCGGTATTGCCATAGGCGGCCATCGGCTCCTGCCAGTTTGTGCTGACGGTCGGATGGCGGCCGAGCGGATTGGCCGGGTTCACATAATAGAGCGAGGACAGGTCGACATCGCCCCAATTGGGTGCAGCTTCGAGCTGCGCCCATTGATGTGGCCAGGCGAAGGCCATGGTCGCCTTTTCTTCCTCCATCAGGCTCAGCGCCTCAGCCGGCTGGAACGTCTGTTGCAGGATCAGGCTGCCGCCGCCGGTCAGCGCGCCGCCGATCGCCATGCAAAAATTGCCCGACCAGAAAAAGCCATTGGCCGACCAGGCGCGCGCATCGGGCTTGGCCTGAAGAAAACGCTTCCAGCGCCAGAGCTGGAGCGTCGGGCCGCGATGGGCGCTGATGATGCCCTTGGGCTTGGCGGTGGAGCCGGAGGAGAAGAAGAGCACGCCCGGATCGGCCGGCATGACGGTGGCGGCGATCGCATCGACCAGCGCCTGATCGACCGCATCACCGCGCGCCAGGAAGTGGCTCCAGCCCTCGATCCGCCCCATCGCCCCGTCGACGGTGACGAGATGGCGCAGGAAGGGGAAGCGGGTGGAGACCAGCCGGCCGTCGCCCGCGACCCCGATCGCCGGCTCCAGATCGGCCAGGATCGCGCCGAAATCCTTCTTCAGCACCGCGCGTTCGAGCAGTAGGACGGAGCAGGCGGAGGACTGGACCAGATGGTCGAGTTCGGCCGGGGTCGAGAAGGTGCTGAGCGTCGCGGCAACGCCGCCGGCGAGCGCCACGCCGAACACGGCCGAGAGAAATTCCGGCCGGTTGGTCATCAGCACGCCGACGCGCGTCCCTTTGCCGACGCCACAGGCGACCAGCGACCGGGCGACCGCATTGGCCTGCGCCCACAGATCGTCATGGGTCCAGCGGACCACGCCATCGGGTCCGTGGAAGACCAGCGCCTCCCGCCCGGCATGGGCCTGCGTGACTTCCCGCAGCCAGCCGCCGAGCGTCAGCGTGCCTAGGCCCTCCTCTTCAGAGAGAGGCGGGCCGGCGACGATCGAGAGCGCAGCCATCGGTTAGCGATTGACGTCGACGATGACGCGACCGCGCACCTTGCCGGCGAGCAGATCGGCGGCGACGCCGATCGCATCGCCCAGGCTGATTTCCTGCGCGATCACCTCCAGCAGCACCGGGTCGAGATCGCGCGCCAGCCGCGCCCAGGCGGCGAGGCGCACGGGCTTGGGCGCCATCACGCTGTCGACGCCGAGCAGGCGCACGCCACGCAGGATGAAGGGCATAACGGTCGCCGGGAAATCGGCGCCTTGGGCAAGGCCACAAGCCGCCACCGCGCCGCCATAGCGGGTCTGGGCGCAGGCATTGGCAAGGGTGAAGCTGCCGACCGAGTCGACCACCCCGGCCCAGCGTTCCTTCTGCAGCGGCTTGCCCTTTTCCGACAATTCGGCGCGGTCGATCACACCGTCGGCGCCCAGCGTCTTGAGATAGTCGCCTTCGGCCGACTTGCCGGTCGAGCCGATCACGGTGAAGCCCGCCTTCTTGAGCAAAGCGACGGCAACGCTGCCGACGCCGCCGGTCGCGCCAGTGACGAGGATTTCGCCCTGGTCTGGGCTCACGCCCGCCTTCACCAGAGCCTCGACGCAGAGCGCCGCCGTGTAGCCGGCGGTGCCGATCGCCATCGCCTGTTTGGGCGTGAAGGCGCCGGGCAGCGGCACCAGCCAGTCGCCCTTCAACCGGGCAACCTGGGAGAGGCCGCCCCAATGGCCCTCGCCCACGCCCCAGCCGTTCAGCACCACCTTGTCGCCGGCCTTCCAGTCGCCATGGTCGGAACTGCGGACGGTGCCGACCAGATCGATGCCCGGCACCATCGGGAATTTGCGCACCACCGGCGAGGCGCCGGTGATCGCCAGACCATCCTTGTAGTTCAGCGTCGAATAATCGACGTCGATGGTGACATCGCCCTCAGGCAGCTGCGCCTCATCGACCTGGGCGAGCGAGACGCTCTGCTTGTCGTCGGTCTTTTCGATCAGGATGGCGGAAAACATGCGGTCGGTCCTTCTTGAAGAGAGAAAGGGAAATCGGGCAACCTATCCCTGGGCGGCCTTGGGAAACGGAGCGAGCGGACGGCCAAGCCGTTCGGCGATGTCGGGAAATTTGTCGCTACGCATCGATCCGAACATGCACAGACGCAGGCATTCCTGGGCGAGGCGGCGGCCGAGCGCGCGCCGCTCGCCCTCTTCGCGCGCATGGCTGCGCGCCCAGATCGGCCAGAGAAAGGCGCCGGCCAGCATCAGCACCGACAGGACTTCGGCATCGACATGATCCTCGGCCATGTCGCTGTTGGCGAAACGCTGGAGCGACCCTTCATATTCGCGCCAGAAAGGATCCGACATCGGGTCGGGCGAGGCCAGCAATTGCAGCAGCCAGATGCGGCAAAGCTCCGGATTGTCCATCGCGAATTGTGCCAGACGATCGGTCGTGTCGGCAATGTCGACTTCTTCCACCCGGCGCTCGCCAATGGTCTCGGGATCGCCGAACACGGAACGAAACATGCGCTCCGACACCCAGTCTGCGGTCGCCTCGATCAGCTTCTCGCGCGTCTCGAAATGCTGATAGGCGGTACCGCGATTGACCCCGGCGAGATGGGCGACTTCCGACAGGCTGACGCCATCCGGGCCATCCTTGGCCAGCAGCGCACGGGCTGCTTCCAATATGGCCTCGCGGGTCGCCACGGGATCGCGGGCGCGCCTTTTCCGAATGTCCGTCATGCTGCCTCACCTAGGTTGATCGTTCAGAGCCTATAATGATCAGCCCTGTTGATCGGCTCCATCCCTGCCCGCTCCGGGGCCAGAGTCAATCGCTGCGGCCCGGCGGCCGCACCCTCATCGCTCCCGCGAAGGTGTGGGGAGGCCTCAAACGCCGATCGGCCGGACAACCCCCTGGGGCTGCCCGGCCGATCGTCTGGCCCTTGGCGCGGATGGATCAGCGCGAACCGAAGGCGAAGCGAAGGTTGATGCCGATCTCGCGCGGCGGGGTGACCGTGGCACCGGTATAGGTGCTGGTATAGGTCGCAGCCGCCGTGGTCGCCCCCGTCGCCGTGAAGCCGGTGATCTGCTGATAGCCGGTGAAGAGCGGCGTGGTCCGCGTCAGCACCTTGGTCGTGTCGAACAGATTCTTGGCGAACAGCGAGATTTCCCAGCCGCCATCCGGATCACGCAGACCGGCATAGAGGTTGACCAACGCATAGGCGCTGACATCGTCATAATTATTGCCCGGATCGCCCTTCGACTTGCCATTATAGTTGAGCAGACCACGGATGAAGCCGTCGGTCTTGCCCGAAATGGCAGTATGGAATTCACTCTGCAGCGTGGCGGTGATCGGCGGCAGGAAGGCCGCGCGCTGGCTCACGGCGCAAGCCGACAGATTGTCGGCCCCGACCGCGCCCTGCAGTTCCGCCAGGCTCGGCGCATTGCCGACCGGATCGGGGATGCCGTCACCGTTCAGATCATTGCACGGAATGGTGCCGTTCTTGATCTTGCCGAGCGAATAGCTGCCGGTCAGGTTGACGTTCCAGCTGCGCGTGATGTCGAAGCCCAGTTCGCTTTCCACGCCGTTCACCTCGACCGGGACGGCGCCCACGAAGTTGAACGAGCCGACCTGCTGCGCGGTGCCGGTCACCTGGCCGGCCGCATTGCGGACGGCGACGGTGTTCACATAGTAAACGCCGTTGTTCGGCACGCGATAGGGGAAGTTCTTGTACTTCTGATGATAGGCGGTGACGTTGAAGCGCATCCGCCCGCCCATCAGCGTGCTCTTGAAGCCCAGCTCATAGGATTTGGAGGTTTCAGGCGGCAGGTCGAGGAAGGAACGCTCCAGCGCCGACGGCGCGATATTGAAGTCGCCCACCACGTTGATGCCCGGACGGAAGGAACTGCCGGTGGCGGCATAGACCAGGAAGTCCGGCGTGAAATTATGCTTGAGCGACGCGCTGTAGATCAGCTTGTCGGCATCCTGCGAGTCCGCGGCGATGGTGTTGCCGTTGACCGCCAGATAATTGTTCGACTTGTATTTGATCTGGCGCAGGCCACCCGCCAGTTCGGTCGCTTCGCCGAAATGCGCGGTCAGGTTACCGAAGAAGGACTGCTCGTGCGCCTTGCCCGTGCGGTCGATCTCGGTCTGAACGACAGAGGCGATACGACCGCCCAGGGCAGCCGGCAAACGCACGATGGTCGGCGAGGTCAGATGGGTCGGCGGGTTGAGCTTGTCGTCGAAGAAGCCGATGACATAGTCGAACATGTCGAACACACGTTCTTCATTCTGCAACCGGATTTCGTGCGAGGTTTCCTTCGCCACCGTGTCGGTGACCTGGTTGACATCGCGGCCGACGAAGAAATTGCCGTCATCGACATTGTCGGTCGAATGGAACTTCTGCTTGGTATACATGCCCTGATAGATCAGCCGCTGGCCGGCAAAGGCCAGTTCCGACCGCCAGTTGAAGATGTCGAAGCGCTGGTTGATGATGCGCGGCTGCTCCTGGATCGACAGGCGATCCTTCGCCGTGATCAGCACCGGGCTGGGCGTGGCATTGGGATTGGCCTCGCTGAAGGAAATCGCCTGGTCATAGGTCCGCGCATCACGGTCCATATATTGATAGGTGCCCTCCAGCTTCAGCCAGTCGGTCGGCTCGATCGTGCCGACGATCCGGGTGCTCTTGGTACGCGACCAGGGGCTCGGTCCGCCGCTGAGCGGGCGGACGCGATCGGCATCATCCTCGTTCCAGACGCCCGATACCCGGATGCCGGCAATCCCTTCGATGATCGGCAGGTTCAGCGCGCCCTTGAAGTTCAGCGTGCCGATATTGTTGCCGGTCCAGTCGATGGCGCCACCGAACTGATTGAGGTCGGGCTTGCGGGTGGTGATGGTGATCGAACCCGACGGCGAAGCACGGCCGCGCAACGTGCCTTGCGGCCCGCGCTGCACTTCGATCTGGCCGATGTCATACATCTGCTGCAGCACCGCGCCCGGCGACAGGGGCGCGTCGTTGAAATAGAATTGGATCGTGCCGCTGTTGCCGCTGGCATTGGCGTCGAAATTCACGCCGCGCAGGCGCGCATTGCCGCCGATGCCGTTGGCATTGTTGGTCAGCTCAAGGCCCGGCGCCAGCGCCTGAACCTCGTTGAAGGTGCGGATGTTGAGGTTGCCGATCGCCTGTTCGGTGACCGCGTTGACCACCGCCGGCACGTCCTGAATGTCTTCGCCGCGACGACGCGCCTCGACGATGATGATCTGCGGATCGAACCCGGCGTTGGCGGCAGCCGCCTGCTCCTCGGGCGCCTGGGCAAGAGCCGGCGTCGCGATGGTGAGTGCCGCGACACTCGCGCCGATCAAATAATAGGCCGACATGCGATTCATAATAGAAGCCTCCCCAAATAAACATCATGTTGACTATTGAGTCACCATTGATGCAGTGATCTTTTTTGCTTTGGTTGATTCTCGTTATGCCTGATATCGGCGCCCCGAGAAGCCCGCCCCTCCCGAAAACGACGACATATCGCCATCGCGATTCCACCTGATCGCCACTGATCCCCGGGGCGATTTGCCTCCCCCCTTTTCCCCTGCATGATGGCCAGCCGATGGCCGATGAGGGGGGCGAACGCAATGGACATGCAACTGACGGGAAGAGTCGCGATCGTCACCGGGGCGACCGCCAATATCGGCCGGGCCATCAGCCTGGGGCTGGCGGCCGAAGGCGCAGCGCTGGTCGCAGTCGGACGCGATGTGGATGCGGGCGCCCGGCTGGTGGACCAAGCCATCGCCGCCGGTACGGAAAAGGCGCGCTTCGTGGCGGCAGATCTTGGCGACCCCGCCGCACCGGCGCTCATCATGGCGGCGGCATCGGAACTGGGCGATGTCGCCATCCTCATCAACAATGTCGGTGGCAATGTCGGCGCAGGCTTCTTTGCCGACTCCGATCCGGCGAGCTGGGCCGGTGACATCGACCTCAACCTGGGCACGATGCTGCGCATGACCCATGCGGTGCTGCCCGACATGATCGCACGCAAGACAGGCGCGATCGTCAATATCGGGTCGACGGCGGGACTCGTCGGCGACTATATGTTGCCGGTCTATTCGGCCGCCAAGGCGGCAGTCCATGGCTTTACCAAGGTGCTGGCCAAGGAGGTCGGCCAGCACGGCGTGCGTGTCAATTGCGTCGCCCCCTATGGCACGGTCTCGCGCGACCCCGCCGCCTTCAGCAAGGGCAGCCGATTTCACCCCGACAGCAACTTCTTTGGCAGAGCCTTTGCCAGCACCAGCCCGAAAGACATGGAAAAAAGGTCGCGCCAGACGGTGCTGGGCCGCCCCGTCGCCTATGCCGAGGAGGTTGCCTCACTCGCCGTCTATCTGGCGTCGGACCAGGCCGGCTTCATCACCGGCCAGGTCTATCCGGTGGATGGCGGCAGCCTGCTCTGACGCAAAAAGGCCCGGCCTCTTGATGGGGCCGGGCCTTTTGACCAAGTCGTCCGGCGCGGATCAGACCTCGGGCGGTCCGAAGCGGAAGATCGTCATCTTGTTGCCGTCGAGGTCACGGAAATAGGCGCCGTAGAAGCCGTTGGGGTCATCGCCGCGGATCCCCGGCTTGCCCTCGCACTTGCCGCCCAGTTCGAGCGCGCGCGCATGGACCGCATCGACCTGCGCCCGGCTATCCGCCTGGATGCCGACCTGATTGCCATTGCCCGGCGTCGCATCCCCCGCGAACGGAATGCCGATCAGCAGCATGCCGCCCTCGGCCGTCTTGTAGGCGACCAGATCGGGCCGGTCATAGGCGCGCACCGCGCCCAGCAGTTCGGCAATGCCATCATAGAATGTTTTCGCGCCGTCGAGGTCGCGGGTGCCGAAACGGGCCATGCTGATCATATTCGCTCTCCCTTTCAAAGCATCGCGCGCAAAAGTAGGAACCGGTTTTGCGCAACAGCGATGCGACAACAAAGACCTGGAGCGCGCAGCGCGCTCTAGAGGCCGCCCATGCCTTTCCAGCGGTCCGACCCCATCCACACATATTCGACATAATGGCCCAGCCAGGGCCTTGTATCGAGATAGACGAATTCCAGCATGCCCGGCGTCCCGCCCTTCAGCACCACCGGATAAGACTGCTGCTCGACCCGCGCCATGAAGGCGGCCCAGTCGTCGACCCGGTTGCAGATGTGATGGAAGACCAGCCGATCGTCGTCGGGCAGCGCGTCGCGATAAAGCGCCAGCACATCGCCCGATATCGGCTGGATCAGTTCGAACTGCATGTCGTCGACCCAGACGAAGGCAAGCTTCTGCACCCCCTGCCCCTCGCCGTGCGGCGTCCAGAGCTGCACCGGCACCTCGATCTCCGACAGGGAGCGGACGTCCGCCTGATCGCGGAACTGGGCGACGGCCTTGTCGACATTGCGGGTGACATAGGCGTTCTGGAAATGATGGCCGGTCAGCATGGCTCAACCCTCCCGCGCGACGTCATGGCGCGCCAGATAGCGCTCGAAATGCGGCGTCAATTGTTCGACCGACAGGCCATATTGGGCGAGCTTATAGTCATGACTGCCAAATTTTCCCTGCGGATTATCGTCCAGCCAGGCCTGCATCGCGACCTCTGCCTCCGGCGTGAAATCGTCGCCCAGCGCCGCATAGAGCCGCCGCATCGTGCCGATCGGATCGATGGTGAGGTCGGCATAATGGACGTCGACCATGCTGTCCTCGCCCAGCCGCTCGCGCGCATCCATGATGCGGTCGGCATGCAGCTTCGCCTGATAGGTGCAATTCTCCGCCAGCCACTCGCCGTCGACTCGGCCGGTAAAGGCCATCTGTCCCAGGCTGATGATCGAACAGAAACTGCCCATGGCGGTATAGGGATCGCGATGGGTCCAGATGAAGCGCGCATCGGGATAGATTTTGCGGATCGTCTCGATCCACAGGCTGTGGCTCGGCATTTTGAGGTTCCACACGCCCGGCGCATCGGCCTGCAGCAATTGCAGGAAGCGTTTGTGATACTCGTAAGCCGACGTCATGTCGGTGGAGAAGAGCCAGTCGCGATAGTTGGGCAGTTTGCCCCGCGATTCCAGCGCCAGCGCCTTGAAATCATGCGCCATGAAGAAGATGCATTCATTGGGATAGACGGCCGAATTGCGATAATATTTGCCCATGTCCGGCCGGGCGGCGAGCATCGCCTTTTCCTGTTCCAGCCGGGCGATGGCGCGCGGATCGCTCTTGAGCGTCGCGCTGGTCGCCGGCGGCACCGGCTCGTCAATCTCCCAGGTCAGGGGCGATCGCCGGGCCGGATCGCAGGCCAGCAGATTGCTCAGCAGCGTCGTGCCGGTGCGCGGAATGCCGAAGACGAAGACCGGCCGCTCGACCGGCCGCTCCAGCAGTTCGGGCCGCTGCGCCAGATAGTCAGTGGTCCTGAGGCGATTGGACAGGAGGTCGACGACATTGGCCTCCATCCGCGCATGGCCGCCGTCGGACAGGCCGGCCTGGTTCGCGTCGGCGAGCAATATGTCCAGCCCTTCGCGATAACTGTCGGAATCGAAGCGATCGAGGCCGGTGGCCTTGATCGCGCGGTCGATCAGCGCGTCGGCAACCAAAGCTGCGCCCATGGCATATCTCTCCTGATGGTCTTTTGCCGCCATCATGGGCGGCAGGGCGACAGGCGCCAATGCCACCCGATGAAGCGGCCCGGCCGCACTATCGATATCGGGCCATATCAGAAGAATGGCGTCCGCCCCTATCGCGGGCGCGATGTCAGATGCTGGCGAAACTGGCGCGGCGTCGCCCCGGTGGCGCGGCGAAAGGCGAAGGCGAAGCTGGAGGGCGAGGCGAATCCGAGCGCGAAGGCGATTTCCTTGATGCTCTCGCTCGACCCCAGATAGCGTTTGGCGACATCGATCCGGCACTGGACGATATAGTCGCCGATCGAACAGCCCCGGCTGGCGCGAAAGCCGCGCGTCAGTTGCCGCACCGACAGGTTGCACAGTGCCGCCAATTCCTCCAGCGAGGGCGCAGCCCCGCCCAGTTGCAGCCGCTCGTCGATCCGCCGCAACCGCCAGGTGGCAAGGCCCCCGGTCGCCGGTCCCTCGGCGATCGCCTGGCAATAGCGCGCCACCTCGATCGCCAGTTGCCCGGCGATCAACTCGGCCAGCACGATGCTGCCCGCCCCCGGCCGGTTCACCTCCTCCGCCAGGCGGAACAGGCAGGCACGCATATGCGGATGGGCGATGTCGAGACAGGCGGCGAGGCGACTGTCGGTCCATTCGATCGGCCCGTCGAGCCAGCGGTCGATCCCCTCCGCCTTGATCTCGCACACGACCGAAGACTGGCGACCCTCTCCTTCGGTCCGCAACCGCAACGCCTGCCCCGGCGGCACCAGGAAAATCTCGCCCAGTCGCTCATAGCGATGCGGCCCCCAATGGTCGGCATAGCAGCCGCGCACTCGCTCGGGCCGGGGGGTCAGGCACATGTCGAGCCAATAATGGCGCTCGCGCCGGAAAATGCGGTCGGTCGGCCCGGCCAGGTCGAGCCGCATGATGCGCGCCTGCGCCTGTGGCACCGCAATCTCGGCCTCGAAAACCGACCTGGCATAGGATTCCGGCATCGCTCCCCCGCTCCCTGGCCATGTTTGGCCCTATCGCAGCACTATGTCCCATTCTCGATACTCTGGTCAATTGCATCGGCGCCGGAGTCGCCCCCATCCTTGAGCCATCAGGCAAGCCGCCAACGATGCGGTACCCTATGGAGAGAGATGAATGGCACAGGGTCTTTTCGACTGCACAAGCAAGGTCACGCTGGTCACCGGCGGCAATGGCGGCATTGGCCTGGGCTTCGCGATGGGCGTCGCCAAGATGGGCGGCGACATCGCGATCTGGGCGCGCAACGCGGACAAGAACGAAGCCGCCGCCGCCGCCCTGCGCGAAGCAGGCGCCGGCCGGGTCGAAACCTATCAGGTCGATGTCGCGTCGGAAGAAGCGATCGTCGACGGCTATGCCAAATTGCTCGCCGATTTCGGCCGCATCGACTGCGTCTTCGCCAATTCGGGCCGCGCCTCGCGTTCGCGCTCGGTGCTGACGCTGGATTCGGCCGAATGGCATGACCTGCTGGCGGTCAACCTGCACGGCGCCTTCTTCACCCTGCGCGAAGGCGCCAAGGCGATGGTCGCCCGCGCCGAAGCTGGCGAGCCGGGCGGCAGCCTGGTCTATTGCGGCAGCCTGTCGATGTTCCACGGCATTGCCGGGATCAACAATTATGCCGCGTCGAAGGGCGGCATGGGTGCGGCCGTGCGCGGCATGGCGGCGGAACTGGGCAAGTACGAGATCCGCGCCAACAGCATCGCGCCGGGCTATATCAAGACCGGCATCGGCGGGGATGGCGAGATGAGTCCGGAGATGCAGGCCCGCATGGCCGCCGTCGACGCCCATTTCTCGGCCAAGACGCCGATTCACCGCCCCGGCGCGATCGAGGATTTCGAGGGCATCGGCGCCTATCTCGCGTCCGACGCCTCGCGTTACCATAGCGGCGACACGATCGTCATCGACGGCGGCAGCCTGGTCTACCCGCCCTACGCCTTCTGAGTTGATCGAAGGAGCGATCCGATGCACCTGCTCAACATCCATGATGTGAACGATGTCCGGCTCGACGCCTATCAGCGGCCCGAGCCGGGTCCGAAAGACGTCGTCGTGAAGATGAAGGCCTGCGGCATTTGCGGCAGCGACCTCAGCTATATCAAGAATGGCGGCATTCCCGGCCCCGGCAAGCTGACCGCGCTCGGCCATGAAGGCGCGGGCGAGATCATGATCGTCGGCGATGAAGTGGCGGGCGTCAGCGTCGGCCAGAGCGTCATCATCAACCCGATGATGACCCCCAGCTTCATCGGCAGCGGCGGACCGGAAGGCGCCTTTACCGAGGAATTGCTGGTCCGCGACGCGCGGCTGGGCGACAGCCTGCTGCCGATCCCTGACGGCATCCCCTATGACGTCGCCGCCATGTGCGAGCCGCTGTCGGTGGCGATGCACGGCGTCAACCGGGCGCAGGCCAAGGCCGGCGACAAGGTGGTGATCTTCGGCTGCGGCCCGATCGGCCTTGGCATGGTGCTCTGGGCGATCGACCGGGGTTGCCAGGATGTGATCGCGCTCGATCTGGCCGAGGAACGGCTGGAGCGCGCCCGTGCGCTCGGCGCCCACACCATCAACCCGGCCAAGGAGGATGTGATCGCCCGGATCAAGGCGATCCACGGCACCACCACCGTGTTCGGCCGCGAAAAGTCGCAGACCGACGCCTATATCGACGCCGCCGGCGCGCCCTCCATCCTGTCCGACGTGATCGCCATGGCCAAGACCCATGCCCGCCATGTCATCACTGCTGCCTATATGAAGCCGATCGAGCTGCCCGCAGGCCCGATGCTGACGACGGAAATGACGATCACCACGGCGGTCGGCTATCCGACCGAAATGCCTGATGTGATCGCCGCCATGCCGCGCCTGAAGGACAAGATCGCGGCGCTTATCAGCCACAAACTGCCCTTTGCGCGGGTGCTGGAGGGCCTGGACATCGCCGCCCGTCCGCAATCCGCCAAGGTCATGATCGAGTTTGAGGGAGCCGTCGCATGAGCACGCCATCCACCGCAGAGAAGCCGCAGACACCGTTGGGCGCTTTGGTCATGGCCGGACAAGGCCAGACCGACGCGGAAGCGATCACCGATACCATCTTCATGGTGAAGGATATTTCCAACGCCTATCTGGTGACGACGGCCGATGGCGACCTGCTGGTCAATACCGGCTTCCTGGGCAATGGCGCGCGCAACAAGGGGCTGTTCGCCCCGCACCGCACCGGCGCGCTGAAACGCATCATCGTCACCCAGGCCCATCCCGACCATTATGGCGCCCTGCCCGACCAGCAGGAGCCGGGCACGGAGGTCATCACGGGTGTCAACTTCGTCGACACGGAAGATTATTTCGACCGGCTCGGCCCGTTCCTCGGCATCCGCTCGGGCAAGCTCTGGGCATCGATGACCCGGCGCGATGGCCCGCCGCCCAAGCCGCCCCGCATCATTCCTGATCGCATGGTCGAGACTGTCCATGCCTTCGAACAGGGCGGCCGCAAGTTCGAGGTGGTGAAGACGCCGGGCGGCGAAACGCTCTGCTCGGTGTTCGTCTGGATGCCCGAGGAAAAGACGATCTTCACCGGCAATCTGTTCGGCCCGGTGTGGCGCTCCATGCCCAATCTGGTGACGATGCGCGGCGATCGGCCCCGGCTAGTGCGCGCCTATCTCCAGTCGCTGGAACATGTCCGGTCGCTCCAGCCCGAACTGGTCATCACCGGCCATGGCGATCCGATCCGCGGCGCGGACACGATCCGCGCCAATCTCGACCAGATGCACGCCGCCGTCACCTATATCGAGCGCGAGACGATCGCCGGCATGAATGCCGGCCGCCATGTCCAGGATCTGATGCGCGAAATCATTCTGCCCGAGGATATCCGCATCGGCGAATTCCATGGCAAGACCAGCTGGGTCGTCCGCGCCATCTGGGAGGAAAATGCCGGCTGGTTCCATTATGAGGATGGCACCACCGCCCTTTATGGCGTGCCGCGCCCGGCCGTCTATCCCGACCTTGTCGAACTGGCCGGTGGCGCCGGGGCACTCGCCGCCCGCGCCCATGTCCATGCTGCGGCGGGGCGCCCGCTCGAAGCGCTGCACCTGCTCGATATCGCGCTGGGCGTCGCGCCCGACCATGAGGCAGCGCTGACCATCAAGAAGGCCGCGCTCGAACAATTGCTCGCCCGCAGCGGCGGCACCAACCTGTCCGAAACCATGTGGCTGAAGGCGGAAATCGCCGACGCCGAAAAGCGGCTCCCGGCCGCCTGACCCCCATTTTCAGGAAGCACAATCATGGCACGCAGTCTTACCCATTTGGAGCGCCTGGAGGCGGAGAGCATACATATATTGCGGGAGGTGGTGTCGGAGGCGGAGCGGCCTGTGATGCTCTATTCGGTGGGCAAGGATTCGGCGGTGATGCTGCATCTGGCGAAGAAGGCCTTCTATCCCTCGCCCCCGCCCTTCCCGCTGCTCCATGTCGACACCACCTGGAAGTTCAAGGCGATGTACGACCTGCGCGACAAGGCTGCGCGCGACGCGGGCATGGAGCTGCTGGTCCATCATAATCCCGAGGCGCAGGCGCGCGGCATCAACCCGTTCGACCATGGCGCGCTCCATACCGACATGTGGAAGACGGAGGGGTTGAAGCAGGCGCTCGACAAGTTCGGCTTCGACGCGGCCTTTGGCGGCGCGCGCCGCGACGAGGAGAAGAG
>NZ_JACIEU010000004.1 GCF_014197035.1 Sphingobium scionense | reverse complement strand
TATAGAATAATGTGAAGGACGTGGCGAAATGTTCCGCAGCTTTGCAGGACTACGCCGCGTTCCTCCGCATTACCGCTTCCTCGCGATAAACCGTGTTATGGCGAGCTGCGCATAAGATCGCGAACGCCCCGGCATAGGCGTCGTAGATGCGCGTCTGCTCGGGGGTGAGCTGGTGCTCGACCAGTTCATATTCGACGCCGTCATAGGAGAGCGACCGGGCGGTGTAGAGGCCGAGCGAGCGCAGATCGCGTGCGAGCACTTCCATCGCCGCGACGCCGCCTTCCTCGATCGCTTCGACGAATTCGGCGCGCGTGGCGAAGGGGAAATCCTCGCCGCCCCACAGGCCAAGCCGTTGCGCATAAGCGAGATTGTGGACCGTAGTGGCGCCGGTCGCGGAGACATAGACGACACGCGCATTCGGAAGCGCGTGCTGGAGCCGCAAGCCCGCACGTCCCTGCTGCGAGGCGGCGACGTCGCCGCGTTCGCCCTTGCCGCCGGCGGCGTTCTGCATGGCGTGGCTCTCGTCGAAAATGATCACTCCATCGAAATCGGAGCCCAACCATTCGACGATCTGTTTGACCCGCGAAAGCTTCTCGCCGCGATCGTCGGACCGTAGCGTGGCATAGGTGGTGAATAGGACGCCTTGGCCGAAGGTGATCGACTTGCCCTGCGGGAAGCGCGACAGCGGCGTGACGAGCAGGCGTTCCATCCCGAGGGCCGACCAGTCGCGCTGCGCGTCCTCCAGCAGCTTGTCGGATTTGGAGATCCAGACGGCCTTGCGGCGTCCATGTATCCAGTTGTCGAGGATGATGCCGGCCGCCTGCCGGCCCTTGCCGGCGCCGGTGCCGTCGCCGAGCATGAAGCCGCGACGGAAGCGCACGGCGTTCTGCGCATCGTCGGGCGCGGCCGAGACGAGATCAAAGGTCTCGTCCACGGTCCAGGCCCCGGCGAGGAACTCGCCATGGGCGTCGCCGGCATAGATGACGGTTTCGAGCTGGGCGTCGGACAGGATGCCGTTGGTGACGATACTGGCCGGGAGCATCGGCCGATAGCTCGGCTTCGGCGGCGCGACCGAGGCCATCGCGGCGGATTGGACCAGCTTGGTCGGGTGCGCCTGAGCGCCGGGAATACGAATCGCCTGAAGGCCGTATTCCTCGTAGATGGCATCGGTTAGCCGGCCACCCTCGGGAGGGGTCCAGTCGACGATCTCATAGGCGAGTTCGACGCCGTCGGGTTCGGCGATCGAACGGGCAACCGGCGATGATGCAGCGCGAGCGAGATAGCCGCGCACGGTGCGCGGCGCGGAAGCGGCCAAATCGACCTTCGGCAGCGCGACGGTTGAGCGTGCCGGAACCTGGGCTTCGATCCAGCCGAGCAGCGTCGCGACATCAGGCGCAATGCCGGCGGAGGGCGGAAATACCGTGCGATCGTCGGCAGGCTTCTTGTCGATGACGGTCAGGCGGGTTTCGATGGTCGTGCCATGCTTGGCGTAGACTGCGCCGTCGATGGCCGCGGTGAACACGACACGTCCGCGCTCCTGCAACCGGGCAAACGCGTCGCGCCAGGCCGGCGCGTCGGGTGCGAAGCTAGCGCCCGTGATCGTCACGAGCCGTCCGCCATCCGCCAGACGCGCCAGCGCCGAGGCGACGTGGCGATAGGCGGCCTCAGTCATGCGGCCGGAGACGTTCGCCATCACCGAGAACGGCGGATTCATCAACACGACGCTCGGCACTGCGGTCGCTTCGAGGTGATCGTCGATCTGAGCTGCGTCGAAGCGCGTGACGGGAATGGCCGGAAAGAGCGAGGACAGAAGATCTGCACGCGTGTCGGCCAGCTCGTTGAGCATCAGCCTGGCCCCGGCGATCTCGGCGAGGACGGCGAGCAGCCCGGTTCCGGCCGAGGGCTCCAGCACGCAGTCGGCGGGCGTGATCGCGGCGGCAGCGAGTGCAGCGAGACCGAGTGGCACCGGCGTCGAGAACTGTTGAAAGGCCTGCATCTCCTCAGAGCGCCGCGTATGCGTCGGCATCAGGCTCGCGATCTTGGCCAGCATGGGCAGGCTAGCAGCCGGAGTTCCGGACTTGCGGAAAACCGCCTTTCCGTATTTGCGCAGAAACAGAACGGTCGCCGCTTCGCAGGCCTCGTAAGCCGTCTTCCAGTCCCAGGCGCCGGACGTGTCGGAAGCGCCGAAGGCTGCCTCCATCGCGCCGCGCAAGGTTACGGCATCGACGGGCTGGCCGCGTTCAAGATGCGGGAGAAGGTGTTGGGCTGCGGCGAGGATGGCGGCTGGCGCCGGGCTCACGGCAAGCGGAGACGACGCGGCGGGAATGGCCGCGGATGCGGAAGCGATAGTCATGAAGGGCACCTCAGGAGAGCGGAAACGGAGGAGCCGGCAGGCGCTCTCTCTCGACCGCACCGGCTCGAACCCGTCCCGGCCAACCTCTCACTCTGGCGCGCGCGATGACCTTTTGACCGCTTCGTCTTCCGAGGTCGGCCGCGCGGCGCTACACTCGGTCATCCAACACATGGCGGGCGGCGGCCTCGACGATCGAGGACGCGCGCGCTTCACCGAGCGAGGTCAGGGGAGAGACGGGTATGAAGGGAAGCGCGATCGGCATGGTGGCGGCCGGATGCTTGGTTGTGGGGTTCGGCGCGGGATTCGTGGCGCGCCCCATGATTTCGCCGGGCGGATCGTCGGCCGCCGCAGTCGCCGGCGTCGCGCAGCCAACGGAGGAAGAAGCGAACGCCGCCGTGCGGCGCCATCGCCTCTTCACGGGAACCTCGCTCGCCAATGCGACCCTGAAGCTCGGTGATTGCTCTCCGGGTGGCGTCGGTCCGGGCGTGACGTGCATGACGCAGCTCACGATGGACACGACCCGGGCCAACGCCACACCGCAGAACCGGCCGATCGGCTTCGCGCGGCTCAACGGCCAGTGGGAGGTGGCGGTCTGGTAAAGATGAGCGAGAAGGCCAAGAATGAACTGGCAAGTGTGTTCTTCGCTAATGGCGAAGGGTTTCTGCCTCACGCATCGGCGGCCGACAGCAGGGACGGAGGTGAGAGCTGCTATGCGATCGCGATCGCGTGCGAGCTTGTGCTAAAGGCGTTCTTGCTGACCCAGGGCTGGAGCGACGATCGGTGCCGTCGGGAAATCCGTCATGATCTCGCGACGGGCTTGGTGCGTGCGCAGGAAGCGGGACTGACGGGCACGCCGAACGAGTTGGGCTATGTGATCGGGGTGTTGAACTCTTACTACCCAAAACATGCCTTCGATCGCTTCATCGCTCCCGTTGGAGACCCGACCTTTCCACTCCGCGCCCGGTCAGTCATCTCGCAGGTTTTCGAGCTGGTGCGGCCTTACGTCGAGGATCCCGCCAGGCGATAGGCTTCGAATGGATTGCGTTCAGCCAGATGACCGAACGGGGTGAAAACATAATCGCCATCGTCGCGGCCGACAGCGCAGATGACGTAGCGGGCCTCTCCGGTGGCGACGTCCGCGCATTCCATAAGCGCCAGAGTGCCATCGGCCGCCGCGCGGAGCAGCGTCTGGAAATTGGCGCGCGCATGATCTGGGATGCTCATGACGCGCCTCCCGCAGCGAGGCAGGGCAATCGCATATGAGTATTGGGTGGGGCAGGACGTGCCTTGGGACGAGTCTTGCCCAAGTCGATCTGGGCGTTTTCGACTCCGATTTGGCCGATCGCGGAATCGATCTTGCCGTCTCAAATCCATATGCGATTCCCCTGCGCAGCGAGACGGTCGGCAAGCCAGCGGCCGCTGCTCATCCATTCGATGGTCTGCCCGGTCGTCAGGTCGAGGACATGGGCGCCTCCGGAAAAGCCGTCGATGCGCGGCTCGGACGCGATGCCGGCCCATTGGAAACCCCAACGTCCGGCGAGGCCAAACGCCTCGGCGCATCGCGTCACGAAGGTGATGAGGAGCTGGGGGTCGGCGGTGCCCGGATCGCGCATCCAGAGGCGCGTGGGACCATGTTCCGGTTCGATCGAAAGCAGGAACGGTTCGGCCGGAGGGTCTTCGGCGGCGTTCTGCGCCATCAGGTCGTTGTAGATGTCGAGGGCGCGCGCTGCGTTCTCGACCGTGCCTACATCCAGCAGGCATGAGAAGCGTGTGAAACACTCCGCCATGGCGGTCTCCTGAAACGAAAAGAGCCCGGCGCGTGGCCGGGCTCGAGGTGGATTAAAGGATGTGGTGGGGTCAGTAGCCGAACTGCCAGGACGGCCATGGCTGCCCGTCGTCGGATGCGCCGACGGCCTCGTCGAGATAGGCGCTGTCGCCCTCGACGATGGTGGGGTTACGCACGGGTGTTTCGTCGATTACCGTCACGCGGCAGACGAGGCCATCTTCGACCTCGACGTGAACGGGAACGAGATACTGGAAGACGACGCGGCGCGGCACGTCGATGATGGAGGTATCCATCTGAAGGCTCCTTGGGAAAAGCGGCGGGGAGCGATCGGCGTCGCTCCCCGCCAAGGGGCCTATTCGGCGGCGATCAGGTCAGAGGCGTCTGCATCGGCCTCGGTCACCTCGTCATCGTCACTGGCGAGGAAGTCCGGCAACGCTTCGGTGTCACCGGCGTCGTCGACGTCACGCTGATCGGCAAGGCGCAGCGGTTCGGGCAGCCAGCCGCTGTCGGCCAGGAGCCGTTCGGCTTCCTTGGCCATGTCGCCCTTCTTCAGATGGTCGATGAGTTGGGCGGCCTGTTCGCCCTTCGCCTCGCGGACCGCTTCGAGGATGCGCGGCTTCGTGACGCGATTGAGGTAGTTGCCGAACGTCGGACGCCAACCAGCCTCCACGAGGTCGAGCCCGGTAGCCCGCGCCAGACGGTCGGCCTGGGTCAGCCGCATTTCGAGCGTATGCTGCGACACGCCGCTGGAGCTGTGCGGATTGGGCCGCTCGTAGAGCGCATTGACGCCATAGCTGACGCAGTGTGCCAGCAGCGCCATGCGGCTCGCATCGTCGAGACCGGCAAGCCAATCCCAAAGCGCGTCGTCGTCCTTCGGGATGTCGGCGGCCCAGGCGTCGTGACGCTCGTGCACTGCCCGCGCGGAGGGGCTGTCCTGCAGCGCATCGTCCTGGACGGGGAAGTAGGTGTGCTTCACCCCCGCCTCCATGGCTCCGGCATACATGCGGGTCATGAACCGGTCCGAGACGAGCTTGTGCAGCAGCGCCGTCATGGCGATGTGCGGGTTGTTGGCGACGGCATCACGCAGCGCGAGTGTGCGGTAGGCGGTCAGCTCGACGACCAGGCGCTCGGGCAGCGGCTTGATGGTGCCGTCCTCGTCATTATCTTCTGGTTCGGCGGGCTGGCCCCCGATGGTGATGACGGCGCGCTGCACCGTCTGGCCTTCGGGCTGGCGCGATACGCCATCGGCCTCCGACCCGGCGTCGCCGTCGACCGGGATGACAGGAACATCCTCGGGCCGGACAAAGCCGCGATCGACCGTGAGCGAGCCATTGGTGTCGATGCTGACGAACACGCCGGCGATTGCGATATCGGCCGGCTCGTAGTGGACCGGGCGATCCTCGAAGCTCGCGAGCGCGGTCTCGATTTCACCGAGACGCTGATCGACCTCGTCCGGCAGCTCGTCGGCGTCCTGATATTCGGCTTCAAGCCTGGCCATCTCGGCGTTCAGCGCGTCGATAGTGGCCTGCTCCGCCGCCGTCAGATCAAGGGGCGTGCCGGCGATCTCCTGCAGGCCGCGTGCCGCGTCATAGGGGAAACTGACCGCCACCTCGATCCACTTCCAGCCTTCCGCAGCGATGGTCTCGGCTTCAACCTTCAGCTTCTCGCCAACAAGGCGGTCGAGAAGCGCCGGGTCCTGCAGCCATCCGCCATCGTCGGACTGGAACAGGTCACGCATGACGATGCCGCCTGCCGCCTCATAGGCCTCGATGCCGACGAAGATGGCGCGCTTGTCGGAGGCGCGCACCGTCGTTTCAGTCAGCATGCGCCGGATCTGATAGGGCTCCTTTGACCAGGCGTCCTTGATCGCATCCCATACCTGCTGCTGGCGCGCGTGATCGTCGGAGACCGTGAACGCCATGAGCTGCTCCAGCGTCATGCCGTCCTCGGCATAGACATCGAGAAGCGCCTCTGAGACCGACGCAAGGCGCAGGCGCTGCTTCACCACGTTGACCGGCACGAAGAACGCCGCGGCGATCTCCTCCTCGGTCATGTGCTTGGCGCGCATGTCCTGGAAGGCGCGATATTGATCGAGCGGGTGAAGCGGAGCGCGCTCGATATTCTCCGCGAGCGAGACTTCCTCTGCGAGAATCTCGCTGTCGCGGTCGCGCACGATGCAGGGCACCGGCGCGATCTTGGCGAGGCGCTTCTGCTTCACGAGCAGTTCGAGGGCGCGGAAGCGTCGGCCGCCAGCCGGGACCTCGAACATACCGGTCTCGACGCCATCGGCATCAACGACGGGCTGAACGCTGAGGCTCTGAATCAGGCCGCGACGGGCGATCGAGGCGGCGAGGTCCTCGATCGAGACGCCGGCTTTCACACGCCGGACGTTGGACTGGGACAGAACCAGCTTGTTGAAGGGGATGTCGCGCGAGGACGACAGGGTGATCTTCTGAACGGCAGTAGCCATCGGGGTAGTCTCCGCGACGGGCGCCGAGAGACTCTCTCTCAGCCCTAAACCCGTCACGGAGCGAAGCGCCGCCCTCTTCCTCTAAAGGGGGCAGCGCCACTGAACGGAATTGGGGACACGTGGAAGCGCAAAGCCGGAGACACGGAAAACCGCATCTCCGGCTTTGCGGATGTCAGGCGGCTCGATCGAGCAGCTTCTTCGCCTTGGCCTCCATGTCGAGGCGGGCGTCCTGATGGGGCTTGTCGCGCGCGACGGCGGTGATGCCCTGCACGAAATCGAAGATGCTCTCGGGCGGACGACCTTCCTCGGACAGCACCGTGTCGATGATCTTGCCGGTCTCGGCCTTCGAGAAACCGCGGCGGCGCAGGAAGTCGGTGCGATCCTCGTCACTGCGCGCCACGATCCGCTCGCGGGCCGCCTTGATGCCGTTGACGAAAGGCAGCGGCGAGGAATTGGCGAAGTTCGCCAGCGCGGGCGCTGCCTCATGAGCGAAGCGGTTGGCGGCATATTTGGAATGGCGGATGGTGATTTCCTCGAAATCCTCCACGCCCCAGAGATTTCGATTCTGGCAAACCGCGCGCAGATAGAAGCTCGCCATGCCAAGCGTCTTGGCGCCGACCTCGGAGTTCCAGCAGTAGAAGCCGCGGAAATAGAGATCCGGCGATCCGTCCGGCAGTCGGCCGGCCTCAATGGGGTTCAGGTCATCGACCAGGAACAAGAAGACGTCGCGATCGGACGCATAGAGCGTCGTCGTGTCCTTGTTGATATCGACCCGCGGATTGTAGATGCCGGTCGACCAGTCGAGCACGCCCGGCACCTTCCAGCGGGTGTCGCCCGTGCCGTTGCCGGCAATGCGCTGCACGGCTTCCACCAGTTCGTGATCGTAGATGCGGCCGTAGTCCGGGCCGGTGACGGCGCGCAGTTCGACACGGCCATTATCGGTTTCCAGCGTCTTGATCTGCTCCGCCCGATTGGAGGTCAGGCCATATTGCAGGTTGATCGCGGCGAGCGGCGCGGGAAGCTGGCGCAGATAGGCTGCCGGCGCGCCGACCAGGCTCGCGAGCTGGCCGAAGCTCCAATGGGTCGGGGCGATGGGCGTTTCCGTGCCCGGCAGGATCAAGGCCAGCCGTTCCGGGTCGCTGCGGTTCGCCTCAACATGGATCAGGGCGCTTTCCACCACCCGAGTCCGGCTGCGATCGGCACGATCGCGGACCGAGCGCGCCAACTCGGACAGCGACAGGTAGCGCTCGTCTGCGGGCCGGGAAAACCATTCCGACGAGACGCGGCCGATTCGCTCGCCGCGGCCGACATCCACTTTGTAGCCGCCGCTGGTGTCGCGGCGGGCGTCGAGAACTGAAACCTGGGTCATGGGACCAATCTCCATGACGGGCGCCGGAGACCTCTTCTCCAGCCCTCAACCCGTCACGGCAAAGCCGGTCCGTCCTCTTCCTCTAAAAGGGGCGTTGCGGGGGGCCTCCCGCAGAAGGGGTCGGCCGAGACGCAAGGCTCGGACGCAGGGGAAGGCTTTCCCCTCCTGGCGGTCCCAAGAATTCGGACGTTCTGTGCGAAGAAAGAATGCGGACGAACGACGGCTCAATCTGCTACCAGTAGCTTGAGCCATTCCGCGATGAAGGACGATTACTCTCGGCCCATCAGCTACACTAACGGCCGGGGAGGATTGTCATGGATTTCGAGGATCTCGTTACGGCGCTGGCGCCGCCGCCAAACCGGGTCGGAAAATCCAACGGCGAACACGAACACCATCTCTACGAAGGCGCGGTCATGGTCGCCTATGCCATGCACCTGTTGCGGACGCAGGATACCCAACACGTCCGTGTTCACCCCGATGGAGAGCACGGTAAGCAATTCGACTTCGCGGCCTGGCTGCTTCGACGCGACTTCATCAAGATCTCCAGTGTCGGCACCACCAGCTATGGCGGCACGTACCGGAACGCCGCGGGCCAGCAGATCACCGTCAATCCAAAGTCGGGACTGGGTGATGTGGTCGCAGAGGTCGGCAACCACGTCATCTCTGCTGAATGCAAGGGCGGGATCATCAACACGAGGCATTCGGGCCAGGTGTCTCGGCTCTACAAGGGTCTGTGCGAGACGGTCGGCATGCTGATGGCGACCCCATCGCCAGGGCGTCAGATAGCTGTCGTGCCTTTTACGGAAGGCACCTTGCGTCTGGCGGAACGACTAGCGCCGCGTTGCGCGCTGGCCGGCATCGAGATTGCGCTGGTCGGAAGTCGCGGCGAGGTCAGGGACGTGAGGCCGGTCCCGGTCGCGGGGTGAGACTGTGGGGCTGGGCGCATCGTCGGGCGAGACTACAGAAGACAACGAAGGATGAGAGTTGATGAAGCGCGTGCTGACGGTCGGGGTCACATATACCGGCGAGAAGATCGAAGGTGTCGAGATTGAAAATCTCGGGCTCTGCCAGGCTGGGGTTGATAAGGCGCGCGCGGCGTTTCCGCTCTACGAGTACGACACGATCATCATCAATCCGCAGAGCTATTCTCATTTCCTGTTCGGCGCGGAGGGGGAGTTCTCGAACGAGCCCAATGAGCTGGGGAAGCTTAAGCGCCAGAATGACAGCTACGACATCGATTCCGCCTTCCTGGCTGACGATCGGGAAAAGGAGATGGAGGCGGCGATCGCGGCCGGCGCCACCGTGGTCTGGTGCCTGTCGGAGCCAAAGCGGATGAATTTTTTCGGTTATCGCGAAACCCATCTGGGCTACGCCGCACCGAAGGTCGCCGGGCTTGTGAAGCGTTCGGACCTGCTCGTGAAGAAGGGGCGGCGGATGGGCGCGATCGATCACGATAGCCCGTTCGTGCGCTATTTCGACGTCCTGTCGAAGACGGGCTGGAGCTTGTGCCTGTCGGATCCGGCCGAGGGGATAACTTCGATCGCGTCGACGCCGGAGGGCTATAGCCTCGGCGGGCGCGTGGCGCTTGGAATGACGGTCGGGTGGCTGTTGACGCCGCCGACATCGCCGGACGCCGAGAACCAACTGGTCCGAGATAGCCTGGCGCTGGAGAAGGCCGACCCGGCCCACGAGAAATATCACGGGATTTTCCTGAGCCATACCGGCGTCGACAAGCCGTTCGTGCGTCGCCTGCGAACCGACCTGCTCGCACATGGCGTTCCGCGTGTCTGGCTGGACGAAGCCGAAATCGACATTGGTGACTCGCTCATCGCCAAGATCGATGAGGGCATGAAGCTCAGCCGCTACATCGCCGTCGTGCTCTCGACCAAGTCGATCGACGCCCCTTGGGTGAAGAAGGAACTCGACGTGGCAATGAATCGGGAGATCACCAGCGGCGAGGTCGTCGTGCTGCCGCTTCTCTACGAGCCGTGCGAGCTGCCAGAGTTTCTGAAAGGCAAGATGTACGCCGATTTCTCGAAACCCGAGGAGTATGAAGCGATGCTGGCAAAGCTCTTGCGCCGACTGCGGATCACCTGATGAGCGACGCACAGCCATGCCCGAGCGAGGCAATGTTGCACGCGATGGCAGAGCTGTGGCGGCTGGCTGCGCCGGGGCATGACAATCTCCTCGCCGCACCGGCGTTCGTGCGGCTGCGTGAAGCTTGCCGTGACGACTATCCTACTGCCGGGAAGAAGGGGCCGACCTTCGCACTCTCGACGGCGCTGCGCTCGCTCGGTCTGCCATGCGAGCTTCGCGCGGACGCGGCGCATCTCGCGTCTCCTGTCGAGGCGGCGGCGATAGGGCTCGACACCGCATTTCGCGCGACCCACGCGCGCCGTCTCCATCTCGCGCCGCTCGATCTGGCAGAGGAGATTCCGCCCCTTGCGTTCGGGCCGGCGCGGGTTGCCCGGTTCAACGCGGACGAGCTTCGCGCGCTCGTCGACACGACGCGGCTGAAGCGCATGTTCCAGGGCGTGGATTTCGATGCCGATCGGTTTTCGGAATTCCATTGGCTGGTGGTCGAGGAAGAGATGGCACTCGACAAGGAGCCGGAGGCGCGTGCCGTCCCCGTGCTGTTCATGGACATGCGCCAGGATCTCGGCCGGATCGAACCACACAAAGGGCGGTTTCCGGGTGCGCTCGAGGACGCGCTGTTCTTCTTCCTGCTGGCGCCCTGGGAAAGCTGGTCGACAATGCCCGAGGTCGACTGGCGCGGCTTCCGCGTCCCGTGGGTTTATACCGTGGACAACGACATCTTCGTGCGCCCCAGCTCACCGCCATCGGCCGATACGCTGAACTGGGAAGACCGTGTTTATGACGACGGCTATGGCGGGACGGTCGAGGTAGAGCGGCCCTTGGAATTACGGTTATCAGACGAGGCCAAGACAGAGGTGGCCGTCTGGGATCAACATCGATGGGCGATCGTAGACCAGGCGAAGCGGACCGTCCTGTTCGAAACGCCGATCGCCCATTTCCTCGTGCGCGCATTTCTGGCCGAGGGTGTCGATGAGTTTCTGGCGCATATCACCACGATCGAGGCGGCTCTGGGCCTGCAGGCCGACTATCAGAAGAGCTTTCGCGTTGCCCCGGACCGGCACAAAAAAATGAGCCCTACGAGAAGAATGCGTGGACGGGTGGCCGGGCTGCTGGGAGATCGCGGCTATGCCGACCAGTACGAGACGCTTTTCAATGTCAGGAGCGCATTCCTGCACGGCCGCACTATGGCAGCGATCTCGACCAGTGAACGTGTCCTGGCGCGCTCACTGGCGCGACAGGTCGTCGAAGCGCTCATCCTGGCGACTCAGGCCGGGCCGATCGCCTCACGAGAGGATTTCCTCGATGATCTGCTCGATAAGGGCGCTCCCATGATCCAGGTAGTCACAGGGTCATCGAACTAAGCATCGTCACCGAGCCGGTCATGAAGGGCAGCGGGATAGCCCCGCCCAAGGGTCGCGAAGTCTGGCTCGCCGCCGCTGTGTACGCGTAGCAGCGCTTCGGGGCCGAGGTGCGAAGAAGCGTATAGGTCGAACCCGCCCCAATCGGCGTGACAGTCGAGCGAGCGCGCATAGAGCGCGATCACCGCCTTGGCCGCTGAATAGGCGTCGGGCGTGACGCTGAGGGGGACAGCGATTTCGAGGACGCGCGGGGTGCCGAGATTCGAGAGCCTGTCGAGGATCTCGCCCTCGTCGTGATTGAAGTAGGCGGATTCACCGCCCCAATGGGCGAGCAGAGAGGTCACGCCGCTATCGTCGATGCGGTGCGGGTGAGATGTCATCCAGAACTTGCCGCCCCGCGAACCGAGTTCGTCGTTGTGAAAGGGGCTGGCCTCGAAGATCACGCGAGCCTCATCGGCGCTGAAGTCACCGTCCGCCACCCGGTCGGCCAGGCGCGCGCGCAAGGTTTCGACCGTCGCCGGATAAAGCCCGTTGCTCGTGGCAGTCTCGACCTCGCGGTCGGTCATCCGCGTATGATGCCAGGCCCGGATCGTTCGGGTCTGCGTGACTGCCATCAAGTCCTCGGCGAAGCGATAATAGGCGCCAGCATGAGGGTTGGACGGTATCGGACCCCTATGGTCCGAGGCTTCACGCTCCAGGTAGTTCGTCCGATCTGTCGCGAAATAGTCGATGAGGAGTTGCTGCTGATCGCGCAACCCTTCCATCAAGGCCGCGTCGAAGGTGTCGAGATTCCAGACGTCGATCAGCGTCGTCATTGCTCGGCCGACGCTTCCGCCAATGGCTCGGGTGCGAGGATGTCCGTCGATTCCCACGCCTCTCCCTGGGGCGTGGTGACGAACTCCCGATCCCAGACGCCCCAGTTCGTCGGAAGCGGGACCTGCGCGAGGGGATTATGGACGTAGGTGAGTGGTCTGCCTTGGCGCGAAAGGTTGCCGAGCCCGACGCGCGACCAGAGAACGCCGGAGATGTCGGCGAACCGTTCGTCGAGAAAGGCCGTGCGCGGGATCGGGTCGCGTTCGCGAGCGATGAAGGGCGAGGGGTGGAATCCTTCCTCGACGACATTGCCGGTCTCTCGATCGATCGTGATGAAGGCATCGCCGATTGGGAACAGCGAGGTCATGATAAGCGGCAGCGGCCTTTCGGCGACATAGACACCGAAGCGGCTTGCGCTGATGGCGATGATCCGCACGTCGTCAGGGCCGATAACGCCCTGAGCGAGGTAGCGTGCGATCTTCTGCGCCTTCGTCCAGAACGCGCTCGTCGTGCGCAATTGCGCCTGGCGGATCGGCGCGGCGGAGAGACCACCACCTTCATTCATCGGGACAGGTCGCACAATCTGATCGGGACCTGGGTCGCCCTCGTCGGGTGTGATCGCTTCGATCCAGATGCGCCGTCCCTCTTCTACGACGCACAGATCCGGTTGACCGCCGGCGCGCTGACGCTCGACGACAGGCAGCAGCGCGCGGCCCGCTTCGAGCAGCGTGCAGCCAAGGTACATTTCCCAGAACCGGCCATCGACGTCGCGCGCGAAGCCCTGGCGGAAGTCCGGATCAGCATAAGGCTCATAGGTCGCCCACAGCGATTCGATCAGCTCGTGAAGCTGCTGCTCGTGGCGGGATTCCGCCGCCCTGAGGTTCACGAAGCCGCGGTCGAGATTCTCTCCATCGACATCAAACAAGCGCGTCATCGGAGCTTCTACCGCAAGCCAACGACCTTGCGCCGAGCGACGGTGGGCTTGCCGGCTG
Source organism: Sphingobium scionense (assembly GCF_014197035.1). Taxonomy (GTDB): domain Bacteria; phylum Pseudomonadota; class Alphaproteobacteria; order Sphingomonadales; family Sphingomonadaceae; genus Sphingobium; species Sphingobium scionense. Next base: position 285,828 of record NZ_JACIEU010000004.1, on the reverse strand, counting down.
GCGCGGCGACATCACCGAGATGGTGGATCGTGAATGCCGGACGAGCCGGCAGCTTCACGGTTAGTTCCAGCTTTCCGCCTATCGCCTCGACATAGCTGCGAAGCGTCGAGAGATACATGTCCGCCTGCTTCTCAATCTTCGAGACCGAGGGCTGCTTGATGTTCAGCGCCGTCGCGATGTCGGCCTGAGCTTTGCCGGCGATCTGCCGCAGCTCGCGGAGGCCCTCGACCTCCTGCTTCAGCTCTTCGTAGCGCGCCTCGATCTGCTCCTGCTGGTCGCGGGGTAGGGAAGCGATGATTTCGTCCAGGCTCCGGCCCATCGGATCAGTCCTTCTTTGCGGATTTCAGGTTTTCCAGATGTGCGGAAAACCGGCTGTCCGCCTTTGCAATAAGCTGCTTGTAGAAGCGCTTCTGGCTGCCGCCCGATTTGTCGCCCGCGACGAGAAGGATGGCCTTCCGTTCGGGATCAAAAGCGAAGGCAGCACGCCATTCGCCATCGGCGGCCGAGAAACGCATCTCCTTCATGTTGGCGTGTTTCGAGCCTTTGAGCGTGTCGGCATAGGGCCGACCGAGTTGCGGGCCGTATTCGCCTAGCAGCTTCGCGACCGCCAGCAATTCGGTCTGGACCGCGCGCTCGAAAGCCAGAAACTCCGCCTCGAAGGCATCATGCAGTCTGACGTTCCAAGTCATATAGCCTCCAAGCTATGTGGAGTCAATGGTGAGTTGGATGGCATCAGTTGCCGCCCTCGGCTACGCCGGCCTGGCGTAGCAGGTCGCCAAGACTGGCCCCGCCGATGCGGCAGCGCGCGATTACGCGGTCAAAGGATCGGACACGGCCGCCGCGACCGCGCTCGGAGGTGCATACGACCTCACGCTGGAAAGCTAGGCGTTCGAGCACGGCCTTGGCCGCGGGACCGCCGGGGGTGTGCAACTCCGGCGCATTAAAATCGGCGAGGCGGACTTCAATCCACTCATGGGGATCCGCCGTTTGGCCGACACAGAAGCCGTCGCCGTCGCCCACATATCGAACGACGCCGGAAAACCGAACGCCAGCCCGCGTGGGGAGAGTGCCTTCGCACGGATCTGCGCGGGCCGGGGCGGCGTAGCAGAGTATGGCGGTAGCCGCGGCCAACACGAGAAGTCGACCGCTCACGCTGCCTTCTTCAAGGCGCCGTCGCCTTTCTTCTTTGCCAGCATCGCGCGGACGAACTTGTCCCACTTCGCCATGCCGGCCCGCTTCTCGGGCATGTAGTTCCAGCGGTCGTAGTTCTTGGAGCTGACGTCCTGAAGCGCGTGGTTCTGGAGACGGTCGCGGATTTCCTTGGACACGCCCGCCTTGCCCGCCAAGGTCTTGAAGGTGCGGCGGAGATCGCGGTTCGTCACATAGGGGATTACGCCGCGATCGCGCTGGCGCCACATGAACGAGTAAAGCGTGCCATGGCTGACCGGCTTCGACGGGTCCGTCGCGGATGGGAAGAACCAGCCATATTCGTTCACGTTGATGGCTTCGAGCAACTCGGCGGCAAGCGACGGCACAGGGACGGCATGCGGCTGAAGGTTCTTGGTCTTTGACCAGTCGATGATCCGCTCCTTTGCATCCCACTGGTCGATGTGGAGCCGAGCGATTTCCTGAACCCGCTGGCCGGTCAGCATGAGAATTCGGACGGCGCGGGTGTAGGGCGGGTGGATGGGCGTGTCGGGGCTTTCCAGCCAGCGATAGAGCCGGACGAACTCGTCCTCGTCGAGCCAGCGCGTGCCCTGGACCTTGGGTTCGGTCGGAATGCCTGTGGCCGGATTGAAGGGAATTCGGAAGCGGCGTGGCGAAGTGTTCCGATAGTCGTTGTCGGACTTCATGCCCCAGCCAAAGGCTGCGTGAATATAGCCGCGGACATGGTCAGCCATCGCCCGCGCGCCGCGATCGTAGATCGGTCGGATGACTTCGACGATCTCTTCGGGGTCGATCTCACGAGCGAGACGGTTGCGGCCAAGCGTGTCGGCGATCTTGTTCAGGCCTTTTTCCGTTTCCTTCCACGACGGCTTGCCTGCGCTCTTGAGCGAGGCGACATAGCCCTCGAACAGGTCGGCGACAGTTCCGGGCCGCGTATCGGTCGCGATCCTGATGCTCCGGCCTTTCTGGATGACGTCGGCGTAGTCGCGCTTGTAGATTTCGCGCGCCTCGGCGAGGGACATGGAAGGGTAGGCGCCGATCTTCTTCTTGGAGCGCTTGCCGTCACGCCATTGCTGCGCCATCCAGTCGGCGGTCACGCGTTTGGGCATCGGCTTCAGGACGAGGACGAGCCGCCCGGTCCCGCGCCCTTCGCCATCGGCGAGGTTTTCTTGCTTCTGGCTCGCTTCGACCCGCTTCAACGCATGTCGGATCGCGGTATCGGTCAGGCTTGGCATCACGTTTCCTCCTGTTCCGCAACTGGGATCGGTCAAGGAGAAACGGGGATCGTTTGCTGGGAGCGGAAAGCCGTTTCCTACCCCTTAAACCGCCCCCAATTTGCCAAAACCGCCCCCACTACGCAAGGCCAAAAACGCGCGAATTTCCTAGTGTTTCAGCGTGCTTGTGCGTGATCCAGCGTGATCGTTCTGACCGAGTGGGGTGGTTGTGGACCAGGATCAGCGCCGCCGATCCAAGCTCCATAGCCCGCTTGATGACTTCCCTAGTATATATAGCCGCCTGGTCGATCGATCCGTCGCCCATATTTTCATCCCGAATCAGCATGTTGCGGCTGTTAAGGTGCAGCACACGTACCCGTTCGACGTGGAGATGGGCCATGTCGGCGCGCAGATAGTCAAGCAGGGCCTGCCAACTGCCCAGCACTGGTCGATCGGCGACATCATTGCGCAGCATGCGCAGCGCGGTTGCCTGGACGATCTTGATCGCGGCGATGCTGGTGTCGCCCATGCCGGGCACCCGCGCGATCGCTTGCCAGTCGGCCGCCATCAACCCGCCGATTCCGCCGAACTCCCGTAATAATAGCCGCGCCAGCGGCTTGGTATCGCGGCGCGGGATGGCGAGAGCGAGCAGATATTCGATCAGTTCATGGTCGAGCAGCCCGTCGCCGCCTTCGGCCAGGCGCTGGCGCAGGCGGGCGCGATGACCTGTGCCGTCATGCCCCGCACGTTCGTCCTTTTCGGTCATGCTGGCGATCCCCCATTCCCCGGCGGATGAAAGCTATGCTTTGCGGATTTCGTGGGCAAGGCTATTTCAGGGGTGGATATTTCCAACGGGTCGGACGTTATGGATGCGTTACGGACCGGAAGTGCGAGCGAAAGTCGGGGTTGGCCAGGCAGATGGAAGACGAGAACGGCGAAGCCGAAATTCGCCGGGGCTGGCTGCGCTGGCTGGGTGTCGGGACGGGTTCGCTCGGCCTGGTGCTGGTCGCGCTTTGGACGCAGCGTGCGCCGATCGCCGAGAATTTCGTCAATCGCGAACTGAACCGGCGCGGGGTTCAGGCCAGTTATGATCTGACGCAGGTGGGCCTGCGCACCCAAAGGATCGAGAATGTCGTGCTGGGCGATCCGGTAAGGCCGGACCTGACCGCCCGCTGGGTGGAGGTCGACATCGCCTTTTCCGGCGTGACGCCGCAGGTGGCGGCGGTCCGCGCTGGCGGCGTGCGCATGCGCGGTGCCTATCGCGACGGCGTGCTGACGCTGGGCGAACTGGACAAGTTTCGCGATCCCGATTCGACCGCCCCCTTCGCCATGCCCGACCTGCTGCTCAACCTGCGCGACGCGCAGTTGCGGCTGGATACCGATGCGGGTGCAGTCGGTATGCAAATTGATGGCAATGGCAATCTGAAATCGGGTTTCCGCGGCAAGCTGGCCGCTGCCATGCCCCGGGCGCGGATGGCCGGCTGTGGCGTGGCCAAAGCGAGCGCTTGGCTTGATGTAGCGATGGTGGACGGCCGGCCGCATCTGCGCGGGCCTATCAAGGGTGATGCGCTGGCCTGCGCGGATATGGCGATGGCTGCGCCGACGGTCGAGATCGACCTGTGGCTGGGGCAGGGGCTCGACCGCTGGAATGGATCGGCCAAGCTGGCGGGCGAGGCGCTCAAGGCCCAGCGCATGCTGCTGGCGGCCCCCGCCGGTCAGGTCGATTTCGATGGCTCGGCCAAGGCCATGGCTGGCCGGGCGCGGATCGGCGCGCGCGCTTTTTCCGGTGTCGGTGTGCTGGCAGGGCCGGCCGAACTGGCTGGCGACTGGACGCTGCGTGGCGGTGATGCGACCTTCAGCGGCGATTTGACCGCGCGGAACAGCCGGATGGCCGGGCGCGATCCGCTGGCGGCATTGCGGACCTCGACGGCGGGTACGCCGGTGGCGCCGCTGGCCCTGCGGCTGGCGGATGCTGCACGACGGGCCGGGGAGGATAATCTGCTGCGGGCGCGGGTGGCGCTGGCGCAGAAGGGCGATGCCGGCAGCCTGGTGCTCACCGACACCGAATTTGCAGCGCGTAGCGGCGCGCAGGTGGCCGTGGCGCGGGACGGCCGGGTGACGTTGGCCTGGCCGGGCAAGGGTGGCGCGGCGATCGACTGGGCGCTGGACGGTGCCATCACGTCGCAGGGCGGGGGGCTGCCCAAGGCGGCGCTCCGATTGGCCCGGCGCGCGAGCGGCGGTTTTGGCGGGCAGTTGTTCATCGATCCCTATACGGCCGACGGCGCCCGACTGGCGTTCGAGCCTGTTCGATTCGTTGCGGGGCCGAAGGGCGATACGCGCTTCACGACGGCATTGCGGCTCGATGGGCCGCTGCCCGATGGCACCCTTCGCGGTCTTGGCCTGCCGATCGATGGCCGGCTTGCGCCAAATGGCGCGATCGCGATCAACGAGAATTGTGCGCCGCTGACGGTGCTGGAAGCGCGCTATGGCAGCTTCGCGCTGGGGCAGACCCGGCAGACGCTCTGCCCACTGCCCAATTCGGCGCTCTTCGCCATGGGGCCGGGCGGCATGAAGGGCGGTGCGGAGCTTCGCAATGTCGCACTGAGCGGGCGAAGCGGCGACAGCCCGATGCGGCTCAAGGCGGACAATGCGCGGCTGATATTGGGCCAGACCGGTTTCACCCTGGCCAATGCCGATTTCGCCATCGGCCCGGAGGATGCGCCGGTTCGCCTGTCCGCGACGAGCGTGACCGGTGCGGCGACGAAGGATGGCTTTGCCGGCGACATCAAGGGCGCGGGCGGACGGATCGGCACCGTGCCGCTGATCGTCGAACAGGGCGCGGGCGGCTGGGCCTTTGCCAAGGGGGCGCTGTCGCTCAAGGCGGCGATTCAGGTGCGCGATGCGCAGCCTTCGGTGCGCTTCAACCCGCTGTCTGTGCCTGACTTTGCTCTGGCGATGAAGGATGGCCGAATCACCGCGACCGGCACGCTGCAGGTGCCGGGCAAGGGTGCCACGGTGGCGCGCGCCGATATCGCGCACGACCTGGGCAGCGGGAAGGGGCATGCCGACCTGACCGTACCGGATCTGGGCTTTGGGCCGGGATTGCAGCCGGAGGAACTGACGCCGCTGACGCTCGGCGTGATCGCCAATGTCGCTGGCCGCGTGACCGGTGAGGGGCATATTCGCTGGACCGGTTCCGATGTCAGCAGCGATGGCATCTTCCGTACCGATCGGCTGGATCTGGCGGCGGCATTCGGCCCGGTAGAGGGGCTGTCGGGCGAAATTCGCTTCTCCGACTTGCTCAACATGGTGACGCCGACCGGGCAGGAGGCGCGAATCGCGCTGGTCAATCCGGGCGTCGAGGCACGCAATGGTACGGTGCGCTATCGATTGGGCGCCGGGCAGAAGGTGCATATTGAGGGCGGCGGCTTTCCTTTCTCGGGCGGCGAACTGGTGCTTCTGCCCACGACCATGGACTTTGGTGCCGATGTCGATCGCTATCTGACCTTCCGGGTCATCGGCCTCGACGCCGGTGCCTTCATCCAGGCGATGGACCTCAAGAATGTGTCGGCGACCGGCACGTTCGACGGCATCATGCCGTTGATCTTCAATGCGCAGGGCGGGCGGGTCGCCGGCGGCGTGCTGGTCGCGCGGCAACAAGGCATGGCGCCGCTGATCATGCCCGAGGGCGTGCTGCCGAGCATCCCGTGCGATCCCACCCGCCAGTCCGGCGTGCTGTCCTATGTGGGGCCGGTGTCGAATGAACAAGTCGGAGTTATGGGCAAGGTCGCCTTCGATGCGTTGAAGGATCTCCAGTATAAATGCCTCACCATCCTGATGGATGGCGCACTGGATGGCGAGATGGTGACCAATGTGGTGTTCAACGGCGTCAACCGGGGCCAATTGGGCGGTGCACCGCAGGGGATAGCGAAAAGCTTCGTTGGTCTGCCCTTCATCTTCAATGTGCGGATTGCCGCGCCTTTCCGCGGCCTGATGAAATCCGCCCAATCCTATGTCGACCCGTCGCAGGTGATCCGCGACCAGATTGGCGAGGATGCCCAGCAGAAGATGCGCGCACAAAGCGCGGCCGATCTGCAATCTGGTCTTGCGGTTCAGCCTGCGGCAAGCGAGACTGTGTCAAATACGGAGCCGAAATGAAGATAGCTGCAATCATGATGGCCGGTCTGGCCGCTTCGGCCCTGGGGGGATGCATCCAGGTCAAGGCGCCGGACAAGCCGATCGAGATCAATCTGAACGTGAAGGTCCAGCAGGAGGTCGTCGTCCGTCTGGAGAAGGACGCCAAGGATCTGATCAACAATAACCCGGAGTTGTTCCCGCAATGACACGCAAGTTCATGCTGGCCGCCGCTGTGCTGGGCGGCCTGGTTCTGGCCGGTGCCGCGCAGGCCCAGGGCGGCGCTGCCGCCGCGATCGCCGCCGGCACGGTGGGTGAACAGGCCGATGGCTATCTGGGCATCGCCGGCACGGTGGGCGCCGATGTGCGGGCCGAGGTCGAATCGATCAATATCAAGCGCCGCGCCGTTTATACCGATCTGGCCGGCAAGCGCGGCGTGACGGTGCAGGATGTTGCCGCTGCAACCGGTTGCCAGACGTTGAGCAGCCGGGTGAAGCCGGGGCAGGTCTATCGCGTCGGCGGTGGTGCCTGGCAGACCAAGGGCGCCGGGGCGATCTCTTTGCCGGCCTATTGCGCCACCGCAGGCCAGTAAAACAAGCGTGGCTGGCGGACTTTGACCGCCAGTTCGTCTGGGCAGGATAATCTCCTGCCCAAGTATAGTTGACTATCCGCAATCCCCTTTCTAAACGGGCCGCGCCTTGACGGGTGCAGCCGCAAGCGCCATGCCGCCTGCCATTGGGTTTCAACCTGGTGGAAGGGATTGGCAATGGTCGCGGGTGAACCCGGGCAGGACCCGGCGGGGGAAGATGCGCGTATTGCTTCATTGGAAGCAAGAATTGCGCAAGCGGAACATGCCGAACAGGTCAGACAGGGGACGAAGGTGCAACAGGCGGACGATGGTTCGCGTCTGGGCAACAGGGTTCTCGCAGAGCTGATCGGTGGTCTTGTCGGTGGTGCGTTGATCGGCTGGGTTCTCGACCGGCTGCTTGGCACATCCCCATGGCTCCTGCTCATCTTCCTCGGTCTCGGGATCGTGGCAGCGTTCAGGAACATCATCAGATTGACGACGACGAAGCGTTCCGATCAATAGGGGCGCTTTTGTCTTAGTCCGAATATTAGACGGTACAGGGGTCCACGTGGCAGAATCCGGCAAAATCGATCCGATGCATCAGTTTGCGATCGAACCGTTGTTCGGTACCGATCACCTGTCCATCGGCGGCTTCAACATCGCCTTCACCAACAGCGCGCTCTACATGGTCGCGGCTGCGGTGGTGCTGTGGATCTTCGTGATCGGCGGCATGAAGCGCGAACTGGTGCCTGGCCGTTGGCAGATGGCGGTCGAATATTTCACCGGCTTCATCAAGAATCTACTGATTTCGAACGTGGGTGAAGGCGGCAAGAAGTATATTCCCTACGTCTTCTCGCTGTTCATGTTCATCCTGCTGGCCAACCTTCTGGGTCTGTTGCCGCTGGGTCTGGTCGGCGTTCACCCCTTCACCTTCACCAGCCACTTCACCGCCACCGGCGTGCTGGCGATCATGAGCTTCTCGATCGTGCTGATCGTCGGCTTCTGGAAGCATGGGCTGCACTTCTTCTCTCTGTTCGTGCCGCATGGCACGCCCCTGCCGATGATCCCGGTCATTTTTCCGATCGAGCTGATCTCGTTCATGGTGCGTCCGTTCAGCCTGGGCCTGCGACTGTTCGTGGCGATGACCGCCGGACACGTGCTGCTCAAGGTGCTTGCCGGCTTCGTCATCAACAGCTCGAACGCTGGCCCCGGTTTCGGTCTGACCGTCGGTGCCGCCAGCTTCGTGCTGATGATCGGTATCAGCGCGCTCGAAGTGCTGGTCGCCGTGATCCAGGCCTATGTGTTCGCGCTGCTGACCTCGGTCTACATCAACGACGCCGAAAACCTGCACTGAGTTTTCGTACATTCTTCAACGTTTAATTGGTTTAGAAAAAGGAGTTTAGAACATGGACGCAGAAGCCGCAAAGCTGCTCGGTGCTGGCCTGGCCGCGATCGGTGCGGGCATTGCCGCCCTTGGTGTGGGCAATGTCTTCAGCTCGTTCCTCGAAGGCGCGCTGCGCAACCCGGGTGCCGCTGACGGCCAGCAGGGTCGCCTGTTCATCGGCTTCGCGGCCGCCGAACTTCTGGGTCTGCTGGCGTTCGTTATCGCCATGATCCTGGTCTTCGTGGCCTAATGATCGACGGGGCGGGCGGCTTGCCGCCTGCCCCTTGACGACCGCCCCCTATTCGGACGGAAAAAAATGCCTCAAATCGCGCAAATTGCCGATACCTATGCGTCCCAGATCTTCTGGCTGCTGCTGACGTTCGGCTTCGTCTTCTTCGTCATCGGCCGCGGCATGGTGCCCAAGGTGCAGGCGACGGCCGACGCGCGCGACGCGAAGATCACGGGTGATCTGGACGCCGCCAAGGCGGCTTTCGCCCGCGCCGACGAAGTGGAAGCGGACTATCGTGTTCGTGACGCCGAAAGCCGCACCGCCGTCCAGGCGACGCTGGCCAAGGCCAAGGCGGATGCCGCCAAGGCTTCGGAAGCGAAGCTGGCTGCCGCCGATGCGGAGATCCAGGTCAAGATCGGCGCTGCCGAAGCCCGGATCAAGGCCGCCACGGATGCCGCCATGGCACAGATTGAAACCGTCGCCGCCGATGCGGCGCGCGACATGGTCGCCCGTATTTCCGGCGTGGAAGCGTCGGACGAGGCGGCCCGCAACGCAGTAAAGGCGGCACTGGCTCATGGCTGAGGCAGCAGTAGAGCATAGCGAGGCGCAGGCCTCGCACCTCAATCAGGCGATCCATGCCGAAGGCATGGAGCCGGTGGGCACCGTGGCGCATGAAGGCGTCGCGCCACACACCGATCCCAAGGCGGTGGGCATGGACGCGACCGCCTGGGTCAGCCTGGCGATGCTGGCGTTCATCATCATCCTGCTGATCAAGAAGGTGCCCAGCCTGATCGGTGGCGTGCTGGATGGCCGGATCGCCCAGATCAAGGAACAGCTGGCCGAAGCATCGAAGCTTCGTGCCGAAGCCGAAGCGCTCAAGGGCGAATATGAAGCCAAGCTGGCCGCTGCGGCCGGCGAAGCCGACGCCATGCGCAAGTCGGCCGAGCATGAAGCCGAAACGCTTCTGTCCGACGCCAAGGTGCAGGCTGCTGATCTGGTCGCCCGTCGCCAGAAGATGGCGGAAGACAAGATCGGTGCGGCCGAGCGCAGCGCACTGGCCGACATTCGTGCCAAGGCGGTGAAGGCCGCTACGGGCGCCGCCGCTGCCCTGATTGCCGAAGGCCATGATGCCAAGGCGGACAAGGCGCTGGTCGATGATGCGATCAAGGGGCTTGGCCCGGTCGCCTGATCGAAACAGGCAGAATTAGCAAAAGGGTCGGCACCGAAAGGCGCCGGCCCTTTTTGTTTGGGTTCAGGCCGGCGCGCTGTCGCGCCATTCGGACCGCAGCATCCGCATGATCGCGGTATCCCATCGCGCATCGCCGACCCGGACCGAGGACAGGCGGATGCCTTCGGTCACGAAGCCCAGCCGCTCATAGCTGCGGATGGCGGGCCGATTCCAGGCATAGACATTGAGTTCCAGCCGCTCGACGGCGTCGAAGGCAAAGGCGCTGGCGATCGCAAGGCGCAGCATCGGAACCGCCAGGCTCTGGCCCCGCGCATCGGGCGCGATCGCGACCCGGCCCAGCGTAGCATTGCCGTTGCGCCAGTCGAAGGCGATCTGGACATGGCCGACAAGCTGACCGTCGACCTGCGCCATCCAGCACAGGCGTGTGGGCGGATCACTGCGTCCTTCGTCCAGCATCGCCGCCATCTGCTCGCCGGACAGTGGGAAATGGACATAGGGCCCGCCCCACTGAACGACGTCGGCTTCGCTGCCGAACCAGCCGGGCAGGATGGGGAAATGATCGGGGGTGAAGGGAAGGAGGGCCAGCATCAGGTCGGGATAGAGCGGTGGCTGGCGAACGCCACGGCCGATTGCGGCAAAGTGGCGCCATATAGGGAAAAGGGCGACCTTTCGGCCGCCCTTCCTTGATGCGATCAGGCCGCCAGCGTGGCGTTGTCGATCACGAAGCGATATTTGACGTCGCTCTTCTGCATGCGGGCATAGGCGTCTTCGATATCCTGGATGCGGATCATCTCGATATCGGCGACGATGCCCTTCTCGGCGCAGAAATCGAGCATCTCCTGCGTCTCGGCGATGCCGCCAATCAGTGAGCCGGCGATGCTGCGGCGCTTGAAGATCAGCGCGCCGACATTGGGCGAGGGGTGGGCATGCTCGGGCACGCCGACCAGGGTCAATGTCCCGTCGCGCTTCAGCAGGGTCGTGAAGGCATCGAGATTATGGCTGGCTGCGACCGTGTTCAGGATGAAGTCGAAGCTGTTGGCATGGGCCTGCATCTCTTCGGCATTCCGCGAAACGACGACTTCGTCGGCGCCGAGGTCCAGCGCATCTTGGCGCTTGGATTCCGAAGTGGTGAAGGCCACAACCTTGGCACCCATGGCATGGGCCAGCTTGATGCCCATATGGCCCAGGCCGCCAATGCCGACGATGCCGACCTTCTGTCCCGGCCCGACCTTCCAGTGGCGCAACGGCGACCAGGTGGTGATGCCGGCGCACAGCAGCGGTGCGACTGCGGCGAGCTGGTCGGCGGGGTGGCTGATCTTCAGGACGAACTTGTCCTTCACCACGATATTCTGAGAATAGCCGCCCAGCGTGTGGCCCGGCGCATCGTCGGTCTTGCCATTATAGGTGCCGACAAAGCCATTCTCGCAATATTGCTCCAGCCCTTCGTCGCAGGATGCGCAGCCCTGGCAACTGTCGACCATGCAGCCCACGCCGACCGTGTCGCCGACCTTGAAGGCGCTGACATGATCGCCGACGGCGGTCACATGGCCGACGATCTCATGGCCGGGAACGCAGGGGTAGAGGGTGCCGTCCCATTCGGAACGGACCTGGTGCAGGTCCGAATGGCAGACGCCGCAATAGGCGATATCGATCGCGACATCATGCGGACCGACGGCGCGGCGTTCGATGTCGAGAGCTTCGAGCGGCTTGTCGGCGGCGTTGGCGCCATAGGCTTTGGTGGCCATGGGGAAGTTGTCCCTTTGCTTGAGGTTCGCGGTGTGTGGGCAATGGATGCCCCTCCGCTGCTATTCTTGGATGGGCGCGGGCCAGGGGATGACCTGCGCCTGTCCAACATAGGAAGTCGACAGGCTGTTGATTAGGTCGGCTTTCGTCAAGACAGCCATGAATGACAGTCATGAATGCTGCCCTTGGCCGTGCTTTGTTCCATCCTGCCATTGCGATCCGCGCCGGTGCCGCTATCTCTGCGGCCATGTCGCAGCCGCAATCCCCCGACCGTTTCAACGAAGACAAGGCGACCTATACCGTCACCGGCAGCCAACCCGACATCGATGCGGGCGTGGATGCGATCCGTACGACGCTCAAGACGCTGCCGATCCGTCCCGGCGTCTATCGGATGCACGATGCGCGCGGCGATGTCCTTTATGTCGGCAAGGCGCGGGCGCTCAAGAATCGGGTCGCCAATTATACCCAGGTCGATCGCCTGCCCAACCGGCTACGGCGCATGGTGGCGCAGACGCGCAGCATGACCATCGTCACCACCAACAGCGAAGCCGAAGCGCTGCTGCTGGAGGCGCAACTCATCAAGCGCTATCGCCCGCCCTATAATGTCCTGCTGCGCGACGACAAAAGCTTCCCCTTCATCCTGCTGCGCGAGGATCATGATTTTCCCCGCGTGCAGAAGCATCGCGGCGCGCGCAAATATAAGGGGCGTTATTATGGGCCCTTCGCCAGCGCCGGATCGGTGACGCGGACCATCAACGCGCTGCAGAAGCTATTCCTGCTGCGCAGCTGCACCGACAGCTTCTTTGCCAATCGCTCACGGCCTTGCCTCCTTTATCAAATCAAGCGCTGTTCGGCGCCTTGCGTCGATCGTATCGATCCGGCGGGCTATGCCGAACTGGTGCAGGACGCCCAGGATTTCCTGGGCGGCAAGTCGACCGCTGTGCAGCAGAAGCTGGGCGCGGCAATGGAGACGGCGGCCGAGGCGCTGGATTTCGAACAGGCGGCGGTGATCCGCGACCGGCTGAAGGCGCTGACCTTCATTCAGGGGGCGCAGGCGATCAATGCCGAGGGGCTGGGCGATGCGGACATCTTCGGGCTGGCGGAGAAGGGCGGATCGATGTGCATCCAGGCCTTCTTCATTCGGGGCGGCCAGAATTGGGGCCATCGCAGCTTCTTTCCGGTCCACACCAATGATGTGGCGACCGAAGAGGTGCTGGAAAGCTTCATGGCACAATTTTACGAGGAAGTGCCGCCGCCCAAGCTGATCCTGACCGATCGTGAGCCGGCGGAGTGCGAACTGATGGCATTAGCGCTGAGCGAAAGGCTGGGCAGCAAGGTGCGGATCGAGGTGCCCCAGCGCGGCGATCGGACGCGCCTGATCAAGCAGGCGCAGCGCAATGCGGTGGAGGCGCTCGACCGGCGTCTGGCCGAGACCACGACCCAGGCCAAGATATTGGACGAGATGGTCGAGGCATTCGGGCTGGAAGGCGTGCCCGACCGGATCGAAATCTATGACAACAGCCATATCCAGGGCGCCCATGCGCTGGGGGCCATGGTGGTCGCCGGGCCGGAGGGCTTCCGCAAGAACGCCTATCGCAAGTTCAACATGAAGAACCCCGAAATCTCAAACGACGATTTCGCGATGATGCGCGAGATGTTCGAGCGGCGCTTCGGCCGGGCGGCACGCGAAGATCCGGATCGCGATGGTGGTGAATGGCCCGATCTGGTGCTGATCGACGGCGGCAAGGGGCAATTGTCGGCGGCGCGGGCGATGCTGGAGGATATGGGCATCGAAGATGTCTGCATGATCGGCATCGCCAAGGGGCCGCATCATGGCCGCGACGGGCGCGAGGTATTCCATCTGATGGACGGTCGGGAGGTGAGTCTCCCGATCAACCATCCAGTGCTGTTCTATATGCAGCGCCTGCGCGATGAAGCGCATCGCTTTGCCATCGGTGCGCATCGGGCGAAGCGCAGCAAGGCGATCACCGTGTCGTCGCTGGACGAGGTGCCGGGTATCGGTCCGGCCCGGAAAAAGGCCCTTTTGATGCATTTCGGCACCGCGCGGGCGGTGCGGGACGCCGCGCTGGAGGATTTGCAGCGGGCACCCGGCGTGTCGAAGGCGGTTGCCCAGCAAGTCTATGATTATTTCCATGGTTGAAAAATGTGACGTTGCCGCAATGATTTTTGCTGGCTCATAAGTGTCGCGTTAACGATTGATGGTGATGTTTCCCCGGCCGATGGGCGGGGGAGACAAGAGTGGGGAACAGGTGGGGGCTTGCGGCTGCGCAATTGGCGACAGTCGGTTTTATGATGCTGGCGGGCGTTTTCGCGCCGCCGGCGCGTGGCGACATGCTCGCCATTCCCCTGACCACGGCCAGCGCCCATGGACTGGCGGCCGGATTGATCGCGGTCGGCGCGATCCCGGTCGGCAAGGGGCAGTTTGATGGTGCATTGGTGGTGCGCGGCGATCGCGAACGCCTGGCCTGGCCAATGATCGCCCGCGGCGTTCTGCTGCTGGCAGCGCCCGATTTCCTCTGCGTTGGCCAGGGAGGCCGGGCATGAACGTCGAACGCCCGATGGAAACCATCCGCCTGGCCGGCGCGCGCATGCTGATGTGGCTGTTCTGGCTGAATGTGCCTGCACTGATGCTGATCGGCTGGTTGCTGAAGTCTCCCGATGCGGAGGTCGGCGCGCTGGCCGCCGCGCTGTTGGCGCTGTTGCCGACCATGATGGTCCGGCGCCGTGACATTTCGGCGCCGGCGCGCATGACCCTGGCGGTGACATCGGTGGCGATCCCGGCGCTCTATGTATTCCTGCTGCGCGGTCATGCCTGGCAGATGGACATGCATATGGGCTTTTTCGCGGCGCTGGCGGCGCAGACCGTGCTGCTCGACCGACGGGCACTGTTGGTCGCGGCCGGCGTGACGGCGCTCCATCATCTGATCCTTAACTATAGCTATCCGGCCTGGGTGTTTGCCAGTGAGGGCGATCTGCCGCGCGTGTTGGTGCATGCGCTGGTGGTTGTGATCCAGACCCTGATGCTGTGGTGGATCGTGTCGTTGCTGACCCAGACCATCCGCCTGCAGACCGAGGAGCGGCAGCGGAGCGAAGGTCTGCGCAAGGAAGCCGACGCGGCGAAGGAGCGGGCGGAAGTCGCGCTGGCCGAACTGGAACGGGCGCAGACGATCGCTACCCGGCAGCGCGGGATCGAGGAAGCTGCGCGGCGGGCCGAGGAAGCGACCGAGCGGCGTCGGCTGGTCGCCGATGCGCTGGAAGCACGGCTGGGTGCGGTGGTCGGCGATCTGGGGCAACTGGCCGGGCAATTGTCGGCCAGCAAGCAATGGCTGTTCGATCTGCTCGACCATACGACCCAGCGTTCGGCCGAATTGCGCAAGGCCCATGCCCGCGCCGACGGCGACGTCCGCGCGGTGGCGCAGGATACGGAAAAGCTGGCGACATCGATCAGTGGGGTGGGTGGCAGTGCCAGCCACACCCGCGACCATGCGCTGCGCGGCGCCATGGCGACCCGCGCGCTGACGCCGGAGGTCGACATCCTGTCGGCGACGGTCGATTCCGCGAGTTCGATCGTCGCGCTGATTTCCCAGATCGCGGCGCAGAGCCGGACCCTGTCGCTCAATGCCGGGATCGAGGCGGCGCGCAGCGGCAGCGAGGTGCGCGGCTTTGCCGTGGTGGCATCGGAGATGAAGAGCCTGGCGGCGCAGACGGCCGAGGCGACCCGCCAGATCGACATCTATCTGCAGGATATTCGCCGCGCGGCCGACAGCGTGTCGGGCGCGATCGATGTCGCGACCCAATCGGCCGACACGATCGACCGGTCGACCGCCGGCATCGTCGATGATGTGGCGGAGCAGATACGCGCCACCGGCGAGATCGCGGCGGCGACCGAGGAGATGGCGCGCCATATCGCCGAAGCAGCATCCCAGGCTGAAGCGCTCAGCCTGGCCCTGGCGGAGGCGCAATCGGCCATGGGCGAGACTGATGCGGCGGCCACCGCCTTGTCCAGCCGTTCCCAGGAATTGCAGGAAACGGTGCGTAACGTGCTGGAAGAACTGCGCGCGGCTTAGCGCTGCAGCGGATCGCCGGGAAAGTTCGCCTTCAGGAAATCGAGCACCAGCCTGGCCCGCGCGGGCAGGCGCTTGAGGGCAGGATGTACCGCCAAAATGTCGATCGGGTCGATCTGGCTGGCGGGAAGGACGCGCGCAAGCCGGCCCGCCTCCAGATCGTCCGCGACCCGCACGGCGGGCAGCATCGCGATGCCAAGCCCGGCAAGCGCGGCGCGATGCACGGCCTCGCTATTGTCGCTGCGGAAGGGGCCACTGATCAACTGGTCACGACCATCCACCGTCCATTTGGCCGGCAGGTCGCCATAGCCATAGGCGATGCAGCGATGGCTGGGCAGGTCGTCGGCGTTGGCGGGCAGCCCATGGCGCGCGACATAGTCGGGATGGGCGACCAGCATGCGGGGCAGGGCGCCCAGCCGATGCACGACCAGCATATCGTCCCCGACCGGGCCGACGCGCAGGGCCAGATCGAGCCGGTCCTGGACCAGATCGCGCTGCCAGTCGGTCATTGCCATGTCGATCCGGAGGCCGGGATGCTGGTCGCTGAGCCTGCTCAGCAAGCCGAGATAATAAAGGCCCAGCGCCGTCGTGACGCCAATCCGCACCGTCCCGCTGACATCGCCCTGAATCGGGCGCAATTCCTGTTCGGCCACGTCCAGCGCGTCGACCAAAGTGCGGGCATGGACCAGCAACTGGTCGGCTTCCGGCGTCGGGACCAGCCGACGCGTGGTGCGATGAAACAGCACGGTACCAAAATGGGCTTCCACCTGGTCGAGCCGTCGGGCTATGGTGGTGTGGCTGGCATGCATTTCGGCGGCGACGCGCGTGAAACTGGGTTTTTCGCAGAGCCGTATGAAGGTGCGAATGGAAAGCAGCAGGTCGCTCATTTGAACATGTCCTGCACAGATATTGTGCCGGGAATCCCTATTGTGCGGCGAACGGAAAAGCCAGACCTAAGCGCCGACACAAGAACGTCAGTCAGACATTTTTTGGAGACGAGAGGATGGCATCGGATCGTATCGGGCATGCGGGTTTTGCGGCAAAAAGGCGCAGCGCGCAGGACGCCGCTGCCCTGATCGCCGACGGCATGGCCGTGGGCATGAGCGGCTTTACCGGATCGGGCTATCCCAAGGCGGTGCCGCTGGCGCTGGCAGATCGCATCACTGCCGCTCATTCGGCCGGCGATCCTTTCCGGGTGAAGGTATGGACTGGCGCCTCGACCGGGCCGGAACTCGATGGTGCGCTGGCCAAGGCTGACGGCGTTGAATTTCGCCTCCCCTATAATAGCGACCCGATCGCCCGCGAGCGGATCAACCGTGGTGAGATGCAATATTTCGACATGCATCTGAGCCAGGTCGCGCCGATGGCGTGGCAGGGGTTCCTGGGTGAACTGGATGTCGCCGTGGTCGAAGTCACCGGCATCACCCCCGACGGCCTGCTGATCCCGTCCGCCTCGGTCGGTAACAACAAGACCTGGCTCGATCGCGCCAAGGGCATCATCCTGGAGGTCAACAGCTGGCAGAATGCCGCGCTCGAGGGGATGCATGACATTTATTACGGCACGGCGCTGCCGCCGAGCCGCGTGCCGATCCCGCTGACCCGGGCCGACGATCGCATCGGCGAACCCTATTTCCGGGTCGATCCGGACAAGGTTCTGGCGGTGGTCGAAACCGACTCGCCCGATCGCAACGCCCCTTTCACCCCGCCCGATGACAGTGCGCGGGCGATCGCCGGCCATCTGCTCGAATTCCTCGGCCATGAAGTGAAGATGGGCCGCATCCCGGCGTCGCTGCTGCCGCTCCAGTCGGGCGTCGGCAATATTGCGAATGCGGTGCTGACCGGCCTCATCGACGCGCCGTTCGACAATATGGTCTCCTATACGGAGGTGATCCAGGACGGCATGCTCGACCTGCTGGAATCCGGTAAGCTGCGCATGGCGAGCGCGACCGCCTTCTCGCTCAGCCCGGAGGCGGCGACGCGCCTGAACGCCGACATGGCCCGGTTCCGCAACAAAATGATCCTGCGCCCGCAGGAAATCAGCAACCATCCCGAACTGGTTCGCCGCCTGGGCTGCATCGCCATGAATGGCCTCATCGAGGCGGACATCTATGGCAATGTGAACTCCACCCACGTCATGGGATCGCGCATTCAGAACGGTATCGGCGGATCGGGCGACTTTGCCCGCAACGCCTATCTGTCGATCTTCATGACGCCCTCGACCGCCAAGCAGGGCAAGATTTCGGCGATCGTGCCGCATGCCAGCCATGTCGACCATATCAATCAGGATGTGCAGGTGATCGTCACCGAACAG
Source organism: Sphingobium scionense (assembly GCF_014197035.1). Lineage (GTDB taxonomy): Bacteria > Pseudomonadota > Alphaproteobacteria > Sphingomonadales > Sphingomonadaceae > Sphingobium > Sphingobium scionense. The sequence goes on along the minus strand of NZ_JACIEU010000004.1, from coordinate 267,804 downwards.
GGGCTGGCCGACCTGCGGGGTCTGGCGCCGCGCCAGCGGGCGGACCTGATCATCAACAATTGCGCGCATCCTGACTATCGCCCGATGCTGAAGGACTATTTCGCCCGTGCCATGAAAGGCAGCTATGGCCTTCAATCGCCGATGCTGCCGGCCGAGGCCTTTGCCTGGCACCAGCGCTTCATCGACACCGGCTCGATGATGCCCGGCTGATCATTAGCAGCCCGGTGCAGCCTGACCTGCGCCGGGCCGTGATCATTGCTGTTCGATTGCCGCTTTCCGACATATTTCCGCTGAGGGAACCGGGAGCCATGCCGTCCGCTTGACCTGCATATTCGCAGCACGGACTTGTCATGGATTTTCTGACGACCGACTTTCTCAACAAGCCCATCTGGATGTGGGCGCTCTTCCTGACGATCATCATCGCGCTGCTGGCGTTGGATCTGGGCGTGTTGCATCGCAAGCAGCGCGAGATCGGCGTGCGCGAAAGCGTGAAGCTGGCCGGCTTCTACATCGCCATCGGTTTGGCGTTCGGCGGCTGGATCGCCTGGCAGATGGGGCAGGAGGCGGCGGTTGCCTATCTCACTGGCTTCGTCGTCGAAAAATCGCTGGCGCTCGACAATGTCTTCGTCATCGCGATGATCTTCTCCTTCTTCCATGTGCCACGCCGCTATCAGCATGAGGTGCTGTTCTGGGGCATCATCGGCGTCATCGTCCTGCGCGCGATCATGATCGGGCTGGGCGCGGCGCTGGTTCAGAATGTCTCCTGGGCGCTCTATCTCTTCGCGGCGATCCTGATCTTCACCGGCATCCGCATGCTGTGGACCGTGGGCAAGGAACAGACGATGGAGGGCAACCGGCTGCTCGGTTTCCTGCGCCGTCACATGCGCGTGACCGATCGGGTGGAGGGCGATCATTTCTTCGTGCGCCAGCCGGCCGAGCCGGGCGGAAAGCCGTTGCTCCATGCGACGCCGCTGTTCCTGGCGCTGGTGATGATCGAGATTGCCGACGTCATCTTCGCGGTGGACTCGGTGCCGGCGATCTTCGCCATCACCACCGATCCCTATCTGGTCTATACCTCCAACATCTTCGCGATCCTGGGGCTGCGCGCGCTCTATTTCGCGCTGGCGGCGGCGGTCCACCGCTTCCATTATCTCAAATATGCGCTGTCGGTGGTGCTGATCTTCATCGGCGCCAAGATCTTCCTGGCCGACGCGCTGGGGCTGGAGAAGATCCCGCCGCTCTTTTCCTTGCTGGTGACGGCCGGAGTGTTGGGCGCGGGTATCGGCCTGTCGCTGTGGCGCACCCGTGGCGAGGCGCAGCCGCAACATTAGATTTGGCACGGATGCCGGATCGTCGATAGGAAGGCGCCATGCCCGTCCTCATCACATCCGGCATCGTCTGCGCGCTGCGCGCCCATGGCGAACATGGCGCGGTCGCGCGGCTGCTGACACCCGACCATGGGCTGGTCGCGGGCTATGTGCGCGGCGGGCGGTCGCGGGGGCTGCGTCCGGTCCTGCTGCCGGGCAATGCCGTGAAGGCCGAGTTTCGCGCCCGGACGGAGGATCAACTGGCGAGCCTGACCGTCGAACTGGAGCATAGCCGCGCGCCCCTGCTGGGCGAGCCATTGCCGGCGGCGGCGATCGACTGGGCCTGCGCGCTGACGGCAGCGGCGCTGCCGGAGGGGACGCCCTATCCGACGCTCTACGAAGCGCTGGACGGCGTGCTCGGTGCGGTCGAGGCGGCGCCGGCGGCGCGGGGCTGGGCGGCGGCTCTGGTCCGCTATGAATTGCTGCTGCTCGCCGAACTCGGCTTCGGCCTCGACCTCAGCCGCTGCGCGGCCACTGGAATTGCCGACGAGCTGGCCTTTGTCAGCCCGCGCAGCGCGGCGGCGGTCAGCCGGGCAGGGGCGGAGGGCTATGAGGCGCGCCTGCTGCCGCTCCCGCCTTTCCTGTTGCAGGGCGGAGCTGGCGACTGGCCGCAGATCATGGATGGGTTGCGTCTGACCGGCTTCTTCCTGGAGCGTTCGGTGTTGACTGAAAGGCGGGCCGATGTGCTGGCTGCGCGCGAAAGACTGGTCGACCGGCTGAAAAGAGCGGTTGCGTAACGCGCGCAGTTTTTGCAAGGGCGGGCGTGCCGTTTCCGCATTCTCCGTTCGCCTGCCGGGCAGCGGCGGCCATTTTCTTTCGCGGAACCGTGCCGGCAGAGATTTAGAAAGAGGTTTCCCATGTTGATCGCCCTGTTCCCTGGAGATGGTATCGGCCCCGAGATCGTCGCGCAGGCGAAGCGCGTGCTGGATGCGCTGGCGATCGATGGCCTCACCTATGAAGAGGGGCTGGTAGGCGGTGCGGCCTACAAGGCGGTCGGCCATCCGCTGCCGCCCGAGACGCTGGACATCGCCAAGCGCGCCGACGCGATCCTGTTCGGCGCGGTCGGAGATCCCGATTGCGACTCGCTGGAACGCCATCTGCGTCCGGAACAGGCGATCCTGGGCCTCCGCAAGGAACTGGGCCTCTTCTCGAACCTGCGCCCGGCCAAGGTCTTCCCCGAACTGGCGCATGAAAGCGCGCTCAAGCCCGAAGTGGCCGGCTCAATCGACCTGCTGATCGTGCGCGAGACCAATGGCGACGTCTATTTCGGCGAGAAAGGCTTTCGCACCACCGCCGACGGCCTGCGCGAAGGCTATGACATCATGTCCTATAACGAAGCCGAGGTGCGCCGCATCGCCCATGCCGGCTTCCAGGCGGCGCGCGCGCGTCGCGGCAAGCTCTGCTCGGTCGACAAGGCCAATGTGCTGGAAACCAGCCAACTGTGGCGCGACGTGGTGATCGAGGTGTCGGCCGAATATCCCGACGTCGCCCTGACCCACATGTATGTCGACAATGCCGCGATGCAATTGGTGCGCAATCCCGGCCAGTTCGACGTCATCGTCACCGGCAATCTGTTTGGCGATATTCTTTCGGACCAAGCGAGCATGTGCGTCGGCTCCATCGGCATGCTGGCGTCGGCGACGCTCAACGGCAGCGGCCAGGGCCTTTATGAGCCGATCCATGGCTCGGCGCCCGACATTGCCGGCCAGGGCAAGGCCAATCCCCTGGCGACAATCCTGTCGGCGGCGATGATGTTGCGTTACTCGCTGAACCTGTCCGACCCGGCCGACCGGATCGAGGCGGCGGTGGCCAAGGCGCTGGCCGACGGCGCCCGCTCGCCGGATCTGGGCGGCACGATGAACACGGTGGAGATGGGCGACGCGGTCCTCGCGGCGCTCTGATCAGGCTCGGTTCGTCGCATTTGCGTGACGCGAACGTAAAGTTTCTTCGTTCCTGGTCGATATGAGCGAGGAATGGGGACGCAAATGCCGACTGACTTGATTGAAGACCATCATGCCCTGCGGGGCATGATGCGGGATTTTGCCAGCATGATGGACGATGACGTCCGTGACATGGCGCTGCTGACCCGCTGGCGCATCCGCTTCGCCCAGCTGTTCCGCGACCATATGGGGCGTGAGGATATGCTGGCGCGCGGCCTGCGCCAGGGGGCGCTGGCTGTCGAGGCCGAGCCGGTGGTGCATCAGCATGGCCGAACCATGGTGGCCCTGTTCCTGCGCTACAGCGACCATATCAAGCAATGGACCCCGGCCCAGATCACCGCGGACTGGAGCAATTACAAGCGGGCCACATTGGCGCTGCAGGATATGCTTTACGACCATATGGAATGGGAAGAGGCGCATCTGCACCCGCTGATCGAGGGCAGGGTGCGGAGGGCCGCCTAAGGGGCCAATTCGCGCATATCGGTCCTGTTGGCGGCTTTCCGGGGCGGCTAGGCAGCGGCATGAGCGACTTTTCCCTGTCCAGCCTTCGTGCCGCCGCCGCCATGGTCCATGACCAGGTGCCGCCGACCCCGCAATTTGCCTGGCCACTGCTGGCCGGGCGGATCGGCGTCGAAACCTGGGTCAAGCATGAGAACCACACACCGACCGGTGCCTTCAAGGTGCGCGGCGCCATCACCTATATCGACTGGCTGCGCCGCACTCATCCAGAGGTGTCGGGCATCATCACCGCGACCCGCGGCAATCATGGCCAGGCGCAGGTGCGCGCCGCCACGGCGGCGGGCCTTCAGGCGACGATCGTCGTCCCTCATGGCAATGCGCTGGAGAAGAATGCCGCGATGCGCGCATTCGGCGCGACCCTGATCGAGCATGGCCATGATTTCGACAGCGCCAAGGCGGAGGCGATCCGGCTGGCCGCTGAACAGGGGCTGTTCATGGTGCCGGCCTATCACACGCAACTGGTCCGCGGTGTCGCCAGCTATGGTCTGGAACTGTTCGATGCGGTGCCGGACCTCGATACCGTCTACGTTCCCGTCGGTTGCGGATCGGGCCTGTGCGGCACGATCGCGGCGCGCGACGCGCTGGGCCTCAAGACCAAGGTCGTCGGCGTCGTGTCCGCCCATGTCGATGCCGCCAAGCGCTCGTTCGAGGCAGGGCAGTTGCTGACCAGCCCGACCGCCTACACCTTTGCCGATGGCGTTGCCGTCTGCACCCCGGTTCAGGCCGCGCTCGATTATTTTGGGCCGCGCGCCGACCGCTTCGTCGGCGTCACCGATGACGAGGTGGCGGACGCCATCCGCATCTATTGGCAGGATACGCATAATCTGGCCGAGGGCGCCGGTGCAGTGGCGCTCGCCGCGCTGATCCAGGAAAAGGAGCAGATGCGCGGCAAGAAGGTTGCGGTTATCCTCTCGGGCGGTAATGGCGACATGAGCCAGATGGCACAGATACTGGGCGGCGACACGCCGCGCGTCACGACGGATATGCGGAAGGCGATATGAAGCGGAAGAGCGGGCAGAACCCTGAGATCACCAAGAACTGGAAGCCGGCGACGCTGGCCATCCGGGGCGGCACCGCGCGCACCGAGTATGGCGAGACGTCCGAGGCCTTGTTCCTGTCCAGCGGCTATTGCTACGACCGGGCCGAGGATGCCGCCGCGCGCTTCGCCGGTGAACAGCAGGGCATGACCTATAGCCGGCTGCAGAACCCGACCGTCGAGATGCTGGAGCAGCGCATCGCCCTGCTGGAAGGCGCCGAAGCCTGTCGCGCGACCGCGACCGGCATGGCGGCGATGACCGCTGCCCTGCTGTGCCAGCTATCGGCTGGCGACCATGTCGTCGCGGCCAAGGCGGCTTTTGGCTCCTGCCGCTGGCTGGTCGACACGCTGCTGCCCAAGTTCGGCATCGCGACGACAACAATCGACGGTAGCGACGTTGCGGCCTGGGAAGCGGCGGCACAGCCCAATACCAAGGTCTTCTTCTTCGAGACGCCGGCCAACCCGACCATGGACGTGGTCGACATCGCCGCCGTCTGCGCGATTGCCCGGGCACGCGGCATCACCACCGTCGTCGACAACGCCTTCGCCTCGCCCGCGCTGCAGCGGCCGATGGAGTTCGGCGCCGATGTCGTCGCCTATAGCGCGACCAAGATGATGGACGGGCAGGGCCGTGTGCTGGCCGGCGCTATCTGTGGCAGCCGCGACTGGATCGACAATGTGCTGCTGCCCTTCCACCGCAATACCGGCCCGACGCTCAGTGCGTTCAATGCCTGGGTGGTGCTGAAGGGGCTGGAGACGCTGGACCTGCGCATCCGCCGCCAGAGCGAGAATGCGCTGAAGGTTGCGCAGTTTCTGGAAACCCGCCTGCCCAAGGTGCTGTATCCGGGCCTCGAAAGCCATCCGCAGCATGCGCTGGCGATGCAGCAGATGGATGCGGCCGGGCCGATCTTCTCGCTCTATGTCGGCGGTGGCCGGGCCGAGGCGCATGGCCTGCTCAATGCCTTGGAACTGGTCGACATCAGCAACAATATCGGCGATTCGCGCTCGCTGATGACCCATCCGGCATCGACCACTCATTTCGGCATGGCCGAAGAGGCGCGACTGGAAGTCGGCATCACCGAGGATATGTTGCGCCTGAATGTTGGCCTGGAAGACCCGGATGATGTGATCGCCGACTTCGATCAGGCGCTCAAGACGATAGGGCGTTGACGGAACCGGGCAGGGAGGCGCATGCGGGAAATATGAGCGCATTGTTCCCCCTGCACGCGACGACGCGGGACATCATCGTCCATGTCGCCGTGACCTTTCTGCCCGAACAGTCGGAGCCGGACCGGGGGCGCTGGTTCTGGGCCTATCATATCCGGATCGAAAATCTGGGCGAACAGCCGGTGCAACTGCTGAGCCGCCACTGGATCATTACCGATGGGCGGGGCATTCAGCAGGAATTGGAGGGTGAGGGCGTGATCGGGGAGCAGCCGGTGGTACAACCGGGCAAAAGCTATGACTATGTGTCGGGCTGTCCGCTCAACACGGCGACGGGATCGATGCGTGGCGCCTATACGATGATCGGCGCCGATGGCGAGACGTTCGACGTGACCATTCCCCATTTCGCGCTGATCGCGCCGGCGGTGGCCGAATGAAGCGGACCCATTTGCCGCTCAACGGCCTGCGCGTGCTGGATGCGGCGGCGCGCCATCTGTCCTTCACCCGTGCCGCGGACGAACTGGCGGTGACGCCGGCGGCGGTTGGCCAGCAGATCCGTGCGCTGGAGGATATGCTGGGCGTCGTGCTGTTCCGCCGCACGCCCAAGGGGCTGGAACTGACGCCCGAGACCGAAGCGGGGCTGGAAGCGCTGCGGGCCGGCTTCCTGGAGTTCGAGGAAGCGGTGCGGGCGATGCAGGCGGGCCAGGCCAGTTCGTCGCTGACGATCGCCGCGCCGCGCGACATCACCGCCAAATGGCTGCAACCGCGTCTGGCATCCTATGCGGCGAGCCAGTCGGGCCTGACCTTCTCTCTGGTCGCCGCGGATGAAGCGCTCGACTTTACCGAGGCCAACCTCGATCTCGCGCTGCGCCTGACCGACGGCGTAGGCGAGCATGAAGGGGTCAAGATCGGCGAAACCGCCTTCGTAACGGTCGAGGCCGCGGCGGGCGGGCCGGAACAGCGGATCGAATGGCCGGGGTGTCCGGCCGGCGAACAGCCGACGGCAATCCGTGTCGCCGATGCGGGACTGGCGATCGAGGCGGCGGCGAACGGCTTTGGCCGGGCGAGCGTGCCGCTGCTGCTGGCACAGGCTGATATCGATGCAGGGCGAGTGCGCCGGGTCGGCGATGCCCTGCCGACGCTGCTCAGCTACTGGCTGATCGCGCCGCTGCCGCAATGGCGCCAGAAGAAGGTCAAGGCGCTGGTCGAGGCGCTGACGGCCTGACCCGACGAGGGCACAAAAATAGGATTTCGTCCGCTTAACTTCGCATATTTCCCGCACATTTTGACATTAAATGTCCAATTGGTGATGGATTGTTACGTGCCCTGTCCATGTTGCTTTGGGCCTTTATAGCCGATCGGCGGGATGTAGGACAGGCGCCGGGCCGGGGGGATCAGTCGGCCAGCAGGTTGAGTGCGCGCGTCATCAGCATGATAAAGCGGCCTTCGTCGATGCGGGCGACCGGATCGTTCCAGGCGCCGCTCACCGCGTAAAATTGGCCGTCCTGTGCCTGAACGAGGAAGTTCATGGCAATCACGCCGGGCTCGCTGCCGCCCTTGTAGCCGAAATAGCGCCAGCGTTTCGCGTTGGCGGGGGCTATGCCCGGATTGACCGCCATGATCGACAGGGCATCGCCACCGTTGCGGCGCAGCCAGTCGAGCTGGGCAACTTCCTCCTGCGGGCTGGCGAACCATTCGAGCGTGTCGATCGCCACCGGATTTTCCGACACGGTGCCGACATCGACATGGGAGCCGGTCAGCCGGGCGGCGGCCTCCCGCAGCAGGGCGCGGCGATCGGCGACTGTCCCGCCCTCATAGCGGCGGCGCAGGTCGGCATTGGCCGGCATCTTCAGGGCAAAGGCCTCGGCGGTGGTCAGCATCGGCAGGCTGCGCGGATCGGCAAGGCCGAAGTGCTGGCGCATGGTGTCCACCTTGTCGCGGCCAAGGCCGAGCAGCAACGTGTCCGACGCGCTATTGTCGCTCTCAGCAATCATCGCGGTGGCCAGACTGTGCAGCGTCATCGGCGCGCGATCCGGCCATTCCACTAGGCGGCCGGAAAAGCTTTTCGGGCCGAGCGGGATGACGTCGCTCCAGCGGCGCTCACCCGCCTGCACTGCGCGCGCCAGTTCGGCCAGCACGGTGAGCTTGAACGAGGAGCCGGTCGCCATCGGCTGGTCGGGATGGTGGGACTGGAGAAGGACAGGGCCGGCATCGGTCAGCCTGGCGATGGCGAAGGCGTTGCGGCCAGGCAAGGCGGCGATGTCGCGCAGCACTGCGCCCATGCTGTCATCCGCCTGGCGGCTGCCGATGATGCGCAGGCCGACGACGCGGTTGGGCGGGGCGGGCGCGATCACCAGCGTGATGGCGATGATCGCCCGTTCGTAGCGGACCTCCATTTGGCCTGCGGTCGCGCTCTGCTGGGTGACGGCGCCAAGCGCGATCGGGCGGCCATGCTGGCGGCGCAGGTCGGCGGCGATGGCACGCCAACGATCCACCGGGATCGCGTCGATGAAGATGGGCGAGAAAAAATCACTTTCGGCGCCAGGGGCAGCGAGAATGTTCACCAGTTGCGCCGCGCGTGCACGGAAGGCGGGGCTGGGATCAGCCATGGCGCGGCCGGGCAGCAGCGCCATCCCGATGAGGACAAGCGCGGCCGCCAGCGCCCTCATGCGTCAATCGCTTCCTCATCGACCGCTGCCGCATTTTCCTGGATGAAGGCGAAGCGATGGGCCGGGTTTGTGCCCATCAGCCGCTCGACCAGATCGCGCACCTGCTGCCGGTCCTCGATATCGTCGGGCAGGGTGATGCGGATGAGGCTGCGGGTCTTGGGGTCCATCGTCGTTTCGCGCAACTGCATCGGGTTCATTTCGCCAAGGCCCTTGAAGCGGCTGATCTCCACCTTCTTGCCCTTGAACTCCTTGGCCAGCAATTGCTCGCGATGGGCATCATCCTTGGCATAGAGGCTCTTGCCGCCCGCAACGAGGCGGTAGAGTGGCGGCTGGGCCAGGAAGAGATGACCGCGTCGTACCAGTTCGGTCATCTCCTGGAAGAAGAAGGTCATCAGCAGCGTGGCGATATGCGCGCCATCGACATCGGCGTCGGTCATGATGACGACGCGTTCGTAGCGCAGCGCATCGGGGTTGCAATCCTTCCGCGTGCCGCAGCCCAGCGCCAGGATCATGTCAGCAATTTCCTGGTTTGCCAGTATCTTGGCGGTGTTTGCTGAGGCGACGTTGAGGATCTTGCCGCGCAGCGGTAGGATCGCCTGCGTCTTGCGATCGCGCGCCTGCTTGGCGGAACCGCCAGCCGAGTCGCCTTCGACCAGAAAGATTTCAGCGCCTTCCGGGTCGTCGTTCGAACAATCTGTGAGCTTGCCGGGCAGGCGCAGCTTGCGCGCGCTGGTGGCGGTCTTGCGCTTGACCTCCTTTTCCTGCTTGCGCTTCAGCCGCTCGTCCATGCGGTCGATGACATAGGCGAGCAGTGCCTTGCCCCGGTCCATATGGTCGGTCAGGAAATGGTCGAAATGGTCGCGGACGGCATTTTCAACCAGACGCGCAGCGTCCGGGCTGGTCAGGCGATCCTTGGTCTGGCTCTGGAACTGGGGATCGCGGACGAAGACCGACAGCATGATTTCCGATGACGTCATGATGTCGTCGGCGGTGATATCCTTCGCCTTCTTCTGCCCCACCAGGTCGCCAAAGGCGCGAATGCCCTTCACCAGCGCGGCGCGCAGGCCGTTTTCGTGGGTGCCGCCATCGGGCGTCGGGATAGTGTTGCAATACCAGCTATAGCTTCCGTCCGACCAGAGCGGCCAGGCGACCGCCCATTCGACCCGGCCGGCTTCGCCCGGAAAATCCTGATTGCCCGAGAAGAATTGGGTGGTGGCACATTCGCGGTCGCCCAATTGTTCCTTCAGGTGATCGGCAAGGCCGCCGGGGAACTGGAACACCGCTTCGGCCGGGGTATCATCGCCGATCAGTTCGGGCGCGCATTTCCAGCGTATCTCGACCCCGGCGAACAGATAGGCCTTGGACCGGGCGAGGCGATAGAGCTTGGCCGGCTTGAACTTCTGCTCGCCGAAAATCTCGCTGTCGGGGATGAAGCCGACCGCGGTGCCGCGCCGGTTGGGGGCGGCACCGACCTTTTCCAGACCGCTGGTGGGCAGGCCCTGGCTGAAGCTCTGGCGGAACAATTCCTTGTTGCGCGCAACCTCGACCACCGTCCTGATCGACAGGGCGTTGACGACGCTGATGCCGACGCCATGCAGGCCGCCCGAGGTGGCATAGGCCTTGCCCTCGAACTTGCCGCCGGAGTGGAGCGTGGTCAGGATCACCTCCAGCGCCGACTTGCCTGGGAATTTGGGGTGGTCATCCACCGGAATGCCGCGACCATTGTCGGTGATGGTCAGCTTGTTGCCCGGTTCCAGGCTGATCTCGATCCGGGTGGCGTGGCCGGCCACCGCCTCGTCCATGCTGTTGTCGAGCACTTCGGAGGCGAGATGGTGGAAGGCGCGCTCGTCAATGCCGCCAATATACATGCCCGGACGCCGGCGGACCGGCTCCAGCCCTTCGAGCACTTCGATGGTGGAGGCGTCATAGCCCGGCGAGGCCGTGGAGGAAGCGGAGGCGAACAGGTCTTCGGACATTCTGCCAAGCTATAGGCAGCGGGGCGTCGGGCGCAAGCACCCCTGCGGACGGTGCGATGTTTTCGTTATGTTTTCGATGGCGGCGCAGCGCTTTACCCCGGCCAGCGACCTGCTACGCTTCGCCTTCTGTCCGATCCGAGGGGGAATAAGGCCTTGTCTATCCCGCATTTCAATCCCGATGCTGCAACCGCCGCCTATCTGGCGACGCTGTCACCGGGCCAGCATGAGCGGGCGATCGCCTATACCCAGGGCGGCCATTGGCTGTTGCTGTGGGGCACGCTGATCACGATTGTCGCCATGACGCTGATCTGGCGCAGCGGCGTGCTGGCCCGGGTTGGCCGCCGGGTGCATGTGCGGCGCCCCAATCTGGCGGTGTTCCTGTCCGCCTTGCTCTTCTTCCTGCTCGACTGGCTGATCGAACTGCCCTGGTCGATCTATGCCGGTTGGTGGCGTGAGCGCAGCTATGGCCTGACCAGCCAGGGCTTTGGCGGCTGGCTGGGCGAGGATATATTGTCGAGTGCGATCAGCATTCCGCTGTTGGCGCTGCTGGCGGTTGCCATCTACGCACTGATGCGGCGGACGCCGCGCTGGTGGTGGGCCTGGTCGGGACTGGTGGTGGTGGCGGGCATCATCCTGATGGTCGTGATCGCGCCGGTGGCGATCGAGCCGCTGTTCAATACCTATACCCCGGCGCCCGCCGGGCCGACCCGCGATGCGGTGGTCGAACTGGCCCATCGTGCCGGCGTGCCAGGCGATAAAATCTACATCTATGACGGCTCCAAACAGTCGGAACGCTATACCGCCAATGTCTCCGGCCTGTTCGGCACGGCGCGGGTGGCGATGAGTGACACGATGTTCAAGCGCGGCGCCGACCTGGCCGAGGTGCGCGGCGTGGTGGGGCATGAGATGGGCCATTATGCCGAACATCATGTGCTGTGGCTGGCGGGCGGCATGAGCCTGCTGGCGATGCTGCTCTTCTTCCTGGTCGACCGGCTCTATCCGGTGGCGGCGCGCTGGTTCGGCGCTGGCAGGGCGATCAGCGATCCGGCGCATATGCCGGTCGCGTGGGCCGTCGCGGCGGTGGTCGGGATATTCCTGGTGCCGCTGATGAACAGTATCAGCCGCCATGACGAGAATGCCGCCGACCGCTTTTCGCTCAAGGTCGCGCATGAGCCCGATGGCCTGGCGAAGGCGCTGGTCAAGACGATCGAATATCGTGCTTCGTCGCCTTCGCGGCTGGAGGAAATCTTCTTCTACGATCACCCCAGCGTCGAGCGGCGCATCCATGCGGCGATGGTCTGGAAGGCGGAAAATCCGCAACTGGTCGGCAAATAGGGACAAAAGAAAAGGCCGCCCGGTGGGGCGGCCTTCCTGATCTTGTTTTGCTCAGCGCACCCGCGGGCCGCCGAAGGGCAGCGGCGGGGGTGGGCGGCGCGTGCCGCGCGGCAACTGGGCCTGATAGGCGCGACCGCAATGCTCGACGCAATAGGGGAAGCCGGGATTCACCGCTTCGCCGCAGAAATGGAAGTCGGGTTCGCCCGGATGGCCCATCGGCCACTTGCAGATCCGTTCGGTCAGGTCGAGCAGGCTGGTCTTGCCGGCAATCTCTGCGCTCGGCTTGGCCGGCACCAGGCGGCGCGGCGGCGCGGGCGGGATCGGTGCCTGCTGGTCGCCCGGACCCTGACGCAGGAAGCCGCCGGGGCCGACCGACACGATGCGCGGCTGCGGTGCCGGGGGCGGCGCGTCGGTAGCGGCTGCGGCCGCCGGCGCGGCAGGAGCCACGGGAGCGGCGACCGGGGCCGGGCGTGCTGGCGGCGGCGGGGCGGCCACCGGCGCGGCAGCGCGGGGCGCTTCGGCTTCGGGGGCAGGGGCCGCCGGCTTGCGGACAGGCGCGGCCTTCTTGGGCGCCTCGTTGGCCTTCACCGGGGACGGACGCGATTGCAGGCCAAGGCGATGCGCCTTGCCAATGACCGCGTTACGGCTGACGCCGCCCAGTTCTTCCGCGATCTGGCTCGCGGTCAGGCCCTTTTCCCACATCGCCTTGAGCTGGTCGATACGTTCGTCGGTCCAGGACAATGAAAACTCCTCACAATCTGTGCTATGCGCCCTATATGGGGCATGCAGGCGCGACTTCCAACCGCGCAGAACGCCCTTGCGGCATAACGGACCAGCCGATAGTCGATCCCATCATGAACGACCAGCCCAAAATTGCAGCCGCCCATCCCACGCCCGTCCCGTTTCCCGAACCGGGGGAACTGGTGATCCGCAACGTCAACTGGGCCGGGACTCGCGCGCTCTATCGCAAGGAGGTGCGTCGCTTCATGAAGGTGCAGCTCCAGACGATCTGGGCGCCGGCCGTCACCACGCTGATGTTCCTGGTGATCTTCACCATCGCGCTGGGCGGGGCGAACCGCCAGGTGCTGGGCGTGCCCTTTGCCGATTTCATCGCGCCGGGCCTGATGATGATGGGCATGATGAACAATGCCTTTGCCAATAGCAGTTTCTCGCTGCTGGCGGGCAAGATGCAGGGAACGCTGATCGACTATCTGATGCCGCCGCTGTCGGTGGGGGAATTGCTGCTGGCGCTGGTCGGTGCAGCGGTGACACGCGCGGTCTGTGTCGGGCTGGCCTTGTGGGCGGCGATGGCGCTGTGGCCGGGCGTGCATGTAACGCCGACCCATCTCTGGGCGGTGATCTGGTTCGGCCTGATGGGTGCCAGCCTGACCGCCTTCATCGGCGTGATGACGTCGATCTGGGCGGAAAAATTCGATCATGCCGCCGCGATCACCAATTTCGTGATCGGGCCGATGACCCTGTTGTCGGGCACTTTCTATTCGATCGATCGCCTGTCGCCCGTCTTCCGGGCGATCAGCCACGCCAACCCCTTTTTCTACGCCATTTCCGGCTTCCGCTATGGCTTCGTCGCGGCGGCGGACGGCAATGTGCTGGTCGGCAGCGTCGTGCTGCTGGCGCTCAACGCCGGGCTGGCGCTGCTTTGCTATGTGCTGCTGCGCAAGGGGTGGAAGATCAAGGCCTGATCGCTTCAGGCCAGAATGTTTCACGTCAGCGCGGCGAAGATCGGCACGGCCAGCATGGCGCCGAGGATGAGCACCGCAGCCAGCAGCCAGTGGTGCAGGTGGGGGATGCCGCCACTGCTTTCCTCATGCCAGGGCCACCTCATGGTGCATTCCGTTTGATGACTGTCATGCAGGCGATCCCTATCGTGGGGCAAGGAAGGCCCCGCCGATAGCATCAATGATGCGGGCAGGAAAAGCGCGGCGCGTTCAGGCGATGGTTACGAATTTCTGCAATGGGGCGGAAACCGCAACAGGATGGGGCGAAGATGAAGGTAGCGCTGGTATTTGGGACACGGCCGGAAGCGATCAAGCTGTTCCCGGTGATCCATGCGCTCAAGGCGCGTGCCGATATCGACACCCGCGTCATCGTGACGGCCCAGCATCGTGGCCTGCTGGACCAGGTGCTGGAGATCGCCGGCATCGTGCCGGACATCGATCTGGACGTGATGACGCCCAACCAGACGCTGGACGGGCTGACGGCCAAGCTGATCGTCGCGCTGGGCGATGCGTTCGATGCCGAAAAGCCCGACCGGGTGGTGGTGCATGGCGACACGCTGACGACGATGGTGGCTAGCCTGGCCGCCTATTATCGCAAGATACCGGTCGCTCATGTCGAGGCGGGCCTGCGCAGCGGCGACATCCACCATCCCTGGCCCGAAGAGGTCAATCGCCGCGTCGTTGCCTGTATCGCGGACATGAATTTCGCGCCGACCCAGGCTGCTGCCGATGCGCTGCTGCGGGAAAATCGTGACGCGGCGGGCATCCATATCACGGGGAATACCGTGATCGACGCGCTGCTGGCGACGGTCGATCGGGTCCATTGCGAACCGGCGCTGGCCAGCGGCCTCGACGATCTGGCGGCGCGTTTCGCCGGCAAGCGGATCGTGGCAGTCACCAGCCATCGGCGCGAGAATTTCGGCGGCGGGATGGAGGCGATCGCGCGCGCCATCGCCGACATCGCGGCGCGGCCCGACGTGGCGGTGATCTTCCCGGTCCATCCCAATCCCAATGTCCGTCCGGTCATGGATGCGGTGCTGGGTGACCTGCCCAATGTCGCGATGATCGAACCGCTCGATTATCCCCATTTCGTCCGCCTGCTCGACCTGTGCCATCTGGTGCTGACCGACAGCGGCGGGGTGCAGGAAGAGGCGCCCTCGCTCGGCAAGCCGGTGTTGGTGATGCGCGAGACGACCGAGCGGCCCGAGGGCGTGCAGGCTGGCACGGCGAAGCTGGTTGGTGCAGACCGCGAACGGATCGTGCGCGAGGTGCTGGCGCTGCTGGACGATGAAGCCGCCTATCAGGCGATGGCGCGCGCTCATAATCCCTTTGGTGACGGCCAGGCGGCGCAGCGGATCGCGGATATCATCACGGGCTGAAATAAGGCGGCGACGCAACGCCGCCCATCTGCTACCCGGCGACATCGCGCAAAATCTGCCTGCAAGCATTTGTCGCGACCGAGAGACCATTGCGCTCCCGCTTGCTACGCAAGGAGCGTTAATTCCATGACCTGTACCTGCCCGATATCCGCCAATATGCAGTCACGCGCATGAGCCGCGCGATCAATCTTGATGCGCCGCTCGATGATGTGAAGGCGCTGTGCGTCCGTCACGCCATCGCCATTTCCACGATCGAGGCCCTCACCTCTGGCGGGACGCGCGTCGTGCTGCTCAATCCCGATGGCGCCGAGCGTGTTCGCCAGTTGATGAAGACCAAGATCATCACCACGACAGTCGTTCGTTCGTCGATGCATATGGCGCGCCAGCCGCAGCCGCGCTATCGTTAAGGCGCGTTGCGTCCATCGTCGCGCGGCGGTGCCGCGCGACGAGCGTTACCGGAATCTTCAGCATTTCCGGCCAAAAGGAGCGCGAAGTTCATCCTTTCAGGGACACAGCGATCCATGCCCGTCGACAGCAAGCAGAAGGTTTCCGTCATTGGTCTGGGCTATATCGGCCTGCCGACTGCGGCGCTGATCGCGCGCGGCGGGGCACAGGTCGTCGGCGTCGACGTCAGCGCCCATGTGGTCGAAACGGTCAATTCGGGCCGGGTCCATATCGAGGAAGTCGATCTGGACGGCCTGGTGCAGGGCGTGGTGTCGCGCGGCAATCTGAGGGCTTCATTGAGCGTCGAGGCCAGCGACGTCTTCATCATCGCCGTGCCGACCCCGGTGGCCGAGGACCGCGCGCCCGACATCTCCTATGTGTTGCAGGCGGCGCGGACCATCGCGCCGGTGCTGAAAAACGGCGATACGGTGATACTGGAATCCACCTCGCCGGTCGGCACGACCGAGGCGATGCGTGACCTGATCGCCGAACTGCGCCCGGACCTCAAGATGCCGGCGCCCGGCGTGGCTGGCGACATTGCTATCGCCTATTGCCCCGAGCGGGTGCTGCCTGGCCGCATCCTGGTCGAACTGATCGACAATGACCGCTGCATCGGCGGCATCACGCCCCGTTGCGCGCGCAAGGCACTGGGCTTCTATCGCCAGTTCGTGCGCGGCGCCTGTATCACCACCACCGCGCGCGCGGCCGAGATGGTGAAGCTGGTCGAAAACAGCTTCCGCGACGTCAACATCGCCTTTGCCAATGAATTGTCGGTGATCGCCGACCGGATGGACATCGACGTGTGGGAGGTGATCCGCCTTGCCAACCGTCATCCCCGCGTCAACATCCTGCAACCCGGTCCCGGCGTCGGCGGCCATTGCATCGCCGTCGATCCCTGGTTCATCGTCCATGGCGACCCGGAAAATGCCCGTATCATCCGCACCGCGCGCGAGGTGAACGACGGCAAGACCGATTATGTCGTGGCCAAATCGTCGGACATGATCGACGCCTTTGCCGGTGAGGACGTCGCCTGCCTCGGCCTCGCCTTCAAGCCGAACATCGACGATTTCCGCGAAAGCCCGGCGGTCAAGGTCGCCAGTCGCCTCGCCCGCCGCTACGGCAAGCGGGTCAAGCTGGTCGAACCCTATGCGCAGGATCTGCCGATGGAATTTGCCGGCACCGGCGCTGAACTGATCGATCTCGATACGGCTCTGGAACAATGCGGCGTGTTCATCATTCTTGTCGATCATGACATGTTCAAATCCGTTCCCGTCGACGAACGCGCCGGCAAGGCCGTCTATGACACGCGCGGCATCTGGCCCGACCAGCCGCGCCGCCAGCCCGAGCCGGCTGCGCAGCGTATCGCGGTCTGATCGTCGGCCGGCCGGTTCGTCCTGCCCCCCACGCGGTTGCCATGAGGGTGCCGCGCCGCTAACCCCCGAGCCGAGCGGCCCTTTTGCGGGCCGCACCCGGTTCGTGATGGGGTGTTGATGCGCATGAAGCGCCAGAATGTGGGGCGATACAGCAACGGGATGAAGGGCGGCGCCGTGCTGGCGGCGGCAATTCTGCTGGCTGGCTGCGCGACCGTCGAGGATGCCCCGCGCGGCGAGGCCGCCTATGCGCTGATGCCTGCGCCCGCCGCAGTGGGCCGCGACTATGTCATCAGTCCCGACGATGTGCTGCGCATCCAGGTCTATCATGAGCCCGACCTGTCGCTGGAGGATGCGCGGGTCAGTGCGGCCGGCATGGTCCGCATGCCGCTGGTCGGCGATGTGTCGATTGGCGGGCTGACGGCGGGCGAGGCGTCGGACGTGATCGCCGGCCGGCTGGGCGAGCGTTATCTGGTGTCGCCGCAGGTCACGGTGTTCGTGAAACAGGCGGTCGGCCGCCGCATCACCGTCGATGGCGAGGTGCGCGAGCCCGGCCTGTTCCCGGTCGAGGGGCGGATCGGCCTCATCCAGGCGGTGGCGCTGGCCCATGGCCCGACCCGACTGGCGAGCCTGGGGCAGGTGGTGGTGGTACGCACCGTCGAGGGGCAGCGTCAGGCCGCGACCTTCGACCTGGGCGCCATTCGCAAGGGCGAAGCGCCCGATCCTGAAATTCTTCCCGGTGATCTGGTGATCGTCGGGCTTTCGCGGGCCAAGGCGATCCTTGGCGGCGCGCTGATCGCCATTCCTGCCGTCGCGACCGGCTTCATCGCCATAGACGGAGGCAATTGATGGTGTCCCGGATCATCGAACTGGAGCAGCGTGATGCCGGGGAGGAGGATCGCACGACCCGCTTCGTAGAGAGCGCGCGCGGCACATGGACCGTGGTGCGGCGGCACCGGGTCATCCTGTTCGTCACGATGGCGCTGTGCGTGCTGGCCGGTGCTATCTATATCCTGCTGTCGACCCCCGATTATCGCGCGACCGCCTCGGTCGAGGTGGAGGATGTGCCGGCCGGTGCCGCCGGGGCAGGGGCGATGCAGAATCCGGTCAGCGCCGCCGATACCGAAAGCATGATGCAGACCGAGCTGGAAGTGCTGCGCAGTCGCGCCCTGGCCGAAGATGTCGCGCGCGATCTGGCGCTGGTCGGCAGTCCGGTCTTCTTCCAGGGTATGGATGCGCGCCGGCCGGCGCAGGGGCAGGGCAGCCTGACCCAGCGCCAGGTCGAGCATGAGCAGGTCATCAAGCTGCTGCGCGATAATCTGCAGGTCGAATTGCCGGGCAAGTCGCGCGTGTTGCGCATCAGCTTCGTCAGCGCCGATCCGGCTTTGTCCGCGCGGGTGGCGAACAGCTATGCCGACAGCCTGATCCGCGCGGACCTGAAGCGTGGCTTCGAATCCGGCGTGCAGGCACGTCGTTTCCTGCTGGGCGAGCTGGATGGCGCGCGCAAGGATCTGGAACGGGCCGAACGCGATCTGGCGGTCTATGCCTCGCGCACCGGCGCAGTGCCTGTCGAGGCGGCGACGGACGAAGACAAGAAGAACGACGGTAAGAAGGCCGACGACAGGGCTGCGAAGCCCGACGCCGCGCCTGTGCCGGAAGGATCGACCGCGGCGCGTCTGGCGCAGCTCAACGCGTTCCGCGCCCAGGCGGTGGCCGACCGCATCGCCGCGCAGAAGCGCTGGGAAAGCGCAAAGGCGGCGAGCGCCGAGACGCTGCCCGAAGTGCTGGGCAATGGCGCCATGCAACAACTGATGGCGGAGCGGGCGCAGGCGCGCGCCGCGCTGGTCGAGGAACGGCAGTTCCGCAAGGATGCGCATCCCGAAATGCGCGAGGCGCGCGCGCGCCTCGCGGCACTGGACGATCAGGCCCAGGCCATGGCCAACACGATCCGGGCGTCGCTGCGCCAGGAATATGAAGTGGCGGCCCATGGCGAGAAGCAGATCGCGTCGGAAATCGCTGCCCTGGAGGGGGATGCGCGGGTCGAGCGCGGGCGCGACATGCAGGTTAGCATGATGGGCCGGTCGGTCGAAACCTATCGACTGCTCCACGATAGCCTGTTGCAGCGCTATCGCGACATGGCGTCGCAGGCCGGTTTCCAGGCCGGCCGCATCCAGCCGCTCGATCGGGCTGCGGTGCCGACTACGCCCTTCGCCCCCCATGCCGGCCGCGTCATGCTGCTCGCGTCTCTGGGGGGCATATTCCTCGGCCTCCTGCTGATCGCGGCACGACACATGTTCGACGATGCCGTAACTTCCGCCGACACCCTGGCGGAACGGGTCAACCTGCCCTTGTTGGGGGCCGTGCTGGCGACCGGCGATCAGCCGGCTGCACCCGACATCTTCGTGCCGATTGCGCAATCGCTGCAACTGGCGTCGGTGGCCGGGCTGCCGCGCTCCATCCTCGTCACCAGCGCGCAGGAGGAGGAAGGCAAGTCGCTGACCGTCAATGCGCTCGCCCGAGCCTTGGCCCAACTGGACAAGAAGGTGCTGGTGATCGACGCCGACATGCGGCGACCGGTGCAGCACAGCCTGTTCCGGGTGAACGCCACACGCGGCATCAGCGAGGTGCTGACCGGCCAGGCGAAGGCCGAGGATCTGATCGTCGACAGCGGTGTTGCCGGCGTGTCGCTGCTGCCCTGTGGTGCGGTTCCGCCCAATCCGGCGGAACTGCTTTCGACCCCGGCGCTCGACGCGCTGCTGGGCGCGGTGCGCGACCGCTATGACACGGTGCTGATCGACGCGCCGCCGATCCTGGGCATGTCCGACGCGCAACTGCTCGCAGCCAAGGTGCAGGTCACGTTGCTGGTGGTCGAATGGGGCCGCAACCATCATGGCGGCCTGCGCGTCGCCGTGGAGCGGCTGCGCCGGGCTGGCGGTTCGATCGTCGGTGCGGTGCTGACCAAGGCGCATGGCCGGGCCTACGAGTATGACTATCACCGGGGCGGTTAGAGCCTGATCGTTTGAGGTGGAGGCGCTTTGCGCGTCCGCCGATGACGTGAATCAGGCTCTACTCCGATATCCTAGGCCCCGATGGCCGATTAGTGCGCTTTAGGCCGGCGTGCATGTCGTCCTGCGCAAGGTGTAGCTGGCGAACGCTTTTTCGGCGTTCGCCCCGTCCCGTGCGACGATCTCCCATGTCAGTTGCGCGCCGTCGATGCGCCATCGATTGACGAAGGTCGCATCGGGATAGGCATAGCCGATGTCGAAACCGTCGGGCCGGCTTTCACCTTCACCCACGGCGGTGAAGGCGCCGCCGAAACTGTCCGCCCAGAAGCCTGTAATCGGATGGGGCTTGTCGGTGCCGCCGAAGATCAGATGGGCGGCATAGCGATCGTTGGCATCAGCCAGGGCGCTGCTTTCAACGTCGAGGGCGAGCATCGCATCGAGCGCCACGGGCTGGGCACGGATGGTCAGAGTTACCGGCTTGCCCATCACGCTGCCGCGGCCCAGCCAGCAGCCTTCGAGCGCGAGAACCGCCTTGGGGATGGCGACCGTGCCTGGTTCTGCCGCTTGGGTGGTGGCTGGAATGAGCAGCAGAGCCGCTACAAATGCGTGAGACCTTCTGGCCATTTATCCCCCTTCAACGCTGTCGGTCCGGTGTAGAACAAAGGGGGAATGATGCAAGCAGGCGCTGATCGGTGTCGCTGCAACCGGACAAAAAAGGCCCGCTGCGCGGATGCGTGGCGGGCCTTTTCATCTCTATTCTCAGTCCGATCAGGCGCGGGCGAGCAGGCCTTCGACAAGGCCGGCGAACAGGCGCTGGCCGTCAGTGCTGCCATGGGCGGGCTCGATCACGCGCTCGGGGTGCGGCATCATGCCCAGCACATTGCCGGCTTCATTGAGGACGCCGGCGATGGCGCGGGCCGAGCCATTGACGCTTTCGGCATAGCGCAGCGCGACGCGGCCTTCGCCTTCCAGGCGATCGAGCGTGGCGTCGTCGGCGAAATAATTGCCGTCATGATGGGCTACGGGGAAGCGGATCGCTTCGCCAGCGGCATAGCGGCTGGTGAAGGCGCTCTGGGCGTTCTCGACGGTCAGGGCGACGTCGCGGCAGACGAAATGGCCGCCGGCGTTGCGCAGCAGCGCGCCGGGCAGCAGACCGCTTTCGGTCAGCACCTGGAAGCCGTTGCAGATACCCAGGACGAAGGCGCCCCGATCGGCGGCGCGGGCGACGGCCTGCATCACCGGCGAGCGGGCGGCCATCGCGCCGGAGCGCAGATAGTCGCCATAGGAAAAGCCGCCGGGCACGCCGATCAGGTCGATGTCGTCGGGCAGTTCGGTATCGCGATGCCATACCATGGCGGGCTTGGAACCGGTCGCAGCCTCGAACGCCACCGCCAGGTCGCGGTCGCAATTGCTGCCCGGAAAGACGATGACGGCGCTCTTCATGGCTCAGGCCGCCTTTTCGATGCGGTAGTTTTCGATCACCGTGTTGGCCAGCAGCTTGCGGCACATGGCGTCGATATCCTCGTCGCTGGTGCCGTCGGCCAGGTCCAACTCGATGAGCTTGCCGGCGCGCACGTCGTTGACGCCGCCAAAGCCCAGGCCTTCGAGCGCGTGATGGATCGCACGGCCCTGCGGATCGAGGACGCCGCCCTTGAGAGTGACGAAGATGCGGGCTTTCATGAGGTGCAAACTCCTTGGCATGCCGCCCGCCGATGCGGGGGGATGAACTTTGCCGCTCCCCCTAGGCGCGGCGCGGCGCGCAGGCAAGAGGTTATGACTTTCTTAGGAAAGCGGAGGGTAATGTGACGATGGAGTTTTTGCGGGGATATGGGGCATGTCCGGTCTGGCACTGGCGATGTTTGTGGGACTTTTTGCCTGGGGGCAGCAGATTGTCGGCTATGACGACCCGCATGGTCGGGTCCAGTTGGCGCTGCTGGCGACGTTCTGTTTCGGCCTTCTGATCGGCTATCGCGCCAAATCCGCCTGATCTTTTAGGGCCGGTAGCGGCTGGGGGAGACTCCCAGTGCGCGCTTGAACATGGTCGAGAAATTGGCCGGCCCGTCATAGCCCAGGTCCAGCGCGATGGTCGTGATCGGCTCGCCGCTTGCCAGTCGGGGCAGGGCCGCCGACAGGCAAGCCTGTTGTCGCCACTGCGCGAAGCTCATCCCCGTTTCCTGCCGGAACAACCGGGTGAAGCGGCGCCGGTTCATCGCCAGCGCGTCGGCCCATTGGTCGATCGTCACATGCGCATCGGGGCGTTCGACAAAGGCGTGGCAGCGTGCCGCAAGCGCGGCATGGCGCGGGAAGGGCACGGCGAGCGGGATCAGCGGCGACCGCTCGATCTCCGCCACCAGCAGTCGCATGACCAGGCCATCGCGCGCCGCTTCCTCATATTCGATCGGAACATGGGCGGCCTCCACCAGCAACTGGCGCAGCAGTGGTGACACGCCGAGCACCCGACAAGACCGGGCAAGGCCGGGATAGACGGCCTGGTCGACCAGCACGCTGCGCGTCTGCACCGCGCCGACCATCCGCACCGCATGGGGCGTGCCGCCCGGAATCCAGACGGCCCGTTCGGGCGGCGCGACCCAGGCGCCCTGCGGCGTGCTGACCGCCACCACGCCGGACGCCGCATAGAGCAACTGCCCGCGCCGATGCTGATGCTCGGCGAGTTCGAAGGAGGGCGGATAATCATTGCCGATGCCGACCACCGGCCGGGGCACATGCTCATGATCGTCGGGGTGTCGCTGGTTCATGATTGTCCCGATCGCAAAAGAGAATGACCCATATGCGGAAGCGGGACGGCAAGGGAAGCGCTAATCGGTCCGGCCTCAGAAAGGAACGGACAATGAAAGAGACGCGGATAGACAGGGTTGGGATAGACAAGACGGGCGCACAAGCGGCAGCGGGCGGCACGGCGTTCGGCGTGATCGTGGCGATCAGCTTCTGTCATCTGCTCAACGACATGATGCAGTCGCTGCTTCCCGCCATCTATCCGGGCCTCAAGAGCGAGCTACATCTGAGCTTTGGCCAGATCGGCATGGTGACCCTGGTCTATCAGATTACCGCGTCGATCCTGCAGCCGATGATCGGCCTTTATGCCGACAAGCGACCGACGCCGATGGCGCTGCCGGGCGGCACGCTCTTCTCGCTGGCGGGTCTGACCGTGCTGTCGATCGCGCACAGCTATGGGCTGGTGCTGGTCGGCGCCGCGCTGCTGGGCGTCGGCTCCTCGGTCTTCCATCCCGAATCCTCGCGCGTGGCGCGGATGGCGGCGGGCGGCCGTCATGGCCTCGCTCAGTCGCTGTTCCAGGTCGGCGGCAATGCGGGGCAGGCGCTGGGACCGCTGGCGGCGGCGCTGGTGGTGGTGCGCTGGGGCCAGTCGAGCCTGGCCTTCTTCGCGCTGCTGGCGCTGCTGTCGGGTGCGGTGCTGTGGAATGTCGCCAACTGGTATCGCCATCATGGCCTCAGCCGGTTGCAGGTCGGTGGCGCCGGCGCGTTGCACATCGAACTGCCGCGCGGCCATGCGGCGCGGGGCATCGCGATCCTGCTGGCACTGATCTTCTCCAAATATGTCTATCTCGCCAGCCTGACCAGCTATTACACCTTCTACCTGATCCAGCGGTTCGACCTGTCGGTGCAGAATGCGCAGCTCCATCTGTTCGCCTTCCTGGCGGCGGTGGCGGTCGGCACGGTCGCGGGCGGGCCGCTGGGCGACCGGTTCGGGCGCAAATATGTGATCTGGTTCTCGATCCTGGGGGCGCTGCCCTTCACGCTGGCGCTGCCCTATGCCGGGCTGTTCTGGAGCGGGCCGCTGACCGTCATCATCGGCCTGATCCTTGCCTCCGCCTTCCCCGCGATCGTCGTCTTCGCGCAGGAACTGGTGCCCGGCAAGGTCGGCATGATCTCGGGCCTGTTCTTTGGCTTTTCCTTCGGCATGGGCGGGCTGGGCGCGGCCGGGTTGGGCTGGCTGGCCGACCATAGCAGCATAGAGACGGTGTTCCGCGTCTGCGCCTTCCTGCCGGCGATCGGCCTGCTCACCGCCTTCCTGCCCAATCTGGGACGCGAGCGGAATTGAATGTCACAGGCGGGGCGGCCCAGGTCGCCCCGCTTATTCTCTTTGCCGGCAACTGCTTATAAGGCTGGGGCATGAGTCCCGACCTTCTCTATTTCGCCTGCGCCATCATCGCCGTCATCATATCTGGCCTCGCCAAGGGCGGCTTTGCCGGTGTCGGGGCGCTGGCCATGCCGATCATGGCGCTGGGCGTCGATCCGGTGCGCGGCGCGGCGATCCTGCTGCCGATCCTGATCCTGCAGGATGCGGTCAGCGTCTGGGCCTTTCGCCGCAGCTGGGACGGGCATATCCTGGCGGTAATGCTGCCCGGCATGGCGATCGGCGTCGGGCTGGGCTACTGGTTTGCGGCGCAAGTCTCCGAAACCGCGGTGCTGGGCGCGCTTGGCGCCATTTCCACCCTGTTCGGGTTGCAGCGGCTCTGGGTGGAGCGGGGCGGGGCGATCGTCCTGCCCTCGACCTCGCCGGGCTGGGTCGGCACATTGTTCGGCGTCGCGAGCGGATTCACCAGCCAGATCGCCCATGCCGGATCGCCGCCCTTCCAGATGTGGGTGCTGCCCAGGAAGCTGCCGCGCGACATGCTGGTCGGCACCACGGCTGTCGCTTTCGCTGTCATGAACTGGATGAAGGTGCCGGCCTATGCCGCGCTCGGCCAGTTCACCCGTGCCAATCTCACGGCGACGGCGCTGCTGGTGCCGGTGGCAGTGGTCTCGACCTTTGCCGGCGTCTGGCTGGTCCGCCGGGTCGATGCCGCGCGCTTCTACACGCTCATCTATATGCTGATGGTGCTGCTGGGGTTCAAGCTGATGGCGGATGCCATCCTCGCCTGAGACCCATAAGAAAAAGGCCGGCGTTGTGGCCGGCCTTTTCGTAGATCAGTCCTTCTCGCGCTTCTTGCGATGCGTGTCGAGGTCGAGGACAGTGGTGTCGAGGCCCTCGGGCAGCAGGCCCAGGCGGCGGGCCACTTCCTGATAGGCTTCGACTTCGCCGCCGAGGTCGCGACGGAAGCGATCCTTGTCCAGCTTCTCGTTGGTCGCCATGTCCCACAGGCGGCAGCCATCGGGGCTGATTTCGTCGGCCAGGATGATGCGGCTGTAATCGCCGTCATAGAGGCGGCCGAATTCCAGCTTGAAGTCGATGAGGCGGATGCCGATGCCGGCGAACAGGCCGCACATGAAGTCGTTGATGCGGATCGCCATGTCGGCGATGTCGTGCATCTCTTCCTGCGTGGCCCAGCCGAAGCAGGCGATATGCTCTTCGGAGATCAGCGGGTCGCCCAGCGCATCATCCTTGTAGCAATATTCGATCAGGGTGCGGGGCAACTGCGTGCCTTCCTCGATGCCGAGCTTCTTCGACAGCGAACCGGCGGCGACGTTGCGCACGACGACCTCGATCGGCACGATCTCGACCTGGCGGACCAGCTGTTCGCGCATGTTGAGGCGGCGGATGAAGTGGGTCGGCACGCCGATCTGGCCGAGTAGGGTGAAGATATGCTCGGAAATCCGGTTGTTGAGCACGCCCTTGCCCGAAATCGTGCCCTTTTTCTGGGCATTGAAGGCGGTCGCATCATCCTTGAAATATTGGATGATCGTGCCGGGCTCGGGGCCTTCGTAAAGGATCTTTGCCTTGCCTTCGTAGATCTGGCGGCGACGGGCCATACGCGTTCCTGTCTTCTTCTCAGAAAAGATTTCGCCCCGGCAAACGCGAATCGGGAAGGATCAGCGGGTGCCGGGGCTGCTTGGGCAGGCCCATAGAGCAAAGCGGGCGGGGGTGCAATTGTTCCTCCCCGCAAGCGGAGAGGGGGACTACCGCGCAGCGGTGGTGGATGGGGGCACCAGGCAACGCCCCTCCGTCATCGCTGCGCGATGCCACCTCCCCGCAAGCGGGGAGGATTAGGCCCCTTTCATCTTCCGATATTCGTCGAACAGGCCAAGGAAGCGATCGATGTCCGCCTTGCTCAGGAAATAGGGGGTGGCGAGGCGCAGCTTGCTGGGGTTGCCGCCGCGAATGCGGACCTTGTGGTTTTTCCAGAGCCAGTCCTGCAATTCCATCCGCTGCACCGGCGGCACGTTGACGGTCGCGATCGCGCAGCGCAGCGCCGGATCGGGCGAGGTCCAGTCCTGCGCGCCGCGCTTCAGCATTTCGGCATGAATATAGTCGGCGAGCATGCGATTGCGCGCCTCGATCCGGTCCATGCCGATGCTGTTGGCCAGGTCGATCGCGGCGTTGAGGCCCATCAAGGTTGGGATGCAGGAGGAGCCGATCTGCATATAGCGATCGGCCATGCGGGTCGGGTCGTCATAGCCGCCGGTCACGATCGTGTTCCAGACCCGGTCCATCACGTTTCTGTCGCGCAGATAGAGGAAGCCGGTGCCCTTGGTCGCGAACAGCCATTTGTGCATCGACCCGGTGTAGAGGTCGCAGCCGATATCGTTGAGGTCGACCTTCATCATGCCCGGTACATGGGCGCCGTCGAAGGCGGAGATGATCCCCTTCGACCGGGCGAGCGCGGCGATCTCCTTCGCCGGCAGCACCACGCCGGTCGCGGTGCTGATATGGCTGACGAAGATGATCCGCGTCTGGGGCGTGATCGCGTCGTTGATCCGGTTGAGGATTTCGGCGGCGCTCTTCGGCGGCTTGGGCATAGCGAATTTCTTCACCACCACGCCATAACGGCGCGACCGCAGCATCCAGGGCATCTCGCCCGATCCATGTTCCTCGTCGCTGATCAGTACCTCGTCGCCCGGCTTCATGTCGAAGCCATTGGCGACATAGCTGTTCGCCTCCGTGCAGTTGCGCAGGATCGCCATCTGCTCGACCTTCGCGCCCATGAAGTCGGCGAAGGGCCTGCGATACTGGTCCCAGGCACCATAGCCCCAGATCGGATAATCCTCCGATCCTTCCTGGGTCATCTGCTCGGTCGTCTCGAAACCGTCGAAGATCGCTTTCAGCACCGGGCGGGGTGAGGAACCGACCGTGCCGACATTGAGGTTCACGACATCGGCGGGGATCAGGAATTGCCGGCGCAGCGCCGCCCAATAGGCATCTTCATTCTTCGCATGGAGATCGGCGGCCGGCAGCGGCACGCTGGTCAGCGCCTCCGCCCCGATCGGCGCGGCGAGCGAAGCGGCAGCGGCGCTGCCGAGGAAGGAACGGCGATCGAGCATGGACATCCCCCGTTTGGCGCTCCCGAAGCCGGAGCGGCATCATGTCTGCCGCTGGTTCAACGAGACGCAAGGGCAAATCCGCAGGGGGGTGAGCTACAGCACGTCGCCGAACATGAACCAGATCAGCGCCAGCCAGGCGATCAGGCCGATGCTGCCGATGATCACGCCGGATCTGGCGCTGATGGCGGCCCACAGGCCGCGCGGTTCTTCGTCTTCGCTGTGCATCGCAACGGCCTAGCCGGTGATGCGCTGTGGCTCAATCATTCGGTGGCGGGTTCGGCTTCCACTTCAGGTTCCTCCTGACGGGTGGCGGTGAGCCGGTCAGTGAAGGCGCTGCGCCACCAGCTGATATCCTGCTGCTCGACGCTGTTCATCATTGCCCGCCAGCGCCGCTTGCGCTCGTCGAGCGGCATGGCAAGAGCGCGGTTGATGGCATCGGACATTTCTTCGGGGCTGTAGGGGTTGATGAGCAGTGCATCCTTGAGTTGCATCGCCGCGCCGGCGAAGCGGGACAGGATGAGGACGCCGGGGTCATCGGGATCCTGCGCTGCGACATATTCCTTCGCGACCAGGTTCATACCGTCGCGCAGGGGCGTGACCAGGCCAATGCCGGCCGACCGGTAGATGCCGGCCAGCTTGTCGCGGGGATAGCCCTGGTTGACATAGCGGATCGGGGTCCAGTCGACATCGCTATATTCGCCATTGATGCGCCCGGCGAGCGAATCCAGCGTGGCGCGGATCTGCTGATAGCTTTCCACTTCGCCGCGCGAGGGCGGCGCGATCTGCGCCAGAACGACATTGCGGTGATGCTCGGGATGATCCTTGAGGAAGCGGGCATAGCCATTGAAGCGTTCCTCCAGGCCCTTGCTATAGTCGAGCCGGTCGACGCCAACGATCAGCGAGCGATCCTGCAACGAGGCGCGAACCTTGCGATGCATGTCCTGCGCGGCTTCGCTGGTGGCGGCGCTGGCAAATTCCTGTGCGTTGATGCCGATCGGGCAGGCGATGGCCTGAATGGTGCGATCGCCGACGGTGACGAAATCACCGTCCACCGTGCCGCCCATCTCCCGCTCGACATAATGGCGGAAGGATTCCAGCCATTCCTCCGTATGGAAGCCGACGACATCATAGGCGAACAGCGTGCTGACCAGCTTGGTATGGTGCGGGAGCGACACCAGCAGGCGGGTCGGCGGCCAGGGGATGTGAAGGAAGAATCCCATGCGGTTCTGCAGGCCCTTGTCCCGCAGCATCTGGCCAAGCGGGATCATGTGATAATCCTGCACCCAGATGACGTCATCCGGCTCGATCAGCGGGGTGGCGGTGTCGGCGAAGCGCTGGTTGACGCGATTATAGCCGCCCTCGAAATCGCGGGCATATTCGGCCAGGTCGATGCGGAAATGGAAGAGCGGCCACAGCGTCTTGTTGGCATAGCCGTTATAATATTCATCGACGTCCTGTTCTTCCAGGTCGATCGTCGCGGTCTTGACGCCCTGATCCTCGGCAAAGCCGATATGGCCGGTGAAATTCTCGGTCGTTTCGCCCGACCAGCCGACCCAGATGCCCCGGCTTTCGCGCAGTGCCTGGGCCAGCGCGACGGCAAGCCCGCCCTGATTGGCGGCGCCATTGGGGCGACTGACCCGGTTGGAAATGACTATAAGGCGGCTCATCGCATCACGCTCCACGGTTTGCTCAGCAAGACGGCGCAGTTGATGATGCCGACCAACGAATAGGTTTGCGGGTAATTTCCCCAGAGTTCCCCGCTATGGGGATCGATATCTTCGGACAGCAGGCCCGCGGCGGTGCGGCGGGACAGCATTTCCTCGAACAGGTCGCGTGCTTCTTCCGTGCGGCCGGTGCGATGCAGCGCCTCGATCAGCCAGAAGGTACAGACGTTGAAAGCGGTGACAGGCTCGCCGAAATCGTCGGGCGTGCTGTAGCGCAGCATGTCGTTGCCCCGCCGCAGATCCTTTTCCAGCGCTTCGAGCGTGCCGATGAACATCGGATCGTCGGCGGTCAGGAAGCGCAGGTCGAGCAGTTGCAGCAGCGACGCGTCGCGCGCGTCATCCTCGAAATTGGCGGAAATCGCCTTGCTGTCTTCGCGCCAGGCGGATTGAAGGATGCGTGTCCGCATCGTTTCGGCGCGATTTTCCCAATGGGCAGCACGCAACGGCAGGTCGAGCGCGGTAGCGGCATGGGCCAGGCGATCGCAGGCGGCCCAGCACATCACCGCGCTATAGCTGTGGACATGGGCGCGGGTGCGCAGTTCCCACAAGCCGGCGTCGGGCTGGTCATAGACCTGCCAGGCGCGCTCGCCGACCACCTCCAGTGCCTCGAAATCGGCATGGCCGGCCATGCGCAGCAGCCGACGGTCGATGAAGCCCTGGACCGAGGACAGGACGATCTGGCCATAGGCATCATGCTGGATCTGTTCATAGGCAGCATTGCCCACCCGGACCGGTCCCATGCCGCGATAGCCTGGCAGCCTTTCCGCCTCCCATTCGTGCAGCGTGGCGTTGCCGCGCACGTCGTAGAGCGGCTGAATATGGCCGCCCTTGGCGCCATCGACGATGTTGCGCAGGTAGACGAGATAGGTTTCCAGCACGTCTAGCGCGCCGAGCCGGTTCAGCGCCTCGACCGTATAATAGGCGTCGCGCACCCAGCAGTAGCGATAGTCCCAGTTGCGGCCGCTGTCGGCATGTTCGGGGATGGAGGTGGTGAGCGCGGCGACGATCGCACCGGTCTCCTCATGCTGGCACAGCTTGAGCGTGATGGCCGAGCGGATCACCGCCTCCTGCCATTCAGCCGGAATGGCAAGTCCGCGAACCCAGAGCTGCCATTCGAGGATGGTGTCGTCGAGCATCCGCTCGATCGCGGGGCGCAGCGCATCGGAAAAGCCCTCGTCCGGCCCCATGAAGAAATGCATATCCGATTCCAGGCGAAACCAGCTTTCCTGGGAAATCAGGCCGATCGGCGCATTGGTCGATATGCGCATTGCCATATAGGACAGGACCATGCGGATATGGTTGGAGCCGTAGGTGACCGGGACATTTTCCTTGCCCCAGCTGGTGGTGGGGCGCAGGCGCACGCGGATGCGCGGGCTGCCGGCGGCCGGTCGCACGATGCGGGCAAACGCAACCGGACGGTACATGCGCCCCTTATGCTTGTGGCGCGGGCAAAAATCGAGAATTTCGATCGCATTGCCCTGGCCGTCGGTCTGGCGGGTGACAAGGATCGGGGTGTTGCGGATGTAGTGCTGTTCGACAGCGACGCAATTTTCCAGTTCGATGGCCCAGAAGCCGGCGGCTTCCTTGCTGTCCCAATGCTTGTTGTCGAGCAGGGCGGAAAAGACGGGGTCGCCATCGACCCGGGGCACGCAGGCCCAGACCATGCGCCCGGCGCGGTCGATCAAAGCCGACGCCTGGCAGTTGCCGATCGGCCAAAGGTCGAGGTTGCGCTCGTTCCCGGCCAGGATATGGTCGTTTGTATCGATGATATTCGGCCCCCTTCGTTCATGCGAATGCTGGCCGCCGGTCAGATGATCGCGGCGACCCCCTGCGCCAGATAATGCCTGACAGCGGCAACCTGTTCCAAGCCGAAGGCCGCGCGCGTGTGCCGCGCCGGCCCGACCAATATGCCATGGCCGCCCAAATCGGCGGCGGCGGCAAAACCTTCCTCGTCCGTGACATCGTCGCCGATGAAGACCGGCGTGCCGCCGGCCATCGGCGCCTGTTGCATCAGGTGGGTGACGGCGCTGCCCTTGTCGGCGCCGCCCGGGCGCAGTTCGAACAGCATCTTGCCCGCCTGCACGGCAAGGCCATGGTCCTGCGCAAGCTGATGGGCGAGCAGGCCGGCGGCCTCGCCGCAGTCGGGCGCGCCGCGAAAATGGAGGCCGACGCTGATCGACTTGCGCTCGACCAGCATGCCGGGCCGGGTGTCGGCAAAGAGGTGGAAGGCCTGTTCGACCGCGTCGATGGCGGGCAGGCGGGCAGGAGCCTGCGGGGTCTCACCCGGCGCGGCAAATTCAAGGCCGTGAGTGCCAGCAAGCAGGAAATCGTGGAAGCCGAAATCGCGTAGCGTGGTAATCGACCGGCCGCTGACGATAGCAAGGCGCCCGTTCAGCTTGCGGCGCAGCGCGGCGAGCAGATCGATCAGTTCGCCATCGACATGCACCCCGTCGGGCGTGTCCGCGATCGGCGCCAAAGTCCCGTCGAAATCGAGGAACAGGGCGGCACCGATCAGCAGCGCGGGCGATGGAGAGGGGAGGTCCGGCAAGGGGGAGGGAGCGGTTTCGGGCACGGCCTAAAGGTGGCGCCTATGCCGGAAACCGCAACCCCTGTTTTGCCATTTTCCGGGATTTTCAGGATTGGCAGGGCCGCTTGCATGACCGTTCCTCGGCCCAGGGGGCGTTCCATTCGATGCGATGGAGCACCCGAAATGCCTGCATCACCCGGTGCAGAAAATGGTCGGCGCTTTTGCTGATTTCTTCATGGCTGTCATTCCACAGCCGGGCGTCATATTGATCGCGCATCACTGGTCCTTCCGTCCATGATTATCGCCGGGCGCGGGGGCCGTCGGCAGTCCTGTCTCTGCCGGAACGGCACGGCCGACGCCAACAAAAGCATGGACAGCGTATATAAGCCTGGCTTATTTATCTGGCATGTCGAACCTGCCGCCCTTATCCGCCATCCGCGTGTTCGAGGCCGCCGCGCGGCTGGAGAATTTCACCGCCGCCGCGCACGAACTGGGCATGACCCAGGCGGCGGTCAGCTATCAGGTGAAATTGCTGGAGGAGCGGCTGGGCATCAGCCTGTTCCAGCGGACCGGGCGCAAGGTCGCCCTGACCGAGAAGGGGCGCGAGATCGCGCCGATCCTGACCCGCGCCTTCGACCAGATGCGGCAGGGCTTTGCTGCGCTGACCCAGGATCATTCGGCGGTGCTGAGCATAAGCTGCACCAACAGTTTCGCGCATCTCTGGCTGGCGCCGCGGATCGGTGCCTTCCAGATGCGCCACCCGAACCTGGCCGTGCGGATCATGGCGGATGACGCGGTGGTCGACCTGGCTCGCGAGGGTATCGATCTGGCGGTGCGCGGCGGCAAGGGGGAGTGGCCGGGGCTGGAAGCACGGCTGCTGACCCATAACCGGCTGGTGCCGATGTGCAGCCCGGCCTGGCGCGACCGGCACGGGGCGATCGCCGACGCGCAGGCGCTCCACGCCCTGCCACGCCTGTCGCCCGACGACATGTGGTGGCATGAATGGTTCGCGGCGATGGGCGTGGAGGCCGACCCGGCCGATGGCCCGCCCGGCATCGCGCTCGACAGCCAGGTGATGGAAGGGCGCGCCGCGATCGCCGGGCAGGGGGTCGCCATCCTCAACCATTTCCTCTGGAAGGCGGAGGTGGAAGCGGGGCAACTGGTGGAGGCAGTGCCGTCCTATGTCCGCGAGATCGCCAGCTATTGGCTGGTCTATCCGCCCCATGCCCGCAACACGCCCAAGATCAAAGCCTTCCGCGACTGGATCAGCGCCGAGTTTGCCACCGCCATCGCCGCCGATCCGGAGGCGCGTTTCTTGCCGCATTGAGCCATGGCATGATATCGTCCTGCAAAGGGTGATCGGCCAATGGATGACGATGAGTTCGCGGTAAGCCGGGCGCGGGTCGAAGCCGCGCGAGAGCGGAACCTGATTGCTGCTGCCGAAGAGCTGGGGATGGATCTCAGTCTACGGTCCGAGCCCGGTTTCGTGGAGGAAGTTCGCCATCGCTGGATGGAAGCCAATAGGGACGCGATGGAAAGTTGGAACGCCTATGTCGAGAAGCATGGCCTTCCGCTCGATAAATATCGAAATTTTTGATCGCGGCGCCCAGCCTTTGGGGTGCATAATTCTCGTTTCCGTTCACGTTCCGTCCTGCTAAGCCACTCCCGATGACCGATTTTCGCGACCCGTTCGACGCTATCAAGGACCATCCTTTCGACGCGGCGCTCTCTCAGCGCTATCTGGTCTATGCGCTCTCCACCATCACCGCGCGTTCGCTGCCGGACCTGCGCGACGGGCTGAAGCCGGTGCATCGGCGCCTGCTCTGGGCGATGCGGCTGCTGCGGATGGAGCCGGGCGGCGCTAACCCGGATGTGCTGGTCGCCAATCCGGCGCGTAACACCACCAGCTACAAGAAATGCGCCCGCGTCGTCGGCGACGTCATCGGTAAATATCACCCGCATGGTGACGCGTCGGTCTATGATGCGATGGTGCGTCTGGCGCAGGACTTCTCGCTGCGTACTCCGCTGGTGGATGGCCAGGGCAATTTCGGCAATATTGACGGCGATAATGCGGCGGCCATGCGCTATACCGAGGCGCGCCTGACCCAGCCGGCGGCCGACCTGATGGCGGGGCTGGACGAAGGGACGGTCGATTTCCGCCCGACCTATAATGGCGAGGATGAGGAGCCGGAGGTTTTCCCCGGCCTTTTCCCCAATCTGCTGGCCAATGGCGCCAGCGGCATCGCGGTCGGCATGGCGACCAGCATCCCGCCGCATAATGTGACCGAGTTGCTGGATGCGGCGACCCTGCTGATCGATGATCCCGAAGCTGGCGACGCCGCGCTGATGGAGATCGTGAAAGGCCCTGACTTCCCGACTGGCGGCGTACTGGTCGATAATCAGGCGATCATCTCCGAAGCCTATCGCACCGGACGCGGCTCCTTCCGCACCCGCGCGCGTTTCTCCACCGGCCGCAACGAGGATGGCAGCTGGGAAGCGGAAGGGATCGAGAAACTGGCCGGTGGCACCTGGCAGCTGGTGATTTCCGAAATCCCCTATCAGGTGCAGAAATCCAAGCTGATCGAGCAGATCGCGGCGCTGATCAACGACAAGAAGCTGCCGATCCTGGAGGATGTGCGCGACGAGAGTGATGAGGCGATCCGCATCGTCATCGTCCCCAAGAGCCGCAACGTCCCGGTTGACGTGCTCAAGGACAGCCTGTTCCGCCTGACCGACCTGGAAAATCGCTTTCCGCTCAACCTCAACGTGCTCGACGCCACCCATACGCCGCGCGTGCTGGGGCTGCGCGCCGTGCTGGTCGAATGGCTCAAGCACCAGATCGATGTGCTGGTCCGCCGGGCACAGCACCGGCTGGAGAAGATCGCGACGCGGCTGGAACTGCTCGACGGCTATATCATCGCCTATCTCAACCTCGACCGGGTGATCGAGATCATCCGTACCGAGGATGAGCCCAAGGAGGTGATGATGGCCGAGTTCAGCCTGACCGATCGCCAGGCTGAGGCGATTCTCAACATGCGGCTGCGCAGCTTGCGCAAGCTGGAAGAGATGGAACTGCGGCGCGAGCATGCCGAACTGGTCAAGGAACAGGCCGAGCTGGAAAAGCTGGTCGAGAGCCCGGCCCGGCAGCGCACCCGGCTGAAGCGCGACATTGCCGACCTGCGCAAGCGCTATGGGCCGGACACGGCGCTGGGGCGTCGCCGCACCCTGGTCCAGGAAGCCGGGCCTGCGCGGGAGATCCCGCTGGAGGCGATGATCGAGCGCGAGCCGGTGACGGTGATCCTGTCCGAACGCGGCTGGATCCGCGCGATGAGCGGGCATCGCGACCTGGCCGCGGCTGATACGCTCAAGTTCAAGGAGGGCGATGGGCCACAATATGCGTTCCATGCCTATACCACCGACAAGCTGCTGATGGCGACATCGAGCGGCCGCATCTACACGCTGGGCGCCGACAAGCTGCCGGGCGGCCGCGGTTTTGGCGATCCGGTGCGGATGATGGTCGACATGGACGATCAGGGTGCGATCGTCGCCCTGATGCCGGCCAGGACGGGCGGGCAGTTGCTGCTGGCGTCGTCCGATGGTCGGGGCTTCCTGGCTGATGTCGCCGATATCCTGGCGGAGACGCGCAAGGGCAAGCAGGTGGTGAATGTTCGCGCCGGCGCGAAGCTGGCGGTGGTTCATCCGGTCGATCCGGAGGCCGACAGCATTGCCGTGATCGGCGAGAACCGGAAGCTGCTGGTCTATTCGATCATCGAGATGCCCAAGATGGCACGCGGCCAGGGTGTGCAGATGCAGCGCTATCGGGACGGCGGCCTGTCCGACGCGATCGCTTTCCGCCTGAGTGACGGGATCAGCTGGGCGATGGGCGGCGAGACCGGCCGGACCCGGACCGAAGCCGACATGACGCCATGGCGGGTCGCGCGTGGCGCAGCCGGCCGTATGCCGCCGACGGGCTTCCCGCGCGATAACAAGTTCTGACGTGATTTCAGCACTATCGGTAGATGTTCGTTTCCTGAAAATTTACCGTTGGCGGATAAGGCAGAGGCATGAAAGCCATGTCGGTGCGTAGCTGGCCCCCTGAACAGACCAGTGGCCTCCCCTTGCCCGGGGGGGATGAAACGCATCTGCCGCACATGATCGGTGCGAGCGAATGGCTCGCCGCGCTGTCGCAAGCTGCAGCGATTTTATCTTGTGAAAACAACATAATAGATATTGTTGAAGCGAATGCGCCTTTCCTCAAGGCGTTCCGGAAGCATCGCGAACGGACGGCTTCAACGGCCCAGGCGTCTGCCGAATGGCGCGCGCGCGTAACCGGTTTTGCTCAGTCGGAGAGCGATTCGGAAAGCTTCGAAATTCGCCGTGACGGCAAGCTTGGTCCGGAATATTTTCTCTGCACGCTGGGGCGGCTGCGGGCCACGGAGGCGCGCACCGAACAATTTCTCTTCACCGCGATCGATCGCACCAGCGAGCGGACGATGGAGAAGAATTTGCGGCGCGAGCTGCTCTCCGACGGCCTGACGGCGCTGCCCAATCGCACCGGCTTCGGTGAGGAAATCGATGATCGGCTCGCCAATGGCAGCTGGCCGGATAATGCCCAGTTCGGCATCATCGCGATCGATCTCAGCCGCTTCAGCCGGGTGAATGAGTCGCTCGGCCCAATGGCCGGCGATGAATTGCTGATCACGGTTGCCAAGCGGCTCAAATCCTGCCTGCGTCAGGGCGATGTGCTGGCCCGTATCGGTGGCAATGATTTCGCAATTTTTGCTCGCTTGAATAATGGATTATCTGACTCTCTTCAGATTGTTCAGAGGATACGCGAGGCGCTGAGTTCGCCAATCAGGCTGTCGGACCTGCAGATCCGCGTCGACTGCGCCATCGGCTGCGCCCTGTCGGCGCATCTGGACGATGACCCGGACGATGTCGTCCGCAAGGCGCAGGCGGCGGTCAAGATCGCCAAGCGCACCGGCAAGGTCGAGATTTATCGCAATGGCGTGCTCAAGGAAGCGCAGCGCCGCTTCTCGATCGAGAGCCGGCTGCGTGATGCGCTCGCCCATGGTGGGCTGACCCTGGCCTATCAGCCGTTGATCCATCTCCAGACTGGCGAGATTACCGGTTTCGAGGCGCTGGCACGCTGGGACGATCCGGAACTGGGCCATGTCTCGCCGGTCGAGTTCGTGCCGGTGGCGGAAGAAAGTGGCCTCATCACGTCGCTCGGTCGCTGGGCTGCCTATGAGGCCGCGCAGGCACTGAGCCGCTGGGACGCGAAATTCGGTCAGGCTTTGCCGGTCGGGGTCAACGTCAATCTGTCCCCGATCCAGATGGCGCGCGACGATGTCGCGTCGATGTTCGAGGAAGCTCTCCGCTATTCCGGCATCGGCGGCAATCGCCTGACTGCCGAACTGACCGAAAGCGCGATCATCGCGGATCCGGACAAGGCCCGCAAATTGCTGTTCGCGCTCAAGGATCTGCAAATGCCGATCGCGATGGACGATTTCGGCACCGGCTTTTCCAATCTGGCGAGCCTGCACAGCCTGCCGATCGACATCCTCAAGATTGATCGAAGTTTCGTTTCCAATATGCTGGAAGATCACGATAAAGCTGTGATCGTCCGCACTATATTGTCACTGGCGGAATCGCTCAACCTGCGGGTCACTGCCGAGGGCATCGAAACCCAGGATCTGGCCGACATGTTGCAGAAGATGGGCTGCTGGCAGGGGCAGGGCTATCATTTCGCTCGCCCGATGAGCGAGGCCGATGCCTTTGATTATTGGCGCGTGCGCTGGAATTTCGAAACGATCTGATCGGCGATCTCCCCGACGCGATCGGCATCGGGAAAATCTTCCGCCACCCAGTATTTCTGCACCTCCTGCAAGGCGCGCGCGACGTCCGGGCCGGGCTGTAGGCCGCGCGCGATCAGCGCGCCGCCGCCGATCGGCAGGCTGGGTGGAGTCCAGTCGTCGAGCGAGGCCAGCATCGGCAATGGGGCGGCAGGATCGAGCAGGATGCGGTCGATCGCCCCCTCCACGCCGACCCGATGCGCCAGCGCGCGCGGCCCTTCGGTTCCGGGGCTGGCTTCCAGTGCGGTGATCAAGCGCTTGCGCGCCTTGTTTGACAATTTGAGCCGGGCACCGATCTGGTCCGCCAGTGCTGAGTCGGGCGGCACCAGCGCGGCAAGGCGCCGCAGTGCCGACGGCGCCACGTCCGCCTCATTCTCGCGCGCGATCAGGCACGCCAGCCGATCGATGCCCTCGATCGTGAATTCGGGCAGCACCGGCAGCCAGATGCCGCCATTCACCATCAACCGCAGCGCAGGCACCGGATCGTACACCACCAGCAATTTGAGCAGTTCGTCGGCAATCCGCTCGCGCGACAGTGCCATCAGGCTGTTGGCGGCGGCGACGCACGCATCATAGGCCAACGCGTCAACTTCGTTGTCACCATAGCGGGCGAGGAAACGGAAATAGCGCAGGATACGCAGATGGTCCTCGGCGATCCGGGCGCTGGCGTCGCCGATGAAGCGCAGGTGCCGGGCATCCAGATCCGCGACCCCGCCGAAATAATCGCTGATCGCGCCGGTCAGGGGATTGGCATAGAGGGCGTTGAAGGTGAAGTCGCGGCGGGCGGCATCCTGCTGCCAGTCGTCGGTGTAGGCGATGGTCGCGCGACGGCCGTCGGTGCTGACGTCGCGGCGCAACGTGGTGATCTCGACCGGGCCGTCGGGCAGAATGGCGGTGATGGTGCCATGCTCTATGCCGGTCGGCACCGCCTTGATCCCGGCGGCCTTCAACCGGTCGACCACATCCTGCGGCATCAGGCTGGTGGCAATGTCGACATCATTGACCGGCAGGCCCAGCAGCCCGTCGCGCACCGCCCCGCCGACATAGCGGGCACGGCCCTGGTCGGCGTCGAGCGCGGCGAGAAGGCCGGAAAGGCCGGGGCGGTGGCGCCACGAGGCGTCAGGAAGAATGCGGGTCATGGCCGAGCCTGCGGGAAAGATTGGCGAGGATGGCGGCGGTCACGCCCCAGATGCGGCGGCCCTGCCAGTCGATTTCATAATATTGCCGCTCGATGCCTTCGAACATCAGGCTGCGGCGCACCCGATTGGCCGGATCGAGCGCATAGTCAAGCGGCAGTTCGAACCAGTCGGCCACTTCGCCCGGTTGGGCGCGCAACGGCAGGTCGGGCGGGATGACGCCCAGCACCGGCACGATGTCGAAGCCGGTGAAGGTATGATAGCGATCCGACGTGCCGATGATGTTGACCCGGTCGGAGGGCAGGGCGATTTCCTCGCGGGCCTCGCGCAGCGCGCCGGCAATCTCGTCGGTATCGCCCGGATCGACCCGGCCGCCGGGGAAGGCGATCTGGCCGGCATGTTTGCGCAGCTTTTCGGAACGCTGGGTCAGGATCAGGCCGGGATTGGCGCGATCTGTGATGGCCACCAGCACTGCAGCTGGCGCCAGCACCATGTCACCCACGATGCGCGGATCGCGGGTTTCGGATGGAAGCAACTGGATGTCGCGGCTATGCCCGTCGATCAGGGCGGCGCGCAACCGCTCGGCCAGCGTCATGCGGCGCCATCCAGCGGGAAGAAATGGCCTTCGCTCCACAGGCCGACCCGCTCGGTGCCTTCGTCCAGCGCCAGGTTCATCAACTCATAATAGACGCTGCGCACGATCAGCGCGTCCAGCCCGGAACGGACATGGAGATAGGGGTGGGAGCCATCCGCGCTCTCGCGCAAGGTCAGCCCATGGTCCGGCCCCGCCGGCACCAGTTCGCCGGTATTGAGTCGGAAGGCGAGGTTCCGGCTGGCGCCTTCTCCCTCGCTCTTGAGTTCGACCGCGACGAAGGGTGCATCCTCGACAGCGATGCTCAGCTTCTCCACCGGGGTGACCAGCACATAGGAGCCATCGCCCTCGCGCCGGAGGATCGTGGAAAAGAGGCGCACCATCGCTTCGCGCCCGATCGGTGATCCCTGATGGAACCAGGTGCCGTCGCGCGCGATCCGCATCTCGCTGTCGCCGCAATGGTCGGGATTCCATTTTTCGACCGGCGGCAGCCGCTTTTCGGCGGCAAGGCGGGCAATGTCGGCGAGCGACAGGTCGGCGAGGTCGGGCAGGGGCTCCATCGGCATGGGAAGCAGATAGGAGCGGCCGGCCCGCTTGGCAAAGGTCTTTAGGCTGTGACGGCGATACGCGGCGACAACATGCCTGTTCCGCTGATCGGCCGGCCATCGACCGACAGGGCGAGCAGGCGCCGCGCCTCGAACGGGCCGGGACAGTCCCAGCCGGCCGTGCCTTCGGCGGTGAAACCCCAGAAGCGGCCATAATATTCCGGATCGCCGATCATCATCAGCGGTTCGCAGCGCTGGGCGCGGGCGGCGGCAACCACCGCGTCCATCATCGCGCGGCCATGGCCGCCCTTCTGATGGGCCGGCGCAACCGCGACCGGGCCGACCATGATCAACGGTATCTGGCTGCCATCCTCACGGGTAAGCGCTACCGGCCAGCTTTGCAGCGATCCGATCAATTCGCCATTGTCATCCATCACCGCAAAGGACAGGGCAGGCAGCCAGGGCATACCGTCGCGGATCAGATAGGCGGTGCGGCCGTGGCGGTCTGGACCAAAGGCCGCGTCCAGCAGGGTCTCGATGGCATCGGTGGACTGGCTGTCGAGGGGAAGAATTGCTGACATGTCTTGCCGATCCGCGATCAATGGCGCATGGACCGCGCCGGAAGCGGCGGGCTTTTAGCGCCCATGCCGCAAAAGGAAAGATTAAACTGGACCCATGCCTGTCGGGCATGGCCGGACTTGGCGAGCTATGGACAGCATTTTTGACGATTATCTGACGCTGGAGGTCAATGACCTGCACGTCGACGTACTGACCGGCATCTATTCTGAAGAGACGCATCTGCCCCAGCCGCTGCGCATCTCGATTCGGGCCAAGCTGCGGATCGCGGATCATTATGATCCCGATACACCGCTCAGCCAGTCGAAAAACTATATGGATCTCAAACATGCCGCGTCGACCGCGCTGCCAGAGGGGCTGCACTTCACCCTGATCGAGGGCGTGGCCGACCATATTATCGAGACCATCTTCCTGCAGGATGACAAGGTGCGCCATGTCGAGGTCAAGATCGTCAAGCTGGCGCTGAGCGAGCGCGGCGAAGAAATCGGCATCACGCTGGGCCGCGGCCGGAAATAAGCGGCGCTTGCGCTGAGAATAAAAAGGCCCGTCGCTGCCGGATGCAGCGGCGGGCCTTTTCTTATGCTTTCTTGATCAGGCCGATCTCGATCAGGCGCTCGGTCAGATAGTCATGCGCGCTGATCGGTTCCTCGCGGCGCGGATTGTCCGGCGTCACGCATTGCGGCAGCGCGTCGATCATGAAGTCGGGGCGCAGATGCAGGAAGAAGGGCATGGAATAGCGCGAATGGCCGCGCCGTTCCGGCGGCGGATTGACGACGCGGTGGCTGGTGGAGGGCAGCACATGGTTGGTCAATCGCTGCAGCATGTCGCCGACATTGATGGCGAGTGCGCCCGGCGGAGGCACCACCGGCAGCCAGTTGCCGTCGCGGTCCTTCAGTTCCAGCCCGCCTTCCTCGGCGCCCAGCAGCAGGGTGATGAGGTTGATATCCTCATGCGCGCCGGCGCGGATGCCCGGTGCCTCCGGCGACACCGGAGGATAATGGAGCAGGCGCAGGATCGAGTTGCCATCCTTGATCGGGCCGTCGAACCAGCGTTCGGGCAGGCCCAGATAGAGGGCGATCGCCGACAGCAGTTCCGCGCCGACCCGGTCGAACTCGGCATAGAGCGGCGCGAACACGTCGCGAAACGCCGGCATCTCGGTCGGCCAGACATTGGGTGGCATGGTTTCGGCAAGTGGATCGCCGGGCGCAAGGTCGCGGCCGACATGCCAGAATTCCTTGAGGTCATTCTCGCTCGCGCCCTTGGCGATCTCGACGCCGAAAGCGGTGTAGCCGCGCTGGCCGCCGTTGAACTTGGCATCATAGGCGTGCTTCATCTCGACCGGCTGGGCGAAAAACTCGCGCGCCAGCGCCCATCCCTTGTCGACCAGCGCCTGGTCCATGCCATGGTCCTTGACCATGGCGAAGCCGAAGCGTTGGAAGGAACCGCCGAAGGCGGCAGCGAAATCGCCCTTGCTCATCTCTGCCATGGACAGGACGGGCACCTGCTCCAGCACGGATTGCGACACGTATATTCTCCAGATCGATTTGGTTTGCGGATGATATAGCGATCAGCCGCCATGGTTCCCATCCTTGATCGTCCTTGGCGCCTGATGCAAGGAGGCTGCATGAACTACTGGCTGATGAAATCGGAACCCGACGTCTTTTCCTATGCCGACCTGGTCAAGAAGGGGAAGGCGGAATGGGACGGGGTGCGCAACCATGCCGCCCAGTTGCATATGAAGGCGATGCGCAAGGGCGACCTGGCCTTCTTCTATCACAGCAATATCGGGGTCGAGGCTGTCGGTATCATGGAAATTGTCGAGGAAGCGACGCCCGACAGCACCGACGAGACCGGCAAGTGGATCGCGGTCCATGTTGCGCCGCACAAGAAACTGGATCGGCCTGTGACGCTGAAGACGATGAAGGCGGACCCGGCATTGGCCGATATGGTTATGTTGCGGCAATCACGTCTTTCCGTCGCGCCGCTGACGCCGCAGCAGTTCGAGCATATAGTCGCCTTGTCAAAGGCTTAGAAAAACGAGGGCGCCTCGATTGCGTTTCGCGCAACTGGAACGCCTTTTTTTGCGATTGTATGAGTTTTTGCGCTGCAACATATGGGTGGCAACAGAACAGAATGTCCAAGAGGTGTTTGAGGGCATTCACAAGGAGCACACCCATGCGAATGCTGTCCAAGTTTGTTGTCGCCGGCGCCCTGAGCGCCATCGTTGCCGTCGCCGCCCCCGCCAACGCGCAGGACGCCGCCAAGCAGCGCTTCACCCACGAAGGTTACACCTACGTCTATGACGTTAAGGACACCAAGACCGGCAAGGTGATCTCTGGCCGTCGTTACCCCGACGCCGTCGCCTTCAACCTGCAGGTCAAGGGTGACAAGGTTTCGGGCGTTTCGGGCGGCCAGTCGGTGTCGTTCAAGGTCGACGACGCGCGCGGCGCGGCTGAAGGCGCTGCCAACTAAGCAGCCTGGCCTCGGCCATTAAAAAGGGCGGCCTCCCATCGGGAGGCCGCCCTTTTTCGTTGTCTTTAACGACGGGATCAGCGGCAGCGGCGCTTGCTGTCGATTTCCTTGCCGAGCAGCGCGCCACCGGCGGCGCCCAGGATCGTGCCGGTCGCACGGTCGCCACGGGTATCGATCGCGCGGCCGACCAGAGCGCCGCCGACGCCGCCGACGATCAGGCCGGTCGTACCATTGGACTTGCGGCAATAGGTGCGGCCATCGCGACCGCGCCATTCCTTGTAGCGATAATTTTTGCGTGCCTGGGCGCCGTCCGTGGGAACGGCCATCGACACGGGAATGGCCAGCGACAGGGCGGCCATGGCCATCAGGGCGTTACGCATAATATCTCCTCCGAATTGCGTTGTCAGCCGATTGAACCCCTGCCTATTGACCTAGGTTGCATGAACCTTGGACAACGGCATAAGTTTTTGTTTCCTTGGAAATTAAATTTGAGGTGAAGCGATGAATGCAGGCGACGGGCAGGATCCGGCTGCGCTGATCCAGGCACTTAATCTGGCGCCGCATCCCGAAGGCGGCTGGTATCGCGAGACCTGGCGGGCACACGCGATCACTGGCGAGAGAGCGCCCGGCACGGCGATCCTGTTCCTGCTGGAGGCGCATCAGCGATCGCACTGGCATCGGGTCGATGCCGACGAGATGTGGTTTTGGCATGCGGGGGCACCGATCATCCTGGGTATCGCTCCGCCGCAGGGGCCTGCGGTCGATCATCACCTCGGCCCGGATATCGTTGCGGGACAGATGCCGCAGCGCCTGGTCCCGGCGCATCATTGGCAGGCCGCGCGGCCGGTCGGCGGATGGGCGCTGGTCGGCTGCACCGTCACGCCTGGATTTGATTTTGCTGGTTTCACGCTTGCGCCGCCCGATTGGACGCCCGGCTGAAGCGCGCGGATTTCCGCCGATTTTCAGACTTATCCAAAGTTATCCACAGATTTGTGGCGCGGCCTGTCTTCAAACTGTCGGAATCCGCTTTGTGCGACTCGCGGATCGTGACAGCATCCCTCTATCAGGACAGTCGGCAAGGAGCGATCCAAAGCCGGAAAATCCAAGAGAAATCAAGGATTATCTGCCCTGATGGTCCGTTGGGAGCTGCCATGCGCGAGAATGGCAGGGAAGATCGGATCCAGGCCTTTCAGGATGATGCCGGGTACGCGCGAAAGTGAACGTCGGGCTTCTGATATGGAAGGTCAGCAAAGGTGAACAGACCTTCGGGCTCGTTCTCCTGCGCGAAGGTGCGGCAACGCATCGCATCGCCGGACCGGAAGGCGCAACCCGCAAGGGCATGTGGCCGAAAGGAACCGACGGATGTGGGGACCGACAGCGATGTCGGTCCCCATTTTGTGTTGGCAATCGACTAGCTCCAATATTGCGCGGCTGCGATCAGCGCACCGGCGGCGAGGATGGCGGCGGCGATCCATTGCTGGCCCCCGTCCGGCGCGGACGGCGTGATGGGCGCTGCGTCTGCCTCCAGCCGCCGGGTCAGCGCGCGCAGCAGGCGCGGGGCGTCGTCGGCGATGCGGGAGAGTTCGAGTAGCAGGGCTACGGTCTTTTCGGGCGC
The DNA here is from genome assembly GCF_014197035.1 of Sphingobium scionense. Classification (GTDB taxonomy): domain Bacteria; phylum Pseudomonadota; class Alphaproteobacteria; order Sphingomonadales; family Sphingomonadaceae; genus Sphingobium; species Sphingobium scionense. The sequence goes on along the minus strand of NZ_JACIEU010000004.1, from coordinate 223,580 downwards.
ATGAGCGGCGCTGATCTGGTTCATCACCAGCCGGCCGCGCGCCTTTTGCAGCGCCTGCGACAGGTCGAAGCCGGGCTGGATCGCGCCCAGCACCCCGTCCATGGTGATCAGCGCCTTGAAGATGAGGGCAAGGTCGGGCGGCAGGACAAGGGCTTCCTTGCGCAGCAGCGGGAAGAAGTCGGCGACCATGCGCGTCAACACCAGCGGGCCGCTGCCATGGCGTGCGACCAGTTGCTCGGCGGCGTCCAGCACCCGGTTGGGATCGGGCGTGCTGGCCTTGGACCATAGGAGTAGCGTGTCGGCCAGGGTATGCGCGTCGCCCGAGCGCAGCGACAGGATGAAGGAGAGGAATTCCTGTCGCCGCCGCGCGCTGACATGGCCGATCAGACCCAGGTCAAGCAAAGCGAGCCTGTCGCCAGGCAGGCAAAGAAGATTGCCGGGGTGGGGATCGCCATGGAAGCGGCCATGGACCAGCACCATGTCGAGCACCAGCGCGGCGCCAAGGTCGGCGATCGCGGTGGGATCGATGCCGGCGGCGCGCAGGCTGTTGCCATCGCGCGGCGGCACGCCGTCGATATAGTCCATCACCAGCACCGTTTCGGCGCAATAGCGCCAGTGGATCGCCGGGATGACTACTGCCGGATTGTCGGCCAAGTCGCCGCGCAGCCGGTCGGCATTGCGCCCTTCCTGGGTGAAATCCAGTTCTTCCAGCACGGTATCGAGCAGTTGCTGGACCAGCGCGCGGGGCTGGAAGCGGCGCGCCTCCCGGCTGCTCGCTTCGACGATGCCGGCCAGATGGGTGATGAGGCGCAGGTCGGCCTCCATCGCCTTGCGGATGCCGGGGCGGCGGATCTTCACAACCACCTCCTGCCCGTCGGTCAGGGTGGCGCGATGGACCTGCGCCATGGAGGCGGCGGCGAGCGGGACAGTATCGAAGCGGGCGAAGGCGGTCTCGACCGGTTCGCCCAGCACGGCTTCGAGGCGCGGGCGGAGCTGGTCGAAGGGCAGGGTCGGTGCGTCGCTGTGCAGCCTGCCGAATTCGGCGATCCAGGCTTCGGGTAGCAAATCCTGCCTTGTGGCGAGGATCTGGCCCAGCTTCACATAGGTCGGGCCGAGCGCTTCCATCGCCTGCCGGGTGCGGCGAGGCAGGTCGGGCGGATCGGCGGCGGCGCTGTCATCGCCTTTCGCCAGTCCCAGCCGGGCGAGCAGCATGTCGAGGCCGAAGCGGGTCGCGACGCTGGCAATCTCGGCCAGTCGTGCGCGATCCCGCGTGGCCACCATGAAGGTCTTGAGCATGACGGCTCAACGACCGGGGCCGGGATTATGTTTCGCTTGTGCAGCGAAGCAAGATCATTCCACCCAGTCGAGGCCGATGTCGCGGTAGATGAAGCGGTCATCCTCCCAATCTTCCTTCACCTTGACGTGAAGATAGAGATGGACCTTGACCCCCAGCAGTTCGGCCAGTTCGGCGCGCGCCTTGGAACCGATTTCCTTGAGGCGCTGGCCGCCCTTGCCCAGCACGATGGCGCGCTGGCTGGTGCGGCCCACCAGGATCTGTTGATGGATTTCGACCGATCCGTCGTCGCGCTCCTTATATTGCTCGGTATCGACCGCGGCGGCATAAGGGAGTTCGGCGTGGAGCTGGTGATAAAGCTGTTCTCGCGTGATTTCGGCCGCCAGCATGCGGTCGGTGGCGTCGGACACCTGATCTTCCGGGAAATGCCACGGGCCTTCGGGCATGGCGTTCGCAAAGGCGGTCTTGAGTTCGGCCAGGCCATCGCCGGTCGCGGCGGAGACGAAGAAGGTCTCCTCGATCTCCAACTGTTCATAGAGGCGCTGGGTATGGACCAGCAGCTTTTCCTTGATCGCGATGTCGACCTTGTTGAGGATCAGCCACTTCTTTTCCGGCCGGGCCGCCAGTGCGGAAATGATGGGTTCCATCTTGGACCCAAGCCCCGCCTTGCCATCGACCACCAGCACGATCAGGTCAGCACCCTGCGCGCCGCCCCAGGCGGCCTGCACCATCGCGCGATCGAGCCTGCGCTTCGGCGCAAAGATACCGGGCGTGTCGACCAGCACCATCTGCGCATCACCCTCGATCGCAACGCCCATGACGCGAGTCCGCGTGGTCTGCGCCTTGGGGCTGGTGATTGCCACCTTCTGCCCGACAAGTGCATTCACCAGCGTCGACTTGCCGGCATTGGGGGCGCCGACGATGGCGATGACGCCACAGCGCTGATTCATTTCCGAAACGTCCAAAAAAATACTCCGTTCGCGCTGAGCCTGTCCGCTCAGAAAATATAGGTCGTCCTGCCAGCGCAGGCTGGCATCCCGCTTCTTTCTTCCTGGTAAGAAAAAAGGGAGAACCCAGCCTTTGCTGGGATGACGGAATAGGGTGCTTGTAGCCTAGTGCGCTGCCATAGGAAACAGCGCGTAGGACGAAGGGCCTTAGCCCGCCAGTTGCTCCAGCAGCGCCTTGGCGGCGGCGGTTTCGGCTTCCTGCTTGGAGCCGCCGGTCGCGCTCGCCTCGCCCGCGCCCTTGATCGACACGGTGACGGTGAAGCGCAGCGCATGATGCGGGCCGGACCGGTCCGTCATCACATATTCGGGCGGCTTGCGCTTGTTCGACGCGGCCCATTCCTGCAACGCGGACTTCGGGTGGCGCGGCGCGGCGGTCTGGGTATCGACCCGGTCGCCCCACAGGCGGCGGACCAGCGTGCGCGCCTCATCCAGCCCGGCTTCCAGATAGAGGGCGCCGATCAGTGCCTCCATCACGTCGCCCAGCACATTGTCGCTGTCGGCGGCGCCATCGTCGCGTGCCTGCTTGCCCAGCACCAGATGGGTGGGCACGCCGGCGGCACGCGCCACCTGCGCGCAGGTTTCGCCCGAGACCAGCGCGTTGAAGCGGCGCGACAGCTTGCCTTCCGGTTCGGCCGGGAAGCGGTCAAAAAGCCATTCCGCGATCAGCAGGCCGAGGATGCGGTCGCCCAGAAATTCCAGCCGCTCGTAATTTTCCGCCTTGGCGCTGCCATGGGTCAGCGCCTGTTCGAAGGCGGCGGGACGGGTCGGCGCACGGCCGATCAAAGCGGCCAGCCAGGCTGCGGTATCGGGCCTGTGCGAAGCCACCATCAAAAGCCTTCCCCGATCCGGCTCCAGCGTGCGGCGGTGAACCAGGTCCAGGGCAGCAGCCAGTTGGCGCTGCCGTCGGTCGAGAAGACGGACACAAGCGCCTTGCCGACCAGATTTTCCTCGGGGACCAGGCCGATGCCGCCGCCCTCGACCGCCGGGAAGCGGCTGTCGGCGCTGCGATCGCGATTGTCGCCCATCATGAAGAGATGGCCTTGCGGCACCAGCACGGTGTCACGGTCGTCGGCGGCGCCATCGGGCACCAGGTCGAGGACATTGTAGCTTTTTCCGCCCGGCAGCGTCTCGCGATATTGCGGATAGCGGCACTGCTTGCCACCGCCCGGCGCAGCCTGCTCGAATTCGGGGCGATAGCAGGGGGAGGGGCTCCCTTCCTTCTGCGCCGCATCTTCCATGTTGGGCGTAACCGGGATGACGAGGTCGGCGACCTTCTGCTTCGGGATCGCCTGGCCATTCAGATAGACGGTGCCGCCCCGAACCGAGATCATGTCGCCCGGCAGGCCGATCACCCGCTTGATATAGTCATTCTTCTGGCTCGGCGGCGCCTTGAACACGACCACGTCGCCGCGCTGCGGCGTCGAGGCAAGGATGCGGCCGGGGATCAGCGGCACGGAGAAGGGCAGCGAATAGCGCGAATAGCCATAAGGCCATTTGGCCACCAGCAGATAGTCGCCGATCAGCAGGCGCGGCTGCATCGATTCCGAAGGGATGTTGAAAGGCGAGACGATGAAGCTGCGCAGGACGAAGACGAACACCGCCAGCTTGGCGAGGAACCAGATGAAGTCCCGCGTTTCCGATTTTGCGCTCATGTCTGCCCAATATTCCTTCAAGGTCGTGCCGCACTGCGACGTGTCACTGCTGCCTGTCACTGCGGCCTGTCGCGGCTTTTGCGGGGTCGCCCGCGCCGCGTCAAGCGCGTGGACGATGCAATGCGTGCCGCTTTTGGATAAGGAGAGGAAGAATCGACCGGTGCAGCGTCGATATCGACCAACGACCAAGAGGATCTCCCGCATGTCCAGTCCCGCACTGGCGGCCCTTGCCGCCCTGCCTCAAGCTGAACTCAAGACCATCTTCGAGACTGATGCCGATCGCCTGTCCAAGCTGGTGCTGAGCCAGGGGGCGCTGCGCTTCGACTGGTCCAAGACGCACCTGACCGACGAATTGATCGACGGCTTCCTGAAGCTGGCGGCGGAGCAGGACTTTGCCGGGCGTCGCGAGGCGCTGTTCGCCGGCGAGGCGGTGAACAACACCGAAGGGCGCGCGGCTGAGCATACCGCCCAGCGCGGCGTCGGCAATGCCGACAGCGTGGCGCTGGCCAAGGCGCTGCACAACCGCACCCGCGCGCTGATCGACGCGATCGAGGCGGAAGCGCTCGGTCCGATCCGCCATATCCTGCATATCGGCATCGGCGGCTCGGCACTCGGCCCGGACCTGATCGTCGATGCGCTGGGCGGCGACGGCATGCGCTATGATGTCGCGATCGTCTCCAATGTTGACGGCACCGCGCTGGAAAAGGCGATGGACGCCTTCGACCCGGAAGCTACGCTGATCGCGATCGCATCGAAGACCTTCACGACCAGCGAAACCATGCTGAACGCGGCGAGCGCGATCAACTGGATGGTCGAAGCCGGTGTCGAGGATCCCTATGGCAAGATCATTGCGCTGACCGCCGCTCCGGAGAAGGCGATGGAATGGGGCGTCGACGAGACCCGCATCCTGCCCTTTCCCGAAAGCGTGGGCGGCCGCTATTCGCTGTGGTCGTCGATCGGCTTCCCCGCCGCGCTGGCGCTCGGCTGGGACGCGTTCGAAAGCCTGCTGGAAGGTGCGGCGGCGATGGACCGTCATTTCCAGCTGACCGATCCGCGCGAGAATATCCCGCTGATCGCCGCCTTCGTCGATCAATATTATGCCCGCGTGCTGGGCTGCGAAACCCGCGCCTTGTTCGCCTATGACGAGCGGCTGGCGCTGCTGCCTTCCTATCTCCAGCAGTTGGAGATGGAGAGCAATGGCAAGTCGGTGAAGCTGGATGGGTCGCCGGTGGACGGGCCGACCGCGCCGATCACCTGGGGTGGCGTCGGCACCGACGCGCAGCATGCGGTGTTCCAGTTGCTGCACCAGGGTACGATCCTGACACCGGTCGAGTTCATCGCCTCGATCGAGCCGGGCAATGCGCTCGACCCGGCGCATCATCGTGCGCTGCTGGTCAACTGTTTCGCCCAGGGCGCGGCGCTGATGCGCGGCAAGGACAACGCCGATCCGGCCCGCGCCTATGCCGGCAACCGCCCGTCGACCACCATCCTGATGGACGATGTGAACCCGCATGCCCTGGGCGCGCTGATCGCCTTCTACGAGCATCGCACCTTCGCCAATGCCGTGCTGATGGGGATCAACCCCTATGACCAGTTCGGCGTCGAGCTGGGCAAGGAGATCGCCAAGTCGATCGAGGCCAATGGCCCGACCGGCTTCGACCCCTCGACCATGGCGCTGATCGAGATCGCGCTGGGCGAATAATCCTGCCCGGCACGGGGGGGGGGGGGGACCGGCCGCAGGCCGGTGGAGGGGGCTAGCCTTCTCCGCCGGGCTGGCGGCGCCTCCCCTCCACCATGATGCGCATGGTCCCCCTCCCCGCAGGCGGGGAGGAAATTCCCATTTGTAACTGCGCCGTCCAGCCGCCATATCCGCCGCCAAGCAAGATAGTGCGCCGAGCGGAGACTGGCATGAGCGATTATGATTTCGACCTTTTCGTCATCGGCGCAGGATCGGGCGGCGTGCGCGCGTCGCGCGTCGCGGCGGCGCATGGCGCCAAGGTCGCGGTGGCCGAGGAATTTCGCGTCGGTGGCACCTGCGTCATCCGCGGCTGCGTGCCCAAGAAGCTGCTCATCTATGGTGCGCATTTCGCCGAGGATCTGAAGGACGCCCGCCGCTTTGGCTGGAACGTGCCGGACTGCGGTTTCGAATGGGCGACGCTGCGCGACAATGTGCTGGGCGAGGTCGACCGGCTCGAAGGACTCTACAAGAACACGCTGGGCAGCCACAAGGTCGAGCTGATCGCGGAACGCGCGACGATCACCGGGCCGCATCAGGTCGCGCTTGCCAGTGGGCGCGAAGTGACGGCCAAGGTCATCCTGGTCGCGACCGGCGCCTGGCCGCTGATCCCCGAGGTGGAGGGCGCCGAACATGGCATCACCTCCAACGAGGTGTTCCATCTGGACGATTGCCCCAAGCGCATCGTGATCGTCGGCGGCGGCTATATCGCCAATGAATTTGCCGGTATCTTCCACCAGCTTGGCAGCCATGTGACGATGGTCAATCGCGGCAGCACGCTGCTGCGCGGTTATGACGAACAGATCCGCGATCGGTTGCTCCAGATATCGACCATGAAGGGGATCAACTTCCGCTTCAACGCGCAGATGGAAAAGATCGAGAAAAATGAGGACGGGACGCTGTGCGTCCGCTTCAAGGACGGCGATCCGGTCGCGGCCGATATCGTACTGTTCGCCACCGGCCGCCAGCCGCATACCGACGGCTTGGGGCTGGATAAAGCGGGAGTCGAGCTGGACGAGAAGGGCGCGATCAAGGTCGACGAATATAGCCGCACCAGCTGCGAGAGCATCTATGCGGTGGGCGACGTTACCGACCGGCTGCAACTGACCCCGGTAGCGATCCGCGAGGGCCATGCCTTTGCCGATACGGTATTCGGCGATAATCCGCGCACCGTCGACTATAGCTGCGTGCCCTCGGCCGTGTTCAGCCATCCGCCGCTGGCCGGCGTCGGCCTCACCGAAGCGCAGGCCAAGAACAAATATGGCACGGTGAAGGTCTATACCTCCGACTTCCGGCCGATGAAGAATGTGCTGGCCGGGCGCGATGAGCGGGCGCTCTACAAGATGGTCGTGGACGCGACCACCAACAAGGTAATCGGCCTGCACATGATCGGCCCGGACGCGCCGGAAATCCTGCAGGCAGCGGCCGTCGCGGTGAAGGCGGGACTCACCAAGCAGGATTTCGACGATACCGTGGCGCTGCATCCCAGCATGGCAGAAGAGCTGGTGCTGCTGAAGTAATCCTCCCCGCTTGCGGGGAGGGGGACCGCTGGCGAAGCCAGGGGGGAGGGGTGTGCCGTCGGGCCATCCCCCTCCGTCATCGCTATGCGATGCCACCTCCCCGTGCCGGGGAGGATTGGAACGTCAAAACCAGCGCGTCGCGCCAAGCAGGCTGGGCGGGATCGACGGCGTGGATCTCGGTCACGCCGTGGAAGATGCGGTGGTCGTCGATCAGCATCGCGTCGCCCGGCTGGGCCAGGGTGAATTCGCCCATCGGCGTGCCGTCGGCGGCGCCGATGCGGGTGACGCCCTCGCGCACATTGCGCCGCTCGACCAGCATCACGAAGACCCGGTCGACGCCGTCGCGGTGCATGCCCTCGGGCGTGGGACGGCCAAGCTCACCCGGCTTCGCCTCGATCCGGAACTGGTGCATCTCGACATGCCAGTCGCCCGATGACGCCGGATCGAAATGGCCGGCGCAAAAGGCCAGCAGCGCCTGCGTCACCGGCAGTGCGATCGTGGCCTCCTCGACCGGATCGAACCAGCGCTGCACGTCGCCGTTCAGCGGGTTATAGTCGCGGCTCTGATAATGGGGTTGGTGCGGCTGGCGGCTGAACTGCCCGGCGGCGCAATGGAAGGTGGCGTGGCGGCGGCGGCGATAACGGCCGCCATCGGCCATGAAGAGATCGGGGCCAAGATCGTCCCAGCTGCGGGCAAAGGGCGCCCAGTCGGCCGCGCCGATATCCAGCTGGCGCAACAGGTCGGCGCCGGCCAGGCGGACATAGCCATCCTGTTCCAGCGCCTGGTCGATGGTGGGCAGGCAGTCCGTATCGCTCATTTCCATCCTCATAATCAGAGGAAGAAACGAGCGACAGGGCCAGTTGCCACAAGCAGGATTGTGATGGAGGCGCGCGCCAACCGCCGTTTTTTTTGGGAGGTTGGCGCTGGACCGTCAGTAGATCGTGGGCACCATGCCGCCTTCGACCTTGACGGCCGCGCCGTTGGTGGCGGCGGCCAGCGGGCTGGCGAGATAGGCGGTCATCGCGCCAACTTCATCGGCTTCGATCAACCGCTTGATCAGCGAGAGCGGGCGCAGCCTGGTGAAGAATTCGGCCTCGCGCTCGGCTTCGGACGCGTCCTTATTCTCGACCACGGAGCGGATGAACTCGACAATGCCTTCCGAGCGCGTCGGGCCGGGCAGCACCGAATTGACGGTGACGCCGGTGCCGCGCGTATGTTCGGCCAGGCCGCGCGAAATGGCGAGCTGGGCCGATTTGGTCATGCCATAATGGATCATCTCGGCGGGCGGCAGCAGGCCGCTTTCGCTGGCGATGAACAGGACACGGCCCCAATTTTTCGCCAGCATCTTCGGGAAATAATGGCGGGCAAGGCGGGCGCCGCTCACGACATTGACCTCGAAAAGATGGTGCCAGTCCGCGTCGGTGATGTCGGTGAAGTCCTTGGCCTCGTAGATGCCGAGATTATTGACCAGGATGTCGATGTCCGGGACGGCGGCGATCAGCGCGTCGGCACCCGCAGCGGTCGCGGGATCGGCCAGGACCGGACGGATGGTGCCGGCCTGCGCCAGGTCGGCGGTGGCAGCATCCAGCTTGGCCTGGTTGCGGCCGGTGATGACGACCTCGACCCCTTCCTCAGCCAGGCGCTTGGCGATGGCGAAGCCGATGCCGGCGGTCGATCCGGTGACGAGGGCGGTCTTGCCCGAAAGCTGAAGATCCATGGTGCATTCCTCTGAAAAGTGACAGCGACGTTGACACCAAGATAGACTATTTATCATTGGTGATTAGATTGCACTTTGGCATTTCAGAAGTGATTTGAAATCATGGATAATCGGTTCGGCGACATCGAAACCTTCCTGATGGTGGCGGGCGAGGGTAGTCTGGCGGCCGCTGCCAAGGCGCTGCGGCTGACGCCGTCGGCGGTCAGCCGATCGATCGCCCGGCTGGAGCAGCGGCTGGGCGTCACGCTGTTGCGGCGGACCACTCGCGCGCTGGCGCTGACGCCGGAGGGCGTTACCTATCGCGACCGTATGGCAGTGCTGCTGGGCGACATGATGGCGCTGGAAGCGGGGCTTGGTGAAGATCGCACGACGCCGCGCGGGCTGCTGCGGATCAACGCTTCGCCCTCCTTCGGCATCGAATGCCTGATCCCGATCCTGCCCGGCTTCCGTGAACTTTATCCGGCGGTGACGGTGGACCTGACCCTGTCCGACACGATCGTCGATCTGGTCGAGGAGCGGGCCGACATCGCCATCCGTATCGGTCCGCTGCGCGACACCAGCCTGCGGGCCAAGAAGCTGGGCCATAGCGCGATGGTGCTGGTGGCGAGCCCCGTCTATCTCGCCCGGCGCGGCACGCCGCAGACGCCGGACGATCTGGACGATCATGATTGCCTGCGCTTCAGCTTCCGCCGCTCGATCGACGGCTGGCCGTTCCGCATCGGCGGAAAACTGGTGCAGCGGCCGGTGCAGAGCAGTTTCTACGGCAATTCGGGCGAGGTGGTGCGGCAGATGGCGGTCGCGGGCGGCGGCATCGCCCGGCACGGCCATTTCCATGTCGCCAGCGACATCAGGGCTGGCCGACTGGTCGAAGTGCTCGCCGACTATAATCCCGGCGACGGCGAGGATATCCACGCCCTCTATGCCGCGGAAGACCGCACGGCGGCGCGAATACGCGCCTTCCTCGACTATCTGGACGAGGCGCTGGTGGAATGAGGGCGGGGTGTGCCTGCATGAACATATTCACCCGCGTTGGATGGAGGCGCCCAAAAGCCGTCTATTCCGCTTCCGTTTTGCCCAACCGATTTGCGAATATGGCAGGATCAGCGATGTCTCCGCGTCGATGAAAATGTCGAATATGTGTCATCGGCCAGCCTGGCGCCTGCAACTGGGCCGTCCGATTGCACAATAGGGGGTTTCCTTTGGAGAAATCCATATAACGCCTGATATCGGCCTTGGTGGGGTAACCTATCCTCCTGCGCAACTATGTCGAGGAGATCACTGATGCCCACGGGAAAGCCTAACATTCTTGTCATCTTCGGCGATGATATCGGCTACGGAAACATCAGTTCGTTCAACAACGGGGTGATGGGCTACGACACGCCAAACATAGACCGGCTGGCCGTCGAGGGCGGTAAGCTGGTCAATTATTACGCACAGCAGAGCTGCACCGCTGGCCGTGCGGCGTTCATCACCGGGCAGATGCCGTTCCGCACGGGGCTGTCGAAGGTCGGCCTGCCGGGCGCGGACCTCGGCCTGCAAAAGGAAGACCCGACCTTGGCGCAACTGCTCAAGCCGCTCGGCTATGCGACCGGGCAGTTCGGCAAGAACCACCTCGGCGATCGCGACGAGTTCCTGCCGACCGTACACGGCTTCGACGAATTTTTCGGCAACCTCTATCACCTCAATGCAGAGGAAGAGCCGGAGAATGAGGACTATCCGGAAGATCCGGAATTCAAGAAAAAATATGGCCCGCGCGGGGTGCTCCATTGCAAGGCCGACGGCAAGGGCGGCCAGTCGGTCGAGGATACCGGTCCGTTGACCAAGAAGCGCATGGAAACGATCGATCACGAAGTGTTCGAGAAGGCCAGCGACTTCATCGGGCGCGCGGTCAAGGCCGATACGCCTTTCTTCGTGTGGTTCAACACCACCCGCATGCACAATTTCACCCACCCGAACCCGAAGAACAAGGGCCGGACCGGCCTCGGCTTCTATGCCGACGGGATGGTCGAACATGACGACACCGTAGGCGAGGTACTCGACTTCATCGACAAGGAGGGCCTGGCCGAGAATACCATCGTCATCTACACCACCGACAACGGCCCGATGCAGTGTCTCTTCCCGGACGCCGGCTCGACCCCCTTCCGCAGCGAAAAGAACACCAACTGGGACGGCGGCTGGCGTGTGCCCGCGATGATCCGCTGGCCGGGCGTGGTCAAGCCGGGTTCGGTGTTCAAGGGGCTCATGTCCGCCGAGGACTGGTTCCCGACGCTGGTTGCCGCGGCCTGGAACCCTGAAGTCAAGGACCAGTTGCTCCAGGGCACGAAGGTCGGCGACACGAGCTTCAAGGTGCATCTCGATGGCTTTGATGAGACGGATTATCTGTCGGGCAAGGCGAAGGATAGCGCTCGCAAGGGCTTCCTCTACTTCAGCGACGACGGCGACCTGCTGGCGGTGCGCGGCAAACGGGTCAAGGCGCACTTCATGGTCCAGGATGCGATCGGCTTCGAAGTCTGGCGCAACCCGTTCAGGACGCTGCGCGCGCCGATGATCTTCGATCTCCAGATCGATCCATATGAGAAGTCGTCGGACGGTATCAATTACCTGGATTGGACCTATCGGCGGTCCTATGTGCTGGTGCCCATTCAGGAGGCGGTCGGCAAGGTGCTCGCCACGTTCAACGACTTCCCGCCGCGGCAGAAGCCGGCGAGCTTCACCGTCGGCGATGCGCTCGAAGCGCTGGAGGACGCAATGGGCAGCAAGGGTAGCTAGAGATTTTCCAAGTAGACGGATCGTCTGCTGGCTCGGAAAACGCGCAAAACGAAAAACTGGAGCAGCCGAACCGGTGCAATCGGGTCGGCTGCTCCAGCGATATGGGTAGGGCGCTGCCCGAGGGGAGCGACGCCCGCCAGCGTGCTCCCCGCCGCAATCCCGCTCAGCCGATCCAGTAGGGCACGATCTGGCGATTGTCGGGGTCGACATGGATCGGGCGGTCGGCGGGTGGGAAGGCGCGCTGGTCGCAGCTCTGGCGCGAGCAGAGGCGGCAGGTGATGCCGATCGGCGTCGCAGCCCCTTCCTCCTGTAGATGCAGGCCGTCGGCATAGACGAAATTGGCCGCATGGGCGACCTCGCAGCCCAACACCACGGCAAAGCGGCGCGGGGTGCGCTGGTAGCTGCCGGACGGCTTCACCAGTCCCTTGGCCATCGAGACATAGCGCACGCCGTCCGGCGTCTCGCCAAGCTGCACGTTGATGCGGTCGGGCACGGCCACCGCCTCATGCACGTTCCACAGCGGGCAGGCGCCGCCGAAGCGGGCGAATTGCAGGCGGGTGGCGCTGTGGCGCTTGGTGATGTTGCCGGCCATGTCGACCCGGCAGAAGAAGAAGGGGATACCGCGCAGGCCCGGCCGTTGCAGCGTGGACAGGCGGTGGCAGGCCTGTTCGAAGCTGACGCCGAAGGTGCGGGCCAGCCGGTCGATATCATGGCGCATCGCCCGTGCCGCCTCGCGAAATGCGGCGTAGGGCATCAGCAGCGCGCCGGCAGCATAATTGCCAAGGCCGATCGCCAGCAGCCGGTCGGCGCCTGTAACGGGCAGGCCGGCCTTGCGGACGACATCGGCGATCACTGCCTGTCCCTCTAGCATCATCAACTGGTGGGCGAGCATGAACTTGCGGCTTTCGGTCGGCAGGGCGGCATTGACGAACAGCCGCTTGTCGGCGGCGCTATAGGCGCGCAGCGCGCTATCGGGCGTCTCGGCGATCAGCGTTTCGATACCGTGACGGCGGGCCAGCGCCTCGACCAGCATGCCCTCGTCCAGCGTCTGGCCCTGGGTGAAGCTTTCCGCCATTTCCTCGGCCAGGCAGTCAATGGCGTGGACATAATTGCCGGCCTCGTGAAACCAGTCGCGCGCCGCTTCCCAGGGCAGACGGGCCTGCACCTCATGATCGTTGGCGATCGCCTCCTCGATCATGTTGATCCGCTCATTGGCGCGCATATGGGCGTTGTAGAGATCGACATAGCGGGCGGCGAATTCGGGAAATTGCAGGTGCAGCTTCTCGATCCGTTCCGGCTCCAGCGCCGGGCCGGGCAGTTCGGGATGGGACAGGGCAAAGGCGAAGGCGCCGAGCAGTTGCTCATCCTCGCGGCTGTCGAAACTGGCCCAGTCGGTAGGGAAGGCGTTGGCGAGCGCGGCCTTGACCTTGGCGGTCAGCGGGCGATCGTCATTTTCCATTTGGCTGAGATAGGATACGGATATGCCCAGCGCCTGCGCCATCGTCGCCTGGTCCATGCGATGGTCCAGGCGCAGCTGGCGCAGGCGTGGACCTGCGAAGATACGGTTGCCGCGTGCCATAATCCTTACCCTAATTTGCGAAGTCGCGATTTGCAAATTGGCAAATTTACATTTGCGAACTTTGCATGGGGCTGCGTAGGGATTGGGGCAGGGTGGCGTCAGCCAAGCTATTGGCGCCACGGATTTGGAGAGAAGCCTTTCATGTCGAAGCTCGCCATCATCGAACAGCTGGAAGCCAAGCGCGAAGGCGCCCGCATGGGTGGCGGCCAGCGCCGCATCGACGCGCAGCATGGAAAGGGCAAGCTGACCGCGCGCGAGCGGCTGGACGTGCTGCTGGACGAGGACAGCTTTGAAGAGCTGGACATGTATGTCGAGCATAATTGCATCGATTTCGGCATGGACGAACAGCATATTCCGGGCGACGGCGTCGTCACCGGATCGGGCACGATCAACGGCCGGCTCGTCTATGTCTTCAGCCAGGATTTTACCGTCTATGGCGGCGCGGTGTCGGAACGGCACGCGATGAAGATCTGCAAGATCATGGATATGGCGCTTAAAGTGGGCGCGCCGGTGATCGGCCTCAACGACAGCGGCGGCGCACGCATCCAGGAGGGTGTCGCTTCGCTCGCCGGCTATGCCGAGATTTTCCAGCGCAATGTGCTGGCGTCGGGCGTGGTGCCGCAGATCAGCGTCATCATGGGGCCGTGCGCGGGCGGCGCAGTCTATTCGCCGGCGATGACCGACTTCATCTTCATGGTGAAGGACAGCAGCTTCATGTTCGTGACCGGGCCTGACGTGGTCAAGACCGTCACCAACGAAGTGGTGACGCAGGAGGAACTGGGCGGCGCGATCACCCACACGACCAAGTCGGGCGTGGCGGACGTGGCGTTCGAGAATGATATCGAGGCGCTGCTGGCGGTGCGCGATTTCGTCGACTTCCTGCCCGCGTCCAACAAGGAGCCGGTGCCCGAGCGGCCGAGCGCCGACCCGTGGGACCGACTGGAGGACAGCCTCGATACGCTGATCCCGGCCAATGCCAACCAGCCCTATGACATGCATGAGCTGATCCGCAAGGTCGTGGACGAAGGCGACTTTTTCGAAGTGCAGCCGGCGCATGCGGGCAATATCCTGTGCGGCTTCGGCCGGATCGAGGGCAAGACCGTGGGCATCATCGCCAACCAGCCGATGGTGCTGGCCGGCGTGCTGGACATCAACTCGTCGAAGAAGGCCGGCCGCTTCGTGCGCTTCTGCGATGCGTTCGAAATCCCGATCGTCACCTTCGTCGACGTGCCAGGATTCCTGCCGGGCACCGCGCAGGAACATTCGGGCATCATCAAGCATGGCGCCAAGCTGCTGTTCGCCTATGCCGAGGCGACCGTGCCGAAGATCACCATCATCACGCGGAAGGCCTATGGCGGCGCCTATGACGTCATGTCCTCCAAGCATTTGCGCGGCGACTTGAACTATGCCTGGCCGACCGCCGAAATCGCGGTGATGGGTGCCAAGGGCGCGGTCGAGATCATCTTCCGGGGCAAGACGCCGGAGGAAATCGCGGAAAAGACCAAGGAATATGAAGACCGCTTCGCCAACCCCTTCGTGGCGGCAAGCAAGGGCTTCATCGACGAGGTGATCCAGCCCCACTCGACCCGCAAGCGGATCGCGCTGGGCCTGCGCAAGCTGCGCAACAAGGCGCTGGAGAACCCCTGGAAGAAGCACGACAATATTCCGCTGTGACGGCCCGTAGGGTCGTCATCCCAGCGCAGGCTGGGATCTCGGGCGGCTTGTCTGGTCCATTAAGGCACAAGACCCCAGCCTTCGCTGGGGTGACGAAGTAGGTGAAACCATGAAACTCGGCCGTCTCAACCATATCGGCATCGCGACGCCTTCGCTGGCGGCGAGCCTGGCCTATTATCGCGACATCATGGGCGCGACGATCACGCATGAGCCGTTCGACCTGCCGGCGCAGGGGGTGAAGGTATGCTTCGTCGATACGCCGGGCGAGAATGGCCCGAATGGACCAACCGCGGGCACGCAGATCGAGCTGATCGAGCCGCTGGGCGAGAACTCGCCCATCCATGGCTTCATCGCCAAGAACCCGGCCGGCGGGCAGCATCATATGTGCTATGAAGTGCCCGACATCATGGCGGCCAAGGCCTGGTTCGAGGGGCTGGGCAAGAAGGTGCTCGGTGAACCGCGCATCGGCGCCCATGGCACGCCGATCTTCTTCGTCCACCCCAAGGACATGAACGGGGTGCTGACCGAGATCATGGAGACGCCGAAGGACGGCGCGCATTGAATTACGTCATGCCGGACTTGATCCGGCATCCCGCTTCTTTTCAACAAGTGGGATGAAGATAGCGGGACCCCGGCTCAAGGCCGGGGTGACGAATGGGTAGGATAGGACACGCATGACCGAGAAGCCGACATTGGACCAGTGGGCCGCCGCTGCCGCCAAGGAAGTGAAGGGCAAAGATCTGAACTGGGATACCCCCGAAGGTATCGTGGTGAAGCCGCTCTACACGGCCCAGGACGTGACCGTCGATCCGGGCCTGCCGGGCTTTGCGCCGTTCACGCGCGGCGTGCGCGCGTCCATGTATGCGGGGCGCCCCTGGACCATCCGCCAATATGCGGGCTTCTCGACCGCCGAGGAATCCAACGCCTTCTACCGCCGTAACCTGGCGGCGGGGCAGAAGGGGCTATCGGTAGCCTTCGACCTCGCCACCCATCGCGGCTATGACAGCGACCATCCCCGCGTCGTCGGCGATGTCGGCAAGGCGGGCGTCGCGATCGACACGATCGAGGATATGAAGATCCTGTTCGACGGCATTCCGCTCGACAAGATGAGCGTGTCGATGACGATGAACGGCGCGGTGATCCCGATCCTCGCCTTCTTCATCGTCGCGGGCGAGGAACAGGGGGTCGAGCGCAAGCTGCTCGACGGGACCATCCAGAACGACATCCTCAAGGAGTTCATGGTCCGCAACACCTATATCTACCCGCCCGAACCCTCGATGCGGATCATCTCGGACATTTTCGGCTACACCTCGCGCGAGATGCCCAAGTTCAACAGCATCTCCATCTCCGGCTATCATATGCAGGAAGCCGGCGCGACGCAGGTGCAGGAACTGGCCTTCACCATCGCCGACGGCGCGGAATATGTCCGCTATGGCGTGGCGAGCGGCCTCGACATCGACAAGTTCGCCGGGCGTTTGAGCTTCTTCTTCGCCATCGGCATGAACTTCTTCATGGAGATCGCCAAGCTGCGCGCAGCGCGCGTGCTGTGGCATCGCGTGATGACCAAGCTTGGCGCGCAGGATGAGCGCTCCAAGATGCTGCGCACCCATTGCCAGACGTCGGGCGTGTCGCTGACCGAGCAAGACCCTTACAACAACGTCATGCGCACCACGATCGAGGCGATGGCGGCGATGCTGGGCGGCACCCAGTCGCTCCACACCAATGCGCTGGACGAGGCAATCGCGCTGCCGACGGACTTTTCCGCCCGGATAGCGCGCAATACGCAGATCGTCATCCAGGAAGAGACCGGCATGTGCAATGTCGTCGATCCGCTGGGCGGCAGCTATTATATCGAGGCGCTGACCCAGCAGCTGGTCGACGCCGCGCAGGAGATTATCGACCGCGTGGAAGCCGAAGGCGGCATGGCCAAGGCCGTGGGTGCAGGCTGGCCCAAGGCGATGATCGAGACCGCCGCCGCCGCCCGTCAGGCGCGCGTCGACCGGGGCGAGGATGTCATCGTCGGCGTCAACAAATATCGCCTGGCGAGCGAAGACCTGCTCGAAACGCTGGAGGTCGACAACACCAAGGTCCGCGAGGCGCAGATCGCCCGCATCAACCGGGTGAAGGCCGAGCGCGACGAGGATGCCTGCCAGGCTGCGCTGCAATCGCTCCGCGAGGCCGCCGCCGCGCCGCAGTCGATCGAGACCAATCTTCTCGCCCATGCCGTCGAGTGCGCCCGCGCGCGCGCCACGCTGGGCGAAATTTCCGCCGCCATGGAAGACAGCTTCAACCGCTATGGCACCCAGCCCACGCCGGTGAAGGGCGTCTATGGCGCGCCCTATAAGGATGACAGCCGCTGGAAACAGGTTCTCGACGGGGTGCAGGCCGTCGAACGGCGCCTCGGCCGCAAGCCCAAACTCCTCGTCGCCAAGATGGGGCAGGACGGGCACGACCGGGGCGCCAACATCATCGCGTCCGCCTTCGGCGACATGGGTTTCGATGTGGTGTCCGGGCCGCTGTTCCAGACGCCGGAGGAAACGGTGGTGCTCGCGCTCGACAGTGGCGTCGATGTGGTCGGCGCCTCGTCGCTGGCCGCCGGGCACAAGACGCTGATCCCGGAACTCATCAACCGGCTGCGCGATCACGGCCGTAGCGACATCAAGGTGATCGCGGGCGGTGTGATCCCGCCGCAGGATTATGACTATCTTCGTGACGCAGGGGTTCAGGGCATTTATGGGCCGGGTTCCAATGTCGTGGAGTGCGCTGCCGATGTGTTGCGCCTGCTCGGCCACAACATGCCCCCGGCGGGGCTAGAGGAAGCTGCGTAAATGAATACCCCCTGCACCCTGACCGCCCGCAACGACTGGACGCGCGAGGAAATCGCCGCGCTGTTCGACCTGCCGTTTGGCGACCTGATGTTCGAAGCGCAGTCGATCCACCGCGCCAACTTCCCGCGTAACGAGGTGCAACTGTCCACCCTGCTGTCGATCAAGACCGGCGGCTGCCCGGAGGATTGCGGCTACTGCAACCAGTCGGCCTCGGCGGAGAGCGGCCTGAAGGCCGAAAAGCTGATGAGCGTGCAGGCGGTGATGCAGGCAGCGGCGCAGGCAAAGGACGCGGGCAGCTCGCGCTTCTGCATGGGCGCGGCCTGGCGCAACCCCAAGGATCGCGACATGCCCGCCATCGTCGAGATGGTGAAGGGCGTGCGCCAGATGGGCATGGAAACCTGCATGACGCTGGGGATGCTGGACGAAAAGCAGGCCAAGACCTTGGCGGACGCAGGTCTCGATTATTACAACCATAATATCGACACTTCGCCCGAACATTATGAGAAGGTCATCACCACCCGGACCTTCGACGACCGGCTGGTGACGCTGGAAAATGTCCGCAATTCGGGCATCAACGTGTGCTCGGGCGGCATCGTCGGCATGGGCGAGGCGCGCGAGGACCGCGTCGGCTTCCTCCACGCGCTGGCTGTGTTGCCGGTCCATCCACAGAGCGTACCGATCAACGCGCTGGTCCCGGTCAAGGGCACCGTGCTGGGCAATATGCTGGCCGATACCCCGCTCGCCAAGATCGACGAGATCGAGTTCGTCCGCACGGTCGCGGTCGCGCGGATCGTGATGCCCGAAAGTATGGTGCGCCTGTCTGCGGGCCGCGAGAGCATGTCGGATAGCTGCCAGGCGCTCTGCTTCATGGCCGGCGCGAACAGCATCTTCACCGGCGACAAGCTGCTGACCACCGCCAATGCCGGCGACAATGCCGACGCGGCGCTGTTCGCGAAGCTGGGCGTCGTGCCGATGCAGGCCGAAGTGAAGGTCGAACTGGAGGCGGCTGAGTGAAATTCGCGCCCGCCTTCGTCACCCCGGATTTAATCCGGGGTCCCGCTTCTTCTTTGCCGTCGCGCGGAAAGAAAGCGGGATGCCGGATCGAGTCCGGCATGACGAAGGTGGATTGCACTTTGTGATGATATTTTCGGTCCTTCTTTTGGCTGCTGGCGGGCAGTTGCTGAACCTGCGTGATGAATGGAAATCGTGCGTCACTCAAACTGCGATTGAACTGTCCAGACGTAATGTAGGTCCAGCGATAACCGTTGAAATCGCGGAAATTGAATGCCGCGACAAATTCGATCGATGGGTAGTCGCTGAAATTGCAGACGCAAACTTGATGAACGGTATCGAGCCTGATGAAGCGAAATATATGGCTGCTTCATATGTCGCTCTCGAAGCCAGCGCTTATCGCAAAAGCGTCGAAGAAAAGATCCTAGAGCAAAGAGCTGCCAGCAAATAAAAAAGGGCAAGGACTGAAATGGCAATCACCAAGATCCTGA
This sequence comes from Sphingobium scionense, assembly GCF_014197035.1. Classification (GTDB taxonomy): domain Bacteria; phylum Pseudomonadota; class Alphaproteobacteria; order Sphingomonadales; family Sphingomonadaceae; genus Sphingobium; species Sphingobium scionense. Next base: position 204,303 of record NZ_JACIEU010000004.1, on the reverse strand, counting down.
TCGCGAACCGTGGCGAAATTGCGTGTCGTGTCATGCGCACGGCCAAGAAAATGGGCATCAAGACCGTCGCGGTCTATTCCGATGCCGACGCCCGCGCGCCGCATGTGCTGATGGCGGATGAAGCCGTCCATATCGGTCCGCCGCCCGCCGCCCAATCCTATCTGGTGGCCGACAAGATCATCGAGGCGTGTAAGGCCACCGGCGCCGATGCCGTGCATCCGGGCTATGGCTTCCTCTCCGAGCGCGAAAGCTTCCGCAAGGCGCTGGACGCCGAGGGCATCATCTTCGTCGGCCCACCCGCCAACGCCATCGCGGCCATGGGCGACAAGATCGAGTCCAAGAAGCTGGCGATGGAAGCCGGCGTCAATGTCGTGCCCGGCTATGTCGGCGTCATCGACGACACCGAACATGCCGTGAAGATCTCCAACGAGATCGGCTATCCGGTGATGATGAAGGCATCGGCCGGCGGCGGCGGCAAGGGGATGCGCCTTGCCTACTCCGAGCAGGATGTCCGCGAAGGCTTTGAGGCGACCAAGCGCGAGGGGCTGAACAGCTTCGGCGATGATCGCGTCTTCATCGAGAAGTTCATCGAAAGCCCGCGCCATATCGAAATTCAGGTGCTGGGCGACCAGCATGGCAATATCGTCTACCTGAATGAACGCGAATGTTCGATCCAGCGCCGTCATCAGAAGGTGGTCGAGGAAGCACCGTCGCACTTCGTGTCGCCGGAGATGCGCAAGAAGATGGGTGAGCAGTGCGTCGCCCTCGCGCGCGCGGTCGGCTATTTCAGCGCCGGCACGGTCGAACTGATCGTCAGCGGCGAGGACAAGACCGGCGACGGCTTCTACTTCCTGGAAATGAACACGCGGCTTCAGGTCGAACATCCCGTCACCGAGGAAATCACCGGCGTCGATCTGGTCGAGCAGATGATCCGCGTCGCCAATGGCGAGGCGCTGAGCTTCGGTCAGGCCGATGTGAAGATCAACGGCTGGTCGATCGAAAACCGCGTCTATGCCGAAGACCCCTATCGCGGCTTCCTGCCGTCGACGGGCCGCCTGATCCGCTACAATCCGCCCGAAACCGGCACGGATGAGAGCGGCGCACTGATCCGCGTGGACGACGGCGTGCAGGAAGGCGGCGAGGTGTCGATCTTCTACGACCCGATGATCGCCAAGCTCATCACCTGGGCGCCTACGCGCCTCGAAGCCATCGACAAGCAGATCGAGGCGCTCGACAAGTTCGAGATCGAGGGGCCGGGCCATAATATCGATTTCGTTTCCGCCCTGATGCAGCATGAGCGCTTCCGCTCCGGCAACATCACCACCGGCTTCATCGCCGAGGAATATCCCGAGGGCTTCCATGGCGCGCCTGCGTCACCGGAATTGCTCCAGCGCCTGTCGGCGATCGGTGCCTTCGCTGCCATGGCTCAGGCCGACCGCGCCCGCCGCATCGACGGGCAGCTTGGCAAGCGCCTCAGCCCCCCGACCGGCTGGCAGGTGAAGATCGGCGACGCAATCCATGACGTGGTGATCGACGGCGACGAGGTGACGGTCGATGGCGAAGCAATCGACATGGCGCTGGAATATACGCCGGGCGATCGCCTGATCGAGGCGGAATTTGGCGAGGAGCAGCTGGCGGTGCGGATCGCGCCGATGCGGTCGGGCTTCGTGCTAACGGCGCATGGCGCCAGCCACAAGCTGCGCATATTGCCGGCCCATGCTGCGCCCTATGCCGCGCATATGATCGAGAAAATCCCGCCAGATCTCTCCAAGTTCCTCATCTGCCCGATGCCCGGCCTGCTGGTCGCGCTCAACGTCAAGCAGGGCGACAAGGTCGAGATCGGCCAGCCGCTCGCCGTGATCGAGGCGATGAAGATGGAAAATATCCTGCGCGCCGGCAAGGCGGGCACGGTGAAGAGCGTGTCGGCCGCCCAGGGCGAGAGCCTGCCGGTGGACGCGGTGATCCTCGAACTGGAGTAAGCATTCCTCCCCGGAGCGGGGAGGGGGACCACGAAGTGGTGGAGGGGGGATGCCTCTGGACGCGGCTTTGCGTTTGCGGCACGCCCCCTCCGTCGGCTTTGCCGACACCTCCCCGCCAGCGGGGAGGAGCAGGAGACGCCCGCATGCACCTGACCCACGACCCCAGCGCCCCCGCCGTCGACCCGATCGGCTTCGACGATTTCCTCAAAGTGGATATCCGCGTCGGCACGATCGTTGCGGCCGAACCCTATCCGGAGGCGCGCAAGCCCGCCTACAAACTGCTGATCGATTTCGGCCCGGCAATCGGCCAGAAGAAATCGAGCGCTCAAATCACCGAAAACCATGCATTGGAAGACCTGCCCGGTCGCCAGGTCGCCGCCGTCGTCAATTTCCCGCCGCGCCAGATCGGCAAGTTCATGTCGGAAGTGCTGACCCTGGGCTTCGCCGACGCGGCTGGCGCCGTCATGCTGTTCGCGCCCGACAAGCCCGTGCCCAACGGATCGCGGCTCTTTTGATTTGAAGCGTTTAGCGCTCCTGTGAGCGCCATTGGGGCCTCTTTGGCCCCCTCGTCTCTCTATGTTGCCGATGTGGCTCTGGTGGGCCTTGTGCGCCGCTGCAAGCGGTTCCGCTCATTGGCTCTGATCTGTCCTGCAATGCCGTCGACATGCTAGGCAGAAAATCGAGCAGAGGAGTGGGTGCCGGAAATTTTCTTTCCCGCCGTCGCACAAAGATATCAGAATGTGCAGGAAAAGTGCGAAGTTAAGGCCGGTATCCGTTCACTCGGGCGTACTAAGCTACTGTTGGAATATCGATCACTTGGGAAGGGGATGGTGGACGCACTTGGGCTCGAACCAAGGACCCGCTGATTAAGAGTCAGCTGCTCTACCAACTGAGCTATGCGTCCACACTGGCCTATAAGCGATCCGCCGGGGGATCGACCCTGCATCAGGCCGATGCAGGATTTGGTGGACGCACTTGGGCTCGAACCAAGGACCCGCTGATTAAGAGTCAGCTGCTCTACCAACTGAGCTATGCGTCCGTTCCGATGTCGGTCAGTTTTGGTGGCTGATCGCTTCGGTGTGGGCGGGCTGTTAGCAGTCACATTTGATTCTGCAAACAGTAAATTGCGTTATCGCACAATTTTTTCTCGAGACGTCGGTTCAGGCCCAGTTGCCGACGCGTGTCGCTCGGCGGGTGGAGCGGTCGATAGACATGATGATGCCCACGCACAGCATGACCGTCAGCATCGACGATCCGCCATAGGACATGAAGGGCAGGGGTATGCCCACCACGGGGGCCAGGCCCATCACCATCATCAGGTTGATCGCCATGTAGAAGAAGATGGTGGTGGTCAGGCCCGCCGCGACCAGTCGCGCGAACTTGTCCGGCGTGCGCAGCGACACGCGGATACCCCAGCGGAACAGCAGCATGAAGGCGCCGATCAGGAATACGCCGCCGGCCATGCCCCATTCTTCCGCCATGGTGGCGAAGACGAAGTCGGTATGGCCTTCGGGCAGATATTGGAGATGGCTCTGCGTACCCTGGAGGAAGCCCTTGCCCCAGATGCCGCCCGATCCGATCGCGATCTTCGACTGGCTGATATGATAGCCCGCGCCCAGCGGATCGCTTTCCGGGTCCATGAAGATCAGGACGCGCTTCTGCTGATAATCGTGCAGGAAGCTGAAGGCGATCGGGATGATCGCGGCGACGGTGAGGCCGGAGCCGATGAACAGGCGCAGCGGCAGGCCGGCCAGGAACATGACGGTGATGCCCCCTGCCAGAATCATCGTGGCAGTGCCCAAATCCGGCTGGACCAGCACCAGCGCCCAGGGAACGCCGATCAGCACCAGCGCAGGCCAGATGGCGTTCCAGCGGCGGATTTCCCCCACTGGCAGCATTGCGTAGAAGCGGGCGACCGCCAGCACGATGATCGGCTTCATGAATTCCGACGGCTGCAATTGCATGAAGCCGAGGTTGATCCAGCGCTGGCTGCCGCCGGCAACGCCGCCGATCAGCTCGACCAGCACCAATGAAATCAGCACCGCGCCATAGGCCGGGAAGGCAAAGCGGGCGAACAGTTCCAGCGGTATGCGGCTGAGCACCAGCGCCATGACGGCGAAGATGACGAAGCGCACACCCTGGTTGATGGCCCAGGGCGTGATGCTGCCCCCTGCCGCGCTGTAGAGCACCAGGGTTCCAAAGATCGCGATCGCGCCAAGCAGGCCCAGCACGCGCCAGGGGAATTCGGTGACGGACTGGGGGATGATGCTCATTACGGAGTTCCAGGGCCGGGGGGCGCGGGGAGGTCGTTGCCGTCATCGGCCTCCGCCGGGGGGGCTGGCGGCGATGGTGGGCTGGCGGCGGGCGCGGCCGCATTGGCCGGCTCGCTGCCATTGGCCGCAGCGGCGGGTGGCGGCGCCTGCCCCTTCTCGATCGCCTTGGCCAGGCGGAAGGCGGCCATCTGCCGGGCCTGGCGTTCGGCCGGGGTGCCGCCCCAGCCCTTTTCCAGCGTCACCAGCTTCTCCATCGCCTTCTGCGGATCGAACAGATAGGACATGGTGTCGCTGGCGATCATCGGCGCATCTTCGTTGCGGATATTATGGCCGCCATGCTCGATGATGCAGGCGATGGCATAGCGGGGATTGTCGAACGGCGCGAAGCCCTGGAACAGGGCGTGATCGCGCAGCTTGAAGGGCAGGCCGGCATTGCCGCGCACCCCGCCAGCGCGTTCGGCCATGGTGATGCGCCGGACCTGCGCGGTGCCGGTCTTGCCGGCGATCAGGACATTGGGAATGCTCATGCGCGCCGCGCCGCCCGTGCCGCCGCCGTTGACCACCGCGCTCATCGCGTCGCGGATCGTCACCAGATGTTCCTCCGGCACGCCGACCAGCGCGGGTTCGGGCCGGGCTGCACCATGCAGGAAATTGGGCATCAACTGCCGCCCGGTCGCCAGCCGCGCCGCCATCACCGCCATCTGCAGCGGATTGATGAGCATATAGCCCTGGCCGATGGTCGCATTGACGGTGTCGTACACCTGCCATTTCTGGTTGTATTTCTTGAGCTTCCATGCCGGGTCTGGGACCGTGCCGTAACTCTGGCTGGGGAAGGGCAGGTCGAAGCGCTGGCCCATGCCGACGCGGCGGGCCATGCTGGCGATCCGGTCCATGCCGATCCGCTGGGCCATTTGATAGAAATAGATGTCGCAGCTCTGGGCGATGGCGCCGCGCATGTTGAGCGGGCCGTGGCCGCGCTTCTTGTGGCAATGGAACAGCGTATTGCCGACCCGGATCGCGCCGCCGCAGCTGACCGTCTCGGCCGGCGATACGCCCGCCTCCAGCAGCGCCAGCGCGACCATCGGCTTGACCGTCGATCCGGGCGGATAGAGGCCCTGCAGCACCTTGTTACGCAGCGGGACGTGATCGTCCTTCGACAGCATGTCCCATTCCAGATGGCTGATGCCATCGGAAAAGCTGTTGGGGTCGAAACTGGGCATCGATGCACAGGCCAGCACGTCGCCATTCTGACAGTCGATCACCACCACCGCGCCGCTCTGGGTGGCGAGGCGCCGGCCGGCATATTCCTGCAGGCCCGCGTCGATCGTCAGCTTGATCGGGTTGCCGGGCGTGTCGGGGCGGGTGGTCAGTTCGCGCACGATCTTGCCGCGCGCCGTGACCTCGACCCGCTTGGCCCCGGGCTTGCCGGTCAGATGTTCGTCATAGGCGCGTTCCAGCCCGTCCTTGCCGACCTTGAAGCCTGGCGTGATGAGCAGCGGATCCTTGCGCTTCTTATAATCCTCCGCCGTCGCTGCGCCGACATAGCCGAGCAGATGCCCGACTGTGGCGCCGGCGGGATAATGGCGCGAAAAGCCCTGGCTGGGCGCTACGCCCGGCAGGTCGGTCAGGCGGACGGAGACGGCGGCGAACTGGTCATAGGTCAGCTTGTCGGCGACCTGGACCGGGCGGAAGCCGGCAGACTTGTCCAGTTCCTCCTTGATCCGATCGACATCGTCGGGCTGCAATGACAGCAATTGCGCCAGATGCCGAACCGTCGCCTCGGCATCGACGATCCGCTGCGGGATCAGGTCGACGCGAAAATCGGTGCGGTTGTTGGCGAGCGGCCGGCCGTTGCGATCGATGATCCAGCCGCGCCGCGGCGGGATCAGCGTCAGGTTGACGCGATTGCTCTCCGACAGGAGCTGATATTTCTCATTTTCGGCAATGCTGATCCAGCCCATGCGGCCGACCAGCAGCGCGCCGATGGCGCCCTGCAACCCGCCGACCACCATGGCCCGGCGGCTGAAGGTGAAACTCTGGGTGGCTTCGGTGACGATCTTGCGCTTGGGCGTCGGGAATTTCATGCCATCACGCGCCAGCGGTCGATCCGGGCGCATTGCCGGACGACGAAGGGAAAGAGCAATATCGTCCAGAGCATTTGGGGCGCGACCAACAACAGTTTCACAGAACCTCCGCCGGTAATCCGCGCGAAGAATACGCCGCCGGCGAGGCAGAAGATAATCGCCATGGTCGCGATTAACCAGTCCTGACGATAGCTGCGCCAGACGAGCCGATGCTCGATCGCGTCGATCCCGATCAGCATCATGGTCCACAGGAACATGGCCGAGCCGATCGGCTGGCCGCTCATCATGTCATCGAACAGGCCGAGCGGCAGGCCGATCCAGACGCGCCACAGCTCCGGCCGCAGCAGCCGCCAGGCGAGCAGGATCAGCAGGCCGAACGGCGGCATCACCGGTGACTGGGCGATCACCGGCAACATGGTCAGCGTCGATCCCAGCATTACGGTGATCACCGGCGTTCCTGCCAGGCGCCAGCGCGAAGGGTGGCGGCCCAGGCGAGGGACGGGCGGCAGATTGCGGTCGATCATGGCGTCGCGGCGTTGCCGGCCGCCAGGCCATTGGGATCACTATTGGTTGCCGCACCCGGATCGGGGCGGGTGACGACCTGCTCGAAGGCGCGCTCGACCACCACGGCATCCACCTTGGTCGGATTGGCGAGCGGCACGCCATAGGCAATCTCGCCCTGGGTGCGAACGACGACAGCGACCGGGATGTTGGGCTGATAGATGCCGCCGATCCCCGACGTTACCAGCAGGTCGCCCGGCTTGAACGGATTGCGCCCGGCTGCGAGCGCGCGAATTTCCAGCGACCCGTCGCCGCCGCCGGTCGAGATGGCAGGGACATTGTCGTTGGCCCGGCGCACCGGCACGATATTGCTCGTGTCGGTCAGCAGCAGCACTTCGGCGGTGTTGGGCGTGGTGGTATGGACGCGGCCGATCAGCCCTTCGGCGGCGCGCACCGGCATGCCCGGACGCACGCCCTGCCAGTTGCCGGCGTTGAGGCGGGCGAAGCGGCGAGCACTGCTGGCCGAGGAGCTGATGAGGCGCGCCGACAGCAGCGCACTGCTGTCCTCGTCTACCAGCTTCAACAGCTTCTTGAGCCGTGCATTTTCCTGCGCGATGCCCTTGGCTTCGATGATACGGTTGCGATCCGCCTCGACCTGCCGACGCAGGCCGACATTCTGCGAGCCCGCCTGCCAATAGGCAGCCAGCACTTCGTCGATCGAACTGACGCCGCCCACCATGCGTTTCATGCCGGTGGACAGCGGTCGCGTGAGTTCTGCCGTGCCGGTGCGGATGGCGGCGAAGCCGGTAGGGTCGAACATCGCGACCACCACCAGCAACAGCCCGATTGCCGCCCCGGCCATCGCCACCACATAGCTGGCGAAGAGGCTATATTGCGCCTTCCGGTTGTGACCGGGGCGTCGGCTGGGTGGCCGCGCCATCGTCTATGTCCCCCGGATCAGGCCGTCTGCAGCACGCCCCGGAAGATCGGATCCTCCATCGCGCGGCCGGTGCCGATCGCGACGCAGGTCAGCGGATCTTCCGCGATGGTGACCGGCAGGCCGGTCTCGTCGCGCAGTTCATCATCCAGCCCCTTGAGCAGCGCGCCGCCGCCGGTCAGGACGATGCCCTGATCGACGATGTCGGCCGCCAGTTCGGGGGCGGTGTTTTCCAGGGCGATGCGCACGCCTTCGACGATCGTGCTGATCGGCTCCGCCAGGGCGTCGGCGATCTGGCCCTGGTTGATGCTGATTTCCTTGGGCACGCCGTTGACGAGGTCGCGACCCTTGATGTGGATCGTCTCGCCGACGCCGTCTTCGGGCGGCTGGGCGACGCCGAACTGCTTCTTGATGCGCTCGGCGGTGGCTTCGCCGATCAGCAGATTATGGTGGCGACGCACGAAGCTGACGATCGCCTCGTCCATCTTGTCGCCGCCGACGCGGACCGAGGTGGTGTAGGCGAGGCCGCGCAGCGAGAGCACGGCGACTTCGGTGGTGCCGCCGCCAATGTCGACGACCATCGAGCCGATCGGTTCGGTCACCGGCATGTCGGCGCCGATTGCGGCGGCCATCGGTTCCTCGATCAGGAACACCTGGCTGGCGCCGGCATTGCTGGCGGCGTCGCGGATGGCGCGGCGCTCGACGCTGGTCGAACCCGACGGCACGCAGATCACGATCTCGGGCGCGCGCCAGGGGCTGTGCTTGCCGCCATGCACCTTGTTGATGAAATGCTTGATCATCTGCTCGGCCACGTCGATGTCGGCGATGACGCCGTCGCGCAGCGGGCGGATCGCCTCGATCGAATCCGGGGTCTTGCCCATCATCAGCTTGGCATCGTCGCCGACCGCCTTGACGCGCTTGACGCCGTTCAGCGTCTCGACCGCGACCACGGAAGGTTCATTGAGGACGATGCCGCGGCCACGGACATAGACCACGGTGTTGGCAGTACCCAGGTCGATGGCCATGTCCTGGGAAGAAAATTTGAAGAGGCGCGAGAAGATCGACATGCTTCATCCTGTTTCGCCCGGGTTCCCGGGACGGCAGTGTTCGTGTCCGCGCTCCGTTCCGCCCAAATCTATGCTGGAATATTTTTGGGGTCGCGGCTCGCGGAAAGCGCTCGCTTGGGCTAGTCACTAATCAATGTCAATACGCCGTCTGCCCGAACATCTGGTCAATCGCATTGCCGCAGGCGAAGTGGTCGAAAGACCCGCCAGCGCGCTCAAGGAAATCGTCGAAAACGCGCTGGATGCCGGCGCGACGCGCATCGCCGTGCGCCTGTCGTCCGGGGGGCTCGATCGGATCGAGGTCAGTGATGATGGCTGCGGCATGGATTCGCAGGACATGGCCCTGGCGCTGGAACGCCATGCCACCTCCAAGATGCCCGACGACGCGATCGAGAATGTCGCGACGCTGGGCTTCCGGGGCGAGGCGCTGCCATCGATCGCCTCGGTCGCGCGACTGTCGATCGACAGCCGGCCGCGCGGCGCCGATGGCTGGAACCGCACCGTCGACAATGGCGTGCTGGTGGCCGAAGGGCCGGCCGCATTGCCGCCCGGCACCCGCGTCATCGTCGACCAGCTCTTTGCCAGGGTGCCCGCGCGGCGCAAGTTCCTGCGCTCGGCCAAGTCGGAATATGCCGCCTGCCTCGACGTCATGCGCCGCCTTGCCATGGCCCATCCGTCGGTCGCCTTCTCGGTCGAGCATGATGGCCGCCGCGTGCTGGGCGTGCAGGCGGGGGAGGCGCGCGAGGAGCGGGTCGCCGCGCTCACCGACCGGCAGCTTGCCGACAATCATGTGATCGTCAGCCTGGAGCGGGACGGGGTGCAACTTTCCGGCGTCGCCTCGCTGCCGACCTACAATCGGGGCGTTGGCGATCATCAATATCTGTTCGTCAACGGCCGTCCGGTCCGCGACCGGCTGCTGATCGGCGCGCTGCGCGGCGCCTATGCCGACATGCTGGCGCGCGATCGCCATCCGGTCGTCGCCCTGTTCCTCGACGTCCCGCCGCTGGAGGTGGACGTCAATGTCCATCCCGCCAAGACCGAGGTGCGTTTCCGCGATCCGGCGCTGATTCGCGGCATGATCGTCTCGGGCCTGCGTCGCGCGCTCGATGCGGAGGGCTTCCGCGCCGTGCAGCATGCCGATCCTGCCGCGCTCAATGCCTGGAAGCCCGAGCCGCTGTCGCCGACGCCGATCGGCGCCATGCCGATCTTCGAGGCGGCGGCCACGCCCTATGCGCCGCCCAGCTACAGCCAGTTCGCGCCATCCTCGCCCGCGGGCTATCAGGGCGTCGGGGATCGGCGGCCGAATTTCCTGACCCCGCCGCCTCAGGCGCGGGCCGAACCCGCCGCCGCGCCCGCACCCGAAGGGCACAGCTTCCCGCTTGGCGTCGCGCGCGGCCAGGTCGCGCGCACCTATATCGTCGCCGAGGCGGAGGATGGGCTGGTCATCGTCGACCAGCATGCCGCGCATGAGCGGCTGACGCTGGAACGGATGCGCCGCGCGATGGAGGGGCAGGGCGTGGCGTCGCAGGCGTTGCTGCTGCCCGAGGTGGTGGAACTGGACGAGCCGGCCTGCGACCGGCTGGAGGCGCGGGTCGCCGAACTCAAGGAATTCGGCCTGGAGCTGGAGCGCTTCGGCCCCTCGGCCATGCTGGTGCGGGCGACCCCGGCGCTGCTGGGGCAGGGCGATGTGCAGGGGCTGGTCTCCGACCTTGCCGATGATCTTGCCGCCTATGACAGCGCCTTGTCGCTCAAGGAGCGGCTGGATCTGGTCGCCGCGACCATGGCCTGCCACGGCTCGGTCCGCGCCGGCCGTATCCTGAGCGTGGCGGAAATGAACGCCCTGCTGCGCGAAATGGAAGTGACCCCGCGATCGGGCCAATGCAACCATGGCCGGCCCACCTGGGTGAAGCTCGGCCATGGCGATATCGAGAAGCTGTTCGGGCGGAAGTGACAGCCTGGCGTCAGTGCCAGGCTGATCCCAGTAACGCCAGCCATCCGCGCGCATCCCGGCTCGCGGGCTTGGGCGCGCCATAGCCGCGGCATTCCAGGCAGTCGGCACGCACGCCCGCGCCGCTCACCAGTGCGCGCACATCGGCGACGGCCTGCAGCGCCCAGCGCTGCTGCAGCTTCGCTTCGCGGCCGATCAGGTCGCGCGGGGCACCAGCATCATCCTTCTCGCGGTCGGCGATCGACTGGATGAACTCGGCGAACTTGTCCGGCTGCTTCTCGATCCAGTATGGCTTGGCCTTGGCCGGATCGATCTTGGCGCGACGCGCGGCTTCGGCAATCGCGTCGTTGAGGTCGCCGAACCGGTCGACCAGGCCGATCTGGCGGGCGGTGCCGCCATCCCAGACGCGGCCCTGGGCGATGGCGTCGATCTGCCCCGGCGTCTTGTGCCGGGCCTTGGCGACCAGGCCGACGAAGCGGCGATAGATGTCCTCGACCCCCATCTGCATGATCTGGTCGAATTGCGGCGTGGTGCCGCCGGCGATATCGGGCTGCCCGGACAAAGGTGTGGTGCGCACGCCGTCGGTGGTAATGCCCATCTTGGCCAGCGTGCCCTCGAAGCTCGGGATGATACCGAATACGCCGATCGATCCGGTGATGGTGTCGGGTTCGGCAAAGACGATGTCGGCCGGGGTCGAGACCCAATAGCCGCCGCTTGCCGCGACATTGCCCATCGACACGACGATCGGCAGGCCGGCGGACTTGGCTTCCATGATGGCGCGGCGGATCTTTTCCGATGCCTGTACCGATCCGCCCGGCGAATCGACGCGCACGACCAGGGCCTTCAAGTCCTTCTCGTCCAGCGCCTTCAGCAGCAGGTCGGAAATCGTGTCGCCCGCCGCCGTGCCCGGCCCGGCCTCGCCATCGACAATGTCGCCGGCGACAGTCAGCACGCCGATCTGCCCGTCATTGGCGGGCTTGCGGGCCTTCAGATAGGTCGCGTAATCGATCGCGGCATAGTCGGTATCGTCCTTGTCGGACGGATCCCCTGCAACCTTGGCGACGCGATCTTCAAAGGCCTCCTGATCGCCCAACTTGTCGACCAGGCCGGCGGCCAGCGCGGCCTTGGCCAGGTCGCCCCCGGTGGCGCTCGCGGCGGCGGCGGGGTCGGCGGCATAGGCCGCGACCTTGGCCTTGGGCCGCGCCTTGGTCACGTCATCCTGCCAGTTCTGCCACAGGGCACCGGCAAGTTCCTGATTGGCCTGCTTGGCGGCGGGCGACTGGTCGGCGCGGATATAGGGTTCGACGAAGCTCTTGTAGGTGCCGACGCGGTAGACATGGGTGTTGACGCCGAGTTTGTCGATCAGCCCCTTGTAATAGAGGCCCGATCCGCCGCGTCCGGCGATGGCGACGCCGCCCATTGGATCCACCCAGGCTTCGCTGGCATGGGCGGCGAGCTGGTAACTGTCGTCGCTATAGAGGGTGGCGAAGGCGAAGACCGGCTTCTTGGCGGCGCGCACCGCGTCCAGCGCCTTGCCGACGCGGGCGATGGCGACCTGGCCGCCGCCGGTGAAATCGTCGAGGTCGAGCACCACTGCCTTCACCTTGTCGTCGGTGCGGGCGGCGTCGAGCGCGGTCAATATGTCGGACAGGCGATATTCCTTCGCCTGGTCGCCCGAGCCCGACAGGATGGCGGTGGCGCTGACCTCGGCCGGCTGCTCGACGATCGCTCCATCCAGATCCAGCAGCAGCGCGCCGCTGCCGATCGGCTTGGCCGGCTTGGGCGAAAAGGACAGGGCGGCATAGAGCAGCCCGAAGAAGAGCAGCAGGAACAGAAGCACCAGTCCGTCCTTGATCGCGACCAGGATGCGCCACGCGCCCTTCACAAATGCCAAATCGCCGTTCCTTTTCCGTTGGTCGTCCCGAGCTATCGCATCGCCGGTTTGACTGCAATGTGGGCTTGTCCTGACCCGCGACAAGCTTGCGCCCATAATTTTGCCCGCTATGGCAGGCGCATCTTTCGCCCCAATCGTGCAGGAGACACGCCCGATGCCCACGCTCGTCCTCATCCGCCATGGTCAGTCGACCTGGAACCTGGAAAACCGCTTCACCGGCTGGTGGGACGTCGACGTGACCGAAAAGGGCGCGGAAGAGGCGCGCGCCGCCGGCCGGCTGATGAAGGAAAAGGGGCTGGATTTCGACCAGTGCTTCACCTCGCTCCAGACCCGCGCGATCAAGACGCTCAATCTGGCGCTGGAGGAAATGACCCGGCTGTGGCTGCCGGTCGAGAAGGACTGGCGCCTCAACGAGCGCCATTATGGCGGCCTGACCGGCCTCAACAAGGCCGAGACCGCGGCCAAGCATGGCGACGATCAGGTCAAGATCTGGCGCCGCAGCTTCGACATTCCGCCGCCGGTGCTGGAAGCCGGCAGCGAGTTCGACCTGTCGAAGGATCGCCGCTATGACGGCATCGCCATCCCCTCGACCGAGAGCCTGAAGGACACGATCGCCCGCGTGCTGCCTTATTGGGAAGGCCGCATCGCCCCCGAACTGCGCGCCGGCAAGCGCGTGCTGATCTCCGCCCATGGCAATTCGCTGCGCGCGCTGGTCAAGCATCTGTCGAACATCCCCGACGATGAGATCACCGAGCTGGAAATCCCGACCGGCCAGCCAATCGTCTATGAACTGGCCGACGATCTGACCGCGACCGATCGCTATTATCTGTCGGAACGGTAATTCGGCCCGGCCGATACGGAAAACCACATTGCCCCCTGGCGGCCCGGCCGCTAAGGGGCTTTGCTTTCCGGGCAGGCCGGTGGGCCGCCCCATCAGGGGAAGCGATTTATGAGCGGGGCAGTGGAAGTCGGCATCATCATGGGCTCGCGCTCCGACTGGGAGACGATGCGTCATGCCGCCGAGACGCTGGAAGCGCTGGGCGTCGCCCATGAGTGCAAGGTCGTGTCCGCCCATCGCACCCCGCAACGCCTTTATGATTATGCCACCAGCGCTGCCGGCCGCGGCCTCAAGGTCATCATCGCCGGTGCCGGCGGGGCCGCCCATCTGCCCGGCATGGCTGCGTCGATGACCCGCCTGCCGGTGCTGGGCGTGCCGGTGGAATCCAAGGCATTGAAGGGCATGGATTCGCTGCTCTCCATCGTCCAGATGCCCGGCGGCATCCCGGTCGGCACGCTGGCCATCGGCAAGCCCGGCGCGATCAATGCCGGCCTGCTCGCCGCGTCGATCCTGGCGACGCATGACGATGCACTGGCGCAGCGGCTGGACGCCTGGCGCGCGCGCCAGACCGACGCCGTCGCCGAAACCGTCGAGGACTGATCCCGATCATGACGACCATCGCCCCCGGCGCCACCATCGGCATCCTTGGCGGCGGCCAGCTCGGCCGGATGATCGCCATGGCCGCGGCCCAGCTTGGCTATCGCACCCATATCTACGCACCCGAGACGAGCGGCCCCGCCGCCGATGTCTCGCCGAGCTGGACCCAGGGCGCCTATGAGGATGCCGCCGCGCTCGCCGCCTTTGCCGAGGGCGTGGATGTCGTCACCTATGAGTTCGAGAATATCGATCCGTCGGCGGTCGACGTGCTGGCGAGCCATGGTCTGGTCCGTCCCGGCGCCGGCGCGCTGCGCATCGCGCAGGATCGCCTGGCCGAAAAGCGCTTCGTTGCCGACCTCGGCGGCCTGACCGCGCCCTTCGCGCCGGTCGACAGCCTGGACGATCTGGAAACCGCGATCGAGATGATCGGTAGTCGCGCCATCCTCAAGACCAACCGCATGGGCTATGATGGCAAAGGCCAGGCCCGGATCAACGAGCCGGGCGACGCGGTCGGCGCCTGGAATGCGATTGGGCGCCAGCCCGCGATCCTCGAGGGCTTCGTGACCTTCGATCAGGAATATTCGGTGATCCTGGTGCGCGGCGCCGACGGCGCGGTGCGCTTCTGGGATTCGGCCGCGAACGTCCATGTCGATGGCATCCTTGCCACCTCGACCGTGCCGGCCGGATCGCTGATCGAGGGGCAGTTGCCCGCCGCCCGCGCGCTCGCCAAGCAGGTCGCCGATGCGCTCGACTATGTCGGCGTGCTGACGCTGGAATTTTTTGCCAGCGCCGACGGCCCGGTGTTCAACGAAATGGCGCCGCGCGTCCATAATAGCGGCCACTGGACGACCGAGGGTGCGCTCACCAGCCAGTTCGAGAACCATGTCCGCGCGATCTGTGGCCTGCCGCTCGGCGACACGGGGCTGGCCGCCCAGCGGGTCGAGATGCGCAACCTGATCGGCGACGACGCGGCGGAATGGCTGGCGATCCTGTCCGACCCGGAAAATCATCTCCATCTCTATGGCAAGCATGAGGCGCGTCCGGGCCGCAAGATGGGGCATGTGACGCGGCTCAGCCTGTGAAGGCCGCTTGCCTTCTTTTCGCCGTCATCCCCGCGAAGGCGGGGATCCATCTCCTGAGCCATGTTCATTCGCAAGGCTGTGAGGTGGATTCCCGCCTTCGCGGGAATGACGGGAGTGTTGACGGATGAGCCGACCGGACATCGTCCTGATCCTGGCGCGCGCCGACAATGGCGTGATCGGCAAGGATGGCGACCTGCCCTGGCGGTTGCCGGCGGATATGAAGCATTTCAAGGCGCTGACGCTGGGCCATCCGATGCTGATGGGGCGCAAGACGTTCGACAGCCTGCCCGGCCTGCTGCCCGGCCGTCGCCACATCGTGCTGACCCGCGACCGCGACTGGACGGGGGAGGGCGCCGAGGTCGCCCATGATGTCGATGCCGCGATCGCGCTGGCTAACGCGCCGGTGCTGATGGTGATCGGCGGCGCGGAAATTTATCGCCTGTTCCTCGACCGTGCCGACCGGATCGAACTGACCGAGGTGCATGTTGACGCCGAAGGCGACACCCATATCGCCTATCCCGATCCGGCGGACTGGCGCGAAGCGGCGCGTGCGGATCATCCCGCGCTGGACGGGCGCCCGGCCTACAGCTTCGTGACTTTCAGCCGTCGCCCGTAAATCTTCCGTCATTGCGAGCGTAGCGAAGCAATCCACCGGCGCACATGGATTGCTTCGCTACGCTCGCAATGACGACAGGGGTGTGTGGGCATGATCGCCAATTGCCACGCCCTGTGTGTCACCCTATAGCCCCGGCCATGGAGCGGCTTACCAGCAATGCCCCGATCCCCGCGCATCTGCGCGGCGGCGTCATGGCGCTCGGCAATTTCGACGGCTTTCATGCCGGCCATCAGGCGGTGGTCGGCCGCGCGATCGCGCGTGCGCGGGCGGAAGGGCGGCCGGCGATCGTCGCCACCTTCGATCCGCATCCCATGCGCCTGTTTCAGCCCGATACGCCGCCCTTTCGCCTGACCACGCTGAACCAGCGGCAGGCGCTGTTCGCGGCAGCCGGTGCGGACGCGATGCTGGTGTTCGACTTCACCCGCGAACTCGCCGCGCTCGATCCAGCCGGCTATGTTCGCCTGCTGATGGAAGAGCTGGGCGTCGCCGCGGTCGTTACCGGCGAGGATTTCACCTTCGGCAAGGGCCGCAGCGGCACCATCGCCAGCTTCGGCGAACTGGGCCTGCCGGCCGAAGCGGTCGCGCCGGTCACGGACGCGGAAGGGGTGATCAGCTCCAGCCGCATCCGCGCCGCATTGCAGGCCGGCGATTGCGCCACCGCCACCCGCCTGCTGACGCGCCCCTTCACGATCCAGGGTATGGTGCAGCATGGCGACAAGCTTGGCCGCACCATCGGATTCCCGACCGCCAATATCGACCTTGGCCCCTATCTGCGCCCGGCCTTCGGCATTTATGCCGTGCGCGGGCTGCTGGCCGATGGCCGGGTGTTGGACGGCGCCGCCAATCTGGGCATCCGTCCGACCTTCGATCCGCCCAAGCTGCTGCTGGAGCCGCATTTCTTCGATTTCGCCGAACGCCTCTATGACCAGAGCATCGAGGTGCAGTTGATCCACTATCTCCGGCCGGAGGCGAAATATGACGGCCTCGACCCGCTGATCGCGCAGATCGCCCGCGACTGCGACGACGCACGGCAAATCCTTGCGGGAACGCCTTACCTCGCGTAGGGCGACGCTTCCACTTTTCCCGTTCGTGTCGAGCGAAGTCGAGACACGCGGCCGAGCGGAGCCGAGGCCCGGTTAGAGCCCTCGCTTCCCTCGGCCCGCCCCTTCGACTTCGCTCAGGGCGAACGGATTCATAAACTTGCACGGACATTCGATGACCGACCAGCCCGATTATAAAAGCACCGTCTTCCTTCCCGTCACCGACTTCCCGATGAAGGCCGGCCTCGCGCAGAAGGAACCGGCGATTGCCGCGCGCTGGGCGGCGATGGATCTTTACGGCAAGCTGCGCGAGAAGCGCGCCGGCCGCGAACGCTTCATCCTGCATGATGGCCCGCCCTACGCCAATGGCGACATCCATATGGGCCATGCGATGAACAAGGTGCTGAAGGACATCATCGTCCGCAGCCAGTCGCTGCTGGGCAAGGACGCGCCCTATGTGCCCGGCTGGGACTGCCACGGCCTTCCGATCGAATGGAAGATCGAGGAGGAATATCGCAAGAAGAAGATGAACAAGGACGAGGTTCCGCCTTCCGAGTTCCGCGCCCAGTGCCGCGCCTATGCCGACAAATGGGTGGACGTGCAGAAGGAGCAGTTCAAGCGTCTGGGCGTGATGGGCGATTGGGCCGATCCCTATCTGACCATGAAGTTCGACGCGGAAGCGACGATCGTGGGCGAACTGCTGAAGTTCGCGGAGAGCGGCCAGCTCTATCGCGGCGCCAAGCCCGTCATGTGGTCCCCGGTTGAAAAGACCGCGCTGGCCGAGGCGGAAGTGGAATATGAGGACATCACGTCCACGCAGATCGACGTGGCGTTCGAGATCGTCGAAGCGCCGAACGCGCCGGAATTGCGCGGCGCCCATGCGGTGATCTGGACCACGACGCCCTGGACGATCCCGGTGAACCAGGCTTTGGCCTATGGGCCTGAGGTTGAGTATGCCGTTCGTAAGGTCGTTGTCGTCCAAACCGTTCAAGAGGGTGTGCATCCCGGAACAACGCCTGCATTTTCGGCACTCAACGGCTTGTCAATTCTGGTGGCGAATGAACCAGCACTGATTGAGCGCCTCGAAGATGCAATTGCGTCTGCGTGGGGTGTGATGATCCAGACCCAAGAGGTCGCTCTGGTCAAAGGCTCGGACCTCGCCGGCGCCGTTGCGCGTCACCCGATGCACGCGCTCGGCGGCTTCTTCGCCAAGCCGCGTCCGTTCCTTGCGGGCGATTTCGTCACGACTGATGCGGGCACCGGCCTTGTCCATATGGCGCCCGACCATGGCGAGGACGACTTTGCGCTGTGCAAGGCGAACGGCCTGAACCCCGTCTTCGCGGTCGAGGGCGACGGAAAGTATCGCGCCGACTGGCTGTGGCTGGGCGGACAAGGGTCGGTCATCAACCCCAAGTTCGTCGGCAAGGATGGCCCGATCTGCACCGACCTGCGCGAAGCGGGGGCGCTGCTCGCCGCGTCGGACGATTTCAGGCATAGCTATCCGCATAGCTGGCGCTCCAAGGCGAAGATCATCTTCCGGTGCACCCCGCAATGGTTCATCCCGATGGACAAGCCGCAGGAGGGCGTGGTGGCCGATGTCGATGGCGGCGTGATGCCGACCCCGATCGTCACCGGCAACGGCCCGACCCTGCGCGAGATCGCGCTCGACGCGATCGAGCATACGCGCTGGGTGCCCGAGCGGTCGACCAACCGCATCCGTTCGATGGTGGAGGGGCGCCCCGACTGGGTGATCAGCCGCCAGCGCGCCTGGGGCGTGCCGATTGCGCTCTATGTCCATCGCAAGACTGGCGAATATCTCGTTGATAAATCGGTCAATGCTCGCATCATCGATGCGTTCAAGGGCGCCGGTGCGGATGCCTGGTTCGGTGCTGATCATCAGGCGCTGCTCGGCCCCGATTATGACCTCAATGACTATGAGGTCGTGAACGACATTCTCGACGTCTGGTTCGACAGCGGCTCGACCCACAGTTTCGTGGTCGAGGGCCGCTATGGCGAGGGCACCCGCGCCGACCTCTATATCGAAGGGTCGGACCAGCATCGCGGCTGGTTCCAGTCCTCGCTGCTCGAAAGCTGCGGCACCCGTGGCCAGGCGCCCTACAAGGCGGTGCTGACCCATGGCTTCGCGCTCGACGGCTCGGGCAAGAAAATGTCCAAGAGCCTTGGCAATGTCGTCGATCCGCTCAAGATCATGGCCGAAAGCGGCGCCGACATCCTGCGCGTCTGGGTCGCCAGCACCGACTATTTCGATGACGTCCGCATCGGCAAGGAAGTGCTGGCCGGTTCGTCCGACGCCTATCGCAAGCTGCGCAACACCTTCCGCTACATGCTCGGCGCCCTGTCCGATTATGATGAGAGCGAGGCGGTGTCCTACGCCGAGATGCCGGAACTGGAGCGCTACATGCTCCACCGTCTGGCCCAGCTCGACGCGGAGCTGCGCGCGGTGGTCGACAAGGCGGCGAAGAGCGAGAATTGGCTGGAATTCAGCCGCTATACCCGCGCCATTTTCGACTTCGCGAACAGCGACCTGTCCGCCTTCTTCTTCGACATCCGCAAGGACTGCCTCTATTGCGATGCGAAGTCGGACCCCAAGCGCCGCGCCTATCGCACCTTGCTCGATACGCTGTTCCATGCGCTGGTCCGCTATGTCGCGCCGATCATCCCCTTCACCGCTGAGGAAGTATGGCAGAGCCGCTTCCCAAGTGACGAGGATAGCGTCCATTTCCTGGAGTGGCCGGAGGTCGACCATCGCTGGATCGACAATCATCTGAACGACAAATGGGCGGAGCTGCGCGACCAGCGCGAGCAGGTCAACGAGGCGATCGAACCTTTCCGCCGCGAAAAGGTGATCCGCTCCAGCCTGGAGGCCGATGTCACCATGGGCGAATTGCTGCCCAGCGACGGTGTGAACTTCGCCGAAATCGCCATCGTCGCCCGGATCGAGATGGGCGTGGGCGACGGCATCATCGTGAAGCCCAGCGAGTGGCACAAGTGCGGCCGTTGCTGGCGTCTGCTGCCCGAGGTCGAGGAAGATGGCACGCTGTGCAACCGCTGTGACGAGGTGTTGAAGGCATGAGTGCCATCAACCATCGCCCGCTCGGGCTGACGGTCGCGATCGTCACCCTCGCGCTCGACCAGCTGGTCAAATATACCGTCACCTATCCGCTCGCGCTGCAGAGCCGGGCGGATGCGGGGATCGAGATATTGCCCTTCTTCCGCCTGCGCTGGCTGGAAAATCGCGGCGTCTCGATGGGCTTCTTCCATGCCGACAACGACATGATGCGCTGGATTCTGGTCGGCATGACCCTATTGATCGCCGGCTTCGTGGGCGTGTGGATGTGGCGCGAAAAGGCGCGGTCTGACGTCGCTGCGCTCGGCCTGGTGCTGGGCGGCGCGATCGGCAATATCGTCGACCGGATGCGGCTGGGCTATGTCGTCGACTATGCCGACCTGCATTTCGGTGAATGGCGGCCCTTCCTGATTTTCAACCTGGCCGACGCGGCCATCACGATTGGCGTGCTGATCCTGCTTGCGCGGGCGCTGCTGCTGCGCGAGAAGGGCGCAAAGACGGAGACCCTGAAGTAATGCGTAAACTGATCCTCGCCGCCGGCCTTGTTGCAACCCTGTCGGCGTGCGGCGGTGGTGGTAACGGCCTGCTCAATCGTGGCCGTCCCGACGAGTTCGCGGTGACGCGCCAGGCGCCGCTGGTCGTGCCGCCCGATTTCGCGCTGGTCCCGCCCGCGCCGGGTACCCCGGCCGCCGCATCGGTCGATTCGAGCCGCGCCGCACAGGAAGCGCTGTTCGGCGGTCCGGCCCCGCGCAGCGCATCGGAAAGCGCGGCGCTGAACTCGGCCGGCCGTGGCACGGCCGCCGCCGGCATCCGCTCGCAGGCGGGTGATCCGGGCACCGAAGTGGTCGACAAGGGCGCGACCACCCGCGACATCATCGCTGCGCCGGAAGGCGACGGCCAGGACGCGCGCGCTGCCACCGGCACGCAGACGACCCCGCCGCAGCAATAATCTATGGGGAAGGGGGCGCCTGATCGTCCCCTTCCGCAAAGGCCTTGAGCCGGGCGAGCGTGCCATCCCATTGCGCGCCGACCCGGCCGAGCCAGTCCTGCGCCGCCGCAACCGCTTCCCGGCGCAGCGCGAAATGCACTTCCCGCCCTTGCTTGCGTCTGCGCACCAGCCCGGCGCCGTGCAGAACCTCTAGATGCTTGGCCACCGCCTGACGGCTGATCGGCAGGCCCTCGCCCAGTTGCACGATTGACCGGCCATTGCCATCGCCCAGCCGCGCGATGAGGCTGAGGCGCGTGGGATCGCCCAGCGCGGCGAAGATATCAGCCGGTGACATGGTCGCGGATATTCTTCACCTGTTCCGCCCAGCCGCCATCATTGTCGCGCATGACATTTGTCCGGCGCGGTTCGGGCACCGCGTCGAACCCGCTTTCGGTGACGGTTAGGCGCGTGCCGTTCTCGATCGGCTCCAGCACGAACTCCACCAGCGTCCATTCGGGCACCGGCACGCCGCTCTCCATCAGCGCCTTGTCACCGCCGGTTGCGGGCCATTCATAGGCGAAGCGGGTCATCGGCTCGATCGCCACGACCCGCGCTTCCCAGCGATACTCCTCATAACCCGGATAGGTCATGTGCCCGGTCGAGGGCTGGCCGATGGCAAAGGGCTGGTCGAGCGCGACGCGGAACCATGTGCCGAATTGCACATGGTCGGTCAGGGCGTCCCATACCCGCTCTACCGGGGCGGCAACGTCGATCGTCTTGATGATGCTGTCGGTCATGATAGGCAACCTCTTGATTGCCTATATGAACCTTCCCGTTGATACGCGCAACTACATGGTTGCTCTATAGCGGTCCGCCAGCGTAGCGGATCGAGGCCTGTCCGGTTGCCCGCACCGGCAGATACAGGCCCTGACCATGGGCGCTGATCTGGCCGATTTCCGCATCGTCTAGCCGCGCGCTGATACGGAAATGCTGGGTTTTGCGTTCGCCGATGGCGCGCCGGATCTTGCTCTTCAATTCCTCCAGATCATGGGTGAAATTCTGGCTGAGCGCGTCGGCGATGGCGGCGGAAAAGGCGGGGCTTCCGGCCAGCGCGATCAGGATATCGCCGCCGATACCGTCGCTATTGCCGGTCACCTGCAAATCCTCGAAATGGACCAGCGCCGAATTGGGCTGGTTGACGGGGCGGGCGGTCAGCCAGACGGTGCCATGGGTATCGCCCAGCTTGCCGTCCGCCGGACGCGCCGCGAGCGTGACGCCCACCGCGATGCGGTTTCCCGTCGTGCCATAGGCGGTCAGCTTGTCGAAGCGCGCGATGATGGGGCCGAGCTTTGGCAGGTCGAACGGGCGTGCGGCGCGCTTGTGCAGGGCGCGCAGGATGACCGGCTCCAACTGCGCATAATCGGCCCGCACCGGCAGGAAGAAATGCAGTGCGTCATCGATCGGTGCGCGGGCGGGGGGTGGCAGTCCGGTCGGCTGAGGATCGACCGGCCGATCGCCGACCACGGTTTCGGTCAGCGCCTCGATCCCCAGTCGGAAGCGCAGATGCGCGCCGTTATTGCTATAGCCATCGAACAGGAAGCGTTGCGGCGTGACGCGCATCCATACCGGCGGATCATGATCGTTGAGCGA
This sequence comes from Sphingobium scionense, assembly GCF_014197035.1. Taxonomy (GTDB): domain Bacteria; phylum Pseudomonadota; class Alphaproteobacteria; order Sphingomonadales; family Sphingomonadaceae; genus Sphingobium; species Sphingobium scionense. Next base: position 181,784 of record NZ_JACIEU010000004.1, on the reverse strand, counting down.
AAGGCTGGTGAACGCGGCGCGCCATAGGCGTTCGATCTTGCTGCGCAGATCGACCTTGGCCAGTTCGCGCGGCAATTGTCGCTCCAGATCACGCAGGACCGGTGCGATCTTGCGATCGACCTTGTCGGCGAAGGTGATGCGCTGACCCAGAAAGTCGATGCCGGGCGTCTCGGTCCAGTCATAGCTGAGCCTCAGCGTGCCGTGGGGACGCCATTGGGTATCGAGCGAGAGTTGGATGCGGGCATGGGCCATGGCGTCGCCGGTCGCGGTTTCGCCCTTCAGCAGTCCGGCGATGTCACGGGCGCTGACCTGCGCATGGATCGGGATGTCGGCGATCAGGTCGCGCCCATTGCCGCGCAGGTGGATCGGTCCGCGCGTGACTTCGCCGATGATGTGGCAGTCGATCGGTGGCGTCACCTTGATCTGTTTGCCGAGCAATTTGACCCGCTTGGGCTGGATGCAGCGCGTGCCCGGCCGGTCGATGCGCCAAAGCTGTCGTGGCATGGCCCGTTCGATCGCCTGGGCAATCCGGGCGCGGTCGATCTCCACCGGCACGCTGATGATCGAGGATGCGCTGGTGGCCGGCACCGGATCATCGGCGCGCGGTGGCGGCTCCACCGCCGGTTTCTGCGAACAGGCGGCGAGCAGCGGCAGCAACCAGCGATGATGTCGACCCGCCAATGCTCTGCCCAACCGCCTTTTCCCGGACATGGTCCAGCGGAAGGCAGGCTAGGGCAGTTGGATGCGGAGGTCCAGCGCGGACCTTCAGGCCCGCGCTTCCTCCACGCCAGCGCTGTTGTGGCGCAGCGCCGTCAGCACCGTGTCGACGATCGCATCGGCATCCAGCCGCGCGTCGGCATATTGCTTCTCGGGCTTGTCCTGATCCTGGAAGATGTCGGGCAGGCGCATGGTGCGGATCTTGAGGCCATTGTCGGTCAGCCCCAGGTCGCTCGCCAGCGTCAGGACATGGGCGCCAAGGCCGCCGATCGATCCTTCCTCGATCGTCACCGCCACCTCATGAGTGGTCAGCATCCGGCGAATAAGGGCCTCGTCCAGCGGCTTGGCAAAGCGCAGGTCGATGACCGAGGCCGACAGGCCCTTGGCCTCCAGCGTGTCGGCCGCCTTCATCGCTTCTTCCAGCCGGGTGCCGAGTGACAGGATCGCGACCTGGCGCCCTTCGCGCACGATGCGTCCCTTGCCAATTTCAAGCGCTTCGGGAACCTGCGGCATGGCGACGCCGGTGCCGTTGCCGCGCGGATAGCGCACCGCGATCGGCCCGCTGTCATGCACGGCGCAGGTATGCACCATGTGCGTCAGTTCCGCCTCGTCGGCGGCGGCCATCACCACGAAATTGGGCAGGCTGGCGAGATAGGTGACGTCGAAGCTGCCGGCATGGGTGGAGCCGTCGGCGCCGACCAGGCCGGCGCGGTCGATGGCGAAACGCACCGGCAGGTTCTGGATCGCGACATCATGCACCACCTGGTCATAGGCGCGCTGCAGGAAGGTCGAATAGATGGCGCAGAAGGGCCGCATGCCCTGCGCCGCGAGGCCGGCGGCGAAGGTCACCGCATGCTGCTCGGCGATGCCGACGTCGAAGATGCGGTCGGGGAAGGCCTGCTCGAACTTGTCGAGGCCGGTGCCCGACGGCATGGCGGCGGTGATCGCACAGACGCGCGGATCGCGCTCGGCTTCGGCGATCAGCGCCTGAGCGAAGACATTGGTGTAGCTGGGCGGACCCGGCGGTGCCTTGGCCTGGGTGCCGGTGATGACGTCGAACTTCTGCACGCCATGATATTTGTCGGCCGCCGCTTCGGCCGGGCCATAGCCCTTGCCCTTCTGGGTCACGACATGGATCAGGCAGGGGCCTTCCGCCGCATCACGGACATTTTCCAGCACCGGGATCAGATGGTCGAGATTATGACCGTCGATCGGACCGACATAATAAAAGCCCAGTTCCTCGAACAGGGTGCCACCGGTCGCCATGCCGCGGGCGAACTCGTCGGTCTTCTTGGCCGCCTTGTGCAGCGGCCTGGGCAGCCTGCGCGCCAGCTTCTTGGCCATGTCGCGCAGGCCCAGAAACTCGCGGCTCGACACCAGCCGGGCGAGATAGGCGGACAGGCCACCGACGGGCGGGGCGATCGACATGTCATTGTCGTTCAGGATGACGACCAGCCGGTTGCCCGCTTCGCGCGCATTGTTCATCGCCTCATAGGCCATGCCGGCCGACATGGCGCCGTCGCCGATCACGGCGATGCCCTTGCCCGGCTTATCCTGCATCTTGTTGGCGACGGCAAAGCCGAGCGCCGCGCTGATGGAGGTCGAGCTGTGCGCCGCGCCGAACGGGTCATATTCGGATTCGGCGCGCTTGGTAAAGCCGCTGAGGCCGCCGCCCTGGCGTAGGGTGCGGATGCGGTCGCGCCGGCCGGTCAATATCTTGTGCGGATAGCATTGATGGCCGACGTCCCAGACCAGCTTGTCGTTGGGCGTGTCGAACACATAATGGATGGCGGTGGTCAGTTCCACGACGCCCAGACCCGAACCCAGATGGCCGCCGGTCACGCCGACGGCGGCGATGGTTTCGGCGCGCAGCTCATCGGCCAGCTGACGGAGCTGGTCGGGCTGCAGCTTGCGCAGGTCATCGGGGGTGTGGACGGTATCGAGCAACGGCGTAGACGGATTTGACATAGGGAACTGCCTACTCGTTTTCCTGCGCCAAGTCGAACCCTGACGTCATGCCGGGCGGCGCCAAATCTTCAATGAGGGAAACGGCCTGATCGAAACGCATGTTCCAATCCCCGCCGATCGAAACCCAGTTCACGCCCGCGCTTTCCAGCATGTTATGGCTGATCCGGGCGAAATGCGCCCGCTGCGAAGCGTCGCCGTAGATGCGGGTGCCATCATCGATCCAGGCAACGTCGGGCTCCAGCAGCAGATAGAGGTCGGCCTTGGGATAGGACATTAGCGGATCGGGCACATGGCCGATCATCATCTCCGCCCATGCCGCCGTCATCAGCGCGTCGGTATCGGCAAACAGGCGGCGGTTGGCCAGTCGCTTGCCCGCCGCGATTGTCGCGGACTGGGCTGCGCCGATCAGCAGCAGGTCGGTCTCGTCCATATCGACACTGTGAACTTCGGCCTGGGCGCGGCCATATTCGGGCACCCAGATCGTGTCGAAATGCCGGGCGAGGCGCTCGGCCAGCACCGATTTGCCGGTGCTTTCGACACCATGCAGCACGATCGTCCGGGTGAAATGCGCCCGCACCGGTGGCGCGATCCAGCGCCACTGGTCCCAGGGATCGGCACGCACGGCGCTGGCGGACAGGCCGCCAAGCCCGTCCTGGTCGGCGCCCAGGATGCGCGCGCCCAGCGGCACGAAGCGGCCGCCGACCTCCTGCGCCAGCCGCACGCCATAGGCTTCACCGGCGAACAGCAGGTCGATCGGTTCGGGATGGGCCTGCGCCACGATGGCCCGCCAGATCGGCCAGAATTCGGGCGAATCTTCGGGCGCCTGCGGCACCACCGCATCATGGCCGATGACCCGGCATCCCGGCGCCAGTTCGCGCATCCATTGCAGCCGCAGCGGGCCGGGAATGGGATCGTCCGGCAGCCAGCAGACCAGGATGGTGAGTTCGTCCACCATCGCCCGCGCGCTGTCGATCAGCATCTGGTGCCCCGCATGGGGCGGCATGAACTTGCCGAGCAGGAAGCCGCGGGTCATGCCGGCGCCCGGTCCATCGTGCGGCGCCAGGCGATCAGGCCCCATAGCGCGATGAAGAAGAAGATGGCGTAAAGGATCGACGTCGCGATCAGGCCGCGGCTCCAGAACAGGCCGGTCGCGAGTGCGTCGACCACCACCCACAGCACCCAGCTTTCGACCTTGCGCTGCGACTGCAATATCTGCGCGGCCACGCTCATGCCGGCGATCATGGCGTCGGCGAAGGGGGCGGCTGCGTCGGTGAAGCGGGCCATGCCCATGCCCCAGGCCAGGCTGGCCAGCGCGGTGCCGGCGATCCAGGCGAGGCGGGCAGGCGTGGCGAGGCGCGCGACCGCAATGCCGCCATCGGCGATCTTCTCGCTATGCACCCAGTTCCACCAGCCATAGGCGTTGATCACCAGGAAGAAGATTTGCAGCAGCGCGTCGCTGTAGAGCTTCGCCTCGAAGAAGACGAAGAAATAGAGCGCGACCATGGCGATGCCGAACGGATAGTTCCAAAGCGAACGGCGGGCCACCAGCACGACATTGACCAGGCCCAGCGCCGCTGCGACCCATTCGATGATGGTCATGAACCGCTCGTCAGTGGCAGGCGCTGCAGGTGCCGCGCACCTCGATCACCGGGCGTACCGGCACGAATCCGGCCTTCTCCGCCACCGATCGCAGCGATCCGGTGATCGGATCATTGTCGATATGAGTCACCTGGCCGCATGTGTCGCAGACCAGAAAGATGCAGTCATGATGGCAGCCGGGATGGGCGTTGGCGATATAGGCGTTGGCGCTTTCCACCCGCATCGCGATATTGTTCGCCACGAACAGGTCGAGGATGCGATAGACGCTGTTGGGCGCGACCCGCTTGCCGCGCGCCTTCGACACGGTGTCGGCGATGTCATAGGCCGACGCCGGCTTTTCCTCGGCCGCCAGCGCGTCGAAGATGGCGGCGCGCATCGGCGTCCACTGTTCATCCTTCGCCTCCAGCGTAGCCTGCGCCGCGTCGGCCAGCTTCTTGCCGGTGGGTTCGAGATGATGATGGTGCGAATGATCTGCCATGGCGATTATCTAGGCGTGTCCAACTGCGGCGGCAAGTGGCTGGCTCAGCCGCGCTGCCAATAGGCAAGGGCCGCCCAAAGCCAGCCGCCGATCATCATCGCGCCGCCGATCGGCGTCACCGCGCCCAGCCAGCGCGGACAGCCCAGCGCCATGGCATAGAGGCTGACGGCAAAGATCGCCGCACCGATCAGCAGCAATATGGCCGCACCCCGCGCAACGCCGATGACGGCCAGCGCCGCGACGGCATGGATCAATTGATAGAGGCCACCGGTACGCAGCCATTCGCCTGCCTGCGGACTGGACGCGCCATGGGCGCCGAAGGCACCGGCCGCGATCGCGAGTGCGGCGGACAGGGCGGCAAAAACGGCTATCATGCTTCTTCTCCATCGCCACGCGCATGCAGGCGCATGCCCCGGCCGGGGCGGTACATCAGATCCTTGGCCGCCAGCAGATTGCCGTGCTCGATCTGCAGGGCGAGGCGCTGGCCGTCATTCTCGCGATATTGGCGCTCGACTTCCTCGACCTCCTCCTGTGGCACGCCCAGCGTCTGCATCGCCTGAACGCCCATGCAGACCGCCGATTCGAACACTTCGCGGACCACGCCGGCCAGGTCGATATCCTGCAATGCCAGCAACTGGCGGCGGTCGAACACACGGGCCATCAGCGCCGCCTGGGGGAAGGCTTCGGCAATCGGCTGCAACACGCGCCCATCCAGCGAGGGGTCGTCGATGCAGAAGGCGATCAGGCGGGCTTCGTCGGCACCGGCGCGGTGGAGCAGGTCGATGCGGGTGCCGTCGCCATAATAGACCTTCATGTCGAAACGGCTCGACACCTCGATCTGGGCGGGCTTCTTGTCGATCAGCACGACGCCGAAGCCGTGGCCCATCAGCATCTGCGCCACGGTCTGGCCGAAACGGCCATAGCCCACGATGATGGCGGTGCCGCGCGGCGCATCCTCCGGCCCCGGCAGATCGTCGCGATCCTTGGGCGGCGCAAATTCGAAGCGACGGGCGAACAGCATCAGGAACGGCGTGGTCGCCATCGAGAAAGTGACGATCGCGCTGAACAGGCTCGCCCCCTGCGGCGCGATCAGATAGGCATTTTGCGCCTGCGCGAAGAGGACGAAGCCGAACTCGCCGCCTTGCGAGAGCAGCAGGCCGGCGCTCAATGCCTGTTGCCAGGCCATGCCGAACAGCCGGGCGAGCAGGGTGATGATCGCCGCCTTGGTCGCGACCAGCATCGCCGCCATGCCGATGACGAACAGCGGGTTGGCAGCAACGGCGCGCAGGTCCAGCACCATGCCGACGGCCAGGAAGAAAAGACCGAGCAGGATTGAGCGGAACGGCTCGACGTCCGACTCGATCTCGTGCCGATAGGGGGAATCGGCCAGCATCACGCCGGCAACGAAGGCGCCGAGCGCTGTCGAGAGATGCAGGCTGTGCATCACCGATGCGGCGGCCAACACGGTGAACAGGCCGACGGCGACGAACAGTTCGCGCTCGCCCTGACGACCGACGAGATTGAGTAACGGCCGCAGGATGAAGCGGCCGGCCAGTACCAGCCCCATGATCGCGGCGACGGTATAGCCGGCCAGCATCCATCCGGGCGGACCGCCGGCATCGGCGGGATTGCGCGACAAGGCGGCAACGATGGTGATCAGCGGGACGATCGAGAGATCCTGGAACAGCAGGATCGAAAACACCTTCTCGCCAAAGGGCGAGTTGATGCGGCCGCTGGATTTCAGGCTCGGCAGCACCTGCGCGGTCGAAGACAGAGCAAGCGGCAGGCCGAGCGCGATCGCCGCGCCCCAGGTGAAGCCGGTCGAATAGAAGATGATGGCGGTGAGGGCGAGACCGCACAGCACCACCTGCGCCAGGCCGAGTGCGAAGATGTCGCGCTTCAGTCGCCACAGGCGAGCGGGATGGAGTTCTAGGCCGACAAGGAAAAGCAGCAGGACGATGCCGATTTCGGCGATGGCGAGCTTCGATTCCGCGCCGCCGACGAGACCCAGCCCTTGTGGGCCGACGAGGGCGCCGGCGACCAGATAGCCGAGCACCGCACCCAGGCCGAAGCGGCGGAACAGCAGGACGAAGGCAACGGCGACGCCAAGCAGGATCACGCCTTCGGACAGGAGGACGTCGGTGGCCGACATGGCGGTTTCGGCGACCGGCATCAGGCGTCCGCCATCCGCGCGGCTTCGGCGATCGCTTCGAAACCGAGCCGGATCGACGGGTGGCGTGCGGGATAGCTGCGAGCCGGCGCCAAAACGGCAAGGCCGGGCCAGAAATCCAAATCGTCGCTTTCACCCGACAGATAGGCTGCCAGCTTGTCGCGGGCCTCCGCCAGTTCGTCGGCAGTAAGGCCGATCGCCTGCGCTGCCATCAGCGCTGCCGATGCCTGTCCCAACGCGCAGGCCTTCACGTCCAGGCCCATTTCGGCGAGCCTGCCGTCGGCCATGCGGACATCGGCCGTGATGCGTGATCCACAGGTCGGCGACCGCCGTTCCACGCTGGCCTGCGGATCGGCCAGCCGCTGATGATGCGGGATGTTCGCGGCGAGGCGAAGAATGTCGTTATTGTAGAGGGATGCGCTCATTACCCCTCCATGTAGGACAGTTATCGGCTGGGGAGAAGGCGGCAAAATGGCCTAGGGGCCGCGATAGCGTAGCGCGTCGACCAATATGCTGAAGGCAGCGGCGGGCTGGCGGCGACTGGGATAATAGAGATGATAGCCGGCAAAGGGCGGGCACCAGTCCTCCAGCACCGGGATCAGCCGGCCTTCGTCGATATCCGCGCGCACCTGATCCTCCATCACGAAGGCGAGGCCGAAGCCAGCGAGGGCGGCGCGGCGGATCATCTCTATGCTGTTGAAGGCCAGTTGCCCCTCCACCCGCACCCGGATTTCATGGCCGTCCTTTTCCAGTTCCCAGGCATAAAGGCCGCCGGCGCTGCGCAGGCGCAGATTGATGCAGTCATGCGCGGCCAGATCCTGCGGCGTGCGCGGCACCGGACGGCTGGCGAAATAGGCGGGCGCGCCGACCACGATCATGCGCAGGTCCGGGCCGATGCGCACGGCCACCATATCCTTGGCGATCGCCTCGCCCAGCCGGACGCCGGCGTCGAACCGTTCCTTGACGATGTCGACAAAGCCGGAATCGATGCTCAATTCGACATGGATGTCGGGATAGCGCGGTAGCAGCCGTTGCAATGCTGGCCAGACCACCGTGTTGCTGGCATGTTCGGCGGCGGTGATACGGATGGTGCCGGCCGGCCGTTCGCGCAGGTCGCCCAGCGAGGCGAGTTCGGTCGCGATGCTGTCGAGCGCCGGGCGCAATGTGGCGGACAGGCGATCGCCGGCCTCGGTCAGGGAGACGCTGCGGGTGGTGCGGGTGAGCAGGCGGACGCCAAGCCGCGTTTCCAGCCGCCTGATGGTATGGCTGAGCGCGGACTGCGACGTGCCGAGCAGCGCGGCCGCTCGGGTGAAATTGCCGGTGTCGGCGACCATCAGGAAGGCGTTGAGGTCGACCAGCTCTTCGCGCCGCATTCATGAACTCCGGATATAAAGTCTTGCCGCTTTTATGATCTAATCCGCGGCTTGGCGACAGCCTATCTTCCGTTCGGACATCAAATCGGAGTGACCGCTATGGAAAAGCGACTTTTGGGCAAGAGCGGGCTGGAGGTTTCGGCCATCGGCCTGGGCTGCATGGGCCTCAACTTCGGCTATGGCACCGCCGTCAGCCAGGATGAAGGGATCAGATTGATCCGTGCGGCTGTCGACTTCGGTGTCACCTTCTTCGACACGGCGGAGGTCTATGGCCCCTATACCAATGAGGAAATGGTCGGCGCCGCGCTCGCGCCGGTGCGCGACCAGGTGGTGATCGCCACCAAGTTCGGCTTCGACATCGGCGCCGGCCTTGGCGCGCTCAACAGCCGGCCGGACAATATCCGCGCGGTGGCAGACGCCTCGCTCAAGCGGCTGGGCGTCGAGGTGATCGATCTTTTCTATCAGCATCGCGTCGATCCGGCCGTGCCGATCGAGGATGTGGCAGGTGCGGTCAAGGATCTGATCGCCGCGGGCAAGGTCAGGCATTTCGGCCTGTCGGAACCGTCGGCCGCGACGGTCCGCCGTGCCCATGCGGTGCAGCCGGTCGCCGCGCTCCAGAATGAATATTCGCTCTGGACCCGTGGCCCGGAAACCAACGGCATCCTTGAAACCTGCGAGGAACTGGGCATCGGCTTCGTGCCCTACAGCCCGCTCGGCAAGGGCTTCCTGACCGGTGCGATCGGCAAGGATACGGCGCTGGCCGAAGGCGATTTCCGCAACAGCCTGCCGCGCTTTGCCGCCGAGGCGCGGGAGAAGAATCTGGCGCTGGTCGATCTGCTCAAGGGTATCGCGGCCGAGAAGGGGGTGACCCCGGCGCAGATCGCGATTGCCTGGCTGCTGGCGCAGAAGCCGTGGATCGTGCCGATCCCGGGCACCACCAAGCTCCATCGGCTGGAGGAAAATCTGGGCGCGGCCAAGGTCGAACTGAGTGATGCCGACCTGACCCGTATTCGGGGGGCGGCAGATGCCATCCCGGTCGAGGGCGAGCGCTACCCGCCGCATCTGCTCGAAATCGTCGGGCGCTAATTGCGGATGGGCCGGGGCTAATATCCCGGCCCATTGCACGTTGGTCCCTGTCCGCCTATCGCCGCCGCGAACGGCCGGAACGAAAGGACAGCGCGGCGATGCACATATTGGTCGATGCCGACGCCTGCCCGGTGAAGGAGGAAATCTACAAGGTCGCCTTCCGCCATGGTGTGCCCGTGACGATCGTCAGCAACAGCCCGATCCGCATTCCCGCGCATGACCTGATCGACCGCGTGGTGGTGAGCGACGGGTTCGACGCCGCCGACGACTGGATCGCCGAACGCGCCGGTGCGGATACGCTGTGCATCACCGCCGACATCCTGCTCGCCGACCGTTGCCTCAAGGCCGGGGCCGGGGTGATCGCGCCCAATGGCAAGCCCTTCACCAGCGCCTCGATCGGCAGCGCGATCGCGGTGCGGGCGATCATGGCGGACCTGCGCGCCGGCGCGGTCGGCGATCCGGTCGGCGGCCCACTGCCTTTCTCCAAGGCCGATCGATCCCGCTTCCTGTCCGCGCTGGATGAGGCGATCGTGCGGATGAAGCGGGGGCGGTAATGGGCGATTATGACGCGATAATCCTGGGCGCGGGCGCGGCAGGCATGATGTGCGCCGCGACCGCCGGCCAGCGCGGCCGCCGGGTGCTGCTGGTCGATCATGCCGACGCGCCGGGCAAGAAGATCCTGATTTCGGGTGGTGGGCGCTGCAATTTCACCAATATCCATACCGCTGCCGATCGCTATCTGTCGGCCAATCCGCATTTCGCCAAGTCGGCACTAGGCCGTTATACGCCGCAGGATTTCCTCACCCTGATCGGCCGCTATGGCATTGCCTGGCATGAAAAGACGCTGGGGCAGCTCTTCTGCGATGGATCGGCGAAACAGATTGTCGCCATGCTGGAAGAAGAATGCATGGCCGGCAACGTGACCATGGCGCTCGGCCAGCCGGTGACGGATGTCGCCCATGGCGATGGCCTGTTCCGCGTCAAATTCGGCGATCGCATCGTGTCCGCGCCGTCTCTGGTGCTGGCGACCGGTGGTCCCTCCATCCCGAAATTGGGCGCGACCGGCTTCGCCTATGAGGTTGCGCGCCAGTTCGATCTCAAGGTTGTGCAGCCCCGGCCGGCGCTCGTGCCCTTCACTCTTGGGCCGGATGATGCGCTGTTCCAGTCGCTCTCCGGCGTATCGGCCGAGGTCGAGGTGCGCTGGAACAAGACCCGGTTCCGTGAGGCGGCGCTCTTCACCCATCGCGGCCTCTCCGGTCCGGCGATGCTGCAGATTTCCTCCTACTGGGAGCATCGCACGCCGATCCACGTCAATTTCCTGCCCGATCTTGGCGTGGACTGGTTGCTGAACGAGAAACGCAATCGCCCGCGCACGGGTTTGCGGCGTGTGCTGGTCGAGCGCTTCCCCGAGCGGATGGCTGACGCCCTGCTCGAACGGATCGGCACGCAGGGTGACCTTGGCAACCTGCCAGACAAGACCCTGCGCCAGATCGGCGAGCGGCTGGCGGGCTGGACCTTCATCCCCTCCGGCACCGAAGGCTATGCCAAGGCGGAAGTCACGGTCGGGGGCATCGCCACCGCCGGCCTGTCGTCGCGGACGATGGAAGCCGCCAAGGTGCCGGGCCTCTACGCCATTGGCGAGGCGGTCGATGTCACCGGCTGGCTGGGCGGCTATAATTTCCAATGGGCTTGGGCCAGTGGCTGGGCAGCCGGGCAGGCGCTCTAGGCCCGCCCCACCGTCTGGGCCTGAGCGGCTACAATGCTGGCCTGAAGATGCTGGCGACGAAAGGGCTTGGAAAGCCGCGGAATATCCGGTGCGATCAGGTCGACGCCTTCATAGCCGGATATGATGAGCAACGCGATCTCGGGATGGTCGACGCGCAGCCGCAGCGCCAGTTCGGCGCCGGTCATGCCGGGCATGATATGGTCGGTGACGACGATGTCGGGCCGGAAATCGGCGGCGATCATGCTGAGCCCCAGTTCGGCATTGTCGATGTCGACCACGTCATAACCAAGGTCGGTCAGCATTTCCCGCGTGCCATGGCGGACCAGGGCATTGTCGTCGATCAGCAGCACCTTGCCCTGCGTTGCTGCGATCTCGCCGCCATCGCCATCCGCGACCACTGCCACCGGCTTCTGCTTCTCGATCGGCAGCCAGAGTTGGACTTCCGTGCCCTGGCCCACTTCGCTGACGATTTCGAGCGCACCGCCCAATTGGCCGGCCAGACCATGGGCCATCGACAGGCCAAGGCCGGTGCCATGGCCGACCGGCTTGGTCGTGAAGAAGGGCTCGGTTGCAGACGCCTTGACCGCCGGGGTCATGCCGATGCCGGTGTCGGTGATGCGCAGGCAGACAAATTGACCGGGGATCAGCGGCACGGGAAGGCGGCTCTTGCACCGCTCAGCGGAGATGATGACCTGGCCGCCGTTCGGCATGGCGTCACGAGCGTTGACCACCAGGTTGAGGATGGCCAGTTCCAGCTGATGTCGGTCGGCGCGCACAGGCGGCACGTCCGGTGCCGCATCGATGTGGAGCATGATTTGCGGGCCGACCGTGCTGACCAGCAAGGTCTGCATATTCTCGAGCGTCTCGGAAAGGTTGACCGACGTCGGTTGCAACGGCTGACGGCGACCGAAGGCCAGCAGGCGCTTGACAAGCGTCTGTGCGGTTTCCGCCGCCTGCATCGCGATATTGGCGGTGCGGGCTATGGCTTCGGCCGATCGGCCGCCGGCGATGATCTGGTCCAGTCCGCCGATGATCGGCGTCAGTAGATTGTTGAAGTCATGCGCGACATGTCCTGTCAACTGGCCCAGTACATCCATCTTCTGGATCTGCCGCAATTTGTCCTGCGCGCTTTCCAATTCACTCGTGCGCTCGCGCACACGCTGGTCCAGATGATCGTTCAGGGATTCAAGCGCGCCGAACAATCGGCCATTCTCCAACGCGGTGGATGCCGCCCGAGCTAGAGCTTCCAGCAGCGAAATTTCATTGTCGGTCGGCATGGCCGGTTCTGACCAATAGGCGCCGACGGCGGCGATCGGATCGAGCCGGCCGATCGGTACCATGATCATGCTGCGAACGAAGGTCTGGCTATAGGCATCGACCGGCACCCGAACGTCGTCGAATATGTCGGCAATGACCGCGGTTTCCTGGTTGAGCATCGCCCAGCCGGACACGCAGGTTTCGGCGGGAAAGCGTTGGCCAGCCCATAATGGCGCCTTGGCGTCCTCGGCGATATAATGGCATTTGTCGCCATCGCGCAGCACGACCGCAATACCGTCCGCGCCCACTGCGCGGCGGGCAAAGGCGCGCAGCACGCTAACCACCGCATCCAGGGATCGCGCACCAGCAAGGGCTTCCATGGCCTCGGCCGCTATGGTCCAGCGTGCCGCCAGCGCCCTCTGTGTGGAATGGTCTTCCCGGCCATATGCTCCATTCATCGTGTGACCTCTGAAGTGGAAGGGAATCACACTATATCATTGATGATATGGGCAGGGGAAACAGAGATTTGTCAGTGGCTTAGGGTTTGGGGTGATTGCATAATATACGCAATTTCCTGGCACTGTCCCGAAGGCAAGAGGCTAGGAAATTCTTGTCGTCACAATGGCTTTCATTGCTGCTGCGGTTCGCTTTCCTGGGGCTGGGTCGGCGTGATCCGCGGTGGGGGCGTGCCTTGTGGCGGCATGGGTAAAGGCTGGTCGGATGGAATGCGAATCTGGTTACCGTCGATCGTCACGGTCATTCCGCCTTGATCGACGCCTACGCCGACATTGCCGATACCGGTTTCCACGCTGACATTGGCGATGGCGTTGACCAGATCGGGATCCTGTTCTTCCTCGGGCACCTTCTCGACCGGCTCGTTGATGGCGCCAGCCATGAAATTGCGCCAAATACGTGCCGGCACGCCGCCACCGGCCGCGCCGCCGGGCAGCGGGGCATTGTCATCATTGCCGATCCACACCGCCGTCACCAGGCCGCCGGCATAGCCGACGAAGATGGCGTCGCGACTATCCTGCGTCGTGCCGGTCTTGCCGAAGGTGCTGGTACGCAACGCTGCAGCGCTGCCCGTGCCGCGATTGGCGGCGGAGGACAGGAGGTCGCGGATCATTTCGAGCTGGTCGTCGCTGAAATGGCGCTGACGCTTCATCAGCCGGTCGAACCAACCCTGCTCCTCGGGTGGCAGACCATGGGCGAGCACTGGATAGGCGCCGGCCGCCACCGAAGCATAGGCTTCGGCCAGCTCCACCAGCGGAATTTCCGATGTGCCGAGCGCAAGGCTCAGATCCTCGGTCAGCGGCGCGGTAACGCCCAGGTCACGGGCAACCTTGATGACATTGTCGACCCCGACCTTCTGGGTCAGGCGCACCGCTGCCACATTGCTCGACGCGGCAAAGGCCTGGCGGAGCGTGATGCGACCACGATATTTGCCGCCATGATTGGCCGGGCGATAGGTGCCGGTGGTGATCGGCGTATCCTCGATCATGTCGTCCGGCGTCATACCAGCACGGAAGGCGGCGAGATAGACGAACAGTTTGAAGGTGGAGCCGGGCTGGCGCTTCGCCTGCACGGCGCGGTTGAAGCTGCTCTTCTCGTAATTCTTGCCGCCGATCATGGCGACGACGCTGCCGTCGGGCTTCATGGCAACCAAGGCCACCTGTGCCCCGCCCAGCGGCGCGCGGCGGATCGCGGCTTCGGCGAGGCGCTGGATGCGCCAGTCGAGGGTCGTCTTCACCTCCTGCGCGCCATAGACAGCGCCGGCGCGGTCGCGCGCTTCCGGCAGCACCCAATCGGCAAAATAGGTGCCGCTGGTGGCATCCGGGGACTCGCGAACATCAAGCCGGGCCGGAGCGAGCTGATCGCGCTGGGCCTTGCTGATATAGCCGGCCTCGACCATCGCCTGCGTCACCAGGTCGGCGCGGGCGCGGGCGCCCTTCAGGTTGCTGGTTGGCGCGAGGCGCGATGGCGCCTTCAGCAGGCCTGCCAGCATCGCCGCCTGAGGAATGGTCAGCCGTTCGGGCTGCCGATCGAAATAATGGAGCGACGCGGCACGCAGGCCATAGACATTGTCGCCGAAATAGACGTTCGAGAGGTAGCGTTCGAGGATCTGGTCTTTGGTCAGCCAGGCCTCCAGCCAGAAGGCGATCAGCGCTTCCCGCGCCTTGCGGCCCATCGTCCGATCGCTCGACAGGAACACGCCCTTGGCCAACTGCTGGGTGATGGTGCTGCCACCCTGCGACGATCCGTCTGACCAGACATTGTGCCACATGGCGCGGGCGATGCCGCGCGGATCGACACCCCAATGGCTATAGAAGCGGCGATCCTCGATCGCCATGAAGGCCTGGGGCACATGGGCGGGCAGCTTCGCTATCTCGACCGGCTTGTCGATGATCGCCCCGCGCCGGGCGACGAGATGGCCGTCGGCCGACATCAGGCTGATGCTGGGTGGCGCAATGGGTTGCAGCGAGCGGGACATGGGGGCCGTCACTGCCAGCCAGGCGATGATCAGCATCAGCACGGCCAGCCCCGCCGCCACGATCCAGCCGAAAATCTGCAGCCGCCGCTTCCATGGGGTGGGCGGGGCAAAGGCGCTGGGCGGGCCGGCGCCGAACGGGCGCGCTTCGTCAGCAGCCGGGGCAGGCGTGCCGGTAGGGGCGGGGTTGGGCATTTCGGTCATCGGCACGGCCATGCTGTATTATGTTGTTGATACGGTCAAGTCTGTCCCGCGACGGGACATCCCGGATTTTACGAAATTTGCCATGGAACTAATGGTAAATATCGCGTTAACCAATCCTTATGAGAAATCGAGTCCTCGTCCTCACCAACGAAGCCGCCCGGCACCCCTTTCGGCAGCGGCTGCCCCGTCATATCTTCCAGCTGACGGACGACGCGTCGTCGCAGGCGCGCCGCCGCCGCGATGTCGCGGTGTCCGACGATAATGACTGGAAGCTGTTCGTACTGAGCTTCTCGGCCTTCTTCACGGCCTTCTACAGCTTCATTTTCTAACGCTCGCCGCTGCAGGCAGGGCCGTCACAGGCCTTGTGCAGCCGCCAGGCCAGCCAGGCGCAGGGCAGGCACATCGCCGCCACCAGCAGCAACTGATAGACCACTTCCAGCCCGGCCAGGGTCAGGCCGATCGCGATCAGCGATCCGACCACCATGGCGCCGGAATTGACGATATTGTTGGCCGCCACGGTGCGCGCCGCCTCGCACTTTTCGACCGTGGTCGTGAGGAAGGCATAGAGCGGCACCACGAACATGCCGCCAAAGGTCGCAACGCCCAGCAGGCAGAGCGACAGCGGGATCGCCAGAGGATGGGCAAGGAAACCGGCGAGCGGCAGCATCTGGCCACCCGGTGCCGGCGTCCACAGGTCGCACACCACATGGAAAGCGATGATGCAGCAGCCCATGCCGATCACCGACGCGGGCGCATATTTGGCCGAGACATGGCCGGCGAGCAGCCGGTTGATCGCGATCGATCCGATGGCGATGCCGATCGAGAAGATCGCCAGGAACAGGCTGGCGACCGATTTGTCGGCGGTCAGGACATTCTTGACCAGCGGCGGGAACTGGATGAACAGCACCGATCCCACCGCCCAGAAGAAGCTGATCGACATGATCGCCAGATAGAGGCGCGGTATGTGCATGGTGCCCCGCACCAGCGCGACCGAGGACCGGATGACGTGGAAGTCGATCGGCTGCTTGGCGAGCAGCGACGGGGCGGGCGGCACGGCGCGGCTGGCGAAATAGCCGATGCAGGCGGTCACCACCACGCCGACGGCCGCGGCCTCGATCGGGATGATGCCGGCCAGGATCGTGCCGGCCAGAATCGCGATATAGGTGCCGGCCTCGACCAGGCCGGTGCCGCCCAGCACTTCGTCATCATGCAGATGCTGGGGCAGGATCGCATATTTGATCGGGCCGAAGAAGGTCGAATGGATGCCCATGGCGAACAGGGCGGCGAGCAGGAGCGGGATGGCCAGGATATGGACCGCAATGCCGCTCCAGATCAGCGCCAGGCCGGTTGCACCGACCGTCATGATGATGATCTCGGCTGCCTTCACCCAGCGAATGATGACTGCCTTGTCGCGCTGATCGGCCAATTGGCCGGACAAGGCGGATAGCAGGAAGAAGGGTATGATGAAGATACCCGTGGCCAGCGCGCTGAACCAGGTTTCGGACCGCTCGTCATTATAGACCTGATACACCACGAACAGCACCATGGCGTTCTTGAACAGGTTATCGTTGAAGGCGCCGAGAAGCTGGGTGATGAAAAGCGGCAGAAAACGTCGCTTGTTGAGGAGCCTGAGTGAGGCTTGCATAAGTGCGTTTGGCTTTTCGCTGTGGACGACCGGTGGGCGGTCTAGCCGCTGCAGGCGGGCCTGTCCATTTTCCTGTTCACTTGTCGCTGCCTCCGCTTGTGCCCGGTGCGCGACTGTGGCAGGTCGCCGACATGCTGACGCTTCCCAATTTGCTGACGCTTTCGCGCATCATCACCGTGCCCTTGCTGGTGGCCCTGTTGTGGCCCGGCGAAATGGGCGCACGCTGGACCACTGGCTATGGCCTGGCCTTCGGCCTCTATTGCCTGATGGGCATCACCGATTATTTCGACGGCTACCTGGCCCGTGCCCAGGGCGCGGTGTCGAAGCTGGGCGTGTTCCTTGATCCGATCGCGGACAAGATCATGGTTGGCGCGGTCATCCTGATGTTGGCCGCGACGCGCGACATTGCCGGCATCCATATCGCGGCCGCGATGATCATCCTGCTGCGCGAGATCGCCGTGTCGGGGCTGCGGGAATTTCTGGCGGGTCTGCAGGTGTCCGTCCCGGTGTCGCGTCTGGCCAAGTGGAAGACGACCTTCCAGTTGATCGCGTTGGGCGCCTTGATCCTGGCCGGTGCCGTACCGCAATTCCCCTTCGTGCAGAGCGTCGGCATTCTGACCCTGTGGGCCGCCGCGATCCTGACGCTGATTACCGGCTGGGATTATCTGCGCGTCGGCATCAAGCATATGGACTGACCGGCATGGCCGCTGTGACCCTCGTCTATTTTGCCTGGGTGCGCGAAGCCATTGGCCGCGATGAGGAGCGCGTCGACCTCGTGTCGCCGGATGAGACCATAGGCGAACTGGTAACGCGACTGGCGGCGCGGGGTGGCGGCTATGCCGAGGCGCTGGCCGATCCCGATCGGTTGCGCGCGGCGCTGGACCAGCAATTTGTCGGTTTCGATCAGGCGATCGGCACGGCGCGGGAACTGGCGTTGTTTCCCCCGGTTACGGGTGGATGAAACGGATTGCCATCCAGACGGATGATTTCGATATTTCGGCCGAGCTTGCCGCGCTGGAAGCGCTGGGCGGCGGTGGCGTGGCCAGCTTCACCGGGATCGTGCGCGGCGAGGATGGGTTGGTGGCGCTGGAGTTGGAACATTATCCGGCGATGACGCAGATTCAGGTCGAACGGATCGCCCAAGAAGCGATGGCGCGTTGGCCCTTGATTGGTCTGTCGATCATCCATCGCCATGGCCGGCTAATACCAGGCGAGCGGATCGTTTTCGTCGGCACGGCATCGCGGCATCGCGGGGCGGCGCTGGAAAGTTGCGCCTTCCTGATCGACTGGCTGAAATCGCGCGCGCCCTTTTGGAAGAAGGCGCATTATGCCGATGGCGCAGGCAACTGGGTCGCGTCCCGCGCCGAGGACGAGGCCAAGGCGCAGGACTGGGATCGCTGATCGCTCAGGCGGCGTTGGCGCGGATCGCGGGATGCTCCGCCGCGTCGCGCAATATCTCTGAAAGCAGATGGAATTCCTTCTCGCGCGGGCTGTTCTTGCGCCAGACCAGCGCGATGTCGCGCCAGGCATGATCGGACTGCAATGGGCGGGCGGTGATATTGGTATGCTCCAATATGCCGCCGTTCAGCGCCATTTCCGGCAGCATGGTGACGCCCAGCCCATTGTCGACCATCTGGATCAGCGTGTGGAGCGAGGTGCCCATCATCGTCGCGCTGGCGCGCAGGTCGGGGCGATTGCAGGCGGCCAGCGCATGGTCCTTCAGGCAATGTCCGTCTTCCAGCAACAGCAGCTTATTCTCGTCGATCATCTCCGGCTTGATCCATTCGGGCGGATTGGTCGGATCGTCACGAGGAAACGCGACATAGAGCGGATCCTGGAACAGGATTTCGCTGTCCAGCTCGCCGGTCGGATAGGGCAGGGCCATCAGCACGCAATCGACATTGCCATGGCGCAGCGAATCGATCGCGGCCTGGGTGGTTTCCTCGCGCAGGTAGAGCTTCAGTTCTGGCCGATCCGCACGCAGGCGGGGCAACAGGCGCGGAAGCAGGAAGGGCGCGATCGTCGGGATGACGCTCATCCGCAGTTCGCCGGTCAGCGGCTTGCCGGACGCTTCGGCGATCGACGCCAGTTCCTCGGCTTCTCGCAGCACGCGATGCGCCTTTTCCACGATCCGGTCGCCCAGCGCCGTGAAGCGCACCACGCGCCGCGTCCGCTCGACCAACGTGACGCCGATCAGCGATTCCAGTTCGCGGATGCCGGCCGACAGCGTCGACTGGGTGACGTAGCAACTGTCGGCGGCCTTGCCGAAATGCCCATGTTCCTTCAGCGCAACCAGATATTGCAGCTGTTTGAGCGTGGGCATGTAGTTCGACATTTATCGGATTCCTGAATTAGAAATCCGAATATAAGCGAATTATCCGATATAACCAAGATATTTGGCGATGCCGAAGGCCGATGTCAGGCTCAGGATGATGCCGACGGCCACGAACAGCACTTTAGGCGCGACATGGCGGGCCAGCATGGCGCCGAAGGGGGCGGCCACCACGCCACCGATCAGCAGGCCGATCGTGTAGGTGGTGAAACTTTCCCAGCCCAGGTGGAACAGGAAGGTCAGGCTGATCGACAGGGTCAGGATGAATTCGACGCTGTTGACGGTGCCGATGGTGTGGCGCGGGCTCGATCCCTGGATCAGCAGGTTGGACGTCACAACCGGTCCCCAGCCGCCGCCGCCAGACGCATCCATGAAGCCGCCTACCAGGCCGAGCGGTGCCACCCATTTGGGGCTCTTGCTGTGCGGCGGGAAATGGAAGCCGCGCCAGATCAGGTAAATGCCGATCGCCGCCAGATAGAATTGGACGAACGGCTTGATGATCGCGCCGTCAATATTGGAAAGGAGATAGGCGCCGGCCACGCCGCCGATCACACCGGGAATGACCAGGCGGGCAAACAGGCTCCAGTCGACATTGCGATGCAGGATATGGCTGATCGCCGACACGCCGGTGGTGAAGGTTTCGGCGGCGTGGACGCTGGCGGAGGCGCGGCTGGGAGGCACGCCCATGGCGAGCAGCAGGGTGCTGGAAATGACGCCATAGGCCATGCCGAGTGCGCCATCGATGATTTGCGCGCCAAAGCCGATCAGGATGAAGGGGAGTATTTCGCCGAAATTGGCGACGAGAGTATCGATCATCCGTTAGCCCTTGTTCGAATTGTCTACCGCAATGATTGGTATATCTCGGCGGGCCAAGCAAGTTTCTGTTTTGCGCCCGGAAGACGAAATAGCACCCGCTCTGGAAAAATTGCCGTCTTATCGCTATGTTTGCTGGCGACAGGATAAAGGGACATGCTGATCGAGCCTGTCCGTTCAGGGACGTTTTGATGCTGGCTAATCTCATTGCCTATCTGGATTCGGTCAAGTCACGCGATCCGGCGCCACGATCGCGGGCGGAAATCCTGCTCTATCCCGGCGTCTGGTCGCTGGCCTTCCACCGTCTGGCGCATCGCCTCTATCGGGCGCGGCTTTATTTCCTGGCGCGGGCGGTCAATCACCTGTCTCGTTTCCTGACCGGCAATGACATCCATCCAGGCGCC
Source organism: Sphingobium scionense (assembly GCF_014197035.1). Classification (GTDB taxonomy): domain Bacteria; phylum Pseudomonadota; class Alphaproteobacteria; order Sphingomonadales; family Sphingomonadaceae; genus Sphingobium; species Sphingobium scionense. The sequence goes on along the minus strand of NZ_JACIEU010000004.1, from coordinate 161,524 downwards.
AAGATCGGCAAGCGCTTCTTCATCGACCATGGTTTCACCGTGATCGGCGAGACGGCGGAAATCGGCGACGACGTTACCCTTTATCAGAATGTCACGCTGGGCGGCACGGACCCCGCCAATGGCATCGCTGGCAAGCGCCATCCGACGCTGGAAAATGGCGTGATCGTGGGGTCGGGCGCGCAGGTTCTGGGGCCGGTGCGCGTCGGTGCCCGTGCCCGTGTCGGCGCCAATGCCGTCGTCACCAAGGATGTGGCGGAAGCGGCCACCATGGTCGGCATTCCCGCGCGTGCGATGCTGGTCGATGTCACCGCCTATCAACGCGACTTCCTGCCTTATGGCACACCCTGCTCGGACTGCTTCGATCCGGAAAAGCAGAAGCTGGAATTGCTGCAGTGCGAAGTGGAGCAGTTGCAGAAGCGCCTGGCCGAGTTGCTGGCGCAGAAGCAGGCGCCCGAACTGCCTGGGGACGACGTCGCCCTGTTCAAGGAGCGTGGCCGGGCCTGATGTCCAATGTGACGCCGTTCCCAGCACCCAACGGCCAGCAACAGGGGCAGGTCGGGTTTGACCGGTTGGAACTGCAGCGGATCATGGATCTGTACGGGCGCATGGTGGCCGCCGGTCACTGGCGCGATTATGCCATGGATATGGGGCGCGAGGCGGCGATTTTCTCCGCTTTCCGGCGTTCTGCGGAGCGTCCTGAATATCGGATCGAGAAACGGCCGGCGTTGCGTAACCGCCAGGGCATGTGGGCGCTGGTGGGCGAAGCGGGTCATGTGCTCAAGCGCGGGCAGGAGTTGCAGGGCATATTGGCGCCCGTCGAACGCAAATTGATGCGCATCATCGAGGATTGATCCGCCGATCCGGTTAATTGCGCCCGCCCTCTTCGGCAGTTCGGCGCATTTTCCATTCGGCCTGCGTCCACATGTGCTGGCGCAGCGCCAAGCTGCGTTGCAACAGCTTCCTGACCCGGCTTATGCTGCATCGCGTCAACAGGTGGCTGGTTCCACAGACGCGGCGATTGGCCAAGGGCTGGGGCTTCGATTTTTGTCAGGGCGAGATGTAAGTATCCGGCTTTTCCGGAGCGCTTTGTCGTGCCTTGTCTGGATGGAAGGTCCGGTCCGGAAGGATTGCCGAACGGCTATGCAAATTGGACAAGGAGTATTGTCATGCGGATCGTGATGACCGGATCGGGTTATGTTGGTCTGGTATCGGGCGCTTGCCTCGCGGATTTCGGACACGAAATCATCTGCGTCGACAAGGATGAGCGCAAGATCGCCAAATTGCGCGAAGGTGGCGTGCCGATCTATGAGCCAGGACTTGGTGATCTGATCGCGCGTAACGTTAAGGCCGGCCGGTTGAGCTTCACCACCGATCTGGCTGCTTCGGTGGCGGATGCGGATGTGGTCTTCATTGCGGTGGGTACGCCGGCGCGTCGCGGTGATGGTCATGCCGATCTCAGCTATGTCTATGATGCCGCGCGTGAGATCGCTGGGGCGCTCAAGGGTTTTACCGTTGTGGTTACGAAGTCGACGGTGCCGGTCGGCACTGGCGACGAGGTCGAGCGGATCATTCGCGAAACCAATCCCGACGCCCAGTTCGCAGTGGCCTCCAACCCGGAATTCCTGCGTGAAGGCGCCGCGATCGAGGATTTCAAGCGCCCGGATCGCATCGTCGTCGGTATTGAGGACGAGCGCGCACGTCCGGTTATGGACGAGGTGTATCGCCCCCTTTATCTCAATCAGGCGCCACTGCTGTTCACCGGTCGTCGCACCAGCGAACTGATCAAATATGCCGCCAACGCCTTCCTGGCAATGAAGATCACCTATATTAACGAGATGGCCGAACTGTGCGAGCGGGTCGGTGCGGATGTGCAGCAGGTGGCACGCGGCATCGGACTTGATAACCGAATTGGTTCAAAATTCCTGCATGCCGGTCCCGGCTATGGTGGCTCCTGCTTCCCCAAGGATACGCTGGCTCTGGTGAAGACGGCAGAGGATGCCGGCGCGCCTATCCGCCTGATCGAGACGACGGTCGCAATCAACGAAAGTCGCAAGCGGGCGATGGCGCGTAAGGTGATCGGCGTGTGCAATGGTTCGGTGCGCGGCAAGACGATCGCCGTGCTGGGCCTGACCTTCAAGCCCAATACCGACGACATGCGCGATGCGCCGTCGCTGTCGATCATCCAGGCGCTGCAGGATGGCGGGGCGCAAATCCGTGCCTTCGATCCCGAAGGGATCGAGACGGCCCAGCCGCTGCTGCAGAATGTGGAATTTTTCCATGATCCCTATGCGGCGGCACAGGGGGCATCGGCCGTCGTTCTGGTCACCGAATGGGATGCGCTGCGCGCGCTCGACCTGCCGCGCCTGCGCGGCGTGATGGCCGGCAATGGTCTGGTTGACCTGCGTAACATCTATCGGCCAGAAGTCGCTGAAGCGGCAGGATTTATCTATGACAGCGTTGGTCGCGGTCTGGCGCCGGAGCCTGAAATTCTGGTTGAAGCCGCCGAGTAAAAGTTCCTCGCCTCGTCGCAAAAATGGCTGATTTGCGACGAGGCGAGGTTGCCTGGAAGCAATTGTTAACCCTCCTAGCGGACCCTTTAGGGACACCAAAACGGGGGTTGCATTATGCGCAGCAAATCGACCGGCTCCATGATCGGAGCCGGAGCCATCATCACGTCTGTCTTCGCGGCAGGCGCCGCTACGATCCTGTCGGGCGGGACCAGTACGACCAGCAGCTCATCGACCAGCATGGCCGATAGCGGCTCGGTCACTATCTCCAGCAGCAGTGTGAGCAGTGCGACGACGACCAGCGCGGCGACGACCAGCAGCACCAGCAACAGCTTTGCCGACTTCGACTTCGCCAATGGCACGGTTCTGCCGGGCAAGGCGACGCTCTGGATCGGCAACGCCACCTACAAGCCGGGCAGCAGCACGGCCTATGTCCCGGTCTATCTCGATCGGGCGACGCCCAACACGGTGATCGCGCGGATCACCACGGTGAATGGTACCGGTACGCTGAAGGCCACGTCGGGCACAAACTACAAGACGGTCGACACCGTCGTCATCTTCCGGCCGGGCGATCCGCTGGAACAGACGGTGGAAGTGCCGGTCATCAGCGCCACCGATGGCCAGCAGTTCAGCGTGAAGCTGCGTGAGGCGCCCTGGGGCGCATTGCAGGGGCAGTCGACGGCGACCGTCACGGCCAAGGCCTATGTCGCGGCGACCGAGAAGGCAACCGGCACCTTCCGCGAAGCACGGACCTTCGCGGCTTCGGGCACGTTGCAGTTCGAACTGCTCAAGGACACCCATAAGCGGTCTGTCGACGGCGGCTGGGACCGTTGGGCCACCACCCTGTCGCATGGCCGGGCGCAGACCGGCAATGGCGAGACCGGCCTCTATGTCGACACCGCCACCTATCCGGGGATCGAAGGGCCGGTCTATTGGAGCAACAAGGGTCTGGTGCTGCATAGCCAGGTGCTCAAGACGCCGATCAGCTATCAGGGCGTGACCTATAATTACGGCGCGTCGATCCTGGACGGCCGCAACTTCCTCGCCTCGCAGATCGGCTATGGCCAATATGAGTGGGAAGCGAAGATGCCCAACCGGCGCGGTTCCTGGCCGGCTTTCTGGCTGATCTCGACCAGCGGATGGCCGCCGGAAATCGATATCTATGAAGGCTTTGGCTATCAGAGCTATTGGGATTTCGATCGTCATGTCGGCCAGACCATCCATGTCGGCGCCAACAGCACCCGCTATGACCAGCGCGGCATCGTCATCCAGACCGAGCAGGCCTATGGTCTGTCGGGCTATTCGCAGGATTTCCACAAGTTCGCGGTCGATATTCAGCGCGATTACATCACGTGGTTCGTCGACGGCAAGGAAACCTACCAGTCGGTCAACCCGTTCAAGGGCTTCCGCTTCTATCCGCTGATGAATGTCGCGGTGAAGACGACGGGCGCCTATGACGATGGCAGCGGCGACATGACCATCCGCAGTTTCAAAATCTATTCCGCGCCATAATAGGTCGGGCTGCCCCGGCCCGTCAGGGCGTAGAGGCGGCCCCAGCATTTGAACCACTGCCCGGCGATGTCGACCCGTCGCGCGCCGGGTAGCAGCAGCGCGAGGAGGCCGGCGGTGCGCATCGCGAACACCGCCAGCGTCCGGCCGAACAACGCAAGCATGCCCGGAAGACCGGGGCGATGCTTCCGGCGGGTTAGCGTCTCGGTAAAACCGATCCGCCACATGCGGGACAGCACCCAGCCGAGCCGTACCCGTTCGGGCGGAACCCATTCGCTGACCCGCGCATCCGCTGCCCAGCCAAAGCTGATCCCGGCATCGTGCAGGCGTGTGAGATAATCCAGATCCTCGCCACCGCTTTGGTTAAAGCGCGGATCGAACCAGGGCGCGGGCAGCAATTCCAATGCCTTGCGCCTGAGCAGCAGGTTGTTGCTGGCCCACAGCATGTCGGTGGCGCCCGAAGGCCGATCCTCGGCGCGGAAGACCAGCACTTCGCGCGCCCAATGGGGAGGCGGCCGCAGGAAATGGGCGTCGACCGGGCCGCCAACCACATCGGCACCGCACATTTCTCGAACTGCGAGTAGCGCGTCGAGCCAACCAGGTTGCGGCCATTCATCATCATCGATCATCGCCAGATACTGCATCGCCGGATCGGCCAGCGCGGTGGCGACGATCGCGTTGCGGACCGAGCAGAGGCCGGGTTCGGGCACATGCAGGACACGGATCGGCAGCGGATAGTCGGGGTCATCCTGCATCTCGTGCGCAACCATCGCGCCTTCCTGCCCGACCGGATCATTGTCGGCGACGAGCAACTGGACATTCTCATGCTGGACGACGGCGGCCAGACTTTCGAGCAGGTGGCGCAACTGGCCCGGTCGACGGTAGGTCGGGATGGCGATCCAGATTGTTGGGTTATGGGGCATCATGCGGTCACCTCCATCGGGGCGGGGTGGGGGCGTCCACCGCGCTGCAGCCATTTGATGAACTTGTGGCCCGGCACCTCTATCAGTCGATAGCTGGCCCAGCAAAGCAGCCAGGTCGCGACCAGCATGGCGGCGATGAAGAGCCAATCATGGCCGACAAAGCCGTGGCGATGGGCGGTCCCCATGACACGGGCCATGATGTCGCGCACCAGCGGATGCCACAGATAGATGGAATAGCTGATGAGGCCCAGATGATAGCTGACCGGGTTGGCCATCACCGCGCGGGCGGCGGCACCATCATAATAGCAGGTCAGCACCAGAGCCGGCATCAGGCATACGACCAGCACGTCGGCCGCTCGGGGTAGCATCAAGGCGACAGCGATGATGACACATATGGCGGCAAATCGGCCGGGGCCATCGAGCAGGCTGCGGGTCAGCGCCATGTCGCGGATGCGATAGGTCAGGACGCCCAGCGCAAAGCCGGCAAGGCAGCGCAGCAGCGTCAGGACCGTGTCATGATCGTTGACATCCAGCGGCCCGCTGGCGCCCCGGCCGGAACTGGCGACCAGCACCAGAATGCCGACGCACAGCGCCAGTTGCGCCCAGGCCCAGCGAGAAAAGGCCATGATCGCGATCAGCGGGTAGAGGAGATAGGCCGCAACCTCCGTGCTGACCGACCAGCTGTTGCCGGCGATCGGTTGCGTGCCCCATCCCCAGCTCTGGATCATCAGCAGGTTGGTGAGGATATTGGGCAGGTCGAGCGGGATCGCCTGTGTCCCCGACACATTGACCAGGATGCGGGCCATGAACACCAGCGTCACGATCAGGTGCAACGGCCAGACGCGGGCCGTGCGGTTGATCAGGAAGTCCATATAGCTGGATCGTCCCAGATTGTGCATAAGCCGGTCATAATAGCCGTAGGATACGACGAAGCCGCTGAGAATGAAGAAAAGATCGACCGCCAGATAGGCGCGCGAGAAAAGCGGGATCGCGAAAGCCTGAAAGGCTGGTGCGTGGGGAATATGGTAGAGCAGGACCGAAACGGCGGCGACGCCGCGCAGGCCCGTGAGCGAGGAAATTCTCATGCGGCATGTCTCCCGGCCGGCGGCGCGTCATCGAAGGCGGCGGCGATGGCGTCCCACAGCGGCTTGCGGCGCAGCGAACCGTCCAGCGGCAATCCGCGCGACAACTGGCCGTCGGGCCATTTATAATCCTTGTAGTTGGACAGCCAGGAATAGCGGTCCGACAGACCCCAGCAGAGCACGGCCTGCATCGCCGGATTGTCCAGCGCGACATCGATGAAGGCACGGCCGACACTGGCAACTTCGCTGTCACGTTTGGCCGGGTTGGGCGGTCCGCCAATGTCGGCAATGTCGAACTCGGTAATCTCCAGCTTCAGGCCATAGCCGCGCAACTGGTCGAGGAAATCGGCGAAGCGGCGCTCGTTGAACCCTTCCTTATAGGGTTTGAGATGACCCTGGATGCCGATCGCGTCAATCGGCACGTCACGCGCCTTCAGCCGGTCGAGCAGCTTGAGCATCGCGGTTCGGCGCCGTTCGCAGCGCGGCGAGTCATGTTCGATGCCATAATCGGTCAGGAACAGGGTCGCCCTGGGATCGGTCTCGCGCGCGGTGTGGAAGGCGATGTCGATATAATGCTCGCCCAGCGCCTGCATCCACATGCTGTCGGCGCGCATGCCGTCGGCGCGGCCGTCATTGGGTTCCAGCGCTTCGTTCACCACGTCCCATTCCTGGATGCGGCCGGCATAACGGGGCATGGCGGTGGTGATATAGCTGGTCATCAGTTTCTGGCGGCCGCGATCGCTGGCGGCCTGCAGTGCGGGTTCCAGCCATTTGGGCTGGGCGGCATACCAGACCAGGGCATGGCCGCGCGCGCGCATGTCATGCTTCCGGGCGAAATCGATGATCTGGTCGGCACCGCTGAAATCATATTGGCCCGGCTTGGGCTCGGTCGTGCCGCGCTTCAGCTCATATTCCTGCACCAGGATATTGCATTCCTGCGCCACCGCCTGGGTAAAGCCGGTATCCTCGCGCAACTGGCGCGACTTGACCGCCGCGCCGAAATAGCGGCCCTTGGCACGGGCATGGGTGGCGAGCCCCGGCGGCATCGCGGCGGCCGCGACACCAGCAGGCAGGGTTGCCGCCAGCGCCATGCCGCCGGCCAGAAATTCGCGACGCTTCACAGGCGCGGCCTCCCGCCCACCATCTGGGCCATGTCGATCCATCGGTCGGAAATCCGGCGATAGATGGGGTCGGGCAGGATGATCTGCATCAGCACGGTAGCCGCCAGACGCGGACCAAAGGCACCACGCAGCACCGCGCCGAGATAATAGCGCATCGCCTGAAACCGGCTGGTCGGCCAGATGCTCTTGGCCGCATGCCAGCCCATATAGGCGGAAAAGGCACGGGCGGAGATGTGGGGGCGCAGGTCGCGCAGCCAGATGAGACTGCCGACGCTGCCGCGAACCGCCGACAATCGATGTTCGGCGTCGCGGTCGGCCCAGATCGTGCCGGGCCGGGGGGTCATCTTGAACTGGCCGCCGGCCAGCGCCAGGCGAACGGCAAAGTCGGTATCGTCGCCGAACTTCACATCCTCGCGATAGCGGACCTTGTCGGCGAGGCCGCGACTGAGCGCCAGGCTGCTGGTCTGGATGAAACCGCGATCGCACATGAGATAGCGGTCGATCGTCTCGCCGGTCGCGATGGCGCGCGGGGGTTTGAGGAAATTGCGCCCCTCGCCGCGATCGACCAGCACCTGGCCATAGGCGACCACATTCTCGTCCTGTTGCAGCAGGGGCAGCAGGTCGGCAAGGTGATGCGGCAGGAAGCGGTCATCACAGTCGAGGAAGGCGATATAGCGCCCCTTTGCCTGCGCAATGCCGGCGTTACGTGCGGCCGATGCACCGCGATTTGGCTGGACGATGACGCGCAGGCGCGGGTCGTCAATCTCTAGCAAGGCCTGTTCGGTGTCGTCGGTGGACCCGTCGATCACGACGATGACCTCGATCAGCGAAACCGTCTGGTCGAGCGCGGACAGCACCGCCGCGACAACCTTCTCGCGGCGCTGATAGGTCGGGATGACCACGGAAAAGAGCGGTGAGGCGGCCTGTTCCTGTAGCGCCGACGGAGGTTGCCAGGCCGACATCACGAGCGGGCGCCGCTACTGAGGGCATCGGCCTTGCCGAAGCGCAGGACGAAGCCGTTGACGAGCGAACGATAGAGCGACTTGGGCATGTAGGAACGCAGTAGCTGGCGCGCGATCACCCGGGGCGGCACGCCGCCGGCGGTCAGGCCGATGGCCAGGTCGCGAATGGCCGCGACCGGTCGGACAGGCGCCATATGATAGGCCAGCACCGTGGCGCGATAGCCGCGTCGCGCCCGGTTGGTCAGCATATGGCCGCAGCGATCGAGCCAGTCGAGCGAGGTTTCATAGCCACGTACATAGGAGGTGCGGCCAGCCTCGGTCGCGTCGAGCCAGATGGTGAGCGCCCGGTCGATCATGCGGAAACGGGCACCCGCGCCCTGCAGGCGGACGCAGAAGTCGAGATCCTGCCCCTTCTTGAGCGCCGGGTCGAACAATACCTGCTGCGCCATCCGGGTCGGCACGACCATCGTCGATGTCTGCATGAACTGATTGGCGCAGAACAGATATTCGCCGACATCCTCGCCCTCGCGGATGCCGCGATCGGGGCGGATCCAGTAGCGGTCGACGCCCCGGTCCACCTTCATGCGCGAATAGAGAACGGTCCGGCCGTCGTCTCCGGCCAGCGCTTCCGCCATGGTCGACAACTTGCCCGGCAGGAACAGGTCATCGGAATCGAGGAAGGCGATATAGCGACCCTCGGCCGCCAGAATCCCGCGATTGCGTGCCGCGCCGCCGCCGGCATTGTCCTGGCGGATATAGCGCAGGCGCGGGTCGCCGATCGCCTCGATCACCGGGCCGGGATTGTCATGGGAGCCGTCATCGACCACGACGATCTCGAAATTGGTCCAGTCCTGCGCCAGTACCGACCGGATCGTGTCGGTGACCACGTCGGCGCGGTTGTAGAGCGGGATGACGACGGAAAAGAAGGGAATATTGGTCATGCGCCATGGACCTTTCGATATTCTTCATAATGGATGCCGGTGAGGCCGGCGATCTTGCCCGCGGCGCGATAGAGCTTGCCGAGGCGCTCCACCCGCTTGCCGCGGTCCAATGTGGTGAGGGGGCCGACCGCGCCGACCAGGAATCCGACGGCGATGCGGGGGCTTTCGCTCAGCGCCGCACGAAGGGCGCCGCCATGGGCGCGGGCGACGATCATGTCGGTCATGCCGACGCGATAGCCACGCATCAGCAGCCATTTGGCGGTGACGCGACTGGCCGGGATCAGTTCGGTGACCAGCGCTTCCTCCGACCAGGCGAAGCGGAAACCGGCGCGCTGCATCCGGGTGAAGAGCTGCTTGTCTGACCCGCCGGTCAGCGCCATGCGCTCGTCGAACGGGCGGGCGCCGATGCGGCGCAGCGCATTGGCGGATATCAGGACGTTGGCGGTGCTGTCGATCAGCGGAACAGGGCCTGACTTGTCCCGCCGCTTGGGCTGGAGCAGGGGATGGCGCGATGCCCAGGCCGGCAGCGGACTGTCCATCTCGCGCAGCACCGCGCCGCCGACGACATCGGCGTCCCAGCGGTCGGCGGCCGTCACCAGCGCGTCGATCCAGCCGGGGCAGGCCGCTTCGTCATCGTCCATCATCGCCGCATGGGTGACGCCGGGCCGGGCGAGAGCCGCCCCGACCAGGGCATTGCGGACCAGAGGGATGCCGCGTTCGCGGACCAGCAATGCCTCGATCGGCCAGCGATAGCCGGATGTCGCCAGTGCCTCCACCACGGCCAGCCCCTGCTGGTCCCGGGCGTCATTGTCGGCCACCAGAACTTCGATCCGGTGCCGGGTTTCGAGCGCGGCGAGCGAGGCCAGGGTGCGGCGCAGCCCCTGTGGCCGGTTACAGGTCGCGATGCAGATGACGACATTAGCCATGGGAAGCCTCCGGGCGGGCGAGGAAGCGGCGGCGCCACTGGGGAAGCGGGCGCGCCTTGTAGGTGGCGTGGGCGGCGGCGATGGCCGCCAGGAAGATCACCCAGACCTGCCGATCCTTGTCGAAGAAGGAGGTTTCCAGCAGATTCTGGTAGAGGACGAAGACCCAGATCGCGAAGCAGGGCACCATGATCGGCCGGTTCTGCGGCGTGGCCCCGGTCAGGAACCAGATGGCGGGCAGGGCGAGGAAGGTGAGCAGCAGCATGACGAGGCCCAGCGGTCCGGTCGTCACAAGGATTTCCAGATAGCCATTGTGCGAATGGGCGGTCAGCGTCTGGAACGCCTGGTTGAGATAATCGAGCGAGGGACTGCGGTCACCGACCTGCCAGAAGCCGCCGAAACCCGCGCCCAGGAAGGGGTGGTCCTTGAGATAGGCGAGGTCGACTTCCCAGATGGACACGCGACCGGTGAAGGAGGTGGGGTCGGCGAAGATCCGCTCCACCACCGGCTGGAAGGCGACATAGAGCCACAGCACGCCGACCATGCCGAGCGCAACCATGATCAGCAGCACCGCCCGTTTCTGGGTGGAATCGCTCAGCGCGCGATAGACGGCGCAGACGCCCAGGATGGCGAAGGACAGGGCCAGCGAGGTCTTACTCTTGGTGCCGATCACGAAGACGAAGGCCATCACCGAGAAGAGGGCGTAATACCATTTCTTGGTATCGACCCAGGCATTGGCCGCGACCATGAAGGTCAATGCCATGACCGCGCCGGCAATATTCTTGTGGAAGAAAAAGCCGCGCCAGGCACCGATCAGCGCTTTGTCGCTCTCGGTCGGCGGATGGACCGCCGCCGACGTCAGCGGCAGCGAGACCCAGCAGATGACGAGCGACAGAATGAGCGCGTAGCGCAACGCCTGGAGCAGCCTTTCGGGACCGATCAGACTGAGCGCGCTGAAGGTGATGTAGATCACGATCAGCTGCTGCATCGCCCGCTTGAACGATACGAAGGGATCAACGCCCCAGCTGCAGGTAAGGAAGAACCAGCCGAGCATGATCGCCAGCGGCCACAGGGTGAAGCGATAACGCGGCGGGTAGCGGCGGATCAGCTGCACGCCGGTCAGCAGCAGGGCAAAGCCGATGAACAGTGCCTGCTTGAACAGATCCGACCCGCTATTTTCCTGCGCCATGGCGACCAGCTCGTCCTGGGTCCGCGAGGCGAAGGGCTGCTGGCCGATAAAGACGAGCATCAGGAAGGTGAAATAGAAGATTTGCGCGACCAGGATCAGCCGGGCGCTTTCGGTCTTCTTGGCGGCCGCCTCGCCCGGCCGGGCGAGGCGTGGCGTGGGGACATCACGATGCCAGGGCGTGCTTGCCATCGCTCAGCCCTCCGCCTGGCTGCGGCGCCAGCTACGGTCGAGCTGCCAGATGCCGAGCATCATGACCAGCTGCGACAGGACGACGCCGGCGATGGAGAAGACGGGCGCGACCAGCAGCGTCAGCAAGGTGACGGCCGCCACGCCGATGCCGCAGCTGCGCAGGCTCTGCGCCGCGAGCGGACGGAACGCCTTGCGTGCCTGGGTCATGACGCTCATCGGTGTCTGCACGCACTGGACCAGCGAGAGCAGCGCGCAAAGCGCGACGGCGGTGATGACCAGCTCATGGTCGAGCGTGGGCTTGAGGATCAGGCCGGGGAAGAAATAGAGCGCGGCGGCCGCGACGACGCAGGTGCCGAGCCACAGGAAGACAAGGGCGCCCATGAAGATGCGTTCCGACTGAATCGCGCCCTGATGATCGCCGCGTGCCACAGCGCGGGTCATGCGCGGGCGCTCCAACTGGGTGAGGGCTGTGATGCAGACATTGACCGGACGAAAGAACAGCATGCCGACGGCGATCGGTGCGAAGGCGGTGGGGCCGGCGAGCAGGGTCACGGCATAGCTGTGGGCGTTCGACGTCGCCTCGGTCGACAGTACGCCGACCAGGGTCCAGGCCGACTGTTCCTTCCACACCGGGCGATAGGCGCGCAGGGCGGCGAGCGGCGACATGGCGACATGGCGGCGCAGATAGGGACTGCCGAAGGGTAGCAGGCCGGCCAGGCTGGCGGCGACCAGCATGGTGCCGATGCCGGTCAGGTCCGCGCCGGTACGCATCGCGACCAGCAGGCCAATGAGGATGGTCGCGGCATAGGCGATGTCGGACCGGGCGGCCTGCATCGGCGCATGATGGGCATAGGCGTTGGAGCGACCGAACCAGCGGATCAGCGACAATGTGCCCGCGAGGCCGAAGACCAGGGCGGCCTGTGGCGAGGCGGTGGTCCAGGCGATGGCGGCGCAGATTAGTCCCTGGCTGAGCGAGAGCAGCAGGTTGACCGGAAAGAAGAAGCCATGCGCCGCGCGATCGACATCCTCGCCCTGATTGACGGCGATCGTGTAGGGCGTCGAAACCAGCGCGTTCGACAGGCTGTAGCCGAACTGGATGATGACCAGCAGGAAGGCGAGCACGCCGATGCCGGTGGTGGCGAGATGGTGGATCGAGAAGAGCTGGACCAGCAGATGGCTGACCGAGACGATCGCCGAAGAGAAGCTGGCGAGGCCGAAGCGGCCGAATATGGTGCCCAGGCGCTGGGTACGGCCGGAAGCCGCCTGCGCCTCAGCCATGGCGGTGCTTCCAGATCAGCCACAGGGCATGGGGATTGGTGGTGATATAGCGCCAGGCCAGTTCCTTGGGCCGGGTACCCATGCGGTGCAGCCATTCCAGGCCATTGCGCTGCATCCACATGGGCGCGCGCGGATAGTCGCCGGTGATATAGTTGAACAGGCCGCCGCAGGTGACGATCCAGCCGGCCTTGATCCGGTCGCGATTGCGCACGCAAAAGGCCTGCTCGCGCGGCTTGCCGGTGCCGACCCAGAGGACGTCGGGCGCGGCCGCGTTGATCGCGTCGATTACCGCATCCTCGTCCTCCGGCTTCCAGAAGCCGTTGCGGCGCCCCGCGACGGTGAGGCCCGGTGCCATCTCGACGATTCGATCGGCGCAGGCGGCGTTCACTTTCTCCTCGCCGCCGAGCAGATAGTAGCTGACCCCTGCCTTCGCTGCGGAGACCAGGCTATCGATGAACATGTCGGTGGTGCTGGATCGATCGGCGATCGGCGGCTGGCCGACCCAGCGCGAGGCGGCGACGACGATCTGGCCATCGGCATGGATCAGGTCCGCCTGGGCCAGATTGTCGCGAAACCCCTTGTCCGTGGCGTTCATCGACAGGCCCTGACCGTTGCAGTCGAAGATCAGCAGGGCATGCTGGTCGAGGGCGCGACGCAACGGCGCCTCGCCCAGCATGCGGTCGATAAGGGCATCGAGCGAAAGAGTCGAAACCGGGATGCCACCGACCAGGGCGACCTGATCCTGCGTGGAGACGGGTGGCAGCATCGGTTGCCGGGGGATGGCCTGTTCCAGGCTCATGCGATCACCGTTCCGGCAATGGCTACGCCATGGCGGTCAAGGTCGTCGATCACGCGGCGCATGTCGCCGATCGCGGTTTCCCCGCGCCGGGCGACGATGGTCACGGCATCAAAACCGGCCAGGATGGAACCGAACGGCGTCTGCTCGCCGCGCCGATGCGCCAGATAGAAGAGCATCGACGTGTCGTGCAATCCCCAGCCGGCAGCGGTTTCAGCCAGCGGCCCCTTCGTCACCAGGCTAGACGCACTGCCGGATGCGCGACCGGCTGTCATCAGCCACAGCCGGTCGACAGCCGTGCGTGCGGCCGGCAACAGGGCGGCGCTGCCGAGCAGCTGTTCGGCCAGACCCGCCTTGTTCGCTACGCGGAACAATCGGTCCAGTGAGGGGCGATCGATATCGACATCAACCGCCATCGTCTGGCCGTCCATCTGCGCCATCACGACGGCAAGATTGGCAGCCAGGATGGCGGCCTCGTCCCCTGCGTCGATCGACAGGATGGCAAAGCGCAGGCCCGCCACAACGGCATCCTTGGCGACGGCCCGCATCTTGGCACGGATGGTGCGGACCTTGGCGGCGTAGGCATCTGCCGGGTCAAAGGCGCTGACCACCAGCGGATCGACCCGCTGGTCGCCGGCCGCCATCAACGGGAAGCCGCCCTGCATGGCGAGGATGATGCCCGCCGTCTCGGGATCAAGCAGGCCGAGGTCTATCGCCGCCTGCTGGAAGGGCTGGCCGGCGGCATGGCCATGGGCTTCGATCCGGCCGATGTCGGTTTCGGCCAGGAAGCCATGTTCGACCGCGAGCTGCGCGAAATCCTTGGTGTCGCGGGCACGGGGCTTGAGGCCGGTCGTGGCGCCGGCGGTCAGATGGGGATGGGCACTAGCCGTGGAACGCAGTCTCATGCGGCCTCCTGTCGCTTGGGGAGCCAGCCGCCCCGTGCAGGGGCGGGCAGCAATTCGGTGATGACTTCGACCTCGGTCGCGCGGGCCACGCCAGCGGCAGAGCGGACGCGGGGCTGGGCGATTTCGATCAGGATGACCGCCGCGATGCCGCCGACCAGACCCAGGGCGATGCCGCCCACCAGCCAGAGCAGCAGGTTGGGCTTGGCCGGCAGCAAAGGCACGGCCGCCTCGTCGAGCAGGCTGGCATTGGGTTGCGAGATCTGGCTCTTGAGCGCCGCCTCATTGAAGCGCTGACGCACCGTGTCATAGGTCTGGCGGGCCGCATCCACGTCGCGTTGCATGACCATCAACTGGTCCTGCACGTCCGACATGCGGATCATGCGGTCTTCCTGCGAGGCCATGTTCGACTTCAGATCGCCTTCCCGGCGACTGGCGGCTACGCTGTTGGCGCTGACCGCACCGGCCTGGCTGGCGCGCGCGGCGCCGAGCTTGGCCTGCAATTCTGAGAGCTGGGCGGATGCGGCGGCCATCGTCGGATGGTTCGGACCCAGTGTCTTGGCCAGTTCCTGGACCTTTGCAGCCTGGCTCGCGACCTGTTCCTGCAAATTCTGGACGATCAGCGAGCCTTCGATGTCCGACACCGAACCAGCGCCGGCCTTGCCGCGCGCCGCCGCCGCTTCGGCCTGCGCCTGGGTGAGTTGGTAGGACATGTTCTTCAGCTTTTCGGCCTCAAGATCCATGCGGTTGATGCCGATGATGTCATGCGCGCGCTGGAAATCGGACAGCCGCCTCTGGGCCTCCTCATAACGACGACGGACGTCGGCAGTCTGTTCGTTGAACCATTTGGCCGAGGTGCGCGCCGGCGAGGCGCGCAGTTCCACCTGCTCGCGCATGTAGATTTGTGCGGCAAGGTTGGCCACGCGCGCAGCGGTCTTCGGATCGGGGTCAAGATACTGGATCTGCAGCACATTGCTCTGGCGGCCAGTTGTGACCAGCAGTCCAGCGCGCACGCGCGCGGCAGCCTGCTGCAACCGGGCATCGGCCGGCATGTCGGCAGGCAGGGCGTCGACAAAGCCGGCTTCCTTGGCGACCGCGTTGATCACCTTGGCACTGCGGATGATATCGGTCTGGGTGCCCAGGATCGAATCAACTTCGACGCGGCCCTGATTCTGGGTCGTGTCGGTCGGGTCGGTCTGCGACAGGTCCAGCATCAGCGAGGTCGTCGCCATATATTGGCGCGACTGCATGAAGGCCGCGACCGCGATCAGCAGAAACAGGATGCCGCCGATCATTGCGGCGACCCGCCAGCGCGCCTTGACGGCGGCGGCGAGGTCCAGGGGGTTCATCGTCATAGTCCGTCCACTCCTCGGAGCATGGCACGCATTTCCTCTGCCGGCGTCGGTGCGACCGTGCGCGGCGCGGGCTGCTTGGCCATCAGCAGCAGGAATTGCGGCGCCAGCGTATCTTCGAACATCCACAATTCGCCGCCCGGCGTGGGCGTGAGGGCAGGCTCCAACCGGGCCAGCGCATCGCTGGCATCGGCCTCCATGCCCGGATATTCGCCCAATATGTCGCTACCGACGCGCAGCAGCCGCTCCAGCGAAATCGCCGACATCTGCGATGCGACGATCCCGGCGAGCGCGATCATCCGGCGACCCGATGCGCTGTCGCGCAGGGCACGAGTGAACAGGCCATGACTGGCGCTGCTCATTTCCGCCCAGTCGTAGAGCGCGCTGGCAAGGCCCTGTTCTACATCTCCGGCGGTTACTTGCTCGCGGCCGCCGGCCTCGGTAACAAGCGCCGCCTGCATGCCGAACAGCCGGGCATGATAGGGTGATCCCATAGCTGCGCCGGCGAGGGCCTCGACGGCTTCGGGTGTGATCGACAGTCCGGCCTTATCGCCGCAACTTGCCAGCAGCAGTTCCAGCTCGGGGCGGGCGATCGGGCTGACCCGCTGGGGCGCGATATGGCGGCGGAGCGAGGGATGGGCGGCGATCAGGCCATCGACATCGCCGGCAATGCCGACCAGCACCACCTGCACCGGCGAATGGATATCGGTCAGCAGCTTGAGCAGCGTCGCCACATCCTGCTTGGCGGTATCGGAGCGGACCCGGTCATATTCGTCGAGGATCAGGATTGAGCGCTGACGCACTTCCTCGACCAGCAGCGTGGCAAGGCCGTTGATGTCCAGCGGGCTGGCAGCCAGCTTGCGCGCGCGTTCCTGACCCGCGCCGCTCATCGGCAGTTCAGTCAAAAAGGGGCGGAATAGCGCGTCGAAATCCGCTTCGCCGCTGGCTGAACCGTAAAGCGCGACGCAGCCGGATTCATCCGCCAGATCCCCGAATACGCGGGCGAGCGAGGTCTTGCCCGATCCGCGCGTGCCGAAGATGATCGCATGTTTGCGCTGCACCACGATCGCCTCGACCAGCTTCTCCAACTCAGTGTTGCGACCCGCCAGTCCGTGACGGTCGGTCACCGGCATGGCGGTGCTGAAGGCGCTGTAGATCGAGTCCCGGCGCAGGCTGATCGGCTTGAGCGGCGTGGCCATCGCGCCCATCGACAGCGGGCGGGATGCATCGTCCGGCACCGGATCGGGGTCTGCCGCGCGATGAAAGCTCGGCGCGACCGGCTGCTCCAGCAACAGCGGTGCGTGCTCGGGGATGGCCCGGGCAGGGCGAGCGGTGCCACCGGCCAGACGGCGCGGCAGCGACCAGAGCCAGTCGAGCGTCCCGGCAGAGCGGGGCGTCCCGAAATCATGGTCGATCGCGGTCAAAACAGCTTCTCCCGGATCATGAGGACGTCTTCGGGCTGGACCGGATCGTCCAGTTTGGCCTGCACTTCCTGTCCTCCGCGCTTCACCTTGATGCTGCGGGTAGAACCGGCGAGCGTGGGGCCGCCGGCCAGCGCAAGCGCCTGTCGGAAGGTCTGGCCCGCGACGTAGGAAAAGGCGCCGGGCTGCTGCACTTGACCATAGACATAGACCTTCTCGGACGGCGGCACGAACAGGATGTCCCCCGCCTGCAGAGGACGGCCAGCGCCGGCGCTCATGTCGGTGAGCGAGATCCGAACGGCCCCGCTGCCATCGGCGGGGGTCAGGATGACGGCGTTGGCGCCGGCGGTAGTTGCGCCGCCGGCCTTGGCCAGCATCGACGCCACCGTGTACGTGCGGTCGAGCGGATAATTGCCGGCCTGGGGCACATTGCCCAGCACGGTGACCGAGCGGCTGACATAGTCGCTCACTTCGACGCTGACCGAGGGTTTGGTCAGATAGCCGCCACCGGCATAGCTGGCGGCGATGTCGGACGCGAGCTGGGACGTGGTCTTGCCCTTCGCATCCACCGGCCCGACCAGCGCGAGCAGCACCGTGCCGTCGGCCTTGATCCGGGTTTCGGTCGACAGGTCGGGCTGGCCGAAGATCGAAATCTTCAGCTGATCGTCCGGACCGAGCAGATAGCCGGCGGGTGCAGACGCCGCCGGCCGCGCGGGCGTGGCGGCAACCGCCGCGGCCGCGGCGGCACCGGCAGGCGCCTGCGCGGTTTGGGTTTGGGCCGACAATGCGGTCGGCACCGCCAGCAGGGGGAGGGCGGCAAGGATATGGAAGCGTGTCGCTATTCTCATGGGTCAAGCTCCCTTCGGGTCAAAAGCGCAGCAGGGCTGAGAGCGTCACCTGCGTGCCGCTATAGTTGGAGACATCGGTGTCGGTACGGCGGCGGTAATGCTGGGCGTCGAGGCTGAGGTCGAAGCGATCGGTCAGCTTGCGCTTGAGCGTCGCGCCGAACTGGCGATTGCGGTCCGCCTCGATCGAGAAGGGGCGCAGCGCCGCATCCTGTCTGAACTTGCGCCTCTGCCAGTCGGCATAGAGACCGGCTGAGGTCAGTTCGCTGATCGCGAACTCCCCCTCGATCCGATAGCTGGACCGGATCGCAAAGCCGCTGGCGATCAGGCTGTCATTCATGATGTCGCGGGCGGTGGAGGCGGTCAGCTTCACGCGCGGGATGATGCTGGTCGACAGCCGCACATCCCAGCCCATGCCATTATAGCTGCCGACCGCAGCGGAATCGCTGCTGACGTCAAGCCATTGCAGGTCGGCATCGATCTGGGTGATCGGCGTCACCGACCGCTGGAAGCGCAGGCCATAGGCGTTGATGCGGTTCTTGATGCCCAGCGTGCGCCGGTCGCTGACCGTCCGCTCATAATAAGTGGTGAGCGTGCCGAAGCTGGGCTTGTTATAGCCCAGGCCGACCTTGAAGCTGTCGCTGTCCTGGTCGGCATAGTCGAAATCATCGGCGTTGCGCGTCGTGTCATGCTGATAGCCGGCAACGGGGAAGAAGCCAGGCCGTTCGCATGACAGGTCAGCGCCCAGCGTCGAGTAGCGCTGGAGATTTTCGGTCGCAGCGTTGATGTCGCCATAATCGGCACGCTGCTGGCGGTAGCTGGCGCGTGGCGTGATGGCGCAAGTCGCTCCGAATCGAATCGTCGCTCTGGCCTCTGCATCGAGTCGCAGCTTGCTGCGCTGGGCCTCCGACACAAACTGATCATAGCCAGCCTTGGCCCGGATCTGGATGTCGTGCCGGCCGATCGGATGGGCGTAGGTCGCCTCGATCGAGGGCGTGACGATCAGGTCGCCGGTGGGGTCTTCGACCCGGTCATCGACGCGATAGACATTGTCGTCATACAGAAGATCAAGCCCGGCCGTCAGGTGCAGGCCGAGCGTGTCGATACGCTTGTCGTCATCCTGCGCATGCGCTTTTGAGGGCGCGCCGGTGAACAGGATTGCGCCGCCAAGAGCAGCGATGGCTGCCGCATGCGGCCACGAAAAATCATTTGCTGCGGGCGCACAGGCGGGCGCCCGCAAACGCGGGTTTAGGGTATTATCCAAACGCATGAATCCTTATTGCATTGCAGCAACAAGGGGCATGCTAATCGTATTTTTACGTAATGCACACGGGTCCGGACGCGACTGGTCGCGCCAAAACAACGGCTCGTTTCATCGACGAAAGGAGCGGTTAACAGCCGGTCGCGGCTGTTAATCTGAGGGCAAGGAAACTGGCCCCGATCAGAAGATCAGATAGGCAATCGCACCGATGGCCGCACAGAAGGCAAGAATGCCCGCCCAGCGCGAAACAAACTGAATCGCCCCTTCTGCGCGGTCGGCGATCGACAGCGTATGAGCGTTTTCGGGCAGATCGCGGACGGCGATGCCTGCATCGGATAAGGAGGTTTTTGTTGCGGCAACTACCGCCAATTCATCAGTCACGACCGTCATCCTGGGAACTTTATGAACGGTCGTTAATATAGGATTTTAGGGTTCACAAATAGTTTACATCTGTGTGCAAGCCGGCTCAGCTCATCGCAAAAACCGGCTCATGATGCGTAAAATCCTCAATGCCGGGCCAAGCCCTTGCAATTCAATAGGCGTTGCGGTGAACCAGAACGCGCGCGGTGCCGACCAGGATGCCGATGTCGCGCATCAGGCTCCAGCCATGCAGATATTCAAGGTCCGCCTCGACCCGGTTCAGAATGTCGCGACGGGTTTCGGTCGCGCCGCGGAAGCCGCGGATCTGGGCTAGGCCGGTGATGCCGGGCTTGAGTGCGTGGCGATGCCAGTATTGGCGATCGACCTGCCAGAAAAGCTGGTCTTCGGCGGTCGAGCCAAGCGCGTGCGGGCGCGGGCCGACCAGGCTCATTTCGCCCAGCAGCACATTGATCAGCTGTGGCAGTTCGTCGATGCTGGTGCTGCGGATGAAACGGCCGACGCGGGTGATGCGATTGTCGTCGCGCTGGGTCGAGGTGGCGCCGGCGGTATCGCACTGCTCCACCCGCATGCTGCGGAACTTGAGGATGTGGAACAGGCGATTGCCGCGGCCGATCCGTTCCTGCCGGAAGAAGATCGGGCCGGGCGAATCCAGCCGGATGGCGACGGCGATAGCGATCATCAAGGGCGCGAGGGCGAGCAGCACCGGCACGGTCAGGACGATGTCGAGCAGTCGCTTCTTCGCGCGATTGGCGAGGTTCAGCGGGCCACGCGCGACCACCAGGGTCGATACGCCCCGATGGTTCTGCACCGCAAGCGGCGCCATCGGATCCAGTTCGGGGACGATGATCTCGCCCAGGATGTTGCCACCCTTGAGCATCTGCGCCCAATCGGCCTTGCGCTCCAGCGGGCAGGAAATGACCACGCGATCGAAGTCCCGCAGCAGCATGCCAAGGCGATGCAGCATATAGGGATCGTCAAGATCGGCGCGCAGGCCCAGCGTCGGCGCGTCGACGATCACCATGCCGCTCACATCGTCCGGGATGAGGCCGTCGTCGATGATCAGCAACTGGGCGAACAGGCCTTCGGCAAAATGGCGGCGAACGGTGCGCACGATCAGCACCCGCTGGATCATGATCAGCGTGCCGCTGAACAGCAGGCCGGCGCTCACCCCGAAGCGTGAGAAATTGTCGGAGACCTTGAGCGAGAAGACGACCAACAGGAAGATCAGCAGCGTTCCGGCAAAGGCCATTGCCGCACTGCGGCATGACGCCGCCATGCTGGTCAGGCAACGCGGATTATAGGCCTGGTTGTGAAAAGCGATGGTGCCATAGACCAATATGCCACCGGCCAGCGGCTGCCAGACCTCCATCGACAGGATCGGGATGCCGGCGACGCGCAGCCCCGTGACGAACCCTGCGGTCAGGGCCATCATGTCTGCCAGCAGCAGAACCAGGCTCAACCACAGGCGCGCGTTCCGCTGGAAAGCGGCGGTGGTGGGCTGGCGACTGGGGGTTCCTGCAATCGCCAGATCAATTTTGGACATCGGCAACCCTTTAAATGCGTCGTGACGTCATGGTCCGCCCGCCCGTCGTCAAACGGTGGCGATCTTTCCCCAGGACATCCGCTGCCTTTGATTTATGTTGCGTAGCAGCAGGACATAGTTGCTCGGCTGTTACAATTGGGGGAGGGATATTCGGACGCACATTTCCGACGATCCGTTGAACGGGCAATTTTCGTCCTGCCGCCTCTTCGTTCCGTCGCAGTCGTCATCGATGCAATATGGCCAGTTTCGTCGCGGTCGTGGGGGAAATGGCGTCGAATCAAATCAGTCAGGCGAATAGCCACCAGCCGATCAGAAGCAGCGTCCCGGCAAGGGCAATAGGACCTGACCAGCGCGACAGAAACTGCACGCCGGCTTCGATCCGATGATGGGGAAAGGGCCAGATTTTCGGGCCACCCATATCGTCGCCATGCTGCGGGACGGTATCATGCCGTGGGGCCGGCCGGGCGCTGTCCGCCCCGGCATCACGATCCTGCGGTGGCGGAAACAGATCGACCATCATCATTCCCGATGCGATGCGAGGATAGCGACCGCAGATCACGATAACCTGCGGCCGGGCAAAGATAAACCATATATCCCCGCCCGGCCGCATTCAGTTCAATAGCGGAAACGGGCCGACGCATAGACGGTGCGTCCCGGTTCGGGAAAACCATCCGTCAGCGTGTAATAGTCATCGAACAGATTGCGCCCGCCGATGCTGAGGTCGATCTGGTTGGTCAGGGTCAGGTCGATTCGCAGGCTGGCATTCGCATAGGCGCCGGCGCGGTAATAGCGGGCTGGTTGCGACGCCGGGCTTGCGGTGAACAATGTCCAGCGGTTCGATGCTAGGTCGACGCTGGGAACGATGTGCAATTTTTCGAACGGTGCCCAGTCGAGATAGGCGAAGCCCTTGTGCGTGGGGACGCCGGTGGGGCGGAAGCGCGCGTTGGACGGATCGGTCAGGTCGCGCTTGATACCGGTATAGTTGATGCCGGCGTCCAGCCCCGGCAGCAGTGTCGCCGAGGCCGACAGTTCGATGCCGTAATATTCGCCCTTGCCGACATTGCGGCTCTGACTGAGGTTGGTGAGGGCGCAGCCCGTGGTCGGCACGGCGGGCGGCGTGGTCGATGCGGTGCAGGGATAGGCCGGCGTCGGCACGCTGAAGATCGCGTCCCGCACCCAGCTGTAGAAGAGCGCGCCTTCCAGCCGGATCGATCCCTGGCTCCAGCTGCCGCCGATTTCCGCGTTGGTCGCCCGTTCCGCCTTCAGGTCGGGGTTGGGGATGGCGGTGTTGAAGCGCTGGCTGAACCGTTCAAAGATAGTCGGGAAGCGGGCACGCGACGAGAGGCTGGCGTGGAGCGACAGCGCATCGCTGGCCTGCCAGTCGAACCGGCCCTGCGCATTCCAGGTGTCGGCGTCCCTGCGCGGGTAATTGTAGATGATCGATGGCGTGCCCGACGTGCCGAGCGGGGCGCCATATTCCTCGGCGCGTTCTAGGTTGCGCCAGTCATAGCTGCCGCACAGGGTGAAGCGGAGCGCCGGGCTCAGCGCCAGCTCATTTTCCAGCGCGATGGAATAGGTGGCCTCGCTCTGGGTCTGCTTGGGCTCCGTGGTGGCGACGCCGGCCGTCGAAAAGCTGGTCTGATATTCGACATGCTCATCATGGCGATAATGGAAGGCGAGGCGCAGCGTGTCCGCATCGGTCGCGGTGAAATCGAGCTGGGCCGATCCGCCCCAGGCCTTGTCTTCATAGGGGCTGTCAAAGGCGTAGGGCCGGCTCTGTGCGGTTTGTGACCGGTCATTGAAGGAGCGGAGCATCGAATCGAACTGGTTATAATAAGCGCGGGTCTTGAGCGTTGCCCGGTCGCCCAGCGCCGTGGTCGACAGGAAATAGACGCTGGTGACGTCCCAGGACGGCCAGTCCCAGAAACGGGCCGTGGTGACCGTGTCGCTGATGTGCAGCGGTGCGCCCTTCGATCCTTCCTGATGGGTATAACTCAGCGCATATTCGTCGGTGGCGTTGGGGGTGAAGCCGACCTTGGCATTGACGCGCCAGTCTTCCGCCTTTGAAAAGTCGCGCGCGCCGCCATCTTCCAGCGTGGGCACGCGCGGCGTGAAACCATTGGGCAGGTCCCAATGATCGGTAAAGCTGCGCGCATAGCTGGCCTGCGCATACCAGAGATCGTGCCGGGTGCCGACCTTGGCCGACGTGGTATAGCCGGCATAGTCCATGTCATTGTCGAAGCTGACCTGCCCGCGCAGATCGATGTCGAGCGCCTTGGTCGGCTTGCTGGTCACCAGGTTGATCGCGCCACCCATGGCGCCGGGGCCGTCCAGCACGGAGGCATAGCCCTTGGCGATCTGGACCTCGGCAATGTCGGTGGTCAGGAAGCGGCCATAATCGAGCCGGTTGTCGGCGGGCAGATAGACACGGATGCCATCGATCGAGAGCGGCACCTGGAACCGGTCGAAGCCACGCACGAAGACCAGCCGCTCGTTGCGGGTGCCGCCGCTGTTGCCGGCGGACACGCCGGGCATGAGGTTGACCGCATCGTCGAGCGAGGTGCGATTGAAGCTGTAGATGGCGTCGGAGGACAGGGTGCTGCCGTCAATCTCTATCCCGCTGGTCCTAGGGGCAGTGACGATAATCTGGCCGAGCGAGAAGCGATCGCTGTCGCCGGTCGCATCGGGCGCGCCCTGCGCCTCTGCCGTCGCGGTCCAGCAGCAGGCGCTGGCCAGCAAAATGCGCATCATGGTCTGTCGCATGAAAATCCCCCTATTCTTGGTCGTTCGACTCGCTATATCCCGCCGTATATAGTTTTGTCTTGGGGAGAGAAGCCCATGCTTCAGCCGCTGTTCCTGCTGTTTCCGGCCCTGTGCGCGGCCTTGGTGCCGGTATCGGCCTTCGCCCAGATGACGGGCGCGCAGGCCTGCGCTGCCCCGGCCGATCCGCCAGCGGAGATGGCATCCTGGCGGGCGCCGCAGCCGATGCAGGCGGCGGCCGATGCCAAGGGAGCCGGCAAGGTCGCGCTGAAGCCCGGGCAGGCGGTGGCGCTGGCTCTGCTACCGACGCCCAAGCTCAGCTATCCGCTTCGTCCGGCCAAGCCCGGCGGCAGTGTCAGCTTCGGTGGCATCGTCCATTTCACCGTCGATCAGCCCGGCACCTGGCGGGTGGCGCTGAGCGGTGGCGCCTGGGTCGATGTGGTGAAGGACGGCGCCGCCGCGACCTCGACCGCGCATGGCCATGGGCCGGATTGCACCGGCATCCGCAAGATGGTCGATTACCGCCTGGAACCGGGCGACTATATCCTGCAACTAGCGGCCAATGGCGATCCGCAGATGACGGTGCTGGTGACCCGTCTGCCGTGAAGCCGGCGCACTGGCCGCTATTGCTCGCGACGCTGCTGCTGATCGGGGCGGGGCTGCCATGGACCTGGAGCTTGCTGCCGGGCGAAGCGCCGCCGCCGGTGCCGGTCGGCAACGCAATGAGCGCGGCGAAGGTCGAGCTTGGCCACCGCCTTTTCTATGACGCCGACCTGTCGGCCAATGGCACGTTGAGCTGTGCCGGATGCCATGAACAGCATCGCGGCTTTGCCGATGGGAATCGCACGCGCCCCGGCGTGCATGGCGATCCAGGGCTGCGCAATGTGCCGGGCCTGGCCAATGTGGCCTGGTTGCCGCGCCTCACCATCGCAGATCCGGCGATTACCAGCCTGGAGGCGCAGGTCGCCGTGCCGCTGCTGGGCGAACATCCCATCGAAATGGGGATGAAGGGGATGGAGGCGGAACTTCCGCGTCGGCTGGGTGCCGATGCCTGCTATCGCCGAATGTTCGCGCGCGCCTTCCCGGAACATCGCGGCCGGATCGACATCGCGACGGTGTCGGCGGCGCTGGCGGCGTTCGAACGGACGCTGATTTCGCTCGACAGTCCTCATGATCGCGCTCGACGGGGGCAGGCCGATGCCCTGTCGATGTCGGCCTGGCAGGGCGAGCGCCTGTTCGCGGACAAGGGGTGTGCGTCCTGTCATGCGGGTCGCGATTTCAGCGACGGTGCCTATCATCGACTGGAACCGGCGACGGCCGCCGATCCGGGATTGGCCGAAAAGACGGGACTGGCAAGTGATGCCGGGCGGTTTCGCACGCCGCCGCTCCGCAACGTCGCGGTGACCGGCCCCTGGTGGCATGATGGGTCCGCGCAAACGCTGGATGTGGCGATCCTGCGCCATGGCCGGAAACTGACCGACGCCGAACGGATCGCGATCAGGGCTTTCCTCGACAGCCTGACCGATCGGACTTTCCTCACCGATCCACGCTTCGCCATGCCGGACGAAGCCTGTGGCAAGACACTATGAAAGAGTGGCGGGCAGGGGGATCGGGCGCAGCAGGGCGTCAAGCTGGGCCTGCGCCTGTCCACCGGTGGCGGTAAGTGCGGCCTGTTCCAGCGCGCGATAGGCGGCCAGCACGGCCTGCCCTGCTTCCGTCACCCGTGCGCCACGATCACGGCCGCCACCAGCGACCGTCTCGACCAGGCGGTCGTTCCAGCAGCGGTTCATCGTGTCGACCAACAGCCAGCTGCGCCGATAGCTCATGCCCAGCGCCCGCCCGGCCGCCGATATGGAGCCGTGCAGCGCGATCGCATCGAGCAGGTCGGCCTTGCCCGGACCCATGGCGATCTCGTCCCCGCAAAGGATCTGGATCTTGAGCTTGAACGTTCCGGTCTGCATGGCCCTGCCTGATTGCGTGCGATTTGCTCCTCTTAGCCCGTTGTCACAGGTTCAGCGAGGGGGTGGCATGGCGCGCTTTCGGCATCGCCTTGGAATTGCCGAATTCCTGTGGGACAGCCGCACAGGTCGCTGAAAAACATAGATAGCCGGATAGAGAGACATGCCCCAGCCTTCCGCCCCGATTCAGACCGCGCGCCTGCGCAAGCCGATCGGCCTGATGATCGGAACGGCGCTGGGGGCTGCACTTCTAACGCCGGGCCTTGCGGCCGAGCCTGCGCCGTTCGAACTGGTGGGGCCGGACCTCAAGGTCAGCGTGACCCGCGGCACGACCAGCTTGCCGATCAGCCAGGTGCCGAGCCTGAGGGCGGGCGACAAGCTGCTTATCGAGCCCAACCTGCCCAAGGAACAGGGCGCCAATTTCGTGCTGATGTCGGCCTTTCTGCGCGGCGCGACCAATCCGCCGCCCAAGGACTGGATCGACAGCGCCGAAACCTGGAAGAAGAAGGACAAGGATCGCCGCCTTGCCCTGACCGTGCCGGACGGCGCGCGACAGATGGTGCTGTTCCTGGTGCCGGAAACGGGTGGCGGCGAGGGCACGGTCAGCGATGCGGTGCGCGGCAAGCCGGGCGAGTTCGTGCGCGCGACGCAAGAACTCAATCAGGCTTCGCTCGATCGCTCGCGGCTGGATGCCTTCATGACGGCGATCCGGGCACAGGAAAATACCCATCCCGAATTCCTGCGCAGCGTCGCCCCGGCGCTCGCGCGCAGCCTGTCGATGAAGCTGAACGAGGATTGCCTGTCCAAGGTGATCGAGCTTCAGGCCGCCTGCCTGCTGGAGAATAAGGACCAACTGGTCCTGGCCGATGTTCATAGCAGCTCGATTGCCGAGACACTGATCGGCGCCCCTACCGATCTGGCGCTGCAACTCGCCGCCACGCGGGAGGCGGGCTATGGCTATTACAGTCCCTATATCGGTGTGGTGCGTGACCTGGCCCGGATGTTCGGCGCCTTCAGCAGCCCGAGCTTCGAATATCTGCCGACGGTCAGCCTGCGCCGTGACGACAATATCGGAGTGATGCTGAACAAGGCGCCGTCCTTCGCCAAGCCCAAGTCGGTCATGGTGGTCGGCATGCCCTCGATCGAGGCGGACAGCCCGCCGCGCCTGCGCAGCGGCGCGCAGGGGCCGATCTGCGCGGCATTGCCCGCTACGGTGCTGCCGGTCGAGGGCGCGCCGCTCATCTATTCGACCAGCTATGCGCGCGGAATGACGGTGCAATTGAAGGCAGCGTCGGGCCAGGCGATCGAGTATCCGCTGGAAGCGCGGGCCGACCGAGGCGGCTATGTGATCCGCGCCGATGGTCCCTGGCCTGCTGACTTCAAGGGATCGATTGACGCCCATGTCTATGGGCAATGGGGGTTCGACCGCTTCGAAGGGCCTGACTATGTCTTGCAGCGACCCGATGATGCGGCCTGGCAGGTGAAGGGTGAAGCGCCGACCCTGGTGGTTGGTCGCGACAATGGCCTAAAGCTGACGGGCGGCGCGCCCGCCTGTGTCGAGAGCGTCACCCTGCGTCAGGACAGGACCGTCCCCCAGTCGATCGGCTGGAAGGTGCAGGGCCGGGATACGCTGGACCTGACGCTTCCGCTTGCCGATCGGCGCGCCGGACCTGTCATGATCGATGTCAAATATCAGGGCGTGGCCAAGCCTTTCTCCATGCCCCTGCGCGCCTATGCTCAGGCAAGCAAGATCGACGGGCTGACCGTGCATCAGGGTGATGCCTGGGGCGAACTGACGGGGCAGCGGCTCGATCAGGTGGCGAGCGTCGACCTGGGCGGGCGTAGTTGGAAACCCGATGGCCTGATCCGCGACGGTTCGGTCGATCGGCTGCATCTGACGGCCGTGGGCGATGGGACTTTACCAGCCGAGGGCGGCAGCGCGCGCGTGCAACTGGAGGATGGCCGCACCGTATCGGTGCCGGTCACCCTCGCCCCCGCGCGTCCGCGTGTGACGCTGCTGAACAAGAGTGTCACGCCGGCCGCGGCGACGGGTCTGCCGATGACGCTGGGCGGATCGGATGTGCTGCCCAATAATGGCCGGCTTGTCTTTTCGGTGCAGGCGCAGGATGGCACCACATTGACCATGACCGATGCGATTGAGATCGCGACGCAGGATGGCGGGGCCAGCGTCCGGCTGACAGCCGGTTCCGGCCTGCAACTGCAAGGCCCGCAGGTGATGGTGGCGACCCTCGATCCGACGGGGCTTGGCCCGGCCTTCGGGCCGCTGCAATTCCGAATCGTGCGCGGCCGCGAACAGGGGGATTGGCAACCGCTGATGCCGCTCGCGCGTCTACCTCGGATCGAGGCGGTCGATTGCGCGCCGAAGGATCAGAAGGACCAAGGCTGCACCATCAAGGGGCGCGATCTGTTCCTGGTCGATGCTGTTGCCGGCAATCCCGCCTTTGACCAGTCCGTCCCCGTGGCGCAGGGCTTTACCGGATCGAGCCTGACCATGCCGGCGCTGGCCGACGGCAAGCTCTATGTCCGGCTGCGTGACGCGCAGGGGGCGATGCTGGTGGTGCAGGCGCCATCGCCTGCCACCTGATCGCCTTCCCGATCAGGGCTGGCCGCGCTAAGCTGGCAGAATAGAATGATTTCGAGGCCCGAATGACCGTCATTGCCGCCTATCTCTATCGCAACGGCCAACGCGTGCGCGAAGTCTCGATCACCGAACGGATCGACTGCGCCGAAGACAAGTCGGAGTTCGTCTGGATCGGCGTTGCCAGCCCGACCGCCGAGGAAATGCGGACGCTGCAGCAAAATTACAATCTCCATCCGCTGGCGGTGGAGGATGCGATCAAGGCCGACCAGTTGCCCAAGGTTGATATTTATGGCGAGCAGTTGTTCGTCGTTGCCCGCACCGCCCATGTCGAGGACCAGGCGATCGCCTATGGCGAGACGGCGATCTTCATTGGGCACAGCCATATCATCAGCGTCCGTCATGGTTCGGCGCGCGGGCATATCGAGCTGCGCCATGCGCTGGAGGCGGTGCCGGATCGACTGGCCCATGGCGTCGACTATGTGCTGCACGCTATCCTCGACTTCATCGTCGACGGCTATCTGCCGATCGTCGAGGGCATCGAGGAAGAGGTGCTGACGATGGAGCAGCACACGGTCGACAATTTCCTCGGCCGCGACGAGATAACCCGCATCTTCAACCTGCGGCGCCAGCTGATCCGTTTCCAGCGCATATTGGCGCCGATGCAGGAGGTCGCGACCAAGTTCGTCAAGATCGACCTGCCCTGCATCGACCCGGAAACCCGGCCCTATTTCAGCGATGTGCGTGACCATGTGCGGCGCGTGCAGACGATGGTCGATGATTTGCGCGAAGTGCTGAATTCGGTGTTCGAGTTCAGCAATCTGCTGGAGCAGCAGCGCACCGGCACGATCACCCGCCAACTCGCCGCCTGGGCCGCAATCCTGGCGGTGCCGACCGCGATCGCCGGGATTTACGGCATGAATTTCGAGCACATGCCCGAACTGAAGACCCGCTATGGCTATTTCGTCGTGCTGGGCGTGATCCTGCTGATCTGCTCCATCCTCTATCGGCGGTTCCGCAAGCTCAACTGGCTCTGACTGGTATCGCCCTGCCGAAATGCGGTAGCGGTCGCTTGACCTATTCGGACAGGCGGTGCCAGCCTGTCCGAACAGGAGGTCAGGCGATGGTTGAGGATCGTGACGCGTTCGAGGCGATCAATGCCCATATGCTGCGGTTCCTGCCGGAACTGGTGGCGGAACTGGGCGGCGAGGCAGCCGACAGCAGCGATGCGTCGCCCAGCTATCGCCAGACCATCGCACTGATCGAGGATGCTGCGCATCGGCTTGCCTGTCCGGACTTCGGCATGCGCCTTGCCCTGCGCCAGCGCGGCGTCGACCTGTTCGGGCCACTGGGCGACGCGATGCGCAACGCGCCGACCTTCGGCGCGGCGATCGATTATGTGTGCAGCCATAATTATGCGCACAGCCTGGCGGCAGCGGTCTGGCTCCGCCGCTTTCCCTCGGTTCGGCATGTCTTCGTCGGGCACGACATCCTGCTCGACGGCGTGCCCAACCGGGCGCAGGCGATGGAGCATATCCTGCTGGTCGGCCATCTCTTCGCTATGGAACTGACCGGCGGGCGAGCACGGGCGCGGCGGGTGCATTTCCGCCACCAGCCGATCTCGCCGGCGCGCATCTATCGGCGCTATTTCGGCTGTCCGGTCCATTTCGGCCAGAATGAGGACGGGATCAGCTTTTCCGAGCGCGACATGGCAAGCCCGGTGATCGATCGGGACGCCACGGTCTTCGCCGCCGTCACCGCCTATATCGAACGCGAATTTCCCCATCGCCATCCGCCGCTGCATGCGCAGGTGCGCGGCATCGTCATGCAATGGCTGTGGACCGCCCATTGCTCGAATGATCGGGTCGCGGCCGAACTGGGGCTGCATCCACGGACGCTGCACCGGCGGTTGGCGGCGGAGGGTACGAGCTTCCAGAAGATCAAGGACGAGGTGCGGCGCGACATATTGCGCTACTATCTGGAGCAGACCGACATGGACTTCGCCCATGTGTCGGAGAAGCTCGGCTTTTCCGAACAGTCGGTGATGACGCGCAGCTGCAACCACTGGTTCGGCGCGTCGCCCACGCGGTTGCGGGCGCGCTTGCACGCGCCCGCCTGACCCTTCAGCCCGCAATCGAGGTGCGGTGCATCATCCGGCCGGAATCGCGGGCATAGGGCACCACCCGGTGCAGCGCGCCGGTATTGCTCCAGATGACGAAGTCGCCCGCCTGCCATTGATGCTGATAGACGAAATCGGGCTGGGTCGCCCATTCGTTGAGCCGGGCGATATAGGCGCGGCCATAGGCCAGCTCCATGCCGACGATCCGGTCGGCGGTCGACCCGACGATCAGGCTCTTGCGGCCATTCTTGTGGGTCTGGACCAGCGGCCGTTCCTTCTCGATACCGATCGCCAGCTTGCCCTTTTCCGCTTCGGGAATGGCGTCGGCGATCGAGCGCAGGCTGGCGGCGACGCTGTGGATGATGCGCAGATCCTCGATCTCGGCGCGCTGCGCTTCGGGCATCTGCTCATAGGCGGCGAAGCTGTTGGCGAATTCGGTCTGGCCGCCCTTGGGCGCCAGCCGTCGGGCCGACAGCAGGGTCGCGAGCGGCGGTGGCATTTCCATCGGCATCCCGTCCATATGCCAGAAGAAGGTGCCCAGCACATATTCGGGCGCCCGGTTAATCTTGCGATCGAGCGTCACCTGATAGACGTCCTCGTCCTTGTTGGTGGTCGCCTCGCTGGTGAGGTTGAGCCGCCCGCCGAGCAGGTCGGTGAAGGCCAGTTGCTCTTCATTGGTGAAATGGACCTGCGGCATGACCAGCACGGTCCGTTCCTCCAGCATGTCGCGGCACTGGGCGACCACTTGCGGATCGAACAGCGCCTCCCGATCGGCCTCGACCACCGCGCCAATCAGCGGCTTGACCGGACGGAAGGCGACGCGGCTCTTGTGAATGACGTTCATGATCCTGCTCCTTCGATCTCAACCCTGTTCGGCGGCCATGCCGGAAAAGCCGATGCAATAGCCGCCATCGACCGGCAGCAAGGTGCCGGTGATGTAGGACGCCTCGTCACTGGCGAGGAACAGCGCCGCATTGGCGATTTCGCTGGCCAGGCCCCACCGGTCCATCGGGATGCCGGGCACGCGGAAGATACCGGGCGGCGGTTCGGGATGGTCCTTTGCCATCGGCACCAGCCCGGTCCAGATCGATCCGGGCAGCACGGCATTTACGCGGATATGCTGCGCGGCATAATCGAGCGCGGCGCATTTGGTCATCTGGCTGACCCCGCCCTTGGCGGCGGCATAGACGCCATGGCCCTTCCACCCGACCATGCCGGTGGCGGAGCCGATATTGACGATCGCGCCGCCGCCGCTTTCCAGCATGGCGATCACGCCATATTTCATGCCCAGGAACACGCCCTTCAGATTGACGGCATGGACCCGGTCCCAATTGTCGCTGCTCTGTTCGTGCAACGGCATGATGCCGCCGCCGAAGCCGGCATTGTTGATGAGGATGTCGACCCGGCCAAAGGCATCGCAGGCGGCGGCGATCATCGCCTGCACGTCCCCTTCCTCGGCCACGTCGACATGCAGGCCGATCGCGCCGTTGCCGATCGCCGCGGCGACCTCATCCTGCGCGCCGCTGATGTCGGCGCACAGCACCCGCGCGCCTTCCTGCGCGAAGCGTTCGGCCATCGCCTTGCCCATGCCCGATCCCGCGCCGGTGATGACCGCGCTCTTGCCCGCCAGCCTCATGGCATCGGCTCCGTGTCGATGGTCGGCTGGATCAGGATCCGGCTCACATTGGCGCGGCGCGGCAGGCTGACGGCGAGCAGGATGCCGGCGACGATATCGTCGGGCGCCATCGCCCCGTCCTTGTGGGTGTGCTGCTGGATCATGTCGCGCCATTGCGGGTCGGAGATGGAGCTGGCGATCTCGGTCGCGGTGGCGCCCGGTTCGATGATCGACACGCGGATGCCGGCCTGGCCGCCCTCCTGCCGCAGGCTTTCGGTAAAGCCGGTCAGGCCGAACTTGCTCGTCGAATAGGCGGCGAAGCGCCAGCCCGAGCGGCGCCCGGCGGTCGAGGAGATGTTGACGATGTCGCCGCTGCCCTGTGCCTTCATCACCGGGAAGGCGGCGCGGCAGGCATGGATGGTGCCCATCAGGTTGATGTCGATCACCCGCTGCCACTGGGCGCTGGTCAGGCTTTCGATCCCGCCGGCCTCGTTGACGCCGGCGGAGTTGACGAGGATGTCGAGCCGGCCGAACCGGGCCACCGTATCGGCGACGGCAGCCGCCGCATCCGCCTCGACCGAGACGTCGCCGGGCAGGGCGAGTGCAGTGCCGCCTGCCGCCTCGATTCGGGCGACCAGCGCATCGAGCCGATCGCGGCGCCGTCCGTTGACAGCGATGGTGACACCCTCAAGCGCCAGCGCGAGCGCCGCCGCCTCGCCAATACCAGAGGAGGCGCCAGTGACCAGCGCGACCTTGTTTTCCAATCTTGCCATGACCTCTCCTTGCCCGCTGCCCTGTACCGGATCGCGATGCTGAACAGTTCATTAGCAGGGATGAGCAGGGTGGTGCGATGCCAGGATCGGCGATAGCGCCGGGGCGATCATTTGGCTTCGAGTTGGTCCAGCATCGCCTCGATCATCGCCAGCGCCTGATCATGGCCCTCGGTCAGGCCAAGTGCCGTTTCGCTGACCAGCATGCGGGCGAGCGAGGCGGCGATCATCACCAGGCCGCTGGCGTTGGCGGCCTTATCGGTCGGCAGCAGCGTCGCCACCGCCTGCGCCTGATACGCACGAAAGGCCTGCGCGGCGGTGACGATCTCCGCCCGCACCGCCTCGCGATGATGAGCGATGGCGCTGAGTTCTGCGGCAAGGGCAGCGGTCGAGGGATCGCGCATCATGTCCCACATGGCGCGCAGCGGGCGGGGGGCGGCGAGGGCCTCGGCGAAGCGGCCCATGCGCCGGTCGTTGATTCGCTGCACCACGGCTCGGAGCAGATCATCCATGGTACGGAAATAATAATAGAGAAGCTGTGTCTTCAGGCCCGCCTGCTGCGCTACCTGCCGCGCGGATATACCATGTTCGCCGACTTGCGTCAGGATCGTTTCGGCCGCGTCGATGAAGCGGGCGCGGTTCTGCGATCCTTCGGCGCCTAGTCTGCGAGCGGTAGCCATATCGTCCCTTCCGTCCTTCTCCGCCTCCGCTTCTGGGCAATTTTGCGGGGCGCGGCAATGGCCGGGCATCTGTCCATTTTGGTCAAGTCGCTACGCCGGGCCGTCGCTAGCCTTGGTGTCAAACAAGACCTTTGCGGAGAGACGATCCATGACCACGCCGACACTCGATTGTTCGGATATCGACAATTATCTGGGCAAGCCGATCCAGCCCGCCCGGATGGTCGAGCCGATCAACAATGGCGATATCCGCCGCTGGGTGCAGGCGATGCATTATCCCAACCGGCTCCATTATGATGCGGGCTATGCCGCGCAGAGCCGCTGGGGCGGCATGGTCGCGCCACAGAGCTTTGCCGTGACGATGGACTGCGCCCATGGCTCCGCGCCGTCCTGCATCGGCCGTGTGCCCAATTCACACATGCTGTTCGGTGGCGACGAATGGTGGTTCTATGGCCCCCGCATGGTCGCGGGCGACCGCATCCTCAACGAGCGCATCCCGTTCGATTACACGATCAAGGACACCAAGTTCGCCGGCCCGACCTGCTTCCAGCGCGGTGACAATTTCTATTATAACCAGCAGGGCGACCTGATCGCCAAGCAGCGTTCCACCTCGATCCGCTACAGCCAGGAAGCGGGTAAGGACAATGTCCCGACCGAGGGCTTTGACGATCCGGTCTGGACCGATGATCAGTTGGAGGAACTGGAAGCGCGCAAGATGCAGTGGATCCAGATGCTCCATGATCTGGGTCATGACCGGCGTTGGTGGGATGATGCGACGGTCGGCGCGGCGCTGCCCGAACGGGTGGTCGGCCCGCATTCGATCGTCTCCTTCGCCACCGAATGGCGATCCTACATCTTCACCCAATGGGGCGGCACCCACCGGCGCACGGATCTCGACATGGAGGCGCTGGGCTTCGTCAAGGAAATGGCGGGCCATGAGAATGATCCGGTGATGGAGGCGATCAATCCCGAATTCACCGACGGCGCCTATGTCGGCCCGTCGCGTGGCCATCTCTTCCCGCGCTGGGCGCGCTTCATCGGCATGCCGCGCGGCTATGGTTATGGCGCATCGATGGGGGCGTGGATCACCGATTATTTCGCGGGCTGGGCGGGCGAATGGGGAATGATCCGCCATTCGGCCTGCAATTATCGCAGCCCGGCGCTGACCGGCGACATCACCATCACCACCGGCACCATCCTCGACAAGTTCGTGGACGAGGATGGCCGGCACATGGTGCAGGTCGATTGCCGCATGGCCAATCAGGCCGGTGCCGTGTTGGCCACGGCCAAGGCGGAGATCGAACTGCCCCGGCGACCGGCCTGATCCATCTGGTCAAGCGCGCCGCGCTGTGGGATAGCGCGGCGATGGACCTAGACGATCAGTTTCGCCATTATTTCGGCACCGACGACCTTGCCAGCGTACCGCCCGAGGGCATGGCGGCCGGGATCGAGCGGATGCAGGTGGCTTTCGGGCTGGAGACCGACCGTCCCCGGCGCTTCGCCCTGTGGACGTTGCTCTACATGCTGGGCGCGGCGCCTGATCTGGATGTCGCCTTCGAGGATGAAGCCGATCGCAACGCCGCGCGCGACGTGATGGACATGCTGGACGAATAGGCCGCAGGCGCGATGGCAAAAGGCATAACCAGCGCCGGCAGGAAGGAACGGGCTTCGGCGCGCGGTGCCCTATTGGCCGCGACCGAAAGGCTGATGGTCGAGGAGGGCTATGCCGCCGTCACGACCCGGCGCGTGGCCAAGATTGTCGGGGTCACGCCGGCGCTCGTCCATTATCATTTCGCGACGACCGATGACCTGCTGCTGGAGTTGTTCCGCAGCCTGTCGGCCCGGTTCAAGGAAGAGCTGGCGAGCCGGCTGGATACGCCCGATCCGCTGCGCGCGCTGTGGCAGCTCAATTCCGATCCGGATGGCAGCGCGATCGTGCTGGAGTTCATGGCCCTGTCCAACCACCGCAAGGCGATCCGGCAGGAAATCGCCGCCTTTGTCGAGGAATTGCGCGATATCCAGACGCAGGCGATCGCGGCGGCGGATGGCGCGGGGCTGTCGCCGGTGGGGCTTTCCGTGCTGGCGGCGGGCATGGCCCGGTCGATCGTGATGGAGCAGAGCCTGGGCGTGACGCTGGGCCATGACGAGGCGCTGACCATGGTGGAGGCGTTGATGCGCCACGCCACCGGCAAGGATGCCGACGGGCGAGGCACCTAGCAGGTTACCCGGCGCGACTGTGCGCGCCGGCCTTATCCTTATTTCTTGGCCGGGATCTTGTTGAGATCGGCCTGCACCTTGGCGAGCGCGGCGTCGGTCAGCGTATCGGCGGCATATTGCTGCACGCCCTTCAGCGTCATCGATCGGGCCATGTCGATCTGCGGATTGGCGGTGAAGCCGGGTAGATTCTTGTCGAGAACCGCCTTGGTCGCGGGATTGTCGAGCAATGTGCCGATGTCGGTCGTCTCGACGCTATAGGCCGGGGCGGGCGATGCGGCAGGGGCCTGTGCCATGGCGATTTGTGGCGCGGCAGCAGCGAACAACAGGCTGGTGGCGATCAGGACAGTTTTCATTGGCATCCTCTCAATGCAACAGGTCTGGTCCCGACGTCCGGCGGCCGTGAGACGGACTATATCATAGGCGGAGGATGAGGCATGCGAAACCGGGCGGACCATCGCAACGCCCCGGCGATGCCCTGCACCCGCCCTTGTGCCGGAGGGATCGGTTTGTTGGATTGGCGTCCTTGATGGGAAGGAAAGCGGATGACTGGGTTGCAGCAGCATTATGGCCCCTGGGCGCTGATCGCGGGCGCATCGGAGGGGACAGGGCGCGCCTTTGCCGAGCGACTGGCGGCGCAGGGATATAAGCTGATATTGCTCGCGCGGCGCGAAGCCCCATTGGCTGGTCTGGCGACGGAATTGTCTGCCCGCTACGATACCGAATGCCTGTGGGCGAGCGTGGACCTGGCGGATGCGGACGCCGCCGATCGGATCGCCGCACTGTGCGGAGACCGCGAGGTCGGGCTGTTCATCGCCAATGCCGGCGCCGATCCGCATGGCACCCATTTCCTTGACAGCGATATTGACAACTGGATGGCGTTGGTGGGCCGCAATGTCATGACCCTGATGCGCCTGTGTCACTTTCTGGGCCGGGCCATGCGGGCACGGGGGAGGGGGGGCATCATCCTGGTCGGATCGGGCGCCTGTTACGGCGGCGCGCCGGGCCTTGGCGTCTATGCCGGCAGCAAGGCGTTCGACCTGTGCCTGGGCGAGGCGCTATGGGCCGAATTGCAGCCCCATGGCGTGGATGTGCTGAACCTGATCCTGGGGCGCACCGATACGCCCGAACTGCGGCGGTTCCTGACCAGTCGCGGCGCGGCGCTGCCGGCCGATCTGGCCCTGCCCGATGATGTTGCGCGGGTCGGGCTGGAGCGGTTGCCGCATGGGCCGGTCCATCATTGGGGGCTGGCGGATGAGGAGCAGGGCTATGCGCCGCAATCGGCTGCTGCTCGGCGTGCCCGCATCCTCGCGGTGGCGCAGGCCATGCGCGACCTTCAAGGCGCCGACGCATGAGCGCGTCGCGTGATCCGGTGGCGGATAGGCAGGCCATTGCCGATGCGCTGCATCTCTATGCCCGTGCCGTCGATCGGCTCGACGTGCCGCTCGGCCATGGCCTCTGGCATGTCGATGGCACGGCCGATTATGGCGATTATTATCAGGGGAGCGGGCGTGGCGTGATAGACCGTATCTGCGCCGATCATCGCGGATTGCTGGCCCATTGCCATCAGATGACCAACATGGTGATCGCGCTCGATGGCGACCGGGCCGGCAGCGAGACCTATTGCATTGCGACATTGCGGATGCAGCGGCCTGATGGGCAGATGCAGATGTCGGTCTGGACCCGCTATGTCGATCGCTGGTCCTGGCGGGACGGTCGCTGGGCGATGGATCATCGCACCGCGCTGCGCGAGTTTGACGAGGTGCGTCCGGTCCAGCCGCTCAGCGCGGGTGGCATGGGGCGGCGGGACCGGGATGATTCTTCTTATGCTGTCCTGGGAAACCTGCCTTAAGTGGTATGGGCAAATTCAGCGCCCGCCGAATGGCGGGGATGGTGGGAAGCGGACGTCTCCAATTCCTCCCCAAGCTTGACTTGGGGAGGTGGCAGGCGCGTAGCGCCTGACGGAGGGGCAATAGCGAAAGCACAGTTCTCTGACCCCTCCACCGCCTTCGGCGGTCCCCCTCCCCAAGCAAGCTTGGGGAGGATTTCAGTGGTCGCTTCCCGACCGTCCGAATATACCCATGCAGCCTAATAGCTGCCGCCGATCCAACTGCGCGCGACGGCGCCCTGGGCGTCGAGTTGCAACAGGTCGGCGCGCAGGCCCGGCGCGATGCGGCCGGTTTCGACGGTGAGGCCCAGGAAGGCGGCCGGAGCGGCGGATGCCATGGCGATTGCGCGCTCGATCGAGACATCCAGCATGGCGACGCTGTTGTGGACGGCGGTGATCATGTCGAGATTGGAGCCGGCGAGCGTGCCGGCATCATCGGTGCAGGCGCCGTCGCGGACCAGGATATGGCGGCCCTGGAGCATGAACTCGTCCGCGTCGGAGCCGACCGAGGGCATGGCGTCGGTGACGAGCATCAACGTCCCTTCCGGCTTGCAGCGCAGGGCGATCTTGAGCGCGGTGGCGCTGACATGATGGCCATCGACGATGATGCCGCAGGTCACGCCGTCCTGCTCCAGCGCGGCGCCGACGATGCCAGGCTTGCGTGATCCCAGCGGCGACATGGCATTGTAGAGGTGAGTGACGCCGGACAGGCCGGCCTCGACTGCGTCGATCATGTCCTCATAGCGGCCGTTGCTGTGACCCGCCGCGACGATCACGCCGCGCTCCACAAGCTGGCGCACCATGTCGGGGGAGGTCCGCTCTGGAGCCAGCGTGACCAGGGTGCGGCCGCGCTTGAGCGACGACAGCACCTCCAGCCCCTCGGCATCGAGCGGGCGGATTTTGTCGCCATCATGAATGCCCTTGCGCTCGATGTTGAGATAGGGGCCTTCGATATGGATGCCGAGCACGCCGGGCACGCCGGCCTCGATCGCGGCGTCGACGGCGGCGACCGCCTGGCGGATGACCGAGAGATCGTCGCTGATGAGCGTCGGCAGGAAGCCGGTGGTGCCGAAACGACGATGGGCGGCGCCGATCGCGGCGATGCCTTCGACCGTCGGGGCATCATTGAACAGCACGCCGCCGCCGCCATTCACCTGGGTATCGATGAAGCCGGGCACCAGCCGGTCGCCGCCCAGGTCGCGCCGCGCGACATCGGCCGGGACATCGGCGTCGGGCAGGATCGCGGCGATGCGATCACCCTCGATCAGCAACGCCTTGCCGGCATGGAAGCGGCCGTCGATCAGGATCGACCCGTTGACCAGAGCGTGACGCATCAGAGGGTCTCCGTCACCTTGGCAAGGTGCGGGGGCTGGTCCGGGTTGAAGCCTCGCCGGACCGACAGCGCGTTGACCGCGCGGTAGAAGGCCTGGACCTGCAACATCGGTTCGATCGCCGGATGGGCGGCAGGAACCGGCAGGTGGATGGCGCCATCTACGGCCTCGCCAGCGATCAGCACCTGGCCGCCGCGCGCAACGACCTCGCGCACCAGCTCATCGACGCTTTCGGCAGTCTCGTCCGCCTGGCGGAAAACCAGCAGCGGGAAGTCGGGGCCGACCAGCGCCATCGGGCCATGCTTGACCTCGGCCGCGCTGAACGCTTCGGCGTGGAGGCCACTGGTTTCCTTGAATTTGAGCGCGGCTTCCTGCGCGATGCCGAAGCCGATGCCGCGGCCGATGACGTAAAGGCCGCGCGCCGTTGCGAGCTGTTCGACGAGCGGCGTCCAGTCGCAGACCCAGGCCTGGGCGAGCAGGGCAGGGGCAGTCTCCAGCGCCGCCAGCAATTCTGTATCCTCGCTCCAGTGTGCGGCAAGGTTCAGCAGGCTGGCGATCGAGGCGATGTAGGATTTGGTGGCGGCGACACTGCGTTCCGGCCCGGCATGAAGCGGCAGCAGCGTATCGACCTGGCCGGCGAGCGGCGAGTCGGCGACATTGACCATCGCGACGGTCCTTGCACCCGCGCTTTTGGCAGCATCGACCGTGGCCAGGATGTCGGGGCTCTTGCCCGACTGCGAGATGGCGATGGCCAGCATGTCGGCGAGCGCAGGAGTCGTGCCATAGACTGAGGCGATCGAGGGCGCGGCCGAGGTGGTCAGCAGGCCCAGGCGCGTTTCGAACAGATATTTGGCGAAGGTCGCCGCATGGTCGGAACTGCCGCGGGCACAGGTGACGATGCCGCGCGGCGGATTTGCGCGGAGGCTGGCGGCCAGCGCCTTGACCGTTTCGGCGTTGGCGGCGAACTGGCGGGCGATGACGGCGCCGGCCTCTGCGGCCTCGGCGAACATCAGGGTATCTTGCGGATTGAGCATCGTGTCAGGCATCTTTTCGGTCAGGCGCGCATGTCGAGTTCGGCAACGAAGTCATAGGCATCGCCCCTGTACCAGCTTTGCGTCGCTTCGATGACGCGGCCATCGTCCAGGAAGCCGCGCCGTTCGATATAGAGGCCGGGCGCCCCTGCCTCGATCCCGAGCAGCTTGGCCTGTTCGGGGTTGAACAGGACGGCGCGCAGGCGCTGGAGGGCGCGGACCGGGCGGTTGCCGGCGGCTTCCAGGGCGGCATAGAGCGAGGCGCCGACGACATCGACACCGTCGAGGCCGAAGCCGGGAATGGTCGAATATTCGAGCGCCATAGCGACATCGTCGGCATAGCGGATGCGGTTGAAGCGGTAGACGGCCGCGCCGGGGCTGAGGCCCAGCGTCAGCGCGTCGTCGGGCGTCACCGCGCCGACGCTGCGGCCTAGCCACTCGCTGCGCACGGTGCGGCCGCGCGCGGCCATATCCTCGGAAAAGGAGGAGAGTTTGGCGAACTGCTTCTCGACCCGGTTGGCGACGAAGGTGCCGGCGCCCTGTTTGCGCACCAGCAGTCCTTCCTCGACCAGGGAATCCAGTGCCTTGCGCAGGGTGATGCGGGACACCGAAAGTTCCGATGCCAGGTCGCGTTCGGGCGGCAGCGCTTCATTGGGTTTCAGTCGCTGGGTGCGCAGCGCTTCGCGCAGCGCGTCTTCGAGCCGGCGATAGAGCGGGCCACCGCCCAGCGCGTCGAGCGGTCCAATCTGTTCGGCAAGCAGCGGCATCTCGTCTCCACCAGCATCTGTGTTGTTTGCACACTAAGACCAATTAAATACCATATGCCAGTGAAAAATTTCAAACACCGTCACAATTTTGAAAATATCCCTCTTGACGGCGATATGACTTCGGCGGATGGTCTGCTTATTGGTATGCAGTTGGTCCGCCCAATTTATGCCATGCATCAAATATAAATAAGGGGTGAGATATGGGGATTCGGACTTTTCTGGTCGGCACCGCCAGCGCCATCGCGCTGTTTTCGGGTGCCGCGCATGCGCAGGGAAGCGATGCTTCCGCGCCGGACGCCGATGCAAATGCCAGCGATATCGTCGTCACCGGCTATCGCGCCTCGCTCGCCAAGGCGATCGACGTCAAGCGGAACGCCGACGCGATCGTCGACAGCATTTCCGCTGAAGATGTCGGAAAATTCCCCAATACCAATGTCGCCGAAGCGCTGACGCTGGTGCCGGGCGTCACCGTCGACCGCCAGTTCGGCCAGGGCGAA
This sequence comes from Sphingobium scionense, assembly GCF_014197035.1. GTDB lineage: Bacteria > Pseudomonadota > Alphaproteobacteria > Sphingomonadales > Sphingomonadaceae > Sphingobium > Sphingobium scionense. Next base: position 120,173 of record NZ_JACIEU010000004.1, on the reverse strand, counting down.
AAGGTGTCGATCCTGGGCACCGATCCGGCGCTCAACCGCACCCTGCTGGACGGCCAGACCGTAGCATCGGCCGACTGGTTCATCCTCGACTCGCCGGGTCGCACCTTCAACTATGCGCTGCTGGCGCCGCAACTGGTCGGCCGGGTCGACGTCTACAAGTCGCCCGAACCGCGCATTGACGAAGGGTCGATCGGCGGCACGGTCAATGTCGTGACCCGCAAGCCGCTGGAGCTGAAGCCCTTCACCATGGCTGGCCAGCTTGGCTATCTCTACAATGATCGCTCGAAAAAGGGCGATATTCAGGGATCGGCGTTGGTGAGCTGGCATAATGAGGAAGGCACGTTCGGTATCCTCGCCTCGTTCCAGCGCGCCAAGGACCGGCTGCGCCGCGACGGCGTCGAAACCTATGGCACGATGAAGGCTGACCAGTGGGCCGGTGGAAACGCCGACAATCCAGTGGACTCGCGCGACAATGGCTGCGTCGGCGAATGCGCCACCACGCTGAGCAACAATCTCGATGCGATCAGCCCCAACGCCTTTGGTACCTCCTATTTCGAGCAGGGCCGCGAGCGCCTGACCTATTCGGCCACCGCCCAGTGGAAGCCGGTCGACGAACTGACGCTGGAGGCCAGTTGGCTCAAGATCGACGCCACCTACAACAACCTCAACCAGTCCATGTATGCCTTCCAGGGCAATACCTGGAACAGTCTGGGCGCGCTGACGGGCCTGGAAGTCAATAACGGCATCGTCACCAGCGCGACCTTCAAGAATGCGCTGTCGGTGCTGGACGTCCAGTATCGCGAGGCGGAGATGAAGTCGGACACCTATCGCGGCAAGGCGCGCTGGGACGGCGGCACCTGGGATCTGACGGTCGAAGGCGGCCTGTCGGACGCGGACGGTGGCACCAAGCGCCAGGTCTTCCTCGAATTCCTGAACTGGGCGGATTATACCGTGAATATCGGCGGCGCGCCCAAGTCGCCCGGCTCGCTGACCTATGCCACCGACGTTCAGGGCAATCCCAATGCCTTTGTGACCGATCCGGGCTGGAGCGGCAACACGGTCTCCAAGCCGACCAGCGACCAGGAGCGTTACGGCCAGGCCGACCTCGGCTTCGATTTCGATGGTGCGTTGAAGCGCATCCAGATCGGCTACAAATATCGCCATCATGAGACCGGCCAGCGCTATGCGGGCATCGCGCTCAATGGTCTGGGCGTCGCGGCGGCGCAGTTCGATCCCAAGACGGTCGCGGGCAATTATCTGCGCGGCTTCAGCGGCGTGAACGACCAGATGACCGACCGCTTCATCATCAGCGGCCCGTCGATGGTCGACTATCTGGAAGGCCAGACGCTGCCGACACCGTCGATCTTCGCGGCGGCCGAGTTCACTGCCGGCAACTGGAACATCCAGGAAGATATCAACGCGGTCTATGCCCAGGCCAATTTCGACACCGGCACGCTGCGCGGCAATTTCGGCGTGCGCTATGTGAACACCAAGACCGACAGCGCCGGCTATGTCTGCAACGCTGGTGCGCCTTGCAACAGCGCGGCCGACTGGACCTGGCAGACGACCAAGCGCAGCTATGACAATTGGCTGCCCAGCGCGAACATCGCCTGGACCGCGCAGCAGGATCTGATCGTCCGCTTCTCCGCCGCCAAGGTGATGTCGCGGCCTAACTATGCCGACATGACCAATTATTTCTGGCTGTCGGACACGGTCCTCACCGGCGGTGGCGGCAACCCCAATCTGAAACCCTATACGTCGGGCAATCTCAACGCCTCGGTCGAATGGTATTTCAAGCAGGGATCGATCCTGTCGGCGGAAGTCTTCTACAAGGATATCAGCAACTATATCCTGCAGAAGACGGCGCCCGAGAGCTATTTCAACCAGTCGCAGGGCCGGGTGACGACCTATCAGATCAGCCGTCCCTACAATGCCGGTTCGGCCGAGGTGAAGGGCTTTGCCGTCGCCTATCAGCAGAACCTGCCCTATGGCTTCGGTATCTTGGCCAACTATACCTATTCCGACGGTTCGGGTGAAGGCGGCCAGGCGCTGCCCTATAATTCCAAGCATCAGGCCAGCATCAGCCCCTTCTTCGAAAGCGGCCCGGTCGCGCTGCGCGCCACTTACACCTGGCGGTCGAAATATTTCACCGGCATCGACCGTGGCGACAATATGTTCGTGCGGGACTCCGACAATCTGGATGTATCGGCGACCTATAATGTCACGCCGCAGATCGGCATCACCCTGTCGGGCATGAACCTGACCGACGCGGAATATTATGCCTATGCCAACACCACGGCACTGCCGCGCGGCGTCTATCGCTCGGGCCGCAAGTTCCTGGCGACGGTGAACTTCAACTATTGATTGCCTCGCCTGTCAGAAGGCGCATGACTTGAAGACGGCGGGACGGAACGCAACAGCGTCCGCCCGCCGCACGTCCCTTGTCGCACCTGCGCGGCGTGGCAGGGGCACGCTATTTTCGGGAGCCTGTTTCGTGATCCGTGCCCGCCGCCTGACGCTGCTTGCGTCGCTGATGCTGTCCGGCATCGCCACCCCCCCGGCCATCGCCGAACTGCCCCGCCTGTTGCCGGTGCCCGCGCAGATGCGCGAGGGACAGGGCAGTTTCCAGATTACATCCGTTACCCCGGTCCGGGTGCCTGCCGGTGATGCCGCGGCCCGTAACGCGGCCGAGCGGTTCGCCGACCTGGTCGCGCGCAGCCGGGGCTTTCGTCCCCGGATCGAGACGGGCGATGATGGCGGCGATGCCATATCATTCCGTCGTGCGAAGACTGGCGCGGCTGAATCCTACATATTGGACGTGACGGACAAGGGCGCAGTAATCGCCGCTGTCGACGATGCTGGCCTGCTCTACGGCGCGGTGACGCTGTGGCAGGCGATGACGCAGGATCAGGCGGCCGGCCCGGTATCGGTCGCGGCGATGCAGATTGCCGACGCGCCGCGCTTCCAGTGGCGCGGGCTGATGCTCGACAGCGCCCGCCATTTCCAGTCGCCCGCCTATGTCCGTCAGCTGATCGACTGGATGGCGGTCAACAAGCTCAACCGGCTGCACTGGCATCTGGTCGATGACCAGGGCTGGCGCATCGAGATCCCCAGATATCCGCGCCTCACGGAAGTCTCTGCCTGGCGCGTGCCCGCCGGAGCGCCCGGCGCGCCACCGCTGCCCAAGGTTGGCGGCTTCTACACCCAGGCCGAAATCCGCGAGATCGTCGCCTATGCCGCCGCGCGCGGCGTCATGATCGTGCCGGAAATCGAGATGCCCGGCCATGCGCTGGCGGCGATCCGCGCCTATCCCGCGCTGGGCATGGGCGTGCCGATCCCGCCGGGCACGGAGTCCGACTGGGGCGTCTTCCCCTGGCTCTACAATGCCGATGATGCGACCTTCAGCTTCCTCGAAGATGTACTGACCGACGTGATGGCGCTGTTTCCGTCGCCCTATATCCATATCGGCGGCGACGAGGCGGTGAAGGACCAGTGGAAATCCTCGCCGACGATGCAGGCGAAGATGAAGGCGCTGGGCATCAGCAGTGAAGATGCGATGCAGGGCTGGTTCATGCACCGCATCGACGATTTCCTGACGAAACATGGCCGCAAGCCGATCGGCTGGGACGAGATATTGGAAGGCGGCGCTTCGCCCCACGCCACCATCACCTCCTGGCGCGGGATCGAGGGGGCGGTGACCGCCGCCAAGTCCGGCCATGACGCGATATTGAGCCCGGCGCCGATCCTCTATTTCGACAATCGCCAGGGCTTCGGGCCGCTGGAACCGCCGGGGCGTGGCCATCTGTCGGACCTGCGCCGCGTCTATGACTTCAATCCCGAGCCCGGAGGACTGAGTGCCGCCGAGCAGCAGCATATGTTGGGGCTGCAGGGCAATCTCTTCACCGAACATGTTCGCACCGAGGAACGCGCCCAATGGCAGCAATTCCCGCGCGGCAGCGCCGTCGCCGAAATCGGCTGGTCGCCGGTCGCAAGCCATGATTTCGCCGGCTTCATGGACCGGTTGGTGCCGCAGATGGCGCGCATGGGGACGCTGGGCCTCAAGCCCGCGATCAGCGCGCTGACGGTGACGGCAAAGACCGACTATGCGCCGGGCGACAAGGCGGCGCGGGTGACGCTGGAAAGCCAGTCGGGCTTTTCGATCCATTATACGCTGGACGGCAGCGCTGTGACGCCGCGCGCGCCGGTCTACAAGGGCGGCCTCAGCCTGCCGGTGGGTACCCGGCTGCGCGCCGGCACCGCCTGGCGCGGCGGGATGATGTCCGGCGCGATCGACATTGGCCTGGACGCTTCCTTCCTGCGCCGCCGCACTGATGAGCAATTGGCGAGCTGCGCCAACAAGGTGGTGCTCTCGTTGGAGGATGATGCGCCGGCGCAGGGCGAGCGGGCGCATTTCCTGACCGATATCCTTGATCCCTGCTGGCTCTATGCCGACGCCCCGCTCGGTGGCGCGTCGAAGATCGCCATCGATGTCGGCCAGTTGCCGTTCAATTTCCAGATCGGCAAGGATCGCGACGCTATCCATTTCCGCTCTCCGGCGACCCCGGCGGGCGAAGTTGAAGTGCGCGCCGGCAGTTGCGAGGGCGAGCGCATCGCCGTGCTGCCGCTGGCGCCGGCGGTCGGCAATCCGGAAGTGACCCGCCTGGTCGCGCCGATCGCGCCGCGCAGCGGCAGGGAAACATTGTGCATCACCTATACGGCGAAGGATGTTGAGCCCCTATGGGCGATCAAGCAGGTGGAACTGATCCCATGAGCGGGATGATGGCCAGCGTGACGTTGCGCGCGCCCCTGACGGGCTGGCTGGCACCGATCGAAAGCGTGCCCGATCCGGTCTTTGCCGAGCGGATGATGGGTGAGGGCTTTGCCATCGACCCGATCGAAGGCGAAGTCCGCGCCCCGGCCGACGCGACCGTGCTGACGGTGGCGCCGACCGGCCATTCGGTCTCGCTGCGCCTCGCCAATGGCGCGGAACTGCTGATCCATGTCGGGCTGGAGACGGTGACGCTGGGCGGCAAGGGTTTCGCGCCAAAAGTGAAGCCGGGCGATGTCGTTGCGGTCGGAGACTTGCTGATCGGTTTCGATCTTGATGCCGTGGCGGAGGGGGCGAAGGCGCTGCTCACCCCGGTGGTGTTGGCGGGTGAGGGCTATGCGCTGTCGCTGGAGCTGCTCGATCGGCTCGTCGGCTGGCAGGACGGCGTTGCGCGGATCACGGCCTTGGCACCTGCAGCGGTCAAGGGTGACGGCGAAGGTGACAGCCATCAACGGGTCGTGCGGGTGGATGCACCCCATGGCATCCATGCCCGTCCGGCGGCGCGGATCGCGGCCCTGCTGCGCACCTTCGTCGCGCCGGTGTCGATCGTGCGGGACGGCAAGAGCGCCAATGCGCGCAGCACGGTCGCGCTGCTTGGCCTGGGTGTGCGCTGCGGCGATGAGATCATCATCCGGGGCGAGGGCAGCGATGCCCGCGCAGCGGTCGAGGCACTGGTCGCGCTGATCGCAGCGGGCCTGGGCGAGGAGGCGAAGGCCGATCATCCTGCGCCAGCGCCGGTCGTGCCGCAGCATGGCCCGGTGATGGCCGCGCCGGGGCTGGCGATCGGGCAGGTGGTGCAACTGCGCGTCGCCGATGTCGATGTGCCGCGCGACGGACAGGGCGGGGCGGTCGAACATGCGGCGCTGGCGCGGGCAATGGCGGCGGTCGATGCCGACTTGTCGGCGGGCCATGGCCTGGCGGCCGAGATCGCGGCGGCGCATCGTGCGCTGCTGCCCGACCCGGAACTGGCCGAGGCGGCCGGGCATCAGATCGATGCCGGGCGCAGCGCCGCCTTTGCCTGGCGCCAGGCGACGGCGCAGGCGGCCGAGGCGATCCGCGCGACCGGCGATGCGCTGCTGATGGAACGTGTCGCCGACCTTATCGATATCGAGCGGCAGTTGATCGCCGCGCTGCTCGGCACAGAGGCCAGCGCGGTGCCGGTGCTGCCCCCTCAAAGCATATTGATCGCCGAGGATCTGCTCCCCTCGCAGTTCCTGGCGCTCGATAGGGACCGTCTGGCCGGAATCTGCACGGCGGCCGGCGGTCCCACTTCCCATGTCGCGATCCTCGCGGCGTCGGCCGGCATCCCGATGCTGGCCGCCGCCGGGCGGGATGTGCTGGCCATCGCCGAGGGGCACACGGTCATTCTCGACGCGGACGGAGCGCGGATCGATGCTGATCCGGGCGTGAAAAGCTTGGCCGAGGTCAGCGAACGGATTGCCGCCGCACGCGAACAGCGCAGCCGCGACCGGGCGCAGGCCCATGCCGATTGCCGCATGGCCGACGGCACCCGGATCGAGATTTTTGCCAATCTGGGATCGCAGGCCGATGCCGCCGCCGCCGTGGCGGCCGGGGCGGAGGGCTGCGGCCTGCTGCGCACCGAATTCCTGTTCCTGGAGCGGGCCGAGGCGCCGGACGAGGCCGAACAACGGGAAATCTATTCCGGTATCGCAACGACATTGGGCGAACGGCCCTTGATCGTCCGCACGCTCGACATTGGCGGCGACAAGCCGGTGCCCTATCTGCCGATGGCGGCTGAGGAAAATCCGGCGCTGGGCCTGCGCGGCGTGCGCCTCAGCCTCGCCCGGCCGGACCTGATGCAGGTGCAGTTGCGCGCGATCCTGCGCGCCGTGCCGGCGGATCAGTGCCGCATCATGCTGCCGATGATCGTGGACCTGTCCGACTATCGCGCGGTCAGGACGATGCTGGACACGGAGAAGGCAGCGCTGGGCATCGATGCGCCCGTGCCGCTGGGCGTGATGATCGAGACGCCGGCGGCGGCGATGCTGGCCGACATGCTGGCGGTTGAGGCCGATTTCCTGTCGGTCGGCACCAATGACCTGACCCAATATACGCTGGCGGTCGATCGCGGCAACGCGGCGGTGTCGCACCGGATCGATGCGCTGCATCCCGCCGTGCTGCGTTTGATCCGCGAGGTCGGGCGCGGGGCGCAGCGCCATGGCCGCTGGGCCGGCGTCTGTGGGGGGCTTGCCTCCGATCCGCTCGCCGCGCCGATCCTGATCGGCCTGGGCATCACCGAATTGTCCGCCACCCCGGCCGCCATCGCCCGGCTGAAGGCGGTGGTGCGCACCCTCGACAGGGACCGCTGCATCGACCTGGCGGAGCGTGCCTGCGCCGCCGAAAGTGCCGCCGCCGTGCGTGCGATGGCCCAAGGAGTCCTGGCATGAGCTTCCGTCCCGCCACCCTGCTGGCCCGGCTGCAGCCGCTTGGCCGGGCGCTGATGCTGCCGATCGCGGTGTTGCCGATCGCGGCGCTGCTGCTGCGCCTTGGCCAGCCCGACATGCTCGCCATTCCCTTCGTTGCGGCGGCGGGCGACGCGATCTTTTCCAATCTTGGCCTGCTCTTCGCCGCCGGTGTCGCCGTCGGCCTCGCCCGCGAAAATCATGGCGCGGCGAGCCTCGCCGGGGTGATCGCCTACCTGGTGACGACCGAGGGCGCAAAGGTGTTGCTGGTCCTGCCGCCCGACGTGGCGGAGGCGGCGCAGGCCGCCTGGCGCGCCAAGGAAATCGCCAAGGTCTCCGTTCCTGCCGGTATCCTCTCCGGCATCGTTGCCGGGCTGCTCTACAACCGCTTTTCCGACATCAAGCTGCCCGATTATCTGGCCTTCTTCGCAGGGCGGCGTTTCGTGCCGATCGTTGCGGGGCTGGCCGGCCTGTTCGGTGCGCTGATGTTCGGCCTTGGCTTTCCCTGGATCGAGGCGGGGATCGATCGCCTCAGCCAGTGGGTGGTGGCCGCCGGGCCGCTCGGCCTGTTCGTCTATGGCCTGCTCAACCGCCTGCTGCTGATTACCGGGCTGCACCATATCATCAACAATGTCGCCTGGTTCCTGCTCGGCGATTTCCATGGCGCGACCGGCGATATCAAGCGCTTCTTCGCGGGCGATCCGACCGCCGGTGGTTTCATGTCGGGCTTCTTCCCGGTGATGATGTTCGGCCTGCCCGCCGCTTGCCTCGCCATGTATCGCACCGCCTTGCCGGATCAGCGCAAGCGGGTCGGCGGTCTGCTGCTCAGCCTCGCGCTCACTTCCTTCCTTACCGGCGTGACCGAGCCGATCGAGTTCAGCTTCATCTTCCTGGCGCCAATCCTCTATGTCGTCCATGCGGTGCTGACCGGCCTGTCGATGGTCGTCATGGACGCGCTGGGCGTGAAGCTGGGCTTCGGCTTTTCCGCCGGCCTGTTCGACTATCTGATGAACTATGGCCTTGCGACTAAGTCGCTGATGTTGATCCCGGTCGGGCTTGTCTATTTCGCTGTCTATTATGCCACCTTTAGCTGGTGCATCCGCCGCTTCAACCTGAAGACGCCGGGGCGCGAGGATGAACTGGCGGCGACCGAGGATGTGCCGAGCACGTCCGGCGCGCGCGGACCGGCGATGGTCGCGGCCTTGGGCGGGAAGGCCAATGTCCGATCGGTCGATGCCTGCACTACCCGGCTGCGGCTGGTATTGGGCGACAGCACGATCGTGGACGAGGCGCGGTTGCGGGCGCTTGGTGCGCGGGGCATCGTCCGCCTGCGCGATGGCGGCTTCCAGGTCGTGCTGGGGCCGATCGCCGATCAGGTTGCGGCGGAGATCCGCAGCGCGCTGACCGGGCATGATCCGGCGCCGATCGCGGGCACGTCCGATCTGGTCGCGCTGCTCAAGGGCGCCGGCGTGCGCGCGGTCGAGCCGCGCGGCACGCGCCTGTTGGTGCGCGTCGATCGGCCCGCTACCGTGGATGCGGCGGCGTTGCGGGGCGCCGGGGTCAAGGCCTGGGTCTTGCCGGCATCGGCCGATGGGTGGCTGCACCTGATCCTGGGCGATCAGGCAGAGCCGCTGGCGGACGCGCTGCGGGCAGTCTAACCCAGCGCAATTCGTCGGCTGATGCCGATCGCGTCGAGAAAACGCTCGTCATGGCTGACGACCAGCAGGGCGCCGTCATAGCCGCGCAGCCCGGCCTCCACCGCCTCGATCGCTTCGAGGTCGAGATGGTTGGTCGGCTCGTCGAGGATCAAGAGCGGCGGCGGCGCGTTGCCCAGCACGCAGGCGAGCCCTGCGCGCAGCATCTGCCCGCCGCTGAGGCTCCCAACCCGCTGTAGCGCGGCGTCGCCCCGAAAACGGAAATGGGCGAGCAGGGCACGCCGGCCATTCTCGTCCAGTTCGGGATGCAGCCGGGCGAGATTGTCCGCGATCGACAGCGCCGGATCGAGCAGCGCGGCGCTCTGTTCCAGCACGGCATGGCGCACCGGCCGGTCGATCTGCCCGGCCAGCGGAGGCAGTGTGCCGGCCATGGTCGCGAGCAGGCTGGTCTTTCCCGATCCATTAGGGCCGGTGATGGCGATACGCTCCGGGCCTTCGACCAGCAGCTCGACATGCTCCAGCAAGGGTGTGGCGGGATCATGGCCGACGCTGACATCGGCGAGGCGCAGCACGACCCGATCCGGCGCAAGGCCGGTCGAGGGCAGGGCGATGCGGATCGGTTCCAATATCTCTACCCGGCTGCGCGCGGCCTGCGCCTGATCCTCTGCGTCTGCGCGCAGCCGCTCCGCGACATGGCGACCGGCGGCGGAAGAGGATTCCGCCTGGTTCTTGCGCGCGCCGATCAGGATGCGGGGCATGTCGCCGCGCGCGCCCTTGCGGGCACCGGCGGCGTCGCGTCGCTGCTGGCGCTCGGTCGCGACCTGGGCCTTGCGCGCGGCCTGCTTCACCTGTCGTTCCGCGATGTCGAGATCATGGGCGGCGGCGGAAAGTTCGACCGCCTTGCGCTCGCGATAATGGGACCAGTTGCCGCCATAGCGTTGCGCGCCAAGGCTGGTGAGTTCGACGATCGCGTCGACCCATTCCAGCAGTTCGCGATCATGGCTGACCAGGATCAGCCCGGCGCGCCAGCCATCGACCAGTTCGGCAACGGCCGCGCGCCCGGCCCGGTCGAGATTGTTGGTCGGTTCGTCGAGCAGCAGGAAATCGGGCGCGTCGAGGATCGCGCCGGCAAGCGCGGCGCGGGTGCGCTGGCCGCCCGACAGGGTGCAAAGCCGGGTATCCGGCCCGGCATCGAGCCCGACCCGCTCCAGCGCGGCGTCGATCCGGCTTTCGAGCGTCCAGTCGGCATCGGCCAGTTGCTCGGCGGTGGCATCGCCACTTTCGGCAAGGCGGAGCAGGGCGATGGCATCGGCGACGCCCCACAGATCAGCAATGCGCTCATCCGCGCCGAACTGCACGGCCTGGCGCAGACGGGCGATCCGACCCTGCACGGTGATGCTGCCGCTGCTGGGGGTGAGATCGCCGGCGATCAGGCGCAGCAGGGTCGTCTTGCCGACGCCGTTGCGGCCGACAAGGGCGGTGCGTTCGCTCTGAAAACGAAGGTCTAGACCGGAAAGGACGGACTGGCCGTCAGGCGTGGTCCAGCCGAGATTGGAACAGAATATGGCGGGCATGAATATGGATTTCCCTGGCAGCGGTGCGGATCGGCATTGCGGTCAGGGTGAAATCCACGGCACGTCTCATTTTCTGTGAATTGAGCGGCTAAACTAGCCGCGATCGGCGCCCTGTTCAAGCGCCGGGCGGCACAGGTCAAACATCGGCATCGCGATAAACGATGAAAAATCGCGCTTTTCTGCGGTTTGTCGAGGTATTTTCCATGGAAGGCGAGCGTGCTGCCGCTGGCCTCGGACTTGTGCCGCCGGGCGTGGCTCCGCCATGGCAGGGAGGAACAAATATTTCCTCGGAGGGGAACCATGAGCACTGCCGTCTTCGACTGTTCGGACATCGACCAATATCTCGGCAAGCCGATGCAGCCCGCGCGGATGCGCGAGCCGATCCACAATAATGACATCCGCCGCTGGGCGCAGGCGATGCATTATCCCAACCTGCTGCACTATGATGCCGACTATGCCGCCGAAGGGCGCTGGGGCAAGTTGGTTGCGCCGCAGAGCTTTGCCGTGACGATGGATGATGGCCATGGCGCGGGGCCGGCCTGCGTCGGCGCCATCCCCAATTCGCACCTGCTGTTCGGCGGCGACGAATGGTGGTTCTATGGCCCGCGCATCCAGGGCGGCGACCTGGTCCATAATGAGCGCATTCCGTTCGACTATACGGTCAAGGACACCAAGTTCGCCGGGCCGACCTGCTTCCAGCGCGGCGACAATAATTATTACAATCAGAATGGCGAACTGATCGCCAAGCAGCGCTCGACCTCGATCCGCTATCTGGCCGAGGCTGGACGCGAGAAGACCAGTGACGTGGTCGAGGGCACCGAGGATCCGGTATGGACCGACGAGGAACTGGCACAGATACAGGATCGCAAGTTCAACTGGGTGCAGATGCTGCACGACCTGGGTCATGGCAAGCGCTACTGGGACGACATTCAGGTCGGCGATGCGCTGCCTGAACGCGTGTTCGGCCCGCACAGCATTGCCAGCTTCACCACCGAATGGCGCGCCTATCTCTTCACCATCTGGGGCGGCACCCATCGTCGGACGGACCTGGACATGGAAGCTCTGGGCTTCGTCAAGGAAATGGCGGGCCATGAAAATGACCCGGTGATGGAGCGGATCAATCCCGAACTGACCGATGGCGCCTATTTCGGTCCGTCGCGTGGGCATCTCTTCCCGCGCTGGGCGCGGTTCATCGGCATGCCGCGCGCCTATGGCTATGGCGCGTCGATGGGGGCCTGGATCGTTGATTATCTGGCGGGCTGGGCGGGCGAGTGGGGGATGGTGACCCATTCGGTCGCCTCCTATCGCGGACCGGCCTTTACCGGCGATATCACGATCATGACCGGTACGGTCATCGACAAGTTCGTGGACGAAGATGGTCGCGACGTCGTGCAGATCGATTGCCGGATGATCAATCAATTGGGTACGACTTTGGCGACGGCCAAGGCGGAAATTGCATTGCCGCGCAAATAGGCGGCGCCGGTCATGCGGCGTGGTTTGATCGCCCTGCATCGCCAAGATGTTGAAGCAAAAAGGGATTTGGCTACGTGCGACGAACGGTACGTCGCACGTAGCGCCCGCAATGCCGCAACTTCTTCGAATTTCTAAAGATTTTGTTAACCATTTTACTCTAGGTTTTCCTTGGATATCAGGGAGAACAGGGCCATGCGCTCCGACGCAGAAAGCCTTTTGGCCCGGCTGGGGCGCCGGGATTTTCGTTATCGCGAGTTCGCGGACAGTTTTGCGGATATGGAATTGTGGCCGATTTTCGAGGCCCTTCTCACCGATCCGCGCGTTGTCGGCCGCCCCCTGTCCAAGCTGGAAGCGCGTGAGGCCGAGGCTGTCCTGGCAGTGCGTCGGGCCGAGCCCGAGCAATCTGCGATGCGCAGCCCCAGCGCCACCGTGACCAGCATGTTCGATGCCTATCAGGACGCTCCGCCGCCCGCTGCGGAACGCGGCAACCTTCGCGACTTCCTGGGCCACCTGTCGAACGATCCGAACAAGCGAGACTATTGATGCCGCTAATCCTTTGTCATTCGCCCAAGGGCGGCGTCGGCACCAGCTTCATCGCGGCCCAGCTTGCGATCCATCTGGCCCAGCGCGGCCATGATGTCAGCGCGCTCGATTTCACCTATCAGGACTCGCTCAAGCTCTATTTCGGCCTGACTCCCGCGCAAAATCTGCCGGAACTGAACGACGGCAGTGCGGAACAGATCGCCGTGTCCGGCGTGGCCCTGTTTTCGGCCTATGGTCTGCAGCACGATGCGGCTTTCCGGGATTTGCTGGACCGGCCGGATCATTCTCCCTTCGCCCGCAAGAAAATCTTTATCGCCGATGTCGCAGCGGGTGATCGCGAGACCAAGGACATGCTGCTGCCACACGCGGTCCTGCATATTTGTCCCATGCATCCCCGGCCCGGATCATTGGCGGCCCTGCCGAAGGTAGAGCCGGGCACCGCGACGATCGATCTGGTGAAGACGGGCTTTGTGCTCAACCATCTGGACGATGCACATCGCCTATCGCGACACACCCATATCTTCCTGCGCGAACTGCTGGGCAGCAAGCTGTTGGGCACAGTTCGCCGCGACGAAGCGGTGAACGAGGCCAGCGCTATGTTCGAGCCGCTGGCGCGCTTCGCTCCGGCGAGCGTCGCCCTGAATGATCTGCGCAAGCTGGTTATAGCGGTGGAGCAGGCTGCGGGCCTGGTCGAGGCACCGGAGGAGACCGCGTCGTGAAATCCCGGCATGCGATCCTGGGCAATCTATTGCTGGTCGTCGCTGCGCTCTTTGCGCTGTTGGCGATCACCGTGCCGCTCGATTTGGAAGCGCAATGGATATTTGCGGCGCTCACCATCTTTGGCGCGACCATATTGGGGCGGATGCGCAGCCGTCGCGCCTTGCTGGTCCTCGCCATCCTGTCGATGATCGTGTCGACCCGCTACATGTTCTGGCGCACCACCGAAACGCTGGAATTCGGCACATTGGCGGAGTTTTTGCTGGGATCGGGCCTGTATCTGGCGGAAGTCTATGCCTGGTTGATTTTGGTGCTGGGTTTCCTGCAGACCGGCTGGCCGCTCGACCGCGAAGTGGTGGAGATCGAAGGCGAACCCGACCAGTGGCCCAGCGTCGACGTGTATGTCCCGACCTATAATGAAAGCCTGGAGATCGTCCGCAACACCGTCTTCGCGGCGATGGACATGGACTACCCGGCCGATCGCTTTCGCGTCTTCATCCTGGATGACGGCCGCCGGCCGGAATTCCAGGCGTTCGCGCGTCAGGCGGGCTGCGGCTACCTCACCCGTGGCGATAATCTTCATGCCAAGGCCGGCAATCTCAACGCTGCGATGAAGAAGACCAATGGCGAACTGATCGCCATCTTCGATTGCGACCATGTGCCGACCCGCGCCTTCCTGCAGATGACCGTCGGCTGGTTCCAGCAGGATCCCAAGCTGGCGCTGATGCAGACGCCGCACCATTTCTATTCCCCCGACCCCGCTCAGCGCAATCTGGGCACGGTGCGCGACCTGCCGGGTGAGGGCGATCTTTTCTATGGTGCGGTCCAGTCGGGTAACGACTTGTGGAACGCGACTTTCTTCTGCGGCTCCTGTGCCGTCATCCGCCGCGATGCGCTGGCCCAGACCAACGGTTTTGCCGGCGAGACGGTGACCGAGGACGCGCATACCGCGCTCAAGCTGCAGCGCATGGGCTGGAACACCGCCTATATCGGTGCGCGCCTGTCCGCTGGTCTCGCAACCGAGCGACTGGTGCTGCATATCGGCCAGCGCATCCGTTGGGCGCGTGGCATGACCCAGATTTTGCGCATCGACAATCCGTTGTTCGGGCGCGGCCTCAATTGGCAACAGCGGCTCTGTTACCTGAACGCGATGTTGCATTTCCAGTTTCCGCTGCCGCGGATCGTGTTCCTGACCAGTCCGCTCGCCTATCTGATCTTCGGCCAGAACATCATCCATGCCTCGGCCTCGCTGATCTTTGCCTATGCGCTGCCGCACCTGGTCTGTTCGATGACATCCTCGGCCAATACGCAGGGCGGCGATCGCCGGCCTTTCTGGGGCGAAATCTACGAGACGATCCTGGCCTTCCACCTCGCGCGGCCGACGGTCATGACCTTCTTCCAGCCGCGCAAGGGCAAGTTCAACGTAACGGACAAGGGCAGCCTGCTCGACCGGACCTATTTCGACCTGTCGACGGTCCGCCCGCACCTGATCTGCATCGGCCTCATCCTCTTCGGCATCGGGTTGGCGATCGTGAAGCGGGTCTTCTTCCCCCATCTGTTCAACATCCAGACCGATACGCTGGTGCTGAACGTCGTCTGGGCCGTGTTCAGCCTGATCATTCTGATCGCGGCCGTCTCGGTCGCGCGCGAGACACGGCAGGCGCGCGAATATATCCGCATCGTCACCGAATTGCCGGTCACACTCTACATGGCCGATGGCTATGTGATCGACGCGACGACGATCGACATCTCCATGGGGGGCGCCGCGATTGCCGTGCCGCCTGACTTCCCGCTGCGGGATCGCCGCGTGTCGCACATGTCGCTGCCGATGGGCGACGAGAAGCTGACGATCCCGGTCGAAATGGTCCGGTTCGATCGGGGCGAAGTCAATCTGCGCTTCCAGGAACTGGACATGATCTCTTCGCGCCATCTCGTCCGCGCGGTGATGGGCCGGGCCGATGCCTGGCAGCCCGTCGCACCCCGCAAACCGGTTTCGGCCCTGCACTCTCTCTGGGATATCATCGTGGTCGACTATATGACCCTGAAGCGCCTGTTCCGGCTCAACCGCACCGAGCGCCGCAAGCAGAAGAAGGCGGTGCGTCTCGCTGCCGCCGCAAAGCAGGCGGCCGTCGCGCTGCTTGGACTTGCGGCAATGGCTGGCCTGACGATCGCTGGTAGTGAGCGCGCTTTCGCGCAAGGCGCGGCGGTTCCGGCCGCAACGCTCGCCCCCGCCACGACGGCGGGCGTGCAGAAGCAACGGCTGAGCTTCCGCGACCTGCAGGTCAAGATGCCGATCCGCCTGGCCGGCACGCGCGGCGAAATCGGCATTCCTTTCGGCCTGCGCCGGAACGAGGTGGTGACCGACAGCAGCCTGACGCTGAATTTCGCCTGGTCGCCGGCCATGCTGGGTGATCTCAGCCAGATGGTTGTGCTGCTGAATGGCGAAGTGGTGCGGACGATTCGCCTGAACCCGGGCGAGTCCGGTGGTCAGAACCTGACCATTCCGGTCAATCCGGCCCTGTTCCTGCCGGGTGACAACCAGCTGAACCTGCGCCTGGTCGGCCATTATGCCCGCGATTGCGAGGATCCGTTCCACAGTTCGCTCTGGGCCAATATCAGCAATGTGCGCTCCTGGTTCGACCTGACGGTCCAGACCCTGCCGATGGCGCCGGACCTTGGCCGACTGCCCGGGCCGTTCTTCGACCGGCACGATAATCTGCCGCTGCGCCTGCCCTTCGTCTTTGCCGGTGCACCGCGCGCAGGGGAGCTTGAGGCGGCCGCCAGCCTGGCTTCGTGGCTGGGCGCGCAAGCGAGCTATCGCGGTTTCTCGTTCAAGCCGGTCTACAACCAAATCCCGACCGGCAACGCGATCCTGTTCGCGACGCCCGATCGCCCGATCGCCGGCCTCAACCTGTCGATCACCGGGCCGAGCGCCACGGTCATCCGCAATCCGCGTGATCCGTTCGGCGAATTGCTGGTGGTCATGGGCCGCAACGCCAGCGAATTGAAACTGGCCGCCGCGGCGATCGCCAGCGGACGCGGCGTGATGAGCGGCGCGCGGATGAATTTCGAGGGGGTCCGCATCCCGACCTATGCGCGCTATGCCGCGCCGCGCTGGCTGCGCACCGATCGTCCGGTGCAACTGGGCGAGATCATGGATGCCAATGCGCTACAGGGCATGGGCCTGCCGCCCGGGCCGCTGTCCGCCCGCTTCCGGGTCGCGCCCGATCTGTTCTTCTGGCCGCGCCAGGGCGGTCGCCTGGACCTGCGCTATCGCTATCCGGCAGCCAAATGGCTGGATCGTCGTGCCTCTCGCCTCGACGTATCGATCAACAGCCAGTATCTGCGTAGCTTGCCGCTGGCCGGCGCGGGCTGGTGGGACAGCCTGTTCGGGGCGCAGGGGGCATCGTCCAACGATTCCAGCGCCTCGATCGTGCTGCCGCGCTATAATCTGTTTGGCCAGAACGAGCTGATCTTCGACTATAATCTGATCATCGCCGACAAGAAGAAGTGTGAAGGCACGCTGCCCGACAATGTCCGGGTGAGCGTGCGTCCGACCAGCAGCATCGACCTCAGCCGCGCCTATCATGCGTTGCACATGCCCGATCTCGCGACCTTTGCCGGTGCGGGCTATCCCTTCACCATTCGCCCAGACCTCTCGGAAACGACGGTGCTGATGGGCGGTCAGCCTTCGGTCGGTGCGGTCGAAGCCTTCCTGGTGCTGATGGGCCGGATGGGCGATTCCACCGGTGCGCCGGTCACCGGGGTGGTCGTCGCCAACACTGTTGATGGCGAGCGGCTGCAGGGGCGTGACATCATCGTCATCGGCGGGAGCAGTGTTGCCGGCTCCGAACAGCTCTTCGCCGGCGCGCCGGTCCGCTATGAAAATGGCCGGCTGCGGGTCATGGAGATGAGCCCGGTTCAACGCATCTTCGCCTTCTTCTCGCCGTTCGATCGGTCGGGCGATGGCGATGCGCAGGAATTTGTCACCTCTGCCAGTGGTTTCGCCGGCATCGTCGGATTCGAATCTCCGTTCGAGGGCGGCCGAAGCGTCGTCGCCTTGCTTGCCGATGACCCGCGCGGATTGCCGGATCTGGTCGGCGGCATGGCCGATGCAAAGATAAACGCCCAGATCCAGGGCGATCTGGCCGTCACCAGCGGCGACGGGATGAGCAGCTTCGCCGTCGGCCCCGGCTATTGGGTCGGTTATTTGCCCTTCTGGATGAAGGCCGCCTTCTGGCTGAGCCAGAGTCCGCTGCTGATGGCGGCATGCGGCCTGCTCGCGGCGCTGATCCTCGCCGGGCCGCTCTATCTCTATCTCGGCCGGCAGCAGCGTCGCCGCCTGAGCAAGGAGGACGAGGCATGAGCCGGACCTTGCGTCTGCGCATCACCTGCGCTGTGCTGGCGCTGGCCGGCATGGCGCCGATGCCGGCGCTGGCCGAAGTGCCCGGCGTCGCCCCCCTGATTCAACAGGGCCGCTACTGGCAGTCCAAGGGGCGGCAGGATTTGGCGAACCAGGCCTATCGCCGGGCGCTGGCGCTTGATCCCAATAATGCCGAAGCGCGCAAGGGGATGGCCGGGCCAGCACCCAAGGCACAGTCGGCACCGAAGCCCACGCCCGCGCCGGCCCGGCGCGCCGAAGCGACGCCACGCCCGACGCCCACGCCGGCTGCGGCCCCGTCGGCGGCAAATCGGACGCAGAGCGCGCGCCCGAGCGGCAATGTTGGCGGTGGCGCATCGCGCGCGAGCGGTTTCAAGGCGCTCGACGCCAATGATCTGGATGGTGCCGAGCGCGCGTTCGAGCGCGCCGTGGCGGCCAATCGCAACGACGCCGACGCACTGGGTGGTCTTGGCCTGGTGCGCTTGCGCCAGGGGCGCTTTGGCGAAGCACGTGACCTGCTCGATCAGGCGTCGCAGCGTGGTTCGGCGGCCCAATGGGCGCAGGCGCTGGCATCCGCCCGCTTCTTTGGCGGGTTGGCCGATGCGCGCGCGGCGCTGGCGCAGGGGCGGCTTGGCGAAGCGCAGGCCGATGCCGAGGCACTGGTCCGTTCCGGCTATCCGCAGCGTGGCCCGGCGCTCGAATTGCTGGCCGATATCTATGAGCGGCAGGGGCGTTATGCCGATGCGGCAGACCTCTACCGTCAGGCAAATGAGGGGGCCAAGCAGTCCGATGGTCGCCTGGCGAGCCGGGCGGCGCGCGATCGCGCCCGTGCCGCCGCCGCCCGCGGCGATGACGTCACGGCCGAACAGGAATTTCATTCCGGTCTGTTGCTGGACCAGCAGGATCCGTGGATCCGTTATGAGTTCGCCCGTTATCTGATCCAGCGCCAGCGCCTGCCTGAGGCGGAATCACTGATCAACTCGCTGGGATCGTCGAGCGACCCGGACTGGCTCTATGCCGCTGCGCTGCTCAATGCGGATCGCGGGCGGGCGTCGGCAGCCGATACGCTGATGGCGCGCATTCCCGAAATGCAGCGCACCGAGCAGATGCGCAATTTCGCCGTCGGCCTGAAGGTGGATGGTGCGATCGAGCGGGCCAAGGCGATGGCCGCGCAGGGGCGGCAGGCCGATGCGCTGATGGCGCTGCGCCAGTTGGCCGCGACGCCGGGTATCGATCCGACCAAGCAGGCGGCGGTTGCGGATGCGATGTTCGAACTGGGTGACCGGGAGGGGGCCGCGCAACTGGCGCAGCAGGCGCTGACCGCCGGGACCATCACCGATCCGGCCGGCTATGAGCCGATCGTGCGCGTGCTGGCCAAGACCGGGCGCGATGCCTTTGCCACCAGCGCCGTGCAGCGCGCCGCGCAACTGGCGGGCAATACGCCCGACGGCCAGCGCGTCGTCGCACGCATGAACGGTATCATGGCTGCGTCGCAGGCCGATCGGCTGCGTCTGGCCGGCCAGAACGCCCAGGCCTTCGACCTGCTGCAAAGCGCGTGGAACGCTGCGCCGGGCAATCAGGAAGTGATGGCGGCGCTGGCCCGGCTCTATCAGTCGGGCGGCATGCCGGCCCAGGCGGCCCAGACCTATCAACTGGTTCTGGCCCAGTCACCCAATGACAAGGGTGCGCTGATGGGCCTGATCGAGACGGCGGGCGCTGCCGGCGACAAGGATCTGGCGCGCGCGACGATCGAACGCGCCTTGCAACAGTCGCCCAATGATTATCAGATCTACATGGCCGCGGCGCGGATGGAGCAGGCCCGGGGCGACGAGGGCGCCGCGCTGCGCTACCTCAAGCGCGCGAAGGAAGTCTATGCCGCGCAGAGCGGCGCAGGCAATGTTACCGCCAGCAATCCGTTCGCCGCGACGATGCAGGGCAACAACCCGTTCCGCAACCAGTCGGCCGCAGCCGCACCGGCGTCGGTCAATCCGTTCGCGCTGGGGTCAGGTGCACGACTGGGCGGCCAGGCGCCGCCGTCTTCTGGCAATATGGCGTTCGCGCCTTTCCCTCAAAGCAGCGAAAGCGGCGGCTTTCCGCCGGCGGTCGTGGCCCAGTCTGCGCCGATTCCGGGCGGTTATCCGGCCGCTGGCTTGCCCGCGCCGGCGCCCGGTGGATCGATGATGGCCAGTGGAGATCCGGTGATGGATCGCATCCAGACCGAGATCCGCACCCTGACCCGCGACAGTGGCCCGCGCGCCGAATTGCGCACCGGCTATCGTGAACGATCGGGCGAAACTGGCCTGAGCGAGCTCAAGGAACTGACCGGATCGGCCGAAGTTTCCACCAGCCTTGGCAATGGCCGGATCAAAGCCAAGGCGGAAGCCGTGGTGCTGGATGCCGGTCGCCCCAGCGGATCGGGCCTTGCCCGCTTCGGTCGTAACGCAACGCCGGAAGCGCAGGGGATCGTCGATCAGGAGGTGTCCGCGCTGGTGCAGGCGGACACCCAGCATGCATCCGGCGTGGCGCTGTCTGCCGCCTATGAGACGCCGCTGTTGAAGCTGGAGGTTGGCACGACGCCGCTCGGCTTCGAGGATAGCGACGTGACCTGGCATGCGGCGATAAGCCCGCGCTTCTCGCCCTATGCAACGGCCCGCGCCTGGTTCGAACGCAAGCCGGTGACCGACAGTGTCCTGTCCTATGCTGGCACACGCGATCCCGTGACCGGGGCCATGTGGGGGCAGGTGATGCGGACCGGCGGCGGTGCATCCTTCTCCTATGATCAGGACGGTGCCGGGGTCTATGGCGACCTGTCCTATTATAAATATGCCGGGCATGACGTCCGCAGGAACCATGGCTTCCAGGCCAATGTCGGCGGATATCTGCCCTTCTATCGCGGAGATCGGTCTTCTATCACCGGCGGCATCAACGTGAATTATCAGGATTTCGACAATAATCAGAACTACTTCACCTATGGCTTTGGCGGCTATTTCAGCCCGCAGAGCTTCTTCAGCATCAGCCTGCCGGTGCGTTATGCCTATGCGTCGGACCTGCTGGAGGTGAAGGCCGGCGTGGCGCCGGGCTATCAGAGCTACAGCCAGGACCAGGTCAACGTCTACCCGAACGATCCGGCCGCGCAGGCGGTGCTCGACGGGCTCAAGGCCCAGAACAGCGATGTTCGGTCCTATTATGACAGTCTGAGCAAGACCGGCTTTGCCCTTTCGGCGGACGGCTCGATCTATTATCGTGTCAGTCCCAGCACGCGGGTCGGCGGTGAGATGAGCATCAACACCTTCGGCAGCTATGACGAGTTCAAGTCGCTGATTGGGATCAAACAGTCTCTGGGAGGCAATTGATGATCCGGGAAGCCGTGGAATATCAGCCGGCAGAAACCGATCAATGGACGATGGACGGGCTGTCGCTGCTGACCGCGATGATCGGCAGTGAGGTGTTCGGCACCGCGACCCGCGGCCAGGCGGACGCTTTCTTCGGCGCGGTCGGTCGGCGCATCGCGTCGCTGCTGCAGGTTGCCGACATTTCGGACGGCGATGCGCTGATGGCGCGGATCAACCGGCTGTGGCGGACGTTGGGCTGGGGGGAGGCGCAATTGCGGATGACGGACGATGCCATCATGATCCAGCATGTCGGCTTGCCCGAAACGCTCCAGGGCGATGTCGATGGCCGCTGGACGGACATGGCGCCGCCGCTGCTGCGCGGCGCCTATGACGCCTGGTTCCGGGCGCTGGGCGGCGGCGCGGATCTGCATACATCCGTGCTGCAATGGCGCGACGGCGTGATGGAATTGCGCCATGGGCGTTGACCGGCGTGCGTTGCTGGTGGGGATGGGACTGGTTTTCACGGCAGCCTGCGCCAAGGCGCGTCAGCCGCGGGGCAGTGGCGTGACCAACGGCGACTGGACCCGGTTCAAGGCGGCCTTTCTCGATCCATCGGGTCGGATCGTCGACAATGGCAATGGTGGCGTCAGCCATAGCGAGGGGCAGGGTTATGGCCTGGGTCTGGCGCTATGGAATGACGACCGGGAAGCGTTCGACGCCATCCTGAACTGGACCGATACTAATCTGGTCCGGCCCGACATGGCGCTTTACGCCTGGCGCTATGATCCCCGGCAGCCCAATCCGGTGGCAGACACCAATAATGCGACCGATGGTGACCTGTTCATCGCCTGGGCACTGGCCGAAGCCGCGAAAAGCTGGGGCGAGGGGCGCTATGCCACCCGCTCGGCCGAGATCCGCGCCGCCATCCGCCAGCATCTGGTGCTGGAACGCCATGGGCGCAAATTGCTGTTGCCCGGCCTGCAGGGCTTCGTCACGCCAGAGGCGGTGACGCTCAACCCCTCCTATTTCGTCTGGCCCGCGCTCGACGCCTTCCGCCGCCTGGATGGCGAGGCGGCCTGGGGGCGGATCATCAGCGACAGCGAAGCGCTGATGGCAGCCGCCCAGTTCGGCCCGCTCAAGCTGCCGACCGATTGGGTCGACGTGACGGGGTACGACATGGTCGTGCCGGCCGTGGGCAAGCCCGCCCGCTTTGGGTTCGACGCGATCCGTGTGCCGCTCTATGCCCAGGCCGGGCGCCGAGCGGCATTGCTGAAGCCGATCCGGGATTATTGGCAAGGCTATGTGACCCGGCAACAGCCGATCCCGGCCTGGGTCGATGTCCAGTCCGGGGAGGTCGCGCCCTATGCGCTGTCGGCGGGCGGCATGGCGATTGCCGGCAAGATCATGGGCCTGCCGCAACCGGCAGGCCTGTCGACCGACTATTATGCGGCCTCGCTGCAGATGCTGGCCGGCAAACTCGCCTGATCGGGGCTGAGCCGGTGGCTCAGTCCAATATCCCCGGCAGGTCCAGACCTTTTTCGCGGGCGCAGTCGCGCGCGATCTCGTAGCCCGCATCGGCATGGCGCATCACGCCGGTGGCAGGATCGTTCCATAGCACCCGCTCCAGCCGCGCGGCCGCTTCCGCCGTGCCGTCGGCAACGATCACCATGCCGCTATGCTGGCTATAGCCCATGCCGACGCCGCCGCCATGGTGGAGCGATACCCAGGTCGCACCCGATGCGGTGTTGAGCAGCGCGTTGAGCAACGGCCAGTCACTGACTGCGTCCGACCCGTCCATCATCGCCTCGGTCTCGCGATTGGGGGAGGCGACCGACCCGCTGTCGAGGTGATCGCGGCCGATGACGACCGGGGCCTTGAGTTCCCCCCTCGCTACCATCTCGTTGAAGGCGAGGCCGAGGCGATGGCGATCGCCCAGCCCAACCCAGCAGATGCGCGCGGGCAGGCCCTGGAAATGGATCTTCTCCCGCGCCATGTCGAGCCAGTTGTGGAGATGGGCGTTGTCGGGCAGCAACTCCTTCACTTTTGCATCGGTCTTGTAGATATCCTCCGGATCGCCCGACAGCGCGGCCCAGCGGAACGGGCCGATGCCGCGGCAGAAGAGCGGGCGGATATAGGTGGGCACGAAGCCGGGGAAGTCGAAGGCATTGTCGACGCCCTCGTCCTTGGCCATTTGGCGGATATTATTGCCATAATCGGTCGTGGGGACGCCGGCGGCCTGGAAATCGAGCATGGCGCGGACATGGATCGCCATGCTGGCCTTGGCCGCTTTTGCTACCGCTTCGGGCTCGCGTTCGCGCCGATCGATCCATTCGGCGACGGTCCAGCCGGCGGGCAGATAGCCATTGACCGGGTCATGGGCGCTGGTCTGGTCGGTCAGCAGGTCGGGGCGGATGCCGCGCGCGAACATTTCCGGCAGGATTTCAGCCGCGTTGCCAAGCAGGCCGACCGATACGGGCTTCTTGTCCGCACAGCTTTTCTCGATGATGGCCATGGCTTCTTCGATCGTCGCGGCGGCGACATCCAGATAGCCGGTGCGCAGGCGCATCTCGATGCGGCTCGGCTGGCATTCGATCGCTAGGCAGGAGGCGCCGGCCATGACGGCGGCGAGCGGCTGCGCGCCGCCCATGCCGCCCAGGCCCGCCGTCAGCAACCATTTGCCGCTCAAGCTCCCGCCATGATGCTGGCGGCCCATCTCGACGAAGGTTTCATAGGTGCCCTGCACGATGCCCTGGGTGCCGATATAGATCCAGCTACCGGCGGTCATCTGGCCGTACATGGCCAGGCCCCGCTTATCCAGTTCGTTGAAATGCTCCCAGTTCGCCCAGTGCGGCACCAGGTTGCTGTTGGCGATCAGCACGCGGGGCGCATCGAGATGGGTGCGGAATATGCCGACGGGCTTGCCCGACTGGACCAGCAGGGTCTGATCGTCGTCCAGCCGCTTCAACGCCTCGACGATCCGGTCATAGCTTTCCCAGTCGCGCGCCGCGCGGCCGATGCCGCCATAGACGACCAATTCCTCGGGTCGTTCGGCGACATCGGGATGGAGATTGTTCATCAGCATGCGCAGCGGCGCTTCGGTCAACCAGCTCTTGGCGCTAAGTTCCGTGCCGGTGGCGGGCTTGATGATGCGGCTATTGTCGATGCGGGTCATGGGCATTCAGCCTTCCTGGCGGGTGAAGGCGATGCAGGCCTTCAAGATGGCGGTGAGGGTGGCGGTCAGCGGCGCGGCATGGGCCGGGTCGAGCGGCCGCGGCCAACTGGCCTCGGTGCGCTCGGCCGGTTCATGCAGATAACCCCGCATGGCGAGTTCCATCTGGATCGCATGGACGCCCTGTTCGGGCCGGCCATAATGGCGCGTGGTCCAGCCGCCACGGAAGCGACCGTCGACGACACGGCCCATGCCGCTTGCCGCGCAGAGGCGGGCGACTTCGGCAGTGAGGTCCGGCGAACAGGTCGTACCGAAATTGGTGCCGATGTTGAACTGCGGCAATTGGCCATCGAACAGGCGTGGCACATGACTGCGGATCGAATGGGCGTCATAGACGACGACCCGGTCATGCCGGGTGCGCAGCCGGTCGATCTCCGCCTGCAGCGCGGCATGATAGGGCGTGAACCAGTTGGCTCGCCGCCGGTCGATTTCGGCCGCATCGGGGACGGCGCCGGCATAGAGCGGTGCGCCATCGAAATCGGTCGTGGGGCAAAGTTCGGTTGTCGCTTGACCCGGATAGAGCGAGGCGCCCGAGGGATCGCGATTGACGTCGATCACGCTGCGCGAAATGGCGGTGCGGATGGTTGTTGCGCCCAGATCGGAAGCGAAGGCGTAAAGCTGATCCACCCACCAGTCGGCATCGGCGCGGGCGATCCAGGGTGAGCGGAAGGCGTCACCGACATCGGCGAGATCGGTGCCGGTATGGGGCAAGGCGACGATCAGCGCCGCCTCGCCCCGCCGGATGTCGAGCCAGTCGTTCATCCCAGCACCGGGAGGGCGTGACAGGCCGCCGCCGCCAGCGCGCCCGAGCGGACGATGCGGTTGGCCGCTTCCATATCGGGATGGAAATGACGGTCGTCGGTCAGGTGCGGCACCTGATCCCGGACGCAGGCGCGCGCCCCTTCCAACGCGGCACTGGAGGTGAGCGGGGCGTGAAAGTCCATGCCTTGCACCGCCGCCAGCAATTCAATGCCGATCACCGCCGTCGCATTTTCCGCCATGTCGAGCAGGCGGCGCGCGCCATGGGCGGCCATGGAGACATGATCCTCCTGATTGGCGCTGGTCGGGATCGAATCCACGCTGGCCGGATAGGCGCGCTGCTTGTTCTCCGAGACGAGCGCGGCGGCCGTCACCTGCGGGATCATGAAGCCGGAATTGAGGCCGGGTTTCGGCGTCAGGAAGGCGGGCAGGCCGCTCAGCGCGGGGTCCACCAGCATGGCGATGCGCCGCTCGGCGATCGATCCGATCTCGCAGATGGCGAGCGCGATCATGTCGGCGGCGAAGGCGACCGGCTCGGCATGGAAATTGCCGCCCGACAGCGCCTCGTCGCTTTCCGGGAAGATCAGCGGATTGTCGGACACGCCATTGGCCTCGATGGCCAGCGTGGTAGCCGCCTGGCGCAGCAGGTCGAGTGCGGCGCCCATCACCTGCGGCTGGCAGCGCAGGCAATAGGGATCCTGCACCCGTGCGTCGCCGCTCAGATGGCTGGCGCGGATCGCCGATCCGGCCATCAGGCCGCGCAGCGCATCGGCGGTCTGGATCTGTCCGGCATGACGGCGCAGCGCGTGAATGCGCGGATCGAAGGGCGTGTCGGATCCCTTGGCGGCCTCGGTCGAGAGTGCGCCGGTGACCAAGGCGGCCTGGAACAGCGTCTCCGCCTCGAACAGGCCGGCGAGCGCATTGGCGGTCGAGAATTGGGTGCCGTTGAGCAGCGCCAGCCCTTCCTTGGGGCCAAGCTCCAGTGGGGCGAGGCCGACGCGGCCCAGCACCTCGGCGGCGGGCAGGCGCTCTTCGCCCAGCATGATTTCACCTACGCCGATCATCGCGGCGGCCATATGCGACAGGGGCGCCAGGTCGCCGCTGGCGCCGACCGATCCTTGGCACGGCACCACGGGGGTCAGGCCCTTAACCAGCATCGCCTCAAGCAGAGCAACGGTCTGCGGCTGTACGCCTGATGCACCCTGGCCCAAGCTCGCGAGCTTGAGTGCCATCATCAGGCGGATGACCGGCACGGGGGAGGGGGCACCGGTCCCGGCGGCATGGCTGAGCACGATATTGCGCTGGAGCGTGGCGAGATCTTCATCGCCGATCCGCACGCTCGCCAGCTTTCCGAAGCCGGTGTTGATGCCATAGACCGGCTCGCCCTTCGCCAGGATGCGCGCCACCGCTGCCGCGCTCTCGGCAATGCGCGGCGCCGATCCCGCATCGAGCCGGGCCGTCGCGCCGCGATAGATGGCGCGCCAATCGGCCAGCGATGCGTCGCCGGGGACGAGGATGATATCGTTCATTGACCACTCCAGATGCGGGCATGGAGCGGGTTATACCCCATGCGATAAACCAGTTCGGCGGGGCGCTCTATGTTCCAGATGGCAAGGTCGCAGTGCTTGCCGGCCTCCAGCGTGCCGATGTCCCTGTCGAGGCCCAGCGCACGCGCGGCGTTGCGGGTCACGCCCGCCAGGCATTCGTCGACCGTCAGGCGAAACAAAGTCGCGCCCATGTTCATGACCAGCAGCAGCGAGGTGAGCGGCGACGTGCCGGGATTGCAATCGGTCGCCAGCGCGATCGGCACGCCCGCGCCGCGCAACCCGTCGATCGGTGGCAGCTTCGTCTCGCGCACGAAATAATAGGCACCCGGCAGCAAGGTTGCGACCGTGCCGGCGCGGGCCATGGCGGCGATTCCGTCCTCATCCAGATATTCCAGATGATCGGCCGACAGCGCGCCATGGCGAGCAGCCAGCGCAGCGCCATGCAGGTTGGAAAGCTGCTCGGCATGGAGCTTGACCGGCAGCCCGAGCGCGCGCGCGGCGCTGAGCAGTCGGTCGGTCTGCGCCGGTGAAAAGCCGATTCCCTCGCAAAAGGCGTCGACCGCATCGGCCAGCCCTTCGGCGGCGACGGCGGGCAGCAAATCGTCGCACAGCATCGCAATATAGGCATCGGCATCGCTGGCATATTCGGGCGGCAGGGCATGGGCGCCGAGGAAGGTCGTGAGGATCCGCACCGGCCGTTCGCGGCCCAGTTGGCGCGCGGCGCGCAGCATGCGCAACTCGGATTCGGGATCGAGGCCATAGCCGGACTTCACCTCGATGGTGGCCGCGCCTTCGGCGATCAGCGCGTCGAGCCGGGGCAGGGCGCTGGTGACCAGTTCTGCCTCGTTCGCCGCGCGGGTGGCGCGCATGGTCGAGACGATGCCGCCGCCGGCTCGGGCGATCTCCTCATAAGACGCGCCGGCTAGGCGCAGTTCGAACTCGGCGGCGCGATCGCCGCCATGGATCAGATGGGTGTGGCAATCGATCAGGCCCGGCGTGATCCAGCGACCGGCGCAGTCGATTGTCTCAACGGGGGCGAAGGCAGGGGCATCGGCGCGTGAACCGGCGTAGGCGATGCGGCCATCGCGCGCGGCGATTACGCCGTCCTCGACAGCGCCGATCCCGGTACCGGTCATCGTTGCCAGCCGGGCGTTGGTCCACAGCCGGTCGCATATCATCGTCATCGCCAGCCTCCCTTCACGGCCTCCCGCCCAGATTGCATGATTCGATATTTAATGTATAGACATTATATCGGTCCGGGAGATTTGCAGTCTATGACGTCCCTGTTTTTCGACCATGCGTTGCTGCCGGAGGGGTGGGCGCGGGACGTCCGGATGGTGCTGCATGACGGCGCGATCGCATCGATCGAGCAAGGCTCCACCCCGCAGGAACAGGATATCCGTCACGCCGTCGCGCTGCCGGGCCTGCCCAATCTGCACAGCCATGCCTTCCAGCGGGCGATGGCGGGGCTGGCCGAGGTGCGCGGCCCGGCGGGCGACAGTTTCTGGACCTGGCGCGACCTCATGTATCGCTTCGTCCACCGCATGGACCCGGACGATATCGCGGCGATCGCGGCGCTGGCCTATGTCGAGATGATCGAAAGCGGCTTCACCCGCGTCGGCGAATTTCACTATCTGCATCACGCCCCGGATGGCGCGCCCTATGCGAACCCGGCGGAGACCAGCCTGGCGATCATGGCAGCAGCGGCGGAAAGCGGCATCGGCCTGACGCTGTTGCCGGTCTTCTACGCCTGGTCTGGCTTTGGCGCCCAGCCGCCGAGCGAGGGCCAACGGCGTTTCACCCATGATCTGGACGGCTTCGCCCGGTTGCGTGAGGCGGCGATCACGGGTGCGCGGAACCTGCCCGATGCCGTCGTTGGCGTCGCGCCGCACAGCCTGCGCGCGGTCGCGCCCGACGAATTGGCGCTGCTCGCCCGGATCGCGGGCCATAATCCGGTCCATATCCATATCGCCGAGCAGCAGAAGGAAGTGACCGACTGCATCGCCTGGTGCGGTCAGCGGCCGGTCGAATGGCTGCTGGATCATGCGCCGGTCGGCATCCGCTGGTGCCTGGTCCATGCGACGCACATGACCGAGGATGAGGCGCGGGCAATGGCGGCGAGCGGTGCGGTGGCCGGGCTTTGTCCGATCACCGAGGCCAATCTGGGCGACGGCATCTTCCCGGCCGAACCTTTCCTCGACGCCGGCGGCGTCTATGGCGTCGGCAGTGATTCCAATGTCCGCATTGATGCCACCGAGGAGTTGCGCCTTCTCGAATATGGCCAGCGCCTCGGCTTGCAGCAGCGCAATGTGCTGGCGCGCGAAGCGGGCGTATCGACCGGCGATCGTCTTTATCGTGAGGCGGTAGCAGGCGGCGCGCAGGCGCTGGGTGTCGTAGCCGGGCTGCGCGCTGGCGCGTCGGCTGATTTCGTCACACTGGACCTTGCCCACCCGTCGCTCGCCTATCGCCCGGTTGAGCGCCTGCTCGACGGCCTGATCTTCGGCGCCGGGCGCGAGGCGATCGATACGGTCTGGCGTCGCGGCGCGCAGATGGTAAGCGGCGGGCGGCATCGCGCCCGCGACGCCATCGCCACCCGTTATCGCCGGACGCTGGAGAAACTGACCGCGTGAAACAGCCGCTGCACGAAAAGATCCGCGCCGATTTCGAGGCCCGCATCCTGGCCGGCATGCTGGCGCCGGGCGACCGCCTGCCGACCGAGCAGGAGTTGATGCAGGAACATGGCTGTTCGCGCATGACCGTGAACAAGGCGCTGTCGGCGCTGCAATCGGCCGGCCTGGTCGAGCGGCGCAAGAAGGCGGGCAGCTTCGTCGCCCGGCCGCGCTTTCATTCGATGGTGCTGGACATACCCGATCTTGCCGTCCAACTCGGCGAGCGCGGCCAGCGGCACAGCTATCGCCTGACCCGGCGGCAGGTGCGCGGCCCGATTGCGGGGCGGGACAAGGAAGCCGCTCTGGCGAATGGTGCGCAACTGCTGGAACTGGACGGCATCCATTGCGCGGACGATCGGCCGCTGGCGGTGGAGCATCGCCTGATCGCGACCCGCGCTGTGCCGGCGATCGTTGATGGCGATTTCGACAGCATCTCGCCGGGCACCTGGCTGTTGCAGCATGTGCCTTGGACCGAGGCGGAAAACCGGATCTCGGCGGTTGGCGCCACGCGGGGGGAGGCGGCCTTGCTCGGCATCGTG
This sequence comes from Sphingobium scionense, assembly GCF_014197035.1. GTDB lineage: Bacteria > Pseudomonadota > Alphaproteobacteria > Sphingomonadales > Sphingomonadaceae > Sphingobium > Sphingobium scionense. Next base: position 90,504 of record NZ_JACIEU010000004.1, on the reverse strand, counting down.
CCCGGCGCGCCCTGCTTGTGCGTCGAACGCCATACCTGGCGCGGCGGCGATCCGATCACCTATGTCCGCCAGGTTTTTCTCGCCGACGCTTACGACATGGTTGCCCGCTTCGGACCGTCCGGCAGCGGCGGAAACTGACCTGCGTGCGCAACCTCTCCGGGCCTTCCGCGTTTGTATAGAACGCTAAAAGAAGGAGAGAATTGCGATGGGTAAGGGCATATTGCTGTGGCTGATCGGCGTGCCGATCCCCATTATCATACTTTTGTGGCTGTTCTTTCACTGATGGTGGATTGACGAAGCGCACACTCCCCCGCTAAGGCGCGCCTGCATCGGGGAGTAGCGCAGTCTGGTAGCGCGCCTGCTTTGGGAGCAGGATGTCGCAGGTTCGAATCCTGTCTCCCCGACCAAATTCCTATGAGTTATTGATTTTACGCCTCAACCTTCATGGGGTGGGATGATTGTACGCACGGTTGTACCCCTTAAGGTGGCGGAATGGGATTTCCGAACGTGGCGCTGCGGGGCGGCACCTTTTATTGGCGAAAAAAGATCACGGTTGCAGGCACGCGCCTAATGCTGTCGTTACCATTGCGTACCGGAAATTTTAGTTCCGCCCGCTCTATTGCTCTCCGCTTGGGAACGGCAGTCGAGACATTACGCATGGCATATGGTCAGTCGTCGGGTATGGGCTCCGACAAGCTCAAGCGCGTTTTCAGCGACGGATGCGCTGACAATTGCAGCGGATACTTGAGGATCAGGCCGGGAGAGGCGCGCCAGCCAGCGATCACGCCACCACAAACTCCATCCATGCTGAGGCGTGGAGCTTCCTCGCTCGAAACGGGCCAGACGCCAAGTGGTCGCTCGATGAACTTGAGCAGTTCGGCATACCCTTCTGAAGCACGGCCCCAGAGAACTGGTGGATGGCAATCACCCTATCCAATCCGTTCGACAGAGATTCTAGCACGTCGAGGAACGGACCATCACATACTGGGACTAAACAACTAGGCACTTGGAGGCCCGTTCGAAAATGGCGAGCGCGAGCCCATAATCCGCCATGTCGATGGCCGCGAATGTTTTCCGTGGGCCGTCCATCAGCCTTTCATGACAGCCTATGAGAAGCTCTCGTTATTCGGGCGCGACCTGCACGGTTACGGTCATCGCATCCAAGGGAGATGATGATGGCCGACCAAACACACCGCCAACTGCATCTGGGCGCGATCCTGGAGGGCGTGGGCGCCAACCAGTCGAGCTGGCTCGATCCCGATCTGCCGGGCGACGCCAGCATCGATATCGGCTGGTATATCGATCAGGCGCGGCTCGCTGAGACGGCGGCCTTCGACCTCGTCTTCATCGTCGATTCCCCCTATATCACGCCCGATACGGCACCGCATTTTCTCAATCGGCTGGAGCCGCTGACGCTGCTGTCGGCGGTCGCCGCCTCGACGTCGCGCATCGGCCTCGTCGGCACGCTCACCACCTCCTATTGGGAGCCCTATAATGTCGCGCGCCAGTTCGGCTCGCTCGATCATATCAGCCATGGCCGGGCCGGCTGGAACGTGGTCACGACGGGTCTTGAAGGCGCGGCGCGCAATTATGGCCGGACCGAGCATTTCGACCATGGCGTGCGCTATGCGCGTGCCCGCGAGTTCGTCGATGTCGTACAGGGGCTGTGGGACAGTTATGAGGATGATGCCTTTCCGCGCGATCGGGCAAGCGGCATCTTCCTCGACAAGGCCAAGCAGCATCGGCTCGATCACAAGGGCGCGCATTTCTCGGTCGCAGGACCGCTGGCGCTCAGCCGTTCGCGGCAGGGGCAGCCGGTCATCTTCCAGGCCGGCGACAGCGACGAAGGCCGCAAGCTGGGCGCGCAGGTCGCTGAGGGCATCTTCACCATCGGCGCGGATTTCGACAGCGCGCGAGCCTATTATGCGGACCTCAAGGCACGCGCCACGGCGATCGGGCGCGATCCCGACCATATCAAGATTCTCGCGGGTCTGACGCCGATCATTGCTGACAGCGATGAGGAGGCCCGGGCGATCGATGCCGCGGGCCGGGGCGCGCTCGACCTTGGCAAGCTGCTGGTGCAACTCGGCCGTGCGTTCAACTATCACGACTTCGCCCAATATGGACTGGACGAGCCGTTTCCCGACCTGAGCGGTGTCACTCTCAACAGCTATAAGGGACAGGCCGAGCGGATTATCCGGACAGCGCGGGATGAGAGCCTGACGCTGCGCCAGGCGGCTTATCGCTTTGGCGACTGGCGATCCCAGTTCATCGGCTCGCCCGAAACGGTCGCGAACGAGATCGAGCGCTGGTTCAGGGAAGGGGCCGTCGATGGCTTCCTGCTACAGGTAACCCGGCCCGAACCGTTCCGCCGCTTCCGTGAGGACGTGGTGCCGATCCTGCAGGCGCGGGGCCTGTTCCGTACCGAATATGCGCATGACACGCTGCGCGGCCATCTTGGCCTGTCGGTGCCGGAAAACCGCCACGGCGCCATCCTGCCCTCGCCCGCCGCTGTTGCCGCCGAATGAGCGAAGCCGCGCCGATCACGCGCAGCGCCGATGTGCTGATCATCGGCGGCGGCATGGCCGCCTGCTGGGCGGCGATCATGGCAGCACAGGCTGGCGTCGAGGTGCTGCTGGTGGACAAGGGCTTTGTCGGGACCAGCGGCGTCACGGCGACCGGTGGTCCCAATCATTGGTGGGTCGCGCCGGAACCGGGACGGCGAGAAACTGCGATCGAGGAGCGTTACGCCCGCAGCTTCGGCCTCGCCGAACGGGACTGGATGGCGCGTATCATTGATGAGACCTGGCGCGCCTTGCCGCAACTGGCGGGCTATTATCCCTTCGCCGGCGATGGCAAGGGCGGCACCTTCTATTCCGGCGTGCGCGGTCCCGAATATATGCGTGCCCTGCGCCGCTTTGCGCAGGATGCCGGTGTCACCATATTGGATCATCATCCATCGCTGGAATTGCTACTGCATGCCGATGGAGCGGTGGCGGGGGCAGCGGGCTATGCGCGGCTAAAGCAACAGACCTGGACAGTGCGCGCGGGCGCGGTCGTGATCGCGACCGGCGGTTGCGCCTTCCGGTCCGGGCTGATCGGTAGCCATGGCAATAGCGGCGATGGATTGCTGATGGCGGCGGAGGCCGGCGCGGTGCTATCGGGCATGGAATTCTCCGTATCCTATTCCCTCTCGCCGGCCTGGAATTCGACCCGGACGCTGCCCTATTTCGCCGCCCGCTTCTTTGATACTGAAGGCCGCGAATTGGATGTGCCGCCACCGATGAGCGGGGAAGCGGCGCATCTGCGCGCGCTGGCCCGCGCGCTGGAGACTGGACCGGTACTGGCCGACCTGTCCGACGCGCCCGACGCCCTCAAGCGGGGCTTGCGCCGCATCCAGCCCGCATCGCTCGCGCCGTTCGAGCGCAAGCGGATCGATCTGTTCCGCGATCGCTTCCCGGTGCGGATATTCGGCGAAGGCACCGTCCGCGGCACCGGCGGGTTGCAGATCGTCGGCGACGGCTGCGAGACGAGCGTCGCCAATCTCTATGCGGCGGGTGACAGCGCGACGCGCGAACTGGTCGCCGGGGCGACGAGCGGCGGCGGCGCGCAAAATGCCGCCTGGGCGCTGACCTCCGGCCGGATCGCCGGCGCGGCTGCGGCGGCCCATGCGCGCGGGGCCGGACGACGACGTGATGCGCCGGTAAAGGCGGCCGGCACGGCAGGCCTGCGCCCCGCTTCCACGGCACGGCTTCCCGACGCCCGCGAGGGGCTGCCGGTCATCCAGGCCGCCACCATTGGCTATGATGCGGCGCTCTGGCGCAGCGGGGACAAGCTCGTGCGGCATCGGGACGCGGTCGAGGCAATCTGGCGCACGATCGCGGATCATGGCCACGCGGAAGGGGGAGGCGCGGTGGCCCTGCGCGAACATGCGGCGATGGCGGCATGCGCGCGCTGGATTCTGGCGGCGGCACTGACGCGCGACGAAAGTCGCGGCATGCATATGCGCATAGACCGGCCCGGGACCGATCCGGCGCAGCAGAGCCGCTTGCTCGTCGCAGGACTGGATCGCGTCTGGACCCGTCCGGAACGGGGCGCGGCGCAGGAGATCGCCGCATGATCGCGCAGATATTCGCGGAGCGCTGCACCGGTTGCCAGGCCTGCGTTGCGGCCTGTCCCACCCATGTCTTCGACGCCGGAACCGATGGCGTGCCACTGATCGCACGGCTGGATCAGTGTCAGACCTGCTTCATGTGCGAGCTTTATTGCCCGGCCGATGCCCTCTATGTCGCGCCCGAGCAGGAGGGCGAACCGGGTCTGTCTGCCGCTGAAGCGCTGGCCATGGGACAGGTTGGGCGGCTACGCCATGATTATGGCTGGGATCGCGATGCACCGCCAGAGGCGCCGCATCTGCAGGACTTCTGGCAATTGGGACCGTTGCTGCGGGAAGGCGCCGAGATTGCCGCCCGTCGCTATGCCAAGCGCAAAGCGGCGTTTGAGGATGGCTGATCGACAAAGGCCGGGCAGCGCCCCCGCCCGTTGATGATCCGGTCATGAAAACGGCACAGGCCATTGCCGTCGAAGGTTGAGGCCTGTGCCGATGCCAGCGCGCTGAGTCCGGGCATCGCGTCTTCGATCCGATCCGGCGCGCGGTCGAAATGGTGGCAGGATGTGCAACTGTCAGCGGTGGCAGGACTGGCCAGAAAGGCGGCGATCCGGGACAGGCGGGTCATTGTCCGAGCCCTGCCCAATGCGCGCCGAAAAGATGTACCGACAGGACATAGCCCAGCGCCAGATTGACGGCGACACCCGCGGTAAAGGCTATCAGCGGCTTGCGGCCGGTCGCCGCCAGGTCGCCGATGCGAGTGGTAAGGCCGATGCTCAGAAAGGATAAGATGAACGCCCAACTGCGCAGATCCTTGATCGGTGCGATCAGGTTCGGGATAGCCTCCCTGTTATAACTCGCCAGGTCATAATGGGCGGTCGCTGCGGTCACGAGGGCTGAGGCGAGAAAGAAGCCGAGCACGAATTTCGGGAAGCGCCGCCATATTTCCCGGACATCGGGGGCGCTGCCGGCGGGACGCTCTTCCCATCGCGTGGTTGCGACGATCGCCAGCACCACCGCCCAGATGCCGATCCAGACGTCCCGGCCGACCACCTTGACCAGCGTGAAGGCCTGCAATGCCTGATCTGCAGTGCCGCTGATCCCGTCCACCTTGCCGGCCAGACCACCATAGGTCTGGGCGGCAGCGATACCGGCTGCATCGGCAAATTCCGATGTCCCGATCCATGCGCCGGCGACACCGGTCGGCAGATGCAGGGCGCGCGCGACGAAGGGCAGGGCAAAGATCATGGCGATCGCCCACAGGACCACGATCGAAATGGTGATGGACGCCTGTTCCTTGCGCGCGCCGACCGCACCGGCGACCGCGATCGCGGCCGAAACGCCACAGACAGCGCCACCGACACCCAGGGTCGCGGCAAAGGGGCGATCAAGGCCGAGCCGGACGGCGATGCCGAAGATGACGGCGAAGGTGACAATCGAGACGATCGATGCCTGCACGATCGCGATCGGCCCGGCGAGGAGAATCAGCGAGAGCGGGACGGTCGCACCGAGCAGGACGATGCCGGTCTTGATGTAGAGTTCGCCCCGCAAGGCGGGTGCCAGCCAGCGCGGTACGCCGATCAGGTTGGCGACGGCCAGGCCAACGAACAGGGCGACCAGCGGCGGTTCCAGATTATAGCGGACCGCGCCTTCCCATTGCCCCAGCACGAAGATGGCATAGGCCGCCAGATAGAGAAAGCTGAAGGCGGGCACGAATGTCCCTATGCTGCGGCCGAGTGCGCGCAGGGCGATTGCGAAGGCCGCTAGCCAGAAGAGATATTGGGCACCATAGCGTGGCCAGTGCGTGACGAGATCGGCTGCGACTTGCGACGGGCTCGACCATTTGGGTGGCAATGCCGCGAGCCAGCGCAGATTGGCTCCGTTCCAGAACAGGGCAGATCCGGTGAGGACGATGGCGAGGCCGATCAGGATCGCCCAGCCATCCTCCTTGGCGAACCAGGCCGTCGGGCCAGCAGAAGGCTCGTTCGGCGAAACGGACCCGGTGGGCGTCGTCATGCGTGTCTCCCCCTCTTGTTGCTCAGATCGGCCTGATCGTCGGTGCCGGTGCTTCAACGAGGCTGCCCGGCGGGACGTCCTGACGCAACCAGACATTGCCGCCGATCCGCGAGCCCGCGCCGATCGTGACCCGCCCGATGATGCTGGCATTGGCATAGATGATGACATCGTCGCCGATCAGCGGGTGTCGTGCCACCGCATGTTGGGCCTGACCGCCGGGAATGTCCGGGTCGCCACCCAGCGTCACGCCCTGATAGAGGCGGACGCGGTCGCCCAGGATCGCAGTCTCGCCGATGACGACGCCGGTGCCATGGTCGATGAAGAAGCTGCGGCCGATCCGCGCGCCGGGGTGGATATCGATGCCGGTCCTTTCATGCGCGATCTCGGCGATCACCCGGGCGACCAGTGGAGCGCCGAGCCGATAGAGGCTGTGGGCAATGCGATGGTGGATGACGGCCGTCAGCGACGGGTAGGCGAGCAGCACCTCATCGACGCTGCGTGCCGCCGGGTCGGCCGCATAGCCGGCATCGACATCACTATCGAGCAGGCGCCGCAGCGTCGGCAGATAGGCAGCGAAGCGGCCGATAATCTCCTCGACTTGAGTGGCAATCGCCGACTGGTCGCTGTCGGGTTCATGATAGCCCCGCTCCAGTCGGATCTGTGCGGCAAGCTGGGACAGGGTCGATTCAAGGGCCGCGCCGACATAGGCATTTTCATTCTGTGCGGTCAGTTCGGGCGGACCGAAGCGCAACGGAAATAGAGCGATCGCCAGTTCCCGGCTGATCCGCTGCAGCGCCTGACGTGACGGAAAATAGACGCCTTGCTCGGCCTGGCGCTGATGCCCGGCGCGCCAGTCCAGCCGGGCCTGGTGCAGCCCCTCGACCACCAGGTCGACCTGCTCGGGAAAACGGATGATCTCGATCAGTGGGTCGGAATCGGGGGTAGGCGACATGCGGATGATCCTTGCGTTCGGGATGATCGGTGTCGCGTGACATGGCTCCGACCTTGGCTGTTGCTTTTATCTACTAAATTTGTAGTGATTTAAAAGAGGATCAACTTGGTTGCCCAGAAGCTGCGGTTTTGTATCCGCGGAAAGAACGAGGATCAGATGATGAAATGGATTGCCGTCGCCGGGATGACGGCGCTGGCCTTGACGGGAACGATGGCGGGCGCCGCTGCCACGCGGGCGCCTCGGGTATCGATCGCCAGCCTGGAACAACTGCCGCAGCCTTTGCCTCTGCCCTATGACGTCAACGCCGATGCCGACCGCCAGGTGGCCGCCGCCCGGGCACGGGCCAAGGCGAGCGGCAAGCGGCTGATCATCGACCTTGGCGGCAATTGGTGTGCGGATTGCCGGATCCTCGCGGGTGTCATGGAACTACCCGAACTCCGGGCATTCCTGCGGCGCCATTATGAGATCGTGACCGTCGATGTTGGCCGGTTCGACCGCAATCAGCAGATCATTCGCCATTATGGCCTGGATCGGCTGCAGGGCGTGCCTGCGCTGCTGATCGTCGACCCGCGCAGCGACAAGCTATTGAACCGCGATCGCCTGTCGGCCTTGGCCGACGCGCGTCATATGACGCCCCAGGCACTCGCCGACTGGCTGGCGCAATGGATCTGAGCAGCACAAGTTCGGCACAAGCGCAGCGCTAGCGAAAGCTGTAGCCGCCATCGCAGAACAGGGTGGCGCCGGTCATGTTGCCATTGTCGAGCAGCAACAGGGCGGCCTGCGCCTGTTCCTCGACATGGGCGGGGCGCCCCGTCAGGCAAAGCCCGTTCCAATGGGCATAAGCGGCCTCGCGCTGCGGCGCGGGGCGACCGCGCCATAGGTCGCTGTCGGTGGTGCCGGGCGACAGGCAATTGACACGGATCGGGGACAATTCGAACGCGAGGCCACGGGCCAATCCCTCCAGCGCTGCATTGCAGGCGGCATAGGCTGGCGCACCGATCGGCCTGACCGAGGCCGCACCCGACATCAGCACGATCGATGCTGACTGCTTCAGCACTGGCAAAGCGGCGTGGACGGTCCAATATTGGCCCCAGAATTTCGCGTCGAAAAGTGCCTCGCTCGTGTCAACATCGCCGTCACGAAAGGCACCGGTGCGATAGCTGGCGGCCGGGGTGAATAGTCCGTCGAGCGCGGGCGCATCGGCGAAGAAGGCGGCGATCGACGCGCGATCGCCGGTGTCGATGGGACGGGAGGAAGCTTGCTCCCCCAATGTCGCGATTGCGCTGGCCAGTCGGTCGGGCGATCGTCCGCCGATCAGCACCCTGTCGCCGCGCGCGACCAGCAATTTCGCCAGCGCAAGACCGATGCCGCTGCTACCGCCGACGATGGCGTAATGCCGGCCGGCTTGTTCCCTCGCAGCGCCCATCAGCTACGCTCGATCGCGACCGTCGGCCGGGTATTGGGATAGATTTGTTCCACGGCCGGTTCGCCTGCCGCTAGGTTCGGTTTCTTCATGCCATAGGCGTTGACCGGCTGTGACCGGTTCACCCACAGCGCATAATGGAGATGGTCGGCGCGCGGATCGTCGGTATTGGGATGGACCAATATGGTCAGGCCCAGGCTGTTGAGCTGGAGCCAGGGCAGGATCAGCGGTTGCAGGTCGGTGCCGAAGCCGAAATAGAAGGACGGCGTGACATGCGGCCCGCGCGGTTCCGCATTCCAGTTGCCCAGTTCCACCGCAAAGCGTTCTGCGGTCCATTGCCGGATGCGGACCGCCTTCTCGTAACTATCCTCATCGAAATAGATATGGGCGTGATAGCTTTTGATATCGGTATAGGCGCGTGGCCGATCGGGCAGGCCATGCTCCTCGCCGGGGCGCACCGCCAGGGGACGGGGCGTCGGTTCCGTGGCGGTGGCATAGCCCCAGGGACTCTTGCCCGTATGGGCGGCGATGGCGGCAGGAGAGGGCGCAGGAGCGGCGGCGAAGGCCGGCGCCCCGATCAGGCCACCGGCAGCGGCCAGCCCGCCGGCGCGCAGCAATTGCCGCCGGCCGGGGGAGAGAAGATCGGCCCAATGCTGGTCGATCGGGTCATGGGTCTGGGACATGTCCGGTTCCTTGTTCTTAGATTTTGGGGATGAAGCGCCGCTCAGTTCCTGACAGCCGTCACTGGCTGGGGACGGGTGAAGCGGTTGTCCGGGCGGTTGAGGCCCAGATTGTCGCGCAGCGTGGCGCCTTCATAGGCGGTGCGGAACAGCCCGCGCCGCTGCAGTTCGGGGACGACCTCCTCGACGAAACGGTCGACCGATCCGTGCAGGTCGGGGAACATGATGTTGAACCCGTCGGCCGCGCCGGCATGGAACCAATGCTCAAAGTCATCGGCAATGTCGCGCGCGCTGCCGAACAGGATGCGGTGCCCGCCGGCGACCATCTTGCGCAGCAATTGCCGCACGGTCGGCTGTTCGCGGCGGATCAGGTCGATCACCAGTTGCTGGCGGCTCTTGTGCGTGTTGGTGACCGGGATTGCGGCGGGCAGCACGACCGGTTCGTCCAACGGCAGCGTCCACAGGTCGATGCCGATATTGACGAAGCGGGATATGCCTTTGAGCGCGGAAACCGGATCGAGCAGATCCTGCAGTGCTTCGTAGCGGGCGCGGGCTTCCTCGGCATCCTGGCCAACATAGACCGATATGCCGGGCAGGATGCGCACATCACTGCGCTTGCGGCCATAGCGGCCGAGGCGGGCGGTGATGTCGGTGGCGAAGGCCAGCGCCTCGTCGATCGTCTGGGCGGCGGTGAAGATGATTTCCGCCGTCCGCGCCGCCAGTTCGCGGCCGTCATCGGATGAACCGGCCTGGGCGATCACCGGATAGCCCTGGACCGGACGCGCCGCGTTGAGCGGTCCCTGCACCGAAAAATGCGTGCCCTTGTGATCCAGCCGGTGGATCTTGGCGGGATCGGCCCAGATGCCGCTCTGCTTGTCCTGGACGAAGGCGTCATCCTCCCAACTGTCCCACAGGCCCGTGATGACGTCGAAAAACTCCTCCGCGCGCTGATAGCGCTGGGCATGCAGGACATGGTCTTCGCGGTTGAAATTCTCGCCGCCGCCGAGCGAAGTGACCAGGTTCCAGCCGGCCCGTCCCGCGCTCAGATGATCGAGCGAGGCGAGCCGGCGCGCCAGCGTATAGGGCTCATTATAGGTGGTGTTGGCCGTGCTGATGAGGCCGATCCGGCTGGTGACGACGGCCAGGGCGGGGAGCAGCGTCAACGGATCCCAGCGCATCCCCTGTGCCGTGCGGGCCAGGGAGTCCGCATCGAGGTCGGGAATGGCGACGCTGTCGTTGAGGAAGATCGCGTCGAACAGCCCCTGTTCCAGCTTCTGGGCGACGCGGGCATAGGGGGCAAAGCTGCGCGAGGCATCGACATCCGCCTCCGGCAGGCGCCAACTCGCATTGTGCGAGCCGTGCCCCGACAGGAAGGCGCCGAGCTTGAGCGTGCCGGAGGGGTGGGTCATGCCTGTGTCTCCATCAGAAGCTGAAGGACAGGCGGCCATAATAATAGCCGCCATAGAAGCCGAACGGGGACTGGGCCGGATAGGGCGGGAAGCCGTTGGTATCCGCCAGCGTGTTCTTGTCGGGATAGGTGTCGAAGAAATTGTTCGCGCCGATCGCGACGTTGATATTCTTCGTGGCCTGGAAGGACAGGTCGATATCGGCGATCCACTTGGCGCCGTAGAACTGGTCGGTCGCGGCCGTGGTGCCGAGGAAGGCCACCTTGGCGTAGCGGGTCTCGCGCAGGTTGAGCTGCAGATTGCCGAGCTTGAGATCCTGGCCCAGGATCAGTTTGGATCGCGGCAGGTTGCCGGCGATATAGCCCTGCGCCTGACGATCGAACAAGGTGAGGTTGAGCGCGGCCAGCTCCGATGGATTGTCGGCCACCCGCGTGATCTTGGTCTTGTTGTAGTTGTAGCCGAGCGTGAAGCGGATCGACTTGTCCTCGCCCAGCGGCTGGAGATAGTTGGCGACCGCCTCGACGCCGCGGGTCCGGGTGTCGATTGCATTGGCGAAATAGCGCACCGAATAATTGGGATCGAAACCGTTGGCGACCAGGATGGCGCTGACGCCCGCGCCGGTCAGATAGCCGGTCTGGGCGATACGATCGTCCAGCTTGATCTGATAGGCGTCGACCGACAGGTTGAAACGCGTGCCCAGCCTGTAGGTGAACCCGGCGCTGAGGTTGAAGGATTTCTCCGGCGTCAGCGCTTTGGCGCCGAGCGCGTCGCCGATCGGCGTGCCCGGCCGCACCGATTTGGCGGTGATGAAGGTCTGGACCCCGTTGACGGTGGTATATTGGTTCGACGTCTGGGCAAAGGCGGACTGGGCCAGCGAGGGCGCGCGGAAGCCGTTGCTGATCGTGCCGCGAATCGCGAAATGGTCGGTGAAGTCGTAGCGGGTGGTGAACTTGCCGTTCAGCGTGTCACCGGCGCTGTCGTCATAATGTTCGGCCCGGCCAGCAAGGCCGATGAACCAGCGCGGCACCGGATTGAGGCCCAGGTCGACATAGGCGGCATAGCTGTTGCGGCTGAGCTTGGCCGCATCCTCGGGCGTGAGCACGATCGCCCCCTGCGCGCCGATGGTGGCATAGCGGCCGGCCAGCGGCGTGCCGGCCGGATATTGGTAGAGGCCGTTGGCATAGGCTTCCGGGTCGCCGGCGATGGTCTGGAAGCGCTCATAGCGATGCTCGGCCCCGAAGGAGATTTTGAGCGGCTCGGCCAGGCCGATATCCACGCCCTTGGAAATATCGAGATTGTTGGTCCATTGCGCGAATTTCGCGGTGAAGGTCCAGAATTCGGTGGGGCTTGCGTCGCCTAGCGAAGCGTTGAGGCTCTCCGTAGAGCCGTTCTTCGACCGGTTCTCGCCATAGGTGCTGGACAGATCCCAGCTCCAGCCACCCGCTTCGCCCTTGATCCCGGCGAGGATCTGGAAATCATTCTCGTCCAGCGTGTAGTTGGGCGCATAGCCATCGGGATAGATGGACAGCACCGCATTGGTGGAATTGGGACGGCGGAAATTCTGCCCGATGATTGCCTCGCGGGTCGACCAGGTCGAGGAGGAATAGAGGGTGGCGGCCGACGAGAGCGGCAGTTCCGCATTATAGAGGACCGTCAGGGCGCGCAGGTCGGGCAGGCCGCCGGTGAACACCGTCTTGTCCCGGCTCTCGCGTGGGTCGGGCTGGCCGCTCGCCAGCGGATAATAAAAGGCGCCGGTTGCTGGAATGGCGCGGCGGGCATGATTATTGTCCTTGGCGCTGGCGGCAATGTTGACGAACCCGTCCGGCCCCAGCTTGAAACCGATATTGCCGCCTGCCTCGATATTGCGGCCATCGGAGTTGCCGCGATAGCTGTAGCGCTTGCCGCCGTTCACCGTCAGCGTGCCGCCATGGTCGTCATCCTTCAGCACGATATTGATGACGCCGGCGATCGCGTCCGATCCATATTGGGCGGCGGCGCCGTCGCGCAGCACCTCGATCCGTTTGATCGCGGCCGCCGGGATCAGGTCGATATCGACCGAATTGGCGCCCTGGTCGACACTGCCGGTCGACAGGTTGAGCAAGGAACTATTGTGGCGTCGCTTGCCGTTCACCAGCACCAGCACATGCGAACCGCCCAGGCCGCGCAGGCCGGCCGGGCGCGCAACGCTGTTCCAGGAAGAGGAACTGACGGTCAGCGAGTTGAAACTGGGCAGCAATACGCCCAGCGCGTCACGCAGCGAACTGTTGGCACCCAATGTCGCCAACTGGCTCTCGTCGATCACGTCGATCGGCACCGGGCTTTCAAGCGCGGTAGTGGCCCGGCTGCGGTTGCCGACGACGACGATCGTCCCCTCGGCATCGGCCGGGGCGGCTGCCGGAACGGGCAGTGCCTGAGCGTGCACCGGGGAACCGATTCCAAGTGCGGCCAGGGTCGCGGTGGAAAGCCATAGTCGGCGCAGCGCGCCAAAGGTCGGCCGGCTCATATCATATTGCATAAATTCCCCCTTTTTTGAGATGTTCGTGGCTGTCCGCCCGATCAGATCAGGCCCGGTTCCCACAGCGCCGACAGGTCGTGGCGATCCCGCACCAGCGCGAAGCGGGCGAGATCGTCAGCGACATGCTGCAGGCTCGCGATCGCCGCTTTGGCGGGCGGGACGATCAGGGCGGGCCGGCTTGCCTCGCGGGCCAGGCGCCGGAACAAGGCGGCGGGCTGGCTGCTGAGGGTTGCCGACAGGTCGGCCCAGCGGTCCGGGTTCTGGTCGATCCATTGCCAGGTCGCCTGTTCCCGGCGCAGATAGTCGCGGATTGCTGCACGCTTTAGCGAATCGGCCAACGCGGCCGGATGGGCAGAGATGCAGAAATTGCCCGAATAGAGGCCAGCGACCGACCGGACGATCCAGCGTCCACCGAGCAGGCTTTCGGTCAGCAAGGCGGAAATGCCGCCAGTGACCGTTGCTTCTACATGACCACGTGTGAAGGCGGCGTTGGCATCATTGGCAGGCAGGCCGATCGCCTGGACGTCCGACAGGCGCAGATCATGTGCTTCGAGCAGCTTGAGCAGATAATAATGATTGTTGGTGTTGGGCGTGTAGGCGATGGTGCGTCCGCGCAGGTCGGAAAAGCGCCGTGCGCTCGATCCCTTCACCACCAGCACGCCGCTATTGTTCACGTCGCCCTGGTGGGTTGCGATCAGCCTGAGCGGCGTGCCCGACTGTAGCGCGAAAGCCGGCGGGATTTCGCTCATATAGGCATAGTCGAGCGCGCCGGCGGCATAGGCATTGAGCACCAGCGGGCCGCCGGGCAGGTCGACATAACGGACCTGGTAGGGCGTGTCGGCCTGTCCCGCCGCCGCCATGAAATTGCCAGCGGTTGTCTTGTAGCGCCAGACGCTCAGGGTCACGTCGGACAATGCCCGTTCCGTGGCAGCGCCGCATCCGGCCAGCGTCAGGGCAGCGGTGCCGGCCAGCAGCGTCCGCCGGGAATAGAGCGGGCCGGGCATCAGTCGAGCAGATCGGGCTGCGCGCGGACGATCTCGTCCCAATAGGGCAGGAAGCTGAGCCAGGCCCATCCTTCCCGTTGGTCGGGAGAGGGAAGCTGCGACGGTGGATCGACGATCGGCGTTCCGGCGGCCCGCGCCGCCAGTTGCACGCGGGCGGCGCTTTCATAGGCGATGAAGCGCCAGGCCGCGCTTTCGACGCTGTTGCCGACGGTCCAGTGACCATGATTGGCCCAGAGCAGGATGTTGCGATCGCCCAGCGCCCGGACGAATTGCTGCGCGACGGCGTCTCGATCAGCGCCGGCGTCCGATGATCGGTCAGGCACGAAGACCACCTGATCCTCATGAAAGGCGGCGAGGTCGGCGATGATCGGCTCGACCGGTTGCCGGAAGGCGGACCAGGTCTTGGCATGGAAACTATGGGCGTGGACGATCCCGACGACGTCGGGCCGGGCGCGCTGGACGGCATGATGATAGGGGATGCCGGAGATGTTGACCGGGCCGTCACCCTCGACCACGCGCCCGTCGCCGTCGATCCGCAGCAGGTCCGATACCCGAATATGGGAAAAGGGGACGCCGACCGGGTTGACCCAGAAATGGTCGGTATGTTCAGGATCGCGGGCACTTAGATGACCGGCCAGGCCAGGCTCGACGCCATGCTGGGCCAGCAGGCGCAGCGATGCGGCCAGTTGCTGCTTGCGGTGCAGTCGCTCGTCCGCAACCGAGCTTCCCGCCGTTCCAGCCTCTGGTCGTGGCGCATCACCATCGCGGGGGACATCATGGATGCGAGGACGCAGTAGCGCCGGTCGCACCAAATCGTCCGCATGAACTTGGGATATTATCGTCATTCACCGCTCTCGTTGGCAAACGTGGCTGGTGATGATTTTTAGATATGTCCCGCGATATGTATCAAATGACTATGACGTCTTTCGAATTGTAAGATTGAATAGGTGAATTTTATTTGATTATGATTTTTCTATTTTAATTATTCCCGCAATTTATCGATTGTTGATCGACATGCTCAATCCGGTGGGGTCAGGGCGAGATTCTGGATCGCCGCCAGCCCCCACTGGGCCGCACCGTTCGTCGACAGGCCGGCAATCTCCATGATGCCGTCGCCCGCCTGCACGGTCGTCAGACCCGGTTTCAGTTCGCCATCCTGAAATTCGCTCCAGGCGCGCGCCGCCAGCGCCGGATCCTGTAAGGCATGCGCGGCATAGGCGGTCAGGCGCGAATGGGCCTGGCGCAGATTATGGCCACGTGGCGCTTCGCCAAAACGCCTTTCCCATTGGTCGGCGGGAGCATTGTACCATTTGCAATAGTCGATCCAGGCCGCCCGATAGCCGGGCGCATCGACCAGCGGCAGAAGTTCGGCCATGATTTCGACAATGCCGAAGACCGCATTGAGGTGGCTGACGCTGATATGATCGCCTCCGGACACGAAGCGGCCGCTGGCGAGATCGAAATTGGCGCCGCCGGCCCACCATTGGCGGGGCAGGGCGGCGATGCTGTTCATGCCCGCCAGAATGCGGTCGCGCCAGCGGCGGTCGCCGGTACGTTCCCATTCGGTGAACCAGGCCGCGACCAGGCTGCCCCAGCTTGTGCCGAAGGACAGTTGTATCACCCCTTCCGGCAATCCTGCGGGTTTGACGACGGCGCCGACGCCGCCGGGCGGTAACGATTCCGGCGCTCGATCGGCAACCTTGCGGCCAATATCCACACGTTGCAGCACGCGGTCGGAATGGACCAGCACACGCATCAGGTCGCCGACCCGTTCGTCGCCGGTCAGATAATAGAAGATACGGCGATAGGCAGCGTTGGATACGCGCGGCTGCTTGCTGCTATCACTCCAGTGCTGGACGCCGTGGCGCGTGCCAAGGCCAGCCCAGGGGCCGGAATGATAGACATCGACCTCGCCGGTGTGGCGGGTCATCGCTTCTGCCATGCGGAATATATCCGCCCGTCCCGATCGCAAATAGCTGTACCAGAACCACAGGTCAGTCGACAATTCGCTATTGTCCCAGGCATAGCCGCCAATGTCGTAGCGCCATTGATGCCGGTCGCTGTCATAGCCGTGCATCACATCGCCATGGTTCCAGAAACCATACCAGTGGCGCCGGTCGATCTCGTCGCGATAATGGTCGATCAGCAGGTCATTTTGTCGCTCGATCGCCAGGGATAAGGCACCACTGGTCGTGCGCGGCGCCCAATCGCCGAACACGCCGGCGGCATGAATGCGATCCGGCTGGACCTGCAACCGGGCGGGGCGGGCCACCTGGGCGGCATAGCTGTCCAGCGTTGCGGCATCGGGCGTCGCGGGCAGCGCCCAGAGCCACAATTCATTGGTGCGGGCGATGCCCCTGGCCTGATCCCAGCCGGGTTCATAATCCTCATAGGTCATGTCCAGCCCGTCATTCTGGCGGGCATAGTCGGTCATCCCCAGCACGTCGCGATAGGAGCGCATGTCCATCGCCGGCGCATCGGGTGCATGCAGCCAGGCGGTCAGGTCAGCCGCGTCCCCCGCCGCCCCGTCAATGTCGAGCTGGACCGGATGGCGTCGCCAGAAATCGGCCATGCCGATCGCCGCGCCGCCCGATGGGGTACCGACATAGGCCAGCCCGCGGGCGCGATCGCCTTCGAGCGACTGGATCGGCGCACGCCCCTTGCGGGTGCGCTTGGTCAGGGTGAAACCCTGCGCATTGCCCTGGAACAGCCGGAAATCGCCCCATGCCGGTATACTGTCGAGCAACTGGCGCAGCCGATCCGGCAGCGTGTCGACCGATGGGGTTGCGCGCCCGTCAATCTGCGCCTGACGGAAGGCTTCGCCGACATCGCGGCGCAGGCCCGTGAGTGGTCGCACCGCTTCACTGAACAGGCCGTCGTCGGTGGCGATGCGGACATGCCGGTCGTGCAACGGCGCGGCCATCGGCGCCTGCGCCCGGATGCCGAGACCGCGCAGGAAATCGCGATCGGCGTCGCCATCCCAGATGAAGCTGTGGACGATGCGGACGGCCGGACTGTCGGCGGTGAAATAGAGGCGCAGGCTGAAGGGCAACCATTCGCGCCCGTTGCCGACATGGCTGCCTGCCACCTTGACGACGGCACGGACCGGACCGCTTTGTTCGACGGTCAGCGCGTCGATCCGGCCGGTGTAGCGCTCGATCGACAGATTTTCCGATTCCTCGTCGGACGCCGCATTCTGGGCGCTGGCCAGAAGATGAACATTGCGCAGCAGGGTTTGGCCATTCCGTTCTGCCGCAGCGATGATGGCGCTGCCCGTGCGCGGTAGTCGCCAGGACGTCGTGCCAACATGCACCAGCACGGCATCAGCCTGCTCTTCGACCCGGACGGGATGAACTGGAGCCGGATTGCGTCCGATGCCGATCGAGACATGGGAGGCGGCTCTGTCGATCATCGCCGGCAGCGCATGGCCGCTCCATTTGATCGATCCGTCCGGCCAATAGGCCAGCGGCCAGCTTTGCAGCGGCAGCGCGATACCATCCGCACCATGCGCCTGAAGCCTGTCCGTCCCGCGCAGCGTGCCGCGGGGCCAGGGCGTGCCCCAGCTCTGGCCGCCGTCCCAGGCCGGTGGGCTGCCGTCCAGCCAATGCACATCCGTTGCCAGCACGGTCTTCGCGGCGCGCGCCGGTGTCGGCAAGGCGAGCACGGCGCCACCCAACAGGCTGGACTGGAGCAGGGCGCGGCGGGAGAGGGACATGCGGTTTCCTTGGGTCAGCGAAGTGCGCGGACGGTGAAGTCACGGATTTTCAGATGGCTGGCGGTAGTGCGCAGGGCGAAGCGGCCATGGGTGTAGGGATGATCGTCCTGAAAGGCGAACAGTCGCTGGCCATCGCGCAAGAAGGCGATCTTGTCCCCGTCGGCGATCAGGACGATGTCCTGCCAGCGATTGGCGACCAGCATGTCTTCGGACCCACGCCGGTCATTTTCCGGCAATAGCGGCCGGTCGCCGTCGCGGCCGAGATAGCGGCGAAAGCGGGTGGTGCTGTTGCCGTTGCCGCCCAGCCCGACATAATAGGTCTGCAGGCTGTCATACTCCTCGAACTTGCCCGTGCGCGGTCGGGCCAGGGCATCGCCGTCTGGCATGGCGGGATCATGGGCCATCCAGAAGCAGTTGAGGTCGCTCACCCGATCATGTGGCCCGCCCTGCGCCACGGCCTGCGCCCGATAGCGGATTTCGACCGGTCCCTTGAGTAGGGGGCGGAACCACAGGGTAAGCCCGGCGGGTGCCTCGATGTCGAGCGAGCCATCCTGCGCGCTTACGCGGGCCGGTGCCTCGGCTTCCACCTGCCATTGGCCAAGGCCATGACGGAAATCGTCCCGATGCAGCAGGCGGCCGGTTGCGGCACGGGCGAAGGCCGGCAGGAGCGAAGCCCCCGCCAGGCCTGCCAGCGTATCGCGCCGCGTCACAGCTTTGCCCGGACGCCGAAATAAATGCGGCGACCATAGGTTTCGATGACGTTGCGACGATAGATGCTGTTGGCATTCTCGATCCGGGTGGAATCGGTCAGGTTGACCCCTTCCAGGAACAGCGAGACATGCGGATTGACGACATAGCTGGCTGACCCGTCCAGCTGGCCGAACGCTTCGCCGAAGGACGGATTGTTGCCGCGATCGACTGCGTTGATCAGATAGCGGCTGCGCCAGTTATAGGAACCGCGAATGGCGAAGCGCCCGTCATCATAGAAGAGCGAGGCATTGTAGCTGTTCCGCGACACGCCGGGGAAAGGCAGGCTCGCATTGGTGAAATAGTCGCGCCCTTCATAGCCCTTGTCCTTGTTGTAGGTGTAGTTGGCGATCACCCCCAGATGGCCCAAAATGCCGGGCAGGAAATCGAGGCCCAGTTGCACGCCGGCTTCCACGCCCTGGATGGTGACATGCTGGGTGCCGTTGACCGGCAGGCGGATGGTGTAGACCTGCCCGTCAATTTCCTCCTCACGGCTGTCGGTGTCGATGAAGGACTTGATATCCTTGCGGAAGGCCGTGACCGACAGATAGTTGGTGCGCGAGATATAATATTCGACGCCCAGATCATATTGCCAGGCGCGATAAGGCTTCAGCCCCGGATTGCCGCGCGATCCGGTCAGCCCAACGGGATCGAGCCGGACATTGGGCGCCATTTGCGACGGGGCTGGGCGGGCCAGCACATCCGATGCGGTGGCCCGCACCACCAGCCTGTTGGGGACGAGTTCGGCGCGCAGGTTCGCGGACGGCAGCAGTACGGTATATTCGCCGGTGTAGCGGGCGGGGGTGATGACGCCGCCGCTGCTCTGGCTGCCCGTGGACACGGTGCGGGTGTGAACCAGGCGCGCGCCGAACACGCCCGACAGGTCGAAGCCCAGATCGGCCTTGAACGCGGCCTGGCCATAGCCGGCGATGGTTTCTTCCTTCACCCGATAGGTGTCGAGCGGCGATATGCTGGTATAGGGATCGGGAATGCCGATCGCCTTGGCGAGATCATCGCCCAGGTTCCACCAGCGGTCGATACCGGAAAAGCCGAGATCACCGGTCTTGAAAAAGCTGCCGTCGCCCATGCCGCCATAATTATTGAGCAGGCTCTGGATCGTCGCGAGTTGAGCCGCGGGTGTGGTGGTCGCCAGAACCTGCGTGCCGGTGATGCCCGACCGGGTCAGGGTCGTCTGGCCGGTAATGCCGTTCAGCGTGTAGACCGCGTTGCTGAACCGGCTGCTCGATACCAGCCTGTTCTGTTCGATGCCTCCCTTCAGCGATGTCAGCAGGCCGTCATTGTCGGGGCGATATTCGGCGTCGAATTTGGCGCCTTGTTCCTGCTGGCGGTTGAGGCGCGGCCGCGCCTCGACGGACAGCGTGTTGATGCCCTGGGTCGTGGTGGTATCGATCGGCAGGATGATGTTGGGCGCATGCTGCGGATTGTCATAATCGATGGTGATCCAGGGCAGGGCGTCCTTGCCGGAGACCGACGCGGTCACATCGACCTCGTCATTGAAGACGCGCGACGCGGCATAGGTGCCGCGGGCCGACAGCTTGACCTTGCCGACCTGCCATTCGGCACCGACGATGCCGTTGAAGGTGCGACGGCGCAGCCCGCCGATGACGCTGCGATAATTGACGCTGGGGCCGGTCCCGGCGGCGCTGTTGTTGACGAAGGTGACGGTCTGGGCCGTTTCGTCGCGGATCACGACGCCGGTCGGGTCGATGCCGCCATTGGCCACCGACTGGGTGGTGGACAATTGCAGATATTGGGCGTCCGACCGCATATCGCTCTTGGTGAAGGTGCCCTCGACATAGGCCTTGAAATTATCGTCCGGCCGCCATTCGACGATGCCGTTCAGGGCATAGCGCTTGGTCGGCTCGGTCGCGGTTATGTAACGCGGGATGTCAGGGTAGAAGTCGCCAAAGCCGCTGCCGTCCAGATCGAGGCAACGGGCCTGGTTGCGGCCCGACAGGCAGTTTTGGCTGGCGGGCGTTGCCGGCTGCACCGTTTCCACCTGGCGCCAGCCGGTGGTGCGGGCCTGGTCGTAGCGGATGGTGCGATCTTCATAGGTGCCTGACAGCAGCACGCCGATCGTGTCATGCGCGAACAGCTTGGAGCCGATCAGCGCGAATTTGGGATCCACCTTGTCCGCCAGTTCATTGTAGATGCCCTGTGCCGACCCGGCCAGATAGCCTTCCTTCGCATCGAAGGGGCGGCGCGTGATGATCCGTACCGTGCCGCCCAGGCCGCCTTCGGTCATGTCGGGCGTGGCCGATTTGAGCACTTCGAGGCGCGAGACGAACTCTGCGGGCAGGTCGCGGAAATCGACCGCGCGGTTGCTGCCATTGCCGGCGGCGGCGGCGATCGATGTCGACAGAGCCGACTGGCCGTTGATCTCGACCCGGTTGAGCGAGGGGTCGGCGCCGCGAATGGTGATCGCCTGGCCCTCGCCGCCGCCGCGGGTGATCTGGACGCCGGTCACGCGCTGGAGCGCTTCGCCGATATTCTTGTCAGGGAATTTGCCGACATCCTCGGCCGAGATAACGTCGACGACCTGCGCGGACTGGCGCTTCACGGCCAGCGCATCGGCCAGGCTCTTGCGGATGCCGGTGACGACGATGTCGGAGCGTTCGGTCGATCCCTCCTGGCTATTTCGCGGATCGGATTGATCCTGCGCCTGGGCGAAGGTGGATGTTGTGGAGAGCAGCAGAAAGACGGCGCTGGTAAGGCGATGCACGACAGAGGACCCCTTTTGTCGGACTATTGGACGAGGGGCGGGCTAAAGATAACGGAATTGGTAGACAAAAAAGTTTTTCTACCCCGGTGTGAAGGGAGGCGGGATCGAGGTCGTTCACATTAGCAACGCTAAAGGATTGAAATCAGGCTGTTGGCGGCAAGGCGCTCTTCGGGGCAGAGATTGCGCTGTGGGGTGACGTGATTGGTCGTTCATCCTAGCTTCGAGCTATGAGATAAAGTCATGGGTCAGTGGATCCCCGACGCGCCATTTTTTGTAATGATTGCAACGCCTCCTGGTCGATGTACTTTGCGCAGCTTCATGATTAGCCAGCCACGTCGAAAGCAGCTATTGGGAGGGCAGGCTCAATGCCAGCCGCGCGCGTGTCTAGATCGAACTCACCAATTTGACGATGGCGTTGACAGGCCGGGAATTCGGGGCCGCGCATCGCCCGCTAAGCACCATCCGACAGAGTTGGTAGCCGGGGCGTGGAGGTCGCTGACGAACTCGCCAGAAGCTGGCTGCTTTGCAGGCGGATAGACTTATGACAGCGCACAATATCCGAGCAGTTCGAGCTACAATCCCAGCGCCCGGTCATCGGCGGTAGCCGCCGCCATTTCGGCCTGGGCCGCAGCGATGCGCGCCTGTGCCTCGATCAGCTTGACTGCGGCGTCGGTGGCCGCTTCCTCGCGGCTGTTGACCAGGAAGAAGTCGCTCGACCCCAGATCGAAACGGCGCCGTTCGGCCTGGGCCAGTCGTTCGGCCAGGTCACGCTGCCGCCGGGTGGTATCGACCAGTACGCGCGCGGCATCGACCTCGATGCCGATGCCGGCCACTTCGGTACGGATCTTTTCCGCCAGATAGCGCTGCTTGACGGTGAGTTCGTCGATCTTCGCCTGGCTCTCGGCGACCTTGCCCCTTGCCTTGCGGTTCTGCAGCGGCACCTTGAAGGTCACGCCGACGATCACCTCCAGCGGCGTGCGGCTATAGCCACCCAGACCCTGCGCCCCGACATCCTTGGCGACCTGCCCCTCGAAATCCAGCTTGGGGCGGGTGTCGTTCTCGGCCAGCGCCAGCTTGACCGACGCATTGTCGATCTCCTCCAGCAGGATGCCGAAGTCGGGGCGATCCTCGATCGCGAACAGCGGGTTGATCCGCAGGTCGTCGAAAGCGGCAGCAGACGCAGGCAGGCGCGCGGCATCGACAAGGACCGGTAATCCGTCCGCATCGCGATAATAGAGCGAGAAGCTGTTGGCCGCGGCCATGAACTCCTGCCGCGCCTGGACCACCAGCGCCTCGCGCTTGACCATGTTGGCTTCGTTTTCGGTCAGCAATATCGCGGACTTGGCGCCCAGTTGCACCTGGCGCGCAATGCCCTGGCTGCGGCTTTCGGCCAGATCGTAGAGCGCCTCATAAGCCTTGAGCTTGAGGCCGCTCGCCACCCATTTCTGATAGGCGGCAATGGCGCGCGCCTGCACGCCGATGGCGGTCGCCCGCGTTTCAAAGCGCGCGATGTCGATATCGTTGCCGGCGATTTGCGACGCGGACCGCCGCGCGTCGATCAGGCGATCGCGCATCAAGGTATAGAGCGCCCCGATCTTCAACTCGCCAGCCCGATTGGTATAGGCCTTGTCCTCATAGACCGGGAAATCCCCGCGCGAATTGCGATATTGGCCGTAGACATAGCCGCCGTTGCCGGTCAGCGGGCGTTCGACCTTGCTGTCGATCAGCGTGCCGTCATAATAGCCCTCGACCCGGCTGCGGGCATCCACGGAAAACACCGTATCGAAGGCACCCTGTGCGCTGATCGCGCGCCCTTCAGCCTGACGCGCACGCGCCAGGGCGGCAATGATATCTGGCGCTGAGCGGGCCGAGAATTGCAGCACCTCGTCCAGCGTCAGCGGCGTCGAGGGCTGCCCTGCGGTCGGCGCGGGCGTCGCATCGACCGACAGGGCTTCACCAGCCGCGCACGGCAGGGTGCCCGCGCCCATGGCCGCGACGAGCATGGGAAGCGCCATCGCGCGCCACGTCGTCACTTCTTCTTCTCGATCGAACTTTTGTCGTCCTTGGGCGCTTTCGCCTCGCCCTTACCCGCTACCTGATCCTGGCCGAAGTTGAGCGGGAAGTCGTTGAGCTGGCGCCACAATTCGTACCAGACCGGCACCGTGTCGCCCTGCACCCAGCCCAGCACCTTGCTGCCCTGACGGACGAAGCGTCGCTCCGGCCAGGCGGTCTTGCCCGGTGCCTGCTCCACCAATATCCGGAACAGCCCGTCGGTGCGCGGCGTGGGATCGACCGACCGCACCTGGCCGTCATAGATGCCGACGGCAAAGGCCGGCCAGCCGCTGAACTGGAAGGCCGGGAAGCCCTCAAATTCGAGCCGCACAGATCGCCCCGGCTCGACCAGAGGCACATCGCGCCCATCGACATACAGCTCGACCGCGCGGGTGATATTCTCGGGCGCGATCGTCGCCAGCACCGTGCCGGACGAGATCAGCGCGCCGCCCGCTGCGGCATTCAGATCCTGCACCCGGCCTTCGCGCGGCGCCGAGACGATCTGCGCCGAACTTTGCGCGAGCTTGATCTCGATCTGCTTGAGCTTCGCCCGCGCTTCGGCGAGCTTCGCGTCCACGTCGGCAACCTTGATCTGGGTCTGCTCATAGTCACGCCGGGCGGCCAGACCTTCCGCATAGAGCTGGCTGGTGCGATTGACGTCGATCATCGCGGTAGCCCGCGCCTGCTGGACCGCCGCGATCTGCGCCTCGACCTGCGCCTTCTCGCCCGCCAGCCGAGCGAGAAAATCCGGATCGACATCGACCACCCGGACGATCGGATCGCCGGCCCGGACATGATCGCCATCCCTGACGTAAAATTCGGCGACGCGGCCGCTCACCAGCGAGGATACGTCGCGAGCGCGGTCCTGCGCGCTCAGCGTCGTGACCTGGCCACCGCCCTGCGCGGTCTGCTGCCAGGGCACGAACAGGATCGCCAGCACGAGCAGGACGCCCAGCAGGATGAGCCAGGCGACGGTCGTCACCAGCCGGGGCGGCCGCAACTGGGCGAGCGACGGGAAATGTTCGGCCTGGGCGCGGTCGAGCGTCATGGCTGCGCCTCCCGCGCTGCGACGAAGCGGGCAAATTCATCCTTGTCGGTGAACCGTTGCTGTGCGCGCGCGCCGACCCAATACCAGGCGTCGAGGTCGAGCGCTTCAGGGCGCCCGCTGCTCAGCAGCACGGTCGTACCCGCTGCCCGAAGTTCGGCCAACGTCGCCTTGAGGCTGGCAATCGGCATCATGTCGTAGAGTTGCGACAATAGCAGCACGCGCGGACGGCTGAGCAGGGCATTGGCAAGCTTGAGCTGCATCACTTCGACGATCGACAGCGGCGAGCCGGAACTGGCGAGCTGGGTATCGAGCCCGTGCGGCAGCCTGGCGAGCCGCGCGCCGAGGCCAACCCGTTCCAGCGCGTTCATGATCCGCGCCCCATCCATGTCGCGGCCTTCGGCGAACGACAGATATTCGCGCAGGGTGACGTCGATAATGGTCGGGCGATTGAGCACCATTACCGCCGATCGCAGCAGATACATGTCGAAACTGCCCAGTTCGCTGCCACCGATCAGGACGATGCCGCTGTCGGGCGCGGCGTGGCGCTTGAGCAGGAGCGCAAGAGTGCTCTCCATCCCCGGTTCGGCCAGGATCACCGCCTGTTCGCCGCTCGCAATCTCGAAATTGATCCGGGCCTTGTCGATCTCGACATCGCGGAAGCGGACCGATCCGTCCCGCGGCGCCTCCCCGCGCTGGCCAAGCCGCTCTTGCGGGATGGCCAGGATTTGCGACAATTCCTCGCTGCTCGCGACCAGATCATAGAAGGTGTCGAGATAGGAACCGAGCTGGTAGATGCCGTAGAAGACGCCGGACAGGATCAGTTCCGCCGCGACCAGTTGCCCGATCGAAAGCTGGCCGGCCAGGATCAGATTGCCGCCGAGCACAAGCAAGGCGGCGGCCGCGAAGGCATAGACCAGGAAATAGCCCAGCGTCTGCGCGAAGCTGTAGCGGAAATAGCGGCGATGCGCGGCGATATAGTCGGCAATGACCGTTTCGGAGCGATCCATTGCGAAATTGAGATGGCGGGCCGACTTGTAGAAGCCGTTCGAACCGCCGACGCTTTCCAGCCAGTGCGCGGCATTATGCTTGGCATGGCTGACACCCACCGCGCCGGTGATCGCGCCATGCCGCCAGGCCAGCCAGATCATCAGGCACACCGTCACCAGCACCAGGTTGAAGGCCAGGAAGAAGGGATGGTAGAAGCTGGTCACCACCAGCCCCACCGCCCCCTGCAACACGATGGTGAAGGCGCCGATGACCAGGCTGGGCACCGATTTCTGGACGATCACCATGTCGAAATAGCGGTTGAACAGGCTGCCCCGGCTTTCATCGACGAAGAAGGGGTTCTGCGCATGAACCGCGCGCACGGTGATCTCCGCCACCACCCGCGCAAAGATGCGGCGTTCGAAGATCGCCAGCAGATAGACGCGCAGCGCGCTCAGCCCCGCCACGACCAGCAGGAGCGCCAGTAGCACGCCGGACAGGATCCACAACGGTGCGACCAGCGCGGTGCGCGCCACCGAGTTGATCAGCAGTTGCACGGAGATGGGGGTGGCCAGCGACAACAGGCTGATGGCCACCGTATAGACGATGCCGACATTCACATAGCTGCGGTCAGGCCCCACGACCTCCGACAGCCACGCGGCCGCCTGCCGCAAGCCGAAACGCTCACTCGTCAACTCGACACCTGTTCCCTGCCAGCCTCATCGAAAGCGCCCCTAACCGCGGCGATTACGGCTCACAATGGCTTATGCTGCACAGCAACATAAACTTATGAAGCGTTTGCAGAACGGTGTCAGGCCCACTGCTAAATGTCGCGCACCTGCGTGTGGATTTCTTTCTGTCCTGGGTGCTGTGCCGGAGGAAGTCATTTCCACTATCAGCTCATGCCGATGCTTCATTCGTGCGTATGCACAGACCGCCTTCTTTCGCTTCCGCAAAGCCAAGAGATCGGCCGAGGAATTGTCGCGTCATCTGCCGTTTTGCATTGAAGTAGGCTGCAGTCTTGCTTTGAAACTTAGGCTTTGCCCACCCATGATGCTACCCACGCCCGGAGCATATCTGAATTTCTAAAAGCGACCAGGACTGGCTGCAGAATGTCGAGGAAGGGGCGAAATAATCGATCGCTGAGATGCCGTCCATGCATCCCAGCGATCCCGCTATTCCTCAGAAAGCCGTCTTTTCTTCTACATGCGCTTCCACGTCCGTACGGTCGATCCACAGCGTGCGGAACTTCTTGTCGGCCAGCAATTGCAGTTGGTCGCTATTGTGCCGGGAACCTGGTTGGCTGCTATTGCCATAGCTCATCAGGCCCACGGCCTTCATCGGCGTGCCGAATTCGACCATGGAAACCCATGTCTCGCCATGGACGGGCGTGCGCTCGCCATTTTTCATCGGTCCCCAGGTGATGGTGCGGAACACGCCGGCATTACCGAAACCGCCATTGGCCGGCACGCTGACATCGCCAATATGGAAGCGGGAAACATCGCCGAACGGACGGTCGATCGCGCCATATAGCTGCTTCGTCTTCGCTACCGCTTCCTTGAGCGTGGCGACGGCTGCCGCCGGATCTTTCAGGCCGCGTGGCGTTTCCAGCGGGTCGTCCAGCGTCCATTTGACGGCATAGTTGGACTGGTCGGTGAAATTCTTGGGCGCAAAGAGGCCGGCCCAGGTTTCGAACAGCAGTGCGGCGCGGCTGTCGGGTTCGAACCGATGGTCCCAGCCCTTGAGCAATGCCGTTGCCGTCTGCACATCGGCGTCGTTCGAACCGGCAGCCGCCGCCAGCAGGTCGGGCAGCATCCGCTCCGCCATCAACGAGGTGGTGGTCAGCTTGCGCGACACGAAATCGTCGAAGCTGATCTTGGGCGTCTGGCTCATCAGCTTGACCGACATCTGCGCCCGCTGGCTCATCGGCCCGACCGGCGCGACATAGGCGGGGAAGCTCTTGGGATCGAGCGCGCGGGGCCAGGTGGCCAGCCATGGCGGATCATTGGCGTTCTGGACGAAGCCGGTGGCCGGGTCGAGCAGCTTGGGCATGTCGTCATAGCTGTGGACATCCTTCCACAGCGTCGCCGAGGTATCGCCCGGTACCGGCGCCGACCAATATTTGAGGTCGCCGCTCGCATGCTTGGGCAGCAGGCCATTGTCGAGATAGAGGATATGGCCGGCGCGGTCGGCATAGATGATGTTGAACATCACCACCTGCATCTTGCGCAGCGCCTTTTCGAACGCGCCCCAGTCGCGCGCCTTGCCCATCTCCAGATATTGCTCCAGCACGCCCGGCCGGTCGAGCCCGGCGACCTTGAGCGCAACCGTCGTCTTGCCATCGGGCAGGGTGAAGACGGGGCCATGGATCGTGCTCTTCTGCGTGAAGCTGACGCTCTTCAGCGTGCCGTCGGCCTGCTTGACCTTGTAGCTTTTCGTAACGGCCTTGAACGGCAGCGTCTTGCCATCGAAGCGATAGCCATCGCCCTCCAGCGTCAGCTTGTAGCTGGTGAAGCCCTGCATCGTGTTGACGGTATTGGTAAAGCCCAGGTCATTGTTGAAGCCGAAGCGCAGCACCGGCAGGCCGACCTGCGTCGCGCCGTAGATGGCCAGGCCCGGCGCGGTAATCTGCGCCTCATAATAGGTGAGCTGGCTCGGCGCCCAGGGCAGATGCGGGTTGGCGAGCAGCATCGCCTTGCCGCTGGCCGAGCGCGACGGCGCGACCGCCCAGGCGTTCGACCCGCCGGCCTCGTTGATCGACGGATCCGTCAGCACCTTTCGGTCGGACGCGATATAGCCGAAATTCATCAGCCGTTGGGCATGGGCGATGATGTCGACGCCCTTGAGTGGTAGCACCACCTTCGCCTCGGGCGCGATCTTGTCGGGATGGGCGGCGGCATAGGCATTTATCCCGGCCGCAAAGGCTTCGAGATTCTTCTGCATCTGCGGCGTCTGCTGCCTGAACCACTGGGCGGAGCGAGCCGGCACGTCATTGGCGACCAGCCATTTGTCCTGGCTCTCATATTTCTCGCCCCAATATTCGGCAGCGCGGGCGCGGCTTTCGCCATACATGCGCAGCAGCAGATTGCCGTGGCTCTGGGCCTGGGCATAGCCAAAGCCGTAGAAGCCGCCTTCCTCGGTCTTTGCGTAGATATGGGGCACGCCGAAACTGTCCCACAATATTTCGCCACCGCCCCAACTGGTGGAGGGGGCAGCGACCGAGGCGGTCATCGCGGAGGCGGCGGCCAGGGCCGCGAGCCAGATCGTCATGTGGCGCATCGCCATCATTCTCCCGTCAATGCAAAAAAATGCGCCGCCCCATGTGGAGCGGCGCCTTGGTCGGTGATGGATCAGAAGCTCAGGCCGACGCGGCCATAATAGAAGCCGCCGGTGAACCCGATCGGCGAGGTGCCGGCATAGAGCCCCTGGCCCAGCGTGGCGCTGACGTCGCTGGCCCGGTTCTTGTCGGGATAGACGTTGAAGATATTGTTTGCGCCGACCGCGATATTGACCAGTGGCGTGACCTGCCAGCTGGCCTCCAGGTCGGTGATCCACTTGGCACCATAGCTGCGATCATTCGGATAGGTGGTGACGCCATTGCTGGTCACGCCATTCTGGTAGGATTTGAAGCCGCCGAAGCGCGTAAGGCGCGACGACAGGGTGAAGTCACCCATGGTGGCGAGGTTGCTGATCGACAATTTGGTGCGCGGCAGGTTGTTGGTCATGTTGCTGCGGCGCGCGCGATCGAACAGGACATAGTCGCTGCCCAGCGCGGCCAGTTCGGGCGGATTGTCGATGATGTGGGTGATCTTGGTCTTGTTGTAGTTGAAGCCCAGATTCCATTGCATGTTCACCGTGTCGAACAGGCCATGCTTGTAGGATGCGACGACGTCGATGCCGCGGGTGCGGGTGTCGATCGCGTTGGTATAATATTGCGCCGTCAGCGTCCGTGCTTCCGCTTCGGGTACACCGCTGGCGATCAGGATGTTGGAGATCGCCGTGCCGGTCAGCGTGCTGGTGATGGTGATGCGATCATCCACGTCGATCTGATAGGCGTCGATCGTCAGGTTGAAATTGGGCAGGGGGGTCAGCACCACGCCGGCGGAGATGTTGAACGATGTTTCGGGCTGGAGCGGTTTGGCGCCCAGCGCGATCGCGGCCGGATCGTCGACGGCCAGCGTCTTGATCTGCAGCAACTGGTTGGGAACACCGTTGACGGTGCGGAACTGGTTGGTCGTCTGGGTATAGATTTGCTGGGCGACGGCGGGCGCCCGGAAGCCGGTATTGGCGGCCGCGCGGAAGGCGATCCAGTCGGTCGCCGCATAGCGCCCATTGACCTTCCAGATCAGCGTGTTGCCGCTGCCATCGTCATAATGTTCGAAGCGTGCTGCGGCGCCGATCGTGATGTCCTTGTTGGGATCCCACGCCACGTCCGCATACAGCGAAACATTGTCTCGGGACATATAGGCCGCATCTTCCGGCTGGAAGCCGGCCGAGCTTTGCGCACCCGGTGTCATGCCCGACACAATCGCCGGGCCGACGGCATAGCTCCCCTCGTCCCCGGCGAAGGTCTGGTAGCGTTCATGGCGCTGCTGCGCGCCGGCCGACACCTGCAGGTTGCCGCCGCCCACATCATAGCCGCGGGTCACGTCGAGTGAGGTGACGAACTCCGAGGATTTGAGCGTGCCGATGTAGAATTCGGTGGGGCTGAGCGTGCCGAGCGAGGGATTGAGCGTGCCTTCCGACGACTGACGGGCGCGATTGCGGCCATAGCCGGTGGAAAAGTCCCAGTCCCAGCCCGCGACTTCGCCCTTCGCGCCGACGGTGAGTTCGAAATCCTCCTCGTCGATCATGATATGGGGGCGATAGCCGTTGGGGTAGATGCCCATGACATTGTTGATGTCCTTGGGGTAACGATAACTGTACCACAGGTCCGACCGCCGCTGGCTGTAGGTGCCGAAGGCGTAGAGTTCGACGCCGCCCAGATCATATCCGGCATTGAGCGCGGTATTGATGCTGCGCGAGGGCATGACGCCATAGCTGGTGGTGACGATGCGTTCGGTGCCGACTGCGGCCGCATCGCGCGGATCGAGCTGTCCGTTCACCAGCGGATAGAGGCAGGTGGTGGTGGCCGTGACCGAACAGTCGGCGAGCGGTAGCGCCCGGTTCGACATTTCCTGCTTCTTGAGGTTGAGCGAGAGGTTGGCAAAGCCGTTCTCGCCCAGCTTCATCCCGAAATTTAGGTCGGCCTGATAAAGTTCGCCGTCGGACCGGTCGAAATTCTGGCCGGCGGTGAAATTGGCGGAGCCGCCGCTGCTGTCATCCTTCAGGATGATGTTTATGACGCCGGCGATGGCGTCCGACCCATATTGGGCGGCCGCACCGTCGCGCAGCACTTCGATATGGTCGACCGCGGCAGTCGGGATCATGTCCAGATCGGCCGGGACCGAGCCGTTGTAGAGCGTCGACACCGCGTTGATGAGCGAGGTCTTGTGGCGGCGCTTGCCGTTGACCAGGATCAGCGCCTGGTCGGGATTGAGGCCGCGCAGGCCGCCGGTCGCGATGACGGTGGAGGTGGCGCCGCCAGCGCGCACCGGCAGGTTGAAGGAAGGTACCAGCGTGTTGAGCGCCTGGAACACGCCCGCCTTGCCGGTGCGGGTCAGGTCCGCGCCGGAAATGACGTCGATCGGGGTCGGGCTGTCGGTCACGGTGCGAGCCTGGCCGCGCGACCCGGTCACGACGATTGCAGGGCCGGGGGCTTCCTCGGCCGCCGCCGTGCTGGCCTGCGGCGCGGCGCTGGCCTGCATCGCAAAGGGAAGGGCGGTGACGCCCAGGCTCGCGACTTCGACGGCGCGGCCCTTGTGTGCCTGGGCGTTCAGCGACAGGGCGATGACATTGTTGTTCGACAGCGTGATCTTCAGCCCTGATCCGGCGATCAGCCGTTGCAGCGCGACATCGGGCGCCATCTTGCCGTTGACCGACTGGGCATGCAGGCCGGCAACCTGGTCATAGGGGAAGAGAAGCTGGATGCCCGATTGCTTGGCGAAGAGCGTCAGGGCCGTCTGCATCGACTGGGCCGGAATCTTGAACTTGGCCGGTTCGGCTGCTGCCACCGTCTGGGTGCTGAGGGCAACGACTGTTGCGACCACGCACAGAGAAACATTCCGAAAATTACGCGACATCATATCCCCCGTGAAATGATTGGGCTGCGAAATTATTTGCCCGTCGGTGGTGGATACGGAGGCCGATCGCGTTTCTGCTAACGACGCTTAAAAATATCTCATTTTTGTGACGAGGGGGCCTTCGCTATCGGTCTGGCACTGCCTCGACGCAGCGCCGCATCGGGCGCGCCGGAGAGGAGAATGATAAGCACAGGGGGACGAGCGTGGCTGTGGACGTGGACTCGATCAGGGCAAGGCTGGACTGGTTCAAGCAGGCCATTCTGCCTCATGAGGGCGCCTTGCGCTCCCGCCTGCGCCGGGTGGTTTCCCATCGCCAGGATGTGGATGACATCGTCGCCGAATGCATGACCCGCGCCTATGCGAACGGCGACATTCACCGCGCACAGAGCGGCAAGGCCTTCCTGTTCCAGATCGCGCGCAACCTGCTGATCGACGAGGCCCGGCGCGAGAAGATCGTGTCGCTCGAACTGGTCGCCGAATTCGACGTGCTCCAGACTGACAATTCGACCGAAGAAGCGCTGCATGCGCGCGACGAGCTGCGCCATCTCCAGGCCATTCTCGACACGCTGCCGGCGCAATGCCGACGGGCCTTCATCCTGCGCCGTGTCCATGAGAAATCGGTCAAGGAGATAGCAGAGGAGATGGAGCTGTCCGTCTTTACTGTGGACAAGCATTTGACGCGCGCGGCTGTGAAGATAATGCAAGCCATCGGACAGTTTGAGGGTTCTGGATTTGGTTGGTCGCTACAGAAGCGCGGAAGACATGCAGGCGATCGAGGCCGAAGCGGCTCGTCTGTATCTTAAGGCGCGGGCGAGCGACGCCCCCGAAGACTGGAATGACGCCTATGCCTGGGTGGCGCTGGACCCTGCCCATGGTTTCGCCTTTGCCAAGGCGGAGGCCGGCTGGGAGCTGACCGAGCGGCTCAATGAACTGCCCGCCAGTCAGCGGGGCGAACCGGTAAAGTCCGCAATCGCGCTGCCCGACGATCCAGCCCCGGAAGAACCGGTTGCCGAAATCCGGCCGCGTCTGGTCGGCCGGCGTGGCCTGCTCATCGGCCTGGCGACCGCCGCGGCTACGGTCGGGGTCGCATCCACCGTCACATTGCGCCTGCTCGGCACGGTCGATCATTATCGCACGGCTCTGGGCGAGACCCGCACGGTGCAACTTGCCGACGGCTCCCGTATCCATCTCAACACCAACAGCTCGGTCGAGGTCGCGCTGCGCGACGACATCAGGCAGATCACCCTGCTGAAGGGCGAGGCGCAGTTCGATGTCGCGCATGACAAGAAGCGGCCCTTCATCGTCAATGCCGACGGAACGCTGGTGCGCGCCGTGGGCACGATGTTCAACGTCCGCCTGCGCGCCGACGTCACCGAACTGACCGTGATCGAGGGGATCGTGGCGGTCCGCAACGGCGACTCCGCCGTCCGCCGGATCGAAAGCGGCCGCAGCGCCGCCGTGCGCAGCGGCAGCATCGCCGTCACCCATTTGGAACCGGCCAAGATCCGGCAGCGCACCGCCTGGCAGGCGGGCATGGTCGAATTCGAGGGCGACACGCTCGCCCAGGCGGTCGAGGAGTTCAACCGCTATCGCCCCACCCCGCTGGTGATCGGCGATCCGGCGATCGCCAGCCTGCGGGTCGGCGGTGCCTTCCGCCTCGATCGCTCGCAGGATTTCGTCGACGCGCTCGAAAGCGGCTTCGGTATCCGCGCCGTTCCGGGCAGCGACAATTCGATAATTTTGGTGTCCGCCGAAGGCAGTTAGCAGAACGCACCGGGCCGTCCGTATCAACGGGGATGGAAAATGTTTCGTCTCTCTCCCCAGCCAGTCTTTCCCGCCAGGATCGCCTGAAATCCATCCTTGGCGGATCGATCGGTAATCTGATCGAATGGTATGACTGGTATGTCTATTCCGCCTTCACCCTCTATTTCGCGCCAGTCTTCTTCCCCTCGGACGACAGCACCGCCCAGCTGCTGAATGCGGCGGCGATCTTCGCCGTCGGCTTCCTGATGCGGCCGATCGGGGCCTGGGCGATGGGCATCTATGCCGACCGCAGGGGGCGCAAGGCGGGCCTCACCCTGTCCGTCATGATGATGGCCGGCGGATCGCTGATGATCGCCGCCATCCCCGGCTATGCCAGCATCGGCGTCGCCGCGCCGGTCCTGCTGCTGCTCGCGCGCCTGATGCAGGGGCTGTCGATCGGCGGCGAATATGGCGCCAGCGCCACCTATCTGTCGGAAATGGCGCAGAGCGACCAGCGCGGCTTTTTCTCCAGCTTCCAATATGTGACGCTGATCGCAGGCCAGTTGCTGGCGCTCTGTGTCCTGCTGCTGCTCCAGCTGTTCCTCACCGAACATCAGCTGGAAGGCTGGGGCTGGCGGGTGCCGTTCGTGATCGGCGGGGTGATGGCGGTCGGCGTCTATCGCCTGCGCCGCGGCCTCAAGGAAACCGAAGCCTTCGTGGAAAGCGCGGCGGTCGGGGAACAGCCCCGCTCCAGCGGCCTCAACCTCATCCGCCGTCATCCGCGCGAAGTGCTGCTCGTCATGGCGCTCACCGCCGGCGGCACGCTCGCCTTCTATGCCTACAGCACCTATATGCAGAAATTCTTGGTCAACAGCGCCGGCTTCGGCCGCCAGACCGCGACCGCGATCATGGCCTCGGCGCTGTTCATCTACATGCTGTTGCAGCCCATGGCCGGCTGGCTGTCCGATCGCATCGGCCGCAAGCCCCTGCTGATCGGCTTCGGCGTCAGCGGCGTCCTGTTCACCACCGCGATCTTCACGGCGCTGGAACGCGTCACCTCCTCCTTCGGCGCGTTCCTGCTGGTGCTGGGCGGCCTCGTGATCGTCACCGGCTACACCTCGATCAACGCGATCGTGAAGGCGGAACTGTTCCCGGCCCATATCCGGGCGCTGGGCGTCGCGCTTCCCTATGCGCTGGCCAACACCCTGTTCGGCGGCACCGCCGAATATGCCGCGCTCTGGATGAAGCATGCCGGGATGGAAGGCGGCTTCTACTGGTACGTCACCGCCATGATCGCGGTGTCGCTGATCGTCTATCTGCGCATGCCCGACACGCGCAAAACCAGCCAAATCTGAAAGAAAGAGGGGAATATCCATGCCATCGCTCAACCGGACGCTTTGCCATATCCTGCCGCTGATGCTGCTGTGCCAGCCGGCAGCGGCTCAGGATGCGGCCTCGCCTGCCGAGCCGCCCTTCACCTCCATACAGCCGGGCGATTTCGCCATTGCCGGATCCTTGTCCAATAGCTGGGCGGACTTCGACAATGATGGCGACCTCGACCTCGTTGTCTCGCTCAAGGGCGGCGATATCCGCCTCTATCGCAATGACAACGGGAAGTTCGTCAATGTCGGGCCGCAATTGGGGCTCCCCACATCCGGCCCGGAAATGCGCGGCGTCGCCTGGGGCGATTATGACGGCGATGGCTGGGTCGACCTGCTGGGCGGGGCGACCATGCCGGGCGAACTGAGCCTCGTCTTCCGCAACGAAGGCGGCAAGAAGTTCACCAATGTCGCACTCGAGCTGGGCCTGACCATCCCCAACCGCTCGGCGCGCCAGACCAGTTGGGTCGATTATGACAATGATGGCGACTTGGACGTCTATGCCGCCAATCGCATCGGCCCCAACAGCCTCTATCGCAATGACAAGGGCAAGTTCGTGCAGGTCTCGGCAGGAACTGGCGTATCGGATAGCCGGCCGACCGTCGGCGCCTGCTGGTTCGACTATAATCGCGACGGCTTTCTGGACGTCTTCCTGGCCAATCAGTCAGGTGCGACCGATGCGCTTTGGCGCAACAATGGCGACGGCAGCTTCACCGATGTCGCGCCCGAACTGGGCCTCGATAATCCGGGCCGTTCCAAGGAGGAGGGCGGGGTCGGCTGCGCCGTTGGCGATTATGACAATGACGGCAATCTTGACCTGTTCGTGCCCAATTATGGCGTGAACGCACTCTACCATAATAATGGCGACGGCACCTTCACCAACGTCGCCAAGGACATGGGTGTCGGCATCGACAATCATGCCGTCGGCGCGGTGTGGGGCGATTATGACAATGACGGCTATCTCGATCTCTATGTCACCTCCTATCATGGTCCCCGCGACCAGCAGCAGCCCAGGGATAGTCTCTTCCATAATGAAGGGGGCAAGGGGTTCCGCCAGGTTCTGACCGAAACGTCGCAACTCAATGTCGGCGACCATGGCGTGCAATGGGTCGATTATGACCGGGACGGTGCGCTCGATCTGTCGGTGATGCGTGGCTATACCAGCCAGGGCGGCCATTTCCTGTTCCACAATGATCTGGACCGCGCAGCGGCCAGGCGCAGCCTGTCGGTCACGCTGCTCGACGCGAAGGGGCGTTTCACCCGCATGGGGGCTGAAGTGCGCCTCTATGACAAGGCCGGCAAGATATTGGCGACTCGACAGCTTTCGACCGGCGACGGCTATAATTCGGAAAATGCGGCGCCCCTGCATTTCGGCCTGAAAACCATGGACACGGTCAAGGTCGAAGTCACCTGGATGAGCCGCAAGGGGCGCAAGATCCAGACCTTGCCGAACGTAGATCCGGCCAACTATGCGGGAAAATCGCTCGTCATCAAGGAGCGATGAGGCCGGCAGGTGTGAAAGGCGATGCCGGATCTGGTGACAGTCCGGTGCGCTGACAAACCCCTGGAGTGTGAGATAATCGCGAAAAAGCGCGTGCCGGATAATGCTCAATAACGCGATGTCCCACACCCCCGGCTCCCTCTTTCGTAACAGCCAAGGCATTGGGTAAGGTTGGACGGCAGTCGGGGCTCAATAGGTTCATCAAGCCCCACTAATAAGCCGCGTAGCATTGCTTGACAGACATATCTCTACTTTGTTGATAGATAAAATGCCTCGCAAATTTCGGGGTGTCGACGTATATGAGATGGGCGCTGCAATGGAAAAAACGATGGACGCGTCTGGCACATGCGACACGCAGGGAAGTGCTGCGGGATTCCACGGTCATCCTGTTTGAGCGTGACGCCGTTGCCGTGACGGCGCGGGATGCTGTTGGCGGCCGCTGAGATGGTCTCCAGACGCAATCTGCTGGGCGCGGCCGCGGGTGGCCTGCTGCTTGCCGCCTGTGGCACCGCCGGCAAAGGTCACCCGAAGCTGCGGGTCTCGATCACTGGCAAGGGCGACGGCGACACCCGCCTGCTGTTCAAGGCGGCGGGTATCAAGCCGAGCGGCTTCGATCTCGTCTATAGCGAGTTCCAGTCCGGCCATCTGGTGGTCGAGGCGCTCAATGGCGGTTCGCTCGACTATGGCGGGATGAGCGAAATTCCTCCGATCTTCGCTGCCGCCTCGACCATCCAGAGCTTCCGCCAGATCGCGGTCGCCCATGGCGACGTCAATAATCAGGTGGTGCTGGTGCCCAAGGGATCAAAGGCCCGGACCATCGCCGACCTCAAGGGCAAGCGCGTCGGCTATGTCCGTGCCACCACCGCCCAATATTTCCTGATCCGGATGCTGGAGGAAGTAGGGCTGAGCTGGGACGACATCACCCCCGTCGCGATGGGCGTGTCCGATGGTGCGGCCGCCTTCTCGCAAGGGGCGCTCGATGGCTGGGCGATCTACGGCTTCCCGATCCAGCGCGCGATCGCGACCGAGGGGGCGCAGATCTTGCGCACCGCCGATGGCATCCTCTCGGGCAATTATCTTGTCTCCGCGCATGTCGATGCGCTGGCCGATCCCGCCAAGGCGGCCATCATCCGCGAATATCTGGCGCTGGTGCAGCAGGGCTTTGGCTGGGCGGCGGCGCATCAGGAGCAATGGGCCGGTATCGTCGCCCAGGATATCGGCGTGCCGCGCGACTATGTGCTCGACCAGTTCCGCCGCAAGAGCGCGACCTATGAGCTGCGCCCGGTCACGCCCGAGGCGATCGGATCGCAGCAGCAGGTCGCCGATGTGTTCTTCAAGGCCGGGCTGGTTCCCAAGCGGGTGGATGTCCGCCCGCTGTGGGACGCCCGCTTCAACGACGCCATTCCCAAGAGAGGCTGATATCATGGCCACCCAGGCAATTTCCGTGCAGCCGCTGCCACCCGAAGGACCGGTGCCGGCTGACCAGCTCGACCGGCTGACCCGGCTGCTGGCCGCCAATGCCGAGCAATATGACCGCAGCGCCGAATTTCCCCGCGCCAATTTCGACATATTGGCGCAGCAGGGGCTGATCGCACTGACCGTGCCGCGCGCGCTCGGCGGGCGGGGGGCATCGGTCTCCGAAGCGCTGCGAGTATTGGCGGCGGTGGCGAAGGGCGATCCCTCGACCGCGCTGATCCTGTTCATGACCTATCATTATCATGCCACGCCCAACCGGGCGCGGGGCTGGCCGGCGGACATCTATGAGCAACTGGCGCGCGATGCTGTGGCGGGCAGGGGTCTGATCGGCGGGCTGCGGGTCGAGCCGGAACTGGGCACGCCGGTGCGCGGTGGCCTGCCCGCCACGATCGCGCGGCGCACCGCTCATGGCTGGGCGATCAGCGGCACCAAAATCTATTCGACCGGGTCGACCGGGCTGGACTGGTATTCGGTCTGGGCCAAGACGGACGAGGATGCCCCACGCGTCGGCAATTTCCTGGTCCGGGCCGGCAGTCCGGGGGTGGATATCGAGCCGGCCTGGGATCATCTGGGGATGCGCGCCACGGTCAGCCATGCGGTCCATTTCACCGATACGCCGACGCCGATCGACCATGCGGTCGACATTCGCCGGCCGGAGGAATGGGGCGCCCCCGATCCGGTTCAGACGCTCTGGAATGCGCTGTCCATCTCGGTCATCTATGACGGGGTGGCGCGGGCTGCGAGAGACTGGCTGCGGGCTTATCTCAACGATCGGGTGCCGAGCAATCTCGGCGCGTCGCTCGCCACCCTGCCGCGCGTGCAGGAAAAGTTCGGCGAGATCGAGGCGCTGTTGCAGGTCAACCGGACGCTGGTGCGCGACGCGGCCGCGCGCATTGACGCGGG
Organism: Sphingobium scionense; assembly: GCF_014197035.1. Lineage (GTDB taxonomy): Bacteria > Pseudomonadota > Alphaproteobacteria > Sphingomonadales > Sphingomonadaceae > Sphingobium > Sphingobium scionense. The sequence goes on along the minus strand of NZ_JACIEU010000004.1, from coordinate 51,930 downwards.
CGATCCGCCGCCGGCGGTCGAGGCCAATGCGATCAAATATGTCGCCACCGCCAACGCCATCCGCGCGGTCGAGATCGGGCTGGAACTGACCGGCAATCCCGGGATCAGCCGACATAACCCGTTGGAACGCCATTATCGCGACGTGCTGTGCAGTCGCATCCATTCGCCGCAGACCGACACCATCCTGATTGCCGCCGGTCGCGCGGCCCTGGGGAATTGAGCCCATGTCCCTGATCATTGCCAGCCAGATGGAACCGGATTTCAACCGGAGCCTGGCCCGCCATCCGTCCGCCCCCGTGCTGATCGATGTTGCCGAGGACGCACCCTGGAGCGCGGCGGACGAGGCCGACATATTGCTGATCCGCCCGTCGCCGGCCTGGCGCGCGCCGGAGGTGCGTCGTCCTGCGCCCTGGCCGGGGCGCCTGAAATGGGTCTACAGCGCCTCGGTCGGGGTCGATTTCTATCCCGACTGGCTGCTCGATGCGCCGCTCGTCACCTGTGGCCGGGGCGTCGCTTCGGAGGAGATCGCCGATTATGCGATCGCCGCCATCTATGCCCATGCCAAAAATCTGGACGCCGTGACCGTCCGTTCGCGGGCGCAATGGGGGCCGGCACAACTCGGCCGGGTATCGGGCACGACCATCGGCATCATCGGCATGGGGGCGATCGGCGCGGCGGTCGCGCGGCGCGGTCTGGCGCTGGGCGCGCAGGTGATCGGCGTGCGGCGCTCCGGCGCGCAGCCCAGCGTGCCGGGCGTGCAACTGGTCGGCGATGTCGGCACCTTGGTGGATGAGGCGGATCATATATTGCTCGCCGTGCCCGCCACTGCCCAGACCCGCCATCTGGTCGACGATGCGCTGCTGGCGCGGGTGCGGCCGGGCGCACATCTCATCAACGTCGCGCGCGGATCGGTGGTCGATCAGGCGGCCCTGGTGCGGGCGCTGGATGATGGTCGGCTGGGTTTTGCGACGCTCGACGTCACCGACCCCGAACCGCTGCCCGAGGGCCATGTCCTCTACACCCATCCCAGGGTGCGGCTGACCCCGCATATTTCCAGCAATTACCAGCTGGTGCGCCATCGCCTGCTGGAAAAGATCCAGGATGATCTGACCCGCTTCGTCCGCGGCGAGGCGCCGTCCGACATCGTTGATCCGGCGCGCGGTTACTGATGATCGGGGTGACCGGGCGTTAAAGCCCGGTCACCGTCTCGCGCGCCAGTTCCGCCAGCCGATGCGCGGCGCGGTCCAGCTTGTCGCTGGTGCGCAGGATCGCAGCGACGCGGGGCAGGGTGGGCAGGCGCTCATGTTCCAGCACAGTCATGTCATCCTGGAACAAATGGGTGCGCGCGGTGATGCCCAGGCCTGCGGCCACCGCCGCGCGCAGCGTGGCGAGGTTGGGCGTCTCGACCGCGATGCGCCATTGCAGCCCCATATCCTCCAGCGCGCGGATCGCCGCCTCGCGAAAACGGCAAGGCTCTTCCAGCACCGCCAGCGGAATGGTGTCGCGATCGACCAGTTCGGCGGTGCCATACCAGCTCATCGGCGCCACCGTGACCGCGCTGCCGTCATTAGGGGCGGCAAAGCCCAGCAAGATATCCAGTTCGCGCCGGTCGAGCAGCGCCTGCAACTCGGCCGTGCCCGCGACCCGCGCATAGATTTGCGCGTCGGGGTGCAGTTCGGCAAAGCGGGAGAGCAGGCCCGAGAGCAGGCTGTCGGCAAAATCCTGCACCATGCCGATCCGCGCCGGGCCGGCAAAGCGCCCGGCACTGACCGCGGCGACGGCTTCATCATGCAGGCTCAGCACCCGTCGCGCATAGTCGAGCAGCACCTCGCCCGCAGCGGTCAGGTGCAGGCGGCGGCCTTCGCGCAGAAACAGAGACTGCTGGACCAGTTCCTCCAGCCGCTTGATCTGCAGGCTGAGGGCGGACTGGGTCACGAACACCTGTTCCGATGCATTGAGCATCGATCCGGTGTCGACGATCGCGACGAAGCTGCGCAGGAGATTGGTCGGCAGATTGACCGGCACGGCATATCCTTTTGATGGTGAAAGGGGCCGATCCGATGCCGGGCACGGGCCTGCTGCTTATGATCCATGCCAATATATCAATCAAAATAGTAGAGTTTGTCCGGGCACAGGAAAAGCTATCTCGCTCGATCCACGCCGGAACGCCCGGAATTGGGGGCGAATGACCATCTATAATTTTCCCTCATAAGGCGGCGCAATAAAACTCAATTGAATGAGTAGAGAATTGATGTTGGATGAAGCCTTCTTCACCAGCATGACGGATGGACATGACCGCATTGGTAATAGGAAGCGAAACGGCGCCGCCGCGCGCCAGACGCCGCTTTTCCCTCGCCCGCTTCGGCGGCCGGTGGCTGTCACCTTTGCTGTTACTTTTGCTGTGGGAACTGGGCTCGCGCACCGGTCTCATCCCGGAACGGACGCTGGCCGCGCCCTCCGCCGTCATCGGGACGCTGATCGGGATGGTGTTGAGTGGCGAGCTTCCCTCCAACCTGCTCGTCTCCTTCGCCCGCGTCGCCGTCGGCCTGTTGATCGGCGTTAGCCTCGGGCTGGGGCTGGGCCTCGCGGCCGGCCTGTCGCGCGGCGCGGAACTGGCGATCGATCCGCTGATGCAGATCAAGCGGACCATTCCCGCGCTGGCGCTGACGCCGCTCTTCATCGTCTGGTTCGGCATTGGCGAAACACCCAAAATCGCGCTGATCGCGTTTGGCACCATCTTCCCGGTCTATCTCAACCTTTACGCCGGCATTCGCGGCGTCGATCCGCGCCTGCTCGATGCCGCCAAGAGCTTCGGCCTCAGCCGCTGGGAACAGGTGTGGCATGTCGTGCTGCCCGCCGCCTTGCCCTCGCTGCTGGTCGGGCTGCGCTACGCCTTGTCCATCTCCATCCTGGTGCTGGTGGTGGCGGAACAGATCAACGCCTCGGCCGGGCTCGGCTATCTCATCAACAACGCCCGCGACTTCATGCGCACCGACATCATCGTCGTCTGCCTCATGGTCTACGCCATTCTCGGCCTTGGTGCCGACTGGCTGGTCCGATCCCTCGAAACCCGCGCCCTCGTCTGGCGCCCCAGCATAGTGGAGAATTAATCATGGACGCGCGCCTGGGATTTTCCACCATCGACAGCGCGGCAAGTCCGTCGCACCCCGAACCGGTCGTCCGCCTGCATGATTTCGTTCGCAGCTTTGGCGCCAACCGCATCATCGACGGTCTGAACCTGGAAATCGCACCCGGTGAGTTCATCGCCCTGCTGGGCCGGTCGGGATCGGGCAAGACCACCTTGCTGCGCACCCTCGCCGGGCTGGACGATGCCGGGGCACAGGATGTCGAAGTACCCGACAGCCGTGCCGTCGTGTTTCAGGACGCCCGCCTGCTGCCGTGGAAACCGGTCTGGAAGAATGTCGCTCTCGGCCTCAAGGGCGGCGACATTCGGGGCCGCGCCGAATCCGCGCTGAAGGAAGTCGGCCTTGGCCATCGGCTCGACGCGTGGCCGCTGACCCTGTCGGGTGGCGAGGCGCAGCGCGCTGCATTGGCTCGCGCGCTGGTGCGCGAACCCCAATTGCTGCTGCTCGACGAGCCCTTTGCCGCGCTCGACGCACTCACCCGCTATCGCATGCACGACCTCGTCCTCTCGCTCTGGCGGACGCACAAGCCGGCCGTGCTGATCGTCACTCATGATGTCGAGGAAGCGATCGCGCTGGCCGACCGGGTGCTGGTGCTCGACAAGGGACGGATCGTCGCGGAGGAGCGCATTCACGCCGCGCGCGGCGAACGGGCTGGCCTTGCCGGGCGGCTGCGCGAACAGCTTCTGTCCCACCTGGGCGGCGACCATCATGGCGAGGGCGTCTTGCCCTTCGCGCGCCAGGCGGAAGCGGCGGAATGAACGCCGTCACCGCCATCGACCGGCCGGTCGATACCAGCCGGCTGCGCGGCTTCGTCACGGCATTGGCCGACCTGATCGCCTGTACCCGAGACGAACAGGCGCTGCTGGAAAGCGGCCGCACTTTGCTTGCCCGGCTGGTCGCGCGCGACGACTGGCTTCCGCCCGAATATGCCCGACCGGATCCCGATCGCTACCAGCAATATCTGCTCCATTGCGATAGCCGCGAGCGGTTCAGCATCGTCAGCTTTGTTTGGGGACCGGGCCAGTCGACCCCGATCCATGACCATGGCGTCTGGGGCTTGGTTGGCGTGCTGCGCGGCAGCGAGCAGGTCGAGCGGTTCCATCGCCTGCCCGGCGGCGGGCTGGTCGCGCAGGGCACTGACATATTGCGCGAGGGCGAGGTCGATGCCGTCTCGCCCCGGATCGGCGACATCCACCGTGTCTCCAACGGCCGGGCTGATGCACCGTCGGTCAGCATCCATGTCTATGGCGCCAATATCGGCGCGGTCGAGCGCGCGACCTTCGCCGCCGACGGCACGCCCAAAAGCTTCATCTCCGGATACGCCAATCGCGTCATCCCCAACCTCTGGGACAGATCGAGAAACGCATGACCACCGACATACTGGACCGTACCCAGGTCGCCACCCCGGCCGATATCCGCACCGCGCTGATCGCCCGCGACGAGATCGCCCTGATCGACGTGCGCGAGGAACATGAGTTTGCGCAGGGCCATCCGCTCTTCGCCGCCCAGATTCCGCTGCGCCGCATCGATGAGGAAGCGCGCTGGCGCATCCCTCGGCTCGACACGCCGATCATCGTTTATGATGCGGGCGAGGGGCTGGCGCGCCGCGCCGCCGTGCGGTTGCAGGGCCTCGGCTATACCGACGTTCGCGAACTGGAGGGCGGGCTGCAGGGCTGGCGTGATGCCGGCTATGAATTGTTCGAGGACGTGAACAGCTATTCCAAGGCGTTTGGCGAACTGGTCGAGCATCGCCGTCATACCCCCAGCCTGGCGGCGGAAGATGTGCAGGCGCTGATCGACGAAAAGGCCGATATCGCGATCCTCGACGCCCGCCGCTACGACGAATATCACACGATGAGCATCCCGACCGGGACCAGTGTTCCCGGCGCCGAACTGGTGCTGCGGGCCGGCACCATCGCGCCCGATCCCGACACCACGATCATCGTCAACTGCGCCGGTCGCACCCGGTCGATCATCGGCACCCAGTCGCTGGTCAATGCGGGCCTGCCCAACAAGGTCTATGCGTTGCGCAACGGCACGATCGGCTGGACGCTGGCCGGGCAGGGGCTGGAGACCGGCCAGATACGCGCCGCGCCGGAGGTCGATGGCAAGGCGATCGAGGCGGCCCGCGCCCATGCCCGCGACGTTGCCTATCGCGCCGGGGTCAAGTGGATCGGCTGGGACGATCTGGAACATCTGAAGGCCGATACCGCCCGCACCCTCTATCTCTACGATGTCCGTCAGCCGCGCGAATATGAGGCAGGGCACCTGCCTGGCTTCCGCAATGCGCAGGGTGGCCAGCTGGTGCAGGAGACCGATCATAACGCCCCGGTGCGCGGCGCCCGTATTGTCGTTACCGACGATCTTGGCCCGCGCGCCGACATGAGCGCCTCCTGGCTCGCCCAGCTTGGCTGGGAAGTCTATGTTCTGTCGGTCGACTGGTCGGCGGTGGTGCTGGAACGTGGCAGCGACGGCGCGCCGAGTCCGCGCGGACCCGAGGGCCGCTACAAGCGCCCCTATGAGGGCACCGACAACAAGGCCGAGAAGATGCAGGCCTATCTCGACTGGGAATACGGCCTTGTCGCCCAGCTCGAAAAGGACGGCACCCACGGCTTCTACGTCATCTGATCTTCGGGAAGGAATGATCCCATGAGCGTCAAGTTCATCGGCTATATCGGCTTCAATAACGGTTCGGAAACCCAGGCGGCGGTGCGCAGCCGCGTGCTCGACAAGGACTATGTCGAGGCGGCGGCCAGGGCGCAGGAGGCGGGCGGCTTCGACCGCGTCCTCATCCCCTTTGGCTCCAACAGTCCGGAAAGCCAGATCGTCGCGGCCCATGCCGCTGCTTTGACCAGCAAGCTCGGCTTCCTCGTCGCCCATCGCCCCGGTTTCACCCAACCGACCGTGGCCGCGCGCCAGCTCGCGACGCTCGACCAGCTGTCGGGCGGGCGAGTCGCGGTCCACATCATCACCGGCGGCGCGGACGAGGAAATGGCGCGTGACGGCGATACCGGCACGGTCAAGGCCCAGCGCTATCAGCGCACGGACGAATATCTGACCATCCTGCGCCAGGAATGGACGGCGGCCCAGCCGTTCGACCATCAGGGCGACTTTTACGACATTCGCCAAGCCTTCAGCGCGATCAAGCCGGACAATCTGCCGGTTTTCTTCGGCGGGTCTTCGGCCGAGGCGATCGAGGTCGCCGGGCGCCATGCCGATGTCTATGCGCTCTGGGGCGAAACGCTTGAAGCGGTGCAGGACACGGTGCGCCAGGTGCGTCGTGCCGCCGCCCGCCATGGCCGCAATCCCGGCTTCTCGCTGTCGCTGCGCCCGGTGATCGCCGATACCGAGGAAGCGGCCTGGAAGCGCGCGGCCGAGATCGAGGAGCAGGTGCGCGAAAACCGCGTCGCTGCGGGCCTGCCCCTGACCGGCCATCGCCCGCCCAATGTCGGATCGCTGCGCCTGCTGGAGGCGGCCAAGGCCAATCGGCAGGACAAACGCCTGTGGACCGGCGTAGCCGCGCTCACCGGCGCGGCCGGCAATTCTACCGGCCTTGTCGGTACGCCCGAGCAGGTGGCCGATGCGATGCTCGATTATTATGATATCGGCATCGATCATTTCCTGATCCGCGGCTTCGATCCGCTGGGCGATTCCATCCTCTATGGCCGCGAACTGCTGCCGGTCGTCCGCCGCAAGGTGGCCGAGCGGGAGAAGGTCGACGTCGCGCTCGCGGGCTGATCCATGTCGAAGAAAAAAGTCGCCATCCTGTCGGCGGCCCTCGTCGCGGTGGCCGGGCTAGGCCTTGCCGCCGCGACCTTTAAACGCAGTGATGACAAGATACTGCGCGTCGCCAATCAGAAGGGGCAGGTGAAGGCGATGATGCTCGCCTCTGGCGCGCTCGATGGCGCGCCCTATCGGGTGGAATGGTCGGAATTTCCCGCCGCCCAGCCGCTGCTGGAAGCGGTCGGCGGCGGCGCGGCCGATCTGGGCCTTGCCGCCGACGCGCCCTTCATCTTCGCCTATCAGAGCGGCAGTCCGGTCAAAGCGATCGCGGTGCAGGCGCCGGCCAATCAGGCGTCCGAGGCGCTGGCGATCCTCGTGAAGAACGGATCGCCGATCCGATCAGCACAGGATCTGGTCGGCAAGACCGTGGCCACCACGCGCGGATCGATCGGCCATCATCTGCTGCTCCAGGCGCTGGAGCGGGCGCATATTCCAGCCGACAAGGTCAACGTCACCTTCCTGCCGCCGGGCGACGCGAAGGCTGCATTCGACAGCGGATCGATCGACGCCTGGTCGACCTGGACCCCCTACACCAATGTTGCGGTCAAGGAAGGGGCACGGGCGGTTGCCGATGCCAAGGATTATGGCCTGCCGCTCTATATCGACATCGCCCATGATGCCTCGATCGCGCCCAAGCGCGCGCTGCTCGCCGACTTCCTTCAGCGCGAGGCGAAGGCGGTGGCTTGGGCACGCGCCCATCCCGACGAGTTTGCCGCCGTGCTGGCCAGGGAAACCGGCCTGCCGCTGGACATCGCCCGCGCCAGTTTCGAGCGCAGCAACCGCATTTCGCAGCCCGTCGATGCCAAGGTGATCGCCCATGAACAGGCGATCGTCGAGCGTTATCGTCGTGCCGGCCTGATCGATCCCAGGCGGGACGTGGCGCAGGCCTTCGACACCAGTTTCGGATCCTGACGCAAGGAGCTTTTCTCATGGCCACCATCCTCAAGGATGATCGTTTTTCCCGCACCGGCATCAGCGAAGCCGAATGGAAGGTGCGGGTCGATCTCGCCGCCTTCTACCGGCTCTCGGCGCTCTATGGCTGGGACGATTTCATCTACACCCATATCTCCGCCCGCGTGCCGGGGCCGGACCATCATTTCCTGATCAACCCATTCGGCCTGATGTTCGACGAGATCACGGCGTCGAGCCTGGTCAAGGTCGACCTTGACGGCAATGTCATCGGGGAGAGCGACTATGGCATCAACTATGCCGGCTATGTGATCCATTCGGCGATCCACGGCGCGCGCGACGACGCCCATTATATCGCCCATTTCCACAGCGCCGACGGCATGGCGGTGTCTGCCCATGCCGAAGGCCTGCTGCCCTTGAACCAGCGTGCCCTGGCGCTGATTCCGCGCCTGTCCTATCATGATTATGAGGGCGTGGCGCTGAACCTGGACGAGCGCGAGCGGCTGGTGGCGGACCTGGGCGATACCAAGGTCATGCTGCTGCGCAACCATGGCACGCTGGCGCTGGGTGCCTCTCCGGGGGAAGCGTGGAGCGGCATCTATCAGCTCGAATCCGCCTGCACCGCGCAGGTCCGTTCACTCAGCATCGGGCGCGACCATGTACTGATCGCGCCGCAGGAGGCGCAGGAGGAAGTGAAGCGCCAGATGTCACGCGAGCGCCAGCCGGTCGAAGGGCGGCGCACTCATTATGACCTGGTCTGGGAAGCGGCATTGCGCAAGGCATCGCGCCAGGCGCCGGGCTATGACGCCTGATCTATAAGCATTAATCGGCGGCTTTCCGCCAAGTCTCATTGGCGTCGCGTCACACGCGGCGCCATTTTCCTATCTCCAGCAAAGGAGACAGGCAGATGGCGACGATCGTCGGCGACAATTTGAGGGCGCGCTATGCCGCGCTTCAGGCGGAACGGGAACGGGACTGGCCACCCGCCCAACTGGCACGTAACGCGGCGCAGCGGCAGCAGCTGGTGGCGCGCTTCGATGCAGCGACAGTGGCGCAACCCGGCGATGTCCTGCCCGACCTGGCGTTCGATGATGTCGAGAGGGGTGAACTGAAGCTCGACGCGCTGACAGCGCAGGGACCGGCCTTGCTCATCTTCTTCCGCTTCGCGGGTTGCCCGGCCTGTAATATTGCCTTGCCCTATTATGCCGAAACGCTCTGGCCGGTGCTGCGCGCGCGCGGCGTTCCGCTGGTCGCGCTCAGCCCACAGCAGCCCGATCGTCTGGTAGATATCAAGCACCGCCACGATCTGCCCTTCACCGTCGCGACCGATCGCGACAATCAGCTTGCCCGCTTGCTCGGCATCAGCTTCGTCCCCGATGACCGGCCGTCGCCGCCGCCCGCTGGCTGGATCGGCGAAGTGACCGGCACGGGCAGCTGGGAATTGCCGCAGCCCGCCGTGCTTCTGCTGGGGGCGGGCCGGGTGGTGCAGCGGTTGCAGGTCAGTCCCGATTGGCTCGATCGGCCGGAGGCGGGCGATATTCTCGCCTGGCTGCGCTGACGGTCCGACGAAAAAAAAGCGCCCGGCAATTGATTTGCCGGGCGCTTTTGCGTGTGTTCGGTTGGATCAGGCGGCCGACTTGGCGTTCCGTGCCGTGCTGTAGCGATTGTCCGGCACAGTTAGTCCCAGATGCTCGCGGAAGGTCGTCCCTTCATAATCGGTGCGGAACAGGCCGCGCTGCTGCAGGATGGGGATTACCTTCTCGACGAACTGCGCCAGTTGCCCCGGCAAGGGTTCGAACAGGACGAAGCCGTCGGCGGCACCGCTCTCGAACCAGCGCTGCAACTGGTCGGCGACCGTTTCGGCCGAACCCACGAAGGCGCCGCGCGGCGTCGCCAGCCGTTCGGCCACCTGGCGCAGGGTCAGGCACTCCGCCTCGACTTCGGCCAGGATGCGTAACGTCCCGCTCTGCTGGCTGTTGAGGCCCAGATGCGCGACATCGGGGAAGGGCGCGTCCAGATCATATTGGCGGAAATCATGGTCGTTGAAGGTGCGCGACAGGAAGCCGAGGCCAGTATCGATCGATTCCAATGCCGCCAGTTCGCGGTAACGCGCTTCAGCGTCCTCATCGCTGTTGCCCACGATCGGGGCGATGCCCGGCAGGATGAACAGCTGGTCGGCATCGCGACCAAAGCCCTTCGCCCGCGCCTTCACATCGGCATAATAGGCCTGACCCGCCTCGATCGTCTCGGCATGGGTGAAGATGACCTCGGCCCGGCGCGCGGCGAAGTTGCGGCCATCGTCCGACGCGCCGGCCTGGAAGATTACCGGCTGGCCCTGCGGCGTGCGCTTGATGTTGAGCGGGCCGCGCACCTGGAAGAACTCGCCCTTGTGGTCGAGCGCATGCAGCCGGTCGGGATCGACGAACTGGCCGCTCGCCTTGTCAGCGACATGGGCGCCGTCTTCCCAGCTGTCCCACAGGCCCTGGACCACATCGAGATATTCGGCGGCGATGCGATAGCGCACGGCATGGGCAGGATGTTCGGCCTTGCTGAAATTGGCAGCGGTATCGCCCAGCCAGGAAGTGACGACGTTCCAGCCGGCGCGCCCGCCGCTGAGATGATCGAGCGAGGCGAATTGCCGCGCGACATTGAAGGGCTCGGAGTAACTGACCGTCAGCGTGCCGACCAGGCCGATCCGGCTGGTGGTCGCAGCCAGGGCCGACAGGATGGTGATCGGCTCGAACCGGTTGAGATAATGGGGGCTGGATCGGTCGGTGATCGACAGGCTGTCGGCGACGAACAGGAAATCGAACTTGCCGCGCTCGGCAGTCGTCGCTTGCTCCTGATATCGGGCGAGGCTGGTGCTGGCATTGACGTCGCGGTCGGGATGGCGCCAGTCATGCCAGGTGCGGCCGACGCCATGCAGGATGAAGCCGAGCTTGATATGCGGAGAACGGGCCATGGCCTTGTCCTTCTGCTGGAGGGGAGGGTGAGCCCATTCCATCTATGCCGGTATGCCCAGCGCGACCAATGCGGTCTCATCAAGCGCATATGAAATGGGCCAATAGGGCGGGCGTCAGTAGGAAAAGCGGGCGCTCAGCAGCACCGTCGCGGGATCGGCGTAGTTTTTATAATAGACCCCGGTCGAGGGGATGTAGGCCGAACTGACCGGCTTGTTCGCGCCCAGGATATTCTTGCCCTGGATGGCGAACTGGAAACGGTCGTCCGGCAATATCCAGGTGATCGAGCCGTTGACGAAGGTTTGGCCCGGCACCTCGTCCTGCGGCCGGGCGAGGGCGTTCTGATAGAAGCTGCTCTGATATTGGGCATTGGCCGACAGGCGCAATATGCTGCCGGACGCGCCCAGCGGCAGCGCATAATTGGCACCGCCCGAGAGGGACCATTTGGGTGCGTTCAGCAGTGGATTGCCGTCGGCATCCACGCCATTGCCGCCCGCGCCCTTATAGTCGTCATATATCGCCTTGAGATAGCCGGCCGATGCCTGGAGCGAGAGGCGCTCCGACAGGCGCAGGTCATTTTCCAGCTCCACGCCCCAGCTATGCGCCTTGCCGGCATTGCCCCGGCGCGAGCCGACATAGGCAGGGTCGTAGAAGGAGACCTGGAGATCTTTGTAATCATTGTAGAAGATGGCGAGATTGCTGCGCAGCGCGCTGCCGAACAGGGTGGCCTTGAGGCCCCCTTCATAGGTCGACACCTTTTCCGGATCGAAGGGCAGGGTTGCCAGATCAAGCCGGGTCGCGCGATTGTCGAACCCGCCCGATTTGAACCCACGCGAATAGGTCAGATAGTTGAGAAGGTTGGGCGTCCATTGCGCCTGTACTGACACTTTCGGCGTCAACGCCTTCCAGGTCTTGTCCGCCTCGCCGGCGATCGACTGGGCCACGACATTGCGATCATCATCGATCACTTTGTTGTCGAAGACGAAGCGCTTCTTCTCGATCGTGCCGCGCAGGCCGGCGGTCAGGCTGAATATGTCGTTCGCCTTCCACGTGCCCTCGCCGAACACGGCATAGGCGTCGGTATAGGTGATGTTGTGGGCGCGCAGCCGGTTGATGGGAGCGGTCGCGGCGGTGCCAGTGCGGCTGAAGCCGTCACGCTCCACGAAGAAACGTTCGTGCAGGTAGAAGAGGCCGCTGGTGAAGCTGATGTCGCCAAAGTCGCCGTTCAGCTGCACCTCCTGGCTGAAGGCCCGGTCATTATAATGGATCAAGTTCTTCTGGATCAGTGCGGCCTCGCCGTCATTCTCGTAATTGACGGGGTTGAGGTTGAAGCCGGTATAGGCGCTGATCGACTTGATCGAGAGGCTGGGCGACAGATCATAGACCAGCCGCAATGACGCGCTGCGCGAATTGAGATGCTGGTCCGGTTCGACCTCCGAATAGGATCGGCGACGACTGAAGCTGCCGGGCTGGTTGACCGGAATATAGGACCGCGTATCGCTGCGATCGCGCAGGATGTTGACGGTCAGCAGCGCGTCGAGATTGGCGATGCCGGTATAGCGCAGCTTGCTGCGCCAGGCGTCGAGGTCGATCCGGTTGACGTCATGGCCCAGCGTCGGGTCATAGGTGACACCGTCGCGGCTGCGGTGAATCCAGGCGATGCTGCCTGACAGGTCGTTCGCGATCTTGCCGCTGACCAGCGCCCGGCCCTGTACGTCATTATAGCTGCCATAGCCCAGTTCGGCGGTGACATGGGTGGTCTCGTCGGGCGCGCGGGTGATGATGCGCAGCGCACCGGCCGAAGAGTTGCGGCCATAGAGCGTCCCCTGTGGTCCGCGCAGCAGCTCGATCCGTTCCAGATCGACGAACTCGCTCATCGAGGCGATCTGGCGCGGGATGTAGACATCATCGACATAGATGGCGAGCACCGGCTCCTGGATGGGGTCGGATTCGCCCACGCCGCGCAGCGAGAAGGTCTGGGTGGTATGGCTGATCGACGTCCGCGCCACGAAGAGGTTGGGCACCTGGCCGGCCAGGTCGCGGACATTGGTGATGTTGCGCTGCTCCAGCGTCTCGGGCGTGAAGGCGGAAATCGCGATCGCGGTCTTCTGCAGGTCGGTCGCGCGCCGTTCGGCCGTGACGATGATGCCGCCGCCCCCTGCTGCATCGATCGCCTCGGCGCTGTCCGCCGGCTGGACGGTCTGGGCATCGGCATTCGCAACGGTCAGTGCGATCGCGGCAATGCCGGCGCTCGTCAGCAATTTGTTTTTCATGAGTCCCCGCTTGTCCTGGTCCGCCGGGGCCTGGCCCCAGCGGTATATTGCCAACTAAAGAGGTAGACAAATTGAACAAACGAGTTCGACCAATGCGATCGGCCTGAAACTCATAGATGTAGCACCGGTCAATCGCGCAAGTGGCGAGACGATCATTGAACGGGTAGCATAGGTTTAAACGGTAGCGCTTCGGCTGGTGGGAGCACGTGCGCTCGCAAGTCCGTTGGAGTCATTTTTCGTATCGAAAATCCTGAAAAATTGACGATGAATTTGACGTTTATGCATATTCCAGGTCTTCTGCTCGAGAATAGCAAGGGAACAGTTGGATCAGCAACTGCCGCCAGAAATGCGCGCCCATGTTCTGTCGGCACCTTGTGTATCACGCCTTTCGCTATCGACCAGGAGCTACGCAAGAATTCTGAAGGCGGGACTATTTGAAAAAATATAATATATTTCATTGCATTATCAAAATATTATGAAACTTCTTAATAGGGGGGGGCTGCCCAAAGTCTTGATGGCCAATGCCTTCGATATTAATCACGGATCTATTGCCAGGGTCGCGCCGGGCCGAATCATTTCCTATCGGGAAAATTTGGCCTCTCTTGATTTAAAGGGAGGTGGGACATGACTGATTACTATGGCGGCTCTGAAAATAATAGCTACATCATAAGCTTATCAGATGGCACATCCTATATTGATGGGGGCGGAGGAAATGACGCCCTGACGCTGGATTGGTCCGGGTCATCGGGGCCGCAATATGGCTATGCCTATGGCTCCGCCTATAGTTACTCAAGTTCTTTCTATGATTATTCAACCGGTTATTCAGTAAGCGGTACGAATGTGGAGAAATTGACGATCAAATTTGGCGGTGGGGATGATAATTTTTACGCGTACGACAACGCTATCGTGATCTTCAATGGCGGTACGGGCGTCGACCTGTTTAACGGCGATTTTTCGTCCAGTATTGCCAACATTAGTTTCACGTTGAATGCGACGGCGGGCAGTAGCTCGACCTTCACCGGTCAGGGCTCCTCGCTCACCAATGTCGAGCGCGTCTCGATCACGACAGGCGCGGGTAATGACAGCCTGACGGGTGGCGCCCTAGACGACAGCTTCAATGCGGGCGCGGGCACCAACACGGTGAACGGCAGAGCTGGTAACGACAACATTATATCGTCCGGTATCGATATCATCGATGGTGGGGCTGGCATTGATAATTGGACCGGCAATTACGGCGCCATGACCGCCGCCTTGACCATCACAGAAGCTGTCGGCGTCTTCACCTTCTCGAATGGCACGAGCGTCACTGGTGTAGAGAATTTTACGGTTACCAGTGGTAGCGGCAATGATAGCCTGCTGGTGAAGACGCAGGGCAATTTCTATGCCGGTGCGGGTGCCGACGCGCTGACGATCGACTGGTCGAGCAGTGTTGGTCAACAATATGGTTATGCCTATGGCGCCTCCTCCGGCTTTTCGATGTCGGCCTATGATTATGGCACGGCCTATTCGGTCAGCGGAAACGATATAGAACAGGTGACTGCCAAGTTCGGCAGTGGCGACGACAGTTTCTATGCCTATGACAATGCCGTCGTAGCCTTCAATGGCGGCGCAGGTGTCGACCTGTTTACTGGCGATTTCTCGCCCAGCGTTGCCAACATCAGCTTCACGTTGAACGCGACGGCGGGTAGCACATCAACCTTTAGCGGCCAGGGCTCCTCGCTTACCAACGTCGAACGGATCTCGATCACGACCGGCTCAGGCAATGACAGCCTGACCGGCGGCGCTCTTGATGACAGCTTCAATGCTGGTGCGGGTACCAACACGGTTAACGGTGGCGCAGGTAATGACAGCATTACGTCGTCCGGTGTCGATACCGTGAATGGCGGGGCCGGCATCGATACCTGGACCGGCACTTACGGCACGATGACTGCCGCCTTGACCATCTCAGAGGCAGCGGGCGTCTTCACCTTTTCGAATGGCACGAGCGTCACTGGCATAGAAAATTTTACAGTTACCAGCGGTAGCGGCAATGATAGCCTGCTGGTGAAGACACAGGGCAATTTCTACGCTGGGGCGGGTACGGACGCACTGACGATCGACTGGTTGAGCAGTGTTGGCCAACAATATGGCTATGCCTATGGTGCTTCCTCCGGCTTTTCGATGTCGGCCTATGATTATGGCACGGCCTATTCGGTCAGCGGAAACGATATAGAACAGGTGACTGCCAAGTTCGGCAGTGGCGACGACAGTTTCTATGCCTATGACAATGCCGTCGTAGCCTTCAACGGCGGCGCAGGTATCGACCTGTTTACTGGCGATTTCTCGCCCAGCGTTGCCAACATCGGCTTCACGTTGAACGCGACGGCGGGTAGCACGTCAACGTTTAGCGGTCAGGGCTCCTCGCTGACCAACGTTGAACGGATATCGATCACGACCGGTTCAGGCAATGACAGTCTGACCGGTGGCGGCCTTTCCGACATGATGAGCGGTGGCGACGGGAACGACATTATCGATGGCGGAGCAGGTGATGATCTCCTTTATGGTGGGGCAGGCAGCGATACGCTTAGCTTTGCCTCATCGCTCAACGCGATCACCATATCGCTCGCAGCAAACCAAGGCGGCTATTATGATTTCGGTAATGGCCTCGACCATGTCGAAGGGTTCGAAAATCTGACGGGGTCGGCGCTCAATGACATGTTGAGCGGCGATAGCGCGGCCAACATGATCGATGGCGGCGGCGGGGCAGACACAATGGCCGGCGGCGGCGGTAACGACATCTATATCGTCGATAATGTCGGTGATGTCGTCACGGAATCGTCCAGCGCCGGCGTTGACGAAATCCGCACGGCGCTCGCGAGCTACACATTGGGCAATAATGTCGAAAAGCTCAGGGGGACGGCCTCAACCGGCCAAAGTTTGGTTGGGAATTCGCTGGCAAATACCATTACCGGGGGGAGCGGCGCAGACAGCCTGAATGGCGGCACCGGCGCCGACAGCCTGGCCGGTGGCGCAGGCAACGACCTCTATTATGTCGACAATGTGGGCGATGTGGTGAGCGAAGGAAGCGCCGCGGGCATCGATGAGGTGCGTACCAGCCTCGCTAGCTACGTGCTTGGCAGCAATCTCGAAAATCTGACCGGTACCAGTGCGTCGGCTCAAACGCTCACCGGGAATGACCTTGCCAATCGGATCGCCGGTTCGGCGGCAGCGGATGTGCTGGCCGGCGGAGGCGGCAATGATGTGCTCGACGGCGGAGGCGGCGCGGACAATATGTCGGGTGGTTCCGGCGACGATGTCTACTACGTCGACAATGCAGGGGATGTCGTAACAGAAGCGGCATCGGCCGGCATCGACGAGGTCCGCACCAATCTAGCCAGCTACATGCTAGGCAGTAATATCGAAAATCTGTTCGGCACTCTCGCCGCTGGCCAGACGCTGACCGGTAATGATCTCGCCAATAGCGTTACCGGCGCAGGTGGAGCGGATCTCATTGACGGGGGAGCCGGCGCGGACATCATGGCTGGCGGTGCCGGCAATGATATTTATTATGTGAACGATGTTGGGGACGTGGTAACCGAAATCGCATCGGCGGGTGCCGACGAAGTACGCACAGGCCTGGCGAGTTATACATTGAGCGCCAATGTCGAAAATCTGGTTGGCACCCTGACTTCTGGCCAAACGCTCACCGGCAACAGCCTTGCAAATACTATCACTGGCGGCGCTGGTAACGACGTCATCGATGGCGGTGGAAATGCCGATGTCATGGCGGGCGGTGCCGGCAGCGACATCTATTATGTCAACAACAGCAGTGACATGGTGGTCGAGGCAGCGTCGGCTGGCACGGACGAAGTGCGTACGACGCTGGCCAGCTACGCCCTGACTGCTAATGTCGAGAAATTGACCGGGACGTCAAGCAGCGGTCAGACGCTTATCGGCAATAGTCTTTCCAACACAATCAAGGGATCGAGTGGAAACGATATAATCGATGGTGGCAGTGGTTCCGATACGATGAGCGGCGGTAGCGGCAATGACATATATTATGTCAATAGTGGCGGCGACAATGTTGTCGAAACATCATCGGGTGGTACGGATGATCGGATTTTCTCTTCAACATCCTACTCGCTCTCGGGCCGATATGTCGAAACATTGACGCTGACGGGTGCGAGCGCGATTAACGCGACCGGCAATGACCTCGCGCAAACACTCAATGGCAATAGTGGAGCGAACCTGCTGACGGGACTGGACGGAAACGACATATTGAACGGCAATGATGGTGCGGACATTCTGGATGGCGGCATTGGCGACGACCTGCTGAATGGCGGTGCTGGCCTCGATACAGCCTCTTATGCCGCGGCGGCAGGAGCGATTACCCTAAGCTTGGCTGTCACCGGTGCCCAAGCCACCGGTGGAGCCGGTAATGACACGCTCACCGGCATCGAAAATATCACGGGCTCGGCTTTCGGCGATCAACTGACGGGTGATTCGGCGGCCAATATATTGAAGGGCAATGCAGGTAACGACATTCTGGATGGTGGTAGCGGCGCGGATACGCTGGACGGCGGCAGCGGCGATGACCTTTATTATGTCGACCATGCCGGTGATCTGGTGGTTGAAGCTGCAGCGTCCGGCGCAGATACGGTGCGCACCACACTAGTCAGCTATGCTCTTACTGTGGAGGTTGAGAATTTGGTCGGCACCCTTGCCACTGGGCAGGCATTGACTGGTAACAGTTTGACCAACAGCATCACGGGCGGCGGCGGTGCCGACATATTGGACGGAGGCAGCGGTGCAGATACATTGGCAGGCGGCCTGGGCAACGACATCTACTATGTCGACAATGTCAGCGATGTGGTGACCGAAGCCGCATCGGCAGGCACGGATGAAGTGCGCACTGGCCTTGGCAGTTATACGCTCGGCGCCAATGTCGAAAACCTGCTCGGCATCTTGGCAGGTGGACAGACCCTGATCGGGAACAGTCTGGCCAACAAGATCGCCGGCGCAGATGGCAACGACATCATCAACGGTGGTACCGGCGCAGACACGATGGCCGGCGGATTGGGCAGCGACACCTATTATGTCGACAATAGCGGAGACGTCGTGCTGGAAAATCTGTCTAGTGGCGGAACGAACGATATGGTTTTCACGTCGGTGTCCTACAATCTCGCTGGACTATATGTCGAAACGCTGACCTTGACCGGGACGTCGGGCATTAGTGGCACTGGCAATGATTGGGCACAGACCATCAATGGCAATAGTGGTGCAAACAAGTTGTCTGGGTTGGGAGGCAACGACATCCTCAATGGTAGCAGTGGCAACGACACGCTGAGTGGCGGTGGTGGCAACGATACGCTGAACGGAGGAAGCGGCAATGATCTGCTTGATGGTGGGGCGGGAACCGACACGCTTAGCGGCGGTTCGGGAATCGATATCTTCGCCTTCATGAATAGCCTGAGCGGTAGCAATATCGACGTCGTAACCGATTATTCGGTGGCTAATGATTCGATCCAGTTGAACGATACCGCCTTTGCCGGACTTGCCGTTGGCGCCTTGTCGGCGAATGCCTTCTTCATCGGCACGGCCGCCCATGATGCCGATGATCGGATCATCTACAATGATGTGACTGGCGCGCTGCTTTTCGATGCTGACGGCAGTGGTGCGGGGACCGCAGTCCAGTTCGCGACTCTGTCTACCGGACTTGCATTGGCAGCTTCCGAGTTCGTCATCGTCTGACAGACGGGCAAGGGCGCGCAGGGAAGGGGAAATTGTCCGAGGCCCTGCGCGCTGCCTTTGACCGCGGCCTTTCGTTGGATCGCACTATGTCAGCGGGATCATCACCTGTTCGGCATAAGCTGGTTTCGCGCGCAGCCGGTCATACCATGCGCGCAGATTGGGCAGGTCCGGCCGCGCCATGTCGAGCGTGAAATAGGTGTGAGCGTAGACGCCCATCGGCACATCCGCGACACCGAAATTGACACCCGAAAGCCATTTTTGACTGGCCAGCGCCCGGTCGAGGATCGCCATCGCCGCGCCGGACGCCCGCGCGGATGTCTCGATGACCTGTAAATTTCGCTGTCCACTTTGGCGTCGCACAAGCTGAATGAAGGCATCGCGCTGGTCGTCGGCAAAGCTGAATTGCCAGTCCATCCATTTGTCGCCCTGCGCGCGCAGGGCCGGGTCGGCAGGATACATCTCCTCCGGCGCATAGCGATGGGCGAGATAGCGCAGGATCGCGTTGGACTCCCACAGCACGACATCGCCATCCTCGATCGTAGGGATCAGCCGATTGGGGTTCATCGCCAGATAGGCGTCGGACATGCCATGTTCCATGCCGACATCATGGCGGACGAAGGTCAGGCCGATTTCCTGCGCGAACCAGGCCACCTTCTTCACATTATGCGAATTGAGGCGGCCCCAGATCGTCAGCATTGTCGGTGTTCCTTCGGTCAGGCGTAATAGGTCTTGGCCGCCAGTTCCCAGAGGCGCGGCGAAGATGCGCCCATCAGGCCTCGACGCTGTTCACCGACCCGATAGGCACTGCCGTCGAGCCGGCGGCAGCAGCCACCCGCCTCATTGACGAACAATGTGCCGGCCGCATGATCCCAGGGTAGCACGCGCGCGAAGATTGACACGTCATTCTGCCCCAGCACTAGCCGTGGATATTGCTCGGCGGCGCAGCGGGGAATGTCCACCATCGTGAAAATGGCCTGCGACTTGCGCGCCATCTCGGCCCGCTCCTCGGACTCCATGAAGATGGTGGAGATAGCCGCAATCGGCAGATCGCCGGTGCTTTCCTTCGCCATGATCCGTTCGCCATCGACATGGCTGCCGCCGCCCAAAGTCGCGTGGCACAATCGCCCGGTCAGCGGATCGAGGATCCAACCGGCCAAAGTAGCGCCATTGTCGGCCAGCGCGATCATGATGCCGAAGGGCGGCTTGCCCGAGGCGAAATTGCCGGTGCCGTCGATCGGGTCGATGATCCAGTTGAGGCCGTCGCTGGCGCGGTCAAGGATCGACGGGTCGGCAGCGCAGGCCTCTTCGCCGATGATCCCGGCTTCGGGCAGGATCGAGGTCAGCCCTTCGGCCAGCCGAATCTCGCTTTCCTTGTCGGCGATGGTGACGAAGTCGTTCGCCGCCTTCTCGCTAATCTCTTCCGCCGAAAGATTCTGGTAGCGGGGCATGACGATGTCGCGCCCGACCTGTCGCATCAGCGCGACGACGGGATCATGCAGTTCCACCATCATGCGCCGGTCCCCTTAGCTGCGATAGTCCGCGTTGATCGAGATATAGCCGTGGGTCAGGTCACAGGTCCACACCGTTGCGCGGCCTTCGCCCAGGCCGATATCGACGCCAATGACGATATCCTGTCCCTTGAGATGGGCCGCGACCGGTGCCTCGTCATAGCCGTCAAGCGCCAGCCCACCGGCGGCCACCTGGGTAGAGCCGAAGCGGATGGCGAGTTTGTCCCGCTCGGCCGGCTCGCCGGCCTTGCCGACAGCCATGACGACGCGGCCCCAATTGGCATCCTCGCCGGCGATCGCGGTCTTCACCAGCGGCGAATTGGCGATGGAGAGGGCAATGCGATGGGCGCTGGCGTCGCTTTCGGCGGCCTCGACCGTGATTTCGATGAACTTGCTGGCGCCTTCGCCGTCGCGCACGACCAGATGGGCAAGTTGACGGCACAGGTCCGCCAAGGCGGCTGCGAAGGCGTCGGCGCCGGCATCGTCCATCGACGCCAATGGTGCATTACCGGCCTTGCCGGTGGCAAAGGCCAGGACCGTGTCGCTGGTCGAGGTGTCGCTGTCGACCGTGATACAGGAGAAGGTCCGCTTGTTGGCGGCCGACAGCATCTGCTGCAGCAGCGCCGGATCGATCGCGGCGTCGGTGAAGATATAGCCGAGCATCGTCGCCATGTCGGGCGCGATCATGCCCGACCCCTTGATGATGCCGACCAGATCGACGCGGGTGTCGCCGATCATCGCTGAGACATGGGCGCCCTTGGCATAGGTGTCGGTGGTGCCGATCGTGTTTGCCGCATCCTCCCAGCCGCAGGGCGGGGCGACGAAGGCTGCATCCAGGCCTGCCTCGGCCTTGTCGATCGGCAACGGCACGCCGATCACACCGGTCGAGGAGACGAAGATGTCGGACGGCTGGCAGGACAGGTGATTGGCGACCTTGGCGGCGATCGCCTCCACGGCCGCGCGACCGCGATGGCCGGTAAAGGCATTGGCGTTGCCCGCATTGACCACGACGGCGCGGGCTTGCCCCATCGGGATGGCGTCGCGGCACCATTCGACCTCGGGCGAGGGGCATTTGCTCTGCGTCGTCACGCCCGCAACCGATGTGCCGGCGTCCAGTTCGACATAGGTAAGGTCGCACCGATCCCAATTCTTGTATCGAGCCCTGGCCACACGCAGCGTCACGCCGGCAATGGCGGGCAGGGCGGGGAAGGCAGCGGGCGCAAGGGGGGAGCGGTCGGTCATGGCGGCGGGATGGGGGAAATCTTCTGCTCCGTCAATCCGATCCCTAGGCAAAGATCGCCGGCCGCATGGCGCCCGGGACGGGCGGACTTGCAGGCGGCGTGCCGTCATGGGCATGATAGGAAAAATTTAGGGTCGAATCTGGTCATGACATCTTCGGGCGAGGGCCGTTTTGCCTTCTACGCCAAACGCTATTCGCGAAAGAAGGCAAGCATCCGCCTGCGCGTGCTGGAACCGATGGCGGCGCTGCGCGAAGCGGGCGTTTGGGTGCGGCGCTATCCCAAGCTTATCGGGCCGAAAGGATATGATGCGGTCATCATTTCCAAGGCGTTCGGACGCGGGGCAAAGATAGCGATGCGCGCGGCGCAGGCCGCAGGTTGCGGTTTGATCTTCGACATATGCGACAATCGCTTCGCCAATAATCGGGTCAAGGGATCAGCCCACCATGGCGCCCGAACCAGCCAGTTGCTGGCGCAGGCCGACATCGTCACCGTGCCTACTGAAGCAATGGGTGACCTCCTCACCGCTTCGACGCCAGAAATCGCCGGCCGGGTGCGTGTCGTCCCTGATATGCTGGAGGATATTTCTACCCTTTCCAGCCTGCGGCTGAGTCTGGGCGAACGGTTTCAACTGCGGCGTCTAGGCGCTTTTTTGGCGGCGCACCCCGACGCGCTTCATGTTGTGTGGTTCGGCAACAATATGGCCGGCGTCTCGGGCGTTGGTTTGCTCGACGAAGCGTTAGCGCAGCTACGGCAATTTGCGCAGCGGCATCCCGTCACCCTGACCATCATCAACAACCAGCCATCGGCCTATCGCGCAGCGTCAGCGAAATGGGACATCCCCAGTTTCTACATGCCCTGGTCGCTGGTCAGCTTCCCGGCCGCACTCAAACTCCATCGTGCAGCAATCATTCCGGTGGCGCGAAACGATTATACTGCAGGCAAGTCAATCAATCGCCCGGCGACGGCGATCATGGCCGGCCTTGGCGTGATTGCGGATTCGATCGGCTCCTATGAGGAGTTGCGGCCGTTCATCGCCCTTGACGACTGGCAGGACGGGCTGGCGCGCTATGCCTTTGGTTGGGAGGCGGAGCAGGAGCGGCTGGCGCAGGCGCGTGCCCATCTCGACGAGCATTATGGGCGGCGGCGGATTGCAGCCCGCTGGATCGAGGTTCTGAACGAATTGCAGGCTCGAAGATTGCGTCGCTGAACAGTCAAGCATAGATTTCTCGACATCCGCCGAACTGCTGCAGCGCATAGTGGCAGTGATGCCTTGAAACCAACTTGTACCTGTAGAGCAAAGCCTGCATAGGGCTGGCCCTCACGCGTTCTGGGGAAGCGTGGAGGGGCGGATTTGCTCGAAGTTTTTTTTGGGGGGGGGCGGCATGAATTATTGGTTGAGTGGCGGCGCTTTAGCCGCAGCGTTGTTACTTGCTGGCTGCGGTGGCGCTGACACGGATACATCGCCGACACCGATGCCCACTCCAACTCCCACGCCTACCCCGACACAGAGTTATACCAAGTTCGAAGCCCTCGTCGGGGACCAGCGCTATGCTTCCGCATGTTCAGTCGACGAACTCCTGATTGCAGATGGAACCCCCTCATTAGCAGGCAGTGCAACGTTCGGCCGCGATGGTGGCATATTCCTCTCGGATACCCGAAAGGAATATCAGATTAGTTTGCCCAATGTGTTTGGCGCTATTGCCATTCCACTGTCCGGTCGAACATCGGCAACCGCGAATCTCGTAAGCTATGAGACAGATATAGATGCGCGAACGCGCGCGTATCTTACCTTAGAACGCCCGCTGTCCTTGGATTATGCACGTAGAATCCATTTTCGCACTCTTTTTAGCAACAATGGCCACCAGGATTCGCGATTAAACGCTTATTGTATTTTGGGGGTGCCTACTCGAACGGATGACGTACCGAAGGCGCCGTTGGTCCGCTTCACGCAATTTGCGATCGACGGCATAATTTATGATCGTCGGACGAGCGCCATCGCACAGCAATATTTGGTGGAAAGCGGCGTTGCGACACTTAGTGTCGATTTGTCGACGGGTATAATTCGAACCGAGCTTACACTTGAGGGGCGATCTACCAGCGGTGCGATCACGCATGTTGGTCCTTATCAATTCTCGGCAGGGATCGATGTCAACACTGCCGGTTTCTTTGGAGGACTGGCCACGGTACCCAATTCGGAAATCGGGATGTTAGGTGGCGGATTTTTCGGCCCACAGGGCGCGGAATTCGGATATGTATTTGATTACAGGCATATAGACGGCACCGGAAGCTATGACCTGGTCTTCAAGGGCACGGTCGTCGGCCGTCGTTGAACGGTCAAATGGCAATCGGGACAATCATGTTGGAGGAATATTCCCTCAACCGCAAACTTTGCAGTCGTTTGGATCGCCTTTGATTGACTAAGGTCCGCGCCAGTCCTACATCGCGGCGCATATCCGTATCGGGCCTGCGCGCCCGCGAAATATAGGAATTTGCATGTTCGGCGCACTCGCCAAGTCCATCTTCGGATCGTCCAACGAACGTTATGTGAAGTCGCTGGGCAAGATCATCGACCAGATTGCCGCCTTCGAACCAACGATCCAGGCGATGAGCGATGAAGCGCTGGTAAACCAGACGGCGCGCTTTCGCGAGCGTCTGGCCAATGGCGAGACGCTGGACGGCCTGCTGCCCGAAGCCTTTGCCACCGTGCGTGAGGCATCGGTCCGGGTGCTGGGCATGCGCCATTTCGATGTGCAGATGATCGGCGGGATCGTCCTGCATCGTGGCGAAATCGCCGAGATGCGCACTGGCGAGGGCAAGACGCTGGTGGCGACGCTGGCCACCTATCTGAACGCGCTGGAAGGCAAGGGCGTTCACGTCGTCACCGTGAACGACTATCTCGCCAGCCGCGACTGCGAGTGGATGGGCCAGGTTTATCGCTTCCTGGGTCTCACCACTGGCGTGATCGTGCCGAACCTGTCGGAAGACCAGCGCCGCGAGGCCTATAATGCCGACATCACCTATGCGACCAACAACGAACTTGGCTTCGACTATCTGCGCGACAATATGAAGTTCGATCGCGGCGCGATGGTCCAACGGCCGTTCAACCATGCGATCGTCGACGAAGTCGATTCGATCCTGATCGACGAAGCCCGCACGCCGCTGATCATCTCTGGTCCCACCGACGATAAATCCGAACTATATGTGTCGGTCGATGCGATCGTGAAGCAGCTGGTCGGCGATGATTATGAGAAGGACGAGAAGCAGCGCACGATCACGCTGACGGAAGACGGCACTGAGAAGATCGAACGCCTGCTGGAGACCGCAGGGCTGCTGCAGGGCAGCAACCTCTACGACTTCGAAAATACCCAGGTCGTCCATCACGTCAACCAGGCGCTGCGTGCAGTCGTGATGTTCCGCCGGGACATCGACTATATCGTCAAGGACGGCAAGGTCGTCATCATCGACGAGTTCACCGGCCGCATGATGGATGGTCGCCGCTGGTCCGACGGCCTGCATCAGGCGGTGGAAGCCAAGGAAGGCGTCCAGATCGAGCCGGAAAACCAGACTCTGGCCTCGATCACCTTCCAGAATTATTTCCGCATGTACCCCAAGATTTCGGGGATGACCGGCACCGCATCGACCGAAGCGACCGAATTCTACGAAATCTACAAGATGAACGTCGTCACCATCCCGACCAACCGGCCGGTGCAGCGCGTTGACGAGGAAGATACATTCTACAAGAATCTGGAAGACAAGTTCCGGGGGATCGCGCGCACCATCAAGGAGCATGCCGAAAAGGGTCAGCCGGTGCTGGTCGGCACCGTGTCGATCGAAAAATCGGAAATGCTGTCGGAATTCCTCAATCAGGAAGGCGTCAAGCACGCAGTCCTGAACGCGCGCTTCCACGAGAGCGAAGCGCATATCGTCGCCCAGGCGGGCCGCAAGGGCGCGGTGACGATCGCCACCAACATGGCCGGCCGCGGCACCGACATCAAGCTGGGCGGCAACCTGGAAATGCGGGTTGAAGACGAGTTGCGCGATGTGCCCGAAGGCGCGGAGCGCGACGCGGCGATCGCCCGTATCGAGGTCGAGATCGAGGCAGAGAAGCAGGAAGTGCTGGCTGCAGGCGGCCTGTTCGTGCTGGCGACCGAGCGGCATGAAAGCCGCCGTATCGACAATCAGCTGCGTGGTCGTTCGGGCCGTCAGGGCGATCCGGGTCTGTCGCGCTTCTACCTCAGCCTCGACGATGACCTGATGCGCATCTTCGGCCCGGATACCATGTTCGCCAAGATGATCCGCTCCAACCTGGAGGATGGCGAGGCACTCCCCCCGTCCAAATGGCTCAGCAAGGCGATCGAGACCGCGCAGCGCAAGGTCGAGGCCCGCAATTACGACATCCGCAAGCAGGTCGTCGAATATGACGACGTCATGAACGATCAGCGCAAGGTCATTTATGAGCAGCGCAGCGACATCATGGACGCCGACACGGTAGACGATGTCGTCACCGACATGCGCCACGAGACGGTCAATGATCTGGTCGGCGCATCCTGCCCGCCTGGCACCTATCCCGAGCAGTGGGATATCGAACGCCTCAAGATCCGCACTGCCGAAGTACTGGGCCTGGAGCCGGATTTCGACGCGTGGCTGGCCGAAGATGCAGTCGATCCAGAAATCATCGAGGAGCGATTGGCGGCCCTTGCCGATGCCTCGATCGCGGACAAAGCCCAGGAGGTCGACGCTACTGACTGGCACATGATCGAGAAGAGCATCATGCTCCAGAGCCTCGACCATCACTGGAAGGAGCATCTCTCGACCCTCGATGCGCTGCGTCAGGTCGTGCATCTGCGCGCCTATGCGCAAAAGACTCCGATCAACGAGTATAAGCAGGAAGCCTTCGCCCTTTTCGAGCGCATGCTGGAGAATATCCGCGAGGATGTGACCGGTTCGATCGCGCGGGTGCAGTTCCGCATGGAAGCGCCGCAACCGCAGTTCGACCTTCCGGTGCTGCCGGACTTCATCACCACCCATATCGATCCCTTCTCGGGCGAGGATAACAGCGCGGACATTGATGGCAGCCAGCTGGCGGGCATCACCACCACCATTCCGCGCGCGCCGGTGGACAATGTCGCGCCGGGCGAGTTTGCCAATCTCGACATCAGCCGCAATGCGCTGTGCCCCTGCGGTTCGGGCCAGAAATACAAGCATTGCCATGGTGCGCTGAGCTGAGGTTCAAGCCAAGGCGAGAAACAGGGAAGGGCGCAGCCAATGGCAGCGCCTTTTTTTGTTTTGATCCTGCAATGAAATTGGAGAACTCTTGCGTTTATGGTAATGGTCCGGACAACAGGCCGTCCGGTCATAATGGCAGGCCTGGCCCTGGTGCATCCCACGGCAAGCCCTCGCATGATAAGGGGCGTCCGCCTTCGCTGGGCAAACCGGCGCATTCCGCCTCCCACAGCGGCAAATATTATCCTGACCAGCATTATCGCCCCGGCTTGTCGCGGGATCGTTATCGCATCGACCGGAATACCCGCGTCTATCGCGGTGGGAATGGGCGTTATTATTGCCGCCGCAATGATGGCTCGACCGGCCTGATCGTGGGCGCCGCCGTCGGCGGCCTCCTGGGCAATGCACTGGGTGACGGCGACTCCGGCCTGCTGAGTACGATTCTCGGCGCTGGGGTCGGCGGCGCGCTGGGTCGCGAGATCGATCGCGGCAACGTCTATTGCGAATAGGTTAGATTGTTGCTCGCAATGAGCCTCGCTGGCTTTTGGCCGGCGGTGCTGTTTTGCTTGTCATCACCCCCCGTCTGAAATCGGAGCATCTATCTCGCAAAATGACTGCGATAACCGTAATCTGATCGCGTCCGCCTCCATGCTTGGCGCAACTGGGCATTGACGAAACTCATCCCAATACTGCTATGGCATGGTGCAAAGGGGCAGCGATGCGAATTGTCATTATCGACGACAGTGGGCTGCGCGCGACGGTCCTGGAGGAGGGCCTGCGCGAAGCGGGCTATGACGATATCCATATCGTCCCGCCGCGTGGCGCCTTCGTTGCCCGGCTGGAGCGCATGGCGCCCGATGTGGTGCTGATGGATCTGGGCAGCCCCAGCCGCGACACGCTGGAGGAGATGCTGACGGTCAGCCGCGCGCTTGCCCGGCCGATCGCGATGTTCGTCGATCAGTCCGACGATGCGATGATCGGCGCGGCGATCGATGCCGGCGTGTCTGCCTATGTCGTCGACGGTCTGCGCAAGGAGCGGGTGAAGCCGGTGCTGGAACTGGCGGTGCGCCGCTTCAACGCCTTTGCCCGGATGCAGTCGGAACTGGACGAGGCGCGCACAGCGCTGGCCGACCGCAAGATCGTCGATCGCGCGAAATCGATCCTGATGAACCAGCGCAGCCTGTCCGAGCAGGACGCCTATGCCCTGTTGCGGTCGAGCGCGATGAACCAGGGGAAGAAGATCGTGGAGGTGGCGCAGGCACTGATTACCGCCAGCGACCTGTTGGGAGGGGGTATATGAGCGACGTGTTGCGGGTAGCCTTTCTGCCGCTGACCGATGTGGCCGTGCTGGCGGTCGCGCGCGAGCGGGGCTTCGCCGAGGAAGAGGGAATCTTCCTCGACCTGGTGCGCACCACCAGTTGGGCGACGCTGCGCGACCGGTTGGTCTATGGCCAGGTGCAGGGCGCGCAGATGTTGGCGCCGCTGGCTGTGGCGGTCACGCTCGGCCTCAGCCAGCAGCCCGCGGCTTTGGCCGCGCCCTACAAGCTCAACGTCAATGGCAATATGCTGGTAATGGCGCCGGATTTTGCCAAGGCGCTGGAGCCGGACATCGCCCGGCGGCTCACCGACCCGCTGGGCACGGCGCATGATTTTGCCGCCGCGATCGGCCTGTGGCGGCGCAAGCCGGTGATCGGCGTCGTCCACCGCTTTTCCAGCCATGCGATCATGTTGCGCTACTGGCTGGCGAGTGCGGGCATCGATCCCGATCGTGACGTCGTGCTGCGCGTGCTGCCGCCCTCGCTGACAGTCGAGGCGATGCGGGCGGGTGAAATTGACGGCTTCATCGCCGGCGAACCCTGGGGTAGCGCGGCGATCGAGGCCGGGCTGGCGGAAACGGTCGCGATCGGCGAACGTATCTGGCAGCGCGGGGTGGAGAAGGTTCTGGCCTTCCGGCAGGACTGGCTGGAGGCGAACCCGGAAACGGTCGATCGCCTGTTGCGCGCGCTGGCGCGGGCGGCCGCCTGGTGCGACGATCCGGCACATCATGAGGCGCTGGCTGTTCTCCTGTCCGATCCCCGCTATGTCGATCAGCCGGCCGAACTGATCTTTGGCGCCCTGTCGGGACGGATCAGCGCCCGCTTGGGCGAGGCGCCCGTCGCCAATCCCGATTTCATGCTGTTCGCACGCGAAGCCACTGCCTTCCCTTGGCGCAGCCAAGCGCTGTGGATATACTCGCAACTGGTGCGCTGGGGCATGGTCGCCCATGATGCGGAAACCGCGGCGCGCGCCGCCGCCGTCTTCCGGCCTGACATCTTCCGTCGCGCGCTGGCGGACAGCGGCTTGCCGATGCCGGGCGCCAGTATGAAGCTGGAAGGGGCGGTCAGCGCGCCGATGCCGGTCGGTGCCCATCGTGGCGACCTCACCCTTGGCCCCGACCGCTTCTTCGATGGCCGAATCTTCGACCCCGAACGGATCGAGGACTTTCTGCGGGATTTTGCGCCGCAGCGTTGAAAACCGGGCCTATTTTGTGCCTTGCAACATGATGCGTTCTGCGGGATAACATAAGCGACCGCGCGACGAGGCGCGTCCACAGGAACAGGCCCTCCCAAGGTCGGGACCGCCGTTCCATTCACCTATCGCAGCAAAGCCGCTGACTGGACCACGCAATTTGTGCGCGTGTCCGGCCTGCGGCTTTTTTCGTTTCCAGTTCCATTGGTTGGGGGACGTCATATGGCTACTGCATATTGGGATCGCGACGAGGACGCCGCATCGGCGGCCGCCGCGACAAGCTTCTGGAAGGCCGGCCATGCACCGACCCTGGTCGCCGCCTTTCTCTATTTCGACCTGGCCTTCATGGTCTGGGTGCTGCTCGGGCCGCTGGCACCGATGATCGCCAAGACGCTGGCGCTGACGCCGGCAGAAAAGGGGCTGATGGTGGCGACACCGACGCTCGCCGGTGCGCTGCTGCGTGTCGTCAATGGTCTGCTGGTCGATCGGATCGGTCCGAAACGCTCAGGCGCGATCAGCCAGATCATTGTCATCGTCGGTCTGTTCGCGGCCTGGCTGATGGGCGTCAACAGCTTCGGCGGCACATTGGTGCTGGGCGTCATTCTGGGCTTTGCTGGTGCCAGTTTCGCAATCGCTCTGCCGCTCGCCAGCCGCTGGTATCCACCCGAGCATCAGGGCAAGGCGATGGGCCTTGCCGGCATGGGCAATTCGGGCACGGTTCTGGCCTCGCTGTTCGCGCCGATGCTGGCCAAGGCATTCGGCTGGAACGCGGTGCTGGGTCTGGCCTGTATCCCGCTGAGCATCGTCTTCGTCGCCTATATGATCATGGCGAAGGATGCGCCCAATGCGCCGCCGGCCAAGCGGCTCGTCGATTATTTCGAGCCGCTCAAGACGGCGGACGCCTGGTGGCTGATGGCCTTTTATGCCGTGACCTTCGGTGGTTTCGTCGGCCTTGCCGCGTCGCTGCCCATCTATTTCACCGACCAGTTCGGGCTGACCCCGATCATCGCGGGCTATTGCACGGCGGGCTGCGTCTTTGCCGGGTCGCTGGTGCGGCCGATGGGCGGCGCGCTGGCGGATCGGATCGGCGGCGTGAAGGCGCTGATGATCGTTTATGTCGTGGCGGCGCTGGCGCTGGCGGGTGTGTCGCAGGCGACGACGCTGGTCAGTGCGCTGGCGCTCTTCGTCCTCGCCATGCTGGCGCTGGGCACCGGTAACGGCTCGGTCTTCCAACTGGTGCCGCAGCGTTTCCAGGCGGAAATCGGCGTGATGACAGGCCTTGTCGGCATGGCGGGCGGCATTGGTGGCTTCTATCTCGCCAGTTCGCTCGGCCTTGCCAAGCAACTGACTGGCAGCTTCGCACCCGGCTTCCTGATCTTCGCCGGTCTTGCCGTGCTCGCTTTGCTGGGCGTGGCGCTGGTCAAGGTGAAGTGGCGCGCCAACTGGACCAGCGGCGCCCGCATCTGAGTTGGAGAGGAGGGCGGCGGCCTCTTTGAGGACTGCCGCCCCGCGCCACGCTCTTTCCGTCCGAGGGGGGACGATCTTCCATGAAATATCTTCTCGCATCGGCGGCCACATTGGCCGTCGCCGGGCCTGCTTGTGCCCAGCAGATCGACCTGAAACCCGTAGCCGAGGCGCGGCTGCGCTACGAACATGTCGACCAGGATGGCCTGGCGCAGCAGGCAGACGCGCTCACCGTCCGCGCCCGCGCCGGCCTGGTGGCCAGCAGCGGCGCGCTGTCGGCTACATTGGTGGGGCAGGGGACGTTGGCGGTGATCGACCGCTATTTTGACGGTTTCGACAATGCAGCGACCAAGCCGCTGGTGGCCGATCCGCAGAATGTCGCCCTCTATATCGCCCAGCTGCAATATCGGACCAGGGCGCTGACCCTGACCGGCGGGCGGCAGAAGATCGTGCTGGATGACGAGCGCTTCGTCGGCAATGTCGCCTTTCGCGACAATGGCCAGACCTTCGACGCGGTGCGTGCCGAACTGACTCCGGCCAAGGGGCTGAAACTGGACGTCTCCTACGCGTGGAGCGTGCGCACCATTTGGGGCTTTCAGGGCAAGGGCGCGCGCCAGCAAGCGGTGAGCGGCGACAATATCCTGGCCAATCTTTCCTATGCCACGCCGCTGGGCACGCTCAGCGGCTTTGCCTATCTGGTCGATCAGGATGAGGCGGCGGTGCAGGCCTATCGCCTGTCGAGCCAGACCTATGGCGTGCGCCTGGCGGGCAATCAGTCGCTCTCCAAGTCGACCAAGGTCGCCTATCAGCTCAGCTATGCCCGTCAGTCGGACTATCATCGTAATCCCAATGACTATGCCGCTGATTACTGGCTGGCCGACGCCACGCTCGACCTGCATGGCTGGAAGCTCAATGTCGGCTATGAGGTGCTGGGCGCCAGTCATGGTACGGCGCTAACCAGCTTCCAGACGCCGCTCGGTACGAATTTCAAGTTCCAGGGCTGGGCCGACAAGTTCCTGACCACGCCCGCCAACGGCATGCGCGACCTCTATGTCGGCACCGGCTATGGCTGGAAGCAGGTGGGGCCGCTGTCGGGCGTGGCGTTTGCGGCGACCTGGCACCGGTTCGAGAGCGACCGGCTCGATCAGCATTATGGTAATGAGTGGAATCTCATCGCATCTGCGAAGCTGCGCAAGACCGCCCTGTCGGTGCGCTATGCCCATTATGATGCGCGGGCGATGGCGACCGATACCGACAAATTATGGCTCCAGGCCGACTGGAGCATCTGATTGAAAAGCCATGAGAGGAATCGCTTGAGCGTTCGGGCGATTCCCCATATGCTGCGCTGCAAGGGACAAGGATGTCCCGCTTCACATCGCTGAGACGGTTCAGGGTAGGACCGGCAAGGCACTAGATGATGGCAAAGCCGCCATCCAGACTCTCGGGTTTCAATCCCCGAGGGTCTGGATGGCGGCTTTTTTCTTTTCTGGAGTAACGGGGATGGACTTTCAGGACGGGATCGACCCGGTCACGCAGGATGAGGACAATGTCCTGCCGCCCTTGGCGGAAGCACGGGAGCATCTGGTCGTTATCGGCAACGGCATGGCCGGCTGCCGCGCGGTCGAGGAATTGCTGGCCCGGGATGCGGGGCGCTATCGCGTCACCATCTTCGGCGCCGAACCCTATGTGAACTATAACCGCATCATGCTGTCGCCGGTGCTGGCGGGTGAGAAGACGTTCGAGCAGATCGTGATCAACGACGCCGCCTGGTATGCCGACAATGGCATCGAGCTGATCGCCGGCGACCCGGTGAGGGCCATCGATCGGGCCGCTAAGACCGTCTCCAGCCAGTCGGGCCGCACCATCGGCTATGACAAGCTGCTGATCGCGACCGGTTCCGATCCGTTCATCATTCCGGTGCCCGGCAAGGATCTGCCCGGCGTCATCAGCTTCCGTGACATGAAGGATGTCGACACCATGCTCGCCGCCGCCGCGGATGGCGGCAGCGCGGTGGTGATCGGCGGTGGCCTGCTCGGCCTCGAAGCCGCCCATGGCCTGACCCTGCGCGGCATGAAGGTGACCGTCATTCACCTGATGGACACGCTGATGGAGCGCCAGCTGGACGAGGCGGCTGGCTGGCTGCTCAAGACCGCGCTCGAAGGACGCGGCCAGACCATCCTGACCGGCGCCAATACCGAAGCCATTTATGGTGACGGCAAGGTCGAGGGCGTGCGGCTGAAGGACGGTCGCGATATCCCGGCCAGCCTGGTGGTGATGGCGGTGGGCATCCGCCCCGCGACGGCGCTGGCCCGCGAGGCTGGCCTGGCCGTCAATCGCGGCATCCAGGTCGACGACCATATGGTCACCAGCGACCCCAATGTCCTCGCGGTCGGCGAATGCGTCGAACATGACGGCAATGTCTATGGTCTGGTCGCGCCGCTATGGGACATGTGTCGCAGCCTCGCCGATGGCCTGACCGACCAGCATAGCGGCTATAAGGGATCGGTCACCTCGACCAAGCTCAAGGTCGCGGGCCTGGACGTCTTCTCCGCCGGTGACTTTTCCGGCGGTGAGGGCTGCGAGGATATCGTCCTGCGCGACGCCTCTCGCGGGGTCTACAAGCGGGTCATCGTCAAGGACGACAAGCTGATCGGCGCGGTGCTCTATGGCGATACCGTCGATGGCGGCTGGTATTTCGACCTGCTGAAGCGTGAGGAAAATGTCGCCGACATGCGCGACATGCTGATCTTCGGTCAGGCCTTCGCCTCGGGAGGGGGCGCGCTGGACCCTAAGGCGGCCGTTGCGGCGCTCTCGGACGAAGCCGAGATTTGCGGCTGCAACGGCGTCAGCAAGGGCCAGGTCGTGTCCTGCATCGCCAAGGGTGCGCACAGCCTGGATGCGGTCCGCGCCACCTGCAAGGCGTCGGCCAGCTGCGGCAGTTGCACCGGCCTGGTCGAAACCCTGCTGGCGCTGACGCTGGGCGAGGATGTCCAGTCGGGGCCGAAGACGATGTGCAAATGCACCAGCTTCACCCATGACGATGTCCGTCGCGAAATCGTGGCGCAGGACATGCGCTCGATCCCCGAAGTCATGCAGAAATTGAACTGGTCGACGCCGGAGGGCTGTTCCTCCTGCCGCCCTGCGCTCAATTATTATCTGCTCTGCGCGCTGCCGGGTGAGTATCAGGACGACCAGCGCAGCCGCTTCGTCAACGAACGGATGCACGCCAACATCCAGAAGGACGGCACCTATTCGGTCGTGCCGCGCATGTGGGGCGGCCTTACCAACCCGAGGGAACTGCGCGCGATCGCCGACGTGGTTGAGAAATATGATGCCCCGATGGTCAAGGTGACGGGCGGCCAGCGGCTCGACATTTTCGGCATCAAGAAGGAAGACCTGCCCGCCGTCTGGGCCGATCTCAATGCTGCCGGCATGGTGTCGGGTCATGCCTATGGCAAGTCGCTGCGCACGGTGAAGACCTGTGTCGGTTCCGAATGGTGTCGCTTCGGCACCCAGGATTCGACCGGCCTTGGCGTCAAGATCGAGCATATGACCTGGGGGTCGTGGATGCCCCACAAGTTCAAGATCGCGGCGTCCGGCTGCCCCCGCAACTGCGCGGAGGCGACGATCAAGGATTTCGGCGTGGTCTGTGTCGACAGCGGTTACGAACTGCATGTCGGCGGCAATGGCGGCATCCATGTCCGCGCCACCGATCTGCTCTGCAAGGTCGCGACCGAGCAGGAGGCGATGGATTATTGCGCCGCCTTCATCCAGCTCTATCGTGAGGAAGCCCGCTATCTGGAGCGCACCGCGCCATGGATCGAGCGCGTTGGCGTCGACTATGTGAAGGGCCGCATCGTCGCGGACGATGCCGGTCGCGAAGCACTGCGCGCCCGTTTCCTCTTCTCCCAGCAGTTCATGCAGGACGATCCCTGGGCGCGTCGCGCCGCTGGCGAGGACGCCGAACTGCACCAGCATCTGGCCGAAGTCCGCCCCATGGAGATCATCGCATGAGCCTGAATACCCAAGTCGGCACCTGGCTGGACATCGGTCCCGTCGATCAGATCTCGCCCGGCAATGCCCGCACCCTGCCGGTGCGCGGCGGCGAGGAGATTGCCATCTTCCATACGCAGGACAATCAGTTCTACGCGCTGGTCAACAAATGTCCGCACAAGCAGGGGCCGCTGAGCCAAGGCATCGTTCATGGCTCGGTCGTCGCCTGCCCGCTGCACAACTGGAACATCTCGCTCAAGACCGGCAAGGCGCTGGGCAACGACGAAGGCTGCGTGCCCACCATCCCGCTCAAGGTGGAGGCGGGACGCATCTTCCTGCTGCGCGAGGCGGTTATTCCCGTGCCGACCGAGGCGAAAGCGGCCTGATGGCGCAGGCGATCCGCACCACTTGCGCCTATTGCGGCGTCGGCTGTGGCATCGCCGCCACGCCGACCGGACCGCGCTCGGTGATCATCAAGGGGGACGAGGCGCATCCGGCCAATGGCGGACGCCTCTGTTCCAAGGGGACGCATCTGGGCGAGACGGTGGCGCTGACCGGCCGGCTGCTCCACCCGATGATCGGCAAGCGCCGCGCCGGCTGGGACAAGGCGCTGGATCTGGTCGCGCGGAAATTTCGCGAGACGATCGAGCGTCATGGCCCGGACAGCGTCGCCTTCTATGTCTCGGGCCAGTTGCTGACCGAGGATTATTATGTCGCCAACAAGCTGATGAAGGGCTTCATCGGATCGGCGAACATCGACACCAACAGCCGCCTGTGCATGTCGAGCGCGGTTGCCGGCCATAATCGCGCCTTCGGCGAGGATGTGGTGCCGGCCAGCTATGATGATCTGGAACAGGCCGACCTCATCGTCCTGGTCGGCTCCAACACTGCCTGGTGCCACCCGATCGTCTATCAGCGCATCCAGGCGGCCCGCGCCGCGCGCGGCACCAAGCTGGTCGTGATCGACCCGCGCCGCACCGAAACCTGTGAGGGTGCCGACATCCATCTGCCGATCCGGCCCGGCAGCGATGTGGCGCTGATGACCGGGCTGCTCGCCTGGTGCGATGCACAGGGCGTGATCGATCCGGCCTATCTGGCCGATCATGTGAACGCGCCCGACGGCTTCTGGGACCATGTCCGCACCGGTCATGACCTGTGGACGACGGCCCAGAGCTGCGACATCGACCCGGCGCTGCTGAAACAGTTTTTCGAGCTGTTCGCGGCGACTCCGCGCACCGTCACCCTGTTCAGCCAGGGCATCAACCAGTCGATCCGCGGCACCGACCAGGTCAATGCGATCATCAATGTCCACCTCGCCACAGGGCGCATCGGCAAGCCGGGCGCGGCGCCCTTTTCCATCACCGGCCAGCCCAACGCCATGGGCGGGCGCGAGGTCGGCGGCCTCGCCTCGACGCTGGCGGCGCATATGGATTTCGCGCCGGAAAATGTCGCCCGCGTCGGCCGATTCTGGGCCGCGCCACAGATGGCGACCAAGCCGGGACTGAAGGCCGTCGACCTGTTTCGCGCGATCGACGAAGGCCGGATCAAGGCCTTGTGGATCATGGCGACCAATCCCGCCGTATCGCTGCCCGATGCCGGCCGGGTGCGCGACGCGCTGGAGGCTATTCCCTTCCTCGTCGTGTCGGACATCATCGCAGACACTGACAGCTCTGCCCATGCCCATGTCCGCCTGCCTGCCGCCGGCTGGGGCGAAAAGGACGGCACGGTCACCAATTCGGACCGCACCATCAGCCGCCAGCGCCCGTTCATGGCGCTGCCCGGCGAGGCCCGGCCCGACTGGTGGATCATCACCCAGGTCGCGCGCCGCATGGGCTGGAAAAACGCCTTCGCCTATGATCGGCCGGCTGACATCTGGCGCGAACATGCGCGCCTGACCGCTTATCAGAATGACGGGCAGCGGCTGCTCAACCTGCGCGCGCAGGCGGTGATCGGCAACGACGCCTATGACGCGATGGACAGTTTTCGCTGGGGCGGGACACCCTTTGCCGATGGGCGTTTTTCGACCCCGGATGGTAAGGCGCGGCTGGTGCTGACGAAGCAGATGGATTTGCAGGGGCCGCTACGCGACTGGCCGTTGACGCTCAACACCGGCCGCTATCGCGATCAATGGCATACGATGACCCGCACGGGTCTGGCGCCCAAGCTGGCGCGCCATCGCGAGGAGCCCCTGGTCGACATCCACCCGCGGGATGCCGATGCGCTGGGCCTGGCCGATCGCGATCTGGCGCGGGTGTCGACCGCGCAGGGCAACAGCCTTTTCCGCGTCAGCATCAGCGACGGGCAGCGGCCGGGCGAAATCTTCACGCCGATCCACTGGACCGACCAGATATCGAGCGGCGGGCGCACCGGCCTGCTGCCGCGCCCGCTGGTCGATCCGCATTCGGGCCAGCCCGGCTTCAAGTCGACCCCGGCCGCGGTCCAGAAGGTCTCGACCCAATGGCAGGGCTTCCTGATCCTGCGTGGACAGGCGCCGGTGAAACTTCCGTGCCTCTGGGCAACGCGGGTCGCCGTGCCAGGCGGTGCACTCTATGAACTGGCCGGCAATGGCGATGCCGCCCGGCTGGAAGCCTGCCTGCCCAGGGGCGAGCGGGTCGAGGCGATCGATCATGTGCGCGGCAGCCGACGGGTCGCCATCATCCAGGACGGCCGGCTGGCAGGCGTGCTGTTCGTCACCCGCACCGGCCTGTTGCCCTCGCGCGACTGGCTGATCGGCCAGTTGGCGGCCGACGACGTCGGCGCAACCGTGCTGGCGGCACGCGGGCCGGGCAGCCAGCCGGACAAGGGCGCCACCATCTGCGTCTGTTTCGATATCGGCCTCAACCAGATCGTTGCGGCGATCCGCGACCAGAAGCTGGTCGACGTGCCTGCCATCGGCAAGGCGCTGGGGGCCGGGACCAATTGCGGTTCCTGCCGCCCCGCCATCGCCAATATCCTGGCCCAGACCTCTCAGGAGACACTGCATGCAGCCGAATGACCTCATCGCGCCAGGCGACGTCTGGCTGGTCGGTGCGGGGCCGGGCGATCCCGACCTGCTGACGCGCAAGGCCGAAAGGCTGATCCGCGCGGCGGACATCATCTTCTACGACGCGCTGGTGGGGCCGGGCATATTGGATCTCATTCCCGATCATGTCGAACGGATCAGCGTCGGCAAGCGATCGGGCCGTCATTCGAAGGACCAGCAGACGATCGATCAGTTGCTGGTCGCGGCGTCGCAGGCAGGAAAGCGCGTCGTGCGCCTGAAGGGCGGCGATCCCGCGATGTTTGCCCGCACGGCTGAGGAAATAGCGGCGCTGCGCGGGGTCGGCGCCAACATAGGAATCTGCCCTGGAATTACGGCGGCTAGCGCCGCAGCAGCTTCGGCTGGACTGTCCCTCTCGTTGCGGGGCGTCGCACGCCGCGTTCAGTTCGTAACGGCGCATAGCCAGGGCGGGAAGGCGATTGATCTCGACTGGGAGGCGCTCGCCGACCCGGCATGTACACTTGCCGTCTATATGGGGCGCGACGCTGCATCCGAACTCAGTCGCGCCTTGATTCTCGCCGGCTTGCCGGGAGCTACACCTGCACTCATCACATGCGATGCCTCCATGCCGCAGGAGAAGAATCTGCGAACAAGATTGGATTTATTGCCGCTGGTAATGAAGGCCTTTGCTGAAAATCGTCCGACACTCATCCTAATAGGAGAGGTCGTTGCACAGGCCGATTTAACGGCATGTGCCGAAGCAACCACGCACAAGGCGTCGGTATGAGGATATGCGCTCTCGTGCCTTCCACCTAAGGTGCGTTCTTGACGAAACGAGGTGCCAGCACATGGGGGAAAGCCGCAATCTGATTGTCGATGAATGCGTTTTTCTTCGACACAAGATCGGCCGACGAACACCTCTTTCACGTGGACATGCTTCGACAATTTCCCAGTCCATGCTGAACGCATGGAGGTACCTGTTCCGGCGGGTGTCCGCCTTGCATTAAGCTCGCCCTAGTCGCATCCGCAACGCCGTTTAGAGCAGGGTAAAAATGCCTTGAAATTTTGGCCGTTTCCGACCCCGCCAGGGCGGAAGTTCAGCGAACTAAAGTGGCTCCCCGAGTAGGATTCGAACCTACGGCCATTCGATTAACAGTCGAATGCTCTACCGCTGAGCTATCGGGGAGCAGCCCCGCTTGCGCCGGGCAGGCCGCGCATATGCAGCGGCTTGTCCCAAATGGCAAGCTCTGTTGTCGGCGCAGTGCAAATAAATTCCTCGCTACAAAAAATTGGGCTTTATGAATAAGATGCAGCTCACTTGTCGCCGATATGGACGGCTAGCCAGATCGTGGGATCATCGCTGTAGGTAACGCGGTGGGCGACGCCGGCGGGTATCAGCAAATGATCGCCTGCCTGAAGGTGATGGTGGCCCATACCGTCCAGTTCCAATTCTGCGCTTCCTGAGAGCAACAAGACCCATTCGTCCCATGCCTGGAAATAGGGGTGCTCAGCAGGGGTGATATGACCGTGCGAAATGATCCGTTCGATTCTCACGCCCGGACGCTGCAACAATTCTTCGAAGCGCTCGTCGTCCGTAGAGGTGTCCGGTATATTAAGCAGATTGGTGGACGTTGAAATGGGAATGTTCATCAATGCATCATGCTTGATGATCGATAGAAAGATATAGGAATTTGTCTGTGCAGCCATGCTGCGCGATCACCGGATGGTGATGGCTCCCATTTCAGGATACGTCTAAAACAATTTTGCTTTTCGCGTCCGACGAGGCCAGGAAAACCCTATCACGTTTTCGTGCTTTAGCAAGAAGGTCCTCGTACCCGCAGTCCGGCGAGGCTGGAATCTTCGCTTCCGATGCGCCGCTTCTGCCTATAAGAGAGCCCACGGGCGGCATTCGGAAGCGCGAGCGTGATCGCGCTGAGCGGGTCAGGTCGGAAGGCAGCCCGAAGCCATCTTTGAAGGAACGCGCTGTTGCCTTTGCTCGAGAACGAGGTGTGATTCGAACGAAGGATCTCACCAGCATCGGCATCCCCCGCTGCTATCTCTCCCCAATGTGCGACGAGGGCTTACTTGTGCGGGTAGGCTATGGCCGCTACATAGTAGCATCCCAATAGCGTCGCCTCAGAGTTACGGGAAATCGTAGCGAGTCAAGAGGGCATTCTCACTGTAATCAATCTCCTTCCAAACGTAAAGAGGAGCTCATCCGGGGGCGGTCCAGATGAGAGCGGATGAAGTAAGCCCACGACTGCTTTGCGCGTCTCATCGCGTTCGGTGAACGGCGATCACAGACCAGAGAAGATCAGTGGCGGTAGTCCCCGCGATGGCAGCGCCAACTCACGTCCGAGTGGAAGGCGGGGGCTGCCAGCGGCTTGCTCGTTCAGCCATTTGTGGACGGCGGATACTTGGTCCGGTGTCACCTCCCCGGAACTGCTTTGGTATCAGGGACGATCCCTCAAGCTCTTATAGGTAGCGGGCGTGGGCGCAGGACCCTGTTGTAGCGCCTTGCAATTTGCATTAGTCGGCCCGGCGACGCGGCGATCGAGGTCGGTTAAACGGCTCTAGTATCGTTTCATGCCACGGACAAGCCAACCGCGCCTCCGCCGATACGGAATCGCAAGTCAGACGGGCTATTAGCCGCCATAGCGAGCCTCGAGCAGATCAATCTCGCGAATCAGCTTGCGTGAAAGTTCGCTGCCCAGCTCTCCATGGCGCGTTCGCCTGAAAATTTCCGCCCTCTCAGCCTTGAGGGCCGCCAGACCCAGTTCACGTTCGATCTGTTCGAGAATCCGCTCGGTCGCGATCGTCTCAGCATCGCCTCGGCGACTTTCGATGCGCTGCCGATAGGTGTCCATGATGCGGGAAGCCGCAGCGACATAGAGGTCTGCATCCGACCGTCCCTCAGCGCGCGCATGCTCGATGCGCTCGACTGCGGCGATTGCCGCCTCGGCCGCGGCGACGCGCGCCGCGTTCTCCTCGGCCTGATGAGAGGGTTCAGCCGGCATCTGCAGGCCGTTGAGCAGTAACGGAAGCCCGATGCTGGCAACGATCAGCGAGACTATGATCACGCCCATCGCGAGGAATATCGCAAGGTCGCGCGCGGGGAAGGGGGAGCCGTCACCCATAGCCAGAGGCAGCGTGAGCACACCGGCCAGCGTGATCGCGCCGCGCACACCGGCGAACGACATGGCGGCGACGACCCGCCAGTTTGGACTCTGCTTCCATTGGCCGACGCGGAACAGGGTGAGACGGAACGAAAGCCAGACCCACAGGAAACGCAGTCCAGCAAGGCCGATGTTGATGGCGACCACATAGATCGCCAGCCACCATGGCTCATGATGGCCGGTCGTGCGCACGGTTTCGGCGGCGTTCGCAAGGATAACCGGAAGCTGCTCGCCAAGAAGAACGAAGATGATGCCGTTCGCCGTGAACTGGATCGTGTCCCACACGGTGCTGCGCCGGATGCGGGTTGTCGCCTCGATCTCACCCGTCCGTTCGACGAAGCCCATGGTCAGACCCGCCGCGACGGCGGCCAGGATGCCGGAACAATGGAGATGCTCGGCCACGAGATAGGAAGCGAACGGGATCAAAAGGCTGATCAGGATCTGGGAGCCGCCCTCCTCGCCATAGTGCCGGCTGATCCAGGTCTTTGTGCGGGCGATAGCCCAGGTGACGCCCGTGCCCACGGCGACGCCACCAAATGCCACCCACAGGAAGTTGAAGGCGGCATCCTGGATCGAGAAGGCGCCGGTCAGCGCGGCCGCGATCGCGAAGCGCAGGCAGACCAAGCCCGACGCATCGTTGAGCAGGGACTCGCCCTCGAGGATGTGCATCATGCGTTTAGGGATCGGCACGCGCTTGGCGATGGCTGAGACCGCAATCGGGTCAGTCGGCGAAACAACGGCTGCGAGAGCGAAAGCGACCGCCAGCGGCATGGATGGGATCATCCAGTTTATGAACAGGCCCATGCCCAGGACAGTGAACACGACGAGGCCGAGGGCCAGCTCGAGGATGGTCTTGCCGTCCTTGAACAATTCTTCCCGAGGGATGCGCCACCCGTCGAGAAACAGCAGCGGCGGAAGGAACAGGAGGAAGAAGATTTCGGGATCGAGCGTAACCCGCCAGTCCGCTGCGAGGCCGATGCCGGCGCCAAGAGCGATCTGGAAGAGGGGGCGGGGGAAAGGCAGCGGCAACACCCGGGACAGGATGCCGCTCAGTATGACTGCGAGCAGCAGCAGAAGAATGATCGAGATGGTCTCCAAGGCCCCAACGGCTCCTTCAACAATGGTTTCTGCGTTCCAATAGTCCATGAGACTAGATTGGGTCGCCGGCTTGCACATCCCTCAGGTCCGAAGGGCGATCTCCGCAAAACTTGCCCTCGTGGATGAATGACGCACCGATCCGCCCGAGTGCGCAGCGCAGCGCGCCATTTTCCGGGAAGCGGATCTCGGCCAGCTCAATTGCCCTCTGCAGAAACTTAGCATGAAGCTGCTTGCGGATTTCAACGCTGTGGGTTGCTGCGTCAAGCTG
Source organism: Sphingobium scionense (assembly GCF_014197035.1). GTDB lineage: Bacteria > Pseudomonadota > Alphaproteobacteria > Sphingomonadales > Sphingomonadaceae > Sphingobium > Sphingobium scionense. The sequence goes on along the minus strand of NZ_JACIEU010000004.1, from coordinate 9,670 downwards.
GTTGAAGGCGTTGATCACGGATCGTTCGATCATGCCGTTCGCGAGCCGAACCGCCTCGGCATTGTTTCTGCTAACCCGGCATCCTGTCAATCCTCAACGTTCATCGCGCATCGACTCCACAGTTCCAAGCCATTTTCCCAAAGGCGTACAAAGCGGGGCAATCAGTCACGATGCATATAGCTTCTATCTGCCGGTGAGCCGGATCATCCTCGCGACAAGCGATCGCGGTTGAGCGGAAGGCAGCCTGCGGCGACCGGCCGATAGCCCACACCAGGCTCGGTCAGCAGGAGGCGTGGATCCGACGATCTTCTTCGATCTTCCGCTGCAGCAGGCCGATATAGATCCGCAGATATTGTTTGTCGGTGGTCTCCTGACCCCAGCCGGCTGCAAGCAGTCGCTTGTGGGTGAGATCTGGCCGGCGCTGCGCGCGAGAACGGTGAGCAGGTCATATTCCTTCGGACAGGGCCTCACCTGCTCATTGCACAATGTCATACTACGATCGGATCGGATGAATTCACGTCGCACGTCTTTTCGCTGATACTCGGTCTTTGCCATGGATTGCCTTAGTCCTCATCAAAAGGACGCCGTTATCATGTGTGCGGACGCCAGATTGAGGAGACTACGTATTGCGCCTGACATGGGGCCAGACCGCATATCCCCTGTCATCCAAAGGGGCGAGGCGATGAACGAGACACAAACCGAAGTGCATGGTGGCAGTTGCTGCCGTGGCCATGAACCGGAGAAAGCGGGGCCGATCATCGACCCGGTTTGTGGCATGGCCGTCGATCCGGCAATCACCGTGCATCATGCCGCCCACGGTGGAGGAACGTACCATTTCTGCAGCGCGGGCTGCCGGACGAGATTCCTTACCGATCCGCAGCGATATATCGGGTCGTCTGTGCCATCGGTCCGGGTCGCCGAAGGGACGATCTGGACGTGCCCCATGCACCCGGAAATTCGGCAGGACCATCCCGGCGCCTGTCCGATCTGCGGCATGACGCTCGAGCCTGCAACTGTGAGCGCCGACAGCGGCCCCAGCAATGAGCTGGTCGACATGACCCGGCGCTTCTGGATCGGCCTCATCCTCGCTCTGCCTGTATTCATCCTCGAGATGGGCGGCCATATCTTCCCAGCTGTCCATCATATCGTGCCGATGTCTGTGTCGATCTGGATCCAGTTCGCGCTTGCGACGCCGGTCGTGCTTTGGGCTGGCTGGCCTTTCTTCGAGCGGGGCTGGGCGTCAATCCAGACGCGCAATCTCAATATGTTCACCCTGATCGCCATGGGGACTGGCGTCGCCTGGGGCTACAGCGTTGTCGCGACGCTCGCCCCGCAGGTCTTTCCGCCGGCATTCCGCAACGCCGACGGCATGGTCGCCGTCTATTTCGAGGCGGCGGCGGTTATCACCGTGCTCGTGTTGCTCGGACAGGTGCTCGAATTGCGCGCGCGAGAACGCACATCCGGCGCGATCAAGGCATTGCTCAATCTCGCGCCCAGGACCGCGCGGCGCATCGGCGCCGACGGCAACGAGGAGGAAGTCAGCCTCGATCTCGTGGCAGTCGGCGACCGCCTGCGCGTGCGCCCAGGCGAGAAAGTGCCCGTCGATGGCGTCGTCGAAGACGGCCGCTCATCGCTCGATGAATCCATGGTGACCGGCGAGTCCATGCCCGTCACCAAGGCGAAAGCGGACAACGTCATTGGCGGCACGCTCAACCAGACCGGCGCGCTCGTGATCGTTGCGGACAAGGTCGGTCGCGACACGGTTCTGGCGCGGATCGTCCAAATGGTTGCCGAGGCACAACGCTCACGCGCGCCGATCCAGCGCATGGCGGATCAGGTCGCGGGCTGGTTCGTGCCGGTGGTGATCGGCATTGCGGTCGCAGCGTTCATCGCATGGAGCATCTGGGGGCCAGAACCGCGCTTCGCCTACGGGCTGGTGGCTGCCGTCGCCGTGCTCATCATCGCCTGTCCCTGCGCGCTCGGCCTGGCGACGCCGATGTCGATCATGGTCGGCGTCGGCCGGGGCGCGGGGCTCGGAGTTCTGATCAAGAATGCCGAGGCGCTTGAGCATATGGAGAAGGTCGACACGCTTGTGGTCGACAAGACCGGCACGCTCACGGAAGGACGACCGGCGGTTACGCAGATCGTACCGGCAGCAGGGTTCGACGAGGCCGAGCTGTTGCGACTTGCCGCGTCTGTTGAGCGGGTATCGGAGCATCCATTGGCCCTCGCGATCGTCGAGGCCGCAAAGGCGCGCGGGCTCTCGACAAGCGAGGTCGGGGATTTTGATTCCCCGAGCGGACGCGGCGCGCTTGGTACCGTCGATGGCCGTCGGATCGTCCTCGGCAACGCCCGCTTCCTTGGCGGCGAGGGAATTGCGACTGATACGCTGGCTGAACAGGCCGACACGCTTCGGCGCGACGGTGCCACCGCGATTTTCATTGGCATCGACGGCAAGGTCGGCGGCGCGTTCGCGATCGCCGACCCTGTCAAGCAGACGACGCCCGAGGCCCTGACCGCGCTCAAGGCCGAGGGCATTCGGGTCGTCATGCTGACGGGCGACAACCGCACGACCGCCGAGGCGGTCGCGAGGCGGCTCGGGATCGATAAGGTCGAGGCCGAGGTCCTGCCGGACCAGAAGAGCGCCGTAATCGCCAGGCTCAAGCGTGAAGGCCGGGTGGTTGCCATGGCCGGCGACGGCGTCAACGATGCGCCGGCCCTGGCCGCCGCCGATGTCGGCATCGCCATGGGGTCGGGCACCGACGTCGCTATCGAGAGCGCGGGCATCACGTTGCTGAAAGGCGATCTCACCGGCATCGTCCGTGCCAGGCGGCTGAGCCAGGCGACCATGTCCAACATCCGGCAGAACCTGGTGTTCGCCTTTATCTACAATGCGGCAGGCGTGCCGGTCGCGGCGGGTGCGCTCTACCCGCTGTTCGGCGTGCTCCTCTCGCCGATGATCGCGGCGGCTGCGATGGCGCTGTCTTCGGTGAGCGTGATCACCAACGCGCTGCGCCTCAACCGGCAATTGCTGTGACCATTGTCCAGGCATCTAGGATCTTCGCTGAGCGCTGCCACCGCTGTGCGTGGCCGGTTCGTAGGATGATCGGTGACACGATCGTCGGTCGAGGCACGGGAAGCAGCCTGTTGTAAGATGTCATCGAGACCGCCCGCGGATCTCCGGTCGTTGGCAGACCTTCCGCGTTACTCCTTAATTGGTAGGCGCTTTTGGCGATTGCCAAGTTCGGCGGCGAAGGCGATGCGTAGGACATCGGACAGAGTTCTGGCCCCGAGCTTGAGCATCAAGCCGGCGCGGAGGATTTCCACCGTTCGCGACGAGACTCCCAGCTTATAGGCGATGATCTTGTTGGGGGAGCCATCGGCAAGTCCTTCCAGCACTGTCTGTTCGCGCCTGGTCAGTGCTGCGATCTTGGACAACGCTACGGCCTGTTCGGCAGCACGCGCAGCTGTGTTTTCAAGCTGGGCAAAGGCCCGGTCAATCGCTGCCATGAGCACGGCCTTCTCTATGGGCTTCGCCAGAAAATCCACGGCGCCGGCTCTCATTGCCTGCACCGCCCGAGCAATGTCGCCGCTCGCGGTGAGGATGACCACAGGCATCACGATTTTTCGCTTCGCAAGCGCCTTCTGCACCTGGAGACCGTCAATATCCGGCATATGCAGGTCGAGGATCACACAGCCGGTTACCGCCTCGTCCACCATTTCGAGGAAGTCGGTTCCCGATGCGTAGCTGTGCACCGCAAAGCCCGACATACGCAGCATGAATCCTGCCGATTTGCGAATAGCCTCCTCATCATCGACGAGGTGTATGACGCGCTTGTCCCCCATAGCTCTCCAGACAAAGGATCAGGATACGGCGTCCAGCTGAGCGCCGACTTCATGGGGGCCTCTTGAGCAGGTTGGACCATGGTCCAAGGTCAAGAGGGTATATCCGCTCTTGTGCTTATATGTGGCTGCCGAACCAGCAATCGGGGTTTCCCTTATAGCGGGAGGGCGGAACGTCGTGGACTAGATGCACCGGGCTTGCAGCTTGTGCGTGCTCGAGGCCGGGAAGTCGATCATGCGCAGGCTGGGCTGGCTGAAGAAACTGTATAATTCACACGTTGCAAGGAGACAGACGCCATGACCGGTTCTAATCCGCCCCACAGCATTTTGTTGGCCACCGATCTCAGTCATAGATGCGACCGGGCCCTGGACCGCGCCGTTCAACTCGCACAGCAGTGGAACGCGAAGCTTTTGGTGGTTCACGCGGTCGAGAAAGAGGTCGACGAAAGCTATAGCTTGCATTCAACCTACGATGTTCCTTCCTGGCGCAGACCGGCCGACCCGGTCCGGGCGGTTCGCGATCGTCTTTATCAGGACCTGCTACACGAAGGACATGGGTTGGACATCGACATCCATGTCGAGACAGGCGACCCTGTCGAAATCATATTCAGGGCGGCCGCCCGTGCGCAATGCGATCTCATCATTACTGGTGTGGCGCGTGATGAGACACTGGGCCGGCTTATACTGGGAAGCACGGTCAATCATCTCGCACGCAAAACGACTGTCCCGCTGCTGATCGTGCGTGATCGCCCGTTCCGCCCCTATGACCGTCTTCTCGTCGCCACAGACTTCTCGCCATCTGCCCGCGTTGCGCTCGAGACCTGCATCAGCTTCTTCCCCGCCGCCTCGATCACCCTGTTTCACGCCTATGACGTGCCTTTCGCCGGCTATCTTGGCCGGTCTGAGGTCGAACGGGAATTCGAGACATATGGGGTCGAGGCATCGAACAAGTTTCTTCAGGAGGCCGGTATGGTCCCGCATGCGGCGAACCGGGTCGTACGGCTCATTGAACATGGCGTTCCCGAGGGGCTGTTGCGTGATTATTCGCGCAAGTCGCAGCGACATCTAACGGTTGTCGGTAGTCATGGCGGCGGCGTGGTCTACAATGCGCTGATCGGCAGCACTGCCCGCAAGATCATCGATGCGGTTCCTGGAGACGTTCTGTTGGTGCCCGACCCGGGTAAACGGAGGACATGACCGCTGTGGACCGATGGGCTGCGTGAGCTGGTTGTCGTTGCCCTTGGCTGCGCCGCAGCCCTGACCGAACTGCTGGCAGGTGTCGAGATGGTACGCGCGGCGGAAGCGCGCTAGGCGGTAGGCTCGGCATATCGCCAGTCGTTATAGGTTTCACGATCGCCGTAACAGGTTCGAGCGCCCTGGACTTGCGGCTGGGATCGACGCTGCGCTTCAGGGTAATGGCCTCTCTCGCAGGCGGCGACTTCGCAGGCGCTAACACCGTGAGCATTCTGCTCATCCTGCGGCTCAGCGCTGTGATCTGGCCGCTGGGTGTCCGCCGTCAGTTCCAATGGTGCAGATTTGAGGTAGTGATCGAAGTAGGGCGGGAGCTTCATCGCAATGGCGAGCGAGTCGATGAGTGCGCGTCCGCATAAAATTGCTGAATGCGAGCGGCAGGCGTGACATCGCCCGTTCCAACTATGGGAGATGTCGGTCGAGAACATGCCTGTCAGCGCCGTAGTCCCGGCTCTGAAACGCATCCCATCCCGCTTGCGGAGCAGCCCGAATGTCCAAGGATGACGTATCTAGAATCCGGCTGGCAATTTGGATCCCATCATTTCTTTACGGTCGAATCTGCGACCATCCGCCACGAATGTGCCATCGCCGATGGCATGGATCATCCGCTTCTCCTCACGGGTTTCGTCGATATAGGCTGCAACACCTTGCAGCACGACAATGCTGTGGCGCTCGACAATATCGATGACCTTGCATTCGATGTTGGCGAGGCATTCGAGAATAAGAGGTGCCCCGATATGTCTGGCATTAACGGGGGTCAGGGCGAACCGGTCGAACTTGTCGACATTCTTACCGGAGCAGGTGCCAATAGCGACAGCGGTGTCAATCATGTCGACGGTGGGGATTGCGATAACGCATTCCCTTCTCTCCACGAGCGCGCGATAACTGTGGTTCCAGGGCCCTGTGGTGACGGCGAAGGTGGCAGAGAAGTCCATCACCATGGTCCAGGTGATAGTCATCACGTTGTTCCTTTGACCATCATTGGTCGTGATAAGGACAACGGGACCGGGTTCGATTAGAGTGAAGGCCTTTCCGAGATCTAGATCATCCATAAGCACCTCGAGTCAGCGTTGGATATGTTATCGCATCGGCGTGCCGAACCAAGCCCGTGGAGGAGCGCGGCTTGTGTGAGAGAAAGAGGCTGAGGTCGTATCGTGCGAAAAAAGAGTGGCTTCCCATCAGCCGGCCGATAGGCGGCTTGAGCCGTTTCGTCGGATGATGTTTTCGCCGAACGCTGGCTTTAAGCGACAATCATTAGGGCGCGATAAATATCAGCCTCGCCAGCCCGGTCGAGGCTATGCGGCTGTTGAGGCGTGCGTTCACAGTGCTCCAGAGTTGGCCGCCGCGATCGTTCGACTGACCTCGACGCGGATGGCCTCCGGGAGTTGCTGGGCGTCGAGATTGAGGAAGCCCTGGACGATAAGATCCCTGGCCGCGTCCTCGCTCATCCCGCTTGCCATCAGGTAGGAAAGCTTGGCCTGGTCTATCATGCCGATGGAGGCCTCATGCGAGAGCTGCGCCTGGGCACTGCGGGCTCGGAGCGCCGGCACCGACAGAATCTCGCCCTCGTCGCTGAGCTTGAGTCCGTTGCAGCCAAGGAAACCCTTCGTGTCTCGTCCTTCGCCAACCAGAGTGGTGCGATTGGTGATGGTGCCGCCGCCGGTTACCATGCGTGCGATGCTCTCCGAGCGCGCGTTGACGCCCTTGAGATGGATCTCGCTTTCCATGACGCGCCCGGTGCCGGCCGGCGCGAAGATGACCGACTGGTCGTTCGAGACGCCGCCGTCCTCGATGACAGTTCGGCTCTGCGAATAGTGATGCTTGACCGGAGAGACCTGGATGTTGCTTTCAATGACGCGGGCGTTCGTTCCGACATGGGTGCGCGCGTAACTATGAACTTCCATAGCCGGCCCCCAATGTTCAATGGATACGGAGCGGCAAGTCGCGCCTTCCCGGAGATAGGTCTCGGAGATTGAAAGATGGTGTCCGGCGTGAACCGAAGGCGGCACTGCGGATCCCGAGATCATTTCGACCTCGGCACCTTCCTCGATGACGGTGATGTTGTGATGGAACTGCCGGCCTTGCGGCGTCTCGAGCAGCGTGAAAACCTGGACGGGGAGTCGTACTTTGGCGCCCTTGCGGACGCGGATGAAGTGACCGACAGGGGCGTGGCGGCTTTCAGCGGCCTGGGCGACATGATCATTCTCGGTCGGGTTGATGAGCTTGAACATGAGGTCTTGCACCCAGTCGTAGCGTGTCAGCGCGTCCTTGAGAGGAAGGATTTCGACATCCGGGTCATTGACCGCAATATGGCGGACATCCTGATCCACCAGCACGCAGGTTGCGCTGTGCTCGCCTTCGATGCTGTAGCCGACGGGCGCCAGCTGTTGCTTTTCTTCCGGAGTGATATCGGCGCCAAGAAGAGTGGCCATGGGAATACCTTCCTTCAGATGGTTTGCGAAACGTTTGCGGTGACCGGCGGCATTGAGTAGCCGTGCGCCTTGATATGGCTGAACAGGGTACGCGGGTCTGCAGATCCGACGATCCGACCGTCGACCATCAGATGTCCGACATCGGCATGGATATAATCGAGAATGAAGCCGGTGTGGGTGATGACCAGCGCGGTGCGTTGCGGATCGGCCGGTGTATCCGCTCCCAGCAACCTGTCGATCGCTTTGCCTACGGCGGCGATATGCTCAAGGTCGACCCCGCTCTCCGGCTCGTCGAAAAGGCTCAGATCTGGACGCTTGAGGAGGAGCTTCAGGATTTCCCATCGTTTGATCTCGCCGCCCGAGAACCCGGCATTGACATCACGCTCGGCAAAACCGTTGAAATCGAGCGCCGAAGCCTCCGATTCCAGTAGCGCCGAGGATCCGATCGCCGCCGTGAACGCCTCGACCGTGACGCCTTCCAGGGCCGGCGGCCGCTGGAACGACATGCCGAGGCCCATCTGCGCGCGTTTGTCCACCGGGAGTGCGTCGATGCGCTGACCCTTGAACCAGATCTCCCCGCTCGTGACGCGATAGGGTGCAAGACCCATGATCGTCGCAAGAAGCGATGATTTGCCCGATCCGTTCGGGCCGAACAGCACATGCGTTTCGCCGATCGGGATGCTAAGATTTACCCCGTGAATGACTGGCGAGCCGTCGGCTTCCACGTGCAGATCGCGGATGTCTAGAAGGGGGGTGGTCAACGCTGAGGCTCCTTTGTGCATTCAAGCTCTCACGTCGCCTGCTGCTGGAACATCTGTAAGGTTACGTAGTCCCTCGCGGGGCCAGCCAAGGGCAGGCTGAGGCGCACGGAATGAACTCGCCTGTGGACATGCGCCAACTAAAATCATAGCGTGCGCCGGCCTTTTCCGATCTTGATCGTGAGGAAAAGGTCGCAAGTGGCGCGTTGAACATAGGCTCTCGGCTTCGGTCGGGCGGCCTGCGAAATAAAAGACCTTCGGGGAATACGCGGGGCGCGTTTTCCTATGTTTGCGCGCGATCAACTGTCCGCCGTCAGCACCAATGGCACAGATTTGAGGTTGTGATTTAAGGAGGATCTGGGCTTCGTCGTAGTGACGAAGGAACGAAGATGAAGCCCAGATCCTCCAATGTAAAATCGCCCGCCAAGGCCCCAGCAGAGCGGGTAGTGAAGGACATCCGCCGACAGACCCGGCGCCACTTTTCGGCCGAGGACAAGATCCGCATCGTGCTGGATGGCCTGCGCGGGGAAGACAGCATCGCCGAGCTATGCCGCAAGGAAGGCATTGCCCAGAGCCTGTATTACACCTGGTCGAAGGAGTTCATGGAAGCTGGCAAGCGCCGCCTGGCCGGCGACACCGCCCGTGCCGCGACCACCGGAGAGGTCCAGGACCTGCGCCGCGAAGCCCGGGCCCTGAAGGAATGCGTGGCCGATCTGACACTGGAAAACCGTCTGCTCAAAAAAAGCATGGTCGCGGATGGGGGCAACGACGAATGAGATATCCCGCATCCGAGAAGCTCGAGATCATCAGAACCGTCGAGCAGTCGCACCTGTCGGCCAAGCGCACGCTGGACCAACTCGGCATCCCTCGTCGGACATTCTACCGCTGGTATGATCGCTACCTCGAAGGCGGGCCGGAGGCGTTGGAAGATCGGCCATCGGCGCCGAGCCGGGTGTGGAACCGCATCCCGGCGGGCATCCACGACCAGATCATCGAGCTGGCGCTGGAACAGTCTGAGCTGAGCCCCCGGGAACTGGCCGTGCGCTTCACCGATGGGCAGCGCTACTTCGTGTCGGAATCCACGGTTTACCGCCTGTTGAAGGCCCGCGACCTGATCACCAGCCCGGCCTATGTCGTGATCAAGGCTGCCGATCAGTTCCACACGAAAACCACGCGGCCGAACGAGATGTGGCAGACCGACTTCACCTACTTCAAGATCATCGGGTGGGGCTGGATGTATCTGTCGACCGTGCTCGACGACTTCTCGCGCTACATCATCGCCTGGAAGCTGTGCACCAACATGCGAGCCGAGGACGTCACCGACACGCTGGACCTCGCCCTGGCGGCTTCTGGTTGCGACAGCGCCACGGTGCTGCACAAACCCCG